>NZ_OY762276.1:2307500-3694656 GCF_963665445.1 uncultured Desulfobulbus sp. | reverse complement strand
GAGGCGGCCAAAGACTCCTATTTTTGGGGCAATTTGACCGCGACCCTGTGCGATCTCCACCCGAAAGAATCCATGGCGACCATCCGAGAGGCCTTTGACAAAGGGATTGTGACCGAGGCCTTTATTGCCATGGATCAGGTGGAGCAGGCCGAGTCCCGCACCATGGACCAGGCCATGGAGGACTTGGCGACCTGGGTCAATGCCCGCATGCCTGCAGACGTCCATAACTATATCTCCTGGTTTTCCGAGTTTCAGCAGGAAGATCGCGATGCAACAGAGCCCAAGGGGATTGGCAAGGGGAAGGGGAAGCCAAAGAAAACGAAAAAGAAGAAAAAAGGGAAAAAGTAAGTTTGTGCAGGGGGCTGAGCGTTGTGCTCAGCGCCCCTCCACCGGCAGAAACTCGTCCGTCTGGGGGAGGGCCTGCATCTGCGCATAGGTTACCACCCCGTTTTTACCGCGGCGTTTGCTTTCAAACAGGGCATGGTCGGCATTGCCCAGCAGGTCGACCATGGTCTCCGCATCCTCCGGATAGGAGGCCACGCCGCAGCTCACCGTGATGTGCAACTCCAGCTGCTGATCGCTCAGGAAGTGATTGTCGGCAATGGCACTTCGAATCTGTTCGGCCTTCTGGCCGCCGGCCTGGCGATCGTGACCGGGCAGGACAACGACGAATTCGTCGCCTCCATAGCTCACCCCAAAGCAGTTTTCCGCTAAAAGCGGCTTTACCACCGCAGCCAGCTCGGCAATGGTCCGGCTGCCGTTGAGATGTCCGTAGGTGTCCACCACCTGCTTGAAGGAATCGATATCCATAAACACAAGAGAGAGCGCTTGCTGTGGATGTTCGTTGAGCTGCCGCTGCAGGGCCCGATACAGATAGCGGGTGTTATAGAGGCCGGTGAGATCGTCGATGTAGGAGAGTTGGCGATACATCTCCTGACTTGCCTTGAGCGCCTGTTGGCTCTTGTGCAGGGCCAGATGGGTTCGTACCCGGGCCAGCAGCTCCTCCTTGGTGGAGGGCTTGATGATGTAATCCTGGGCACCTGCACTGAATCCGCCGATGATGTGTTCCTTGTCGTTGCTCGCGGTCACAAAGATGATCGGGATTTCACAGGTGCGGGGATTGGCCTTGAGCCGCTTGCAGGTTTCAATTCCCGATATTCCGGGCATATCGATGTCCAAAAGGATCAAGTCCGCCTGTAGGGTCTCCAGCAGATCAAGCAGTTCATGGCCGCTGGCCGCGGTCTGCACGGCAAACCCCTCGCGGATCAGCATCGATTCAAGCAGTTTGACCACCACCGGGTTGTCATCGACGACCACGATGGGATTGTCGACAACATTCTCTGTTGTTTTCATGTGCATAGAGTGAAGGAAATTCGGGCTGTTGTCAAGTGTTCAGCCTCGGCGGAAGCACCATTTCTTCGACCGCCGCGTGGGAGTCCTTGAGGGGGAAGAAGAAAGGGGAGCGAGGCACTCGTTCCCCCAAAAAAATTACCTTTGGCCAACGGTTAGGGCTTGGGACAGAGCGCCCGGACCTTGGTATCCGGGGATGCCAGGCATTGGACCAGCTGCCCCTGTTCCTTGTCGGTGGCAACCATGCCGCTGATCACCATGTTCTCAATGATTCTTTTCCAATAGAAACTCCCTTTGCCTTGATCGATTTTAGCGCAGATGTGGGTGACGAAATGACAACTGCTGCATTTATTTTCCACCATCGGCCCGCAACCCTCCTCGGCTTGGCTGCCTCCCTGAGAGATGATCAACAGTCCTGCGAGAACGGCGAGGGCCATGGCCGCTGATTGACTGTATCGTATGAACAGCTGCATCAAACATCCCTCCTTGACCTCAGGTTAGTGGGAAAAAAGCGGCAGGTGCTTTGCCGACATCTTGTAGAGGAACACGCCCAGGGAGATGATCCCCAGGGAGACCAGGAATTCTTTCCACGACGGTGAGTAGGATGCACCATGCCAGGTGTTGTAGCTCTCAAAGGAGAACAGGCAGACATTCATTCGGTTTAAAAGAACGCCGGTGATAACCAGTATATTGACTGAAAAAACCGTGTTGACGTTGGTGCGAAACTTTTTAACGCTGAGGATGGCAATCGGCAGAATGACTCCGATAAGCATCTCCAGTACATACATATTGCCCTCCACCGAACCATCGAATGCCATCTTGGGGCTGGCAACGGCATAGAGTTGGTAGAGTTTGAGCAGCAGGTAAAAAACAAGCACCATCAGCACCCCGCGGGCCAGGCCAAAGAAGATTTCCTTGTCGACCTTGTGCCCCAGGAATTTGGCACTGAGCATGGTTTCAAAACTGACCATGGAAAGCCCCATGGCCACCGCGGAGACCAGGAAATGAAAGGGCAGTTTGGTGTCCCACCACAGCGGCGACATCTTTTCAGGAGCGATGAGAAAGACCGCACCCAGAGATGATTGATGCAGGGTAGAGAGCATGACGCCGAAGATGACCGCCCCCACCATCACTTTGCCCACCGCTTTTCGCGCCTTCTGCCAGCCCAGCCGCTCAAAGAGCATGGGGCTGAACTCCAGTGCCAGGGTCGTGGTGTAGAAGATGACATGCATCGCCACGACCCACATGACCGAGTGATACTGCCACATGAACATCGGATGTGGAAGGCGGAAGGGGTGACCGATGTCAAGAAAGATCGCGGCCACCGCCATCAGGTAACCGAGAAAGGCGGTGAGAATCGCCGGGCGGACAATGGGGCGGTATTTCTTCCAGTTAAAGAGATAGACGGCGCAGGCGATGATGAAACCGCCGGCGGCCATGGCCACCCCGCCGAGGACGTCCAGGCCCAGCCAGAACCCCCAGGGGAAGCCATCGTTCATGTTGGTGGCCGCTCCCAAGCCAAACAGGAGGCGATAGGCGGCGACTCCACTGCCGAGAATGATCAGCGCCACCATGACGATGGTGGCCGGTGTCCATGTTTTAATATTCGGATTGGATTCCATAGGGGTTCACCTCATATCCAAAGTGACGGAGTTGCTGCACAACTGCTCCGATGGTTTTTTCCATACCGGCCTCCACTTCCGGAGAAAGGCCGATTCCGACCTCGAGCTGCTTGGGTTCGATGCCGTAGAGCGTCAGACTTTTTGGCATGGTATCGCTGAGTTGGGCTGCAGCGAGCACGTCACAGATGCCCAACTGGTGTGGAGTGGTCCGGGCGAGAAAAGCCTTGGGTACATGTTCTCCCTCGACCAGAACCACGGTTCCGGGCCGTTGATCGTTTTTTAGGGCATCGATGAGAATGAGATGCTCCTTGTCATCGATCATGCTCAGCAGTTCAAATCCGGCGGTACCGCCGTCCACACACTCCACGCTTTCCGGCAAGGAGTATCGGCGCGCAAGTTCACCTGCGGTTTTGCAGCCGACCCCTTCATCGCCGATGAGCAGATTGCCGATGCCCAACACCAGCGTCTTGACCTTTTGTTGGCTCATAGGACCTTCACCTTTGCTAACGGTGTTTTTTGACCATCCACCAGGTGGATGGCGCAGGCCAGGCAGGGGTCAAAGGAGTGGACCGTACGTAACACCTCGAGCGGCAGCTCCGCATCGGCCACTGGATTGCCCAAAAGTGAAGCCTCATAGGGGCCGAGGGCATCCTGGCTGTTGCGGGGGCCGGCATTCCAGGTCGAGGGGACGACCGCCTGGTAATTCTTGATTTTGCCGTTTTCAATCACGATCCAGTGGGAGAGCATGCCTCGGGGCGCCTCGTGGAAGCCGGTGCCCCGTTGCTCGCCGCGCGGGAAGACCGGGGCGTTGAAGGTGTCGAGATCTCCCTTGCCGATATTGTCGAGCAGGGCCTGCCACTGTCCCTTCATGGCATCGTGCAGCACCGCGCAGCGGACCACGCGGGCGGCAATGCGACCGATGGTGGAGTGGAGAGCACCGATGCCGACCGTGGTTCCGGCGATGGCCGAGACGCCTGCCAGGGTCTGGTCGACCAGCTGTTTGGTGACGGCGTGACCGGCAAGATACATGGCTACCACGTGTGGCAGCGGGCCGACCTGGGCGGGTTGGCCCATGAAGGTGGGCGACTTGACCCAGGAATATTTGTTGTCGTACTCATAGCCGGTGTATTTGGGCACGGTATCCTCCTCGTAGGGCGAGCGATCCCAGTTGCCGTTGTACCAGGAGTGTTTGATCGATTCCTTGATCGAATCGTAGAGTACCTTGTCCTGCTGGCTCTTGATGGGGGCAAATTTGCTGATATCTCCGCCTGGGATGAATCCGCCGGGCAGGGCGTATCGGGTCCCCTTGCTGTCCATGGGCATGTCGGGCACGGAGAGGTAGTTGAGCACGCCGGCACCGTATTGCGTCCAGTCGGCATAAAAGGCGCCAATGGCGGCTACATCGGTGAGCATGGCCTGGTTGATGAAGTCGCCGACCTCGTCGATCAGGGTTTTGATGTGGAACAGTTTCTCAAGGGTCAGGTTGGCCGGGCTGTCGGGGTTGATCGGATTGGTCACACCTCCCACGGCGAGGTTTTGGATGTGTGGGGTCTTGCTCCCGAGAATAGCCACCACCTTGTTGATTTTGCGTTGGTACTCCAGGGCCTGGAGGTAGTGGGTCGCGGCCAGGAGGTTGACCTCCGGGGAAAGTTTCATCGCCGGGTGTCCCCAGTAGCCGCTGGCAAAGATGCCCAACTGGCCGCTGGCGATGAATTTTTTCAGCCGGTCCTGAACCGCGGTGATTTCCTGAATGCTGTTGCCCTTCCAGTCCGAGAGTTTTTGCCCCAGGGCCGCGGTTGCCTTGGGATCCGCCGTGGTCGCGGAGACGATATCCACCCAGTCCAGGGCGCAGAGTTGATAGAAATGGACCATATGGTCGTGGATTCCGTGCCCACCGACAATCAGGTTGCGGATGAAATGGGCATTGGCCGGAATTTCCAGTTTGAGTGCGTCTTCCACCGCACGAACCGAAGCCATGGCATGCACCGTGGTGCAGACGCCGCAGATACGCTGGGTGTATGCCCAGGCCTCACGCGGGTCGCGGCCTTTGAGAATGATCTCGATACCGCGCCACATCTGCCCGGATGACCATGCGTTGGTAACCTTGCCGTTATCGATTTCGCAATCTATGCGCAGATGCCCCTCAATTCGAGTGACAGGATCAATGGTGATTTTTTGGGCCATGGTGTTCTCCTTTACGCCTTGTGAGAAAGGGAATGAGATGCATGAAATATTTGCGAGATGGGATCTCCGAACGGTTCAGGCGGCGTCCCCTTTCTCATCGTCGATTTTCTTTTTCTCCATTTTTTGGGTGGCGATACGGGTCACTGTGCCGGCGATCAACAGGGTGGCGATCAGTGCAGGCACGTGGGAGACGTAATCCCAGGTGAAATCAGGGTAAACCTGATTGGTGATTTTGGGATTGAATCCGAGTTTGTCGAAGTCGACCCCGGCGAGAAAGAGATATTGGGTGCCGCCGGCTTCCTCCATGCCGTAGATATGATCGACATAGTCTTTGACCACCTGATCGGTCCGTTCGTCGCCGTCAACCCGTTTCACCGGGTAGGCATAGGTCTCACCTGGTTTGAGTGTCAGACGCCGTTTCGCCTCTTCCCGCAAGTCCTTGACCTTGCCGAAGATCGAGGCGCCGGTGGGGCAGGCCTCGCAGCAGGCGGAGTACTTGCCCTGGGCATAGCGGTGGTTGCACAGTTGGCATTTGACCACCGAGGGTGAAGCCTTGTGCCACTCGTAGGTGGGAATGCCGAAGGGGCAGGCAATCTGACAGTAGCGGCAGCCGAAGCAGCGGTTTTTGTTGTAGGTGACAATGCCGGTTCCGGGCTGTTTCTGCAGGGCCGCCACCGGGCAGACCGACACGCAGGCCGGTTCCAGGCAGTGGAGACAGTGCTGCTTGATAAAGGAGAATGTTGGGCCGTCTTTGCGGCGATCTGTAGGGCTGTCATCCTGGTAGGCCTTGATGACGCAGAGGGTGTGGGCGGAGAGTTTTTTGGGGGCGTCGTAGATGGGATCGCCCTCGGGATATTCATAGGGAATGGTGCCTGCTGTTTCCCGGTGGTAGAGGGCGCCTCCGGGTTCGGCATTGGCCTTCTTGCAGTTGACCATACACGACATGCAGCCGATACAGAGGGTTGCATCGTAAAGGATGCCGACCGCGTCAGGAGAGAGCTCGCCCCGCGGTGAGGCCTGGGTGGGAGCGGCCCCCGCCGTCGCCATCAGTCCGGCACCCGCCGAAAATTTGAGAAAATCTCGTCTGTTGATTGCCATAGTTTTTGCTCCTCAGCAAAGATCAGTCTTCCTTGTCGCCGCCACGTTGAGCCAGGGCAACGGCGGCTGCGCCGACGGCTGCACCGGCCACGCCATAGGCAAAGTTTTTGGCACCGCTGCCTTTGGCAGGCAGGGCCTCAGGGGGCTGGGCAGGTGGTGTGGGGAAGATGACCTTGGCTTTGGAGAACAGTGGACTGTGGAAGCCAACCTTTTCTTCGGAGCAGCCAAAGCAGGGGGCGCCGGTGGCAACGGGCCAGCAGCCGGGAGTGTCGTTAAAGGGCAGGGTGGAGCAGTTGTTGTAGGTTTCCGGGCCTTTGCAGCCCAGTTTATAGAGACAGTAACCCTGGCGATGGCCAGCGTCGCCAAACTCCTCGGCAAAGCGGCCGGCATCGAAATGAGGCCTGCGCTCGCAGTTTTCGTGGATGAGGCGACTGTAGGCGAATTTGGGGCGTCCTTTGTCATCCAAGGCCGGCAGTTTGTTGAAGGTCAGGAAATGGATAACCGTGGAGAGGAAATTGTACGGGTTGGGCGGGCATCCGGGAATATTGACCACCGCAATCCCTTTGGATTTGAGTACTTCGTGAACCGGGGTTGCACCGGTTGGATTGGGATCGGCAGCGGCGACGCCACCCCAGGCGGCGCAGGAGCCGATGGCAATGACTGCGGCGGCAAGCGGGGCGGTTTCGTTGAGGATATCCAAGACCGGTTTGCCCGCGATCTGGCAGTAGATCCCCTTGTCCTTGACCGGAATGGCGCCATCAACCACGAGGATGAACTTCCCCTTGTTGGCTTCGATGGATTTTGCCCGTTCCGCCTCGGCCTGGTGGCCGGAGCCGGCGTTGAGGGTTTCGGAATATTCGAGGGAGATAAGATCGAAAATAAGGGTTTCGATGGAGGGATGGCCGGTGCGCAGCAGGGATTCGACGCAGCCTGTACATTCCTGGCCGGAGAGCCAGATAACTGGAGGCCTTTTGGGCGAAGTCACCGCTTCGGCAATTCGAGGAACCGAGGTGATCGGCACCCCCATGGTCGCAGCCACCGCCGTACAGAATTTCATGAAATCTCTTCGAGTCACGCCATTCAACAAACTCTCGTTGCTCGCCACAACCTTTGACTTCATTTGCCACCTCCTCAACGGTTTATTTTCTTCGTACAGCTTTTGTCGGTGCAACACTCCCTATGGAAAATTGAAAAATGAGACTACCTGTACTTGCGGTATATAGGAAAATAAATCGATGTGCAAATATTTTCATATTTGCACAATTTGCACAGAAAGTGAGGGGGCTATTCGTTCTGCTCGTCGACGCGGCGCATGCCTTCCATGATCAGGCCCATGAAGCCTCCGAGGACGGGGAGTTGTTTTTCCGCGTCGTTCAGGCCGGAGGTGTAGGTGAAGCTGCCGTCGTTTTTGGCAAGGAGGGCAAAGAATGCATCTTTGTCGGAGAGGTTTTTGTAACTGGTTTTAATGAGTTCACCCTCGTTGAAGACGACCTCGGCGTTGCCGTCGTCCAAAGAGAGGATGACCTTGCCCGATTTTTGGCTGGAGTTGATCAGCTGGAAGAGTTCGACTGCGTTGATGTCGGAGAGGCGGCCGCTCATGCCGGAGCTGATGGTGCCGGCCCGCATGGTGTTGGCTTGGGCGCGTTCGACGAGCATCCGGTAGAAGAAAACCTGGAGGATGGGGTAACGGTTGAGGACGTGTTTGAAATCCTTGCTCGAGAGGGAGGCGAGTCTGGTTTTTTCGCGCGAATGGATGGTGGTGGTGACGGGTTCGCCGGACAGGAGGCTCATCTCGCCGAAGATGCTGCCGGTGACCATTTCTGAAAGCGTTTGCCCGCTGTCACCGATAACCGCCACCTTGCCTTCGAGCACGATGTAGAGGTGCGTGCCGGGATCTCCTTTTTTGAGGATGACCTTGTTGGCGTCGTAATCTTTGAGTTTGAGTTGGCCGGAGAGGTCGCGCAGGCTGTTGTCGTCAAGCGGCTCGAAAATGTCCAGTTGGCGAAGCAGGTCGTAAAATTTGTCGAGATGACGCATTTTCGCCCGCTGTTCGGCTGCCGCCAGCAGTTTCATCTGCAGCGTGGCGAACTCTTTTTCTTTTTTGAATTCAAAACGAATAAGTCCGGTGCAGCCGCCGCATTCAAAACTCAGTTTCTGGACGCCGTAGGGGGAGAATTGCTTCATGCTCTTGCGTTCCGAGATGGCGGCCATGAGTTCCTGAACCATCAGTAGGCAGGCGGCTTTTCCCTCCGGAACCTTCAGGCTGCTGTTCTCGACCTTGAATTCCTCGCCGATATTGTAGATCGGGCAGGCATGTTCTTCGGTGACCACAAAAATGGCGTCGCGGTATTTGGATGATTTTTTTGGCGGCATGCTGTGCTGGGGTGCGGGGATGGGGCTTTAGTCTGAGCGGCCGAAGAGCAGGTAGATGATCAAGCCGAGGATTGCTGCGCCGCCAAAGAGTACGGGCAGCACCTTGTTGACTTGGAGTTCGCCGTTGACGACCAGGGTTTGCATGTACTCGGTGCCCGATGTCCACCAGAGGGCAAGGACGGATCCGAGAATAATCAAATCGCGAAATGCCTTTTTGTACAAAAGGTAGCCGACAAGGGCGATGAAGGGGACGAGGAACCAGGGGTTGGAGAACAATCCCGGAAAATCGACCGCCTTGATCTGCTCCGGCAGTTTGCTCTGTTCGAGCAGACGGCCAAGGGGCTCAAGGAAGGATCCTATCTTGCCTTGGACTGAATCAATAACAGCGCTGAAGTTCACTGGCGACTCCTGGGTGCGTAGGCCGGGGGGGGCTACGAGGATTTTTGAGGGCTTTGGCCCTGGGCTATGTGCAACTGTGCTATGGTAGCAGGGGGCTGGGGCTTCGTCAAAGTGAAAACTCTGCTCTCGAGGGGACGAATTGCACATTTTTGCAATCTTGAGTTTTAAAATAATACAAAAATAGGTTTTTAAAAGTTGGCGATTTGGGCTGTCATGGTGAATTGATGTTGTAAAAGTATGTGTTTTTAAATGGTTGGATTGAATGACTGTGTTCTGTGATCATTTGGCATGTAATTTGTATTCAGAGGTTATCTCGATCATGGCGGGTGGGGTCGAGAGAAGCGGTACAGCGATAAGCCCGTTGGATTATACGTAAATGGATGCATGTGTAGATGATGACCTGAAGCTGTTCAACGTTCCTCTCGTTTTCTGCTGTTGAGAATTCCGTTTTACCTCCCTCCTCCAACCGGCTGCCCCGTCCTCCTCCTCTCTGCGGGGCAGCTCCCTCCCCCTTAGGCGAAACGATGAGGGGTTGCGTAGAGAGTCTGATGAGCAATAAGATTCTGATATTACAGCATACAGAATGGCAAAATCCCGGATCTGTAATATGGCGGGTGGCTCGTGAAACGGGTGTTTCTCTGCGTGTGGTGCAGATGTGGCGGGAGAGTGCCGCCGACTTCGCTGATTTCGATGCCCTGATTCTCTTGGGGGGCGATTGCGAGGTTGGCCAGGTTGATCGATGTTCCTTTTTGAGCGAAGAAAAGCGGCTGGTGCGGGCCTGGGTGAATCTCAACAAGCCCTGCCTCGGTTTTAACCTTGGCTATCATCTGCTGGCGGAAGCCGTTGGGGCTGTTATCGGTCCCGGGCATGTTCCCAGTCTCGGCATCATCGAGGGGCATATCACCCATGAAGGGCGAAAGCATCCGCTCTTTCAGGGGGTGCGCACCCCCTGCAAGCTGTTTAAATGGCATGAGCAGGTCGTGCAATCACCGCTTCCGCGAAACATGGTTTTGCTTGCCACCTCAAAGGATTGCATGGTAGAAGCATGCTGTCTTGAGGGGCGCCCTCACATCATTGGGCTGCAATGCGATAACTATGCCAGAATTCCTGATGACCTGGACCAGTGGCTGCAGCATGGCAAAGGCTTCATCGAGCGAGCACAGCTTGGACAGTACTTTGCCGGGGATTTGATGGAGGATGCCCAGGGGCTGGCTGACGAGATGGCGGCGGACTTGTCCGTTCTGCTGCGGAATTTCATCTCTTTGATTACCTGAATATCGATCCGGCCGGTCCGTGCTGATTTTGATCCATCCCAGAGCTGGCCGCCATGTTTATTCTCACCCCACAGTCTGTTTTTTCCGCTACGCTTCAAGACGGTCCCTTTGCCGTTGAAGATGATCCCCCCCTTACGCACCCCTTTTCCCGGGAGGCAAAGCAATGGGTTGTGAGGATCCGTGGAAATCAGTTGCTGAAGACGAAATATCGTTCCGTCCGCAACCAGATTTTCGATCTTTTGGGCGTCAACACTTTCGATGAAATTCTCATACTGATTCACGACCAGCGCTTGCGAGAGCGAGCCGCGGAGCGCGCGTACGTGCTGCTGGGGAATATGTTTGGTCTGGGTGGGTCACAGGATGAGCTGATTCGCCATCTTCAGGATTATGCACGCACCGCCGATGATGTCATCCGGTCTCTCCAGGCCAAGGTGTTGGCGCCCTACAGCGCGCACATCGAAACGACCAATGAGATCGTCACTGCCTGGGATCCGGTCGAACTCTTGTTGATGATTTTTGATGAGCGGTATCATAAGAAGGCGCGTTTCGAGGCGAAGCGCAAACTGATGCTGATGGGGCTTGCCGGTTCCATAGACCAGAGGGAGCGGGAAACGAAGATCGCAGAGAAGTTTCTCGATTTTCTCCGGTTTCTGAATGCCTATGTCTGGAGCCCGGGCTACAAGATCGGCGATCTCGATATTCGTTATCTCTACAGTGTCCATAGGGCGGAAGACTTCAGTTGTGAGTCGGTCAAGGTACTCTCCGAGGACGAGGCGCGAGAGGTCGTGCCCGGTTCGGGGGAGAAGCTGACCTTGGTCAAGCGGCGCCGTTTTCGTGATAATAATATGGATATTCCCATTTATGTCACAATCCGGAAAAAAGAGCCGGCGGCCAAGGTCCTCAAGTTGTTGCGCAAGAATGAAAAAAATCCAGCCTCGGCCGTGGATGATGAACTGGGGTTGATGGCGGTGCTTAATTCGGTCAATGATGTGAAGCGCTTTGTGCGTCACCTGACCAGAAGCGCCGCGCGCGCGGAGTCCTTCATGACCCTGGAGGATATTTCCGACACCCTGACCGGCGGCGAGTACACCAGCAGGGCCACCGGCAGTTCCGGCAAGACCTCGATGCTGAAGTTTTTTGCCCGCACCGGCGGAATGCGCATCGAATTTATTCTTCATACCAACAAATCCTACCTCAACTATATCTATCAGCGCGATGTGGCCCACGATGAATACGAGGTCAAGCGTATCTTTGATTCCGGGGTGGTTGAATTTCTCTTTCCCTTTGACATTTATCACCTGAATCTGGACAAGATCCGCGATCATCAACTGATGCTCTTTCGAAGGCGGATCGAGGAAGCCTGAGCCCCGTTTGCCCCTCTTGCTTGCCCTCTGGGTTTTTGTTTCGATGCACCCGCCTCTTTGGCGGGTGTTTGTCTTTTTGGGATTTTTTCCCCTTTTCCTCCCTTGCTCCTGTTTTTCGTCAGTCTGCCTCTCCTCCTTGTCCGTGTCGAGATGTGGGCAGTATTTGTGCTGCTTGTCATCCTGATCACCTCCTCAAAGGTACAGCCTGAGAATCATAGACTGTGCAATCAGTGCGTTGCGAAGCTCGAACTGTCGTTTTCGAGGCGTTTTAGGAGAACGACGGTTCCGGTAACGTCGACGTGTCCTTTTTGTAGCCCTACCATTTTGTAGTAAAGATACTTTTTTGTAGAGGTTGTGACATGTAATCGCCGTGGGCGGCGAGCGGACGTTGAGAGGGTGCAAAAAGAAAAGCATCGCAATATTGTGATGTTGCAAAAAATATTTTTTACTTTTTCGTGATGGCACGGCCATTGCCTTAGTAAGGGCACAAGGCGAAAATATTTACCCCCAAACAAACGCTGACAACGGGCTGGAGCAGTCCAGCAACAAATCCCTGATATAGAGGAGTGAAAAAATGAGAAAGGTAGCTATCTACGGTAAAGGCGGCATCGGTAAATCCACAACCACGCAGAACACTGTTGCAGGTCTGGTAGAAATGGGACGTAAGGTCATGGTTGTCGGTTGTGACCCCAAGGCTGACTCCACCCGTCTTCTCCTGGGCGGCCTGGCTCAGAAATCGGTTCTCGATACCCTGCGTGAAGAAGGTGAAGACGTAGAACTCGAGGATATCCGCAAAGAAGGATACGGCGGAACCTGGTGTGTTGAGTCCGGTGGTCCGGAGCCAGGTGTTGGTTGTGCTGGCCGCGGTATCATCACCTCGATCAACATGCTGGAGCAGTTGGGCGCCTATGACGAGAGCGAAGGTCTGGACTACGCTTTCTACGATGTACTTGGCGACGTTGTTTGCGGTGGATTCGCCATGCCGATCCGCGATGGTAAGGCCGAAGAGATTTACATCGTCTGCTCCGGTGAGATGATGGCCATGTACGCAGCCAACAACATCTGCAAAGGTATCGTGAAATTCGCCACTTCCGGTAACGTTCGTCTCGGCGGCCTGATCTGTAACTCCCGTGCGGTTGACAATGAGCAGGAGATGATTGAAGAGCTGGCCAAGAAACTCGGCACCCAGATGATCTACTTCGTGCCTCGTGACAACGACGTACAGCGTGCTGAGATCAACCGTAAGACTGTTCTCGAGTGGAACCCGAATGTCAAGCAGGCTGACGCATACCGCGGATTGGCCAAGGCAATCGACGAGAACCAAATGTTTGTCATCCCCAAACCGCTGGCCATCGAAGAGCTCGAGCAGTTGCTTCTCGACTACGGTCTGATGGAAGCTTAATCACAACCCACAAGAGATACACATTAAGGAGCCAATGCCATGTTAGTTATGATCAGAGCCATCGTCAGACCAGAAAAAGCCGACGCAGTCCTTGCCGCCCTGATGGATGCGGGTTTTCCGGCAGTCACCAAGTACTCCGTTGCCGGTCGCGGCAAGCAGCGCGGTATCAAGATCGGCGAGGTGACCTACGACGAGATTCCCAAAACCATGTTGATGAGCGTCGTTAAATCAGAAGATCAAGAATTCGTTATCAAGACCATCATGGAGACCGCCCGCTCCGGCGCAAAGGGACATTTCGGTGACGGTAAGATTTTCATCAGCGACGTAGAGTGCGCCTATACCATCAGCTCCGGCGTCAAAGAGGGCGCGGAGGTAGAGGCATGAAAGAGGTGATCGCCATCGTGCGAATGAACATGATGAACCAAACCAAGGCGGCGTTGACCGAGGCCGGGGTGGATGCTTTCTTCGCCCATGAAGCCAACGGACGCGGCAAGGGATTTGCCAACCCCCAGGTCTTGGATGGCGCCAGCGCGGGGTATGAAGAGGCTGCCTCCCTCCTTGGCGAGAAAGGAAAACTCTATCCCAAACGTGTCATTACCATCGTCGTTGATGACGATTTCGTGGATACCGTGGTTGAAACCATCATCACCACCAACAAGACAGGCAAACCGGGCGACGGCAAGATCTTCGTGTTGCCGATCAAGAATTCCGTCCGGGTGAGAACGGGCGAGACTGGACTCAAATCGATTTCCTAAAGAGCCCAAGGAGAACAACGACATGGCAACTGCAAAGAAAAAGCTCGTTCAGTGGGAACCCACGGACATCAAAAAAGAGCTGTTGAGCAAATATCCGGCCAAAGTGGCCCGTAAGCGGGCCAAACAAATTCTGATCAACGAGGCCCTGGAGAACACCACCCCGGAGATCACCGCCAATGTGCGCACCATCCCCGGTATCATCACCATGCGCGGTTGTACCTACGCCGGTTGCAAGGGCGTTATCATGGGCCCAACCCGCGATGTTGTCAACCTGGTCCACGGTCCGATCGGCTGTAGCTTTTACGCCTGGCTGACCCGCCGTAACCAGACCGACGCCGGCGTGGATGGTGAAAACTACATGCCCTATTGTTTTTCCACCGATATGCAGGATTCCGATATCATCTTCGGTGGTGAGAAGAAGCTGGCCCAGGCTATCCAGGAGTGCTACGACATCTTCCATCCCAAATCGATTACGGTCTTTGCGACCTGTCCGGTTGGTCTGATCGGCGACGATATCCACACCGTGGCCAGGAATATGAAGGAAAAGTTCGGTGACTGTAATGTCTTTGCCTTCAGCTGTGAGGGGTACAAGGGTGTTTCCCAATCCGCTGGTCACCATATCGCCAACAACCAGATTTTCACCCACATCGTTGGTGAGAATGACGAGGTGAAACCGGGCGAGTACAAGATCAACCTGTTGGGCGAGTACAACATCGGTGGCGATGGCTTCGAGATTGATCGTGTCCTGCGAAAGTGCGGCATCTCAACGATCTCGACCTTCTCCGGCAACTCGAGCTATGACCAGTTCGCCAGCGCCCATACCGCAGACCTGAGCTGCGTTATGTGCCACCGCTCGATCAACTACGTGGCTGACATGCTCGAGACCAAATACGGAATTCCGTGGATCAAGGTCAACTTCATCGGAGCCCAGTCCACTATCAAGTCGTTGCGTAAGATCGCCCAGTACTTTGGCGATCAGAAGCTGATCGATCGGGTGGAAGAGGTTATTGCCGAAGAAATGCCTGCTGTGGACGCTGCACTGGCTGATATCAAGCCCCGCACCCAGGGCAAGACCGCGATGCTCTTTGTCGGTGGGAGCCGTGCTCATCATTACCAGGATCTTTTTGGTGAGCTTGGTATGAAAACTTTGGCAGCCGGTTATGAGTTTGCCCACCGCGATGACTACGAAGGCCGTCAAGTCATCCCGAATTTGAAGGTGGATGCTGATAGCCGGAACATCGAAGAGATAGAGGTCGAGGCTGATCCGACCCGCTACAATCCCCGCAAATCCGAGGCGGAACTCAAGGCCCTGGAGGAAAGCGGATTCGAGTTCAAAGATTATAACGGTATGCTTCCCGACATGGAGAAAGGTACCTTTGCCATCGACGACCTTAACCAGTTCGAGGCGGAGAAATTGGTAGAGTTGATGAAACCGGACATCTTCTGCGCCGGTATCAAAGAGAAGTTCTCCATCCAGAAACTGGGCATCCCGATGAAGCAGCTGCACAGCTATGACTCCGGCGGACCCTATGCAGGCTTCCAGGGTGCAGTTAACTTCTACAAAGAGATCGATCGGTTGGTTAACAGCAAGGTCTGGGGATATATGAAAGCTCCCTGGCAGGAAAGCCCCGAACTCTCGGCCACCTACGTGTGGGAATAAAGCATCAACTTAGAGGGCAGAACAATGCTACTTCGACATACACCCAAAGAAATTAAAGAGCGCAGCGCCGTCGTCATTAACCCGGCGAAGACCTGCCAGCCCATCGGCGCCATGTACGCGGCATTAGGTATTCAAGGCTGTCTTCCCCACAGCCACGGCTCCCAGGGTTGTTGCGCCTATCATCGCTCCGCCCTGACCCGGCACTATAAAGAACCGATTTCGGCATCCACCAGTTCCTTTACTGAAGGGGCTTCGGTCTTCGGCGGACAGGCCAACCTGTTGCAGGCTATTAACAACATCTTCAACGTGTACAATCCGGAAGTCATCGCCGTCCATACGACCTGTCTTTCAGAAACCATCGGCGACGACCTTCCCCAGATCTTTAAGAAGGCCAAAACTGACGGACTGGTACCCGAAGGCAAGACCGTGCTCGGCGCCAATACTCCGAGTTATGTTGGCTCCCATGTCACTGGTTTTTCCAACATGGTCAAGGCAATGGCCGATCTGGCAGAGCCCACCGGGAAGAAAAACGGCAAGGTCAATGTTATCCCCGGTTGGGTTGAGCCGTCTGACATGGAAGAGATCAAACGGTTGGCCGCCCTGGTCGGTGCCGATATCACCCTGTTCCCGGATACCTCCGGTGTCCTCAACGGACCGCTGACCGGCGAGTACTCCATGTTCCCCAAGGGTGGCGTCACCGTTGCCGAACTCAAGGGTTGCGGCGATGCCATCGGTACCCTGGCCTTGGGTGACTGGTGTTCGGCGGATGCAGCCCGCCTGCTGGATACCAAGTACAAGGTTCCCTGCCGTGTGCTCGATATCCCCTACGGCCTGAAGGCAACCGACCGCTTTATCGATGCCCTGCGCACAGTGGCCGGTACCGTGGTTCCGGACGAGATCGCCTACGAACGTGGGCAGTTGGTGGATCTGATCTCCGACATGCATCAGTACTTCTACCACAAAAAGGTAGCGCTGTACGGCGACCCCGATCAGCTGATCGCCATGACCGAGTTCCTGGTCTCCATCGACATGTGTCCGGTACACATCGTCACCGGCACCCCCGGCAAGCGGTTCGAGGATCGGATCAAAGAGCTGACCAAGGATTCTCCCTTCCCGGTCAACGTTCGCCAGAAAGCTGATATGTTCCTGCTCCATCAGTGGATCAAGAACGATCCGGTCGACCTGCTCATCGGGAACACCTACGGCAAGTACATTGCCCGTGATGAAGACATCCCCTTTATCCGCTGGGGCTTCCCGATCCTCGATCGTCAGGGGCATCAGTACTTCCCGACAGTTGGCTACAAAGGCGGACTCCGCTTCCTGGAAAAAGTGCTCAATGCTCTTCTGGATCGTCAAGACAGGGATGCATCTGAAATCAAGTTGGAGCTGGTGTACTGATTAAATGTTGCAATAATCCCTTCGGTGGTGGGTTGCTCCTTGTCCCGCCACCGAAGCATGCTCAACTGCTGTACCAGGTAACATCCAAATACTTCATCTCGCAAATTGCGAGTTGCGCAGCACGAAACGTCGTTCACGTAGCTTTTTTCAAGAACGATATCTTTCCTTTTTTCAACTTTGGGCAACCCATCATGACCGTCATCCCTATTTCCACCGCCCCCGGATATGTCGAACCTCAGAGCGAAATATCTGCTTCTGCTTTGCAGTTGCCGGTGGCTCCCATCGCCTCTTTTCGAATGCGATATGCTCCTGAAGGAAGAAAAGGTCAAGCGCTGAATGCATCCGAAGTTTTAACCGAGATAGGTCAGCATGAGGGGGTGACCCATGTGGAAATCGATGGCCCAGGAGATCCCTTGGCCTCCATAGCCGCAACCATGGCCACCGTTTCCATGATTCGCCAGGAATATCCAAATCTTTCCCTTGGCGTAACGACTCTTGGCTGGGGGGCAGCCGACCAGGCAAAGGGGTTGGCCGATGCAGGCTTGAATGGAGTGACCTTGCTGGTGGAAACCCAGGAGGCGGAGACGGCTGAAAAGCTGTATGCCTGGATTCGCCCTGGCAAGAAAACCGTACCCTTGCAGGTGGTCGTTCCCCAATTCCTGGATGAACAGGTCAAGGCGGTCAAGGCCTTTGCCGATGCCGGGGTTGCGGTCACCATCCGGACAACAGTCTACCCAGGACTGAATGCTCATCAGCTTGTTACTCTCGCAGAGAATATGGCACAACTTGGGGCCACGGCAATGGAACTGGTGCCCTTTGTCGCCGATCTGGAACAGGAGAATGTGCCGGAAGAGCCGACACGGGTGCACATGGAGCAGATTGCCAAACTGACCAATCAGTACCTGCCGACCACCTCGCTGCTGGTGGCTGTCGAATCCTGTGGTTGTGCTTCAGGGTGCGGCTGCGGTTCCAAGGAAACAATTGATGTCGGCTTGCCGAAACCGACCAAGACCCGGATGCGAGTTGCTGTTGCCAGTGGCAGCGGCATGGATGTGGATCTTCATCTCGGACAAACAAAGACGTTTCTTATCTATGGCCCCCGTGAAGATGGCTTGAACTGTCTGCTGGAAACACGGCAGGCTCCACCCGCAGGCAGTGGTGAGGCGCGTTGGGATCAGTTGGCCGAAACCCTGCATGACTGTTTTGCCCTGTTGGCAGCCAGTGCCGGTCAGCGTCCACGGGAAGTCCTCGCTGGGCACGGTATTCGTGTTCTCCTCACCGAGGATAACATCGAAGGCACGGTCGATGTGCTTTACGGTGGCGGCAAAAAGAAAAAATGTAAATAAAATTCGATTATTATCAATGTAAAGGAAGGCACCATGGCTATCCCTGAAAAACAAATTTTGGTTTGTCAGAGTTTTCGCTCAAAAGGCGATCCCAAAGGCATCTGCCACAAGCAGACCGACGGCTTTTTGCAGTATCTTGAAGAAGAGATCCTTGATCGCGGCTTGGATGTACAGATTATCGCCACCGGTTGTCTCAAACAGTGCGAGAATGGTCCGGTGATGGTGGTCCAGCCGAACAACTGGTGGTACAAGGGCGTGACCAGCACCGAGATTATCGATGAGATTTTGGACAGCATCGAGGAAGGGGAACCTGCCGCGGATTATCTCATCGGGTAAGCGTTCATCCCTTGTTGGTTGGTACGATGATCAGGGGCAACCTCGGTTGCTCCTGTCTTCGTGGGGCGAGAACGTGTGCTATTTTTTGGGTAAAACACGACAAACAAGAGCGTGGCAGTCCGGCAATGAGTCTTCTTGGTGCCGGTTGCAGGAAATGGCTGACCGAGAAATCTTTCGCAGAAAAAAGAATCCTTGGTCAGAGAGTAAGCAATACCCCGCATGCAGCTTCCTGCGGATCAACATAACCAAGGCGAATTGGGGCGCTCGCGGTGGCTCGATTGCCGCCTCTTCTGGTTGATGAGTCGCCTCCGCCATGGAGATATGTACTGTGAAAGACGGTTTGAGGGAAAACGCTGCATTTTCGCAAGATAATCGGCTTTATTCTACATAGATCGCCCAACCGGGTAAACCGGGGGTGGGCTTGTGTTTAAAAGAGGGGGATAGGTTATGGCGAATATGACACCGTCATCATTAGTTGGATTTGCAGATATTCGAACCCAGGCGATCGAAAACTGGGAGGAGTACAAGGTTGAAGGCCGCCAGTTTCTTCAGTTGGCTGAGACCGCTTTTCGCCACAAGAAAAAAGTATTCACCACCGAGATCCTTTATAACCTGATTGCCATGGCCATCGAAAAACTGGTGATGAGTGCCCTGATGGAGATCGGTCGACTGCCGTATAACCATACCATGCATGATCTGGTCGATGCTCTTGAGCGGTGGATGCCGGAAGCGATTGCGGGTATGGAAGAGTCGGTTCGGCAACTGGATAGCTACCAGGATATCTGTGACCCCTATGCCTGCTCGATAAAAATCCCGACGGTTGAAGAGATTGAAACCATGTTGGGCTTGGCGCGTAAGCTCGAAAAGCGTTTAGACTCGGCAAGCGCTTGACGTGCTGATTTTGGGGAGACTTACCTGTTGCAGGTCGACCTGCTTCCCTCCCAAGTACAAGTCGTGGCTAAGGATAAAAGAACGCGCAGGAGAGCTGTCCTCTACGCCGCAGACCGAATACAACCACTTGTACAGTCATTTCTGGGGATGAAAAAACCTCACTTGTGAGGTTGAGTGAACGCCAATAAAAAAGGGGGCCGAAAAATCGGCCCCCTTTTTTATTGGCGTTCACCAGGGGATTGTTGTTCATCAATGAGGCAATGACGCTTATCGAGGTGCAACCTTAATATGGGTCTTGTTCGGTGCTATCGTTTTGCGGGGCCCATGTTTTTGAAACTCCCAGGGAGGTTCGGGGGCGGGACTGCTCCACAAGCCTTTTCTGGTGGCCTTGGCCGCCTCTTCCATCTTGATCCAGGTGTTGCAAAACTCTTCGCGACAACCCTTTCGGTCAACCCAGGCCTTGCCGTTGAGGATCATCAACTCGTTGATGTTGTCATCGCCGAGCATGACCGTCCCGGTCATCTTGCCCTTGCCAACTTTGCCAATGGAGGTGGCCTCAACGGATTCCTTATTGACAAAAGAGGCGAGAAAGTCTCGTGATTCCGGGCCGTGCTCCTGTTTGAGTTCCGGAGCATCGATTCCATAGAGGGTGACGCGAAGTTTCTTGCCCTTGTTCATGAGAGTGATGCTGTCACCGTCAAAGACGTTCACAACGACGCCGGAATAGGCGAAACAGGTGGAACTCAACAAGACGACGGCCAGACAAAAAAAAGAAATACGGATCATACGTGGGGGTTCTCGAAGAAGGGGAAAACGGATAAATGCTGCAGCTTTTTACCCGATTTTATGGCCGAAGACATAGAGAAAAAAGGAGTTTTTGTGAATTCTTGCTGCGCGCTCGTCCCCGGGGAGGGCGGTTTTTTAGAAATTGTTGTTATTTAAAGAGGTTATAGCTGGCCTTTACCCGGGCACAAGTTCTCTGCATTCCCGGTCTCCGGCTAGAGGAGGAGGCGTTGTTTGAGGTATTTGAGATAGCGTCGGCTCACCGGGATCTTTTTTCCGGAAAGCGTGTGGATTTCAGCCGCGCCATTGGTGAGAAAGACAATTTCTCTGATGCACTCCATGTTGACCAGATACTGCTTGTGGCATCGCAGAAGCCCGGCTCTCTCCTCCAGCACTTTGAGGGTGATCTCCGTATAGAGCCCATCCTCGGCGGTGAACACCTGGGTCCCGGCCACACCGGTGGCCACGTACTCCACCTCCTGGAGGCAGACCAGCCTGACCCGTTGTCCGACCAGGCAAGGGATGCGATTGATGGGATCCACATCATACACAGGGGCCGGCCCGGAGCGCAGCAACTCCCGCAGCTTGGCAATCGTCTTGGCCAGTCGTGCCGGCTCCACCGGCTTGAGCAGGTAATCCAGCGTTTTTTCCTCAAAGGCCTTGAGGGAATATTCATCGTAGGCGGTGGTGAAGACCACGTGGGGCATGAACTTCTGGTTGACCATGGCCAACATCTCAAAACCGTTTATGACCGGCATGTGGATATCAAGAAAGAGCACCTCCGGCCGCAGCGTGTTGATCGCCTTGATTCCCTCCAGGGCATTGGCGCTTGCACCCACCACCTCGATAGCCCCGGTTTCGGCCAGCAGGGCCTGCAACTCTTCCCGAGCATGCGGTTCATCGTCGACAATGAGGGCGCGTATCATGAGAGCCTTGTGAGGAGTTCAAAAGACGTAGGGGCAGAGAATTTTAATCGCTCTGTCTCAGTAGGGCAGGCGGATGGTAATCAAGGTCTTTTCTTGACGGATGCAGGATACCTCCAAGCCGTACTGATCTCCATAAAGATTTTTAATCCTTTTTTCGACAATATTCATCCCCAGCCCTCTGGGCTCCCGGTTCTTCTGAAAGTTGCCGCCATTGTCCTCGATCTCGATCACCGCGGTGTCCCCTTGACGATGGGCGCTGAGGCGGACTCTGCCCGGTCCGAGTATCTGTGAGATGCCATGCTTGACCGCATTCTCAATCAACGGTTGCAGCGAAAAGACAGGCAACCGCAGGGCAAGCAGGCTCTGGTCGATATCCATCTCCAGGGTCAGTTGGTCGCCGAAGCGCGCCTTTTCAATTTTGAGATAGGATTGCACGTGGTCAAGTTCCTCGGCCAGGGTGGAGATATCGGTGGTCCGTTTGAGGTTTTTGCGAAAAAAATTGGAGAGATGGAGCAGCAGGTCACGTGCCTGGTCAGCGTCCTTGCGGATCACGGCGATGATGGTGTTGAGCGCGTTAAAGAGAAAATGGGGATTGATCTGGGCCTGGACCAGTTTGAGCTCCGCCTGCACCAGCAGGTTCTTCTGCTCGTTGTAGCGGGCGTGGAGGATCTGGTCGGAGATCAGGTTGGCGATGCCCTCGCCCAGGGTCTTGTTGAGGCCGAGGAAGAGCGTATCCTTGGTTTCAAAGAGGTTGATGGTGCCGATGAGTTCGTTGTCGACCCGAATGGGCACCGACAGGGCCGAGCCCAGGGGGCAGTCCGTGGCAAGGGCGCATTTCCAGGACTGGTTGATGCCGTCTGCATAGACGATTCGGTTTTCCTCGATCGATTTGATGATGTGCGGAGAGGTCAGGACCTGCCCGGCCCGGTGATGGTCGGAGCCGATGCCGGTAAAGGCCAGAACCTTTTCCCGGTCGGTGATGGCCACCGCGCCGACGCCGGTTTCCTCGTGGACTATCTGCGCCAGTTCCTCGGCACCGGCTGCGGGAAATCCTTTGCCGAGGATGGTCAGGGTACGCTCGGCAATGCGCATGGCCTTGGCGGAAAAGAGCACGCTCAGTTCATCGTAGGTCCGCTGCTGGTCCCGGATGATGCTGACGAATATCGCGGCACCGGCGCTGTTGGCCAGGATCATCGGCAGGGCGATGACCTGCACCAGGTCCAACGCATCGGCAAAGGGGCGGGCCAGTGCCAGGATGATGAGCATCTGGGAGATCTCGGCCACAAAGGTGGTGAAAAAGGCGACCTGGGGGCTGAGCAGCAGGTGTTGGCGGTGATTGCGCAGCAGGTAGAGGTGAACCAGGCCGCCGATCAACCCCTCGGTTGTGGTGGAAACGCCACAGGATAAGGCGGTGAAGCCGCCCAGGGTGAAGCGATGGAGACCGGCGGTGAATCCGACCGCAAGGCCGAGTTTGGGTCCGCCGACGATGCCGGCCAGCACGGCCCCGATGGCGCGGGTGTTGGCGATGGCATCCTTGACCGGCAGACCGAAGTAGGTGCCGAGAATGGAGAAGACGGAAAAGACCAGATAGAGGCTGAGCATGTGCCGGTCGGCCAGCGATTCGACCCGAAAAGACCGGAACGCCGGGGTCTTGGTGAAGAGGTAGGCAATGACCAAAAACGCCGCCATCTGTTGCAGGAGCAGGAATATATTATCAAGGGAAAAGATGAGCAGATCCATGGGCCTCTCGCGGGGCATGTGGGGCGGTAGGGGGAAATCGAACCGGGGGCGGGCAGAGCATCCGCTCCTTGGGCTGTTGTATCACACTGTGCAGGGGGGAGGAAAACAAAAAACCTGCCAGGGAAACCATGGGATTTCCCTGGCAGGGGGTGAGGCAAAGGGGGAATTATGCCTCTTCGGCAACCAGGGCGGGGTTGCGGAATGCAAAGAAAAAGGCGCCACAGGCAGCGACCGCGGCAACCACTCCGATGATGGTGGCTATATCGATCGGCAGTCCGAAACCGATCTTGGCATAGGCAAGATAGCTGGCGCAGACCGCGGTCATGAAGGTGGCCGGAATGGTGGCGATCCAGTGGCAGGAGCCTTTCTTGATCAGATAGGCGGCACCGGCCCAGAGAACGATGGTGGCCAGGGTCTGGTTGGAGAAGCCAAAGTAGCGCCAGATGGCCTCAAACGGAGCCTTGGAGATCAGGAAGCCGACAACGAACAGCGGGATGGCGATGTAGAGCCGCTTCAGGCCCTGTGCCTGGGGCAGGTTGATGAAGTCGGCGATGATCAGGCGGGCACTGCGGAAGGCGGTGTCGCCGGAGGTGATCGGCAGGAGAATGACACCGATGATGGCCAGGATGCCGCCGGCGTGACCGAGCAGGGTGGTGGAAATCTGATTGACCACTGCGGCTGGGCCGCCGTTGGCCAGGGCGGCCTGCAGGCCGTCGGAGCCATGATAAAAGGCCATACCGAGCGTTGCCCAGATCAGGGCGATAACCGCTTCGCCGATCATGGAACCGTAGAAAATCCTTTTGCCGTTTTTCTCGTTATCCAGACAGCGGGCCATCATCGGTGATTGGGTGGCGTGGAATCCGCTGATCGCGCCGCAGGCGATGGTGATGAACATCAACGGCCACATGGGCAGGCCTTTCGGGTTGAGGTTCTCCAGGGTCAGCGTCGGGTAGAAGTCATAGCCCTGCCAGGCCAGGGCGCTGATCAGGCCAACCGCCATGAAGATGAGCACCGCACCGAAGAAGGGGTAGATGCGGCCGATGATCTTGTCGATGGGAAGAACGGTGGCAAGGAAGTAGTAGGCAAAGATAATTGCGACCCAGGCAGGGACGGCCAGGCCGGTCATGTTGCCCAGAAGTTTTGCCGGTCCGAGGACAAAGACCACTCCGACCAGGAGGAGGAGGACGATGGAAAAGAGGCGCATGAACTGCTTGAAGCCGTTGCCCAACTGGTAGCCGACCACATCGGGAATACTCTTGCCCTGGTAGCGGACCGAAAGCATGCCGGAGAAATGGTCGTGGACCGCACCGGCAAAGATGGCCCCAAGGACAATCCAGACCAGGGCTGCCGGCCCGTAGAGGGCGCCGAGGATCGGACCGAAGATCGGGCCGAGGCCCGCTATGTTGAGCAACTGAATCAAGAAGACCTTGGCCGGATGCATTTTGACAAAGTCGGCCCCGTCCGCCATGGTCGTAGCCGGGGTGGCACGCTTTTCGTCGGAACCGATCACCCGGTCGACAAAGGCCCCGTAGAAGAGATATCCCAGCAGCAGCAAGCCGAGACAGAGGAGAAAAACAGTCATGACAGACCTCCTTTCATAAAAGTGATGTGAATGGATTCACCTGATGGAATGGAAGGGATCATACCTGGGAAGCAGGCAAGGGGAAACAGTCTGTCGGGTAAGCGGTCGTATAGGCTGGTGATCGGTCAAATAGCTTTGTGAGCGGTAATGCGGCCCTTCACGGGCCCGGGAAACGGCAATAAGAGCTTAATTATATGTGATTACCACTGATGCTCAGTTTGAAAAGACGAGATCTCTCCCCTTGGTCGAGATGACATCCGGGGGGCACGCCCCCGAATGAGCGGCAAAATCGATGTCGTTCCGAACGAACGTGAGGAATCTCAAGAGGTCATTCCAGAGTTGAAGTTGAGTGGTAATCAGTGAATCATATGCCCTGTCTGTCCAATCGACAGGGTCCATTTGACCCAATAAATGACCCGGCTTCCTCTTGAGCGGTAGGGCATTGTCGCTTATGCTTTCTGATACGTGAAATTTTGGAGAACCTGTGTGAAATCGAAGCCTAAAAAAACAAAAAAGCACTTAACCCGAAACGAGCTAAGTGCTTGATATGCTTGGTGGGCCGTCGGAGATTCGAACTCCGGACCAATTGATTAAGAGTCAACTGCTCTACCAGCTGAGCTAACGGCCCAAAACGAGAAGGCTGTTTTGGTTGCGGGCTGGACCAGCCGCGCGTTGCGAGCGCATCTAATAGCATACCTGAGGGGGGACGTCAAGAAGAAGCATCGGTAAAAGTGACTTCGGTTGCGGTGAAGGTGCACTTTTTGCCTGTGTGGTTCTCCACAAGGGTGGGTTTGTCGAGAAATAGCTCTTGACTTCAACCGTAGTTGCCCTAAATTCAAAATATTTGTAATTTGGGATAGAGTGCGCCTTGTTCCTCTCGAAACGTTGCGAGATGGTCTGTGCACCGAGTTGCCCTTCTGATCCCCTTGAGGAGAGATTCACACCCTATGGAAAATATTGATCCGTCGCCGGCCAGCCCGGTACCGTCGGACGAGGAACCCCCTGGTAAGTCGTTTTTTGAAAAAGTTAAATCCGCCCTTGGCTTTCGCGGTGGCCCGGATACCACCGAAGCCTTGGAGCATGAAATCCTCGAACTTTTGGAGGAGGGCGAGGAGCAAGGTCTGATTTCCGTCCATGAGGAACGGCTGATCAACTCCATCTTTGACTTTCGCGAGACCATCGCCTCTGAAATCATGACCCCGTCGGCGGAAATGGTCTGTGCCGACATAACCTCCTCGATTCCGGAACTGATCCGCTTGATCAACGAGGAGGGCTACACTCGCATTCCCATTTACACCGATAATCCGGATCAGATTATCGGCATCCTCCATGCCAAGGATCTGCTTCGTATCTGCACCCGCGGCAACGATGCCGATTTTCAGCTCAAGGAATTTCTCAATCCGGTCACCTTTATTCCCGAATCCAAACCGCTGACCGAGCTGCTGCGCGAGTTCCAGCAGAAAAAGATGCACATGGTGATTGTTGTCGACGAGTTCGGCGGCGTACGCGGCCTGGTGACGCTTGAGGACGTTATCGAGGAAATCGTCGGTGAAATCGATGACGAACACGATGACGAGAACAGCGAGCTGCGTGTGGTTGACGAGCGTACCGTTATTGTCGATGCCAAGATCGATATCGAAGAGGTGGAGGCCCATTTTCGGGTCAGCCTGCCCGAGGGGCCGTTTGAGTCCGTGGGCGGGTTTATCATTCATCGTCTGGGCAAGGTGCCGGCCTCGGGCAGCCTGGTTCAGGAGAACGGTCTCTCCTTCAAGGTGCTTGGCGCCGATCCCCGCCGGATCAAAAGCGTGCGCATTGTCCGTAATGATGAAACCCAGCTGCAACTCTGATTCCCTTGTTGTCCTGATTTCCGCCAGCCTTGCCTCCGCTGCCCTGCTTGCCCTGGCCATGCCCGGGAAAGTTGGTTGGTGGCCGTTGTTGTTCATCGCCCTGATGCCGCTGTTCATGGTGGCGCTGTATGCGAGGCCGGGCAGGAGCGCCCTGGCAGGATTCGTTTTCGGGCTGGTCTATCATTTGGCCCTGATGTACTGGATCCTGATCGTGCTCGGCCGATACGGCGATCTGCCGCTTTGGGTCTCGATCCCGGCCCTTTTTCTTCTTTCCAGTTATATGGCCCTCTATCCGGCCCTGTTCTGCTTTCTGCTGAGCCGGGTGGCCGGGCGTTCCTGGCATCGTGAACGCTCGATAGCGCCCCTGGTCTGGGGGGCACCGGTGATCTGGGTGGGCTTGGAATACCTCAGGGGGATGCTGTTCAGTGGTTTCCCCTGGATGGATCTGGGGTATGGTTTGTACAGCCAGCCCAAGCTTATCCAGGCGGCAGATATCGGCGGTCACCATCTGATCACCTTTACCCTGGTGCTGTGCAACGCCCTGCTGGTGGCCCTGGTTGACCGGCAGCGGCGAGCAGTGCGCTGGGGCGTCCATTTCGAGCGACGACTGTTGATTGCGGCGGTTGCCTTTGCTGTTTTTGTCGGTGGGTATTCACTGGTCCGCTATCAGGTGGTCGCCTTGATTGCCGATCGCTCCATGCAGGCCCATGTGGCCGTGGTGCAGGGAAATATCGATCAGGCGCTGAAATGGTCAGCCGAGGTCAAGTCGGCCACGGTGGATACCTATGTCAAGCTCTCGCGGCGAGCCCTTCAGGGGCAGGACACGGAACTGGTGGTCTGGCCGGAGACCGCCTTGCCCTTTTACCCGCAGGAGGATCCGCTGATGGACCGGGTGAGCGGCTTTACCGGGAAAAACAACACCTGGCTGCTCACCGGCGCACCACTCTATACTCTCAAACCCCAGACTGACGGCAAGCCGCTGATTCGCTACTACAACGGCGCGGTTCTGGTCGGCCCGGACGGCGCCATGCACGGGAGCCATGCCAAACAGCATCTGGTCCCCTTCGGCGAATACGTGCCGATGCGCGAGTTGTTGCCCTTTCTCGAGCCGCTGGTGGTCAGTGTCGGCGACTTCAGTGCCGGAACGGAAAAAGGGCCCATGGTCCTTGGCCCGATGCGGCTGGGCATGCTGATCTGCTATGAGTCGATCTTCCCGGAGATTTCCCATGAGGCTGTCTTGCGAGGCGCCAATCTGTTGGTCAATATCACCAACGATGCCTGGTACGGCCGCTCCAGTGCGCCGTATCAGTCTTTGGCCATGGCGGTTTTTCGCGCGGTGGAGAATAAGCGCAGCCTGATTCGCGCAGCCAATACCGGTGTCAGCGGTTTTGTCGATCCCATGGGGCATGTGATCAAGGAGAGTACCATCTTCGTCGAGGATGCCCTGGTTGCCCAGGTACCCATGCTGGAGCTGACTACCGTCTATAACCGCCAGGGATTCCGTTTCGGTGCGGTCTGTGCCCTGGGCATGGCCTTCATGGTTGTCGTCCGCAGCCGTCACCAGGATTGAGCGGCAGAGAACGGGAAAAGAACGGCTGGCAAGGATTTCCAGCCGCTTTTTGCCTTTCTTCCTTGAGTCTTGCGGTGAATCTGGATAGTATAGGACCCCTTTGGGCGAAGCAGTCTGTTTGCCGCAGGAGTTGGGACACAGCGAGGCGCCATCGGCGTGCTCGTTTATTTTTTGTTTTTTGTCATTTTCGAAAATGTCTCGAGAATGATGTTTCGAGCCTCACTACGTACTGATTTCACAATGCGTGATTTTTAGGATGTTGACTTTTTACGAGGCCCTTATTTTTGTGTGAGAGGGAAATTATGGCGGATATTACCGAATCAGCCGAAGCGAGACAGTTGCTTGACAGTCTCAAGGGCAGAATGCTTGTCCTGAAGGAGCATCTTTGACTTAGATGACAAGCGTGAACAGGTAGAAATACTGGAACGGCAGACGGTCAGTCCCAACTTCTGGGACGATCAGTCGGAAGCCAAGAAGGTACAGCGGCAACTGGGCCAGTTGCAGGATCTGATCGGGGTCTGGGACAAGAACTTCGGTGAGTTGGAAGATGCCGAAATGCTGCTGGACCTGGCCAAGGAAGAGAACGACGATGATACCTACCAGGACGTGGTTTCCGGCCTGGACGATCTCAAGAACCGTATCGACCTGGTCGAGTTGGAGTGCATGTTCAGTGGCGAACACGACGCCAACAATGCCATGCTCACCATTCATGCCGGAGCCGGCGGCACCGAGGCCCAGGACTGGGTCGGCATTCTGCTGCGCATGTACCTGCGCTGGGCGGAGATCAAGGGCTTCAAGACCGATATCCTGGATCTGCTGCCGGGCGACGAGGCGGGCACCAAGAGCGTGACCATTCTCATCAAGGGGAAATATGCCTACGGTTATCTCCGTTCCGAGGTCGGCATTCACCGGTTGGTGCGCATTTCGCCCTTTGATGCCAGCGGCCGGCGGCACACCTCCTTTGCCTCGGTCATGGTCATGCCGGAACTCGACGACGACGTGGAAATCGAGATCAACGACAAGGATATCCGCATCGACACCTACCGTGCCAGCGGCTCCGGCGGTCAGCACGTCAACAAGACCGACTCCGCCATCCGCATCACCCACTTTCCCTCCGGGATCGTGGTCCAGTGTCAGAATGAGCGCAGTCAGCACCGCAACAAGGACATGGCCATGAAGATGCTCATGGCGCGCCTCTTTGAGCGGGAAGAGGAAGAAAAAAGGCGTAACCAGGAGAACATCCAGGGCGACAAGAAAGACATCGCCTGGGGCAGCCAGATCCGCTCCTACGTGCTGCAGCCGTACCGGCTGATCAAGGATCATCGCACCAACACCGAGGAAGGCAATGTGGACGCGGTGCTCGACGGTCGGCTGGATCCGTTTATCAAGGCCTATCTGTTGTGGCAGCCTTGACGGACTAAAGGTGGTGTGATGGTTGAGACAATCAGGGAGCAGCTCGAGGAACAGGAAAAACGGACCCTCTCGCCCCATGCTTGTCTCAGCAGCCGTTCAAGGGGGCGACTCTTCGGCGACCCGGATCCCTGCTGCCTGCGGACTGTCTTTCAGCGGGACCGTGATCGCATCATCCACTCCAAGACCTTTCGCCGGCTCAAGCACAAGACCCAGGTCTTTCTCGCCCCGGCCGGCGATCATTACCGCACCCGCCTGACCCATGTGCTGGAGGTCTCGCAGATCGCCCGCACCATGGCGGTCTGCCTGCGGCTCAACGAATACCTGACCGAGGCCATTGCCCTGGGCCACGACCTTGGCCACACCCCCTTTGGCCATGCGGGCGAGTACAGCCTGAATCTCTTGCATCCCAAGGGGTTCAAGCATTATCGCCAGAGTCTGCGCATTGTCGATTTCCTGGAGAACGACGGGCGCGGCCTCAACCTCACCTGGGAGGTGCGCAACGGTATTCTCAAGCATTCCAAGGGCTACGGCGAGATCCTTCCCGACGATACCACCGAACTCGCCGCCACCCTGGAAGGCCAGCTGGTGCGGGTGGCGGATATCATGGCCTATGTCAACCACGACATGGACGACGCCCTGCGCGCCGATATGCTCCAGGCAAGCGATCTGCCCGAACATCTTCGGGCAGTCCTGGGCGATCGGGCCTCGGAGCGGATCAACTCCATGGTGGTCGATCTGGTCAAGACCACGGTGGCTCGCGATGACGGAAAGCTCCATCTCAGTGAACGGATGAACGAGACCATCACCGAGTTGCGCGCCTTTCTCTACGACCATGTCTATCGCAACTGCCGGGTGCACAACGAGTTTGAAAAGGCGCAGCGGATCATCCGCGATCTGTATGGTTTTTTTCTGGGACATGAGTTCCCGGAAAACGGGATCGCCTCCTGCTGCCGCAAACGTGATCCCGCCCGTTCGGTCGAGGAAGAGCAGCAGCGGCACCGCATGGTGTGCGATTTCATCGCCGGTATGACCGATCGCTACGCCATGGCCCTCTATTCACAAGTGTATATGCCCAAGCCGTGGAGCATGCTGTAACCTGCTTCCAAGGCCGGGCTTTTCCTTTTTGCATAATCTATTTTCTTCCGCCCGTTGGCGGCATCACAGTAATCCCCATGAACGAGACTGAGAGTAAGCGTCCTGAGAAATACGATCTGCCCAAGGCCTACGAGTTTGGCGAGGTCGAACAGCGTTGGTACACCCATTGGCTGGAAGAGAAAACATTCAGCGCCCGGATGGAAGAGGGCAGGGACTCCTTTTCCATTGTCATTCCGCCGCCCAACGTCACCGGCGTGCTGCATATCGGCCATGCCCTGAACAACACCCTCCAGGATCTCCTGGTGCGCTATCACCGCATGAAGGGCGACAACACCCTCTGGGTGCCGGGGACCGATCATGCCGGTATCGCCACCCAGAACGTGGTCGAGCGGCAACTGGCCGCGGAACAACTCACCCGCCACGACTTGGGCCGGGAAAAGTTCATCGAGCGGGTCTGGAGCTGGAAGGAGGAGAAGGGCGGCACCATCATCAATCAGCTCAAGCGGATGGGCGCCTCCTGCGACTGGGACCGCGAGCGATTCACCATGGACGAGGGGCTGTCCAAGGCGGTGCGCGAGGTCTTTGTCCGTCTGTACAAGGAAGGGCTGATCTACAAGGGCGATTACATCGTCAACTGGTGTCCGCGCTGCCATACGGCGCTGGCCGATGACGAGGTCGAGCACGACCCGACGGACGGCAAGCTCTACCATATCCGCTATCCCTATGCCGACGGCTCCGGCTACGTGGTGGTGGCCACCACCCGTCCTGAGACCATGCTCGGCGACACCGCGGTTGCGGTCCATCCCGAGGACGAGCGTTACCAGCATCTGGGGGAGATCGGCATCAGCCTGCCACTGACCGGCCGTACCATCCCCGTGGTCTTTGATCACCATGTGCAGCGCGAGTTCGGGACCGGCGCGCTCAAGGTCACCCCGGCCCATGATCGCGACGACTACGAGATCGGCCTGCGCCACGACCTGCCGCGACTCAAGGTGATGGACGACAAGGGGGTGATGAACGGTGAGGCCGGCGCCTATGCCGGACTGGACCGCTTCGCCTGCCGCAAAAAGATCGTCAACGACCTGGAAGAGCAGGGCTTTCTCGAAAAGATCGAAGACTACCAGCACGCGGTGGGCAAGTGCTACCGCTGTGCCACCGTGGTCGAACCCACCACCTCCAAGCAGTGGTTCGTCTCCGTGCGCCCCCTGGCCGACAAGGCCGTGGCCGCGGTCGAGGAGGGGCGGATCAAGCTCTATCCCAACACCTGGTACCGCACCTTCTATGCCTGGATGGAGAACATCCGCGACTGGTGCATCTCCCGTCAGATCTGGTGGGGCCACCGCATTCCCGCCTGGACCTGCGAGGGCTGCGGCAAGTTGGTGGTCGAGGTCGAGGACCCGCAGGCCTGTCCCTTCTGCGGCTCGGACAAGCTCAATCAGGAAAACGATGTCCTCGATACCTGGTTCAGCTCCGCCCTCTGGCCCTTTTCCACCCTGGGTTGGCCGGAGCAGACCCGCGAGTTGGCCACCTTCTACCCGACCTCGGTGCTGATCACCAGCTTCGACATCCTCTTCTTCTGGGTGGCGCGGATGATGATGATGGGCCTGCATTTCATGGATGAGGTCCCCTTTCACGACGTCTATCTCCACGCCCTGGTGCGCGACAAGTTCGGCAAGAAGATGTCCAAGTCCACCGGCAACGTCATCGACCCCCTGGTGATGATCGGGCAGTACGGCACCGACGCCTTCCGTTTCACCCTCACCGCCTTTGCCGCCCAGGGGCGCGAGATCCGCATGGACGAGGAGCGGATCGACGGCTACCGCCGTTTCATCAACAAGCTGTGGAACGCGGCCCGCTTCGCCCAGATGCACCTCAAGGAGGTCGATCCCGCCATTGTCGAGCTGGCCAGGGAACCGGCCAAACTGGCCCTGGCCCATCGCTGGATACTCAGCCGCATCAATGCCACCATCAAGGACGTGCGTGCGGCCCTGGACGGCTACAACTTCAACGAGGTGGCTTCCGCTTCCTACCAGTTTGTGTGGCACGAGTTCTGCGATTGGTACCTGGAGTGGATCAAGGCGGATCTGTTCAGCGACGACACCCTTGCCCGCGACCAGGCCAAGGCGGTGCTGCTGATCGTGCTCGAGCAGGTGTTGAAGCTGATGCACCCGATCACCCCCTTTGTCACCGAGGAGATCTGGAGCCAGCTGCCCGGCGAGCGTAAGACCATCATGCTCGAATCCTTCCCGGTTGTGAATGAGGCCTGGGAGGATGCCGAGGCCGAGAACGCGATGAACCTGCTCATGGGGGTCATTTCCGGCCTGCGCACCATCCGTACCGAGGCCGAGGTGCACCCGAGCGCCAAGATCGAGGCCATGCTCATCTGCCCGGATGCGGCGAAACGGCAACTGCTCACCGACTTTGCCGCCGGTGTCCAGGCCATGGTGCGCGCGAGTGCATTCTCCATTGTCGCTGAAGGCACGGTGCCCGACGATGCCGGTCATGCCCTGGTGCAGGATGTGGAATTGGTGGTGCCGCTCAAGGGATTGATCGACGTCGAAGGCGAGTTGGACAAGCTGGCCCGGGAGAAGGGCAAACTCGACAAGGAGTTGGCGCGTATCGTCGGCAAGCTCGGCAACGACAAGTTCATCAGCAACGCGCCTGCGGATGTCGTCGCCAAGGAGAAGGAGAAGGAGGCGGAGATTCGTGCCCGTCTTGAAAAGAATACCGAGTCCACCGAACGGTTGAGCAAGCTGCGCTGATATGGATACCTTTTTACTTGATACGCTGCTGCGCGGTTTTCTCCTCGAGGACCTGGAACACGGGGACATCACCACCGAGTCGATTTTTTCCAGAGAGGATCAGTCCGAGGCCTGTTTTGTCGCCCGCCATCCCATGACCGTGGTCGGCATGGCCACGGTGGCCACCCGCGTCTTTCAACTGCTGGATGCAACGGTGGTCTGCGATAACGCCATCCCCGATGGCCAACGGGTGGAGCAGGGCGAGGTCCTGCTCCATTTCCAGGGGGCGACCCGCACCCTTCTGCGCGGCGAGCGGGTGGCGCTCAACCTGGTGCAGCGGCTCTGCGGCATCGCCACCCTGACCTCGGCCTTTGCCGATCAGGTCAAGCACACCAGGGCCAAGGTGGTGGATACCCGCAAGACCACACCCGGCCTGCGCATGCTGGAGAAGTACGCGGTCCGTTCCAGCGGCGGCCACAACCACCGCTACAGCCTCAGCGACGGTGTCCTGATCAAGGACAACCACATCGCGGCCTGCGGTTCGATCACCGAGGCGGTCCGCCGGGTGCGCCAGCGGGTGCCGCATACCATCAACGTCGAGGTCGAGACCGATACCCTGACCCAGGTCGAGGAATGCCTCCTTTGCGGGGTGGGGGTGATCATGCTCGACAACATGGATCTGCCGACCATGCGCGAGGCAGTCCAGCTGATCAACGGCCGGGCAATCGTCGAGGCCTCGGGCGGGGTCAATCTCGAGACCGTGCGCGGCATTGCCGAAACCGGGGTGGATATCATCTCGGTCGGAGCCCTGACCCATTCCGCCAAGGCCTGCGATATCGGTATGGACTGGCGGAGCTGATTCGACATTTTTTCGCGGGCCTGACCCGCGAAATTTGCACCTGTTATGAACAAACGTCTCTTTGTCGCCATCGATCCACCCCAGGACGTCCGTGACCAGCTGAGCGGCCTCTGCTGCGGTCTGCCCGATGCCCGCTGGACCCCGGTCGACCAGTTCCACCTCACCCTCTGTTTCATCGGCGAGGTCGACGGCGCCACCTTCCTCGACATCCGCGAAGCCCTGGCGGAACTGCAAAGCCCGGCCTTTGACCTGCGCTTCAAGGGGGTGGGCTTTTTTCCGCCCCGTGGCCTGCCGAAAGTGGTCTGGGCCGGAGTGGAAGGAAACGAGCCGTTGATGCGCCTGCAGCGAAAGATAACCACCCGTTTCGTGCAGTTGGGGCTGGAGCTGGAAAACCGTAAATACAGTCCCCATATCACCCTCGCCCGCCTGCGGCAAACGCCAGCCTCCAAGGTGGGCAAGTACCTCACCCTCAACAATCTTTTTGCCTCTTCCTCCTTTAGTGTCAGCCAGTATGTGCTCTATTCCAGCGTTCTCGGTCGGAAAGGCGCTGCTCACATTGTCGAGCAGGTTTTTCCATTGATTTCCTGAGAGGGATTTACCAAGGGCGACCAGGCAAGTATTGCTCAGTCGTGCAAAATAACGGCAAAACAGTTAAAAAACACCCGCACCGAGTCCCCTTCCGTGCAGACTAGTTTCTGATCTCCCTTGTCGGCGATTAAGGCACAAATCTCGCTTCCGTCGTCAAGACGCACCACATACTCGGTAACAATCTTCCCCCGTTGAATTCGCACCACCTTCCCTGAAAATTGATTTTCAGCGCTGGTTTCGACCACTGCCTCACTGGGTTGCAGCATGACCCAGGGGGCCTTGATCTCCGCGGTCACCAGCCGCCCGACCTGCAGGGCCAATCGGTCGAGACTCTCCAGGGTAATGAGGGTGGTGATGGTATATCCCCCCGGGGTGACCAGTGTGACCAGGGCCTGGATGTCGCCGCGTTTGATCGCGGTGATTTTGCCGAAAAAGGTGTTGCGGGCGCTGGAGGTTCGCTTCGATTCACGTTCCAGGAAGGACTGGGTGACCCGCTGGAGCTCCTCGGCGGAGTAGGTCACATGGGCGGTGGTCAGGTTGGGCGATGCATGGCCGAGCAGTTTCTGGACAGCCGGCAGCGGCATGTTGCTTTGCATCAGTTCCACGGCCCGTGCCCGGCGGATCATCTCCGGCCCGGCCAGTTTTTTGTCGAAACCGCAGTCCTGGGCACGTTCATAAAATTTTTTGCGAATAAAAGCAGGATCGACCGCAAACAGGTTGGTGAGGGTGTTGCGGAAATCGCTGTCCCCCAGGGCCTGTTCTATTTCCAGGGCAACGGGTTCGGGGAGGGTGATGGTGCGGTTGCAGCTGCCGTCTTCAGCCCCCCGATTGCCGATGCAGACCTGCTGCCCGCAAATATCGGCAAAGGGATCGAGCTCAAGCACCTCGTTCAGCTTGGCGCCGGTATAGCGTATGAGCAAAAAAATGAGGAGCACCCGGCGGCGGGAGAGTTGCACATCACGGCGGGGGGAGGCCGCTGTCCATTGGCGAAATGATAGCTCCAGACTGTGCAACTGGGCGGAATCCAGGCACGCGCCTTCGTTGACGATGGGGATGATGCCACCGGGCTGGAGTTCTGCAGTGTGTTCGGACGAAAGCTGTTGAGGTCGTAGGGGAGTCATACTCGTTTAAATTACGATCTTCCATCGGCGGATGGCCATGTCCACCACAATGCCCACCACAAAGGCCCAGGCCATGTTGGGCACCACCAGGGCAATTCCGGCAATGAGAAGGGCGACAAAATATTCCTCGTTGGTGTGCAGGCTGCGAATCAGCGGGCACAACTCCAATCCGGCAAAGACCAGCAACACCCCCAGTACCGACTGCGGAATCGCCGCCAACAGGGCAAAACCGCATTCCCCCAAGACCAGGGCCAGGAAAACAAAAAACACCCCGATCATCACCGGTGCCCCGCCGGTGCGGGCGCCAAAGCGATAGTGCGCAGCCAGTCCTCCGGTGCCGTGGCACATGGGGATGGCCCCGAAAAAGCCGGCAGGGAAGTTGATCATGCCCATGGAAAAGGCGAACTTGCCGGCCTTGGTCTTGATCAGCATCGGGTTGCCGGAAAAGAGGCTGGAGCAGGTATGGGCAGTGCCGACGCAGGCGTTGCCGATGGTCAACGGTATCTGCGGCAAGACCAGCATCACCGCCGCGGTCCAGAAGTCGGCAAAGCCCGGTTTGATCAGATGGACCGGAGTCGGGCCAAAAGTGAGGGAATTCCAGGAAAAACCTCCCATGAGCAGTCCCAGGCCAATGCCCACCCCCAGGGCTGCAAGCGCCGCGGGATAGCGTGGGTTGTTGAGCAGCCACAGGACCAGGGCAAAGACCCCTATGCCGATGATGAGGTTGCTCGTTTGCCCGGTGAAGATCCCGGGTGTACCGGTGACGAAGACGGTGGAGTGGACAATCAGCTCAAAGCCTTTCTTGAGAAAGATCAATCCCAGGGTGAGTTGGATGCCGCGCACCACCGCCTGGGAAAAGAGTCGCGCCACCCGGTCGACCATGCCGCTCAGCGACAGGGTCAAGAGGAGGGCGCCAAAGAGGATCCCCGCCGCGCCGATCACCGATTGGGTGATCACCGCAGGGTAGGCGATGGCGATGGCGCCCACCGCCTTGAGCGGCTGCACCGGAATGGGCAGGCGGTAGTACAGTCCTGAGAGCAGATAAAAAATACCAAAGGCAAAAAAGACCGTGGTCGGGCTGAGGCCGTTGAGGACAATCATGCCGATGACAATGGGCAGCATGGTGCCCAGATCGCCAAAGGCCCCGGCCAGCTCGAGCCGATCGAATTTGAACATCCGCTTGGGCTGGTTTTCCGGAAAACAGTAGTTGGCAGTTAACTGCTCAGAATCATTGGGAGATACATGCTTTTTTTGCACGTTCATGATCGATTGGGCCTAAGGAATGGAAAGAACATGTGCTCGATTAAAAATAAAATCGTGTCTATTTGTATTTACGAGATGGGATTGGGAATGTCAATAAGGAACAGATAGGAGGAGTTATGTAACTGGGGAATGTCCTTGTTTGTCGTGTTGCATGGTTTATGCATGAAAGGATTGAATCAGGCTGAATCTTTATAAAAAAAATCTACGCTTCAGGAGGGAGTGAGATGAAAAAACAGTTTTTTTTGGGTTTGGTGGTCCTCATGCTGCCATTGGTTGCTTTTGCGAGTGATCCGGTAGGTGATTTACAAATTGTTGGAAAATCTCCTTATGTGTCAACATGGAAATCTTACCACATCTGGGAAGTACAAGATCATTCTTATAAGGCTGATTATGAAATAGCTACACAGGCTACTATTACTGGGTTGGGCTCGTTGGAAACGGAAGTTTTTTGCATTTCTAGTGATGCCTTAGATACTAGTTCTACGCAGTATACTTTCTATAGTGCATCCACCGCATCAATCCTGGATGGTAGTGACAAAAGATCTTTTGTCACTTGGGTGGCCAATTGGGCTACTTCTTCGACAAGCAATGATCTTGATAAAATTGTTGCTCAAGCTGCGATTTGGATTAAGTTAGGTATTTTGGATTCTTCTTATTCTAGTATTTACAGTGGTTCTTTCGCATATTCAAAAGATAATGATTTAAGCGATGAATTGGCTAGTCTTTATGGTGCATACAATAATGCAGTGGATGCTGGAACATCGGGTATTTATATTAATGACTGGATGGTTGCTATGAATTATGATACTGATGGCTGTGGGCGTGATACTAACGGTCAAGACTTCCTCGTCAAAGTTGCACCTGTCCCTGTTCCCTCCTCCGTCCTCCTGCTCGGTTCCGGTCTGCTGGGCCTGGTTGGGGCTGCTCGCCGTAAACGGCAGTAGTTTTTTCGCTGTTTTTGGTTGGTGATTGCAAAGGCGAAGCCGTTGGCTTCGCCTTTTTCGTTTGCGGCGGATCGTCGTGCCTCCTGCAGGGGTTGGGATGGTGAAGAATCCTCTCTTTTGCAAAATTTTCCGTATATTCGGAAGCTTGATTGCCTGGTGATAGGCACCGGGGGGGCGGTTGTGCTGAGAACTTTTTCCTGGGAGAAATGACCGAACACTGAGGTGTTGTTCCGCCATCCTTGGGTGTGTAGATCAGGGCCGAGAACCTTGCTGTTGAAGGCTTTTACTCCGTTGAGACCGTGTTTAATGATACTGTAACAATTCGTATTCTTGATAAAAAAATACAAAATTTCGAATTGTCGGCCGGTTTTTTTCAATATTGCGGAAATTCTAACGTTTGCATGATTGTGAAAAAATAGAGTGCGTTGTTTACTCTGTTCTTTGCTCTACCGGTACACAATGCCTCTGTCGATTCGTTGGTGGTTGATGTCGGTATCAGCGATTCAGCAAAAAATGATTTTCGACAAAACTCAGCCTGAAGAGACGAGATCTCTCCCTTCGGTCGAGATGACGCCCGGGTGGCGCGGTACTCCTCGAATCGCCCCGCAACTGCGATCTCATCCCGAACGAACGTGAGGGATCTCAAAAGCAGATGCTTTGCCTGGGCTCCGTTGGCGAGCAGGTCTTTTATTATCCCCCCGCCTTGACCCGATGAAATTCATCAGGTAATATACTCGGCTTCATGCAACAAAAAAGCGGTCACAGAGCATGCTCTGTGACCGCTTGATGTTTGCTGGAGGCGACGAGCGGATTTGAACCGCTGAATAATGGTTTTGCAGACCACTGCCTTACCACTTGGCTACGTCGCCTTTGATGTGCGGCTTTATACCATAGATTTAATTTTTGACAAGGGGAAATCAGACCCATGGGAACCACTATTTCGAACCTGATCCAGGATAACGAGGAAGCGTTGCACGAGTTGCAGGAGCGGATCGGTTATCATTTCCGCGACCTGCGACTGCTGCAACTCTCTCTCATTCACAGCTCGTTTGCCTTTGAACGGCTCGACGACGGCCGCCATAACGAAACCCAGGAGTTTCTCGGCGACGCGGTGCTCGACCTCACGGTCGGCTACATTCTCTTCGTTCGCTTTCCGGAGATGCGCGAAGGCAAGCTCACCCGCATCCGTTCCGCCCTGGTCAACGAGAACGGTCTGGCGGAGCGGGCGCGTGAGATCGATCTCGGCCGGCATCTGCTTTTGGGGAGGGGGGAAGACGCCTCCAACGGCCGCGACAAGTCCTCCATCCTCTCCTGTGCCTACGAGGCCCTGGTCGGTGCCCTTTTTCTCGACGGCGGCTATGACGAGGCCCTGGCCTTTGTCCGCCGCTTTTTCGAACCCCATATCGACCAGCACCAGGAGCGGCTGGTGAGCGCCGATGCCAAGAGTGCCCTTCAGGAGTTGCTCCAGGAGCGTTACAACGAGGGCCCGGAGTATGTCCTGGTTGGCGAGGAGGGTCCGGCCCATGCCCGGCTCTTTTCGATCTCGGTCAACTTTCGCGGCGAACCCCTGGGGAGCGGCCAGGCCTCCAGCAAAAAGGAGGCCGAGCAGCAGGCGGCCCGCGCTGCCCTGCACGACCTTCGCCAAGGGGAGGCCTGATTGCGGCGGCGGCGTGAAGGGGAGGGCCAGGTGAACCGCCCTTCACGCTCCAATGGTTGCAGGCCACTGGTCATTCCCGTTTTCATTCCCCACGAGGGCTGCCCCCACTGCTGCATCTTCTGCAATCAGCATCAGATCAGCGGTCAGGACAATTCAGTCACCGCCGAGGAGGTGGGCCAGGTTATTGCGACCTGGCTTGACCGGAGTGGAGCAGGAAACCGATATCCGGTGCAGGTGGCCTTTTACGGTGGCAGCTTCACCGGGCTCCCGCTTGCCCGGCAGCAGTCCCTGCTTGCCGCTGTGGCACCCTATCGGCAACAGGGGCTGGTGCAGGAGATTCGCCTCTCCACCCGGCCCGACTACATCGATGATGTGCGGATCGAACTCCTCTGCCGCCACGGTGTGGGCATTGTCGAGCTCGGGGTGCAGACCTGCGACGACGATCTCCTGCAGAGGGCCGGTCGCGGCCATGGCGCAGAGGATATCACCCGGGCTGCCACCCTGATCAAGGCAGCTGGCCTGCAACTAGGGATGCAGCTGATGCTTGGTCTTCCCGGGCAGGGGTTCGGAGCCATTCGGCGCACAGTGGACCAGGTGATCACCCTTGCGCCGGACCTGGTACGCATCTATCCGGTGCTGGTGCTCGAGGGCAGCGGCCTTGCCGCCCTCTACCATCAGGGACGATACCGGCCGCTCAGTCTTGCCCGGGCCGTGGTTCAGGCCGCTTTCATGAAAAAACGGTTTGACGATCATGGGATCGTAGTGGTACGGATGGGCCTGCAGCCGGGGCCGGAACTTGAGGGGTCCCTGGTGGCCGGTCCGTATCACCCGTCGTTTGGCGAGCTGGTCAAGGCCCGGCTCATGCTGGGTCAAACCCGACGGCTGCTCGCCGCCGTCCCTCCGGGACACAAGGTGCAGCTGGTGATCAACGACCGCGATCAGTCCGTCTTTCGAGGCCTGTACTCGCAAAATCTCAAGCGGTTGGCACAGCTCGGCCTGGCGGATCGCTTTACCCTGCACACCGATCCAAGCCAACCGCGGCAAACGGTGAGCGTTTCAGATAGGTAGCGAATTTATAGTGGGGAATCATGGTGGGCACGAAACAACAGTGCCCACCCTACGCGGAAGTATTTTCCCGGATAGCGTAGGGTGGTGCAAGCGGCTGTTTGCTTGCCCACCGGTGAATGGAACTCCATTACAAGAACAGGAAAATGTTCTCTCGATGTTGAACGGGAACAATGCACCTACGCATGCACAATGCCCAAATATCGTCGTGCCGATACCGCAGGTGGTACCTATTTTTTTACCGTGGTGACATTCCGACGCAGGCATCTGTTCAACTCCGCGGAAGCTCGAACTATCCTTGGGGATGTGGTCCGGGAAACCCGATCCAGGTATCCATTTACCATTGATGCCTGGGTGTTGCTCCCTGATCACCTCCATTGCATGTGGACCTTGCCACCCGATGACGCTGATTTTTCCTTGCGCTGGAATCGGATAAAATCCGGTTTTTCCAAGCGCTGCAAGCAGTTGTTTCATGTTGATGCCTGGATGAGCGAATCCAGGCGCAAACATCGAGAATCGACCATCTGGCAACGACGCTTCTGGGAACATCAGATCAAGAGCGAACAAGAATACCGGATCTACATGGATTACATCCATTACAATCCAGTCAAGCATGGTTGGGTGCACAAGGCGGCGGATAGGCCTTTTTCAACGTTCCATCAATATGTCCAGAGCGGAGCCTATTCTCTTGATTGGGGCGGGCAGCGGCTCGATGCCGCCGCAAGGGAATTCGGGGAATACAAGGGGGCCTAGGGTGCCTCCTTGGGTGGGCACGATACCACTGTGCCCACCCAAGGGTCTGCAAACCGACCCGCAGCAAATCATGGTGGGCAAGCAAAGAACCGCTTGTACCACCCTACACCATTCGGGAAATGTTGGACTGGCGGAGGGAGCTTCGTAGGGTGGGCAGGCGCTTCTTCTGCCCACCGAATCCACGCGGCTTTCCCTTCGCGGGCATGGCATTTTCCCCTGAACAGTGGCGTAAAGACAACAATCTTTCATTTCTCTTATTCGTATTCATGCTCAGTATCAACGATCTCAATCTGCAGTACGGCAATAAACATATCTTTCGCAACGTCTCGGTCCAGATCCACACCGGCGACCGGGTCGGCCTGGCCGGGGTCAACGGCGCGGGCAAGTCGACCCTGCTCAAAATCATGTGCGGGCAACAGGAGGTCGATCCCGGTATCGTCAACCGGGCCTCCTGGTTTTCCGTGGCCTACCTGCCCCAGGAGGTCAGCATCGAGCTCGGCAGCCGCACGCTCTTTGCCGAGGCGGAATCCGCCTTTGACGATGTCCTGGCCCAACAGGAAGAACTCGACAAGATCAGCGAGGAGTTGGCGCTGCTTTCCGCCGACAGCCCGGAGATCGAACCCCTGCTCAACCGGCAGGGCGAGCTGCAGCATCAGTTGGAGGGCAGCGATGTGTTTCGCATCCGCCCCCAGGTGGAGCGGGTGCTCTTTGGTCTGGGGTTTTCGCAGGAGGACCTCGAGCGGGAGGTGAAAAGTTTTTCCGGCGGCTGGATCATGCGTCTGCTCCTGGCCAAGTTGCTGCTCAAACGCCCTTCGCTTCTCCTGTTGGACGAGCCCACCAACCATCTCGATCTGGATTCGCTCACCTGGCTCGAGGATTTTCTCCTCGGCTATCAGGGCTCGATGGTGATCATCTCCCATGACCGTTCCTTTTTGGATCGGGTGACCTCGACCACCTGGGAGTTGAGCCTGGGCAGGCTGTCCGTGTTCCGCGGCAACTATTCCCATTATCTGGTGGAAAAGGCGCAGCGGCTGGAGCTCGAGCGCGCGGCCTACGAGAACCAGCAGGCCCAGATTCGCCAGTCCGAGCGGTTCATCACCCGCTTTCGCGCCAAATCGACCAAGGCCAAGCAGGTGCAGAGCCGGGTCAAGCAGCTGGAGAAGCTGGAGCGGCTGGAACTCTCGGAGACCGATCGCACGATCCACTTTTCCTTTCCGCCGGCCGCGCCCTCGGGCCGCGATGTGTTGACCCTTGAGCACGTCTGCAAGAGTTTCAACGGCAGCAAGGTCTTTGATGGGGTCAACCTCTCCCTCCAGCGCGGCGACAAGCTGGCCGTGGTCGGCGTCAACGGCGCCGGTAAAACCACTTTGATGAAGATCATTGCCGGAATCGAGCCGGCCGAGGGAGAGATCAAGCTCGGCCACAATGTCATCCTCTCCTACTTCGGCCAACACCAGGCCCAGGAGCTGCCCGGCGAATACAGTATCGTCGATACCGTCTACCACACCGCCTCGGAAATGAGCATCACCCAGGTCCGTTCCCTGCTTGGTGCCTTTCTCTTCACCGGCGACGAGGTCGAAAAACAGGTGCGGGTCCTCTCCGGCGGGGAAAAGTCGCGCGTGGCCCTGGCCAAGATGCTGGTCCGTCCGGCCAACATGCTGCTCTTGGACGAGCCCACCAACCATCTGGACATGAGTTCCCAGGAGATCCTCCAGGAGGCCATGGCCCAGTACGAGGGGACGATCATCGTTATTTCCCATAACCGCTTTTTCGTGAACTCCTTTGTCAACAAGGTGTTGGAGATCAGAAACGGCAAGGCCGCCATCCACGAGGGCAATGTGGATGATTATCTCGAGTGGCGGCGGAGGATGGAGGCCCAGGACTCGGAGATCGCCAGCCCGGCTGCTGCGACTGCGACTGCAACGAAAAATGTCGTGGTGGAGACTGCGCCGGTCGATAAAAAATCCCAGCGCAAGCAGCGGGCCATGGAGCGGCAGCTGCTCAACAAGAAGCTGGGCCCCTGGAAGAAGAAGAGCGAGGAGGCGGAGCGGGAGATCGAGAAGCACGAGAATCGCAAGGCCGAACTCGAGGCCATGATGGCCGATCCTGAACTCTATAACGACCAGGACAAGTGGAGCGCCACCAGCAAGGAATACAGCCAGGTCGAGCGTCACCTGGAACGGGCCTATCAGCGATGGGAAGAGGCGCAGCAGGCCATAGAGGCCATTGAACTCGAAATCGCGGGAGGTGAAGACTGATGCGAACGCGCACCGAGCATCCCAGAGGGCGGAGAGCTGCCCGCAGGCAGGGGCTTCCTCTGAAAAAATGGATCATTGTGGCCCTGGCCCTGGTTCTGATCGGCGGAGGCATCCTGTATAGCTGGTTGGGTGGCGAAAAGGAAAATGAGTATGCCGGGTATCTGCCCCAGGATGTGGTCGCCACCGTGAATCTACTCCATCTTGGCCAACTGAGCGATACCTTTGCAAAAACCGCCCTGGGCCGATTCCTGGCCAAGGATACCGTGCATGCGGTGATTGGCGAGCTTGGCGGCACCAGTGCCCAGCAGGCCGAGTATGACCAGAATTTCGACGCCATTGCCGGGGTGATGACCAACCCGGCCTTTAAGGCGGTCTTTGGCGACGATGCCACGGTGGCCCTGCTGCCGGTGGATCCCGCCGCCTTGCAGGCAAATCAGACCATGGCCCTGCGCAACGGGTTGGTCATTCTGGCACGGACCACGGTGGCAGGTGCCCTGGATCTGTTCAGCCGCATGGTGAAAAACGCCGCTATCAGCCGCGTTGTCGTGGACGAACTGGAGCTGACCCGGGTGGTGCTCGATCCCGGGCAGGTCCTCTATGGCTATGGAGAGGGCAAGATGGTATTGCTCGCCTATGATCCCGCGACCATCAAGCGCTGCCTGCGAGCCGCCGACAGAGACGGACACCGCCTGCGTGATGTCTCCACCTTTACCCAGGCCGTGACCTACTGGCAGAACGCTCCCCGTGAAACCACCTATTGCCGCCTGTACGTCAACCCCGAGGCCCTGGACAACCTGCTCACCCAGGTGCCGGAGCGCGAACTGCGGCAGTCGGCCGAGCTGCTGCAGGGGATCGATGGCCTCTACGGACTGACCTTTGCCGGGGCTGAAGGCATTGAGAGCCGGGCCCGTTCCACCTACCGTTTTGACCGACTCAGCCCTCTGCTCAGGTCCGCGGTCGAAAATACCACCCACCCGAATCCAACCCTGTCTCTTGTGGGCGAAAACATTCTCGCCTACAGCTGGGCCTCTTCGTTCAGGCCGGAGTTGATCACCAGCTTCCTGGAGAAAAACAGCCTCGAGGTGCAGCAGGTTGACGGCTCGTTGCGTCAGCTGTTGGGCCTGGGGCTCGATGATCTCGGCAAGGCCTTTGGGCCGCAGTACGGCGGGGTGCTGGAGAATATCGTCCGTGCGGCCCTGTTTCCGGCGCCGAAGATGACGCTTTTTCTCGGGTTGCGCGATCGCGTGCTCGCGCAGCAGGTGGTCGATGCCCTGCGGTCCAAGATAGCCGAGAACGGCATGGTCAGGGAGGAGCAGGAAATGGTCGGTACGACCACCCTGTACTGCTGGCCCTTGCTTGCCGACAAGGATGCCCAGCCAGCCCTGGCCATGACCGACTCCATGCTCTATCTGGCCACAAGCAGGCAGGCCCTCAAAGAGCGGCTGCTTGCCAATGCCGCGCCCGCAGCACTGCCGGGGCCGGTTGCCGCATCGCTTGGCAAGTCGCTTGCCGCTGAAATCGATCAGGCCAATAGCGGCAGCCTGGTGGTCTATCCCAGGAGAATGGCATCCAAAACCGGAGAAACCCTGGATTGGCTCGCCGGTATTCTCGCCACCACCAAGAATATCTCGCTCTCCCGTTTCAACCGGGAGATGGTGCGCCTGATGCAGTCAACCGAACTGATCAGCGCCACCTCCTCCATGGGGCGCGGACAGGCGGACTGGTCCATGCACCTGCGAAAAGCCCGGCCTCAAGGCGAGAAAGACATGGCCAAGTAGTGGCTTGTCTGTCTGGCAAGGGCGGCGCGACAGCGCGGGGGCAGGGAAAAAGCTCTTGCCTTCCACGCGCGATTCAAGGTAAGGATGGTCCCTGAAATTCGATGGCTCCATGAACCGTGAAAACGCCGTTGGCGCATGTTTGCACCGTAGAGACGGAGGTGCACGGTGAGCGTTCAGGCTGAGTAGAGCGGGATGATTCCCGTTAGAGAACGAAGAGGTGTCGTTCTCGAGACTGCCTCGAGAACACAGCAACAAGGTGACGCGAGCTGCCGATAGGGAGGGCTGTGTCCGGCCGTCCCTGTCCGCTTGCCCGAGCCGCATTGCAACAACAGCATTTCGACTCGCCCGCAACGGGCGTGCACAGGAGGAATGACGTGGCGTTTGACAAGGAGAACAAGTTGTGGCTTTCCGGCAACGAGGCGATCGCCTTGGGTGCCTGGGAGGCAGGTGTGCGGGTGGCCTCCGGCTATCCGGGAACACCGTCGACCGAGATCATGGGCAATCTGTCCCGCTATGAAGGCGTGTACACCGAGTGGGCCCCCAACGAGAAGGTGGGGCTTGAAGTGGCCATCGGCGCCTCCTTTGCCGGTGCGCGTGCCCTGGCAACCATGAAACATGTCGGCCTCAACGTGGCCGCCGACCCGCTGTTCACCGCCGCCTATACCGGCGTGCGCGGTGGCCTGGTGATTATCAATGCCGACGATCCCCAGATGCACAGTTCGCAGAACGAGCAGGACAACCGCAACTACGCCTTTGCCGCCAAGCTGCCGCTGATGGAGCCCTCCGATCCTGCCGAGGCCAAGGAGATGATGGCCACCGCCTACCGGCTCAGCGAAGAGCTCGACACCCCGGTGATCGTCCGTATCACCACCCGCATCGCCCATGTCAAGGGCGTGGTCGAGAAGGGCAGCAAATGCGAGGTGCCCGAGCCATCCCTAGAAAAATCCCCGGCCAAGATGGTCATGCTCCCCGGCAATGCCCGGGTACGGCGGGTGGCGGTGGAAAAACGGATGCAGGCCACGCGCGAGCTGGCCGAGACCCTGCCCGAGAACCGGATCGAGCCCGGCACCGGCAAACGCGGTTTCATCACCTCCGGCGTGCCCTACAACTACGTCAAGGAGGCCTTTCCCAATGCCCCGGTGCTCAAGCTGGGCATGGTCTGGCCGCTGCCGGAAAAGATGATCCGCGACTTCGCGGCCAGGGTGGAGGAACTGATCGTGGTCGAGGAACTCGATCCCTTTATCGAGACCCACCTCAAGGCCATGGGCATCGCCTGCCGCGGTAAGGACCTGATCCCCAACCAGGGCGAGCTCAACTCCTTTATCGTCCGCAAGGCCATCGAGCCGGAATCGATCGGCGAGCTCTTCGCCCCGATCGAACTGCCGATGCGGCCGCCGAACATGTGCGCCGGCTGCCCGCACCGCGGCCTGTTCTTCGGCCTGTCCAAGATGAAGGACGTGTTCATCTCCGGCGATATCGGCTGTTACACCCTGGGCTTTCTGCCGCCGCTTTCCGCCATGGATGCCTGTGTCTGCATGGGCGCCTCCATCACCATGGCCCACGGCATGTCCAAGGCGCTGGGCAAGGAGGGCGAGGGCAAGGTGGTGGCCGTGCTCGGCGACTCGACCTTCATGCATTCCGGCATCACCGGCCTGCTCAACCTGGTCTACAACAACTCCTACGCCACGGTGATCATCCTCGACAACCGGACCACCGCCATGACCGGCCATCAGGACAACCCCGCCTCCGGGCGCAACATCCGTGGCGAGGCCGCACCGCAGCTCAATATCGAGGGGCTCTGCCAGGCCCTGGGCGTCAAGCGGGTGACCGTGGTCAATCCCCATGACGTCGAGGCGACCCGCAAGGTGCTCAAGGAGGAGATCGCCATCCCCGAGCCCTCGGTGATCATCAGCCGGGCACCCTGTGTGCTCATCCCGGAAGAGGTCAAACGCAAGAAACCGGTCTACTTCACCAACCTCGATAACTGTACCGGCTGTTCGCTCTGTGTGCAGATGGGCTGTCCGGCCATCAGCTGGACGCCGCTCACTCCCGAGGAGGCGGTGGCACGCGGATATCGCGAAAAACAGAAAGGATTTGCCCAAATTACCGAGGTGCAGTGCAACGGCTGCGGCCAGTGCGCGTCGGTGTGCAAGTTCGATGCGATCACCAGAAAGGAGGCGAAGTGATGAAACAGAGCGGCAACATTCTCTTTTCCGGTGTGGGCGGGCAGGGCATCCTCTTGGCCAGCGAATTGACCGCCCATGCCCAGTTGGCAGCCGGGTTCGACTGCAAGAAGAGCGAGGTCCACGGCATGGCCCAGCGCGGCGGTTCGGTCGAGGCCCACCTGCGTTATGGGGAGAAGGTCTACTCACCCCTGATCGAGCCGGGCAGCGCCGATATCCTGGTTGCCTTCGAGATCCTCGAGGCGGTGCGCTATCTGCCCTATCTGCATAGGGACAGTGCGGTGGTGGTCAATACCCAGAAGATCCTGCCGCCGGCGGTGGCACTGGGCAAGGCCAAGTATCCGGAGAATATTCTCGATGAGCTCAAGTCCCGCCATATCAACGTGGTGGCCATCGACGCCTTTGCCGTGGCCGAGTCCGTGGGCGAGTTGCGCACCGCCAACGTGGCCATGGTGGGGGCCATGTCCAACTTCCTCGCGGTTGACCCGAAGGTTTTCCTCGAGGTGATCGACTCCACGGTCAAGGAACAGTTCCGCGAGGTCAACAAACAAGCATTCTCCGCCGGTCGCGCGGCGGTTTACGCCAAGTGAGACGGTGGCGGCATGAAAAAGAGTGAGGTAATGCGATGATGTGGGTGGAAGAAATCGAAACGCTGCCGCGATCCGGGCTGGAGTCGATCCAACTGAAGCGCTTGCAGGCCCTGGTGCACCGGATGTATGAGAAGGTATTGCCCTATCGGGAGAAGATGGATCGGGCCGGGGTCAAACCGGGCGACATCCAGACGCTCAAGGATCTGAGCAAGTTGCCCTTTACCACCAAGGATGACCTGCGGGACAACTATCCCTTTGGCCTGTTTGCCACCCCCATGGAGGATGTGATCCGCGTGCACGCCTCCTCCGGCACCACCGGTAAATCGACCGTCGTCGGCTACACCCAGGCGGATATCGACCTCTGGGCCTCGGTCATGTCCCGTTGTCTGACCATGGCTGGCGTGACCCGCGGCGATATGGTCCATAACGCCTACGGCTATGGCCTGTTCACCGGCGGTCTCGGCGCCCATTACGGCATCGAGGCCCTGGGGGCAACGGTCATCCCGGTTTCCGGCGGCAACTCCAAGCGGCAGATCACCATCATGCGTGACTTCGGCTCCACCGTCCTCCTCTCCACCCCCTCCTATGCCCTCAATCTGGCCGATGCCATGACCGATTCCGGGGTGACCCCGGATCAGCTGCAGCTGCGGGTGGGCATCCACGGCGCCGAGCCCTGGAGTCAGAACATGCGCGAGGAGGTGGAACGCAAGCTGGGGATCAAGGCCCTGGATATCTATGGTCTCTCCGAGATCATCGGACCGGGCGTGTCCATGGAATGCCTCCATTCCGATCACGGCATGCACATCCTCGAGGACAACTTCCTCCCCGAGATCGTCGATCCCGAGACCCTGGAAGTCCTGCCCTATGGCGAGACCGGTGAACTCGTCTTCACCACCCTGACCAAGGAGGCCTTTCCCCTGATCCGCTATCGGACCAAGGATATCTCCCGGTTGTTCCTCGAGCCCTGCGCCTGCGGCCGCAGCCTGATCCGGATGGAGAAGGTCACCGGCCGGACCGACGACATGCTCATCATCCGTGGGGTCAATGTCTTCCCGTCCCAGGTGGAGCATGTGCTCATGGGGATCAAGGGTGTCGAGCCCCATTACCAGATCGAGGTCAGCCGTGACGGCAACCTGGATGTGATGTCGGTTCTGGTGGAGGTGAGCGATCATATCTTCTCCGATGAGATCCGTGTGCTGGAGAATCTGACCAAGAAGATTCAGGTCGAGATCAAGGATATGCTCGGCGTCACCGCCAAGATCAAGCTGGTCGAGCCGCGTTCGATCCAGCGTTCCGAGGGCAAGGCGCAGCGGGTTATCGATCGGAGAAAAATTTAACTCTAATGATGACCGCCAAAACGCAGCTTGGAGAGATGAGATCTCTCCCCTCCGTCGAGATGACACCCCGGTGGCGCGGCATTTCTCCGATCGGCCAACACTTTCGATGTCATCCCGAACGAATGTGAGGGATCTCAAAATCAGAGCCCTGAGCTGAGGTTCAATGGTCATCACATTAAACAGCGGATTGGTTGGACTGACGTCTGACAGGACGGCGCATGTATCATTCTCGCATAATGCCCCGAGAATGACGTTTCGAGCTTCGTAACTCACTGATTTCACCAAATGTGATTTTCAGATTTTTGACTTTTTACGAAGCCATCAAGATTTTAAGTCAGGCAAGTCTTTCCTTGAAGGTTCAGTGCCTTTCAGACTTTCCATCATAAATATGGAGGATCGTATGCGTGTAGAACAGATTGCGGTTTTTCTGGAAAATAAATCCGGTCGTTTGGCTGAAATCACCCGCATCCTGGCGGAGAACGACATCAACATCCGAGCCCTGTCCGTGGCTGATACCGCTGATTTCGGCATTCTCCGCCTGATTGTCGATAAGGTTGACCTGGCCAAGGAGGTCCTGCGAGCAGGTGGTTTCACCGTGGGCAAGACCAACGTGGTCGCGGTCGAGGTGCCGGATCGCACCGGTGGATTGGCCAGCGTGCTCAAAGTGGCCCACGAGGCCGAACTGAACGTTGAATATATGTACGCCTTTGTCAACAAGAGCGGCTCCAACGCGGTGCTGATCTTCCGTTTCGACGAGATGGACAAGGCGATAGAGGTCCTGCAGGCAAACGGTTTTGCCCTGCTGACCGGGGCACAGATCTGCGCCCTGTAAGTGTTGTTATCCCTGGTCTTGCCCGGTCAACGCAGTCGACTGGGCAAGACCATCTCAAAGCTGTACCAAGATCAACAAAGGGGGGAACCATGAAACGCTGGAACAAACGACTTGCCTTGGGAGGGGCGGCCTGTTGCCTTGCCCTGTCCATGATGCTGGCACCGGCCTGGGCCGGAACCGTCAAAGTGGGTGCAATTTTTGCCGTGACCGGTCCGGCTTCCTTCCTCGGTGGGCCCGAGGCGCGCAGTGCGGAGATGGTGGTTGAGAAGATCAACAAAGCCGGTGGGATCAACGGCGACAAGATCGAACTGATCATCAAGGATACCGCCGGCAGTTCGGAAAAGGCGGTCTCCTTTGCCAAGCAGCTGATCGAAGAGCAAAAGGTGGTGGCCATCATCGGGCCTTCGACCTCGGGCGAATCCATGGCGGTGAAGAAGATCGCCGAGGCCGGCAAGACCACACTGATTTCCTGTGCCGCCGCCGAGGTCATTGTCGATCCGGTGGCGTCCTATGTCTTTAAGACCCCGCAGAAGGATTCCTTCGCCGCGCAGATGATCTTTGAGGAGATGCAGCGGCTGAAGATCGACACCATCGCCATTGCCGCGGGCAACGACGGATTCGGCAAGGCCGGCAAGGCCCAGCTGGAGAAGATGGCACCGAGCTTCGGCATCAAGGTCGCGGCCTCCGAGACCTACGACAGCAAGGCCACCGATCTCAGCGCCCTGGTGGCCAAACTCAAGGCGGACGGCTCCATCCAGGCGGTGATCAACTGGTCGGTTGTTCCGGCCCAGGCCATCATCGCCAAGAACATGCGCCAGGCCGGATGGCAGGTGCCCCTGTTCCAGAGTCATGGATTCGGCAACATCAAGTATGCCGAGGCCGCCGGTGCCGCTGCCGAGGGCATCATCTTCCCCTGCGGTCGCCTGCTGGTGGCCGACGCCCTGGATGAGGCCCATCCGCAGAAGGGACTGCTGACCCAGTATAAAAAGGACTATGAGGCCAAGTACAAGGAAGATGCCTCGGCCTTTGGCGGCTATGCCTTTGACGCGATGAACATGGTCGCGGCCGCGATTGCAAAGGGCGGCAATAATCGCGCCAAGGTTCGCGACGCGGTGGAAGGGCTCAAGGATTTCGCCGGTGTCGGCGGCATGTTCACCTTCAGCCCGCAGGATCACAATGGACTCACCATCGACTCCTTTGCCATGATGACGGTCAAGGACGGTTCGTTCATCCTCTATCAGGGGAAATAAACCCAGTGCAGATGACTGGCTGGCGGCGAATTGTCCCGCCGGTCAGTCTTGTTGCCGGCCTGTTCCTTCTTGCATAAAAAATCTGATTACCGCATAAGCTCCGCCCACAACGACGAGATCTTTCACATCCGTTCGAGATGGCACCCAGGTGTGGGCACATGACGCGGTAGAGCCGCCGCATCGATGGCATTCCGAACGAGTGTGAGGAATCTCCATAGACAAACTTTTAGCTGAGTTTCAGCGGTAATCATGTAAAAACACGACCGATAACGACCTGATGCGTCTCGCCGCGCCCTGACTGGGCAAGGCCTGTTTCCCCGGGTTTTGACTTTTCACCAGTCCATCATTGTTCATGAGTCCTGATCTCTTTTTTCAATATCTCTTTGCCGGCATCACCTACGGTTCCATCTACGCCATTGTCGCCATCGGGTTCAACATCATCTATAACGCCACCGGCATCATCAACTTCGCCCAGGGCGAATTTGTCATGCTGGGCGGTATGATCTCGATCTCCCTGCTCCACTATCTGCCCCTGCCGTGGGCCATTGCCGGGGCGGTGGTGATCACCATGCTGGTCGGTGCCGCGATTGAGATGCTGTTTATCCGCTGGCTCAAGAGCCCTTCGGTGCTGCGGTTGATCATCATCACCATCGGCATCTCCATTCTCCTGCGGGAAGTGGCCCTGCATATCTGGGGTGAATCGATCCGCAGCCTGCCCTACTTTTACGGCAACGAGATCACCACCTTCTCCCTGGGGAGCGTCCATATTTCGCCGCAGGTGGTCTGGGTGATCTGTGCCTGTATGGTCATGGTGATGGGGCTGAACCTGTTTTTCAGGAACACGCCGGTGGGCCGGGAGATGCGGGCCTGTTCCGCCAACCGGACCGCGGCCCTGCTCTGCGGCATCAACGCCCGCAACATGGTCACCCTGTCGTTCATGCTCAGCGCCGGAATCGGTGCCCTGGCCGGATGCGTCATGTCGCCGATAACCTACACCCAGTACGACAGCGGCACCTCGCTTGCGATCAAGGGGTTCACCGTGGCCATTCTCGGTGGTTTGGGCAACTCGGGTGCGGCGGTGGCTGCAGGCATCCTCCTCGGGATCCTCGAGGCCTTTTCGGTGTCGGTGGTTCCCTTGGCCTTCCAGGATGCGATTTCGATCACCATCCTCCTGCTCATTCTCTTTGTCAAACCCCACGGACTGTTCGGGTCCAGTGACGCCGCGCGCTTAAAGGATTTCTGATGAAGACCCGAAAACATCTGCCCCTTGTCGGCCTCTGCCTGTTGGTCGTGGTGCTGCACGGACTCACCGTGCTCACCGGCACCCAATATTATCTCACCCAACTGACCATGTCCGCCTACTATGGGCTGGTCATCATCGGCCTGGGCGTGCTCATGGGCTATGCCGGCCAGATTTCCATCGGTCATGCCGGGTTCTTTGCCATCGGCGGCTACCTGGCCGCCGGGCTCACCACCCGGAACCTTGAGCCCTTTGTCCAGAGCGGCTGGTACAAGATCCTCGATCAGGCCGGGCTGCTCGCCCATGGCCAGGATATCTACGGATCGACCCTGGTGACCTTCACCCCCTGGGTGGCCTGCATCTGCGCCGTCACCACCGCCGCGCTCGTGGCCTTGGTGATCGGTATTCCCGTACTCAAACTCAAGGGCCACTATCTGGCCATGGCCACCCTGGGATTCGGCACCATCGTCTACCGTGTCTTTCTTGCCACACCCTATTTCGGCGAGGCAGACGGTATCACCGAGGTCCCCGGCTTTCATCTGCTGCCGTTTCTCACCATCAGTGGCGACAGCACCCACCGCGTGCTCAACTTCTATACTGCATGGATTTTGTTGATCATCGGCATGCTGCTGCTGATCAACCTCATCGGCTCCCGGGTGGGGCGGGCCCTGCGCTCCCTGCACAGCTCTGAAGATGCCGCCGAGGCCTCGGGGATCAACACCACCCGGTTCAAGCTGCAGGTCTTTGTGCTCAGCGCCATCTACGCTGCCATCGCCGGCGTCATGCTCACCCACTATAACGGTGGCATTGGCCCGAGCGAGGCCTCGGTGATGAAATCGGTGCGCTATGTGGCGCTGGTCGCGGTGGGGGGCATGCTCAACCTCTGGGGCACGCTGCTCATGGGGGTGGGCCTGACCTTCCTCTCCCTGCGCGGTGTCTTCGGCTCCTATGACGATGCGGTCTTCGGCCTGATTCTCATTGGGGTGATGCTCTTTGCCCCGGAGGGCATTCTCAGCATCAAGCTGCGCCTGCTGCTGCGTCAGCTGATTCCCGGAGGTCGCGCATGAGCCCCCTATTGAAGAACGGTCAGAAAACGGAGAGCCCGATTCGCGAAACCATGCTCGAGTTGCAGGGGGTGCACAAGCGCTTCGGCGGCCTGCACGCGGTCAACGATGTCAGTTTCAAGGTGGCCGAAGGCAGCATCAAGGCGGTCATCGGCCCCAACGGCGCCGGCAAGACCACGTTGTTCAACCTCATTGCCGGCAATTTGCCGGTGACGAGCGGCAGCATCAGGTTCTGCGATCGCCCGATTCACAGCAAAAAAACCTATGAGATCGCCCGGTTGGGCATGGCGCGAACCTTTCAGAACATCAAGCTGTTTCATGGCATGACCGCTCTGGAATGCGTCATGGTCGGTCGCCATACCCGCAGCCGGGCCGGTTTCTTTTCCGGCATGCTGTCCTTGCCCTCGACCTGGAAGGAGGAGCGGGCGATACGTGCCCGGTCCATGGAACTGCTCGATCTGCTGGGCATAGCCGATCTGGCCGATACCGAGGCTGCAAGCCTGGCCTTTGGCCAGCAGCGGGCGGTGGAGATGGCCCGCGCCCTGGCACTTGACCCCAAGCTTCTGCTGCTCGATGAACCCGCGGCCGGACTCAACATCTACGAGACCGCCGAAGTCGCCCGGTTGATCTGCACCATTCGCGACATGGGTATCACCGTGCTCCTAGTCGAGCACGACATGTCGCTGGTCATGGATATTTCCGACGAGATCGTGGTCCTCAGCTTCGGCTCCAAGCTGGCCGAGGACATCCCGGTCAATATCCAGCAGAACAAGGAAGTTATAAAAATTTACCTGGGTGAGGATGAGGTCGTGTAAACGGCTTCCCCTCTTGCCTGTCTCGATATCCCATGCTCAAGATTCGAAACCTCGATGCCGGTTACGGCAAACTGCGGGTCCTGAAAAATATCTCCCTGCACGTCGATCCCGGTGAGATCGTGACCATGATCGGTGCCAACGGTGCCGGCAAAACCACGCTTCTGCATACCATTATCGGCCTAATCAAGCCAACCAAGGGCGAGATCAGTTTTCTCGATCGTTCCTGCGGCTGCAGTTCCGTTGGGCAGATTGTGGCCTCGGGCTGTGCCCTGGTTCCGGAAAATCGCCAGGTCTTTGCCTCGATGTCGGTGGAGGAAAATTTGCTCCTCGGTGGCCATGTGCTGCAGAAACGGGCAGGGCGTGCTGCCGTGCTCAAGGAACTGGCGCACCAGTACGAACTCTTTCCCATTCTCCGCGAGCGGCGTCAGCAACTGGCCGGGACCCTCTCCGGCGGTGAGCAGCAGATGCTGGCCATGGGACGGGCCTTGATGTCCAAGCCGCGGCTGGTGATGATGGATGAGCCCTCCACAGGGCTGGCCCCGTTGATCGTGCGCGATATTTTTCAGATCATTCTCCGCCTGCGCGAAGAGGGCAATACGGTGCTCTTGATTGAGCAGAACGCCAAGGCCGCGCTGGGCATTGCCGATCGCGGTTACGTGCTCGAGGTGGGCAAGGTGATCGTCCAGGGGCCGGCGGCCAACCTGCTGGCCAATACCGATGTGCAGCGTGCCTACCTGGGCCGGGAAAAGATGACGGCGTAGGTTGTTTGGACTGTGTCTGTTGCCCTGTTTAGCCAATGACCTCCAGCCTGACCGATCTGCAGAACAAAGAACCAACAAAGCTCAACCCCTACTGACGAAACAATCATGACTTACTGGGAACCGGAACGCGAATGTATGGCAAGGGAGGATCTGGAACAACTCCAACTCGAGCGACTGCAGTCGACGCTGTATCGGGTGGGTACCAACGTCCCCTTTTACAAGAAAAAATTCGAGCAGATCAAGTTCAACTACGACGATATCCGCTCCCTGGACGACCTGCGTCGGTTGCCGTTCACCGAGAAGCAGGACCTGCGCGACAACTATCCCTACGGTCTGTTCGCCGTACCCCTGCGCGACGTGGTCCGGGTCCATTCCTCCTCCGGAACCTCGGGGCAGGCCACGGTGGTCGGGTATAGCCGCAACGATATCACCACCTGGTCCAACCTGGTGGCCCGCGTCATCACCGCCGCTGGCGTGACCAAGAACGATGTCATCCAGATCGCCTTCGGCTACGGTCTGTTCACCGGTGGATTCGGTCTGCACTACGGCGCCGAGACCATCGGTGCCTCGGTCATTCCGATCTCCTCCGGCAACACCAAGCGGCAGATTCAGATCATGCAGGACTTCAAGACCACCGCCCTGGTCTGCACCCCGTCCTACGCCCTGGTCATGGCGGATACGATGATGGAGATGGGCATCAACCCCAACGGCCTCTCCCTGCGCTACGGTCTGTTCGGCGGCGAGCCCTGGTCCGAGGCCATGCGCAACGAGATCCACCAGAAACTGGGGATCATCGCCACCGACAACTACGGCCTTTCCGAGGTCATGGGACCGGGCGTTGCCGGAGAGTGCCAGGAGTGCAACGGCCTCCACATCAATGAAGACCACTTCATCCTCGAGATCCTCGACCCCAAGACCTTTGAACCGGTACCCGAGGGCGAGGTCGGTGAGTTGGTGATCACCACCCTGACCAAGGAAGCCTTCCCCATGATCCGTTATCGTACCCGCGACCTGACCCGGTTCATCCCCGGGACCTGCGCCTGTGGTCGGACCATGAAACGGATGCAGCGGGTCATGGGGCGCTCGGATGACATGCTGATCATCAAGGGGGTCAATGTCTTCCCGATGCAGATCGAGAAGGTCCTGTTCGAGGTCGAGGGCACCGAACCCCACTACCAGATCATCGTTGATCGCGAAAACCACGCCGACAAGATCACGGTCAAGGTCGAGGTGGTGGAGTCGATGTTCTTTGACGAGATGAAAAAGCAGCGCCAGGTGATCGATACCATCAAAAGCCGTCTCGCCTCGGAGCTCGGGGTGAGCGTGGACGTCAAGCTGGTCGAGGAGAAGAGCTTGGAGCGCTCCGAAGGCAAGGCAAAACGGGTCATTGATAACCGCAAGTTGTAATTCGGCAGAAAATGAGCGCGCGTTCAAGAAAGATGTAGACAGGGAAGGCGGAAGGGTGCTTCACTGCGCAGACGATTGTGCGCGCATGTTCCTTGGAGAACAGAGATTTTTCCACTCCAGGGCAGGCTGCATCGAATCTACCCGGTTGTCAGCTTTGTGCCGGAGGACTGGTATCCTCCCTGAAGATGAGACCGTCCTGAATCCCATTTAATGAAGGAGATCCGTATGAAATTGTTGATGTCCGGGTTGCTGTCGCTGGTGGTGACAGTGGGCACGGCCTGTGCAGCCGATCAGCCGATGGAGCTGAAAACTGATGAGCAAAAGCTCAGTTATGCCATGGGTATTGATCTGGGCGAGTATTTCAAGGGGCTCGAGGAGCCGTTTGACCTCACCGTGCTTCAGCAGGGTATCCTTGACGGCTACAGCGGCAACAAGCCCCTGCTCAGTCCGGCGGACGCCGCTGCCATTCAGCAGGCCTTTGCCAAACGGCAGCAGGAAAAGCAGGTCAAGAAAGCCGTGGCCATGGTGCAAAAGAACCGGAAGGCTGCCGAAGAGTTCCTGAAGGCCAACAAGGCCAAGGAGGGCGTGGTTGAAACCAAGTCCGGCCTGCAATACAAGGTGATCAAGAAGGGAGAGGGAAAGCTGCCGGTCCCCACCGACACGGTCAAGGTGCAGTACAAGGGCACCCTGATCGATGGCAAGGAGTTTGACAATTCCTACAAACGTAACGAACCGGCCGTGTTCCAGATCAACAAGGTGATCATGGGATGGCAGGAGGCTATGCCGTTGATGCCGGTCGGCTCGACCTTTGAGCTGTTCATCCCGCCGGATCTGGCCTATGGTGATCGCGGTGCGCCTCCGGTGATCGAACCCGGTTCCATGCTGGTTTTCAGCGTGGAGCTGCTCGCTATCGAAAATCCTCCTGCTGAAAAGGCGGAGGAGAACCCGAAGGTGGAGAAATAAGGACCTGATGCAAGGTGGTCGTTCTCGACATCGCTTCGGGAACGACCACCATTCTGCCGCGAATTTTGTGCAATGCCCCACCTGAGAGCAGCGTTTTGTGCTGAATATAGGAATTATTCTCTTTTCAAGCCGCTCTTCACGACATATCTTTTAGGCATTGGATGTCGTCATGGATAATTCTGCAGCTGCAGGAAAGGAGGAGAGGCGTGGGAAAGAAATCTAAATGCTGTGGTGGATACCTGAAAAAGGGGAAAATGTGCGGCAGCTGTCCTCTGCAAGAAAGCGAGAAAGAGAAGGACAAAAAGAAAAAGAAAAAAGATAAGGAGAAGAAGGACAAGAAGAAAGCCAAGAAAAAGGAATGATCTTCTCTCCTTGAAGTTTTATGAGCCGGGTTCGTTGCGAGTCCGGCTTTTTGCGTTTTAGCGGTTTGGCTGAGCCTCAAGGGTTGCGCGCAATCCTTCGATGAGCACGAAGCGGCCCAGCGGGAGCACCTCACAGGGAAAGGAGCCGACAAAGAGCGGGTTTTCGCACAGCCCGCCGGAGAGGTACAGCCTGACCGGCTGATTGGCAAAGCGATAGGCATTGAGGGCAATGCCACGCACGAATTTGGCCACTGCCTCGGCCTCGGATGCCCCGGAGACCACGGCATCGAAGATGTGGCTCATGCCGAGCACACCGCAGGTGATCGAGAAGCCGGTGGGGGGGACGGGCAGGGTGGCGTAGTCGAGCTGGTAGTAGGTGGAGAGCAGCTCGATGGTGAACCCCATGGAGGCCCCGCACTCGGCGTTCCAGCCCATATCCACCACCTCTCCCTGTGCGAAGCGGACGAATTTGATGTCGCGGCTGCCGCAGTCGAGCAGGACAAAGTCCTCCCGGTCAATCAGCGCCTTGCCACCTCGCGCAAGGGCAGTCAGTTCATTGATGCTTTTCAGGCTGCGACGGGCCGCATTGTGGCCGGTGGCCAAGTCGGCCTTGAAGTCGCGCGGCAGGGCCCGGGTGGCCACGATGCGTGGAGTTTCGTCCCTGAGGGTATCGACAATCTTGCAGTAGGAGGTGCCGAAGTCAGCGAGCAGCATCAGTCTTCCCCCCGTTTGGGTTCGATGCCGGAGAGCTCGAGAAAGGCCTCGATCTTGGCTCGGGTGGAACTGCCTGGAGTGACGTCGCAGTCAATGGCGATGGCCCGGGGGTGTTTGTCGGCAAGGAGTTTGGCCAGGGCCGACTTGGCGCAGAAGGACTGGGAAAAAAACACCGTGGGAATGCTCGGGTCAAAGAGCTTTTCCAGTTCCAGATCCGCAGGCGTCTTGTTTTCCATACAGCGGGTCCAGCCGAACACATGGGTGGTGTCGGGAAAGGGGGCGAGCAGGGCAAAATCGCGTGGAGGCACGCCCCAGAAACCGCAGCTGGGCAGGCAGGGAGCTATCGGGGCGTAAGGGGTCGCCGACTGTACGGACCTGGTGATGCGGCTGAATTTTTCAATGAGCGGCATCTCGGCTTCACACAGCGGTGTGCCGAAGGGGTGCGTGTCCTGGTTGCGGGTGCGGATGATGGGAATCGTCAGCATATCCTCGAGCACCTCGCTCACATGGAGGGCACAGTCGCATTTTCCCTGGCCCACGTCGATCACCACCTGGTCCAGTTTGAGATGGAGGCAGTTGAGCACCACGGTGCGCAGTATGGCGCAGTACACTCGGGGAAGAAAGGGTGCGGTCTGGTCGATCGAGGCCGTAACTTGGGGCTCGTCGAGGTCGACGATGGTCTCTCCCCGGCGGTTGATGTCGGCGATGACCGCAAGCGGCGGAACCCCGACGATGCCGATGCGCGCCATCTAGCAATCCTCCCGCAGCATGAGCCACAGGCCGACAAGGCCCACCACCAGGTGGACGGAGACCGCAGCCAGCAGTGGCGGCATGTAGCTGGCCTTGGCCATGGACTGCAGGGTGTTGTAGACGCCCCAACAGACAAAGGCCATGCCGCAACTGACCGGAATCGCCAGCGACAGGTCCCGGCCCCAGGTGCGATAGACCATGAGCAGCATGGGCAACCCCAGCAGCAGCAGCGGCAGGCCGAGCAGGGTGTAGCTGATTTTGCCGTAGAAGTTCGTCAGTGCATTGTTGCGATCTTCCTTGGTGTGGCTGTGGCGTGTTTCCTGATAGAGCTGCACCAGGGAGAGTTCCATGGTGTGATAGGCGGGCACAAAGAAATCGCCCGGTGTTTCGGGGAAATCGAAGTGGCGTTTTTTAAAGATTTCGGTGGTCATCCGTTCGCTTCCGGCGGCCTGTTGCATCTGGCCGTTTTCCAGGATCCAGCCGCTGTTATCCCAGACGGCGGATTCCGCCGCAATCAGGGTCTTGGCGCCATAGGTACCGTCCCAGATGGTGTAGGAAAAATTGTTGAACTGATTGACCTGGGCATTGGGCCGGGCAAAGGAGTAAAATCCCTGTACGCCCCGATAGTAATAACGGCCGTGGCGGTAGATGCCCAGTGACACCTTGCCCCTCACCTCCTTGTTCCAGATTTCATTGGTCAGGGCCACGGTTTTGGGGAGCACCGCCTGCACCATGCCGAGAAAGAGGAGAATGCAGGCCATGGCCGCGGCGATGATCGGCAGGGTGATCTTTTTGAGCGGGATGCCGCAGGATTTGAGGGCAATCAGCTCATTGCTGTGATTGAGCACGCCCAGGGTGACCACGCCGGCAAGGAGAATGCAGACCGGGCTCATCAGATCGATGATAAAGGGGATATTCGCTGCAAAAAACTTGGCCACCAGAGCAAAGGATTTTCCCTTTTCCATAAAATCATCGATTTTTTCAAAAAAGTCGATCAAGAGGTAGAGGGAGATGAAACCGGCCATGATCATTGCAAGGTTGCGAAGAAAATGGGCGAGAATGTAGCGATAGAGCAGTAGCATGGGAAGTGTTGGTCAACCTGTATGGGCCCGGTAGCGAGCGGCCGGGAGAAAAATGCAGTACACTGCAGTGTAGTACCCGCTGCATCTGTTCACGTCAAGGAAGAACCCGGTGCGATAAAGTGGCTTTCGACCGCACTTCCGGAAACACGGAGCTTGCACTTCCTTTTGTGTCTGTGTAAGGTGTCAGCTTGGTTTTGTTTGTTGAGAGAAGATACCTCAGGCAATGCATGGGATGCTTTTACCTTGAAGCCTCTGCCGCCACTGCCTTTACGGCGGTGCCCGGAGTGCCGTGTCATATAAATTCATCAATAACGGCGGATTAGCCCCTCACACCGTGTTCGCTTCAAGGGAGCACCGTGTCACTTTTCCGAACCTTTTCTATGCAGAAACGACTCGAGAAAATTGCCGACAACAATATAACACGCAGTCCCAGTAAAAACTCAGCCATAGCTCGCCTCAACGGGTTCTGGGCCATCTTTGAACGAAGCGATACCGTGTTGATTGTGATCAATGCCGACCCGGATGCAATCGCTTCGGCCCTGGCGCTTAAACGGTTGCTCAGTTACCGGGTGCACAGCGTGACCATCGGCTACCCCAACGAGATTCGACGGCTCAATAACCTGACGATGGTGGATCGCCTCAAGATTCCCATTGAACGCCTCCACACCCTTCCCGTCAAAGAGTACAGTAAAAAAATTCTCGTCGATTCCCAACCCAACCACCTGGCCTGTTTCGAAAAGCTCAGCTTCAACGCGGTGATCGATCACCATCCGGTCACCACCGGCTGGGATGCGGATTTCATCGATATCCGGCCCGAGTACGGTGCCGTCTCCTCGATGATGGTGGAATACCTGCGCGCCGCCGGCATCAAGCCCTCCGTGGCCCTGGCCACCGCCCTCTTTTACGGGGTCAAGGTCGACACCCAGAATTTTCAGAAGCAGAATATGCAGGCCGCGGATGGCACCTGTTTCCGTTACCTGTTCAATATCGCCAACCTCAACTTGGTGCGCAAGTTCGAATTGACCGAACTCAGGCGTTCGGAACTGCGTTATTTCCGGATTGCTCTCAACGAGGTCAAGGCGAGCAAGGGGCGGGCCTATGTACACATCGGCAAGGTCGGGACACCCGATATCCTGGTGATTATCGCGGACTTTTTCAACCGGGTTGAATCCTTTGACTGGGTTATCGTCTCCGGCGTGCACGGCGAAAAATTGGTAGTGATCTTCCGTTGTGACGGTTACCGTAAGAATGCCGGAAAACTTGCCAAAACCACCTTTGGCCGTTTTGGACCTGCTGGCGGCCACAAAGAGGCGGCCCGCGCCGAATGTCCCTTGAAAAACCTGCCCCTGCGCGAGGGCCAGGAGTTTACCACCAAGACGCTGATCCGTCTCATCACCCAACACATCAAGTAAGCCGAAACGGCTCGCAGACCCGCCCCGTGGTGCGAGATATTGCTTGCACCTTTTAAGGGGTTAGGCATATTATGGCCAGTTAGAGCTGACGGCCTCCTCTCTCCGCCTGAATTCCGGCAGGTTCCATCCGGAGCCAAGAGCGGCGATGCCGGCAGCAGGGTTTGCGCACCTGGTGGGCAAACAACAAACCTCTCCTGTCGGCGCCAGTCTTCCGGCCCAGTATCCGGAACAGTGAGCCGTACTTCCATCAACACGGTGTTCTATGTATAGACCCTCGACCTTGGCGATGATCCTGGCGGGTGGCCGCGTCGATGAATTGGGTGTGCTGACGCATTATCGGCCCAAATCCGCTGTTCCCTTTGGCGGCCTTGCCCGCGTCATCGATTTTCCTCTCTCCAACTTGCTCCATTCCGGTATCGAACGAATCGCGATTCTCAGCCAGTATCGTTCCTATTCCCTGATCAACCATATCGGCACCGGTGCTGCATGGGATATGATCGGCCGCAACCGTGGCATCTCCATCCTGCCACCGTTCAAGGATTACGACAACCCCCACTGGTACCGCGGCAGTGCCGATGCTGTGTATCAAAATCTCGATTTTATTCAATATTACGGTGCGTCAGTCATCATGATCCTCTCCGGTGACCACATCTATCAGATGGATTACCGCAAGATGATCCGTTTCCATAACGAACACGATGCCGATCTCACCGCCGCCTTTATCCAGGTCGAGCCCCAATCGGCCTCGCGTTTCGGCGTGGCCGAAATTGGCAATGATTTTGAAGATGGCGGCCCGCTTCTCTCCTACGAGGAAAAACCCGCCGAGCCCAAAGACCGCTGGGCCTCGCTGACCGTGTTCTGCTTCCGTCCGTCGGTGCTCTTTGAGATGCTCAAGCGCAATCAAAAGGGTGAATCCTATGAGTTCGGGCGCGACATCATTCCGATGATGATGCGGGAGAAATGCAGGGTTTACGGTTACAAGTTCCGCGGCTACTGGGGGTATACCCGCACCATCGACGAGTACTGGCAGACCTCCATGGACCTGCTTGGCCCGGAGCCCAAGATCGATCTCGAGGCCTGGGGCATCCGCACCAACCTGCACCACCGCAATATCGCCGACCGCCAGCCGATCAAGATCGGCAGCCAGGGCAGCCTGGAAAATTCCATGGCCTATAACGGCTGCATCATCGAGGGCAAGGTGCGCAACTCGATCCTCTTTCCCGGGGTGCATGTCATGGCCGGGGCCGAGGTCAACGATTCGATCGTTTTTTTCGACAACATCATCCACGAGGGGGTGCAGCTCAATCGGGTGGTCAGTGATGTCAACACGGTCTACAACAAACAGGTTCGGGTGGGGCGACCGCAGTGCGAGGCCGACAGTCGGGTGAGCGTGATCGGTTGGAACAACTCCCTGCCCAAGGGGTTTGAGGTCGGCTGTGGCTGTCGGGTCAATCCCCGTATCGCCACCGACCAGTGGCCAACGAGCAACCGTCTCGCAGATGGGGAGGAACTGTGATGAGAGAAAGTGGTGACGCCCTGGTCCTGCTGCTGGCCGGCGGCATCGGCAGCCGGTTGAATCTCCTGGTGGGGCGCAGGGCCAAGCCGGCGGTTCCATTCGGCGGCATATATCGGATTATCGATTTCAGCCTTTCCAACGTGATGAATTCCGGCCTCACCCGGGTCGGCGTACTCACCCAGTACAAGCCGCTCTCACTGATGGCCCATATCGGCGACGGCTCGGCCTGGGATTTCACCGGTCGTACCCGCGGAGTGAAAATCCTGCCGCCGCGGACCGGCGAAAAGGACTCCGACTGGTACAAGGGGACGGCCGATGCCATTCGCCAGAACATCGATTTCATCCTCGCCAACCCCTCGGAACAGGTGGTGGTGCTCTCCGGTGATCATATCTACCGCATGGATTTTGACGCCATGCTCTCCTATCATCAGCACAAACGGGCCGATATCACCATCGGCATGATGGTGGTGCCCAAGTCTGAGATCCACCAGTTCGGCGCCGGCATCATCGACAACGAGAACCGTATCGTCGACTGGGAGGAAAAGCCCAAGGTGCCCCGCACCAACCTCGCCTCCATGGGCATCTATGTGTTCGATACCAGCTACCTGTTGCGTACTCTGGAGCGCGATCGTAAGGAGGCAGATTTCGGCATGGACATCATCCCGCGGGCGATCAACGAAGATCGGGTCTATGCCTATCCCTTTTACGGCTACTGGCGCGATGTGGGCACGATCCAGTCCTACTGGGAAACCAACATGGATATCATCCGGGAGAACTCGGGCATCTCCCCCGAGGAATGGGAGATCCACCCCAACCCCGAGTACGGCGGGCGGCCGATGGATCGGGCTCCGGCACGATTTGTCGGCGGCAGCCAGGTTTCCAGCGCACTTGTTTCTGCGGGCTGCGTCATCGAGGGGACTGTGATCAACTCCGTACTCTCTCCCGGGGTGTGGGTGAAGAAGGGGGCTGTGGTTAGCAACTCCGTTATCTTCGAGGATTGCGTCCTGGAAGAGGATGCCAAGGTGGATCTGGCTATTCTCGATAAGCGGGTCCTGGTCGGCAAGGGGGCCGTGGTCGGGCAGGGCGATAACCTTACCGAGGTCAACAAGGCCTATCCCAAGCATCTCTACACTGGTATTTCTCTGGTGGGGAAGGAGGCGCGCATCCCGGCTGGGGTGAGTGTCGGCCGCAACTGCATCGTCAACTACAGCTACGATAAAAGCGATTTCAACGGGAAAAGTTTTCTTGCCGACGGTGAATCGGCCTGAATCGGGAACTCCTACTCTATGCTCATAATTAGAGGAGACGCGTGAAACATCTTGCCTTGATTGTTGTATTGGGCCTGTACCTTTGTCCTCTTGCGAACGCTTCCATGATCTGTGGTGATTATTATCTTTCAGACGGGCGCAAGGTTGATTTATCTGGTCTTGAATGGCTTTCTATTGCCGAGACGAGAGGGTTACGCTACGAGCAACTCTCAACATATTTATCCTCGGGTTACAGGTTGGCAACTGAGCAAGAGGTTGAGGCCCTGTTCACTTCAATCATGGGAGACGGGTCTGGTTATATGCCATTGTTGGGCACAGGTTATGATGGGTTTAATGCTTCAGATTTTACCGGGGCCAGTTGGTTCATAAATATTTTTGGAGTTACTGAATGTGCATGGAATTACGGTGTCCTTTATTATACTTCTTTCAATTATGAGGCATCTGGCGGTTCAATGTTGGGAGGAACTGTCATGTCCAATACTTTTAATGAAGAATATCGAAATTTATTTCCAAACGACTTAGGGTTAATCAGCTTAGATGAAAATTATCAGGAAGGGTATCCTTGGAAAGGATGGTTGTTAGTCAAAAATACCCCTGTTCCCGAGCCCCGTACTGTTCTACTTTTCGGAACCGGCGTTGCTTGCCTTGCGGCAGTGAGATGGAGACGAAAATAGACATGGTCCATTACCGTTCGGTTCCTCAGCAGAATCTGTGGGCACCCTGGGGTATCGGCAGGTCACCAAGCCCATGATATAAAGCTATTTTCAGCCCATCGTACGTGCGAAATCCATAGGATCGCTTGGTAACCACCTTTGCCTTGTTGTTAAAGCCCTCCACACAACCCAGGGCAATCGTATTTTTTGCACGAAACCAGTTGAGCAGGAGGGGGCGGTGAGCTCTCAACATTTTGGCAACCTTCTTCATCGGTTTGATTTTGGATCGCATGGTTCTTGTGCACCAGGCATCAAGAAACTTTCCAGCCCAAGCCGGTGAACTGTAGCCCCAGAATCGCTGAAAATCTTCCTTGAGCAAGTAGGCGCGGATAGTTCTGAGGTTGCATGCGAGCAGATCCTTGAGCCTGTCCACCTGTTTTTCGGTCAGATTTTCAGGTCGTTTTAAGAGGCACCAACGGCTCTTTGCAAGGAGGGGTTCTTTCCCCTTCTTCTTGAGCTCCTTGGCCTCATCGGCTCTGACCTCGTCGATAGCCTTGCTCATGTGACTCATGATATGAAACCGGTCGAGGATATTGACGGCGCCCGCTGCTTTTTCGGCAATGACGGCCAGATAGGGTTTCCACATGTCACTGCAAATAAACCGCAATTGCCGAGACCTTGCCGTGCCGAGCCAGTCGAAAAACTCTCTGAAAGTTTTGGCGGTCCTGTCGGGGCCGATCCAAAGCAGGCGCCTTTTTCCCTGGTCAAGCTGATACACCAGGGTGACAAACTTATCCTTGCGTTTGCGCCAGCAGATTTCGTCGATGCCAATGGCAGTGATCCCATCGATATTACGATAGGCGAGCCCCCAGTTGACCGCCATTTCCACCGACCTGAAGACCGTGTCCCAACTGGTTTTAAAGATTTCGGCCACTTCCTTCCAGCTCAAGCGTTTACACCATGTGGCCAGGAACCATGCGTAAGAGATCGTAAGATGGCTCTTTCCTACAACCCATGGCAGCTTTTCGACTTTGACGCCACAGGTTGGACACTGCAGCCGCCGTGGAGCATAGAGGAAAAATACCGGAATGCCCCACAAGGGCACAAAGGCAAAAGATCTGACACGCAGGGTGTCGTACCCCGGCCCCCTCTGGCCGCACTTGGAACAGATGGGTTTGCGGCCGGCCTGGGGCCGCAACGTTATCACCAATGCCGGCGGTCCGGAATCACGCCATTTGCAAGTGTCATAGATAAAACCCGGTTGTTTTTCAATACGGTTCAAGATAGTTTTAACGTGCATCCTGTCTGATCTAAGCTGAGGAGTTTTTGGAAGAAACATTCCCCCGGCAAAGTAAGGCAGGATGCATTTTATGAAACCCCCACAAAAGGACATTGGCAATAGCAGGGAGGTCCGCCTCTATCAAGGCCAAGCCCTGCGGGTGCGCGCTGCGCGCACAGCCTTGACAGAGACGAACCTCCCTGCTCATCCTGAAAGTGGCAAGGGTGACGGGGCGGCAGGTGCCCACCCCTCTCACCTCCGGAGGGGCTCAGGTTCTGGGGCTTATTTTCAAAGAGCTACCCACAAATTCTGCGGACGAGGCTACCGTTCATTCAGTGAAACCCTCGTGAAACTTTTGAAGGATATTGACTCGTTTTTTTCGTGTTTTTGGGCTATGGTAAGCGGAAGGTGGACTGAACAAAACACCCTTGATAAAGCAAAAACTCTTGCTTTATCAAGATGTTAAAGTGTATTAAAGGCACTCCAAAAATCAGTGCTCCAGTAGCTCAGTAGGATAGAGCACAGGATTCCTAATCCTGGTGTCGGAGGTTCGAATCCTCTCTGGAGCACCAGAATATCAATGAGTTAGTCAATTGGGCAAAATGCAAAAATTGACACTAATTGACACATAAAAAGCCGTGGCATTTATGCTACGGCTTTTCTTTTCTCGCCAGTTGTTCATATAGGCGCCATTGTTGTTCAATCACACTCACCGGCGCACAAGGAACGATGGATAAGGCATCGCATCTGCTCCATGCTTGCTCACAATAAAAATGCTGCCAAAAAACATTCGTAGTCATGGCAATGGTTATGGCCACCACGATGATCGAAAGAAGGGCAAATCCCGTTTTCACGCTTCACTCCTCAATAAAGTAGCCTCGGCTGTACGTCTCAGCACCAGCCCCGGCAGAATCTTACCGCCCCCACGCACCCATTTCTTCAGTTCAATTCTCGCCCCTTCGAAATCACCTGCATTGATTTTTCGTCGCAAAGTAGAGCCAGCTAAACGGGTTGCCCCGAGGTTGTAGGCAAAATCGGCTATGGCGCCAATGTTCTGATCGTCCGCCCCAGGACAAGCGAGCAGCCCCGGGCAAAGCCGCCTGGTGGCCACGACAAACTTTTCGGCATCGTCTCGCATGCGAGCTTCTGCTGTTTCCTTGGTCCAGACCGTCGACTTGGTAATATCCGGCCCGGTCGAACCATAACCGCAGGTTAATACACCCGCCGGGCAATAATAAGCTCGCAGGCGCAGCCCCTCAAACTTGCGGATGAGCGACAGCAATACCCTGGGTATCTTCATTTTTGCCTCTTGATCGCGCGATCAACAAACCAAAAACCCAAAATCATCGACAGTATTCCGGCATCATTCGACGTCCACAGGGCGGTAAGGAAGTTGTCCATGGTGGTGAAGTGGACCAATGCACCCCAAATCACACATCCTTTATAGACAGTGAACAGGAGAAGCCACCAATAGGTGCAGACCGGGCGAACGCTCTGATTGATGGCATCGAGCCATCGAACGCCGGAGAGCTGGGCCTGCCCTTTGATCGCCTCCATGTAGGCCTGTATTTCAGCGGCTTGTGTGGCTACAGCGCCCTGGGCGTGGACCAGGTCGATCTGCTGCTCTGCCCGGGCCTTGTCGATATCGAGCTGCAGCAGGGTCATGCGGTATTCATGGGCCTGATCCTTTGAAGCGGTAATGAGCTTGAAAACCTCGGGGATGTAACGAAGCAGGCCACCCAAGGCGCTGCCAAAAAGCGATAGCAGGGTTGTGATCACTGTTCTCTCCTCTCCCCAAACGGTGGGGGATAAATCTCTGTTTTTCTCCGTTCAAGGCGTTCGAAAATCGCCTTGATATCCTCTTGCATTTCTCCGATCAAAGCCTGGATGACGGCTATGTTTGTCCGGATCTCTCCGGCCTGTTCGAGCTGCTGCAGGGCGGCGGTGGCCATGGATTGCTGAACGACCGTCAAAATCTCTTTTCTGAGATCAGTGACAATCTGTGCCTGCGCCAACTTGAGGGATTCAAGTTGTTGTTCAAACTCCCTGGTTTTCCTGCCGGCGATAAAGGACCAGGTCCCCACGGCAAGCAATGCCGCCCCGATCGCACCCAAGACTTCACGCCACCAGCTTAATTCTTCACCTGTTGGGGGCATACTCCTCCTCACACCCGAAAAACTTTTGCGCTTTTTGAACGCCCGGCGGCTCCGATTATTTCCCCGGATAGAACCGTAACCTCCATGCCGATGTTCCAGCTGACGGATGACGTAGCCGTCATTACCTTGCCCGATCGTATCCGTATCCGATAAAGGCCATCTTTTTTGGCGATCACGATCCCGGAAACCGGATGCACTTTTTGGGGATTGATGACGATCATGCTTCGCGCTCCATCTCAAGTGATCTGTCGGCAGTAAAGCTCTCCCCATTGCGCGTGATGGTAATGGCGCAGCGGGTCACCAGACCTATCCAAGAGGACCTGATGCCATGATACCGAACCAGCCGGCCAGGCTGAATCCAACGCCGGTGAGGCCCGGTGACGGTCACCAACGTGCGGTCGCTGCACTGACCATCGATCTCGTTGCGGCCACGTTCCAGGGCTGCAGTTTCCGAGGTCAGCAGAGGATCGACGATATCATCCCCGGTTCGATCAGCCGGTAAGCGTTCGACAAGAATACTGATCATGCCGCCTCCATATAAGCGACGATCACTATACGATAGGTTGCCTCTTCGACCAACTCCAAGGCTGGCGGGACGAAGCGATAAAGGTGGACGTCGATAGGCATGGTCACGTCACAGGTGCAAGGCGTTTGGCTGGCAACCGAGACCGAACGCCCATTGCGCGAAAGACCTCCACCGACATTGCCGTACCAGGCATAGTCGGGATTCCTCGCCGGTATATGGGAGAGCTCGACGCTATCCGTGCCGGTAAAGGTCAGCTCCTGGGTACGCGATCGGCGAACTGTTCCGCAGTTGGCCACCATGCCGGAGGTTGCCTCGATACGATCGATCACCAAGGTTTCGGCATGCTGGATCCAGAACCAAACTTCATCGCCCGGGGCAAATGACGTCTTGGCGTTTCCGTCCGCGTCCAGGTTCAAGGTTTCATCGAGCTCGATGGCGACAAAGGCGGAGCTATCCGCACCTTCGCCGAATTGACTGACTATCGTTGCGCCTACACTCATACCTCAATCACCAGTTGCAGTTGTTCTTCTTGTGGATCCGTGACCCGCCACAGTCGGCAGCGGGTGAGATAGGTGATTGCACAAAGCGACTGGCCAGTGATTGCCGAGGTCAACGATCCATCCTCGGCGGTGGTGATGGTTCCCAGATTATTCTGCTGCCAGTCGACCGTAACCAGACCGTAAACCGGATATTGGGTGGTTCCTGCGCCGGCCACGAACTCCACCGTCTCGGTCTCTTCCCGTTCCTCGATGCCAAGAGATTCAATCACCACCCACGGTCCGCCGGTATGGGTCAGTTCAAAAAGGCCATCCCAGGGAACCTGGTAGCCACGAACCTCTTTCACGGTGCTGGTGATGTCGATCTGCTCCAAGGTGAGTGAGTCCGCACTGGAACTCTGGTTGGAAACCAAAAAACGGTTGTAGCCGTATCGATGGTCGGGTGTGGATCCGTTGGTGAAACAATCCAGGGTTTCGGTAAGAGAGAGATCTGCAATTATTGTTTCCCATTTGGGTAGAGAAACCGGATATCGCGGACGAATAGCGATCGCCCCATCCGGATCCGACTGGACCACGGCACCGACTGCGGCAGCCAGCGTCTTCAATAGGGCCAGGGGCGTTTCACCCGATGCGATCCAGCTTGCCGCCGGAATTCTCCAGTCAACCGTTTCCCAGGAGATCGACAGGCTGCCGGCCAGCGAAGCTGCAATCTCCGAGGCCAGGCCGGAGAACTCGCCATCAATGACGTCCGCATAGGGAGCCCCCAGCAGGACCGCCGGGCTCATGGCCTCGATCACATAGCTGGTTGATCCGTGCTGGTCGTCAATGTGGGGATCGGTGACCACGAACACAAATACATCCGTGCCTTCTTGGCTGGTAATCTTCACCTGCAGCCCCGTCCCGAACGGGCAGAGCAGATACTCGGCCTCGGTTTGCACATGGATTTCACAGGAGAGCACGTCGCCGGACTCATCCAGGCCACCCTCGATGTTGACATGGCTCACCCGTACTGGTTGACCGTTGGCAAAAACCGTGACCGTGTAGCGCAGCACCGTGCCGTCGGCGGCAATCGCCCAGGGCTGATGGAGCACAGCCAGGACCGGCTCGATATCTTTCAGGCCCCACCCTTGATCGAGCAAGGCTTGCACCGGACCGGAGGTGATGGCCCATGGTTGCTCCAGGGCAACCAGCAGGGATGCCATGATCGCCCAGGGCTGGTCCAGCCGTGCCCGCAAGGTGACCATCTCCCGCCAGCGCTGCACCAGCTGCGCCCGGACAACTCCGGCATTACCCCATGGTTGGGACAGCACACCCTTGATCACCGGGGCATTGGACCAGGGCTGGAGGAGATCGGCACCGATGCGGATAGACCATGGTTGATCCAGCTGGACAGCGACCAGAGGGGCGTCTCCCCATAATTGATCAAGGGAAGCCGCTACGGGGACCATGGTCCCGCCGATCTCTGGAGCGTAATCTTTGTAAAGGTGGTCGCTTGGAAGTAGCCCCTCTAAACCGTTGTTCCAGGCGAGATACCCCTCCATACGGTCCATCTCATCAGTCGAGAGATTGCCAAAAACGATTGCGATCTCATGGATCGACCCATTGAAATAGTTGGCGCTTACCGCATAATTCGCGGGGATGATCAATCCAGTCCAAGAAAGGCCAACCACCGCACCGGTGGTGGCGCCAACGAGGGCCTCAAAATTCACACTGCTTGACAGGGCAGCGGCAGAAGTCCGTTTAACACAAACACAACCCTTGGTCCCAATGCCGATCGACGCTGCCCGGCTGATGTTGCAGGGGGCAAGGCTGTTGCGCGTTTCGGTGAGTCCGATGGCGTTGCCGCTGATCGACAGCACCGGGGAGACCGGGCCCGAGGTGGTGCCGGTATTTCCGTTGACTGTCAAGGGGATATTCCACACCGTGCCTGCTGTGTAGAATCCAGTTCCAGAGTTACTCTGGGCCGGTATGCTTGCTTGATTTTCAGCCGGAGTAACCACCGCAAAAATGGTATAGGCGTTTTGCGTCCCGTCGCTGACTCCAGACACACTCGCAACCATGGTTTTGCTCGCACCATCACCAACCACGGCATTGTCAGTGTAAGCGGGTTGGAGGGATGCGGTCGCCTGGGCAAGATTGCGCCCAGCGGATGACTTGTCGTCCCACTGGGCAACCGTTGCCCCATTGAGGGTGATGGTGTCCACATCGCTGGCTTGATACCAAGCTGCCAGAGTTGCAGAGGCAATTTGCTCCGGAGTCCAAGCGCTCATTTGCGCACCTCGATCATGCTATACCTGCAGAGCAGGCAGCCAACAATGGGTACGCCAGCCTCAGCGGTCGATTTCGGCCAAGGAACAAGTACACCAGGGCATCCATCGGTCGGACAGGGAACCTGGCCCGGAGGGGGCTGCTGTGGCTGTTGCGGGTTGGTCGTTGACTCGACTCGTTGCTCGATCATAGATCGCAGACCGGAGATATCAAGCCCTGATGACTCGGCCTGGGCGAGCATCCCGAGCGTGATTTGCAAATCGGCGATTGAATACGCGTCCAGCTGCATCAGCACACCCACTCGTAAAAGCAAAACGGCTTGCCATTCGGAGGCATAGTGACGGATAAGCGGTAATGATCGCCAACATCGACCGCATAGATAATCGCTTCCCACCCAAATACACCGACGATGGGGTCAGTCACTGCCGAGCCAACGACATCGGCAGAATTTGAGCACCACCTGGCGGCCCCCCAGTCCATCGTTGCCCCATCGTCAACCGGCTGAGGATAGCCATAGGACATGGCATATTTTCCGGAAAACCTGTTGGCAGGTATCTCGGTCGTTCCGGAATAGCCATTTGTGACGCAGTCATAGACCCCTGGAATATCGTAGTAGATGGTCCATTGCGGGTAAAAACTTGCCATGAATCGCCACCTTCCAGCCGTGCACCGGAGATATCCGGTCACAGTCGAGCAGCCATCGGTAACGGTAACGACCGCAGAGCCGCATGCTCCGACCAGGGCCGAGAGGCGGACCTGGTTGCCAGTGGTCTCGATGGCCTTGGCACCATTGGCAAACTGGAACCCGGACCCTGAGACCGACCAGCGATACGAATACTTGCCGCCACCGGTCACGCCGATGACTGCCGCGCTGTTGGGCGCCATCACTTCTGGGGAGACCGAGCTGTCCCAGACCAGCGGCTCCACCCCGTCGCAGCAGGAGTTGGAGGCGATTTTCTGGCGGATGATCCACTCTCCGCAGATCCCCCCAGGGGGAGGAACCGGCACAAAGCGGGCATTTGCCCCGTAGAGGGCACGCCAGTAGGCCTCCCCATACTGGATGGGCTGGTCGCCCTTGTAGGTGGTGCTCCTGGTCGGGCAGCTGGGCAGGGTGAATGCCGGTTCCTGGCAGCACATTTTTTTGTAGTAGTCCGGATCGCTCACCTTGTAGGCGTAACCGGTGCCATCCAACAGGTTGTCGTCTGCGCAATCGACCCGCTCCACCACCAGCTCGGTTCCGAGCAGATGCATGCACTCGGTGAGCACGCCCGGGCATTTAATTTCACGGTCAGGGCAGGGAAATGTCTGTTGATAGGTGTAGGAGCCGACCTCGTGCTCGGAGCACTTGCACCGTTGGCTGACAATGATGTCTTTATAACAGGTGACCTTGTCGCTATCTGAAAGTGGCTTCCAGCTAATCGATGGACAGAGTGACGTATCGGCATCGTCTGCACTTGGCACGTCGAGCTGCAACTCATCCACCACGCCATGGTGGAAGGCCAGGGCGGTGCACTCTCCGGGATCGCCATCGATACCGTCGACCTTGACCGTGACCGCATCCCATTTGGTCCGGTAGGTGGCCACCATCATGTGGCCGACCTGCGATGCCGCGAAGCGCAGGGTGTTGCCGTTGCGCTTGACTGGCTCCGGCGTGCAGGAAAATCCGGAGACCACCGGGTAAGGCAGGGTCAGTTCCTCGGTGATCTCCTGGGTGACGTTCACTATGCTGTCGCCCTGCACGGTCTCCACCACCGAGCCGCCATCGAGGCGGAGCACATAATCCTCGGCCAGGTGTGAACGGATGACGCGGATCTCCACCTCGACCAATCCGTCATAGTCGGAATTGCAGTAAGAGAGCTCGAGCGTCTCCTCGATGGCTTCGGCCATGGTACTTGTCGGGCTGGAGCTGGTCAGGCTGAGAGAGGCTGTATCGGTGGCGTCGGCATCGTCGTCCGACGTCTCGCAGGGGTCGAGGTCATAGAGGGCGTCGATCAGGGCAGCGGCATCGCTGATGGTGGCGGTCTCATCGTCGGCATCCTGCTCGATGCGGATCCAATACCCGTCGACCAAGGAGGCTGGTCCGGTGTAATTGATGGTCAGCGTCTGCGTGGTCATGGCCTCTCGTTCCTCACCATGAGCATGCGGCCTGAGCAGGGCGTGTAATAGATGGTTGGCACCAGGTCTTCATCTTCGTCGACCGACCCGTAGACCGACTCGCGGTAGGTGGTGCCGTCTTTGCAGGCGGCAAGCAGGGATTCGAGGCAGGCGGGCAGATCAATATCGAGCGAGGTCGCCTGGGCGTCGTCACCGGATCCCCAGGCAGCGGTGACTGTCGGCGTGAGATTGGAGATCGAGGATACACCATCCTTGGCCATGAAAAATGAGAGTGAGTGGCTGTAGCCGCGCGCGGTGCAGCGGATGCGCAGCACGCCGAAAACCGTGGCATCGAGCTCGATTTTTGTCGGTGTGGTGATGAGTGCAGGAAAGGCAACCACCTCACCTCGGGCGTTGTAGCAGGGAGTCTGCCAGGTTGCCTGAATGTTTTCGGAGTAGAAGGGCAGGCCGACCGAATCGGCCAGCTCCACCACCAGGTCGAAATCGCGTTCCTGGCGGAGCTCGACCGCATCGCCAACGGAAAGCAGGCTGGCGGTGAGGCTGTAGGCCAGGTCAAGTCGCGTCGGCCAGACATAGAGCGCAAGGTCGGCATGGGCGGTTGAGCCAACGATATAGGCCTCGCAGCCAGGCTGCTTGTAGGCGCGGGCAGAGACGCCGGAGATGGCCATTGCCAGCATGGTCTGCAGGTCGCTGTCGGTGAGCTGGGCCGAGGAAACCGCCTTCTGCTCGAGCTCGATGCTGTCGCCCGAATCTGATGCTGGCCCGCTGTAGGCCAAGGACAGGATATGCGCGCTCACAGGATCTCCTCGCTGATGATTTCCTGGGAGCAGTAATCCACATCGGTGGTGCGGGTGTGCTTGCCGTCGGTCACCGGATAATCCTGATCATCGTCGGTGATGGATGCGGTCGAGCCCCAGCCGCACTCGGCGTCCTCGTTGATCTCGAAGGTCTCGATACCCGGAGGCATCTCGATCACCAGCCAGCTGATGCCGCCGTCGTAGAGGGCATAGACTGCGGCGGAATAGTAGTTGTCGATGGCATCCTCACGCCGGGGCGATGTCAGCACATAGCTGTGGCGCTCGGTGCGGTAGGTCACGCTCACCGATCCGTACACCGCTGTCGGAATGGTGATGGTCTCGCCGTCGGTTGAGAGCGGAGGCGGATCGACAACCGCACCCTCGGCGTTGTAGCACTCAGAAAGCCACTCGACCGACTTGATTTTCCGTACAGGATGGGCAGGGCTCAGCTCGGTTGTCAGGCGAAAGCTGAGAGCCTCGGTCAAAAGCGGCATTTCCCTGGCGGGCGAGCTGAGGGCCCCATGGCTGGTGTGCAACCGATAAACCAGGTCGGGCACGCGGGGATAGGCCGCGACCACGCACACCACCGCCCCATTGACCAGGCCGCAGTCAATATGCGAACTGTACTCAGTCCCATAGAGCAGGGCAGACAGGTAGCGCACCATTTCCGCACGGGTCACGCGGCTGGTGTACGCTCCCCAGGGCGACTGCTCGAGTTGGAGCAGGTCCTTGGCGGAGGCAGCATCCGGGCCGCTGTAGCTGATGGAGAGGGATTGCGTGGTCATGGATTAGACAGTCTCGCCCTCGAGTACCGAGGTGATACCATCACCGGCAAAGGAGCTGACACCCGCTGGCCACTCGCGGAACTCATGCACCGGCAGGCATGGGGGATGCGTCTGAAAGGTCAGGGTGTAGCCATCCGGCAAAGCGCCCAGCCATCCCGCAGCCTGTAGGGTGAAATAGGGCTTGGAGTTTGCCGGGTTCACCGGGGAATAATCGGATGCAGTAGAACCGGATGTGGCCAGGAGTCCAAGGGTATCGCCGGTACAGGAAAAGGTGGTTGCCGTCAGCTTGGTGATGGTCCAGGTCTGCTCGTCGGTGCCGATGTTATCTCCCTGCACCTCATAAGTGGATTCATCGTAGGTGTCGGTGCTCTCCGACCAGTTGTCAACGGCGCATTCCAGTTCCCCCGCTGACGGATAATAGACGGAGAAGACGGTTGCACCGGCTGCATACCCATTGGAAAGTCCAGGGGCAGGAACAGTAAGAGTGACCTGGGTACCGACCACCGATACTGCGGATGGCGTGAACTCTTCCTCATTGCCAGATCCGCTCACCGTGTCCTTGTCCGAGATCCGAGTCGGTCGACCGACGGCAAAACACCCGGTCATGCGGGGGTGTTTCACATCAACGATCAACTCAATTGCGGTGGCAATGACCGCCGTATTCAGCAGCCCGGGGCCGAACATGTCCTCGGCTCCGGTCAAATCGGCCTTGGTGGAGCGCAGGGTACCGATTACCTTCCATACCCAGGCATCGCTTGGGTTGGGCCGGAACAGGTAGGTCCCCGGAGCAAAGAGCGTTTCGTCGGCATCGTTGCAGTTGCGCCAGAAAATCTTGCGGTGCTGGGGGTCCCCCTCGCAACCGGCGATCCGCTGCGCACGGAACACATGCGGAAAGACGTTCTGCAGGGCCCCACTTGATATCAGGTTGGCAGCCGATGCTGGACGCGGTCTGCCGCCGCTGGTCGACAGGTTGGACATATCGATGGCATAGTAGGGCTTGAGTTCACTGGCCAATATGGTCATTTCATACCTCGATCAGGGTGATGTTTCCGGATACGGTGAGAGTTGGATCTGCGTCGGGGTTGGCGATTTCGAAATCGTCTGTCATGTCCGATGTATCGACGATCAGCGCCTGAAAAGTTCCTCGGTGGTGGACCAGTTCAACTGCAATCCCGGCTGACTGCATGGCTTTGATTTGATCGAGCTGCACCTTGGTCATATCGCTGGCTGAATTGAGCACCATAACCTGACCGCCAACATTGCCATCAACCTGAATGACCGAAGCTCCACCAATTAACCGCCGCTGGCTGTAGCCGACGCCTGCCCCTTGCAGATCCAAGGTGAGGTGGTCGGAGAGTGTTATGCCGCCAAGTAAAATCGTCATGCATTCATCCTGAATCCAATCTGCTCAAAAATACGTATCAGTTGGAGCGCCATTTGTTTATTCACCACCCCTTGAGCCGTCGTCCCATTAGGTGCAACAAGCCTGAGGGTTCCAAAATCAGGCAGATTTACCGAAGATGCCTGGCCACCAGCAGCAAAGCCGACCTGTCCGCCAACTGCGAATTTTTGGGGATCGGGCAGGTTGAGATTGTTCAAGGCATGGAACAGGCCGGATCCATACCTGGAGACTGCCTCTTTGCGGATGATGAATTCTCCGGCTTCAAGCAGGGCCGAGATGCGGTCGCCGCCGCCGTACCCCGGAAGCTTGCCACCGCGTGCATACCCGACAGTGCCACCGGTGGCCTTCTGGACCTTCTCGGTAACGTACACGGTGACGTGCCGGTCCTTAACCATGGCATCGATGCGCTCCTCGACCCAGAGGATCTGCTTGCCGGCAAAATCCTTCATGTTCTCCCAGTTGCCGAGCCAGGTCTTTTCCGCCTTGTCCATACCCTCGGTGAGGTCGGCAAAACCGGAATCGCTCTTGAGCTGATCCATGGCGGCCTTTGAGGCCTGCTGTTGCTGCTTGAGGATGTCGATGCCAAGCTCGCCCGCCTCTTTAACGCCTGCCATGGCGGTTTTGAGAGCTTGCTGCTGAGAGACCACAACCTGATCGCCGTCCTTGACCTCCTTGTTGAGATCCTTGTACGCAGACTTTGCGTCATCGGCATATTGCACCGCTTCTTTCCATTTCTCGCTGGCGGTGATGGTGTCGCCCGAAGCCATTGCCGACTGGGCCTCCTGCGCAGCCTGCTTGGCAGCGGCGGCATACTCCTCGGCTTCTTTTTTCCTGTCGTTCCAGGCGGAGTAATCCGACATCCCGGAGCGGGACATTTCCCGCAGCTCCGAGGCAAGGGAGCGTTCGCGGCCGTAGATGTCTCCCTGGATCCGCCTAATTTCCTTTGCGTACTCCTGGTACTTCTTTTTCATTTCATCCAGGGCATCGCCGGTGGCCTTTTTCATGGAGGACGCGGCCTGCTCAGTGGCCTGCTGCTGTTCCTTGGCCCCCTTGACCCAGGATTTGGACAGTTCGTCGTAGTGAATTTTGCCATTCGCCACCGCTTGGTCGAGTTCCTCCATGGAAGTGATGGTGACACCGGTTGACTTGGAAATGGTGGCAAATTCGCGGTTGACCTTCTTGGTCGCTCGTTCCAGTTCGTTCTGGGCTGCGGACAACTCCCGCATTTCCTTGCCCATGGTAAGCCACTCGCCCAGCTTATAGGCCGCATAGAAGGCGGCAACTGCACCCATGAGGCCGATAAACCCCATCTTCACTCCGGTCAGACCGGCAACGGCTGCGGTTGATCCGGACTCGATAGCCTGCAGCCAGGGCACGATTCCGGTTCCGACCAGGGTGGTAAAGGCGGCGTTCACGCCTTTGGAAACAGCAATCAGCTTGCCGATGGCGGCAGATGCCAGACCAAACTTGATCCCGTATTCGCCGATCACCAGCAACAGTTCGCGGTTGTCGGCCACAAACTCAATCACTCCGGCGGCCGCACTGGCCATATCGCCGACAAAGGACCCGATCTCGCCCGCGTTCTCGCGGAGGACCTCGCCTACCTGCTTCAGGGCATCGAGGAGCTCTGCGTTAGTGGAGATATTGTCCGCCACCACGGTGCGGATGTACTGGATCGCCCCGGCATAGGTATTGATCGATTCAGCCGCCTTGCCCTGAAGCGGCAGGGCCTGCTCGAGAAAGACGTTGTAGCGCACCTGGGCCTTCTGCAGATCGTTGAGGTCTTTCCAGGCCCCCTGCATGGCACCGTGTGCCTCGTACCATCCCTGAACATAAGTCTCGTTCAGGGTGAGCCCCAGGTACTCCGATGCCTCGGCCTCGCCGCGCAGGGCGGACGTGACCCGCTCGACCGCCCCGGCCAGGTCGGTGCGGCCAACGGCCAGGTCGCCGGAGAGCTCGAGTACCCGCTGCATCTGGTCGGCATTGAGACCGAGCCGCTTGGTCATGTCGATGGTCGCTGCCGCCGCACCCTTGATGTCGGACTTGGAGTAGACCTTGAGCTTCTCCGAGAGTTCGGAGATGGTTTGCTCCCATTCTGCCGCAGAGCCGACCTGAAACTCGCGGTTCGCCGCCTGGATGGAGGCAGAGAGTCCGTAGGCATTCTTGTCCGCCTCCTGGAGCATCCCGGCCACATCGGAGATCGCGGACAACCCGGCAAAGGCACCGGCCAGCTGCAGGACCTGGGAACGCATGGATTCTATCTGACCTGCTCCGGATCCGGCCTGGTCGGTAAAGGCCTTGATCGCGGTGCGCCCCTTGGTGATCACCGTGCTCAGGTTGAGATCGCGGGCCGAGAGGATGATCTCGATGTTGGACTTCTTACTTGCCATGGCGTTTTTCGAGTTGCTTCAGGGCCAGGTGCAGAAAACTCATGCCGTAGTTCCAGGCCTGGTGGTGTCCGTTGAGGATGAGGATGCCGACGCATTCCCGGAGGCGTTCGCGTGCATCCGGTTTGCGAGCAGTTCGTTGATTGCTGCTATCTGCCCGGCGTACTCGAGGTGTCGCCGGGCCATCTCGAAAAAATCCGGATTCAGCTCCTTGGCCGCATCGAGAATCTGCCGGTATTCGGAGGGCATCATATTGCCGATGATCTCTGCGCAGCGTTCAGGGGGGACATCCATCATCGATCCGAGCAGTACGGTGTTGAGTCCGTGGACATCGAGAAAACCGTCGACAGTCGTTTGTTGCCTGCCGATGGACTGATCAAAGAGCGCATCGACCTCAAGCGCGGTCAATTCCCGGACCACATAGGTGGTCCCCTCGACGATAACGGCTTTGGTTTTACGCATGGTTCACCTTCATTACATCGGAATGCCGTTGACCCGGCCCGGGCTGGTCCGACCGGAGAGTGTCTCCAGGGTCATGCCGAACTGCAGTTCCTCGCCGGTGGAGTCTTCCTCGGAGATAAAGTTGATTTCCGTGTTGCTGGCCAGGACCACCGAATCGAGTTCCATGGTGTAGTGGCTGCCCCGGAATTCATCGTAGAGATGGGCCTTGATGGCCACGCGGATGGTGACGTTGGAGCCGATATCCACCTGATAGCCGCTTTGGGCAGCATAGTCGTAGCCGACGTGCAGGGTGTCTTCGGCGGCGATGTTGCCACCGGCAACAATGGTGAGCAGGCCGAGCGTGGAATCCACGGTGTAATCGGAACCAGCTGCATAGGTGGTGGCATCGGTGGCGTCCTTGACCACCACATTGGATACCCTCTCATGGGCCAGAGCCTTATAGGCGCCGGCAGCCGGAGCGGTGATATTTTCCGAGGCCACGGTACCACCAATAGCCGTCAATTCGACCGCCGATCCGGAGAGCGCCCAGGCCAGGTTGGCTGCGTTCCACTCATGCAGGGTAAGGCTGCCGGTGATGCCGTCGTCGGCGATCTTGGTGCGCGCGGCAATGACCTGGCCGGCATTCTCGACCATGCGCGACTTCTTCTTGACCTGGTCGGTCTGCACCTGGACGCTCAACGGGTAGGCGTTACCGACCTGGCGGAAATCGTCGAGGAGGTTGCCATCGGCATCGATCGGAGCCATGTAGACGGTGCCTTGACCGGCGTATGCTTTGTATCCCATGAATCAATCCTCTTAGGTGGTGGTGAATTCATCCGGGTCGACGATCACGCCGATCGGGACAAAGTAGATCATTTCGCCTGTTTCCTTGATCTGCGCGGTCTCCACGCCATCGACCTGGAGCTTGCGTGCCCCGTGGCCTGGAAGCATGGCCCCATGGAGGGTGGCTTTGACCACGGCAAGCAATTCCAAAGAGGCGAGATAGGACGTCTCCGAGTCATCACCGGCAGCGGATTGGACCTGCACCAGCAGACGCGTCTCCTCGATCCGTTTTCCCTGCACGGGTTTCGACTGCCGCAACACGATGTTTGCGAGTGGGTAGGCCCCGGATCCGGTCCCGCAAACCACTGTGCCGAAGCGGCCGGTGGCGGAAAGCAGGCCTTGAACGGCCGGAATGAGTAGGTGGTACATCAAGCCTCCAAAAGTTTGAGCACCGCTCCACCCTGGCCATCGGGATCAATGGCCAGGAGGGTGTAGCCGGTCCCGTTTATGGTCAGGGTGGAACCTTGATTTCCGGCAATCAGATGCAACCGTTCGATATCGGCCAGGGCGGCAATGGCGAACGGTCCGGAATGTTCGATGGTCTCGCCGTTGAATTCGGTGGTGCCATCCAGGTAGGGATCCACCAGGAGGGTGTCCGGGCCGCCGTTGACGAGGGCTTCCACCCCGAAATCCTCGAGAACAAAGCCCAGGGTCTCATTGGTATCGATCATGGCTTACAGATATTCCAGGGCGACGATTAGCTTACCTGCGGTCAATGCCGCCGTGGCGATGGTGGCCACCACCTGACGGCCGTTTTCCGTGGTCCGGATCGCATTGGCGGCGGTACCGTCGGGTTCCACATCAATCAGGGCATTGCTGACCAGCCCCGCCATTGCGGTCGCGGCCATCACATCGGCCGCACTTTCCACCTTCAGGGAGATCGTGGCCGAAGCGCCGCCGGTACAGGTCGTCTTGACCTGGACCATGCCGCCGGTAACCACTGCATCATCGGGCAGGCTGTCGCCGCGTAGGGTGATGTCGCCGATCGCGCCGCCGTCGCGTGTGAAATCGTATTCAAAATAAGCCACCCGTTTGGTAGGCTCGAGTCCTCTGCGTTCCATATCAGTCTCCAAAACACCGGGGCGGTCAGGCCCCGGCTACATTGTTTGTTGCGTCGCTTTTACTCCCCGGCGTTTTTCACCAGCGCCTTCCAGTCCACGGCCTTGCCGCAGACATCGATGCGCACCTTGTATTCCACGCCGTCCGTGGTCCAGCCGGTTTTGGCCTCCAGCCAGGGAATACGGTTGCCGTTGAGGAAGAAGAGGCGCACGGTCTTGCGTTTGGGCCCGGCAAAGTAGTAGGCGGTCGGGCTCACATCGTCGAGGCGGGCATCGTAGGCCCGTTGGAAACGGGTGCCGCCGTAGATGTTGGTCCGGGTGCTGCCTTTGTCGTCTGCGGAGAACTGGTTCGAGGCAAAGAAGATCTCGGCCGAACCCTCAATAGATGCAGGGCCGATGAAGTACATCAGAGGGATGTTCAACTTCTGCTTTTCCTTGAGTCCCTTTTGCATTCTGGCCAGTTTGATGGCCTCGGCAATGGTGGCCTCGCCAAGAGCGCCCGGCGTTCCAAGGTTCTTGTGATTTGCATGAAACAGGGCCACTCCATCCCGCATTGCCGCATTGGCGGTGAGCACGCCATAGGCGCAATCGCCGATCTTGCGGCTGGCCGCTTCACCCATGCTCATGTACATGTCGGCCATGCCCATGAGGTCATCGTTGATCACCGTGGTACGGGTGATCGCCGCCATCTTGCCGTAGGTGCCGATCTGGTAGACTTCCTTGGCATCGGTCCGGTCGCCGTACTTGTAGCCGGTATCGTTGACGATTGGTTCCAGATCGTCGAACTCCGAGACCATGGCCAGGGTATTCTGCTTGAAATCCGGTACCGAGCCGGTGCCATCCGCCCATATTTCCCAGGTTTCTTCCGCCGAGGCATAGCCCTCGAACAAGGCCTTGTTGGCCACGTTGCTCATGAGCACCGGCAGGTCGCTTGCGGTCATGGCACGGCCGATCATCTCCATGGGGTCGCCACTCTCCGACAGACCGGCCTTGCGTAAACAATCACGCGCAATCTCCCGCAGTGAATAGCCGACAAAATCCCGGCCGATGTCGTGTGCCCGGTCAACTTTCCAGCCACAACTTTCGAGGGCAATGGCAAGCCCTCGTTTTCCATCCAGAGGCAAGCCGCATCGTAGGAACATACCGGTGCAGGCAGCCGCGCGAAATTTGTCACGTTCATCCACCTGGACAACGACTCCGGACGGCGCAAATCCAGGATGGTGGGCGGAGCTCCGTTGAGCCAATGTTTCCAACACCACAGAACGAACCTGATCTATGCTCACCTCGGGTTTGAGCAGGGCCTGGCGTTGTTCCCCTTCGATGCCGTGTCGGTTGCACAGCTCCATGATTTCCAGTGCCCGGGCAAAGCCGTCGTCGGAGCGGGTACTTCCCGGAGCTTGGGGCGGGGCGGCCTGGGGTGTGGCCGGTTGCGGTACCGGCGTTCCCCCCTGCGCTGCCGGAGGTGCCGCCGGGGCAGACGGTTCGGACCGCTGGCCATCGCCACCGGCCCGCTCGGGACCGTCGAACGTGACACCCCGGCCTTGCATGTCTTTATAATATTTCCACGCCTCATCCTCGGTGGCGTCGGCGCGGAGACCATTGGCCAATAAAAATGCTCGTAACTTGGGATTCATCGTTTCTCCCGGTTATGGGCTCTCGCCCGGCTATGCGGCAAACAACCGCTGTTGCGCCAAACGGTCAGCCGTACCAGATTCCCTGGTTGCCTTTGCCAGGCTGTCCGCGCCTATTGGCGTTAAAGTGAACTCTTTGAGCATCCAGTCCGTGGATACCTTCAACGGGCCGACAAAGGTTCGGCCGCGAATGACCACCTCCACCTCGTCGGGTACCCAGATGGCGTTGAGCACTCGGTACCCGGCGGAGCCGTCCGTCAGGTGCAGGTCGACAACCTTCTGGCGGGTACGCACGGCTTTGTCGTCGGCGGCAAACCTGATCAATCCATCGATGGCTGAAAAATCCCCGGCCATGGTCTGCTTGAAATCGGTGACCGAACCCAACTGGTCGTCAACGCTCCATCGATTGTGACAGTCCAGGAGCGGCACCTGTCGGTTTTCCGGGAACACCGCGCCATCCATGAGGAGGACTTCCCGGACGACCCGTTCCAGCTCCCAGTCGTAGACCAGAGCGGGTTGCTCGGTGGCCAGGATCCAGCGGATCGCATCCGGATCCACGGCTGCACGGCAGGTGATGGAGCGCACGGTCATTCCGTAGGCCACCGGCATGCTCCCCAGATATCCGGACCGTTCAAAAATGCCTTGCATCATTCGTCCTGTTGCTTGCTGTCAGATTGTTGGTTGCCGGCCACCGCAGCCGGATTGGTCTGCAGGGCCTTTGAGGTGGTCACCACCTGCAACTCGCGTTTGGCCAACATATCAGCCCACTCCTTGTGTTCGTTGAGGACCGCCTCGGGATCGCGGCCCCGTGCGGCGATGATTTCCTGCGGGCTCCATAAATAGTTGTCCTTAAGATCAATCTGGCCCCGGCTCTCGCGGAGCAGGTCGAGCGGCTCGACTCCGTTGGGTTGCCACATGCATTCTAGCCAAGGACGGGGATTGGCTGCATACCCCGGCATCCTAACCCTTCCGGAAAGGTGGCAGGCATCCATGAAGGCCCGGAAAATGGGCTGGCTGAATTGGCGGATATGGCGGCTCACCATCGGCCGCAGCGACTTTTGCCAGTCGTTGCGCACGGTTCGGGTGGTGTTGTAGTTGAGCCCGGTCGCATCGCCGCTGATCAGTTCATAGGGGACATTGACCGACACGGCCAGCATCTGGAGCACAAAACGGACAAAGGGGGTGAAGGCGTCACCGGGAACGTCGGCACTGTTGACGCTGACCTTGTCGCCCGGCTTCATGAACTCGATGATCGCGTTTTCAAGGACGGTCATCCGGTGGCCGGTCTCCGGATCCTTGGTGGTACGGCCATAATTCCAGCTCTTGATATCGGCCGTCTCCACAAAGGCCAGCCACTTGGCCGCCATCTTGGCCCGGTCGATGTTGGCGCCGATGAATTCCTGCAGATCGTCGGCCAGGAGAATAGCGGGTGTAAAGGGGCTCACCCCGCGTAACTGTCCGGGCCGCAGGGTCTCGAATCCATGAATCACGCTGGCTGCGGGCACTCGTACCGACCGTTGCTTGCCGGTGAGTTGCGAAAACCCGTCGGGAACGCGGAAATGGTAGGCAATAACCGCCCCGGTTATCCGGTCGAACTCGATGCCCTGGTCGATTAGGGCGTTTTTGCCCACCGTGGCCGCATACTCGCTGGAGAGCCAGTCCGCCTCATAGCATTGCAGCACCAGGGGAAGGAAACGTTTGGGGTTCCTTTCCCATCCGAGAACGAGAACGGACTCGCCGTCGACCACGTCCTGCCGTTTCCATAGCCGTTCGATCTCGTGGTAGTGGAGCTTGCCGCCGGCATCGCATTCGTCGCACCAGCGGGACCAGGCATCCTCGATGGCGGCAATGGCGGTGGAGTGCAGCTTGGCCTTGCCGGTTTCGGTGGTGCCGCGCGTCACCCGGCTTTGCATGGTGATGCCGGTGCCGATGGTATGGTCGACCAGGACCCTGACCGCCCGGGAAAAGTAGGCGAAATCGCCCGCCAACTGTCGGGTGCGGTTACGAATGGTGGGGTTGCTGGTGCGGATCAGGGTGTTGATGTCCGTTCCCATCGGCACCCAATCACCCAAAAGGCGTGACTGTTTAGCCGCAGCAAACTGACGCAGGTTGAGGTTGTGCATGCGGGCCTGGAGCATTCGGCTTTCCAGACCGGGGAACAGCATCCCCACTGTACGGTCGATCACGCGCTCGACCATGGCCAACGCCCGTTGTCCGTTCACTCTCAAAACCGTCGCCCCGCCTTGGCATAGATCCTGGTCGGGGTATCGGCGGAACCTTGCAGCAGATCGCGCTCGCCGATCAGCTCCTGCAGATAGCTGCGAAGGGTATTGAGATCCACCCGTTGGCTTTCCGAAGCGGTGCCGGATCCACTACGGCCATACTTCTGGCTCTCGAGCGTCCGGTGGATCGACTGCCGCACCAGGGCGATTTCCGTGGTGTATTCTTCAACCGTATCGAAATACATCTACCAGCGTCTCCTTTTCGAAGCGGGTTGGATGGGCTGCACTTCCACAACCTCCGGTTCGGGATTCCAATCGCGGATACCCATGATGTCAATTGCCGCCATGCCGTAAACCGAGATATCCCAGTCGTGATTGTCCTTGCCGTCCGGGCAGATCCAGTAGCCCCGGTCATCCTGGTACTCTGCGCACATCTGGGCCGCGTAGTCCTTGCCGATCTCCGCATGCAAACGCATCGCGCCCGGGTCGCCCGGCTCCACCGCCAAGGTGGTGGCCAGGTCGTTCTTGTACATGGTCACGTTCAGGGTATAGAGATTGAGGCCGCCGGGTATGGGCACCTTCTTGCCGGATCGGGACGGCAGATACTCCAGACGGGAGATGTTCCAGGGCAGGCTCTGTGTTCTGCGCCCTTTGATCGGGGAAAAAATCGGGTTTTTCTTGCAGAAGAGATAGACTTCGCGGGTCCGGCTGTGCTTGGGATGGTAGGGGTCGGTACCACCGCCGGAATCGATCCAGGCGGCAGCCACCCGGTGTGCGTTACCATCGGCGTCCTTCCAATCCTTCTCGGCCAGGTCCACCAGGTTGTTGAATCCACGCACCATGCCGCGATCGATCACGCTGATGGTCATGTCCTCGCCACAGCCACAGGCCCAGACCTGATAGCGGAAGCCGTACTTTTGGGTGTCGACAAGAAGGAGCAGACAGGAGGTATCCCCGGGGACGGCGCGACGGGGCAGGCTTTCGTCTTTCAATCTGAGGATGTATTCCTCGTCACGGTCCTTGATTTCGGCCTGGTAGTCGTTGGCTTCGACGCCATTGGCCCAGGCGATTTTATCGGTGAGTTTGCCTGCCAGGTTCTTCAGCCAGGCCACGCCGATCTCCTTGAGGGTCACGTCGAGACAATCCCAGGCGCGGTGAATGAAGCCGACTCGTTCCGGTCGGGTTACATCGCCGCCTTTGACTGCCACCCATGCACCGCCGCGAATCGCCTGGATACGCCCCTGTTCATCCATTTCACTGCCGCAATGGTGGCAGGCGAGGGTGACGCCGTCAGATTCGATCTGTTCAATGGTCGATTTGTCGTCAACCCCAAGGTGCTCGCCTTCCGGTCGGATCAGTTCGCTGCAGTGGGGGCAGCGCAGCCGGTATTCCCAGATCTGGTGGCAGGCCTCGACACCTTTACGGATGAAGCGGCCAGCAGGGGTGGAGCAGAAAAACATCTTGGATCGGCCGCGGAAGGTACGGGCACGTTTGCGGATAAGGGTGATGGGGTCGGCTTCTTTACCTGCCTGTTCGAGGTATTTGTCGACCTCGTCGCCAAAACAGCACTGGGCCGACCAGGTGGCCATGGCCTGGGGGCTCCCCGCCCAGCTCGGCCGAATGACCTTGCCGTTTGCCAGGCGAATACGGGTGATGGCGGTGTCATCCTTGCGTGCACTGAGGTAACGGCGAAGGTGCGGAGACTGCTCGAGCATCGGCCGCAGTTTCTGATCGACGATGTTCTTGGCCGTCTCCTCGGAGGGCATCAGATAAAAAATGTCGCCGGCAAGCTGTTCGATGGACCAGGCCAGGCAGTTGGTCAGGCTGATGGTCTTGCCGGACTGGTCAACTCCGCAGTACCAGAGCTCGAGGACCCAGGGGTGACCGAACGTGGTCAGGATTTTAGCGGTGTGTGGGGCATGCTCACGTCTCCATGGGCCTGGGTGGGCTCCGTCGGTGACCATTCGGTACCGTTCGGCAAAATCAAGGGGACTGATCCGTTCAGGGGTGACGACGAAACGTTTGAACTGGCGGGGGATGGAGACGGCCGGGCAGCGAGTTGAGGTGACGGATCGACCGGCCAAACGTTGGCGTACAGAACTCGGTACACAGGGGTACAGTCTGAATACCGGGGCGGCGATCGCCAGCTGACGGGCTGTCTCGGGCATGCTTCACCGTGCAAAAGAGAGATGCCGTCAGCCAGTCACTGGACAAAAAAACATGGCCATCGGCAAAGAAAATCCGGACGTTATGTTTCCGGATTGACTTTACACGATGATTTTATGGGTGATGGATGTTGAGGAATGTTGATGGATATTGATTAACGTTGAGCAACGTTGAGTAATCATGATGGAAGATTAGGCTTGACTCCTTTTCGAAGAAGAGAAATCGAGTACTTTCCTTAATGCCAAACCTAAATCTTTCTTGCTTACAGGCTTCATAACAAACCCCTTGATCCCTTCTGCATAGACCTGATCTTCGTCTATTATGCTACTATAACCCGTGCACAAAATAATAGGAATGTTTGGTCTTATTTGAAGCATCCTCCTGGCCATTTCAATGCCAGTCAATCCAGGCATTGTCTGATCAGTGACTACAGCGTCAAATTCATACGGTTGACTTTGGAAAGTGGTGAGAGCCTCAATGCTGCTGTACTGGATGGTAACTCGGTAACCTAAACATTCTAGTAAGGCTTTCCCCATATCCGCCAACATTTCTTCGTCATCAACCAGTAAAATATGCTCAATTCCTTTTAAGTCTTGATTATCAGGTGTTCCATCGGGAATTGATTCAGATTCGCTTGCAGGGATAAAGACGGAAAATGTCGAGCCATTTCCCTGTTCACTGTCACAAGTTATAAACCCTCCTAAAGAGGTGATGATTCCATGGACAATTGAAAGTCCAAGCCCTGTTCCTTTCCCGGTCGCTTTGGTGGTGAAATAGGGTTCAAATATTCTTTCTTGAATATCCTTAGGTATTCCTGGGCCGGAGTCCTTGATTATGAGCTCAACAAAATTTCCAGGATTTATAGATGGATAATGTTGAAGTCTTTCCGTGGGGAGAAAACAATCTGTGAGAACGATTTCAATGGTACCACCTGTGCTTTCCATGGCATGAAAAGCATTAGTGCATAGATTCATCACAATTTGGTGAATTTGTGTTGGACTGGCATGAATATTTCGAGTCTGTTCATCAAGGTTTTGAATAATTTTAATGGTCGAAGGTAGCATTGGGCGGAGAAGTTTAAGCGCCTCTTTCACAAGGTGAACAGGTTCGAGGGCAACTCGCGCGTCATTAGATTGACGGCTGAAAGCGAGAATCTGCTTTACCAAATCTGCAGCACGGGTGCTGGCGGTTAAGACTTTATCAAGATAGCGAGCAATGTTTGAATTTTCAGGACTCGCCTCCCTGGCCATTTCTGTATACCCCAGGACTGCGCCTAGGATGTTGTTGAAGTCATGGGCGATACCGCCTGCCAGTGTGCCAATGGCCTCCATTTTTTGTGCTTGGATTAATTGGGTCTGCAATATTTGAGTTTCCCGTTCCGCCTGCTTGCGTTCGGTAATGTCAATGTTAATTCCCAGTATTCCGAGGATGTTCTCACCTTCACGGATTGGAGCAACCAGGCTATGAAACTCCCGTTGTTCACCGGTTTTGCTGGTATAGATACAATCCTCAGAGAGGACCTTTCCCGCCATGACGGCACTGTTGTTCGCTTCCCAATGCTTGACGATATCCTCGTGGGATTGTTCATCATTGGGGGTTGTGCCGACAAGGTCACCCCAAAATCGAATAGACTCATCGCTTTGCATGATAATTCGCTGTTCTGTGTCGCGTACCCAGAAATCAAAGGGCAGATTACGGACCATGGCCTGGAGCAGGGCATCCTTTGCGACAAGCTCACTTTCTGATTGTTTCCGCTCAGTGATGTCGGTGTGGGTGCCGCTCATGCGTATGGGCTTGCCCTCGGTATTCCATTTCACGATGCTGGCCTGATCGAGGATCCATTTGTATTCCCCATTCTTGGCGCGCATACGGTATTCGATACGATGGGCCGGGGTTTTTCCTTCAAGATGATCGTTGATAGACTTCCAGGCAGCGGCGCAGTCATCGGGGTGATGGAGGTCAGTCCACTGTCTGACGTTATGTGAGACTTCTTCCAGGGTATATCCAAGCATTTCCGCCCATCGTTCATTGCGACTGACTTCACCTGTTTCGATATTCCAATCCCAGTATCCCAACTGGCTACCTTCCATAACCAATTGAAGTCTTTCTTCGCTTTCTCTTAAGGCGATTTCGGTGATTTTCTGTTCTGCTATCTGGTTAGCCAGTGCAGAAATCAGTTGTTGGAAATTGTGCGCAAGTTCGGAAAGTTCCTCGATAGTGGTGTTGGGCCATTGAATCATTGATGCATCAGTAATATTTTTCGGAACTATCCTCGTAATTGTCTGTAACTTCCGAATATTTGCTATGAATCCATGGCTGAGCATGAAAGATAAAAAAATGACAATCGATGTAAGGATTCCAAGTAATACTAACCAATTGAGACAATACCTTGAAATATCCTCGACAATCGGCAGTAATGGTGCTTCGACTATTAATCGCCATTGGCAATAGTCCGAAATCGGGACAGCACTGAATAGAAAAGAATTTCGCCATCGTGGGATAGGGCTGACATTTGAAATTAATTCTGGCTGCCACAGGGTCAGTTGTTGCTCGGGTACACGAAGACCTGGCTGGATATATGGCCTGTCGAATGGAAGGCTGGGCTGGATGTCAGTGGAAGTGCTCACTATCACCTTGTTTTGGCCATCAACTAAGGTGATTTGGATGTCTTTCGTTTTTAGGTTGCTGAGAAACTCTTGTAGTTTTGATGTTTCTACAACGCCGCTACAATATCCTTTGTATTCTCCTGAAATAATAATAGGTGATAGCAATATAACTATTGGAGAAGGATATCCTAATTTGCTTATTAATATATCTGTAATATGTGGTTTTTTTATATGTCTTAGTAATTCTATATGTTTGCGAAATGACATGTCAATTCCAATATTGGACTTGTTGTCATGTTCTAGTGGTGAATAGCTTACTGACACAGATCGGTTGTCGAATACACCTAGTCCTTTTAATGCAGGGAGCCCTTCCTTAACACCTTCAACATATCTCTGCATTTCTGCAAAAGGTTTGATGTTAGGGTCTCCTATAAACCTGGCGAGGACTTGCACGTGACTGCTATAGTCATTAATCCAAGCTGAAACATTTTTTTGGACGATATCGGTTATTGACGCAGTTCGTGCACGTAGCATTTCCATATCATTTTTTTCATACGCTCTAATGTTAGATATGGAAAGGAACATGGCAGGGAGTAGGGCAAAAATACTTATGGCCACAAATACAAGTTCTTTGTACGAGACCTTGTATCCGGATGGTTTTCTGATGAATTTGTAAATGAGGGTCGCGGTAATTGCCAGGAGGGTGTTAATCAGGCCGTTGATCGCCTGCTTAAGCATGACAATCATGGTGGCCTGAACTGTAATACCCATCACGAAGTGATAAAATAGGAACACTAAGGGCATTCCCAGGCCTAGCCAGTAAATCAGGTCATATATGACCAGATTTCCTTTTCGTCTATCGAAGAGCCACGAGACGAAGATTGCTTCGCAGGTGAAATTAATGGCAGCCCATGGATGATTCCATAGTAAATAAGTGCAGCTTGCGGCGATTAAGGCGGATATGATTCCGTAAAGCCTGCCGAGTAACAGAATAGCCAGCATTGAGAAAACTGAGCCGAAAAGAAAGTCTACGTTGAAAAAAATACAAACGTTGAACCAGTTTCCTGCATAACCGAACAAGCCTAAGATGACACATAGAAAAATTCGTTTGAAAATTGCCGAATATGCCATGAAAACTCCTCAGTATGAGCCGAGCGAAAATTCTCTTTCATCAACTGATCGTACCAATCAATAAGCCTGATGGCAACTTGTCGTCTAATTATCTTTGGTAGTGATTTGGAGCGAGATTGTGGAGTTTTGGAGGAACACAAATTTTCTTGGTGGTAAATCTGCCAGGGAGGCAGCGACACAGCTGCTTCTCTCAAGGCACGCAGCCCCCGGCCACATTGGTGCCAGGCTGGAGGAAAAAGATTATCTCTGTGTTCGTTTGGTGATAGGCTTTCAAGGTAACTATCAGGTCGGCCCTTAGTCCTCGTATTTATTCAAAGGATGCCCGGCCCTGAAAGGATCTGTTCAAGTTGGTCCTCGGTTTCCAACTCCCATTCCTTATCGATCTCAAATCCGACACTTGCCTTGTATTTGGTTATTTCCAGAATGTGGGTGCTCAATGGCAGCCCCATCTTTTCGCACAACTTGATTTCGTTGCTCGTGCCCTTGCTTTTCCCGTCGTGGATAAAAATGCTGTAGTCGCTATCCTTCAGCACTCCCTTGCTTCGATGCTCGAAGGCCCCACGTCGGAATTTGAAGTTCAGGGAATGGAGAACAAGGGGGATGCCCTGTTCCTGGGCAACCTTGCGGACCACGGCACACACGCCTTCAGGTTCTGCATGGGTGACGATATGGTCCGGATTATGCCGGTCAATTTCCTCGAGGACGATGATACGCACACGCTCGTCGTTGAGCGTTCTGCTGCCATGAAATCCCAGTCGCATGTCTTGTCTCCTTAAGATACGGTATGAGCGTAGAGTTTTCTCTGCCAGGCCGCCAAGGCTTCCTTGTCTGCACAAAGTTGCGCCTTTGGGGTTTCTTGATGAATTGGAAGATCCGGGTATTTGGTTCGCATCCTCGATAATTGAGCGGGGCTAACCCGCATGAAACGGGCAATCTCCTGGGCCCCCATCAAAATTGCATCATTCTCGCTCATCTTCATCCTCCTCGATTTCTTCAAACACCCCGGAATTGATCTGCATCTTGGCCAATTCGTTGAAAGCCTTGTTGATAACCAGCTCCACAACTTTTTCCGCCACGAGCGGGCCCATGTGATAATCTCCCCCCATTTCAAGAACGATCTCCGTGGCATTGAGCCGGGCAAAGTGCTCGAGGTTTCCCCGGAGCTGGTTGTATCCGGCGAGCAGCTGCGCCCAGTGATCATCCGCCAGCATCCATTCTGCATCTTCTGCCCGGGCCTTGATTTCCAATCGATCCACTTCATACTGAAGCTTTCGCAGTTCCAGCCGCTCCCGTTCCTGCTTGTGATCGATAAGAGCCAGGTCCGGCGTCGGCACTGATCCCATAATCCGAACCATGTATTCGGCGACTGAAGCCCTGCTCACCGTTTTGTCCGGATAAACGATGTATGCCCCCACCTTGGCATCGTTTCGGAATTTGCGTTCACTGATTGTGATCCCCTGGGCAAGACACCATCTCCAGGCCTCGGCACGATTTTTAAACCGTTCGTTGGGTAAGGAGGGGGCTGCATCCTCCGGGAAATACTCTTGCTGAAGCTGCGAAACCAGCTGTTCAAGATTCGCCTTGGCCTTATCCAGGTCGGTTGCAGCTGATGCCGAGGGTTTGTCCAGCGCACGTTTCCGGGATTTGGCCAGCCAGTTAATTGCCAGCTGGATTCGCTCCCGATTGTCAGCATCCACCTTTTCCAGCAGGCGTTTGATGGTTGCAGCGTCAACAGCCATGATCAACGTCGACCTCGAGGAATTTTGGTGGCCTTCTGTAGGGCCTTGGCACGGGCATCGATCTTGATCATGTAATCGTGGCCAAGGTCAATTTTGCCGAGCAGCCCCTTGCGCGTTGCCGGCAGAGAGATCTGGATCGGTTGACCAGTTTGTAGCTCCACAACATTCTTCCCCATCGATCTGTCTCCTTGTCATCCAGGCCATCTCCGATTCGGCCAGATGGTTTTTGCATTCAGGGCAAAGGCTGCCGTCACCTTGATTGTCAAGGGACCCCATGTTCCACAAGCGGCCGCAACCGGCACAGAGAATCAGCAGCGCCCTGCTCATGCTTCCCTGTGAACAATGCCAACTTGGCCTTGGATAATCTTGAGCGCAAAATCGGCCAACTGGTCACGCATAAGGTCATGCGCCAAATTGCTTTCCAATTCGAGGCCGGGAGAGGGGATTTTTTCCCAATCATCAATATCCTCGAGACGTTTTTCCAATTCCGAAACGCGGTTGACGAGAACCGTGTTTTCGTCGGATAGCCGCTCCGCCACCTGCTTGATTTGGGCCTTGTCAATCTGGAGCCTGGAAATTGTTTCCCGGACTATTTTTGGTACTTGGCTTACGTCACCTGAGGAGAAAAAACCAGGTTCGATACTTTCGCTGATTTCGAATACAGTGAACCAATATTGTTCTGCATCATATCTATACTCCTTCACCGCTCCAGCCATGCTTTTGCTTGTTACTTCTTCCTCGTAGAGTCGGTTATTGAGGAATTCTATCGTCGCTTTCAGCCTTTTGACTTCAACATCCAATTCGATAAAGCGACCGGCAATGTCACGTTCAGTCTGCAGGAGTTGAGGATGGAGTTTGAGTAAAGCCCTTTCAATAGCCTCTGGCCGTTTGGTTATGTTCATGAATAGATTGTGGCAATCTGTACAAATCAATTCTTCGCGGGATCTGGTCAATGGCCTGTTTTCGCGACCGCAGTTTTCACATGTCCCAACTATTCTATTTTTGCTCATTTCAAACTCCCTGTATGGGTTTTTTTCGCACCGCCTTAGATATACACCGGCCTCATTCCAGCCTCGATGAAGGCATCGTTGAGGACCGCCACCGGTGAGCGGTGCGTCATATGCCAACCGCCGCAGGCGGGACAGTTATACGGTTTGACCCGCACGCCCTTGCGGTTGAGTTCGATGGCCCGGCGGGTTGCCGCTTCCCGGCTGGAATAACGTTTTTTGTCCCGGCAGGATTTCTTGATTTTTGTCATGTTATGCCGCATCGGTGACCTCGCTTTGCAGTTGGAGAAGCGCGTCAGCGCCAATGTATTGACTGCGCGGGAGCATCTCCAAAAAATCAGCCACCGCGCCGCCACCGTACATGATGCGCGTGATTTGCCCGCGCCGTACAAAGGCATCCAATGTCTCCGCATCACGCCGGAACCGAACCACCAGTTCACCGTGGGGGGCGCAGCCATACCAGACCACACCGGACTCAGTGCGCAGGAGTTCGGCAAAATCCTCGATGTCGTCCAGGGGCAATGCAGTTGAGGATAAAGAACAACCACCCCCATCCCCCGTTGAGCGTTGCTCAGGGGGCAAAGAGCTGTCCTGGCAAACAGGCGTAGGGCAGGTGAGAACTGGCGGCAGACCAGATTCCACCCACTGATGAAGGTCGCCACCGTGATCGCGGACAAAGTCGCCCGGGTCTTTGCCTGCGGGCATCGGCCAGAACCGGGCCTGGCGGAAACTACGGCGCCAACGCTTAACCGAAGCCGGACCGGCACCCAACTTGCCGTCCTTGACCGGATCTGCGTCCAGGGCCACGAGGATCACCGGGCAGGCTTCCAGCTCGGCCCGTAGATCGGCATCGATCCCACCGGCCACCGTGCCCAGGGCTACCACCAGTACTTCCCCATGACTGGCGGCCACGGCCATGGCATCCAGTTCTGCCTCGACGATAACCGCCCCGCGAATCGAACCGGAAGGCCGCAGCACCATGGGCCGGTTGCCGCTACCCTTGATCCACACATACTTGCGGTCGGACAAAAATTTCTCCCGCGCCTCCGGTGGCCTGCGGATCCGCAGCCGGTGCAGTTCGCCCCGACTGTTGAAGATCGGGATCACCAGGCCGCCGGGCACCCACAACCGTTCCTTGCCTTCCTCGACCGGCAGGCCCAGTTCGCGCCGGTCCACCCGCATGTCGTGCGCCAGCCAACCCAATCGATACCGGTCGACCTGGTCAGTGGTGAAGCCGCGGCTTTCCAGCCAGCGAATTTCCTCCGGTTCTTTGGCTAGGTTTTGTTGAGCCTTTTCCACCAGCTTCCCGGCCCAAGTGCGCCAGGCGTTGCCCGGCTCGGCTGCCGCCACTTCGGCAAGGGTATCCGAATTGCCATTGACTTGCGGGCGCACCGACCTGGGCTTTCGCTTCACCGGTTCGCCGTTGCGGCAGGGACCGTAGTTCGGACAGGAAGGGGAGCAGTCCTTGCCCTCGGTATCGTGGGCCTCGCGGCAGCTCATGCCGTCCATTTCCCGCAACCACTTGATGCGATCTCCCTTGAAGCTGCAGGCAAAGCAACGGAACCCGCCATCGGTGAAAAGTACGAATTTGTCCGAGTCCTTGGACCCGCCGCATTTGGGACATGGCCCGGTATGCCGGTTGCCGCTCTTTCGCAGGCCATACTTGGCCGCTATGTCGTGATTGGCGCTATGCATGCCCTTCCTCCTCTTTGCCAAGATAGTCTTTCATCCGCAGAACCAGCGTGTCCAAGGGCCGATCCACCACGATGAACGGCGATGCGGTTGACTAATTCTTATATTTGTCTTATTAAAATATTATGAACACCATTCAATGGACCGAGAAAGCATTCCGACAACTGAGAAAGATCAAGGACAGCCAAGCAAGCAGGCGTATATATCAGGAGGCGCAAGCGCTGGCTCATTTCCCTGAATGCAGGAACGTCAAACGGTTGACCAACCATCAGTACGGCTACAGACTGAGGGTCGGAGACTGGAGGGTGTTCTTCGAGTTTGACGGCGGTGTGAAAATCATCTCCATAGAGGAGGTTAAGAAACGCAATGAACGCACATACTGATATCCAGATCATAAAAGATGCATCCGGCAAGCCTGCCTTTGCGGTCGTTCCGTATGAACAATGGATCAAGCAGACAAGCGTCACGGCCGGACTGATTCCCAACGAGGTAGTCGGGGCCGTCATCGAGGGCGGGAAAACCCCTGTGCGTGCCTGGCGCGAATATCTGGGATTCACCCAAGAAGAGGTTGCATCCAGGGCAGGTATCACCCAGGCCGCACTCTCCCAGATCGAATCCGGAGAACACAAAACCCGTAAAGCCACGCGCGAAAAATTAGCACGAGCCATGGGCATCACCGAACCGATGCTCCATTGATTGGTGTCCCTATGGTCCTGAAAACCACCCCTTTTGATGTTGCCGAACACCTGAATTCCGATGAAGACATCAGGCTGTTTTTGCAGGCTGCGCTCGAAGAGGGCACGGAAGAGGAATTCATCCATGCCCTGAACACTGCCGCCCGCGCCAAAGGAATGAGCGAGATTGCCAAAAAATCTGGTGTTACCCGCGCCAGTCTGTACAAATCCCTCGCAGAGGGAGGCAAGCCGAGGTTTGAAACCATCGTCAAAGTGACAAGGGCACTTGGCTGCAAACTTGCTGTCGTCTGACAGAAAGAAGGCTTTGTGCATTTTTTGCGGGGTTTGATCGTTCATTTGCTTTCGTCCTGCTCGTCCTGGTTCGTCTTTTCTCGTCCTGTTTAGTTTTCTCTAATGATTCTTATAGGATGATGTAATTAGTATGACGTAGGATGAAATATGTGATGTGCGCGCATGGAAAAAATTGCCAACCATGGTTCATGAAAAATTTCCGTGTGCGCGCCCGCGAATCTCGTCCTGTCGTCCTGTTCTCGGATTTTCTGCATTCATTTCGATAAATTGCGTCATCAGGACGGCCTAGGATGAGCTAGGATGAGGCAGGATGAGGCGCTTGGTCATCGCGCAGCATCTCCCTGGACAGCTCCGGATGGTACAAAACTCCGCGCACATAGATCTTCCCTCCACGTTTTTCCAGGGTATATCCCCGCTCACGCATGGCTTTGGCCAGCGTCCGGTTGGCCGGCGCCTTTTTGGGGTCTCCCTGGTTGAGGCCCCACCACCAGAGAAAGCACTGATAAAGGCCCTGAAAGCCGATTTCCCGGTCCGGATCGTCGGGTGAGGGGAGCAGGCTGTCGTTGAGAAACTCGGTGAGGTAGTCTTCGGCCTTGGCCAGTTCGTCGGCCGAGTCCAGAATCTCCTGGGGCGGATCCAGGCCGCGTTGCTGCCATTCAAGGCAGCCTTCGACCAGCCATTTGAGGATGCCTTCCCGGTTCTGCATCAACCGGTCCTTGAGGTGTTTGTCCTTTTGGCGGAACTTGTCCGCCATGGGTGGGAATTTCTTGGCCTCAGCCTCGGGATCGTCGACATAGGCCCATGGGAAATCGATCTTGAGCAGCCGCTGCACCAGGCTGAACTCGGATCCCATGCCAACCGGCATGTGGTTGGTGTGCAGGCAAAGGGTGTGGGTTGGATCGAAAACAAACATCTTGCCGAAGTTGGGGCGGCATTCGACCTTGTCATCACCAGTCAGCCCCTTGACCTGGCCGGCGTCGATCCGTTGGCCGCGTTTGGATTCACCGGCCACCACCAGCCTTTTGCCGTGCAGAGCATATTTGTGCTCGCTGGCCGCGTTGGGTGAGGGATCAAACCGCTGTTCCGTGATCATCGATGGGCTGATCACGTGGTAATATGGCCCGAGAACGGAGCCGATACAGGAAAACAGCACGCCTTTGCCGTTACGGCCGCCACCTATGAACACCGCGATGTATTGCTCGTAACTGTGGCCGGTGAGGGCATAGCCGAAAAAGCGCTTGAGAAAGTCGGCCACCGCTTCCGATCCGCAGACCTCGACCACGAATTTGTGCCAATCCGTGTAGTCGGCATCTTTGAGGTAGTTCACGTCGATGGCCTTGGTCATCAGGTCTGCCGGATCGCCATCCAGGAGCACGCCTGCGGTGAGATCAATCACCCCGTTGCCGCAGGGGAGCCGCATCGGTTGCCGGTCCAACTCCAGCTCGCGGCAGGCCATGCTCTTTTCCACCACCGGTGCCCAGATCAGCGGTTTCTTGGCACCGTTCTCGGTTCGTAGCCGGTTGACCCGTTTCCGGTACAGCTTGGCCAGATCCAACACTTGTTCGGCCGTTTCCTTTTTGCCCGTTTCTTCCAGCTTTTCGGCCTCAGCAAACAGGTCCAGCGCCCGTTGCTCATACTGGAGGGCTACCGCCTCGACCGCTTTGAAGGCGTCGCGGAAATCATCGGGCTCCCAGACTATCCCGGTCCAGCGCAGCCATGCCCCGTCCTTTGGGGTGGTGTTGAACAGGTACCGCCCCTTGTGTAAGGTGGCGTACAGCACTCCGTCCCCACGTTCGTTGGCATCCAGGCAGCTTTTGACGAAGTCGTCCTCCAGGTCCATCAGCCGGTCTTCTTCCTGCTCCAGCTCCCGGGCACGGTCGATTACCTTGCCCGCCATACTATCCTCAGCCATAGGCTATGCCCCCGCCAAAATATTGACAGTTTTGCAGGGGTAACTCTCTGATAACGCAACGTTTGTTGAGAAAATCATTTGTCCACCTTGTTGCAGAATTTTTTGCATTTTTGCAACGCACCAAAATTTTCTAAATGCACCCACACACCGGGGCGCGAAACACCCGCAGTGGTGAGGGCCGGGGGAGGACCCGTGAACGGTCAAGACCATAGGCCTCCTCCTGCTTGACAACCTGACGGGGGGCGAGGGGTTCCTTCCCCCCGATCATGACTTGAGAAACGTATCGAGCGTATCCCAAAACAACGGCTCGAAGTGTTGATCGAACGTGCGATGGGCAACGCCATAGAAGTCGAGCAGCGGCTTGACCTGGTGCCCGGTGCGCCCGGTAAGTAGGATAGGGCGCAGGCCCCTGGATCGAATGACCGAGGCAAACCGGCCACGCCTACGGCCCTTCTGGTAGGACTTGGACCGATCAAGGAAGGTGCGCTTGGTCTTGGCACCGAATCCTGCGCCTGTCTGAAACCGTTGGTAGACCCCATGGGGCAGGTTGCCATGCTGCCTACTGTCGATGATCACATAGTCCCGCTCCCTGGTATTGCGGCGGCAGGAGCGGCCGGTGATATTGGCCATGTAGCCTGCGGACGTTTCCGCCTTGCCGAGCACGGAGAGGATCTGGCGTATCTGCCCTATGGAGACGTTGCCGTCTTTGTTGAGCTTTGCCCCCAGTGCCGGCACCAGCTCACCCTCACCAATGGCACGTTCAAAACCTTTGAGTTTACGAGAGCCACCTTCCACTTGGGGCACGAGGTAATGTGCACCCATGCGATCCGGCTCCTTGAACCAGACCGTTGCCTTAAGATCGTTCTTCGTTGCAGGGGTGAGCTTGAGGGAGTTGAGGGTGTATCGGGTTGGGTTATCAAAGACGGACTTCATTTCCTCGACCTCGGCTTCTTTGACGATCTTGCCCGCCTTGTTGAGGGCAACGGCACAGGCCCTGAGGGCCTTTCCTGGGAATGCGATCAATGCCGCCTCCACTTCTTTTGATCCGGAAACAGCAACGGTCAGATCCATTTCATTCTCCCTTATCCACGGCCAGCGCTCTTGTGCCGCACCTTGGCTTCATTGCCGTACTTCCGGTCACCTATTCCGTTTGCATCAGGTGCCCGTCCCCTGTACTATCCTGGCAATGCCGCCAAGCATCATGTCCAAGGTCCGTCTAGGGGGCGGGGCTTTTTTTTGATACTCAAGGGTTGAGATTCACCATGAAGACTGACCTCGAAAGCGCCATCATTGCAGCCACAGCCGCGCTGCTTGGTGTAGTGATCTCGCAAATTTTTTCATTTCTGCACAAAGCCTCCGAAAGGAGGCACGAACAACGCATCTTGCTTCGGCAAAAGTTCGAGGAGATGACATTTCATTTTCTAAAGTCGCTACATTGGCCGATTGAACTGGCCAAGAGAACCACTCTTTTGCACGCAGAAGAGCTCGCTGCCTCGCAAGACGCTCAAGCCGCAATCGTACTTTGTCAGCTTTATTTCCCCGAGATTGTAGAAGCCTTAGAACGGTATATACTCGTGCAGCAGGCGTACTATGACGCCGTGGTCGAAAGTTTCGCGGGGGCAGATTTGACGAGCGCGCGCACAGCTTTTTCAGCTTCATCGGATTCCCTCAATGCCGAGATGTTTGCAGCTAAAAACGAGGTAATGAAATGCATCAAAAAATTTGCTGCAAGATATGCTGATGCACGATGAGTTCATCCCCTCATCCACGTCCGGCGCTCTTGAGCCGCGCCTTGGCTTCATTGACGTATTTTCGGTCACCGGTCTTGCGGGTCATCTCCATGGCTTTTGCCATGTCCGAGGCCAAGGCATCGACCGATACGGGGGCCATGGCGTTCTCCCGTGTCCATCCGGCAATCATCTTCTTGACTTCGGCCATCTCCCGCTGGAACGTGTCGAGCTTGACGAGCAGTTCCTTGGCCGTGTGTTCGGTCAACGGCTGGCTCATTTCAGGTCCCTCGCATATCGAGCCACCGTGCGTTCTACTTCTTCGATGGCCTCTTTCTTGAGGTTGTTGACAATCCCCAGATCCGCCCCGGCCTCGATCGCTTGCTGAAGCCTCGCCACTGCCGAGTAATCCGCAAGGATTTCTTCGTGGATAGTTGGTAACGGATCCTTGATGCCCTCAACCTGTACCGCCGGATCGATTGCCGTGGCCAGATAGTCAAGTCCGGCCCGGGCGACGTAGCCGGAGCCAGCGGCATCCAATCGTTCGAACAGGGTATGCAGCAATTCCAGCGGGCTCTTGCAGCGGCATTCGGTATGGGCCGGGTCTTGTGCCCAATTATGGGCAGACCGAACCTCGCGATTGAAAATGCGTGCCACAATGTTCGCCCCCAGTGTCTTGCGGGCCGCGTGAAACACTTGCCACGGTTGCATTTTGTGGTGATTTTCCGACATGGACATGAATCCCCAACCTGCTAAATTGTGATTAAGAGATTGATTTTTTTTAGGTATTCAATGTACATCTGCTAACATGTTTTCCAGCAGTTCGGAGCCGTCCGGGCAGATCCCGCGTACCGGCTGATCGACCGTCCGGGCGATCACGGTCAAAATTGCCGTGTTCCGGCGGCGTCCCGACATCACGTTGGAAACCGTGGGCAATTGAACCCCGCACTTGTCGGCTATTTTCTTGACCGCCCCATGCCCGAGTTTTCTTTCCAGGGCATGCTTGATGGCCATTTGGTCGGTGAGATTGTGTAGTTCCATAGCCAATCCTCCAGTTTAGAAGCGGAAGGCCTTGCGGCGGTCGCCTCTCAGTCCTTGGGCCTTGTCGTAGGCGTCGGCGAGCACGGATTTTTCAGTGCTGCTGGATGTGCCGAGCGACGGCCTGTAACCGCCGCCAGCGTTGAGGAGATCCGAAAATCTTGGAAATGCCGTGTGCTTGATCGTCAATTGATCGAGATCTTTCATGCCGCCTCCTTGATTCACTGGATGGAGAATCGATTCCGCATGTAATTCCGTCCTGGGACACCATCAAGGCCGACCTTCTCAAGGGCGCATTCTGCGGCAAAATCATTATCTCCAAGGCCGAGGTAGACACGCCCCGTCTGGAGAAGATGGAGTACACGGTGTGCTGCTATGAGTTCTCCTTGCCTTGAGAGGTTTCGGTATGCCTGGATGGCTTTTTGTTTTTTTACGGCGGGAGAAAATTTCATAGGGCCTCCTTGGTGGCTGTTAAAAATTCAACAAGCAAACCGAAATGACTTGTCAGGAAATATTCGTACAGATTCTCTCCGAGGTTACCGGTGAAGCACCCGACCGTATCCTCGAGTTCGTCAAAACAATGAAAGCTGCAAAACCTGGTGGTTCCTGGGACAAAAATCTCTCCGACAAAGACTCGGAGGAATTCATCGCCAAGCTCAGGGAAGATGCTCCCGCCATCGTCAGGTGGTTGAAGCTAGAACGACAAGGGTTTGTAGCTCACGAATCAACGACCGTGCATTGACAGGGGAAGCCGATCGTTAACTCCCTGTTCGTACATGGAGCCTCCTTGGCGCTGGTCAATGTCCGTTGTTGAAAATACGTTAGCGAAATAACGATAGAATTTCAATCGAAAAAACGATCATTGTTAACGTTTTAACGATAAATCATGATAAATATCTAAAATGGCACGGAAAAAAGTCGAACCAGATTTGGCGTTTATCGAAAGGATGGACGAAATAACGAAAGAAGCCGGAGGGCAAAGTGCATTATCGAGACTTTCTGGTATCCCTCAATCAACCCTTGCTGCGTATTTAAAAGGAGGGGAACCAACTAGACCTCAGTTGATAGCACTTGCTAAGGCTGTGAATAGAACTGTTGCTTGGTTGCTTACAGGTGAAAACCATGTTCGCAAAAATACTGATGACGATACCAACTCCTTAGGTCCGTCCAACGTATCCTTAGGCCCACCCATTTTGAGTCGAGTTCCTATCATCTCTTGGGTTCAGGCTGGCGACTGGGCTGAAGTGATTGATCCCTTTCTTCCAGGACTCGCCGAAGAATGGATATATACAACGGCGACCAAGCATCCGAATGCCTTTGCTCTGGTGGTTCACGGGGATTCGATGGAGCCTGAATTCGTCGAAGGCGACATCATCACCATTGATCCGGAAAAAGAAGCGATAAATGGGAATTATGTAATTGCCAGTAATGGGGAGGACGAGGCTACCTTCAAGCAGCTCGTATTTGATGGATCAAGTGTGTTCCTGAAACCACTGAACCCCCGCTACCCCATCAAAGATATGACAGGCATAGAGTTCAGAATCATCGGTGTGGTTGTGGCTAAAGAGAAGAGGTATTGAATAACAATATATTTTTAAGGGGGAATTCCAGTGGATTTCGCTGATAAACTTACATCCCTTGCCTCAAGAATAGAGAAACAAAAAGTCGCTATTCAAACGGAGGAAGCTGCAAAAACAGCGTTTGTAATGCCGTTTATTCAAACCCTTGGGTATGACGTTTTTGATCCAACTGAAGTTGTCCCTGAATTCATAGCAGACGTTGGAAGTAAGAAAGGGGAAAAGATCGATTACGCAATCATGGTTGAAGGAAAGCCATCGATGCTGATCGAATGCAAATGTAGCGATGCAGACTTAAACGATAACCATGCCGCTCAGCTCAGGCGTTATTTTCACGTTACTGCAGCAAGAATTGGAGTACTTACGAACGGTCACAAATACCAATTCTTTGCCGATCTAGATGAACCCAACATTATGGATAAAAAGCCGTTTATGGAGGTTGATCTGCTAGATCTCGACGAACAGCTTGTCCCAGAACTCAAAAAACTCTCCAAGTCGTCTTTCGAGCTCGATCAAATGCTCTCTACGGCGAGTAATCTTAAATATACTCGGGAAATAAAAGGATACTTAGAGCGGCAGTTAAAGTCGCCTGATCCTGATTTTGTTCGTCTGGTCCTGGCTGACTTTTATTCGGGGATGAAAACCCAAATAGTCATAGAACAGTTTACACCGTTGGTAAAACAGGCATTTGTAGCCGTCATTAATGAACAAATCAACGCACGGTTAAAATCAGCATTGTCGAGCGGGGGGCAGCTGCCAAGTGGAAATGAGGACGATGTGCAACAAGAGGAATCTAACGTTGAAAACAGCAGCAATGGCATAGTGACCACGCATGAAGAGATAGAGGGGTACTATATTGTTCGGGCAATACTAAGGCCAGTTGTTGATATTGAACGGGTAGCAATGCGAGACACAAAAAGCTATTGCGGCATATTGCTTGATGACAACAATAGGAAACCAATCTGTCGCCTTCGTTTCAACGCTCAACAGAAGTATATTGGAATTTTTGACAACCAGCGAAATGAAACAAGAATGGCCATCGACAACCTTAACCAGATTTTCGATTTCACTGATCAGATCAGGGATGCCATTAGATTGTATGAAGAATAGTGACGTGTATGTAAGTTGAAAAAAATGCATTGAATTTAAATAAATACCTGGGTGCGGCAAATGTCAAAAAGAGTTGTTTTTTTTAATCACAAGGGTGGTGTTAGTAAAACTACTACTGCTTTTAATCTTGGTTGGAAGCTATCTGAAAACTATAATGTCCTGATAGTTGATGCTGATCCTCAGTGTAATCTGACAAGTCTATTGATAGAAGACTTTGATAATTACTATATTAATGATGCGACACGACTAAACAATTTACGAGACGGTGTCGAAGTTGCTTTTAAAGGACGTCCTGCTCCAATTACTGCTATTGATTGTTTTCAACCAGCTCGCCGCCAAGGGTTATTCTTAGTACCTGGACATCAAAACCTGTCTGAGTTCGAGGCTGCACTCACGTTCGCTCAGACCTCTAACAATGCCATCGCCACGCTCGAGAATCTCCCCGGAGCATTTAGCGAGTTTCTCCGAACGGTGGAGGAAAAGTATGACATTGCCTATACTATCATTGACCTAAACCCAGGATTGAGTTCAATCAATCAGAATCTAGTGTTGGCCTCTGATTACCTTGTTATTCCGACAAACCCAGATCCATTTTCTATTATGGCTCTGGAGACATTAAAAACGATATTGCCGCGCTGGGCAGCATGGCTTCGTCAAAGCGGTCCCATGTTTTCAGGATCATCGTATCCTCTCGATATAGATCCGCCTAAGCTTCTAGGGACCGTCATCCAGAGATTCAACGTTCGAAAAGGCCGTGCTGCAAAGCCATATAGAGATAATATTGGAGAAATAAAACAGAAGGTTATTGGAGACCTCAAGCCGTCATTGCATAACGCTGGAATGCTCTTGCGCGATGATGTATATGGGGGACCGCTTATCAGTAATGGTTTATGTCTTTCTGAGATATCTGACTTCCAAGGTCTTCTGCCTAAGGCTCATGCCGCTGGTGTTCCGGTGTACGATTTAACTGATGCCGAAATTGGTGAAACTGGGCCAGTGTTGCATCAAATGCAGGAAAATCGGAATCGTTTTGGTCAACTGTTCACCGCTCTAGCAGGCGAGATTCTCCGTTTGACAGCATAAGCGCGATGATACAAACATTCCGAAGCAGTATTGCAGATTCAGCGAATCTTCGAACCCTTTATCATCATTGTATTAATGACTTGCGACTTCCTGGCGAGTATGGAGATTTGCTTCGTATGGGGTTTGTCTATTGTATGAGTGCTTTAGATAAGCTGGTGCATGACATCGTAATTCATCATATGGTCGAAATCTTTATGGGTCGTCGATTGCCGTCTCAGAAATATTTAGCAGAGACTATCAATTTAGGAAATCACACATCTTTGATGGGGGCTACGATGCCTCCGCCGGAAATAATTTTTGAAGGTATTGTTCGCACCAAAATGGCCCACCAATCATTTATGGATCCCGATAAACTTGTAGATGCACTGGGGCTGGTGTGGTCAGAGGCGCACAAATGGCAAGTAATTGCAGCTGCAATGGGGCGGGACCGAAAACAAGCTATAACAGAGCTTCGCAATCTCTACAAGAGACGGAACGCAATCGTGCATGAAACAGATCGTGACCCAAGCACCGCGCAAAAAATGCCAATCCTGCCAGAGGATTCTGAACGAGCTGAAGATTTTATTAGTTTACTCGGTGAAACGATTTATCAGCTTGTTTGAGCCTTAGGAGAGATATATATCTATCTGTGAATATATATGTGAATAAATAGTTTTGATCGATAATGCAACTTTGTTTAACAATACCTTGACTATAAGAATAATAAACAGCAACAATCGGGGGGTAGACCCCGATTTGCGCCACGAAGCTGCACGAAAGATGGGGTTAGGTCCCTCGGAGCCTCTTCTGGTAACAGTTATCTCTTCGTGATGCTTTCCCCTCGTACAACCCATACATACCACGTCTTTCTTGCTTCGCCAGGTGATGTCGCGGTAGAGCGCCAGCACGTTCGTAAGTTTTTCGACGAGTACAACCGCCATACGGCCCACATTTGGAACGCACGATTTGATGTCGTTGATTGCGAGAACTATTCGACGATCGGTATAGGCCGGCCTCAGGAGCTCATCACGCAACAAACGCTGGCGAAGCACCGCGACTCGCTTGCGTTGGTCATCGGCATTATGGGCCAGCGGTTCGGTTCACCAAGCGGCAAGGCGGAATCGGGCACTGAGGAAGAGTTCAATTGGGCGATGGAGAGGCACGCGGCCTCGGGATTCCCGGAGATTAAGTGGTTTTTCCGGAAGGTGGACAAGCTGGAGATGCCGGCAGATCCGGCCCAATTAGTGAGCGCGGTCGAGCAATGGCAAAAGGTCCTCGCCTTCCGCCAGCGGATGCAGGATTTGAGCAATCCAGTTTTCTATGTCGAGTATCCGAGTCCTGCGGCTTTCGCTGAGGTGCTCGCGCGTGATCTTAACCACTGGTTGGCCGATCCCTCACGGCCCTGGGCGGCGGAACTTGCCGCCCATATCGCCACAACTGGCGGTATGAGCACACCTGCACTTCCTGCCGAGTTCGACGCTGAAAGCTACCGAACCGCAGTACTCAAACGGTTCGACAAGTTTAACTTCGAGATGCTCGACACTACCGGCGCGTTCTACAGTGAGGTCCGCCTGTGTAGCGTCTTCGTGGAGCAATCGGTGCGGGAATGCCACCAATACAACCCGCGCCTGCTGGAAATCCCTAAAGAACATCAGCGCCTGTTCCTGGGCACCGGCGAGATCATAGCCAAAGAACTCCCGGAAGTTGAACGACAGGCGGATCGGCTACGGCAGGAATACTTTCACCAGCCGCTCCGCCCGGTGCTTGAGGTTGTTGACGAGGCCTTTCGCGCCTCGGCAGCGCGGATGGCTCGGAAGTTGGTTATTCTGGGCGATCCCGGCTCCGGTAAATCGTCACTGGTCCGCTACCTGGCCGTGCGCTGGGCGGATATTACTGAGTCGGCGGTCCGAGACAAGCTGCCGATTCCGCTGGTAGTCGAATTGGCCACTTATGGCCGCTGGCTGTGCGACCGGCGCAAGGATTTCATCCTCTTCCTGGAAGAAGCCCCCGGGTGGCACCAATGGTCCCCCGGTCTGCTTCGCAAGCTCATCGCACAGCCGGGCCGCTCCGTACTGCTGCTGGACGGACTTGATGAAGTCTTTGACGCGCAGCTCCGGGCGAACATTATGGATGACATCCAGCGCTTCAGCAGCCAGTTCCCCCACTTGTCCATCCTCGTCACGTCGCGCATCGTGGGCTATCAGACACAGCGGCTGCGCAACGCTGAGTTCCGGCACTTTATGCTGCAAGATTTGGAAGCCACTCAGATCGCCGACTTCGTGCAGCGCTGGCACGAGGTGACCTTCGACGTTCCAGCGAAGGCGACGCCGAAGCGCGATCGCTTGCAGAAGGCCATCCGCGAGTCCAGGGCCATCACCCTACTGGCTGGCAATCCTCTGCTGTTGACGATGATGGCCATCCTGAACCGCAACCAGGAATTGCCACGTGACCGGGCCGACCTTTACACCCAGGTCTCTCGTTTGCTTCTACACCAGTGGGACACCGAACGCACCTTGGCGGAATTCCCGGGCATAAGTGCCGACATAGGCCTACGGGAAAAGACCGATCTCCTCCGGCTCATCGCCGCGCACATGCAGGTCGCACCCGGCGGGCTGAAGGGCAACCAGATTGATGGCTCAACGCTTACTAGCTTGATCGAGGGCTACCTGCAAGACGAATTGCACATTACCCAATCCCGCGCCGTGGCCCGGGCGGTGGTCGAGCAGTTGCGGCTGAGGAACTTCATCCTCTGCTCTGTGGGCACGGACAGCTATGCCTTCATCCATCGTACGTTCCTAGAGTACTTCTGCGCCGCCGATTTCGTACATCGATTCAACGTCGCCAAAACGCTGGACGTTGATGGACTGATCTCTTTGTTCGACCAGCACTGCCGTGACGACGATTGGCGCGAGGTATTGCGTCTGATCTGCGGGCAGATAGATGAGGGATTCGTCGGACGGATCGTCGAACGATTGGCTACACGGACGGAGTTAAAGACGTCTGACCCGAATATATCATTATTGGAATTGCCGTTGGCAATTTGGTGCTTAAGCGAGGTGCGAAATCCTGCCAAACTAGAAAAGGCGGGATCGTTGCTAATGCAACAATGCCTCGCATTGTTAGAATGGAGTATATTTGAATTAGACTTTTGGTTTGATGCCGTCCTTCCTGCAGCTCGCGACCTTGGGGAGCGATGGCCAGGGAAAGAGGAGGTGTACGAGTTTAAACACTCTGGACCTGACGCAATGAGAGGTTACGGTGAACATCCTTGGGTAAGCCTCATTGCCGTGGTTGATTCAGATCGGGAGCGAATGACCGCCCTCGCAGATTCGCAGTCTCCTTTTGTGAGAGCATCAGCCGTTTGGTTCCTCGCAGAGAAGTGGCCAGACTCGACTACTCGCGATCTGCTCACCCAGGATGTCGTCCAGGGTGGGGGCATCTATTCCCGCTGTGCCGCGCTGGAGGCGTTGGCAGAGAAGTGGGCGGACCGGACCACTCGCGATCTTCTCGTCCAGCGTGCCGTCCAGGATGCCCATCACAACGTCCGCTGCGTGGCGCTGATGGCGTTGGCGGAGAAGTGGGCGGACCGGACCACTCGCGATCTTCTCGTCCAGCGCGCCGTCCAGGATGACTACCCCAACGTCCGCTGCGTGGCGCTGATGGCGTTGGCGGAGAAGTGGGCGGACCGGACCACTCGCGATCTTCTCGTCCAGCGCGCCGTCCAGGATGACTACCCCGAAGTCTGCTGCGTGGCGCTGAAGGCGTTGGCAGAGAAGTGGGCGGACCGGACCACTCGCGATCTTCTCGTCCAGCGCGCCGTCCAGGATGACTACCCCGAAGTCTGCTGCGTGGCGCTGGAGGTGCTGGCAAAGAAGTGGCCAGACCAGACCACTCGTGATCTGCTCACCCAGCACGTCATCCAGGGTGGGGACATAGTATGCCACCTCGTGGCGCTGGATGTGTTGGTAGAGAAGTGGCCAGACCCGACCACTCGCGCTCTGGTCACTCGGCACGTTGTCCAGGGTGATCATCCCAAACTCCGCTGCGCGGCGCTGCGGAGATTGGTGAAGAAGTGGGCAGACCGGACCACTCGTGATCTTCTCGTCCAGCGCGCCGTCCAGGATGACGAACATGGAGTCCGCCGCGTGGCGCTGGATGCGTTGGTCGGGAATTGGGCAGACAGGACCATTCGCGATTTTCTCGCCCAGCGAGCCACTCAGGATGATCACCTCGAAGTCCGACTCGGGGCTCTGGATGCGTTGACCGGGAAGTGGGCAGACCGGACCACTCGCGATCTTCTCATCCAGCGAGCCGTCGAGGATGACCACCCTGAAGTCCGCCTCTCTGCGCTGAAGGCGTTGGCAGAGAATTGGGCGGACCAGACCACTCACGATTTTCTCGCCCAGCGAGCCGTCGAGGATGACCACCCTGAAGTCCGCCTCGCGGCGCTGGATGCGTTGGCCGGGAAGTGGGCAGACCGGACCACTCGCGATCTTCTCATCCAGCGAGCCGTCGAGGATGACCACCCTGAAGTCCGCCTCTCTGCGCTGAAGGCGTTGGCAGAGAATTGGGCGGACCAGACCACTCACGATTTTCTCGCCCAGCGAGCCGTCGAGGATGACCACCCTGAAGTCCGCCTCGCGGCGCTGGATGCGTTGACCGGGAAGTGGGCAGACCGGACCAATCGCGATCTTCTCATCCAGCGAGCCGTCGAGGATGACCACCCTGAAGTCCGCCTCTCTGCGCTGAAGGCGTTGGCAGAGAATTGGGCGGACCAGACCACTCACGATTTTCTCGCCCAGCGAGCCGTCGAGGATGACCACCCTGAAGTCCGCCTCTCTGTGCTGAAGGCGTTGGCAGAGAATTGGGCGGACCAGACCGCTCACGATTTTCTCGCCCAGCGAGCCGTCGAAGATGACCACCCTGAAGTCCGCCTCTCTGTGCTGAAGGCGTTGGCAGAGAATTGGGCGGACCAGATCACTCGCGATCTTTTCGTCCAGCGAGCCGTCCAGGACGACCACCCCGAAGTCCGCCTCGAGGCGCTGAATGCGTTGGCAGAAAAGTGGCCGGACCAGATCACCCTCGATCTTCTGGCCCAGTGTGAGAAATAAGAGGTGTGCCCCTGTAAATACCAAATGCCGATATGATCGGCTAAAATGCATCTTTGACTTTATGCGACTCGCTAATGATAGCTCTTGGGCGATTCTGCTGATCGTTATACCAGGAGAATCGTTCTCAGATATTGCTGAGACCTCTGGACTGAAGATTGTTTCTGAGATAGGAGGTATTGTGAACAATAGACGCATCGTATTCGTTGCTGGGGTACATGGAGTCGGAAAAGGCTATTTTTGTGGTAAGCTTGCACCAATACTTGATGGTCTGCATATAACAGCAAGCAGTCTTATAAAAGGACGTAAGAAATTAGGTGCGGCAAAGGCAATTTCTGGTATTGACGAGAATCAGGCTGTATTGGTGGAAGAGTTAGCTAAATGCAAGACTGCCAGTCCGTTTATACTTCTAGATGGTCATTTTTGCCTTTATAATAAGGAGTATGAAATATGTCCAATTGCTCCTTGTCTATTTAATGAACTCAATGTTGATTACATTGTAATGCTGACATGTATTCCTTCTGTTATTTTGGATAGACTGATCAGGAGAGATAAAAATGTATCAAAGTTAAGTATTGATAAACTTGAGAAATTGCAAACTGCTGAAGTTGAACATTCTCGTTTAGTTGCAAATGAAATCAATGTTCCAATTACATTTTTAGATGTATCTGGGGATGATCTAAGTTTCCTACCAGGACTGGCGGAAATGATAAGATCTTATTTTTCAAATAAGTGAATTATTTTTCATGATATATGCAGTTTTTTTTTAGAGTAACTTTTTGGCATTTGGGTCTAGAATTTTCGCAAATCCTTAACGGGGTCGCCTCTATAGAGTGAATTGATTATTTGTAATGAATTTTCTTATAGATACAAATATATTGATCCCCCTTGAGCCTGCATCAAAATCTGATCTAGAGGCAAATACAGAGATAGCTCTCAATTTCTGCAGCCTATGTTCAAAATCTGGAAATAAACTGTTTGTTCACCCCGCAGTCACTATTGATATTGGCAAAGATAAAGATGACGAAAGAAAAGCGCTTCGGGCGACTCTTGTCGGACGATATAATGTGCTTGCATCTCCTCCTCCACCAACGATTTTAGATCCATCTATAGTTCCACCGGCGGAAGAAAATTCAAATAACTGGGTGGATAATTGCCTCTTGGCGTCACTCAAGGGTGACCTAGTCGATTATCTTGTTTCCGAAGATATCGGGATCCATAAAAAAGCAAAACTTCTCGGCTTGGGCCCACGTGTCTTGCTTTTAAGCGATGCGGTCACGCTACTTCAGGATCTGTTCGACAAAACACCTCCGCCGCACCCAATCGTCAGTACCCAGTACATCTATGAAATTGACACAGATGACCCTATCTTTGAATCATTGCGGGCCGATTACGGAGGGGTGCAGTTTGATCGGTGGCTGGTAAAGTGTAAAAAGGAACATAGACAGGCTTATGTCGTCAGGTCGACAACTGGCGAGTTGTCCGGAATTCTCATCTGGAAACCTGAGGATTCTTTGCCAAATGGACAAAAGGGTAAGGTCTTAAAGATTTGTACATTCAAAGTTTCTGGGGCCCACGGGGGGAATAGGATAGGCGAGCTTCTCTTGAAGCCATTATTCGAGTTCATCGAGCATAATAAATATCAATTTTCGTATTTCACCGCCTTCCCAAAACAGGATCAACTCATTGCATTCGCGAATGATTTCGGTTTCTTTGAGATCGAGAATGGCGATTCACCCGGTGAACTTGCTCTCTGCAAGAGATTCCAATATTCAACAGAAGAGGCCGAAAATCTATCCTCCTTGGAGTTCCATATCAATTTCGGCCCAAGGATTACGAGTTTCAAAAACAATGCATCCTTCGTTGTTCCTATCAAGCCAGAATATCACTTGACCTTGTTCCCTGAATTGGGGCCAATTCAAATAAGCATTACGCCTGTGCCACTAAAACCGTGTGGTAACGCAATCCGTAAAGCATATATATGTAATGCAGCGACGAAAAAAATTTGTGTCGGGGATAACCTCTTTTTTTATAGGTCGCATGATATATCTGCCATCACCTGCGTCGGCATTGTTGAGGATATTATTCGCTCTCGCGATGCTTCAGAAATTGCACGGTTTGTGGGAAAGAGAACGGTGTATCCTTTTGGCGAAATAGTAGAAATGTGTAATTCAAACGAGGTGTTGGCTATTCTCTTTAGAATGGTAAAGTCCATCGGGCCACCTTATATTCGTCTGCCAACACTCAAAAAAAATGGTATATTAAAAGCGCAACCACAATCTATCACTGAACTCAGCGCAACGGCGATACAATGGATAAGGCAACACGTAGAGATGTAATCATGATTTCGATTCATCCCGAATTTGCCCACGCAATATTCAGGGGGGAAAAAAAGGTAGAATTCAGAAAACTTAATATTCCGCGTCATGTCGAGCACGTCGTAATGTATGTGACTGCTCCTGAAGGGAAAATTGCAGGTTATTTCAGCGTGAAGGATGTGGTCGAAGCAAACCCTTCCGAGCTCTGGAGAAAATTCAAAAAAGTGTCTGGGACAACGAAAGATTTTTTCTTTGAGTATTATGGAAATCAGGACGTTGGCTTGGGGCTTCTTGTGGATCAGGTGGAAGTGTTTAAGAATCCGATGGCGCTTGATCGGATTGCAACCGGGTGCCGACCGCCCCAATCCTTTGCATACGTCGATAACAACCTTTGGAAGGCGTTAAAAAGAAGGAAAAAACACGCAAAAGCTTCAGCTGTGGAAATTGACGAACCGTGAGTGTTCGCCCACATCCCACCAAATCGAAAAATGAACCAGGGAAATGGTGGGTCATTGATATTGGAAGAGGCAAGCAACGGGAACGCATAACCTTTAACGGCTCGTATGAGGAGGCGTGGAGGTACGAGAGATCCGTACGGCAACAACCCGACCATATTGTTGAGGGATCCGTCCCCAAAATAAAGGATATGGTGACCGTCTTCCTTGAGTGGTACCGGACGGAAAATTCCATCAATACGGTCAATGACATGCGGTTTTGCCTGGATAACCACATAATCCCCTGGTTCGGTAATTTTCAGCCGAAACAGTTGACCGTGGCTCTATTCAACAAATTCAAAGCAGATCTGCTTGAACGGAATTTGGCCCCAGTCACGATCAACAAAAACCTGAGTTATCTCTCTAGTCTGTTGAAATGGGCCGCAGAACATGGGTACTGTCAGCGCTTGGCGTTCACCATTCCTCGTTTTTCAAAGAAGAAAACTACGGCTGAACCTGTTCAACCTTTGACTCGGCGCCAGGTGGATAAATTGTATGAATGCCTGGATCCAGAGTATCGGCTGCTTTTCTTGTTGATGGCGGACCATGGGCTTCGGAAGGAAGAAGCCCTGAACTTGCGTGTTGAAGATATCGATGAAGCCCGCAAAACGATTCGAGTCTACGGGAAGGGCAGCAAGTATAGAATCGTTCCCTTTCTATCCATCAGGTTTGAGGATGAGTTGAATAAGATTCTTTCTGAACGGCTTGAAGGTTTCCTTGTCGTCAATTCCGCAACCGGAAAACCATATTATTCAATCCGGAAGGGATTGACCCGGGCAGGAAAAAAGGCTGGATTGAGTCGGCAAATTTACCACCACTTGCTGCGCCATACTTTTGGGTCTCTGGCTGCCGAGGCCGGTATGAACCCTTATGCGTTACAGCGGATAATGGGGCACAGCAATATAGAGACAACCAATAAGATATACACCCATGTTGGCCTCGATTTCGTCGGTGAAGAGGCCCGTAAAATCCGTGAGCAAGGGGTAAGGCGGTGACACGACGTATCCGTGTCACCTTGTAACGCTTTGAAATTAAAAACGATTAAAACGAATTTCTAATTCCTAATCCTGGTGTCGGAGGTTCGAATCCTCTCTGGAGCACCAATAAATCAAAGGGTTACAGCTCTATGTCTGGAACCCTTTTCTGTTGCTGTGTACTTCCTGTGTAATTGTGTCGGGCGACTTACTTGTCGATTTGATATCTTGCTTCCAGTTTGTCCATTGCGGAGTCAATGTGATTCCTGTTCTGGTGGCTGTACATCACGTACCATATCAAATGATTTGTGACCGGTAATCCTCTGGGTGGTCGGACAAAAAATTCTTCCGCACTGTCGGCGTCCTCCGGATCCGCAGCCGATGCAGCTCGCCCCGACTGTCGAAGATCGGGATCAACAGGCCGCCGGGCACCCACAACCGTTCCTTGCCTTCCTCGACCGGCAGGCCCAGCTCGCGCCGGTCCACCCGCATGTCGTGCGCCAGCCAACCCAATCGATACCGGTCGACCTGGTCAGTGCCGATGCCGCGGCTTTCCAGCCAGCGATTTTCCTCCGGTTCCCTGGCCAGGGCCAGCCGGGCCTTTTCAACCAGCTTTCCGGCCCAGGTGCGCCATGCGGTTCCCGGCTGGGCGGCCGTCATCTCGGCAAGGCCGTCCGGCATGCCGCCAATTTGCGGTCTCACCGACCGGGGACGTCGTTTCACCGGTTCGCCGTTGCGGCACGGACCGTAGTTCGGGCAGGCAGAGGAACAATCCTTGCCCTCGGCATCGTGGGCCTCGCGACAGCTCATGCCTTCCATCTCCCGCAGCCACTTTATGCGATCGCCCTTGAAGCCGCAGGCAAAGCAGCGGAATCCACCATCGGTGAACAGTACGAACTTGTCCGAGTCCTTGGATCCGCCGCACTTGGGACACGGACCGGTATGCCGGTTGCCGCTCTTGCGCAGTCCGTAACGGGCCGCTATGTCGTGTGCTGCGTCATGCATTGATCATCTCCCGTTGCGTTCGTTGAACAGCTCCCTGGTGGAGTGGGCGCGGCAAACGGCCCTGGAGGCCACCACCCACACGTTCTTTTTCTTGATAAGGCTAATAAACGTTACTACAATAAGTCTATGGATATTGAATTCGATCAGGACAAACGCGACATCACCTTGCGTGAGCGCGGACTCGATTTCGCCGATGCCGCCGAGGTGTTTGCCGGCGTCTCTGTCACCATCCCGGACATCCGGCGCGATTATGGCGAACAGCGCAACGCGACCGTTGGCATGCTTGGTGAGCGGGTTGTAGTCCTGGTCTGGACACCACGCGGTGATAAACGCCGCATTATTTCCATGAGGTATGCCAATGAGCGCGAAAGGAAAAAATACGCCGGACGCCTGGGTTGATCCCGACGACGCCCCTGAACTGATCGAGGAAGATTTCGCACGCGGCCAGTGGATGATTGGCGAACGGGTTGTTTCCAAGGACGAAGCCCGCCATGAGATCAAGAAATTGTTGCGGGGGCGCCCGCCTGGCAGTGGTACCAAGCGGTCGACCACCGTCCGTTTCGACACCGACGTGCTCGACGCCTTCAAGTCCACTGGGCGAGGCTGGCAAACGCGCATGAACGATGCCCTGCGCGACTGGCTCAAGGAGCATCGGCCCTGATTCATGGCTGGACTGATTCCCAACGAGGTGGTCGGAGCCGTCATCGAGGGCTGGATAACCCCAGTGCGTGCCTGGCGCGAGTATCTGGGACTCAGCCAGGATGAGGTCGCATCCAGGGCGGGTATCACCCAGGCCGCACTCTCCCAGATTGAGTCCGGCGAACCTAACCCATATTTAACATAGGGATACCTAATCTCTTCTTTTTTGAGCTATTTCCGTCGAAAAAACTCAATAATTTCAATAAAAAATTCAGGAAAACCTGTTTGTAGTGCCATAATTTTTATAAAGGCTATTGACTTTTTCAGGTAAACATGGCTGCTCTATTCACTTCATGTTTATTCGACAAACCAAAACCAGCAACGCCGCTTCGGGGGAGGCCTATTATACCTTCCGCCTGGTGGCCTCGGAGCGTATCGAGGGCAAGGTACGGCAGCGAACCCTGCTGAACCTGGGGAGCAACTTTTCCCTTGCCCGGGAGCACTGGCCGGAGTTGTGCACACGCATCGAGCAAATCCTCTCCGGGCAGATGTCGCTCATGCCAGCGCCGAGCGAAATCGAACCCCTGGCGCAGCGCTATGCCGCACGGTTGAGCAACCAAAATTTCGAGGCGGACGCCAAAACCGATGCCGACTATCAGGAGGTGGATGTCAACTCGCTGGAGTTGGTCCGGCCTCGGTCGATCGGGGTTGAGCATGTGGGCAAGGCTGCCTTGAATTGGCTTGATTTCGCCAACATACTTGCAATGGTTGGCCTCAACGGCGTTCAGCAGGCGGCAGCTATCGGCAGTGTGATTGGCCGCATGGCCGCTCCGGGCAGCGAGTTGTCCACCTGGCACTGGCTGCGGGAACGCAGCGGCCTTGGCGAATTACTCGATGTTGATTTCGAGGCAATGCCCCTGATGCGCCTCTACCGGACCTCGGATCTGCTGGTCAAGCACCGGCAGACCATTGAGGAAATGCTCTTTCAGCGTATCGACACGTTGTTTTCCCTGCCGTCAACCGTCACCCTCTACGATCTGACCAATACGTATTTCGAGGGGGAGATGGGCAGCAACCACAAGGCCAAACGGGGACATTCCAAGGAAAAACGCTCGGATTGCCCCTTGGTGCCCCTCGGTCTGGTGCTGGACGGCAGCGGCTTCGTCCGGCGTTCACGGATGTTTGCCGGCAACGTCGTTGAGGGGACAACGCTTGCCGAGATGCTCGAAGGGCTCAATGCCCCTGCCTCGGCCCTGGTGATTATGGACAGGGGTATCGCCACCGAGGAGAACATCACCTGGCTTGTAGACCACCAATATCGTTATCTGGTGGTCAGCCGGGAGCGTGTTCGGAAATTTGATGCCAATGACGCCGTGGAGACGTCCTCCGCCTGTGGTCAGACCATCCGCATCCAGCGGGTGCTGAATGAAGAGGGCACAGAAGCCAGGCTCTACTGTCACTCAGAAGAACGGCAAAACAAGGAAGAGGCTATCAACCAACGCTTTTATCGATCAGTTCGAGCAGGAGTTGACCAAGATTGCCGATGGTCTGAACAAACCGCGCACCACCAAGGACCGCGACAAGCTGTTACTGCGCATCGGCCGCCTGGTTGCCAAATCCCATGGTGTTGGCCAGCACTATCGCATCGAGCTGATCCCCGATGCCGGCGGCACCAAGGCCATTGGCCTTACCTGGGAGCGGTTGCCGGGAGAGGGCAGTATGCTCACCCATCCCGGCGTTTACTGCCTGCGCACCAACGAACTGACTTGGGACGCGGCCAAGTTGTGGCAGACCTATACCATGCTCACTGATCTGGAGGCAGTGTTCCGCAGCCTCAAATCCGAATTGGGGCTACGTCCGATCTACCATCACAAGGAGGATCGGGCTGAAGGACACCTGTTCATCACCGTGTTGGCCTATCAGGCGGTCCAGGCCGTGAGGTGCAAACTCAAGGCCCACAGTATCAACGAAAGCTGGGCATCGCTGCGCAACATACTCGCTGTCCAGCAACGGGTAAGCGCCACTTTCAGCCAACGCGACGGTTGCACCCTGCATGTGCGTAAGGCCACCGCTCCCGAACCGGCGTTACGAAAAATTTATAACGCCCTGGGGCTGGCACCAACCCCCGGTGGCGTGAAGAAAATGATCAAATGATGCCTCAAAAAAAACAAATGTAGTGCCACTGGAGATTTTATAAAATTCTAATTTGCTGATTTTAAATAGATTATTTTTTACAGTGTTAAATATGGGTTAAGACGCGTAAAGCCACCCGCAAAAAATTAGCGCGAGCCATGGGGATCACTGAACCTATGCTGCATTGATTGGTGGCCCCATGGTTCTGAAGACCTCCCCTCTTGGTGTTGCCGAACACCTGAGCCTTGAGCATTTTTTTCTGGGTTTTACCGTTCATCTGCTTTCGTCCTGTTTGATTTTTTCTAATGATTCTTAGAGATGATGTGCTTAGTATGACGTAGGATGAAATATGTGACGTGCGCACATGGAAATCTGGACTATCATCCCCACATCCATGTGGTCATGCCAGCGGCGAGCATCAACCAGAAAACAGGGCTGTGGAAAGAAAGGTCCGGGAAATATCTTTTCAGCCACAAGGCCCTGGCCAAGGTGTTCCGGGCAAAATTTCTCCAGTCCCTGGTCGAACACGAGCTGCCGGTTCCCTCCGATTGCCCCGAACAGTGGGTGGTTGACTGCAAGGATGTGGGCACCGGCGAGAAGGCCCTTGTCTATCTTGGGCGCTCCCTGGTCCGCAACCAGAAACAACAACCGGCAATCATTTGCCCGACCTGCGGGGCGACCATGGTGATCATCGCAACGATGCTCCCCCGGCCACCGACACTGGCCGCTGGGTCCCGGCCGTAGACCAACCGGAGGTATCGGGCTTGTAAAAAAACCGCGACATCGTATGTAAAAATAAGCCGGTTTGCACCGGAACGTGATTCGTGCGCTTGAAAAAGGGCGTCAATCACCATACAACGGCATGATCCCACAAAAAAAATCATCGCAACGACCATCGAGGCGGGCTTTGCCACCTTCCTGTCCCCCAGCCGTCTGACCCACCCCCTCAGCGCCAAAAAGCTTTTTTCTCGAGATGACCACCGGGCTCGTCCAACAGACGGTTAGATTGTGGTTCGCTGCGCTCTCACAATCTAACCGTATTCGTTATGTTTTTGGGGCTGTTTCTATGGCTCCAGAAGAGGACCTCATCGATGGTGGGGCTAGGTTGGAGATAATAACTTAGGGTTGGCAAATTAATTCAGAGCCCAATAAAAAATATAATTGACAAATAGCCCGCTATATTTTAGATGACCCTAACTCGATTGTGCTTCCTGAATTTAAGAAGCAGTCTTTAAACTGTTGGCGTTAGGAGGAGGCATGCGTGGCAAGTGATCCATCGAGGAAACAAAGTTCATCCGGATGATCCACAAAGTATGGACCAAACCAAAATGACGGCAGGCACAAGCCTCAGTTCCAGTCTGGAAGATTATCTCGAGGCCATATATCTTCAAGGCCTTGCCGGGGTTCCGGTGCGTCCGAAAGAGTTAATTACCCGACTCGGGGTCACCGGTCCTTCGGTTACCGAAGCGCTTCATGTGTTGACAGAGAAAAAATTGATCAACTACATCCCATATGGGCCAATTACACTCACCTCAAACGGAGAAACGGCAGCGCGCGAGATTTATCATCGTCATGAAACGCTGAAGCGATTTTTTATCGAAATTCTCGGGGTCGAAGAAGAGTTGGCCGAAGAATCTGCATGTAAATTGGAGCACTCGACATCCACCAATCTGATACGACGCCTAGTCTTGTACACCCGTTTTGCTCGGGAGGATCTGGGGAGTGGTCAATTGGGGGTCGCGGAGCGATTCCAACAGTATCTGCAGCAGCAGAAAAGGTGCGCTCCACCCGAAAAGGGGCCCGCATCCTGATAGAGTTTTCAGCGTTCAATATCCCGGAGGCTGTGTACCTTGAAGAGCGTCTATGAAAAAAGAAATTTCGCAGGCCAAATGAATAGCAGCAGCCCGTTCGGCACCTTGCCCGTAGGACTGCAGCCCGGACCTGGAATGGAGAATGGCCCCATTTTGATGAGGGAACCAACCCCACTGTTCGGCGGCATGGTTGGCGCCCTGACCATTGCCAGCGCGGTTTCCATCGGTTCCAACTGGGTCGATGTCCGCAACGGCGCCATGATTCCTGCCCAGGCCGTACTCAACGGTATGGCCAAAGGTGCTGCCGCAACCCTGATTCTCAAGGCGACCAGTCGCAGCACGCCGCTGCAGATCGCTCTTGCCGCGACTGTCCTGGCCGCAGCCGGGTACATGATCGATGCGACCATGAAAAAGAGCAAACGCGAACTCTGTGCCGTTGATGCGACGGTGAAACCGTGAACCCCTGGGGGCTACAACCTATCTCCATTGCCCATGAGGTTCGGGGACGCATCCGTCTGCGCAGCCCCCTGATCGGCAATCACAGTCTGGACCCGGATTTCTTCGAAGCCGGGCTGGAATCCATTCCCGGAGTGACCAGCGTACGGATCAACAGCCGTGCGGCCTCGGTGGCCATTGACCACGATGGGCGCGATGCCACCCGCAATGCCATATTGCGCTATATGGCTGAGCTCCCAGGACGGACCCTCGGCGGAAACGGCAAGGCGAGGACCCTTCAGTCGCCGCTCTCCCTGGCCGTTCGCGGCACTCTTGCGCTCACGTTGCTCGCTCTGCCCAAGGTGTTCGCCGCGCCGGTTGCGGTGGTCTTTTCCCTGCCGGTCATATTCGAGGGCCTATCGACCCTGTGGACCCGAGGCATCAAGGTCGAGGTGCTCGATGCTTCGGCCGTGCTCTTCTCGCTGGTGCGGCAGGATTACTTCACCGCGGCGAGCATCGTGTTCCTGCTTTCAACCGGCGAGTATCTGCAGGAGCTCAGTGAAAATCGAACCACTGGTCTGCTCAAGAGTCTGCTCAAACCCCAGGTGGAGAAGATCTGGATCGTAGTCGATGGCCGCGAGCTGGAAATCCCTCTTGAAGAGGCCCGCATCGGCGATCGGGTCGTCTGCGGTGCGGGCGAACTGATTCCCCTGGACGGGGAGGTGGTCGAAGGCGAGGCCTCGATCAATACCGCCTCGATCACCGGCGAATCGGTGCCGGTGCATGTGCATCCCGGTGTCGAGGTGCTGAGCGGTTCGGTGGTGGAGAGCGGCCGCATCGTCTTTGTTGCCAGCCATGTCGGCGGCGAGACCTCGATGGCGCGGATAGCCACCTTTCTTGAGCAGTCGCTGCGCAGTGAATCCGAGTCGCAGAAGGACAGCGACCGCCTTGCCGACCGTCTGGTCCCGGTCACCTTTGGTCTGGGGCTTGGGTTGTTGGCGATCACCCGAGACCTGGGCAAGGCCGCGGCCGTGCTCACGGTCGATTACTCCTGCGTCATCGATCTGGCCAATCCGGTTGCGGTTCGCGTGGCCATGTTCACCGCCGCCAAGCAGGGCGTTCTTCTCAAGGGTGCCCAGGCCATGGACAGCCTCTCCAAGATCGACACGCTCATCTTCGACAAGACCGGCACCCTGACCCGGGGACAGCTGGTGGTCACCGACCTGCACGGCGTCAACGGCTTTGATGATCTGGATCTGCTGCAACTCGCGGCCGGAGCCGAGGAGCATTACACCCATCCGGTCGCCGCCTCGGTGGTTGCTGCGGCCCATGAACATGGACTGGAACTGCCGCCCACCAGCCAGGTCGACTTCATCGTCGCCCATGGCGTCTCCGCCTATATCCACGGCAAGAACGTCCTTGTGGGGAGCCGTCATTTTATCGAGGATGATGAAGGCATTGCCTGCAATGCGGTGGACGAGATCGCAACCGAACTGCAGCAGCAGGGCAAGAGCCTGCTCTACGTGGCCTGTGAGGAGGAGCTCGTGGGGGTGATCGGGTTGCGCGACGAGTTGCGGCCCGAGGCTGAATCGGTGCTTCGCGGGCTGAAGCAGGCTGGCATCGAGAAGATCGTCATTCTCACCGGCGATGCCGAGCTCACCGCCCGGGCGATCGCCGCGCAGCTCCCCTCGGTGGACGAGGTCCACTGGGAGCTGAAACCCGAGGGCAAGGCCGCCATTGTCCGGTCCCTGCAGGAGCAGGGGCACCGCGTCGGCTTCATTGGTGACGGCGTCAACGACGCGCCGGCCCTGGTGTCGTCGGAGGTGGGCATCTGCCTGCCCCAGGGTGCCGATCTGGCCAAGGAATCCGCGCAGGTGATCCTCTTGCGCGAAGACTTGAACTGTTTGCTGACTGGGCGGTTGACGGCCCTCTACAGCCAGCAGACCATTCTCAACTCCTTCTATGCCGCCATAGGCCTGAATTCCACCTTCCTCCTTCTGGCAACCTTTGGTCTGGTGCAGCCGGTGGCTGCTGCCCTGCTCCACAACCTCAGCACAGTCGGCATCCTCGGCTATGCCGGTCTGAGGGGGCGCAGGGTCCCGAAAATACAGGCCGTCAAGGCCGTCTCCGACGATCAGGGGGGCAAGTAAATGTACTCTTCATTGCTGGATGCGCCGGTGCACACCGATCTCACCCTGCTGGACGTCACCCATCCCGGACTGAAGCGATGGTTGCAGCGGTTGGGGCTCTATGGTGGCAGTCATCTGATGCGCCATGACGAGGAGGTCAACTATTTCCCGGTTCGGGTACGTACCAGTCGCGGAGATGTGGTGGTCCCGGCAGGTCTGGGTATTCGTGTCTTTGTCCATGTGGATTCCGGGGAGCGCAAACCGCTGGTGGAAATGAAGCGCAAGGAGCAGGGCCATGTGGAGACCATGTCCTGTGGCCGCGGCTGCGCCCATGCCCTGAGCCACCTCGGCCTGTCGGAAGAGGCGCGAGTCACCTTCATCCGTGCCTTGCCGCACATGGATTACGTAACTCTGATCGACCGCCGCGAGCGCACCCGGCTGACCGAGGGCGAGGCGGCCCGGTTGTGGGGCAGGGGAGAGGATGGGGGCGAACGCCAGTTTTACTTCGCCACCCGCAAGCAATCCTTCGAGCTGCTGGAAATCATCGGCGGGCGAAAGGTGAGGGAACACCTGCAGACCCACGGCATCAGCCCCGGGTGCAATCTGCTGCTCGAATCGATCGAGCAGACCAGGGAACTGCACAAACCCGGGGCGGAACCGGTGACCATCTCCAGCCAGAGCGGCCTGCGGCTCTACCTCAACCGAACCCAGGCCGGACAGGTGATCGTCAGGAGTCAAGAATTTGCACGACATTCGGCCCCCGCGGATCAGCTGTCGTGAGAGGATAATCAGGGCGGCGAAGGATGCGGTGTCTGCTGTGGGCGATAGAGGGAAAACAATCCGGCAAAGGCGTACAGCCTCTGCCGGAAAGGGGAAAACATGGGATGAGGGGCGATGGCGATTCAGGCCTGCTGACTGGCTTCGGCCTGGGCCTCTTTCCACATCTCGCCGTATTTTTCCTTGGTCGAGCTGAACATGGCGTCGGTTTTCAGCTTGGCCTTGTAGACCGATTTCATCGCGCCCTTGACGGCGCGGTCGGTCAGGCACTCCTGGTCGACCTGCTCGACGCTGCGTTTTCCGGCCTTCTTTCCAGCCTTGTAGGTCAGGTAGCCGGCCACGCCGAGAACGGCCCAGCCGACAGGGTTACTGGTCAACAGCGGGATACCGATGATGGGATGCGACATTACTTTTCTCCTTTGTGCTCCGCGGATTCTTGATGGACTTCCACAGGTGCGGGAACTGCGGTGATCTGTGCGGCTGCGGCCTCTTCCTCGCCTTTTTTCTTGCCTGCCTGGTACAGCGCGTACCCGCCCAGGCCGAGGATCAGCCAGCCAACCGGTGTGGTGGTCAGGGGGAGATAGAACATGGATGCCTCCTAGAAGATAAAATGGCCTCTGCCCGAATATCGTGGCAGCCTTTGATGGTGGATATAAGGTAAACGACAGGGCTCTTGTTGTCAAGTACCCAATCTTATGATGTTTTTTCGTTGTGATAAAAGAAGTTGCTTTCCCCGAAGATAACCTTGCCAAACAGGATGGTACACGAGTTATGTCTGCAGTTCGAACATGTTCTTCCAAGGTAAGCACTCCACCCTTTCGTCTGACCACCTCCCTGCTGAAAAAGGCCGGAGTTGCGGTCAAGCAGTCCATGGCCGGCCGTATGCGCGTACGGGTCGCGGCCCTGCGGGGCAGGGATCGGCAATCCGGATGGATGCATGCCCATCTCCTGAAGGCGGGGGGCGTGCTCAGTGTCGAGGCCAGGGCGACCAGCGGTTCCGTGATCGTGGTTTTCGATCCCGATCGAATCTGCAGCCGCACCCTGCTGACCCTGATCGTGCAGCAGGTGTTTCGTCCGATGACCTCTGCCGAACCACCGAAAGCGGTGGAAACCCTGCCCGGGTTCAAACAGGCCTGTTCGGTCTGCGATTGCGAACCCAAGGCCTCCTTTGGCACCAAGCTTCGGCGGGTGATCTGGCTCAGCGGCTGCATGGCCTATGCGGCGTTGCGAATGTGGGTCTTCAAGCTGCCGCTGGTGCAGACGCCCTTCAGCCTGCTCGGGGCGGTGGCCCTGCTTGGCGCCCTGCCGCTTGCCCGCGAGGCCCTTGAGGATATCATGGTCAAGAAGAAGGTCACGGTGACGCCCTTCCTCGCTGCCGGTTCGCTGATCACCATCGCCATGGGCCAGGCCTTTTCCGCCCTGCAGATCCTCTGGATCTACAACGTGGCCGAACTGACCGAGGAGTACGTGGCCCAGCGCTCCCGTCAGGCGATTCGCGATATCCTCCAGGTGGCGCCGGCCAACGCCTTTGTCATGGTCGACGGCATGGAGGTGGAAACCCCGGTGGGCGAGATCCGGCCCGGTGACGTGGTTGCGGTGCACACCGGCGAGCGAATCTCGGTGGACGGACTGGTCAGCGAGGGCGAGGCCCTGGTGGACGAATCCTCGATCAACGGTCGCTCCGAGGCTATGATGCGCGGTCGCGGCGACCAGGTCTTCGCCGGCACCATCATCAGCCAGGGGGTGCTGTTCATCCAGACCACCAAGACCGGCGAGGACACCTACCTGGCCCACATCATGAAGATGGTGGAGGACTCCCTGGCGAACAAGGCACCGGTGGAGCAGAAGGCGGATCAGTTGGCCGGGCGGCTGATGAAAGTCGGGTTCGCCGCCACCGCCCTGACCCTGCTCCTGACCCTGGACCCCATGCGGGCGCTGACGGTGATGCTGGTGATGTCCTGTCCATGCGCCACCGTATTGGCCGCCTCATCGGCCATCACCGCCGCCCTGGCCAATGCGGCCCGGCATTCGATCCTGATCAAGGGGGGGCTCTATCTCGAAACGGTTGGCCAGGCCGATATCTACTGCTTCGACAAGACCGGCACCCTGACCATGGAGCAGCCGGAGGTGATAGCCGTCCATGGCCGCACTCCTTCGATGAGCGAAGATGCCATCCTTGCCATGGCCGCCACCGCGGAATCGCATAACCAGCATCCCATGGCCAAGGCCATCCTCGCCGCGGCCCAGGAGCGCAATCTCAATCCGGAGCCGCACGCCGTCTGCGACTTCAAGGCCGGTCGCGGCGTCCTCTGCACCGTGGGCGGTGATGCGGTGATCCTGGTGGGCAACCGCCAGTTCATGGATGAACATGAAATCGATGTCCGCTGGTTCGACAAGAAAGCGGCCGGTCAGCGCGCCATGGGCAACACGGTGGTCTATGTGGCGAAAAACGGCGGTGTCCAGGGCATGCTCGGCGTTGCCAATCCGGTGCGGCCGGAGGCGGGGAGGGTGCTCAACTGCCTGCGCCGCGACGGGGTCAGGTCGCTGCACCTGGTCACCGGCGACAGTCGCGAGATTGCGGAGACGCTCATGGACGTCTTCCCCTTCGACGAGTGCCGGGCCGAGTTGATGCCCGAGGAGAAGGCTGAGCGGGTCGATGAGCTGAAAAGGAACGGCTCGGTGGTCATGGTCGGCGACGGGGTCAACGACGCACTCGCCCTGGCCCGGGCGGACATCGGTGTGGCCATGGGCGCAGCCGGTGCCGAGGTGGCCATGGAGGCCGCGGATATCGCCCTGGCCGATTCCGATCTCGAGGGGTTGATGAAGGTCCGCAATCTCAGCCATCAGACCATGCGCATCATCGACCAGAACCACTATCTGGCCGTGTCCACCGACCTGATCGGTGCCGCGCTGGCCATGCTCGGGTTCCTTTCACCTGTCCTGGCGGGATTGATCCACATCGTCCACACCGGGGGCATTCTGCTCAACTCGGGGCGGCTGCTGCGCTGGGAACCGCCGGTGGAACCGCTGAAATGCTGCAAGCGCTGCGAACGCGAGGATCATCCCTGCTCTCAGAGCGAACACCGGCGGGACTCCTTGGTTCTGCTGCCGGATGTGAACCCGGCCCAGCTTCGGCTGGTCCCGCCGAAAACCAACCTCAACACGTGATATATGAAAGGAGTACGAGTTTGAAGTATGTGCTGACCGACAACAGTCGGGTCGATTTCATTGCCCGAGCCCCGCTGCATGCGTTCAAGGGCTGGGCGGTGGAGGGGGTGCAGGTGACATTGGAGGCGAATTTCAGCGCCGGCATTCTGCAGAGCCTTGCGGCTGAAGTCGAGACCGGTTGTTTTGATACCGCGGACCCGGATCGTACCGAGGCGATGAGCCGGTATTTTTCCTTAGCCGAGCACCCCCATGCCTCCTTTGCCCTGAGCCAATGCCAGGAGATCGTCTCCGAGGGGGGCGGGTGTTGGCGGGTCCGGATGCTCGGCATCCTCTCCTTTGTCGATATCCGCCGCCAGTTGCCCGTCACCGGGACGGTCCGGGAGGAGGGCGGCCGTTTGCTCTGGGAGCTGCAGTGCAAGTGGTCCTTCAGGGCCTACGGGTTGAAGGCACCACGCCTGTTGATGCTGTGCGTGCGGGATATTGTCGATATCAAAGCACATCTTGAATTCATTCCCTCAGGAGATGAAAAGGAGATTCATGTACACTAATGAGCAGCTCGTCGATGGTCTGCTTGACCACATGCTGTATCTGAACATTGCCCACCATGTTCCCGGCCGCATTCGCGTCAAGGCCAGCTGGAGCGGTGCCCAGAAACTTGCGGCGGTCAATGAAAGGGAGATGACATCGATTATTGCGTCCATTCCAGGAATAGTGGACTATCGGGTGAACAAGAAGGCGCTGTCGGTGATTATTCAATATGATACCGAGATACTTCCCCCTTCTCTCTGGGAAGAAGTCGCATCTGTCGGACAGTTTCCGGGCAAACGCGACAGTGTGAGCGAACAGTTGATGGTGATTCTGTCGGAGACCGTGCCTCAACGACTTGCCCGTGATGAGGCCCAACCAGCGAATGCCTGAAAATGAGGCAAGAACCTTGTCCGGGGTGGGATGTAGACCCGTTTGACCTTGAAAAAACGATCAAGAACTCTTTGCTTTGTTTCGTGAAAATGTCTCGATTTCTGTCTTTTGACGATGACGCATCCTTGAGTTTTGAACAGTGGCAACAGGAGAGGAGAAAAATATGATACAGGGAGATCCGCACGCCATGGTACCGGAAGACGCGGCCATGGAAACGATGACGGCATCGCCGCCCAAGGCTGCAACGGATCAAGCACCGCAGGCAGCGGTTGCCCCACCGGAGGCCGCGGAAGCAACGGTCCAAAACGCCGAAATCAAGGCAACTGCCGCTGAATCGTACGCCGCCGCAGCAGGGGCGGCGGAAGGGCATCAGCCCCACCATCAGTGGGCGCAGCAAACCCTGCCGCCCGGATATGCGGTCGATCCGGTTAGCGGGCAGGTGGTCTTTGTCGGGCTGGTGTACCAGCAGCCGATATATCAGCAGCCGGTTCCCCCCCCACAGCCCGGCGTGGTCTACGTACAGGCGGAGACTCCGGAACAGGCCGCCGCTCGGCAGGCACTGGAACAGCAGCGCTACGGACAGATCATGCAGTCCTTTGAGCGGTTCGTCCAGGGCGAGACCACGGTTTCCGACCTGGTGAAGACCCTCTATACCAACACCGCGCAGTACGATCAGCTGTGGAAGGGCGCCCTTGTCGGCGCGGCTGCCACGGTGCTGCTCACCAGCAAACCGGTTCGCGAGGCCATGGGCAAGACCTTTGGCAGCGTGTTTCCGGGACTCAAACCGCAACAGAAGGCGAGCGGGGCTCCTGCCTCGACCACCGTTGACCCCCTCAAATCCGGGAAGGAGTAATCTATGCAACAGCAAGCAAGCATGAACGGCGCCGCTGCCGACGCAGGCATGGGACAGGCGCAGACCATGGCCCAGCACCAGTACAATCCCACCTACCTGGGGACTGCCGCCCAGCCGGTCCCGCAGGCCGCACAGGTCATGCAGTTGCCCGCGGCCCCCGTGCAGACCTCCCAGGTGTTGGCCGCCGGTCTGTTCGGTCTGGTGGTGGTCGGCACCGGCACCATGGGCGCCAATCTGCACAAGGTCAGCGAAGGTGACATGAGCATGGGCGAGGCCGTGAGCCAGAGCCTTTCCAGGGGCGCTGTCGGCGGAATTGCCACCGCCGCCGCCACCGCCGCCTCCACTTCCCTGACCAGCGGCGGACTGCTCGGCCTTGCGGTGACCCTGGCCACCGCCACCGGCGTCAGCTACCTGCTCAGCAAATCCTGATCAGGCAGGGTGCGACCCCAAATTTTCATCACATAATCGACACTATCATAAGAAAAGGAGCATACCGTGGAACAGAACAAACCCGCTCAGGCCTACTATCAGCAGGTGGTGCAGCCCCTGTACCCGCAAGCCCCGGCCAACACCTTTCTTGGCCTTGACTTGCAGAACAACCAGTTTTGGAAGGGGGCGCTGATCGGCGCGGCCGTGACCCTCCTCGTGACCAACGAAAGCGTGCAGAAAGGCGTGGTCAAGGCGATTGCCAAGGTCAGCGCCGCTGCCCAGAGCGGGATCGAGGAGATGAAGGAGAAGTTCGAGGACGCCAAGGCCGAGGCCATCGCCGAATCGGGCAACGAATAATCCGCTTGCCCCGGACCCTCAGTACGGGTCCGGGGCTTTCAGGCCTCCCTATGCCTCTCGCCCTGAAATATCGCATCCGTCAGCGGACCGGGTACCGCACCCGAATCAGTTTTTCCTGCCTCTGGCGCCAGCCCGAGGTCTGTGAGCAGGTACGCCGTTCCCTTGCCCGCATCCAGGGGGTTGAGGATGTGCAGGTTCGTTGGCGTTCCGGGTCGGTGATCCTGGTCCATCCCCATGGACCCGTGGATCTTGCACGGCTGTTCGCCGATATTCAGGCCACGATCGCGCGTCTCACCACAGCTCCGCCTCGGGGAACGCGAATGGAGTGCGGCTGCCTGGCCGCGCCATCGCGCAGGCAGGATGTCCATTCTCATATCTCCGGAGCGGCGCTGCTTTTCTCCGGACTCTATCTGCTCTATCTCTACGGCAAGCGGGTGCTGCTCGCCCTGGCCCCCGCGACCGCAGGCCCGGTGCGCATTCTCACCCTGCCGGCCCTGGTCGCCTTTGCCATTTCCCTGCCCATCCAACGCCAGGCGGTGGACAATTTCCGTCGTTCGGGCAAACCGGATATGGGGTTGATTTCAACGGGGATCCTTTATTTTTCTTTGCTCACCGGCAATACCCTGGCCGCCCTGACCGTATTCTGGCTGTTCAATCTCTCCAGCTGGTTGGAGGACAGGATTCGCATTCGTACCCGTCAGGCGGTCCGGGAGATGCTCTCCGATACCTGCCAGCAGGCCTGGTTGCTGCGTGACGGCATGGAAGTCGAGGTGGAGGCGGCCGAGCTGCAGCCGGGCGATCTGATCGTCCTGCGCATGGGCAACGTCGTTCCCGCCGACGGTATCGTCCTTTCGGGAACGGCCCTGGTCGACGAGGCCGCCCTCACCGGCGAAGACGAGCCCCTGCCGCGCGCCATCGGTGACGCAGTGCTTGCGGGAACGGTGCTGGTGGACGGCTCTCTCCAGGTCCGGGTCGAACGGGCCGGCGAGGACACTCGACTGGCGGCCATCATTCGTCTGATCGAGCACGCGGAACAGGACCCGGGCGAGCTGCAGTTGACCAGCCGCCGCTTCTCCCAGGCCATGGTTCCGGTCTCCCTTGGATTGGCCGGAGCCGCCTTTCTCATCACCGGCAACCTGATGCAGGCCATGGCCGTGCTGATCATCACCTGTCCTTGCGCCCTGCGGCTCTCGACCTCGGTTGCGGTCAGTGCCGCCATGAGCAGCGCGGCCCGCCAGGGGGTGCTCATCAAGGGGGGCCGCTATGTGGAGATCGCCGGCCAGGTCGATGTGCTTGCGGTGGACAAGACCGGCACCCTCACCGACCGCAGCGCCGAGGTCACCGGTATCACCGTTTTTGACCGACGTTTCCGCGAAGATACGGTCCTGCGACTTGCAGCCAGCGCCCAGCAGGCCTGGTCGCATCCGCTCAGCCGGGCCCTGGTCGAACGTGCCCGCGCCGGGCAGATCAGCCTTCTGCCGGTCATGGACCCGGAACTGGTGGTCGGGCAGGGCGTCTGTGCCCGAATTGGCGAGCAGTCCGTGCTCGTTGGCAAGGGCACATTGCTTCGCGAACGCGGGGTCGCCATCAATGGCCGGGATGTTGCTGTCCCGCCTGGCAGGGGCCAGCTGCTTGTGGCCTGCGACGGACGGCTGATTGGCGCGATCCAGGTGCGGCACCGGAGGCGGCCTGGAACCAGCGAGGCCCTGGCCCGTCTCCGAAAATTGGGCATCGGCCCCATTGTCCTCTTGAGCGGCGACAATCGTGCGGGCATCGGTGAGGAGCTCGAGCGCGAATTTGACCAGGTGCTCTGCGGTCAATCCCCCGAGGCCAAGGCGGCCTGGATTGCCGCCTGGAAGCGAGAGCATCCCCAGGCGATGGTGGCCATGGTTGGCGACGGCATCAACGACACCCCGGCCTTTGCGGCGGCCGACCTCAGTCTGGCCATCGGGCAGGGGGGGGCGGATGTGACCGTTGAGTACGCCGATATCGTTCTTCAGCGCGGCGGGCTCGATCAGGCGGCCGATGCCCTGGCCTTGGGAAGACGTACCCTGGGCACCATCAGGGAGTGCTACGCCCTGGCCCTGGGTTTCAACGGCGTCATCCTTGGACTGACAACCCTTGGCCTGCTCTCTCCCGTGGGCGGGGCCCTGCTGCACAACCTGACCACGGTTCTGGCCGTGGCCAACGCCTCAACCCTGGCCCGTCGTCCCCAGGAAAAACAGAACGATTCCGGCCCGCAGTCCTCTGCCTTCGACAAGGCGATCGAGCAAAGGCCGCACCTGGCAGGCAATTAGAGAGACACAGCTGACATCGATCTCGCACGCTGCAACAGGCCATCTGGCGCAATGTGCATTTACACGGAAATTTTTTTACTTTGGAGCTCCTATGCGTCACCGTCACGGCATGCCCACTGAACAGCAGACCTGTACCCAGGTTCCCCCACAGGCTCATTCACAGCTCTTCCCCCTGGCCCTGGCCGGCGTGGGAGAAGTCGTCACGGTGGCCTCACTCCCTGTTGGCACGAAGCTGCAGGAAAGGCTCATGAGCATGGGGATCAACCTGCACGATGAGATAACCGTGGTGCAGAAACAGGGGGGCGGTGCCCTGCTCATAGAGAAGGATGGTGTCCGCTTCGCCCTGGGCGGAGGAATGGCCCTCAAGATCAACGTCGCCAAGGTATAGGAACGCGCAGCAAACCGACATCTGGTCGTCGTCCGGGGGACGTTCGATGTTCGCCGGCCCGGATGCAGGGCGGGGCATGGGAGGAGAGGGGCATCATCGAAGAGGGGGCTCGCCGATGATGCCGGAAAAATGTGTTTACACGATCGCGCGAATCGTCTCGACGAATTTCGTCCCAGCCTTGAAGCGAATGGCCTTCCTTGCCGGCAACTGCATCATTGCCCCGGTTTGGGGAACCCGCACATTGCGGGGTGGGCGCTGCGTTACCGAAAAAGTCCCAAAACCCACCAGTTTGACCCTGTCGTCGCTAGCCAGGGCTTCCGATATGATACTCAATACACTGTTGACCACTCGACCGGCGTTCAGCTTGCTCAAGCCGCATTCGCCGGCCACCCTCTCAATCAAATCGGTTTTGTTCATCGCCTGTTCCTGGATCTGCCGGGGCTTGTGTCTTGCTTGCCTGTACCCGTGAAATCGGTCAGTAATAAGAGCCCGGCCTCATAGGGACGACCGGGCCCATCCCCCATCATAAGGCGTCTGCAACCGCCTGCGCCCAATCCTTGATATCGCTGGCCGCGTCAGTGGGGTCGCCGTCGATCTTCAGCGGGTCGGTGACGAGCAGGCCCCCAAGGGCTTCGACTTTTTCCTGCAGCTGGTCGACAGCGCCGCAGAAAAAGGTGTAGCTGGAGTCTCCGCAACCGAAAACCGCGACTTTCTTCTCCTTGAGTTCGGCCTTGTCCATTTCCGCATAGAAATCAGCGAAATCCTCCTGGAACTCGATTTCCGAATCGCCCCAGGTGGAGGAGCCGAGCAGGGTCATGTCGTACCCGTTCCCCAGTTCGTTGACCGTGGTCTTGCGAACATCCTTGATGACGATTTCATGCCCGCCGGCAGTCAGCATCTCGCCGATTTGCTTGGCGGTACTCTCCGTGTTCCCTGTTGTCGATCCATAGACGATCAATACTTTAGCCATGTGTGCATCTCCTGAAGTGGTTTTGAGTTTACGCCGGATGATTGCCACTCATTTTGGCCGTCATTCCGGTTCGTTTCTGTCGTGACAGGTACAGTCATCACATCCTCCGCCAGCGCAGCCGCTGTTGGCTTTCCCATAAACGATCACCCGGGATTTATCCGGGCCGATCTTCAGCCCCGGGCTGCCGGTCAGATACATCTTTTCCGGCGGCAGATCGAGAATGTCGATCATGTCGGAAAAGGTTCGACGGCTCTGCGGCGATATGGACGCAATCTTGCCGGTATGGATGAAGATTCTCCCCTCTCCAAAGTAGTTGCGGGCGATGGCATTGGAGAGTTGGAGCGCGGTTTCCGCGGTGAAATGGCCGTTGAGATTGATATGGAGGTGGCCGTTTTGTTGACTGACAATGATGGTCTGTTCGCGCATGGTGGCTCCTTGCAGCTTGTTTGAGGCAAGCGTTGTTCAAATGGCCGCATCGGCTTTCCCTGCTGCCCATGGAAGCGGCAGCATCGAGGGCGCGGGCAATGGGCAGGCTGTCGTAGCGTCCGCTCAAGCACATCCTGCGGACTGGTTTTAGAGGCATCTAACTCGCCAATCATGCCGGGGTGCGCGGCTGAAGTCAAGTAAAATTTTAGACATATCTAATAATTGTAAGGAGACCGTATAAAAATGGAACTCTCTGGAATTAAGAGCTTTACTCTTGTTTGGAGATCGTCGGTTGAATGATGATACGCATCGTAAAAGGTCAAAGACTGGAACTCTGGTCCCGGGGAATCAGGATGGTGCGAAGCTCGAAGCGCCGCTTTCGAGGCTTTTGCGCGGATGACAATGTTTAGGATTGACAATAATATTAGTTGCGTCTAATTTTGAGCGGATGGTGGGGAGCAAGCCCCGGGGCGAAGCCCGAGCTTGCAAGATCGACACGATACTCAAGACACGAACAATGGATACACGATACGACATGAAAGAGTTGCACGGGGGGCGGATGCTCGGAGGGGATTCGGCCAAGGGAATCGTTGGAAGTCTGCATACCCTCCAGTTGCCGCCGGGGCGTCTGTGGACAACGGCTGAACGGGCCGAAGGGGGACCGTTGCATGCACGGCCCGATGATGGTGAAGCGAGACGCGCCTTCTACCTGGCAGCGGCAAAACGGTGCAGCACCGGGCTGGAGGTGGTGGCCTTGAGCAAATCGGTGATGGAGCTGTATCGGGATCGTCAACTGCAGGAGACCTTGCTGAACCTTGCCGCCTGCTCCTGCCGCAGGACGAGGGAGTATACCGAACTGGCGACCGCAGTTCTCGCGGTCACCAACGACCGTGAACGGGTGTATCCGTTGCTGGAAAGCGGGCGGCGGATCTGCAAATCAGCCGAGGATTACCAGGCCCTGGCCTCTGCCGTGCGCACCCTGTTGGGCGACCATGCCACCGCATTGACCTTGGCGGCAGAAACGGCCCTGACCCTCAAGTCGCCTGCGGAGCTCACCCAGATGGCGGAATTCTGTTGCAAGGAATTAGGGGAAACGGCCACCGCGTTCAATCTCTACCGTGCCGCTGCCGGTCAATCGGCCACAGCTGCATCGGTGATCGGGGTGTTTGGTTCGATCGTGGCCACGCTCAAGGATCAGCGATTCGGCCTTGAAATGGTGCGCCATGCCGGGGCCCGGCTGAGGGGGAATGACGAACTGCTGCACCTTGCGCAGGCGGTTGGGCAGTACACCGATGATCTCCAGCTGGCCGAAACGTTTCTGTTGCGCGCCGGCAGAGAGGCGGACAATGCCGAACAGCTGGTCACCGTGGCCTCCGCACTTGAGCGCCAGACCGGCAACACGCGGGCGGCGGCCGATTGTCTGCGCAGGGCCGAGGGCCTCGCCGCCACGCACAGGGAGTTTCACGCGGTGGCCCAGGCCATCCTCGCCTTGGATGTCGATCGGGGCTGGCATGCTGCCATCGCCCTGCAACTCGAAACGAGGTCCAGGCATGGGGAGGCCTACAGCCAGTTCATGCAGCGGGAGCAGATCTGCCGCACCTCCAGCTGTTTTCGAACCTTGGCCAGGGATGTCCACCATGCCGTCGGTGATGCGCACTATTGCCGCCGGCTGTACACCAAGGCGCAGGCACGGGCCGAATCGTTTGCCGAGATCCTCTCCGTTGCCGAGGGCGTGGCGCTGCATGTGGGCGACACGATCTGGCTGGGCGATATCTGCGATCAGCTGCTGGAGACCATGCACGATATTGTCAGCGTCAATGCGGTGGTCGGGGTCATGGTCGGGCATATGCCCGACGGACGCGACCGGGCTCAGGCCGTTTATCGTCGGCTGGAACGGGAATGCGACAGCTGCGGGTGTTTCATCCGCCTCGCGATCAGCGTTCTCGCCCTGCTGCAGGATCGGAAATATTGCCGCAAACTCTTTGCCGCCGCGGACCAGGCAGCCCTTACCCAGGCCGAACTGACCATTCTGGCCCGCTCCATCGAGGAGAAACTCCAGGATGCGGCCTGGGTGGAAGAGGTGTACCTGCGGATTATGGGCCTCTGCAGGACCGGACTTGAATTTGCCGGATTGATTCGGGCGGTTGTGGGAAGCTGCGTCTGCTCCGAGCCGTTTCTCCGCCGTCTCCATCGGCAAGCGGAAAGCCTGCTGGAAGAGCCGCAAGACCTGACGCTGCTGGCCGAATCCGTTGCCAGGCACTGCCACGATCATGCCTGGAGCCGAGAGATCTACCTCCGCCTGGATGTCCATCGGTGCAGTTGGAAAACGCGGCAGGCCGTTGCAGACTCTATCCAGTGCACCCTCGGTGATCTCGATCTCGCGGAAACGATCCGCTCCCGTGGCTGAGCGTTGTCCGCGACCGCGCCGCACATCCCCAGCATGGGGATGCTGCCGGGATGGGCAGGGCGCCAGGAACGGCAGCGCGAAGAGGACCAGCGGGCGAGACCGTGCGGCCAGGGTGGCGAGGGGAGAGCCGGGCCAGCGGTGGGGGGAAGGGGCAGACAGAAGAGGAAGCGACAAGGCCGCCGGAAAAGGGCGGCTTTGTCGTCCAGGGGATCAGGGGGCGGCCGGAGCGGATTCGGTCGGAGCTGCCGGCTGCGGCAGAGGGGTGTTTTTTGCCTTTTTCTCGGCTGCCAGGGCTTCCGACTTGGCTTTGCGTTTTTCCGGCTGATAGAGAAAATGGTGCCACAGGCTCAGGGCGACCAGGGCTACGCCCGCACCGGTGTGCAGGTTTTTCATCACCCGATTGCCCTTGAGGAAGGGGGCGGTGATCACGGTTACGCCGAGAGCTGCGGTCATGCCGATTTTCGCTATCTCTTTTTTGGTTTCACGGTCGAGCTTTTCGGGCATTTCGTCTCTTTCTTCGTTCGAGGGTTCGCATGGTGCCCTTACCGGTCTGAATGGCGAGGAGACAGGTGAGGGCGGTGGCAACGCTGCAGGCTATCGGTATGAATGCAAACATTTTTACTCCCTTTAATCAAGAGTGAGTCGGTGGAGCCGGTGGGCTGGGGTGTTTTTGTTTATGCATTCCTAACTTTGTTGAACCATGCTGTCAATCTTTTTATTAGGAGCTCCAAACTTTTGTGCTACCATCTAAAGTTGTGGCCGCAGGCCTCCTCTCAATTTTTACCGTTTTCCCCGGACCGCCTCATCGAAAAATTGCTGAAACTGTGACCATGGTCACGGAAAAGATTGGGTATCCAGGTATATTGGTCGAGTTTTAGAGAGGACGAAAGGAATTCATTTTCCCGTAACCACAGCGCTGAGGCGGTGAGGTTCCGTGGAGAGGGGGCCGCTCTCGCAAAATGGCTTGAGAACGAGGTCCCGCACTTCGTAATTTGCTGATTTCACGGTGCGTGACACTCGGTTTTTGACCTTTTAGGAGTCCATCAATTTTGTCGTTCTCGTAAAAAGGTTCGAGAACGACGTTTCGAGCTTCGTAAGTTACTGATTTTACGATGCTTTACATTTATGTTTTTGACTTTTTACGAAGCCGTCAATTTTCAGAAAAGTCGCAACGCCCTTTGCACGGCGTGTTGCGGCCGTGGGAACAATGAGGAAGGAAAAATGCGCTGGAACGTGTTGAAGGACGCCGCCGCTGTGCGGATTTTCGCCGTAGCCCTGATCGGAGTGCTCGCCTCCGCCACGGAGGCGAGGGTGGAGCCGTTGACCGAGACGGAGATCTTGACGAGTCTGGCCGGCAAGACGATTCAGCCCGGTCTGCAGCGGGCGGCGAGCGCCTCGGAAACCCTGGCTACGGCGACCCGAACGCTCTGCAGCCGCAAGGACGAGCAGTCCCTGCACAAGGCCAGGGAGGCGTGGTTCGAGGCCTACCTGGCCTGGCGATCGGTCCAGCCGGTCTTGCTCGATGAGAAGGCGTCCAAGGCCAGGCAGCTGGTGGACAACTGGCCGGTCAACGAGGTGGTGCTCAACGGCGGCATATCGGCAAAGGACCTTGCCCACCTCCTCGAGAACCCCGATGTGCGCGGCTTCTCCGCGGTGGAATACCTGCTGTTCGCTCCCGCCGGCATCGGCGAGGCAACCAGCGAGGGCCGCTGCAGCCACCTGCAGAACGTGGTCGATGAGATCGCCGGCCAGGCCGGCAGCAACCAGCGCCGCTGGCAGGAGGAGTCGGCAGCCTTTGTCGCGGCCGGGGACGGCAACCCCTACCTGGTTCCCGGCGATGCCCTGAGTCTGGTCTTTGCCCAGATGCTCAATGTCACCGAACGGATGCTCCGTGACCGGCTCTGTGCGCCCAGCGGCTTTTTCGAGGGCGCCTCGAAACCGGAACTGCTCGAGGCCTGGAGAAGCGACAGGAGCCGCACATCGTTTCAGGCGTCCATCGCGGGCCTCCGTCGGGCCCTGGTCGGCGACGGCACGGGTGGCATCACTGCCTTGGTCGCCTCCCGGGACGGCCTGATAACCAAGAAGAACCCGGAGTTGGCGGCGAAGATCGGCAAGCAGCTGGATACCGTCGACAAACAACTGGCCGAGCTTGACGAGGGGATCGTCCTTCACAAGAAGCTGGAGAAGGACGATCAGTTGCTGCGACCTCTCTACAAGAGCATCGAGAAGCTGCAGGAAATGATTGTCGAGGCCTCGCTGAACCTGGAGGTCGACATCCGTGGCCCCGGTGCAACCCAGATGTAACACCAACCGCTTGGAGAGAGGAGCATGACATCCCCCAAAAAACACCCGCTCAACCGTCCCGTGGTCCGCATCGCCGGCCTGGTGATCCTGGCCGGAGCGGTTTGCGGAGCGATTCTATTCCCGAAATCGGCCGCGTATCAGCAGTACCGGGCCCGCCACGCCATCGATGCCGTTATCGGTGACTATGCCGACAAGGTGGTGCTGCACACCCTGGACCACGTCGTTGCCGGCATCCGCGACTTCGACGCGGCGGTGGAACGTCTGGCCAAGGGCCCCTCCGACAGGGCCATGGAGGCCGCGGCTCAATCCTGGAAAACGGCCCGCGCCCGCTGGCAGGCGGTCAACACCTTTGCCTACGGTCCCTGCGCCTTTTACGATTTCGACAAGCAGGTGGCCTCCTGGCCCATCGACCGGCCGATGATCGAGTATGCCATCGCCCAGGTTGCCGCCGGCAGGGAAACGATCGACGCGCGCAGCCTGCGCGAGAAGAAATTGTCCACCCTGCGAGGGTTCTTCACCGCCGAGTACCTGCTGTTTGAGGATGGCAAGGTCCGCAGTGCCGGTGCCTTGACCCCGGAACGGCTCGCCTACCTCAAGGCCGTTTCCCGGGCCATGCTCGAGGAGAGCCTCGATTTCAAGGCCGCCTGGGCAGGAACCGGGCACATGAACAAGGCCGATGCAGCGCTGCTCAGCCAGGCCGGGCTCAAGCCGCGCTCCTCCTATGCCGAAGAGTTCAAGCATCCCGGTGAGCCGCAGAGCCGCTATTACTCCCGCTCCATCGTTCTGCAGGAGATGTTTCAGGAGGCGCAAACGGTCATCGAGGATACCTGCCCCCTGATTGAAGAATGGCTTGGCAGCGGCGATCCGAAAAAGAGCGAATCCCGGCACAGTCTCAACGCCGAGAGCGACATCCTCAACCTGATCCAGGGGGTGGAGAACGCCTATCTGGGCGGTCCTGAGGGGAAACGTGGCCATGCCATGGCCGATCTCGTGGCCGACAAGGATTCGGTGCTTGACCGCCGCATCCGCATCGCCCTGGCCGACACCCGCCACCGGGTGCGCGATATCGGCGATCCCTACGGTGCCTCCCCCCAGGACAAGGCGCTGAAGGTCCGCCGTGCGACGTCCTCCTGCTGGAAGCTGGCGGCGCAGTTCGGGGCGAGCGTCGGACCCGTCTGCCTCGATCCGGTCACGGAACCCTGGGCCGCCTATGTCCGCCTGCAATGATGGCGGAGAATCGAATCGATCTGGAAAGTGAGGAAAATATGCGCCTTAAAGAAGTGAAACGGCCTGCACGAATCTGGTCCCTGAGCCTTGGCACCCTGGCCCTGATCGCGGCCATCGACTGGAGCTGCGGCACAATGTTCAGCTCGGTTTTCGCCCACAGCGCCCTGGGCACCCTGCCGCCTGGGCTGAGCGAGGATTATTTCACCGGCGGCAAGGCGGGAACGGTCTTCGCAACGACCTCCCGCGCGCTGGAACTGCAAGCCCCGGCGATCAGCAACGATCCCAAGCTGCAGGAACAATTCGATGCGGGCGAGGCGGTCTTCGAGGCCCTCTACGTCACCGATCCCGATTCCCCATACGGCGGGCTCGGACCGGTGTACCTCAACAATTCCTGCCGCAACTGCCACCCCAACTACGGGCGGGCACGACGGGTCGAGGATTTCAGCACACAGTTCGGCAACGGCTATACGGTGTTCGTCCACACCCCAGACGGCAAGATGGTCGACGGCTACATGTTCATGCTCCAGACCATGAGCGTGCCCCCGTACACGCCGGTGGCCAAGGGCGTGGATATCACCTGGAACACCTATGTCGACGAGTACGGCAACAAATACCCCGACGGCACCTCCTACAACCAGGGCAAGCCCACCGAGGGCACCCTGATCTATCCCACGGCCGACGTGGTCGATCCGGTCCTGCCCCTGCCTGAGAACTACAAGGTCAGCCTCGAGGCGACCATCGGCATCTTCGGCACCGGCCTGCTCGACGCCATCAGCGACGAGGATATCCTCGCCGAGTACGAACGGCAGAAGGCCCAGCCCGGGCCGATCAAGGGCATGCACGGCAAGTGGGTCGACGAACCCGACGGCCGTAAAAAACTGGGCCGCTTCACCTGGCACAACACCCGTGCCAGCGTGGTCAACGGCCCGGGGGGCAACGGGGTCTGGAACGTGACCAACATCAACCGCGCGGACCGGCCGAAGCTCTTTGCCAGCCGGCAGTGGATCGACAAGCAGGCCGAACTCGGTCTGGACATCGCGCCCCTGGCAGCGCACCAGCCCATCGAGATGAGCAAGGAAGAGTTCGACAGCTTCGTGGTCTGGCATCGCGGTCTCGGCGTCCCGGCGGCGCGCGACCTGCACAAACCCGAGGTCAAGCGGGGCAGGGAGCTGTTTTTTGTGGCCGGCTGCACCGAGTGCCACAAGCCCTCTTGGGTGACCGGCCCCTATCCGGAACTTCCCGCCTTCAGCAAGCAGAAGATCTGGCCCTATACCGACCTGTTGATGCACGACATGGGGGAGATCAACCACGGGGTGCGGCCGACCTTTCGCACCCCGCCGCTGTGGGCGCGCGGCCTGATGGACAATGTGGTCGATCATACCGACATGTTCCACGATCTCCGCGCGCGCGATTTCGAGGAGGCGATTCTCTGGCATTTCGGCGAGGGGCTTGAGTCCCGCGAGGCCTTCCGCAAGATGCCGGCTGCCGACCGGGCGGCTCTGATCGAATTTCTCAAGGCCATTTGAACACCCGGCACAGGGCCTACGCCATTGTCCCGGTTGCAGCCGGCCCAATTGCTCTCGCTTCTCCGAGGCTGCGGCCGGGACAGTCCCCCCCCAAAAAAAAACGGACGACAAGTACAAGAACAACAACGCATGATCAAGGGTGCAAACCGCGGAGAAGTTAATCATGGTGGCCGACGGTTCTCTGGTCACCGAGGGCATCGTTCCCCAGAAAGCAGGTTCCATTGCCGCGGCCGAGTATGCGGTCCTCAGCCGTCAGCCCTATGAGCTGCCCCCCAGGCAGCTCTTTGTCGAGGTGCATCATGTGCACCGCAGGCGGCCTCATCTGAAGTGCGCCTCCTATCCCCTGGCGGGCATGGAGCTTCCCAAACGTTTCGGCTGGGGAGTGCACGTCAACCCCCTGGGCAAGGTGGGCCTGGTGGCCTGCGACTCCGAAGAGTACCGGGAGATGCTCCACGACCCGTATGTCAAGAAATGCAGGTCCTGGTGTTCCAGCAAGGCGTGAAGGCCCGGTGCGCACCGTCGGGAGTCGTTTGGGCGAATTCCCGGCAAACGACGAAGGGGGGGAGGGCACGCAGACCCTCCGCCCCTTCAAAACACGACACGGGACGATATCGACACTCAGGTTCGACCCTCACTTCTCCAGCGGCTTGTGGCAGAACCACCAGTCGTAGCCCTCGTACTGTTTCAGCCGCTCTTTGGCCAGGAAAATGTCCCCGGCCGGCGGCACGATAACCCGATCGCCGATAAGATCGCTGTTGGGCCAGTCGGCGGGCATGGCCCCCTGTTTGTCCGAGGTCTGCAGGGCCTTCACGGCACGGACGATCTCATCCATGTTCCGTCCGATCTCCTGCGGATAGTACAGGACCAGACGTACCTTGGCAAAGGGGTCGACGATGAACACCGCCCGAACGGTGTTGGTGCCCTTGCCCGGATGCAGCAGGCCCAGCTGCATGGCCACCGCATCATTGGCGGCGATGATGGGGAACTGAATATCCACATCCAATTTTTCCTTGATCCACTCCACCCACTTGATATGGGAAAAGACCTGATCGATGGACATGCCGATCAGTTCGCATCCCATGGCCTGAAACTGATCGTAACGTTTCTGAAAGCCGACGAATTCCGTGGTGCAGACCGGGGTGAAATCCGCGGGATGGCTGAACAGCACGAACCACTTGCCGTCCATGTCGTCGGGCAAGGTCATGGGGCCGTGGGTTGTCTGGACAGTCATCTCCGGGAAGCGGTCGCCGAGCAGGGGCATGTGCATGGAAGCCTGGTCCATCGTGTTCTCCTTCATGTTTTGTTTTGATAAATATTATCATTTGCGAATTGACCCTAACACGGGGTCAGATCAAGGTCAATTCTTTTTTGAGAATGAAAATCAAAAAAGAATGCTTCGAAAAGGTGTCTTCGTGAAACGTGATGGCTTCGTAAAAAGTCAAAAACCTGAATGTCACGCATCGTGAAATCAGCAGCTTACGAAGCTCGAAACGTCGTTCTCGGGCCTTTTTACGAGAACGACAAACGTGACAGCCTCGTAAAAAGTCACAAGCGGAGAAATCACGGTTAGTCAAATCAATACGTTAGAAGGCAAGAAACGTCGTTTTCGTGGCTTTTTACGAGAACGACAAACGTCAAAAGTCGAGAAATCACGGTCAGTCAAATCAATGAGTCAGGGCGCGAGGAAGAGTGCCATCTTTCCCCCGCCGAGCATCTGCTTCCCGAGCAACACCCAGCTTATGGCCGCCAGGGCGAGAAAGGGGCCAAAGGGAAGGCGCATCCTGCCGCCCCCGCCCTGCTTGACCATCGCACCGATTCCCACCACGGAGCCCAGCACCGAGCTGGCGAGAATCACGTACAACAGGCTCTGGCAGCCAAGAAAGGCCCCGATCATGGCCAGCAGTTTGATGTCCCCGCCCCCCATGCCCTTTTGTTTTCTCAGGGCCGTATAGCCCCAGGAGACCAGGGCGAGGATGCCCCCGCCAAGCAGCACCCCCAGGGCCGACTGCTGCCAGGTGGCGAGATCGGTGAACAACGAGGCGGCGAAGCCCAGGGTGATCCCCGGCAGGCTGATCCTGTCGGGGATGATCTGGTGTTGGAGGTCGATGACGAGGATGACCAGCAGGGCCGCGAACAACAAAAACAGCACCAGGTAGCGAAGGCTCGGCCCCTGCTGGAGGAAGAGCAAAAACGACAGCAGCCCCATGGCCGCCTCGACCAGCGGATATTGCCAGGAGATGGGGGCCCTGCAGCTGCGGCACCGCCCCTTGAGGAGGAGAAAGCTGAGCAGGGGGATGTTCTCCCACCAGCTGAGCGGATGGCCGCATTGCGGGCAGTGCGAGCCGGGAAAGACGATGGAGGCATCCGCCCTGGGCAAGCGGAGTATGACCACATTGAGAAAAGAGCCCACCACCACGCCAAGCAGGGGGGGGAATACGGCTGAGAGAAGGTTCATTGCGCTGTCTTCCTGGTGATATGTCGATGATTGTCGTTCTCGTAAAAAGCCTCGAGAACGACGTTTCGAGCTTTGTAAGTTGCTGATTTCACGACGCGTGACATTCAGGCTTTTGACTTTTTACGAAGCCATCATGATTGTCGTTCTCGTAAAAAGCCACGAAAACGACGTTTCTTGCCTTCTAACGTATTGATTTGACGAACCGTGATTTCTCGGCTTTTGACTTTTTACGAGGCTGTCATGATTGGGAATCCCTGACCGGTTGCGGCCCCCGGCCCGGAAAGGCACCTGTTTCCAGGGCCCTGAACATGGGCAGCAGGGGTGTTTGCATCACCCCGGCAGCGGGGGAGGAAAGGAGAGAAAGCCCCCGTGTCCGGACGTTCCCGCCCAGGCCGAAGCTGACCGGCGGAGCCCGCCATCGATCAGCCCACCGCGCTGATCTCCTTCAGCCCCTCTTCGTCGAGAATTTCCACCACCCCGTACACCACCTGGATCAGGCCGCGATCGTCGAGGCAGGACAGGGCCCGGGAAAAGGTCTCGCGGGCCAGGCAAATCTCCGCCGCCGCCAGTTCCAGGGGCCGCAGGTCGATGCGCACCGACGGCGCCATGCTGCCCATGAGCCTGGCCTGGCGGGTCATCATCCGGCTCTTGCTCAGCAGGTAGCCGGCCACCTTGGCCAGGGCGCGGGATTTGCGGCAGAGGCAGTTGTGGCGGCAGGAGTGCTCCACGTTCTCCGAGAGCAGGCGCACCACCTGCACCGAAACGGTGGGCTCCCGGTGCATCAGGTCCAGGAAGAAATCGATCGGCCAGGACCAGCAGCGCGAGGCGCTTATGGCCACGGCCGAATAACTGTAATGGGGCTTGCCCGAGAGCAGCTGGTGCAGGCTGAGGTAATGGCCGGGCAGGGCGATGTGGCGCAGGCACTGTTCGCCGTCGCAGGCGGGATAGTACTCCTTGATGCGGCCGCTGCCCAGGTAGTGGAAGTGATGGATCGGCTCGCCGTCGAAGAAGAGGTACTCGCCCTTGCGCAGGGTGCGGAGGATGGCCATCTGGCTCAGGCTCTGTCGAAGTTCCGGAGCCAGGTCACGCAAGAGGGGGCTGCGCAGGAGTCCCTTTCGTTCCTGATTGGTGGAAAATTCGGTGATCGCGGCCGGTGCGGCGGCGGTAGTCGCATATTTCATGGGGCTCCTGGGGTGTAGCGATACTTTTATTAGGTGACTGCACTCGACTTCGGCTCAAGGGAAACAAAGACGAGATCCCTCGCGGAGGCAGGGGATGGCATCGATACGGCGCCCTTTTCCAGGGAGCGTAGGATCGCCCCGAGGTCATCTCGACCATCGGGAGAGATCGCCTCTTTTTAAGCTGAGCTTTGGTGGTGATCACATTGTTTTTTTGCCGAACAGTGTCATCGATTCCTCGTCCGGCGACGGGCTACATTTAGCTATACCTTATAATGTTGTCAATGAATAATAAGATTAGGGCTTAATGGATTTAATGGCCGCCCGCGCCCGCTGCAAACGATGCAGGTGCAGCGTTTGCAGCGGGCGGCGCATGCCCGTTCAGCAGCGGGCGCGGCTTTTTCAAAAATTTAACTAACTGATATAATTGAATAAATTTTTCATGCAGAAAAAATGAAAACTTGGTCTTTTTTTTTGCCAAAGCGTGACCCTGGTCACAGCAGGGGGAAATTTTTCGGCTATAGTGCAATCAACATTAGCGATAACTAAAACAAGTTGGATCTGCTAATGAAAGTCGTTGGTCTTAAAAAGGCGATCGTCGCCATGCCGGGTTGAATCGACCGGATCTTTGACGACCGCCGTTTGAAGCGAAAATGGGATGCACCGGCTGTGTCGGGCGCATCGGGCGCCGGAAAGGGGTTTCGGCGCTGCAATTCAAACCAAGGGAAAAACGTCCAGGGTACAGAGGGAATGGAGACAGCAACCAGCCAGGATGTACTGAAACAGTTTGAAGCCTTGTACCACGAGGTCTTTGCCCATGACGGCTATGGCGATATTCGCCTGGAGATGCGGATCCTGCGCCGGGGGCAGAAAGAGGTGATCATCCACTGCGGCAAGCAGTACCGCTTCGTGGTGGACTTCGCCAACAACTGCACTCCGCAGCGGACCGTGCGCGACACGAGCGCCGTTCTGGCAGGCAAGGGGCGCGAGGGCGAGGCAACGGCAGGCTGAGGCGTTTCACGAAAAAAGGAGGGGCGGTGGCGAGCGGCCATGCCCACAGGCGGTGTCCAATCGTGCGGGTCGACCGGCGCCGGATGAAACAGGAAGAAAAACATGCACACCGGTGCTCGGCTCCCGGGGCGGGAGCGATGGCTGGAACAACCAAGAAGAGTCGTTTCTTTTAACCCCATACAGGAGGAAAACCCCATGAAGACTTTGAGCGAAAAAATCAAATCCATGCTTGAGCTGAGAAAACAGATCCTCGAGAGCAAAAAACGCAACAACGACGGTTTCACCCTGCTCGAGCTGCTGGTGGTCGTGGCCATCCTCGCCGCCATCGCCGGTACCGCCACCATCGCCCTCAAGGATACGGATGCGCGTGCCTCCGCCGCCGCCCACGTCACCATGATGGACGAGCTGAACAAGGGCATCCGCACCTACCGCGTTATCAAACGCAACGAGCTGCCGAGCCGGTTTGACTCGCTGTTGGCTGAAGACGGTACAGATCCTGGGATGCTTGGTTTTGATCCTGCTACTGATGCTGCTATTGCCTCTATACCAACAGGCGTGCTTCAGATCATGTACGATGGTGGTATACAGTCAATGATGTATATCGATAATGATAACACAGACATGCCCAATGGTGCGGTCGTAGGTTCTATGGATTGCTCGGCAACGTATATCCAGGCCCTGATCAACTCACGCTCCAATATGGTTGTTGCTGGTAATATTTTCTTGACCCCAGACGCCAACGGATGCGGCGTTGAGGTCCCGTTTGATGCCGATGGTGATGATGCAGTCGATGCAACCGTGTCTGGTGTGTGGTGGATTGGTGGAAACGAGCGACTGACTGGCCAGGAGGATCCTGCTGGTGATGGTACCGTTTACAATGCTGATGGCAACTATGCTTATCTGCTTACCGGTATTGGACCGGCATCGACTCTGTTCAACGCCAACGAGCTTGGCGGAATGACCACCGTGCCTGTCTATCGTCATGTCAAGCCGGATGAGTACAACCGATTCATCGCCGTATGGAACGTGGGAACTTACCTTGCTTCTGCCACAGGTGGTATTCAGCCTGGTGATCAGTGCGAACTCGTCGCTATCGTCGACGGCGCCCTCGACACCAAGGAAGAAGAGCTCGGCGAGTGGGACGGCACCCGCAACACCATCTGATAACCCGGCTTGAGCCTGCCCGGCGCACCCCCCGCGCCGGGCAGGTGAGCTGAGCCGGTTTCGGGCCGCACCCGGGCCGCGGTGGATGCGCTTTGTACTCCTTCCGCCTTCCGTCGCGGTCCCTCCCGGATTTCTTGCCGGGCTGGCCCGATCTGTAACAAACTGCATGTCCGGCCCCGTGTGGAGCAGTTCTGCACGGGGCATTTCTCTGCCGGGAGCGTGATTTCCGGCCTGACCAACCAACCACCTGCTGATCCAACCAAAGGAGTGGGTCCTTGGAGATTGAGATGCTAGCCATGAAACGAATATCCCCCTTGTTGCTGTTGACCGTGTTGCTGGCCGGCTGCGGTTCGTCGCCGGACGTCGAAACCATGAAGAGCGGCCTGATCAAGAGCGGAATCCCCGCCGACCAGGCCGCCTGCTATGCCGAGGCGGCGAGCAAGACCGTCAAGGGCGAACAGTACAATTACCTCGCCGGGATGCTCAACGGCGGACTCAAGGAGAGCGAGGCGATCAACAAGACCCGCCGCAAGTACTCCGCCGATTTCAAGACGCCCCTGAGCGAGGCCCGCGCCCAGTGCGTCAAGGCCGTGAAGAAATAACCCGTTGCAGGCTGCTCCCGGATGCGGCCCGCGCGTCGCCGGCCTGGCGAGTGTCCCGGCGGCGCGCGACCCTTCCGGGGGCCCTGTGTCCGCTCCCGGAGTGCGGGCGAACATCGGGGAAACGGACAGCGAGCGGTAGGGTGGGCACGAAGTTTGTGCCCACCATCTTTTACCGATGGGGCGGAGCGCTGGAGCACGGCTCCACGCCCCGGCAGCGGAGTGACAACGTGATTCAGTCGGGTCTCTGGCCCGGCGCAGACTTTATCGGGGCAATGTGCTGCAACCCAACAGGCCGCAACCGCGAAACAGATCGATCTTGACCGCAAAAGGGCAGGATGGCTACACCCTCCTCGAGCTTCTGGTGGTTGTCGCCATCCTGGCGGCCATCTCCTTCATCGCCTCGGGCACCTTCAAGGGGGTGGCCGAACACGCCGACGAACGGCTCGCCTACAGCGAGATGCAGCAGATCGCAAGCGCCCTGCGCCAGTTCAAGGCGGATACCGGCTATTTCCCTCGGGAGGGTGTGTTCCGGCTGACCGCCGATGGCGGCGAGGTGACCACCGTGCCCAGCCATGACGACGGCAGCGATGATGAATGGTTCTATTCGCCGGCCAACCTCTACCAGTTGCTGGCCACGACCAGCCCCCTGCCCGCGACCCATCCGCTGGCCACCTGGAACGCGGAGACCGGGCGCGGCTGGCGCGGCCCTTACCTGAGCGGCTTTGCCGACGGCGAGGTCAACATCGGTGACGATCTCAACCCAACGGACCCCGATCTCGCCGACAATGACTCCGGCGACCCCACCGCCGGGACCATGGTGGATGTGGTCGGCATCGCCGACCCCTTTGATCACAAACCCATAGGGTCGATCTTTCAGTGGAGCAATATTCCCTCAGGCGACGCCTGGGGGCGGCCCTATCTGTTTCTCCAGACCGCCGCCTCGCCGAACCGGTGGCAACTGGTCAGCATGGGGCCGGATGGAGCATACAACACCGGCGACGATATTGTCCTGCCGGTGCAATAACCAAGTGAAACGTTCGAGTGAGTCGATATGTATAACACGCTGAAAATACAGTTGTTCCTTGCGTTGCTGTTCTTTCTCGCCCTGCCTCTGGGCGTGGGGGCCGAGGAGAACGCCCCTGCTCCCCGGGAGACGCCGCCGGCGGTGGCCCAGGCTGCCCCGGAAACCGTGGGCCAGGCCGCGCCGGTCAAGGAGGAGAGCTTCACCCGGGTCGAGCTCGACACATTTATCGAGCTGGAAAAGCATGCCGCGGAAAAGGGCAAGAAGCTGATCAAGATGGCCCGGCCGGTGAGCTTTGACGCGCGCATGAAGCGGCTGCCCGAGGAGCGCCAGGTCACCTATGTCTACAAGGCCCTCGAGCTCTCCGGGGTTTCGCCCCTGCCGGAGATCAATCACCGGATGTTCGTCGAGTCCAGCGGCGGCCGGATCATCCCGGTGTACGTGGAGAAAAACGCGGTGTTGAAACTCAACGCCGGGCTCAAGGAAGAGGAAAAGGCACATTTCCTTGGCTACCACGTCTACAGCTACGCCAAGGGCCCGGCCATCCTGGTGGTGGATTTTTCCGCCATCCCCTGATCGGGTCGCCTGGGTACCATGGAAAGAACGCGGGATAACATGGCCGGGTTCACCCTCCTCGAGCTCCTGCTGGTGGTGACCATCCTCTCCGCCGTGGCCTGGATGAGCCTGGGGGTGGTGACCAACAACACCGACCAGCTCCATTTCGAGGACACCAAAAACCGGCTGCAGGCCATCCGCCGGGCCATCATCGGCGACACCTCGCGCACGGTCAACGGCGGCCCCGAGGTGCGCGGCTATGTGGCGGACATGGGGCGGCTGCCGGCGAAGTTGCAGGCCCTGGTTGCACAGAACTACTGTGACGGCCTCCCCCAGTACAGCAACAGCACCGATTGCGGCACAGCGGGCGGCACCTGGATCATCCAGACAGGTTCAGCCTACGATTCGACCACAGGCCTTTGGGCGGGGTGGAACGGGCCCTACCTGCCGCCTGGCTTCGGCAGTACCGGCACATACCTGGATGGCTGGGGCAATAACTGGAACTACAGCGTTTCTGCCAGCGGCGACCTGACTGTGCAGAGCTATGGCCGTGATGGGGCAAGTGGCGGTTCTGATTTTGATGCTGATTATCCAGATAGTACTACCCCTTTGATAACTGCAAATGAGTATAGCCTCAATTTTACGAAATTAGAGGTGGTTTTTGATTTTAAGTCCTCATCTCAATGTTATGTGTGTCAGGTTTCTTCAGGGGGCTATTCGAATATTTCAGATAAAAATTCTTGTGTATCGAGTGGTTTTACATGGAAATCTCTTCAAGATTCATCTGGGGCTAGTGGATGTGCATCGTACTTAGGTGAAGATGTCAATGGTGATTCTGTAATTAACCAGAGTGATATCATATGGCAACCATCTGTAAATGTTTGTCTTGCAGTATCTTATAATAAAAATGGAATTTTTTTTAAAGATTCGACCAATTTGCCATATATAACAACTGCATCTAAGACAATCTCATATAATGGGGATAGGGCAACCGTATGGTTTGATTTCGCTACCAGCTCAGTGTTTTACCTTGGTGCTGCGGCCTTTGCAATTGTAGAGGCGGATAGTGGTGGCAACTGTCCGATTACTCAGTTTACCAGCGCCAACTCTTTTCCAACCGGTGCGCCACTCTGGACCCCATTTACCTATGTTCCTGGAACTGCGCTGCAACCATTTGAACGGAAAATTACTTCTTATTGAACTTCGGCGCCGGTGGGCGGCGCAGGTGTAATATGTTGAAGCTGCACATCCCCAAGGGGATCAATCTCAAAAAGCTCAAACTGGGCAAACCGGGCCGGGTGCTGGTGTTCGAGAGCACCGGGTTTCACCTCTACGGCGCGGTTGCCTCGAGCTCCGCCTCCCAGGCGGTGATGCTGGGCTCGGTCGCCCTGTCTTCGGCGACCGACCTGGCCGTAGCGGTCGGCGAGGTGGTGGCCCAGCTGCAGAGCCAGTCGAAGAAACAGCTGCCCAAGAACGCTGTCCTCATCTCCCCCTGCGCCGCCGGCGCGCTCCACTCCCTGCCGGTCGATCCCAAGAAACCGCGCCCCGAGGCGCAGATGGCCGAGCTGGTCCGCTGGGAGCTCGAAGAGCTTCTGGTGCAGCAGAGCGAGCTCTGGACCCTGCAGGCCCTGCTCATGGGGCGGGGCGAGATCAGCGCCGAGCAGCGCCTGGCGATCGAGACCAGGGCCGCCGAGGAGCAGGTGCGCCTGGGCACGGCCTCCTTCAGCCATCTGGTGGAGTCTGAACCCATGGACCAGGCCCTGGCCCTCCAGGAGCTCTGGGCCGGCGGCGACGACACCGAGATGGCCACCGGCTGGACCGGCCTGGCAGGCGGCGACGAGGAAGACGGCTTTCTCTGGTCCGTGGCCGGGATCGGCGCCGGCATCCGCGACGGCTGGGCCAGGGCCTTTGCCCGCCACAACCTCCACCTCGGCTGGATCTACCCCCGTTTGGGCGCCTGCCTGCCCCTGGTGAAGGGCGGTGACGAAGGCTGGATCCTGATCGATATCCTCCAGGAGCAGGTCCTTGTCTTCCGTGGCCAGGGGGGCCAGCCCGACTACCAGGCCCTGCGGCCCTGTTCCATGGGCCGGGTGGAGATCGAACCGCTGATCGAGGCGGTGCGCGACCTGGTCCGTCCGGAGACCCGGACCATCTATTGCAGCGCCCCACCGACGCAGGCCGGGGAACTGACCGCCGCCCTGGCCCAGGCCTTCACCCACAGCACCGCCCGGGTGGAGCGGCTGGGCGGTGCGGACGACGGGGAACAGGGGCTGTGCGTACTGTCCATGCAGGGCGTGGCCCGGCACGCCCTCGGCCTGGCCAAGGGCGTGCCCCTGGTGCGCATCCGCGCCCAGGACCCGCCGCCGCCCCTGTGGAAGCGGCGTGAACTCTGGCCCTGGGCCGGAATCGGTCTGGTGGTGATCGCCATCGCCTCCTTTGAAACCTGGGCCCGCATCCGGACCGCGAACAACAATGCCGAACTGACCCGGCTGGAGGTGGAGTACGAGCAGCAGTTGTCGCTCAAACGCCAGGTCGATTCCATGGCGGGCGAGGCCAGGCGGCTTGAAGGGGTGCTTGAGAGTAAACAACTCGAACTGAGTTCCAAGGAGCAGATGCAGGGGGTGCTCGACAACGTCATCCGCCGCCGTCAGGACCTGGTTCCCGGGATACTCGAGGCGGTTGCCGCTGCGATTGGCGAGGAGATTGTCCTCGATGTGGTCGAGGAGAACGACAAGCGCACCACCATTCGCCTCGAGGGCTGGGCCCTGAACGACACCGAGGGGCAGAGCTTTGTCAGCCGGCTCAATGAAAAGCTCGAACCCTGGCAGTACTGGGTGCGGGAGAACAAGATAATGCGCGGCAGAAACTGGCTCGGCCTCGAGGGCTATGTGTTCAATATCTGGCTGGCGCCCAATGAGTCCGGGCCGGGAGCGGAATCCGCGTCCGCAGCCCCTGCGGGCGGCAAGGCCGCGAAGACTCCGCCCAAGAAAAAGAAACGGTGAAACCCATGGCCACCTCCACAGCCGATCTACTTCCCCGGCCATCACTCCGGACAACGCAACCATGATACAACGCTGGAAAAAACTCCCCCCCGCCGACCGTCTCAAGGTGCAGCTGGTGATCGCTTTCGTGCTCCTCGGGGCCTATGGGGCCGGGCTCTACCCCTTTACCCATCGCGGCCTGTTCGAGTCGTCCAAGTCGATCCACCGCATCAAGGACCGGATTGCGAAACGGGCCAAGGTCGATACCAAGAACATGAACGCCAACCCCCAGGCCGTGCAGCGCAAGATCGACGAGGTCGACCGCAAGCTGGTCGAGATCAACCAGTCCTTCAACGAGCTGGACACCGGTTTTGCCCCGGTGGAGTCGGCCGAGGTGCGGCAGCAGCTTTTGCTCGAGATCACCACCCTGGCCGACCGCACCGGCGTCACCCTGCTGGCGGTCTCGAGAAAGGGGCTCTCCACCGAGGACGGCATGGTGGCCGCGCCCATCGATCCGGCCCTGGGGCGGCCGCTGCTGGTGCTGACCGCCAACAGCCAGTTCCGCCCGCTGGTGGAATTTCTCAAGGGGCTCAAGGACCTCTCCTTCTACGTCTCGGTGATGAACATGAAACTTTTTTCCCGTCAGCTCGAGGAGCAGAAAGGGCGCCTGCCGGTGGTTGACGGCACCATTTACGTTGCCCTGGAGATGTCGATGTGAGCGGGATTATGCACCCACCAATGATTGAGGAACATCTCACCCGCTGCCCGGTCTGCCCGGAGCCCGCCGTCGACAGAGGTGCCGCGGCCGCCATCGACGAGCTGCTGCGCCGCTGCGTCGAGCTCGGCGCCTCGGACATGCACCTCTCCTGCGACAAGCCGGTGAGCTACCGGGTGGACGGGCGGCTGCGGCCCCAGGGCGACAAGGTCTATAACGAGGCCGAGGTGGTGGCCATGGCCGCCGCGATCATGAGTAAGGCACAGCGCCAGGAGTTCGCCCAGCAGTGGACCGTGGATCTGGGCCACTCCAACAGCGCCGGCCAGCGCTTCCGCATCAACTGCTACATGGAGCTGGGACGGCCCGCCCTGGCCATCCGCCACCTGGACCAGAACATCCTCGCCCTGGAAGAGCTGGGCCTGCCTTCGCGACTGCGGGAGCTGGCCTATCTCAAGTCCGGGCTGGTGCTGGTCACCGGGGTCACCGGCAGCGGCAAGTCCTCGACCCTGGCGGTGCTGCTCGACGAGATCAACCGCAACCGCGAGTGCCATATCCTCACCGTCGAGGACCCGGTGGAGTTCGTCCACCAGAGCCATCGCAGCCTGGTGCACCACCGCGAGGTCAACCGCGACGTGCCCTCCTATGCCGAGGCGGTGCGCGCGGCCATGCGCGAGGACCCGGACGTGATCATGGTGGGCGAGATGCGCGACAAACAGACCATGCAGGCCTCGATCACCGCCGCCGAGACCGGCCACCTGGTGTTCTCCACCCTCCACACCGGCGAGGCCATCGGCGCCATCGAGCGGTTCATCGGCTATTTTTCCGGCGAGGAGCAGGCCGTGGCCCGGCATCGCATCTCCATGGTGCTCAAGGCGGTCATCGCCCAGCGGCTGGTGCCCACCGTCGACGGCAAGGGCCGGGTGCCGGTGGTGGAACTGCTGATGGTGACCACCGCCGCCGCCAACCTGATCCAGAATTCGAAAACCCGCCAGCTCTACTCGATGATGGAGGCCGGGGCCAAGGACGGGATGTGGACCCTGGACCAGGAGCTGGCCCGGCTGGTGAAGAACGGCAAGATCGCCAAGGAGCGCGCCCTTGACCTGTGCAACGACAAGGACGGCTTCAAGAAGCACCTCAGCGTGGCCGGAGGGGTGCGCTGATGGCGGTGACCGAGGCGACCCTGATCGAGGCGGGCATCCGGGTCGGGCTGGTGGACGCGGTGGCCCTCAAGGGGCTGCGGCTCCAGGCCAAGCGCGAGCGACTGCCCCTTCTCGAGGTGGTGACCCGGGCGGGCCGTTTTCCGGAGGTGGCCCTCTATCAGGCCCTGGCCGACTCGCATCAGATGGAGTTTTTTCATCCCAGCGATCTCAAGGGAGATGCCGAGGCCCTGGCCATGCTGCCGCGCACCATGCGCCAGCAGAAGCCGGTGCTGCCGGTGCGCCGGAAGGGCGAGCGCTACCTGGTGCTCGCCGACCCCGAGGACCTGCTCAGCGTCGAGCGGGCCGAGCGGGCGGTGGGCTGTCGTTTCATCCCGGCCCTGGCCGAGCCGCGCGCCCTGCGCACCGCCGTGCTCCTCAGCGGCGACGGCGGCACGGTGGCGGCCATCGCCCAGGGCGGCGACGGCGACAACGACCCGGTGGAGCTCTTTGACCAGGTGATGAAGGAGGTCTACCTGCGGCGGGCCTCGGATATCCATTTCGAGCCGATCGAGGGCGGCATGCGGGTGCGGCTGCGCGTGGACGGGCAGATGCAGGACTACGGCCGGCTGCTGAGCATGGCCGAGCAGGAGGCCCTGATGAACCGGATCAAGGTCCTCGCCAGCCTGGATATCGCCGAGCAGCGCATGGCCCAGGACGGGGCCCTCAAGTACACCATCAGCGACTGGGACATCCCCGAGACCGATATCCGCGTCGCCACCATCCCCACCCGTTGGGGCGAGCGCGGCACCATGCGCATCCTGGGCCAGGAGACCGGCAACCTCAGCCTCGAGGACCTGGGCATGCCCCCGGAGATCCTCGGCGAGTTCCGGCGCGGCATCGCCCGGCCCTACGGCATGATCCTGGTCACCGGCCCCACCGGCAGCGGCAAGTCCACTACCCTCTACGCCGCCATCCGCGAGCTGAATGTGGACAAGATGAACGTGCTCACCGTCGAGGATCCGGTTGAGCAGCCCATCGTCGGGGTGAGCCAGGTGCAGGTAAGCGGTAAGGTCAACTTCGCCCAGGCCCTGCGCTCCTTTCTCCGCCACGACCCGGACGTGATCCTGGTGGGTGAGATGCGCGATCGCGAGACCGTGGAGATCGGCATGCGCGCGGCCATGACCGGCCACCTGGTGCTCTCCACCCTCCATACCAACGATTCGGTGGGCGCGGTCACCCGGTTGGCCGATATCGGCGCCGAGCGCTTTCTCATCGGCTCAACCCTGATCGGGGTCCTCGCCCAGCGGCTGGTGCGGCGCCTCTGCCGTCACTGCCGGAAAAAACGGGCGGCCAGCCCCGATGAACTCCGTCTGCTTGGACGGCCCGAGCAGGGCGATCTTGAAATCTACGAGCCCGTGGGCTGCTCGTTCTGCCTGGGCTCGGGATACCGTGGCCGGGTGGGCATCTACGAGGCCCTGTGGATCGACAACAATTTGCGGGTGGCCATCGCCGAGGGCGCGGGCGAAAACGAGATCCGCCGCATGGCCACCGGTCTGCGCAGCCTGTGGCAGGACGGCTGTGCCAAGGTGCTCGCCGGTGAGGCCGCCCTGAACGACGTGCTCCATCTGCGGGCCGAGGAGTAACCGCGCATGCCGATCTTTTCCTACAGCGCCCTGGACGGGCGGGGCGCGGCCCAGCAGGGCCAAGTCGAGGCCAAGGATCTCAAGGAGGCTCGGCGCATTCTCCGCGAGCGCTCCATCTTCGTGCTCGAGTTGGTCGAGGGCGATCGCTCCCGTTCCGGCAATCGGCTGTGGAATCTGCTGCGCAAGCTGCCGAGCCTGCTCAATCCTGGCCAGTACGCCGGCATCAAGGCCATGGACCTAGTGATGCTCTTTCGCCAGACCTCGCTCATGCTCCGTTCCGGCTACACCCTGGTCACCGCCCTGGACGCCAACTGCGACATGGTGAGCAAGATCCGCCTCAAGCGGGTCCTGCGGCGCATGGGCGACGAGATCCGGCGGGGTGCCAGCTTTTCCACGGCCATGGCCCGGGAGAAGAAGGTGTTCGCGCCGATGGTCGCCAACCTGGTGGCCAGCGGCGAGCAGAGCGGCAACCTCGACTCGATCCTCGACCGGCTGGCCGACGACATGGAAAAGAAGCGGGAGCTCAAGCAGCAGCTGGTGGCGGCCATGACCTATCCCTCGTTCGTGCTCGTCGCCGCCGTGGGGGTGGTGATCTTTCTCGTGGCCGGGGTCATTCCCCGGTTTGCCACCTTCCTCACCGCGCGCAACGCCGAGCTGCCGGCCTCGACCCAGATGCTGCTCGACGTGGCCGGCTGGATGCACGACAACGGCAAGGTGATCCTCATCGCCGCCGGGACGGCGATCTTCTCGCTGCTCGCCGCCACCACCCAGCCCAAGAGCAAGAAGGTGCTCGACCGGGCGATCCTGGCCATCCCGGTCATCGGCGGGGCTATCCGCTGTTCGGCCATGGCCCAGGCGGGGTGGAGCCTGGCGATTCTGCTGTCCAGCGGCGTCACCGCCCTGGAGGCCCTGCGCATCACCACCGGGGTGATCAACAACCTGGCGGTGAGCGACTGTTTCAAGCGGGCCGCCGAAGGACTGCTGGCCGGGCGCTCGCTGTCCAAGGCCTTTGAGCAGCCCCATATACCGCAGATGATGCGGCACATGGCGGCGGTGGGCGAGAGTTCGGGCCAGCTGGACGGGGTCATGCAGGGCGTGGGCGAGTACTATCGCAAGGAGTTGGCCGCCAAGGTCAAGGTGATCTCGATCATGATCGAGCCGATGCTGATCGTCGGCATCGGGGGCATGGTCGGGTTTGTGTATTTTGCGTTTTTTCAAGCCGTTATGGCAGTTTCCAAGGGCGGAATGTGAGATGGCGAATGTCAACAAGTTGCAACTGAGCATATGGATCTTCATCGCTCTGGTCGGCTGGGGGCTTGGGGCCCCGATGGACCGGGCGCAGGCGCTGGTGGAAGCGGAAAAGGGGACGGCGCAGCCGCAGCCCCTGATCGACCTGGACCGGGTGGGGGACCCCTTTGCCCAGTTCAACGCCCCCAGGGAGACCATTCAATCCGAGGCGGTGCAGCGCAACCCCTTTGCCGCCACGGAAAAATTGCGGGAGTTGAGAGCAAACCCCCCCGCCGAACCCAAGGTGGTCCCCTCCAACGAGGGGCTGGCCTTTGTTCCCAGCAAGCAGGAACTTAAAATCCCCAAGATGCGGTTGCGCGGGCATCTGCAGGGAGGAAACGGCGAGGTGCTGGCCCTGTTGGAGGTCACCGGCGGCGATACCTATATCGTCCGCGAAGGCGACACCGTGGGCCTGCACGACTTAGGCATCGATTCGGTGCTGCGGATACGCAAGATCAGCCGGCTCCACGTTGTGGTCGAGGCCGGTTCCCTCAACCAGATGATCATCGTTCGATGAAAAGTGAGCGCGTTATGTTGAACCCCTTTTCAGCAGAGGATGATGATCAAAATCGGCTGCGGTTTGTACAGCGGCTGGGGCGCTGCGTCCTGGTGGCGGTGCTCTGCCTGCAGATCGGCGCCCCCGCGACCCTCTGGGGGGCGGCAAAGAGCGGGCGGACCGGAACCAATGCCAAGATGGTTCGGGAGCTGGAGTTCAAGCGGACCAAGGTCCAGGACGCTGTGCGGGTGATCTCGGAGATGACCGGGGTCAACATCGTCGCCACTTCCGAGGCCGGCGAGCGCCAGGTGACCTTCTTTATCCGCAACCTGCCGGTCGCGGATATTGTCGACAGCCTCTGCCGTATTTCCGGACTCTGGTACCGCCACAACACCAACACCGATACCTTCATCGTCATGACCACCGAGGAGTACCAGCGCGATATCGTGGTCTTTCGCAACGAGCCGATCCGCGCCTTCCGGCTCAAGTATCTCAATGTGGGCACCGCTGCCCGCACCATCGCCGATCTCTATGGCGACCGAGTCGAACTGTTGGGGAAATCGAACCGATTTCTAGGTGACGATTTCAAGGTCAGCGCTGCTTGGTCAGGATTTAGCGAGGATATGGATGATGGTGTCATGGAAGATGACGATGACGACGACTCATCATCATCATCGTCTTCCTCCTCCTCGGACAATAATTCAAAAAACAAAAACAGGGATGCCGATAAGATCAAGGAAGTCAAGGATCTGACAGCTTCTCGCCTTGCCCTGCTCGAGCAGCTGCAGAACAGGCAGCAGCCGCAGATGATCTCCGAGTCGACCCTGGGAAAGGTGTCGACCCAGCAGCAGGAGCCGACCATCTACGTCACCGTCAACCGGATGCACAATATCCTCTTTGTCCGTACCTCCGACGACAAGGCCATGAGCGAGATTGCCCGGGTCATCACCGAATCGGATCTGCAGGTGCCGGAGGTGCTCTTGGAGATGAAGGTGCTCGAGGTGCAGCTCACCGACGAGTTCCAGTCCGCCTTCGATATCAGCTCCATCAGCGGCAACCAGAAGACCGGGCCGGACGACGGCCAGGCGATCAGCCCCCTCAACGCCAGCGCGACCAGCGTCGGCAGCACCCTGCTGGGTTCGGGCAACTACGGGGTGATGGAAAATTCGACCATGGTCTTTCAGGTCTTGAGCGGCAACCTGCGCATGCGCCTGCAGCTCCTGGAGGAGGAGGGCAACATCAGCTCCATCGCCACCCCCATGCTGCTGGCGGCCAACAACCATCCGGCCAAGCTCTTTATCGGCGAGGAGTCGGTGTTGACCACCGGGTTTACCACCGAGGAGGTGGAGATCAACTCGACAAGCTCCGACGATGTCGATATCTACACCGTGCCCGTGCCCAAGACCGAGGTGCGCAGTGTGGGCAACAGCTTGAGCATCCTCCCCTCGATCAACGCCGATCGCTCGGTGGTGATGCGCATTGTCCATGAGAACTCATCCCTGGAGGACAACGGCGGCAAGATCCCGGTCCTGGTGGGGGGCGAGGTTCAGTACGTCAATATCGACACGGTCAACACCTCCACCCTCCAGGGCACGGTCCTGGCCCAGGACGGGATGACCGTGGCCGTGGGCGGGATGATGCGCCGCTCCAAATCCTCCACCGAGAGCAAGGTGCCGGTCCTGGGCGATATCCCCCTGTTGGGTTTCTTCTTCCGCGAGGATGTGAAGAGCGATGTCAAGACCGAGCTGGTGCTGCTGATCACCCCGCATGTGCTCAGCGCCCCCTCCCAGGGCGAGGAGGTGACCCGGCGTCGCCTGGGCGCCCTGAGCAGCCATCCCAACGAGATGGATCAGTATTTCGATGAGATCGACAAGGATCGGGCGAGCACCGCAAGCGTCCGCGGCAAAGGGGCGGCCAAAAGCCAGATCAGCAGCATGGAGCAGAACTTCATCGAGCTGACCCGGGTGGCGGCAAAGCAGGTGCGCATGCCCCTGCTCTCGCGCAAGCCCGAGGGGGCTGTCAAGCCGGTCTACCTGCCGGCCATGGGCGAGGTGCCGCTCTTTCCCTATCGGGGGATCAGAGCGGTGCCGGTGGCGGCCTGGCATAACGGCTTCCACTACATCACCGCCCTGCGGATCGTCAACACCAACAGGATCGAGATGGTCCTGGATGTCGGCAGAATGCGCGGCAAATGGCTCGCCGCGACCCTGGAGTCGCAGCAGCTGCAGCCCGCAGGCAAGGAAGGGGATTTCACCTACCTCTACCTGATTTCCGACAAACCCTTTGCCCAGCAGACAGCACTGGAGGGGAGATGATGCAACCCGTATGGAGAACGCGGCAACGAAGAGGAGGAAAAACCCTGGCGGGCCTGGCCATCGTCCTTGGCCTGGAGGCGGGCCTGGCCCTGGCCGACCAGCCGCCGCCGGAGCTGAAGATGATCCTGGCCCCCGGTTCGGTCAACTCCGGGGTGATCACCTTCAGCGCCGAGGAGAATCAGGATGGGGCGGAGAAAACGGTGCAGCCGACCCCGATGACGGTCCTGCCGCCGTCCAGCACCGCCGAGTCGGCCCGCCAGCGGCAGAAGCTGGTTGCCGGGGAGGCCAGGCCCCTGTCGCTGGCGTATCAGAACTCCTTCACCCTGGGTGCGGGATACCGCTGGGACAACCTGCGGTTCAACATCGCGCCTCTGGGCGGGACTCCCAACATCCTTTCCGAGCTGAGCTTTGACGACCTGGAGTCCATGACCGTTTCCGCCGGCATGCGCTGGAGCAACAGTTCCAACGTGTATGTCCGCGGCGGTGTGGATATAGGGCGGACCATAAGCGGCGAGGTGCAGGACTCCGACTATTACGGCGACAACCGGACCCTGGAATTTTCCCGTTCCTATGCCGACGGCGACGGCGGCTCGGTGCTCGATGCCGATATCGCCCTTGGCTACCGCTTCGATCTGCCGCTGTCCGGCCGTGAAAGCACCCTGCAGCTGATGCCGGTTCTCGGGTACTCCTATCACTCCCAGGAAGTGGCAATGACCAACGGGGTGCAGGTCATCGCCGATTATGGATTCGGGGTTGAGCTCGGCCCGTTTACCGGCCTGGACAGCAATTACGACGCCCATTGGGCAGGCCCGTTCATCGGGCTGGACATGGAGCTGGCTCTCAACCGGCAGCATGCCCTGTTGGCCTCGTTTGAATACCATTGGATCGATTACGAGGCCGATGCCGACTGGAACCTGCGCAGTGATTTTGCCCATCCAATCAGCTTTGAACATGATTCCGAAGGGGATGGGGTGGTCGCCTCGATTACCTATCGGTACACGCCCAATCCAAAGTGGTTCTGGACCGTTGGATTTACATACAGCAAGTTCGAGGCCGATGCAGGCGGGTACACCTATTACAGTGCCGATAATTCGCCTGGTTATGCCCGCTTTAACGAGGCGGAATGGGAGTCCTGCGCGGTGGTGGTCGGGTTGGGATTCAAATTTTAGCAAGAGTGGGCCATGCCCAAGAAATACAACCAATATAAGGATCAACATGAACACCATGGCAACACACATTGAGGAAGGCGTCGCCTCCGGTCTGCTCGGGCCGGTGATGGCGCAGCTGGGACGTATCATTCTCGGCAAGGACGAGCAGATCGAAATGGCCCTGACCTGTCTGCTGGCGCGGGGCCACCTGCTGATCGAGGACGTGCCCGGCCTGGGCAAGACCGTGCTCGCCCACGCCCTGGGCAAGGTGCTGGGGCTGAGCTATCAGCGGGTCCAGTTCACCAGCGACCTGCTGCCCGGCGATATCCTCGGCTGTTCGGTCTATGACCGCAACAAGGGGGAATTCTTCTTTTCCCAGGGGCCGGTCTTCACCCAGCTGCTGCTGGCCGACGAGATCAACCGGGCCACGCCCAAGTGTCAGAGCGCCCTGCTCGAGGCCATGGAGGAGCGGCAGGTGAGCGTCGAGGGCGAACCCCGCAGCCTGCCGGAGCCGTTTTTCGTCATCGCCACCCAGAATCCCACCGAGCAGATGGGGACCTTCCCCCTGCCCGAATCGCAGCTCGACCGGTTCCTCTTGCGCGTCACCATGGGCTATCCCAACCGCGAGGCCGAGCTCGACCTGCTGCGCGGCGAGGACCGCCGCCGCCTGCTCGAGGTCCTCGACCCCATGGTGAGCCCGGCGCAACTGGTGGAGATGCAGCATCAGGTGGAACAGGTGCGGACCTCGGAGCCGGTGCTGGACTATCTCCATCGCATCCTCGAATTCACCCGCAACTCCGGACTCTTTCAGGCGGGGCTCTCCACCCGGGCCGGACTCGGCCTGCTGCGCGCGGCCCAGGCCTGGGCCTTTGTGCACGGCGAGGACAGGCTCCTGCCCGGCGATATTCAGCGGGTCCTTCCCGCCCTGGCCGGCCACCGTCTGGTGCCCCTGACCGGCAGGGTGTCCGGCTCCCGCATCGGCGAGGAGATCCTGGCCCAGGTGCCGGTGGAATAGGTTTGGGAGCGGCTTCATGGCCTCGATACTCTCAACACCCATTGCCCTGAAATGGCCGCTGAAAGCACGGCAGAAGCGGCTCTGCACCCGCCTGGCCCCGGCGGGCTGGGGCTTTTTCGGCCTCATCGGCTGCGGGTTTCTTCTCTCGATCAATTTCAGCAACAACCTGATCTTCGCCATGACCTTCCTGCTCGTCGCCGTCGCCCTGGTGGGCTGGTACTTCACCCGGGTCAACCTGGCCGGGGTCGTGCCCGCGGACTGGCAGGTCGAACCGGTGTTCGCCGGCCAGACCGCGGTCTATCGCCTCCAGGCGGAAAACCGCAGCCGACAGGATCGCTACGGCCTGCGCGTGGCGGCCAAGGGGGCGGACAGCGAAGGCGAGCATCTTCTGGCAAGGGGCGAGCGGGCGGAGATGGTCCTTCGCCGCAGCGCCAAAAAGCGCGGGACCCTGCCCCATAGCGCGGCCACCATCCGCAGCGCCTTCCCCCTGGGGCTGTTCGAGGCCCGGTTGCGTGCGGGCGAGCTGCCGCGCTGCCTGGTCTACCCAGAGCCGGTCGGCGCCCAGGCCCTGCCCGAACATCTCCCCAACCGCAGCGCCCATCAGCTCAAGGAGTCCGGCTCCTACACCGACATGCGGCGCTACAACCCGGGAGATCCCCTTTCGCGCATCTCCTGGCAGGCCCTGGCGCGGTTTGACGAGCTCTACACCAAGGAATTCGACGGCGCCCAAGGGCAGTCCGCCCTCTGGCTGCGCTGGGAAGACCTCCGCGTGACCGCGGTCGAGGACCGGCTCTCCCAGCTCTGTCGCTGGGTGCTGGATGCCCATCGTCTGGGCCGGGAGTACGGCCTGGAGCTGCCCGGGACCCGGCTTGAACCTGCCTGCGAGGAGAAGCATCTGCGTGCCTGCCTCAAGGCCCTGGCCCTCTATGGCCTGGATGAGAGCGAAAAGGAGAGGGCGGCATGAATCGATCCTCCAATTGGGTCCTGGTGACCCTTGTTCTCGCGGCCCTGCCCAGCTTCATCCGTCTGCCCTGGTGGGTGGCGGCGATCGCCCTGGTGGGCGGTGCCATGCACTACGCCGGCAGATGGCGCAGGGGCTGGTCCGGGCGCGGACTGAATCTGCTGCTCCTGGCCGGGGCCATTGCCGGTATCTGGCAGAGCTTCGAGTCCTGGTTCTCCGGCGAATCGGTGCTGAGCTTCTTCATCACCGTGGTCTTTCTCAAATGGAGCGAGGCGCGCAGCCGGCGGGACATGCTGCTCTTGATCTTCGCGGCGGTGATTCTGGCGGCGGTGGGCGCGCTCTACTTCGAGAGCCTGCTCAACCTGGTGCACATGCTGGTGGTGATCCTCGCCCTGGTGGTGAGCCTGATCGCGATTCACCTGGATGGGGCCGGACCGGTGTTCCTGCTCAGGCGGGCCGGGCTGCTGGTGCTTCTGGGGCTGCCGCTGATGCTGCTGCTCTTTCTCTCCTTTCCCCGCATTCCCGGGCCCCTGTGGGATATCGGCATTGCCTTCGGGTTGCCGATCAAGGCGCTGATGGACCGCACCGGCGGTGACTTCGGCAAGGCCACCACCCTGCAGCAGGGCGGCATCCAGCGGGCCCAGCAGGAAAACGACAACGTGCTGGTGGCCGAGTTCGAGGGGACGGTGCCCTTCAAGAGCCGCCTCTACTGGCGTGGACCGGTGTTCTGGGACTACGACGGCGAAAACTGGAAACTGGAAGAGGGATGGGACGACCGCAATCGATTGCTGAAGGGGGCGATCCGCTCCAAGGCCCAGCTCGACCGCATCCTGCACACCAAAGACGAGCCGGTGCGCTATTCGCTCCGGGTGATGCCCAACGGCGGCCGCTGGCTCTACGGGCTCGACGTGCCCGCGGCCCCGGCCCCGGAATCGATGATCTCAAGCGATCTGCAGCTGCTCAGCATCCGCACCATCGACGATTTCGAGCCCAAGCTGCAGATGCTCTCCTACCTGGACTACCAGGCCGGCGACAAGCTCAGCCCCGAACAGCGCGCCCGGGCCCTGGCCTGGCCCGAGGGCACCAACCCCAGACTGCAGGCCCTGGGGCGAACGATGGCCGGGGAGCACAAGCAACCCGAGGAGATCATCCATCAGATCTATACCAGCCTCGCCGGTGGCCGGTATCGCTTTGATCCCAACCACGTGATCGAGCCCGGCGACGACCTGTTCGACCGCTATTTCTTCGACGAGAAGCAGGGCGGGGTGGAGTACCTCGCCGGGGCGACCGCCATGCTGCTGCGGGCCGCCGGCATTCCGGCCCGCCTGGTGAGCGGATACCGCGGGGGCACCATCATCGCCCTGACCAACTTCGTCATCGTCAAGCGTTCCGACGCCCATGCCTGGGTCGAGGCCTGGCAGGACGGCAAGGGCTGGGGCCGGGTGGAGGCCCTGGACATCATCGCCCCGCCGCCGGACGCCAAACCGGTGGCCGCGCCCAAAGCGGCGCCGCAAGCCGCCACCGTGGTGGAGATGGACAAGGGCAAGCTGGCCGATCAGCCGCTGAAGGAGTCCAAACCCGCCGCCAAGGCCAAGACGACCGCCCCGGCCAGGAAGGATTCGGCCTGGTCCCTGCCCGATTGGGCCTCGGTCTTTGCCAGGATGCAGAAATGGGTGATCAATTACAATCCTGACCGGCAGATGGAGCTGCTCAAGGGGGTGGGCATGCCGGAGAGCAACTGGGTCGATCTGCTCATCGGCGGCGTGGGCGGGGTGTTCGTCCTCCTGGCGCTGTATGCGCTGGTCGCCTGGCAGCGCAGTCGGGCCGCCGTCGACCGGGTCGGACGGGGGTGGAACCGGTTCTGCGCCCGCATGGCCAGGCAGGGCGTGGCCAAGACCAGCAGTGATTGCCCCCGGGACTTTCTGGCGCGGATCGGACGAGAGAAGCCGGAGCTGACCTCGGCGGCCACGGACATCGTCGGCCGCTACATCGAGATCCGCTACGGCGATGGCGACGACCCGGAGGCGGTGCGCCTGTTCACCCGCCAGATTCAACGTTTTCTATCTATGACGTGAGGAAGCCATGTACAAACGGATGCTGTTATTGATGATGATCCTCTGCCTCTGGGGCGGTTGCGCCTTTGCCGCGGCCAAGGCCACCGAGAACTACGGGCCGGTGGTGGCACAGATCAAGGAGCGGGGCGGGGCTGCCATAGCCGCCTATGCCCCGGCCAACGGGGTGCTCACCGGCAATGAGTTTTCCCGCATATATTTCGATATATTCGAGACGAGCGGCATGGAGTTCACCCTGGGGCTGAAGGACAACGCCTTCATGCTCAAGATCGAATCGAGCTTCAGCCTGATCATCAGCCAGTCCATGCGGGGCGAGCCCAAGGGGGCCATCGAGTCCACCTGGGCCACCCTGCAAAAAGACCTTGATTACGCGGTGGAACAGTACGCGCGCGCCGACGGCGAGCAGGGGTTCTGGGGCAGGGCGCTGCAGTCCTTCACCATCCTCTTTCGCGAGGGCGTCGAGGCCATGCTGGTGGTGGCGGCCCTGGTGGCCTATCTGCGTCGTTCCGGCTTCGGCGACAAGGTCGGAGTCATCTGGCAGGGGGTTGGCTGGGCGCTTGGCGCCAGTGTCGGCGCGGCCTGGCTGCTCAATACCCTGATCAAGACCAGCGGCGCCCAGCAGGAGGCCATCGAGGGCGTGACCATGCTCATTGCCGCCGGGGTCCTGATCTACGTCAGTTACTGGCTGACCGCCAAGCGTGACGCCGACCGCTGGCAGGCCTTCATCAAGGAGAAGATGGACCGGGCCCTGAGCCGGGGCAACCTCTTTGCCCTGGGATTCGTCGCCTTCCTCGCCGTGTTTCGCGAGGGGGCGGAGACCATCCTCTTTTATCAGGCGCTCATGGCCGGGACCTCGGGCGAATTCAACGCCATCGCCGCCGGCATGGGGCTGGCCCTGGTGGGGCTGGTGGCGGTCTACCTGCTGGTGCGGCTGGCCTCGGTGCGCCTGCCCCTGGGACTTTTTTTCGGCGGCACCGCGATCCTGCTCTACATGATGGCCCTGGTCTTCTCCGGGCAGGGCATCCTGGAGCTGCAGGTGGCGGGCATGCTCCATACCACCAAGCTCGAGGGCTGGCCGATGATCAGCTGGCTGGGGGTCTTTCCCACGCTCGAATCCATGATCTGTCAGGCGGTGGTGGTGTCGCTGCTGCCCCTGGGATGGATGCTGCTCAAATTCAGGCAGGGGGAAAAGGGAGGGGAGGCAGAGGGCAATCCTGCCCATCTGGCTGCACGCCGGGACGCATCCGCCCAATGAGCGGCGGTGTCGAGCGCCAGGCCGCCCGTTCTGCATGGCCCCCCGAAACGAGGCTCTGGGGTGAGCGGAAATGAACGCGGCGACTGTGGGCATGTTGACGGTGATCGCCAGTGTTTCGGCGGTCTATATGGATGTTCCGGAGCAGCTGAAGGGGATTTACCAGGAGAGCGTGGCCGAGGCCCAGCGCGTCAGCACCGCCGGAGATCTGAAGTCCATCTCGGTGATGCTCGATGCCGCCTGGATCATGGACCGAAGGCTCCCCTCCGAGGAAAATTTCGCCGACTGGATGGCAGCCACCTTCAAGGAAAACAACGTCAAGGAACTGGCCGAGGATCACTGGGGCTCTCCCTATGTCTATACCGTGGACGGCAGGCGATATGAGCTGCGCAGTGTCGGTCCGGACGGGGAGGCCGGCACCGATGACGATATGACGATCAGCGGGCCGTAAACGATGCCCCCTCCCTTCCCCGGAGATGCCTGGCCGGCAACCGGGGGAGAGCGAGGGGATACAGGTGGAGATATGATGAGAATAGAATTCAAGCGACTGAAAAAATTGAAAAACCGTTATCTGAGCGGTAAAGGGGCGATCCTCTTTTTGCTCAACCGTAAGGTGGCTGCCATGGTGGGGGCCGATTTCGGCGAGCTGACCGACCTCCACCTTGACCGGGCGGAAAAGAATATGGTGCTCGAGATCAGCCGCGGGCTGGATGTCAACACCATTGCCATCAGCGGTTACGGGGTGGTCAGCCGCCAGGGGAAACCCTATCTGACCTGGAACGATGCCCGGGTCGAGGGGCCTGAGAGGGAGCGGTATGCCTCCATTTTCCAGCGGAAGGAGGGGATCGAGCTGACCAAACGCTATGCCGCTGTGGTCGAGGCGATCCTATGAGCAAGCGGTACTCGCGCAAACTGCTGGTCGATCCCCGCTATCAGGTGGTGCAGATGGCGGTGGTGGTGGTGGCCAACATTCTGGTGACCCTGCTGGTGGCCGGACTGCTGTCCTGGTTTTACCTCATGGCCTGGGACGGGTCGGTGGCGGTGCATCACAACCGCCGTATCGTGCTTTATATTAGCGGTGCCGGGATAGTGGTGACGGTCCTCAGCATCCTTTTCAGCCTGCATCGCAGCCGGATCGTTGCCGGCATGATGAAAAAGCTGCACCAGGTCCTGGAAAATGCGCTCCAGGGCGATTTCCCACCGCAGGATGTGGCCTTCCGAAAAAACGACTATTACCCGCAACTTGCCGAGCCACTCAACCGATGCCTGGATAGGATGCGCTGTGCCCAGCCCCAGATGCGCTTGCGTGAGGATTTGAAATGCCTGCTTGCTGAAATCGACAGCGGTGGGGTGGATCTTGCCGCCGTCCGCCACAGCCTGGCCGCGTTGATTGGCGATGAAAAACCTGTGGTTGCGGAGCAGGCCGGCGAGAGTTGAGACCCGAGAGTCCGGCAGAAGTGGCTCATGTTCGCCACCGGCCCTTTCTTCGCGCCTAACCGCTGCTTCGGTTGGGCGCGCCGCGTTTTTTTCCCTCTGTCGAGCCCCCCGTGCAACCGGTGGTGCATGACATGAAGTGGAGGCGAGTCTGGAGCGGCATCGACCCCTTCGATGCCGTCTTTTTCTCTATGAAGGGCACGCGACGCCGTGGAATTTTTCGCCCAATGGGTAAATCTGCCGATACTGTGATGTAGGTCACAGAAAAAAAATTATGACCGGCTATAGTTCAAACTGCCGCGTTTTTCGTCAACATGTAGCCCTACATTGTGGGCAAATAACCAGGTTTCGCAGAGGCGTCGGCATCGGCATATTTCGTCCCCACGGTTGCGGGCCGGGTGCAAGATCCGGGGAGCATCCGTCGACTCATTTCAGAGGACCGGTCGCATGAAGTATCTCAATACCAGAATCAACAACGTACAGATCGATGCCTCCCTCCTGCAGAGGCTCCACACCACCGAAATTCACCTGACTGCACGGACCTGCAGTCCGGATCGTTTCGAACGCGAGCTGGAGGCCGTGTTCGCGGCGACATCGAGCTTTTTTCAGGAACAGGGCATCCCCTCGGGTTGCGCCGTTTTCGCCCGGCTGTTTGTCAGTGATTTCATGAATCAGGAAGATCATCTCGAAACACTGGCACTGTATTGTCGGAAAGAGTTGGAAAATTGCCTGTTTTCCATTGTGCAGCAACCGCCGCTGACCGGAAACAAACTCGCCCTGTGGCTGTATGCCATCAGGGACGACGGTGTGCGTCAGCCACTTGTCGAGCGGTCCGAGAACCAGCTCGTGGTGAAGCGCGAATCCCATGCCCACATCTGGCGTTCGCAGATGATGGCCGAGGAAACCGCAGGCGACTCCTACGCTCAGACCGCAGCGGTTTTTGCCCAATGGAACGGGACGTTGCGTGAACAGGGCTGCACCCTCACGGATAACTGCATCCGGACCTGGCTGTTCGTCAAGGATATCGATTACAATTACCATGGCGTGGTGCGTTCGCGGCGGGAGTTGTTCGAGACCCTGGGGATGACCAGGGATACCCATTATATCGCCAGCACCGGTATCGAAGGCCGACATGCCGATCCCAATGTCTCGGTGATCATGGACGCCTACGCGATTGCCAGGGTGAAGCATGAGCAGGTCAGGTATCTTCAGGCTTTGAGCCACCTGAACCCGACCCATGAATACGGGGTCACCTTTGAACGGGGGACGAGCGTCGACTTCGGCGACCGCAGGCATCTGTATATCTCCGGCACCGCGAGTATCAACAGCAAAGGTGAGATTATCCATCAGCAGAACGTCTCCCGCCAGTTGGAGCGGGTCTTCGAGAACATCGGCGCCCTGCTCGATGACGGTGGCGCGACGCTTGAGGATATCGCCCAGATGATCGTCTATCTGCGGGATCTCTCCGATGCGCCGGTGCTGGAGCTGTTTTTTCAAGAGCGGTTTTGCACCGTACCCAAGGTGATCGTCCTCGCACCGGTCTGCAGGCCGGGCTGGCTGGTGGAGATCGAATGCATTGCAATCAAGGCTGTCGAGCGGTCACAATTCTGCAATTTCTGATACCGGCCCCGCAATGCGCGAATTCATGTCAAAACGAAAGAGATGCAGGGTGTGTGCGATATCGCTGCTGGTGTTCCTGGGCTCGATCCTTTCGGCCCATGGGAGGGAGGAAGTGAGCTTTTCCCAAGAAATTCAGCCCGTAATCAATGAAAAATGTCTGAAGTGCCATTTTGGAGGCCGGGCAAGTTTCGATATGACCCGGGACGACTCTTACAAACAATTGCATAAATACATCCAACCTGGTCGGGCCGAATCAAGTGTGCTCTATGTCAAGATGAAGAAGGGGCATCCCCTGTTGGCTCCAATGACACCAGGGGAATTGGCAATACTGAAGGAATGGATCAGTCAGGGGGGCAAAAAGAAGTAACATATCCCCCTCACGTTCCCACCTCGCGAAACATTCGAGAAACAAGGAAGCCGGCGGCTGTCAATGAACGACTGTTATGCTGTCGGAGGGGACCGTCTGCTTACAAGACGTCGCTCCGGCATAATTTGTTGAGGGCTATGCCCGGCTATTGGTTGCGGAAATCTACCGTTGCAAAGATCATGGAGGCTGAACCCTTGGTGGGATCGGTGGGAATGGCATTGAGAGGGGATGAACAATGGAATTGACGGATTTCATACGGTTGCCATCGGTGTGGAGGAACCTGCTGTTTGCTTTGGGAATTACTCTGCTCCCGGTACCCGGTCACGGAAACTCCATAGAGCTGTATTTGAAAAAATATGGTGATGTCGAGCTTTCGAGCCATCAAAGGGAACGAGTGAAAAATCATGAATATCTCATCAAGTATTTCAGTTCGCTCAGCTATGTACGACGTGGATACACGGTTAATCCTGATTTTATCCGCGCTTTAATGCTGGCGGAGTCCGGCGGAGATCAATTTGCGGTCTCCGAAAAAGAAGCTTTAGGCCTGTGCCAACTGCTCTATTCGACGGCAAAACAGGCAGCCCAAGAATTTCTTGCCAAAGGGATCGAGGTTCGCTATGTCTCCAGGGAAAGATTGCAGACATTGCAGCCTATTGACCTCTTCGATCCGGCCATCAATATTTTGCTCACTTGCTCTCTGATTGCCAAATACAACCATGCCTACGACGGCAGACTCGATCTGGTCGTCTCCGCCTGGAATGCCGGGCAAGGCTCGATCACAAACGGCAAACCGCCAAAATATCCAGAGACCCTCGATTTGATCGGCAAGATCAATGGCTACCTGCTTGCCTTTCACAAACAACGTCTCTTTATGCCAAAGGGGTGAAAATGGCTTTTCGGAATTCTGTATATTGTGGTTTGGAGCCACACCGAGAAGACCATCGGACTTAACCAAATGTCGCAGTTAGTGTATAAGTTGTGATGGCCTCGCAAGACACCGGCCCCAGGATCGAGCACAGAACAACCACAAACCAACGAGGATAGGAAATGAACAGAGAACCGGAAAAGGTCAAAACCATATACATGGGCTACCATCCCCGGACGCATGACGGCAGTTCTCCACAGTCACGCACCCACAGTGACGCCATTGCGGTAATGGAGGCCTTCAACAAAGGGCAGGAGGAGGGGAGGCTTCGGGCGGAGCTTGTCGAAATCGCTTACAGCGATCTTTGCGCCGTTGCCGTTATGGAAACAACAATCGGCAAAGTCTGGCAGTACATCTGATTCCCGCAAAAATCCTTTCAAACCCCCTCGGTCGCCGTGTCTCGCCTGTCAGGCGATAGCGCGCATTTGACCCCCCACGCAGAAACCTGAATCTTGGGGCCTTTGGGGCCCCTCTCCTATAACCCTTTACTGCTTCTGTGCAATTCCTGGGAAATCTCCGCAGAAAGCAGCTGGGGTTCTATTTTGATCGGTTTGTGTTGCACAGGAACATTAACCTGACTTGCCTCGAGTAAATCTTCTATGCCGCTGAGTCGGAATTGACGGGTTTTACCTCTTTGGCTTGCCTGATAGACGATATTGTTTTCCACATCCAGGCAGGATAACCATCCTTTTTCATGAAAAGCTTTGGTGTCGATACATATAGCCCGACCGCAGACATCGGGTAGGCCTGTTTTTTGCGAGGTATGCCCACAAACCATGGTCTTGCCTGAATAATGGTACACTGGCCGTTTGAATTTTTTCCAAAATAAATAGGAATCCGGTTGTTCCTCTAGGGCGACACCTGGGGCAACATTTGCATGGACGAAGAAATGACTTGGAGTGATAAAGATAGGTTGGAGGAAACGATCGAGAAATTGCCAATGATCGTGCGGTATATCATCGATCGATACTTTCTTCCTGTTTCTGGGAGTATAGGATCGCAAGGTCTCCTGCCCACCGGCATTTAACCATCGCTGAAGGTGTTTTTTGCTTTTTCTCGCATTTTTCATCAACAGGTCATTGTTGCCGCAAATCGTAACGAGGTTACAGCGGTGTTGTGTTTGAATGAGCCAATCGATGACCTTGCGACTATCGGGTCCCTTACCAGTGTAATCCCCCAAAGTCACGAGCGTATCCTCAGGACGCACATCTAACAGAGCACAAAGTGTCTGCACGGCGGAATAACATCCGTGTATGTCACCTATTGCAAGTATCCTAGCCATACCATCCTAAAGCAATATCAATAAAAATATTTCTAGTATGAAATGATTCCTTGAGAATCTGCAGTGAATTTTTTCCACACTGTTGAAGTTATTCTTGGGAAGTGTAAGATTCGACCGCAGTGCAGAGTCAATACAGTCTCCTGGCAAAGTACACGTTGCTCTATCTGCCGTTGTCGTAAAAAACCGCGGAAACGACGTTTCAAGCTTCGCAACACACGGACTTCACACGTCCTGATTTTCAGGTTTTTGAGATTTTACAAAGCCATCGTCTTGCAGAGCATTGGACCAGGGAAAGGTAGCTCAAATCTTGACCCAGGCCGCAAAGACAAAGACTTGCCTCGCAGGGCAGATGGGGGGGAGAGTGGCCCCTAAAAAAATAATTTTTTTATCACTGTTCACTCCCTTAAACAACTAAATAAAATAACTTCCAACGTCTCCGAATTATTGGCAGACTACAAAGCAGCACCGACATCAATCCTCAGCAAAATTGAGCACGAAAAAATTGGTCGACATACGGGGCGAGCCAGGGGGGGAAACGAGAAGAGTGGAGGTGCCCAAAATTGAGATGAGCCGTTACGGGATTTCTCCTCCGCTGAATGTGCATCGAGAGGCTCAGCATGGAGCGGAAAAGGGCAAAATGAACAGGGCGCACTCATGCAGTGGTCTTTACGGGGCAGAAGCGTGGTGAAACCGTAGGCCCGATCGGAGAGGGAAGCAGAAAATCTCGCAACATCGGTTATAAAAAGCTACGTATGCTCCTTGTGGAATCACTGACGCCGACGTGAAAGCCATTCTTTTGAGGACTCTTTTCGTAAGGGGCTACATATCCTCGGCAACCACCGAGCTGTCGCCCTGTTTTCGATCTCGTCGATGTAGAGCGACAGTGTTTTTCAAGAAAAAACAACCATGTACCCCTGGGAGGTATTCCATGGCAATTCCCATCACTGAGATAAAAGGAATCGGCCCCAAAACCGCTCATGCACTGACCGAACATGGCTACAGTACAGCAGAGGATTTGGCGGCAGCTCAGCCCGGTACCCTGGCCGCAATTCCCGGCTTTGGCGCTGTTCTTGCCGGCCGTGAATACACTGGGCAAGTGATCAATCACAACTGTTCGGGGTGATCCGCCCAGTGTCCTTCACCAACCCGCCGGGCACTGCCGCTTAACTTCCCTCTCCCCCACAAAAAGCAGCGATGAGCTCCATGGTCAAGGTGCTGAGAGCTCTATGTTGATGGCCTCGCTAAAAGCCAGAAAATTGAATATCCCATAGGATAAAATCAGTCTGTTGCGAAGCTCGAAACGTCGTTTTCAAGTCTTCTCCAGGCTCAGCTCACTGCTTTTGCCAAATTTTTCCGCAAGAAATTTCCCGTACACCTGCAGGGCCTCAATATTACCGGCATGAACGTCATTGGCGATCGCCTGCATCTGTTGCTCAAGCAGACTCGGCTGTTCAACCAAGAGTTGTCGCGCTGTTTTCCCATCTTTGTCGTTCTCGTAAAAAGGCCCGAGAACGACGTTTCGAGCTTCGCAAGTTGCTGATTTCACGATGCGTGACATTCAGGTTTTTGACTTTTCACGAAGCCATCATCTTTGAGTGTGTGCATTCTGGCATAGGAAGGCGGCAGATTGAGAGAATGCTCCAACATTTTGGGCAAATAATCGGTGGCCGTCTGAATCAATCCATGGCGCGATCTCGGGTTGGTATCGATCACCCTACAGGCTTTTGAGCATGTCAACCAACAGGGGTTGCGGGCTGCAATCGGTTTTGTCCGGGCGGATGTTGGTGTGGGTCAGCAGGCCGCGAACCGTGCCATCGCAGGCCTCCCGCTTGAAGGCAAAGGCATCCTGAGGGCTCTGGCTCTTGAGCCATTGGGGCAAGCCAAGCTGGAGATTCACCTGTTGGTGACGCCGGGAGATTTCGTGCAGCAGTTTGTGCACCGCGTCCATCTGGGCCTCACTGTATTTATGGTAATAGCGGTAGCCACGGAAGGAAAATCCCAGATCCACGACCTGATTGTCGGGGAGTACACTGTTGACGTAGGTATAAAATCGGCCGTCGCGTGGTTCAATCCAGCCGTAGTTGCAGATCTCAATGCCGATGGAGTGCGGATGGAGCAGGGGGCTGTTGTTTTTGCCGAGGTGGTAGGCCCAGGCCTCGTCCGGGAAACATTGGACGACTTCGCCATCAAGGCTGTTCTCTCCGTTTTTGCCGATGCCGCCGACGACGAACTGGGTGGCGATACGGCCCCGGATGTCGGAGTTCCAGGCACGCACCGTGGCGTAGGGATCATGGTTGCCGGCGGTGTGGTGCAGCACGACGTAAAATTTATCCGTCGGCCCTTCGATGTATTGCCCTGTGCCCAGGAAGGAGCTGTGGATGAAAAGCCCTTCGTCGGTGGCATGGCTCGCATCGAGCCGATCGGTTGCCAGGATCTCCTCGGGAACGATGGCGAGTGCGGCCAGGGTGATTGGGCCGACCTTGCCGTCAACGAGCAACCCATGCGCTTCTTGAAATTTTTTCACCGCCTTGTCGGTTTCGGGACCGAATTTCCCATCGATCTCGATGCTGAGCCGTTCTTGAATCGCCCGCACCACCTCGCCCTTGCTTCCTCGTTTCACGATCATTTGAAACCTCCCGGGAGTTGTCCCCCACAACAGTCAACGTCTCTCCATCTGCCTTTGCCATTCTTTATTGTTCAAGGAAGAAATATCGTAGGATACATAAGTTTGCCCTCTTTTCTGCAAGGCTGGTCGTTGATTACGGTGTGGTGAAACAGGACCCATTATGGCAGGCGTCCCTGTTCCCGCTGCACCGCCTCATATCCCTTGCGGACCCACATGACCACGCTGCCGATGTTGTATTGTTCCAGGCCGGGCGGTGGTTGTATTCCGGGATCCAGGGGATGAATTTGCAGGGCCTCTTCCCCTTTTTCCGCAAGTGCGGTCGTGAGTTCCCACTGGACCCACTGCGACTGGCTGGAGTTGTGCGACCAGAAGAGGAGGAACAGATCACGTTCCCTAATTTCATGGTCAAGCCGGGGCTTGAATTCCTCGCCGGGGTGGAGGTCGAGACAGTCTTGAAAGATGTCGAGCCCGGCGGCAATCTGAATGGCATCCACACGGTCGAGCACCCGCATCCGGTCCTTGGAGGAGTAGGAGGCAAAGGCGGTTGTAGCCGGCTCCCCGGTCGCGGTGATCGTCCCTTTTTTGCGCGGCTTGGCCACGATATCCACCTCGAGCCGCAGGCGGGCCACGATGATCCCTTGGATGGCCACATCGAATTTGAGTTTTACCTTCGTCTCGGCCGCGTCCGCAGGAACCGTCAGGTCAAAGGGCAGCATGGAGCGCCCTCCTTCCCAGGTGAAGGTCTGTTCCTCCGGATCGACCATCAGCCCCCGGGCCGAAAGGCGCACGGTGACTGAGGTCCCCCGTTTCCAGCGGCACTCCTGGATGCCGAGGACAGGCTCTTCCTCGGGCGCCAGTTTCTTGAGGAGGGCCAGGGTGGCCGCTTCCAACTCCTTTGCATAGGCGACAAAACGGGCGGTGAACTCGTCTCCGGGTTTGACCTGTTTGGGAGCCGATGCCCCGAGTTGGACCGGCTCCAGCTCGGGAGCAGCCTCATCGTAGGTTGCTGACATCTTGGGGCGACTCTCCTGTGGCGGGCCCTGGAATTCGCCGCTGAGACGTGGGCCTCGGATTCCTTGGAGAGGTGGCAGCATCTTTTCCGGATAATCGGCGGAATCCACCAGGAACACTCTCTCCGGGGCGGGAGGAAGACCTTCGGGACCTACCCATTCCGCTTGCTCGACCTCGACTTCCTTGAAACCCGAGGGCATGGAGGGGGGCTCCCCGGAAACCACCGCCTGGCGGATGTGCAGCAACGCGGGGACGAGGTTGCCTCTCTTTTCGCTCCGTGGAGCCGAATCCAGAACGTTGATGAGAAAATCGAGGTGCCTGACGACATCGTTATACTCCTTGGGCGAGGCGACGTTATGGGCATTGTGGTAGCCAATGATGATCTCCGCGCTGTGTTCGGGCAATTGATTCGTTGCCAGCAGGCTGAGGAGACGGCAATCGATCGGAGTAACCGTGCTCCAGAAGTTTGGCTGAAGTGCGTGTTGATGTGCGGCAAGTTCGGTCGCCGTCCGCAGGGATGTCTTGAAATCGGCCTGAATCGGGGCCGTTTCCTCCAGGAGGGCGGCCAGGGTTTTGGCGGTCAGATAGTTGAGCAGGGGGTAATAGTCCGGCTTCCCCTGCTCCGCGCTCCATGCATAGGCCTGTCGAAAATGCTCGGCCATGGCATTGAGGCCGTCATGCTTCTGCTCCGCCTGTTTTGCGATCATCACCCTGCGTTTAGCGATGCCGCCAAGCAGGGAGAGCCGTTCTTCGGAGGGACCAAGCACCTCGGTCAACCCGGTGAGGTGTGCCTCTGCCTCGTCGATCAGGCTCAGTGCCTTGTCCCGGTCGGATTCCGCCAGTTCCAGAGCCCAGAGCGATTGCAGGTGCCATCGTTGTTCCGCCACCTTGATCGGCACCAGGGCCCGGTTGTCGGCCAGGGCACGTCGGCAGTGCTCGACCGCCTCGGCAAAGAGGTTGAGCTCGCCATAGGCCCGACCCAATGCGGCCTGGAGGGAACCCGTGTCGAGCCAGGCTGGTGGTACACTTTTTTCGATGTCCTTGATTGTCCGCAGCTGTTCCTCCAAGGGGTGACCTCCCGATATCCCGGCTGCGGCAGTGATCCCTTCCAGGTCGATGATCGCCTCGCTCAGGGCACTGTAGGTGCGGTGGCGGCCATTGGCTCTTTGCAGCTGTTCTCCCTTGCCGAGCACGAAATCCGGATCGCCGTAACACTGGTAGGCGCCCCAGGTGTTGACTTCCGGAAAGGCTGCATAGGTGTCGGTGCGAGCTGCGAGAACCGCCTGGCCAAAGGTGGCTCCGCTAAGCAGCTCCTGGTAAAAGGTGGCGGCAAATCGTGCTGCGGCCTTGTCCTGCACCGCCCATCCGGCGGCAACCACACCGCGCACCCCCATGCGGATCAGTTCGGTGGCCAGGTTGGAGGCCATGTGCGGCGGCAGGTTGGGCGATGGTTGGTTCTCCTCGGTTTTGCCGAGATGGCAGCAGTTGATGAACACCAGCTGGGGGACGGTCCGCATCTGGTGAATCTGGGCGGCGGTCAGAAACTGATTGTCGCCGATGACCATGCCGGTCATGGGGGCGGCCTCGTTCTCCGCCGTCCCCGCTGTTTTCGGGGTGGGCGGGCGGTACTGGTAGACCCCGTGGCCGGCCAGGTGGACAATGGCATAATCGCGGGCAAAAAGTTCCCGCAGGATGGCGGTTCCCTTGGCCTCTTGGCCAATCAGGGCGGTGGTGCTGTAGCCCTGGCGCTGCAGGGTGGTGACAACGCCCTGGGCCTCCTCCTGCGCCGCCGGCAGATCGGCAAAGGGGGTGAGCGGATTGGCGATGATCAGCGCTGTCTTGCCGCGTGCCATGAGCACCCGGTCGCGGAATCGTTCGACCTGTAACTGGCGGATCATTCCCGCCTGGACTGCCAGCGGCTTGACCGATTGGGCCAGGTCGTGGCCTCTGCTTCGTTCCTGCATCATTTCCCAGGGATAGCGTGCCGCGCGCTCGTTGAGCACCAGCACCAGATCCTTGCGTTCGGGAGCGTAATCCTTGAGTTCGTTGGGAATGAGCATTTCAAAGAGGGTGGTGGCCACGCCGGCGTTGCTGGCCACGGTTGCCGAGGTTTCGGCGATGAACTGATCGGCCAGGCTGCGTTGCGAATGTTGCAAATACACTTCGGTGCGGGCCCGATCTGTGAGCAGATTGAACGAGAGCTGCCCCGTGTTGTCCTCCACGATCTGCAACCGCTGCCACCAGGGATCGTCCTCGAAAAAGCTGGCCCGCCGTTGTCCGCCTTCCATGGGGATAACCAGGGGATCGGGGGCAATGGTGTAGTGGGATGCAATCTCCGGATCGTTGCGCAGCCGGGCAAGAATCCGGACCGTCTGAATGGCGCGATCTTCATACAGTTCGACAAAATCAACCGATTGCAGAGGTATGCAGCGGGCGTTGCCGGCATCGCGGATGGTGCGGTTGGCGTCGATGATCCCCCGCAGGATGGCATTGACCGCATCCTGTACGCTCACCCCGCCGGCACCGGTGCCCACAAGCAGCGCACTGATGCCGATGGACTCGGGATGGAGATGGTCTCTGTCCGCACATTCCGCACGGGCCAGGATATAGGTCCGCACCCCCCGGGAAACGGCACGCATCAATCGGCCGGGGGTCAGTTGACCGATTTCCCCCAGGCCAATGACAATCGCACCCGGCGGCATGCCGTCGCTGCGGCGCGATTGTTCCCAGGCATGGTTGAGAAAGGCCTCGGCGGTGCCGTCGTTACCGGGATACAGGCCGATCTGATGGCGGGCACTGAGCCGATGGCCGAGGGTGCGGTCGAGGTAGGCCTCGGCACTGATGATCCCGTCGCCCTTGTAATGGCCGACCAGGACCGGGTGATGGGCAAAGGCGAGATTGCCATGGTGGACGGCAACCTCGATTTTTCGGGTGGTGCTGCGCTTCCGCTTGCGCTGTCCGGCCCCGAGCGCGGCCTGGGCCAGATCGCTGTAGTTGGGATAGAGGCTGATGTGCTCAAGTGGCATCTCCGTATCTTCCTCCACAGCCATTTCCCGGTTCATGGGGGGGATGACCGGGAGCTGTTCGGTGGTGCCGTATTGCAGCAGGTCGGCTATGGCCGCAAACCCCTTTTCCTCCCGGGGAAGATCGCCGTGGGCGGCATCCAGATACCAGGCGGTTATGCCTGAGGGAATACCGCTTTTCCAGGGAACGCGTCCGTCGCCGCAGGGGGTTGCGCGGAAGGCGAGCCGTGGTCGGGCTCCCGTCGCATCGATGCGCAGATCGCAGGGAGTGGCCGGTGCGCATCCGGCAATATAGAGCATTCGTTCCGGATCCATGGGCGCCTGGGCAAGGCGTTGCCGGGTTGCCTTGGCCGCCTGCAGCATTGCCGGAGAGGGGGGCTGCCAGGTCTCGTTGTGTTGCGCATCGATGTCGGCCAACTCTTTCCACTGTTCCGGCGCAAACAGGTCAAGGGAGCCGTGGGTGGGCATCATTTCCAGCAGGCCTGGAAATTGGCCGACAATGGTGATGAACTCGGCAAGATTGTGCCGGGTGTCCAGCAGGGCAAGTCTGCGCACCAACCCGTCACGGCCGGTCAGGACCTGGGGGATGACATGGGAGCCGTTATTGGGTGTGCCAAGCATGATGAAGCGGCTGCGCGGATGGCCTTTGATCCGTTCCCACAGCTCCGGATGGGCGGCGATCATGGCGCGCACCACCAGGCCTCCCATGGAATGGGCCACAAGGTGGAGCGGTTGCTTATCCCGCTCGCATTCGTCCAGTGACTGGGCGACGGCTTCGGCCAATCGCTCCCCCTCCTCGAACAGGGGAAGCCGCCAGTCGAAGGGGAAGGGGATGACATGGTGGCTGGTGGAAAGGTGCTTGACCAGATCGCCGTAATAGTGTGCCAGAAGTGCTTCGGCAACCACCAGGTTGGGCGTGGTCGGGCGCAGCAGGTCGAATTTGCCGACCGTGATATCAAGGAGATCGAGCCAGATTCGGTTGTCGTTGATGGACAGGTGGCTGCCCATGATGCCCGGCAGGAGAAAGACCCTGGGCATGGGCTGGGCGAGATCCCGTTTTTCGTAGGGCACGATCCCGGTCTCCCCCTCCTGAACGGAAAACGGGGTAAAGCCCTCCGTTTCCGGGAGGTCGCCTGTCAGAGCCCGGGTCAGCCCCTGGGCGCTGTCGGGGTTAAAGAAATAGTTGAAATGGTTCACCTGCGGCCCGCGCTGGAAAAGAAAGCTCGCGCCACCCTCGCGTTCGGCCCCGCCAAACATGGAATCGGTGTTGACCACCATGTCGTGGTCGGCGAGATAGAGGGGATTGGTGAGCAGGGTGGAGACGACGCTCAGCGGCGTCTCTCCCTCGATGTCGCCGGCAATGACCCGCAAGGTACCGGCAACAGGAGGCGGACAGCGGTTGAGCAGGGCCACCAGGGGGGAGGTGGGCATCATTGCCTCGATCCCCGGAAGCACGGAGGGATCGGAGCGTTTCTTGGCCACCGCCATGATCAGTTCGCTCATCAGGCTGGTGAGTAGCCTGAGGGGCAGGTTGGCCGGTCCGGCAATCTTTTCGAGCAGGTTGAAGAGTACGGAGAGGTAGAGGTCCAGTCGGCCGGAGGCAAGCGTTGTGCCCCGGGTGGGGCAGGCCACGCGTACAAATCGTTCGATGCGAAAACGTTTTTCCGCAAGCAAGGTGTTGAGCCGTTCGAGATCGCCGCGCAGGCCATCCGGATCGCTCTTGTTGAACAAGGCGCATTCTGCCGCATCAAAGGGATCGTGACCCGGTCCCACTCCGGCCCGGCAGAGCAGTTCGCCCACCATGCCGCCACGGGAGTGGGACACCAGGTGCAGCCGGGCCAGGGGCGGCAGCCGTTCGGCCAGGGCTATGGCGTTGTCGATCGGGTTCTTGGTCAGGGTCGCATGCTCCAGGGCGAAGAGGCGGCCTTCATAGGGGGCCAGCAACTGGTCGCGCTGCTGCCGGCGCTGTTCGCTCCACAGCTTGCCGAAGCTGCCTGCGGTGGAAGACATTGTGCCGTGAAGAAAGACCAGGGAGGGTTTGTCCTCTGGCAGGGCAAGAACAGCCTCTTCGACCCGTTTGAGATTGAGTGCATCGCCCCGCGCAATACGAAAGAGTCCTGGCCCCAGACCGTCCTCGGTCTTACCCAGGGCATGGAGCTCCATTTTTTCGGCAATGTGCTGCGCCGCCTTTTCAGCGACATCGATTTTGAAAAATTTGAGGGTCTTGATGACAACGGTGCCAAACATGCCCCGGGAAGCGGAGGAACGGCTCAGGGTGGCCGGCAGTTCGATGATGCCGTCCTGTGAACGGGTTGTGGCCTTGGAAAGGATCGAGGTACGTAGCTGTTCCTGCGTGGTCCAGAATCGGGTTCCATCTTCCAGTTCCACTTCGACAATATCATCGGCAAAACTTTCGATGATCGGTGCCTCGCTCATTCCGGCCCGGGTTGCATCGATCTGAAATGAGCGCACCTCCTCGAAGGTGATCTGACCGCTCATTGCAGCGGCGTCGTCGAGGAGAGGGGAGGAGAGTTCCGTGCCGGGGATTCGAAGTTTTATGCCGCTCAGGTCGTCAGTCATTGCTCTTTCCCCTTATTGTTAACGCATCTGCGGGTGAGGCAGAATGCTGATGACGGTATTGGATCAAGATCGATACGGTGTCGTTGTTCACCACATGGACGTTGCCCGCGAAGCTCATTGCTGAATCGAGGCAACTCTGAGAGTATTGATATGTTAATAATATCAATTCATTGAATGGGGTGGAATTGCAATGTGAGAAAAAGGGATAAGTAATGGAGAGTGAATCTATCCAATGGAATTTGCTGCGCTGGTTTTTATCATGTTGCTCTGCGCTAATTTCCTGATATTTCTTATTTTCTTGTAATTCCCGCTGGGCCAGCTCCCTGGAGGAGAAAGGGGCCTAACTCGAGGTAGGGGATCTTTTTTCTTGCCGCGTAAACTTGCTGGCTTCTTAGAAGTCAAAAGCCTGAATGTTACGCATTGTGAAATCAGCAACTTACGAAGCTTGAAACGTCGTTCTCGAGGCTTTTTACGAGAACGACAAACTTTGGAGATAAAATCTGCCTTTTGGAGTAATAAGAACAAAGTGGTGTGTTGCCTCGGTGGCTTTGATTCCGTCGCCCCGGCATACAGATTGGAACTGTACATACGGACGGTATGCAAGTCACCGCAGGCCGCTTCTGAAACACGCCCTTCATGTGATGACACGAAAAATCCCACAGTTATCAGCCCGGTTCGTCCCTTTCCCTTTTCTTTCTTAAGTTATGAGGAGGTATCCATGAGAATCCTCTCTGTGCTGTTGATCGTCTTTTCCTGGTCCATGGCATACGCCGCAATTCCGGCCACCCCGGTGATGACCCTGTATCGTTTCAACGGGCCAGCCGACATCCCTTACTACACGGCTGAGAGCGTCGGTCCAAACGGGCCGGGGCGGCCGGCCGGCACCTTGGCCCAGGGAACCTCGGTGATTCCCTGTGTGGCGGTGAAAGACGGCCGTCCCCTGACCAGCAGCGACGGTGTGCCCTATGTGGGCTTTAACGTGGTGGTCGATGCGCGCAAGGCCTCGCCGCTGGACAGCGAACGTTATCGCCGCATTGAAAAATCGCGGCGCTCTCTCCAGGTAAAAAACAACCAGTGCGAGGCCGGGGTGCGGTATGTGCTTGATGTGCGCAGCCTCTACACCATGTCCAAGCCGCCCTTTTTCGACCCACCGCGCAAGCAGGGGCAACAGGTTCAGCCGCATGTGTTCCAGGGGGAGTTGGATCAGATCGTGCGCGCTTTTCATAACTCCTCGGCCTGTGAAGACGTCAACCGGCAGCTGATCGGGCGACGGGGCCGCCTTGAACGTGCCTGGGATCGGTTTATCCAGGTGCAGCGGGGCCGGTGGTCCGTAAGCAGCCTCCAACAGGCCAAACATCTGGATTACACCATGCGTACCGCCCTGTTTGAGGGGCATCTCGAACGGGGCTGCAATGGGTATGGCGCCTGTGAACGCAACATCATTGCCCTGTCGATTCGCAATCGTGGCCGTGAATCCTGCGCCGCGCGGCTGGGTTGCAGCGCGCCGGGCGATTTTCAGGGCGTTTCCGCCAATGTCTCCCAATACAATATCTGGGATGAGTACCTGACTCAGATCTCAGGCCTGACCACCTGCTACCTGCGCGAGGACCTCGGTTCCGCAACGGGCCCGAACGTCACCCTCTACCGCAAGTTCCAGGCCATGTACAGCCAGAGTTTAAGAGATGTCGAACGCATTCTCTTTGGCAGTGACCAGGATCTGGTAGCCCTGTTTCCCGGCAATCAACTCACCGATCTCAAGGGGGTGCGCCACTATTACCATGCCCCGGCCATGGGGAAATGTTTTCCCCTCCATGAGCGTATTGAATATATGTCCGGTGCGGTGGCCCGCCGCGGCAACGATTTTGCCCTGATTGCCAATACCCGTATCCGGGTGGGAGAGAGGCAGGGCCAAGGGTATCGGTTCAAGAGCTTTGTGGTGGAGGACAAAGAACAGGGCGACCGGATTCGGCTGATCGACAACTATCCGGGCTTTATCGTCGATGCCCGGCGGGTCTCGCTGAACGGCCAGTCAGGCCGATGCCGTCCCTATGGTATCCCCGACGGCTGCCGTTTCTCTGAAATCGGCCGTTATCGGAAAACCCCTTCCTGGGTCAATGCGGGCAAGCCTCTTGAGGTCAAGTGCCGTGTCGCCGATCAGGGCGAGCAGTGCCAGGGAACGACGACGATGCGCCAGGTTCGGGTCGGCGGCGTCTGCGACACCCAGATGCGGCCTTTCAGCGGGATCAACTGACGGGAGGGAGGCGGAAGCGGTACAAGCGCAGGCGGCAAGAAAAGAAAAAGGGGGCGAATCGATTCGCCCCCTTTTTATTTTTACATCAGGTTGTATTTTCGTTTCATCTCCTCGTAGACCAGGCTCGAGAAGTCGCGGATCACTCCGCCCCCATGAATCATCCACTGTTTGTAATCCTTGGGCACGGAGGAACGCTCGACAATGCCGACAATGGCATAGGGGACGCGTTGGCCGCTCTTGGTCTTGGTGACGAGGATGCCCATGTCGCCGCAGAGATGGGCGGTGGTGCCGGTTTTGTTATAGACCAGGGTCCCGGAAGGGACATCGGTGCCCCAGAAAATGCGGTCACGGCCGGGCAGGGACATCACCCGCAGCATCTCGTTGGAGTAGGGCAGGTCCTTGTGCCACAGGGCCTTGAGAAACTGAACGTAATCCTGGGGCAGCGCACTGTTTTTATAGGTTTTCCCTCCCGGCGGAATGTATTCGCGAATACGGACCCTGCTGAAAAGGCGGCCGTACTCACTGTTGATCAGGGTGTTGCACCGGGCCGGGCCTCCCAGTTGGCGAATGAACCAGTTGGTGGCCTGGTTGTCGCTGTGCTGGATCATGCGCTCCATCATCTGCCGGCTTTTGGCGCTGTATTGCATTTTCCCCTTGTTCACCTGGTGAAAAAAGGCGAGGGCGACAAAGGGTTTGATCATACTGGCCGCCTGAAAGGAACTCTGGGAATTGATAGAGGCCAGGTAGGTGTTGTTGGTGAGATCGTAGGCCACCAGCGCCGCCCGTTCCTGCCGCTGCAAATTCCCTTTGGAGCGTTGCTCGCGAATGAAATCCTGCACCTTGCTGTTGATGGCGGTGATAACGTGTCTTTTGGGCGGCTGGGCAAGCTTGGCCGGCTCGTCGGCGATGGCTTTGCTCTGAGCCTTCTGATTGGGGGAGATCGCGATGCGGCAACGGGAGGACATTTTCATCGCCCTGTCGCCATTGACTTCGCTCGGCACGTTGACTGCTGCCGGCATCATCGACCGTTCCTGAGCGACAATCAGTTTGGGCACCTGTTTGCCCGAGGCAAGTGCTTGGCTCCGACCGATTGCACTGGCCGCGCTTTTGCTGGCCCAGCAATGGTAGACAAGTCCGTAGCTGCGCGAACCGTTTTTTTCCACCTGGAGCAGAGCGCGTTTGCTTGCCGGGAGTTTGGCGACGATGCGGTCGTGCTCTTTTTTCAGTCGCTTGGGATCGCTGCTTTGACAGAGCAACACATGGTACAGTTTGCTGTAGTCGCCCTGGGGGATGATTTCCGCGGGCGTGAATCCGGCGGATGTCAGGGCCTTGGACTGGTTGAGGGCGAGTTTGCGGGTTTGGGCCAATGTCCCGTTGAGAGGATAGATCACTCCGAATTTACTCCCTTTGGCCACGACCTGCAGCTGGCTGTCGATACGTAGCGAGAGGGTTTGGGCCAGCTTGTGGCGGTCATCCAAGGCCCGCTGGACCTCCTTGCTCCAGGAGTAGGCAAGGGCATAGTGTTGAGCGGCGGTGGCGGTATTGGTAAAGGATACCAGCACCACAAACAATGAACAGAGAATCGCAAAAAATCGCGGCGGCTTCATTGCGGTGACTAAAATGGTTGAGGTTGCAGGGAATACTGTTCAACACAGACTGAAGAACTGTTTTCATGATAGCGCGTTATCTATACAAAGTAAGAAGAAAAATTTGTTTTTATAATTTTTTCCGGAAAAATATCCTGGAAGAGGGGGGGAACGCTCAAACAGGAGTCCCGCCTGCCCTGAGCAGCCTGAGAATATTACCTGCAACCACCTGATCAAAGTCGTCGCTTTTTAAAGACAGGCGCTCGACCTTGCGCAATTCGCCGCCGGGGTCGCCAAAAGGATAATCACTGCCGAAGAGCAGTTTTTCTGCCCCGTAATGTTCAATGAAATGTCGCATTTCTGAGGTCGAAGCCAGGGCGCTGTCGGCATAGACGTTTTCCCGCTTCCACAAACCGGACTCGTCCAGGGCCCGGTAACCGCCGTTGAGCCCGCCGAGATGGGGAATGATGATCACCGCATCGGGGGCCAACTGTTCGATAAAGTTGCGGGTATGGTGAAAGCTTTCCTCCAGGACGATGGGAAGCTTTCGGCGGCTGATCTCTTCGATCATCACCCTGCAGCGGGGATCCTGATAGTGGTATTCCGGTTCGTCCGAGTGGCGGTGCCACTTGATGCCGCGATAGGGCTTTTGCAGTTCATCGAGGGCGAAATCGTTCCACACGAACAGGTAGGGAAAGATGGGCTCGCCCTCCTCCGCCAGATCAAGCAGGTATTGATTGGCCCGGTGACGGGTCTGCTGCCACTGGGTCGTGTCGGTGAATTCCCGGTCATAGCGGTCGTAAATGTCTTCCACCGGGGCAAACATGCAGGCCCCGCTGATGCCCTCTTCCCGCAACAGGGGGCTGATGCCATCGATGGGGAGGTGGGAGAGCTGGATGCCGCAGTGAATATGGCTGTCGATGATTTGGGCCGGGCGCATGGGCAACTCCTGGGGAATGGTGGTCAATAGCGATTAAAACTGCACATCTCCTCGCGGGTTTTGCGAATCTTGGTGCGGGGTGAGGCGGTTTCGTCGTCACTGTAGCCCAGGGTGATGAGCAGACCGATACGCCGGTCTTTGGGGATCTTGAGCAGGCGCTGCACAGTGGCCTCGTCGAACCAGCCGAGCATGCAGGTGCCAAGCCCCAGCTCCGCAGCCTGGAGGCAGAAATGTTCGGCGGCAATACCGATATCGATCAGGGGAAAGTCCCGATCTTTAAGCCGCCCCCCTATCTGGGTGATGATCTTCGGCTTCTCAATCACCAAGACTGCGATGACCGGTGCCTGAGGTGCAAATTTATTGAAGGAAACCAGAGGGCTGTAGGTGGCTTGGGCAACCTGGTCCTTGAGCCCCTGCTCGGTGACCATGATCAGCTTCCACGGTTGTGAGTTGCTGGCAGATGGTGCCAGGCGTACGGCCTCGATCAGTTGTTCGATTTTCTCCGGTTCAACCGGTTTGCCGCTGTAGCGACGCTGGCTCTGACGGGTATGCAGCAGGAACGAAAAATCCATGGGATAGAACTCCGCGGGGCAAAGGACTCGGGGCGATATTGCTCAGCCGCTGTTGAGGGCCTGATATACCTTGGCGGCAAAGCTCTTTTGCGAAAAAGGTTTTTGCAACAAGAGGACATTTACATCCAAAATTCCCCGTTTGGCAATGATGTTTGCGGTGTATCCGGACATATACAGGACCCTGATATTCGGCATGATGGTCTGGATCAAGCTGGCGAGTTCTACCCCGTTCATTTCCGGCATGACCACATCGGTGATCAACAGATCGATCGTTTCCTTGTACGATCGAACCAGTTCCAGGGCCTCACGCGGTGATCTGGCGGTGAGCGGGGTGTAGCCCAGTTGGCTCAGCAACCGTTCCACCAGGTCGAGAATGCCTGTCTCATCCTCGACCGCCAGCACGGTTTCCCCCTTGGCCCTGTACAGGTTTTGTGGGCAATCGTTATCACGGGTGCCTGGTGCACCGTCGTGACAGGGAAAGTAGAGACGAAAGGTGGTGCCCTTACCCGGCTCGCTGTACACGTTGATAAAGCCTTTGTTCTGTTTGATGATGCCATAGACGGTTGCCAGGCCAAGTCCGGTTCCCTTACCCCGAGCCTTGGTGCTGAAGAAGGGCTCGAAGATTTTTTTCTGGGTATCGAAGTCCATGCCGAGACCATCGTCGCTGATTGCCAGTTGCACATAGGTGCCGGGATGAAAGCCGGGATGGAGGTCGCAGTAGGACTGGTCCAAGGTGGTGTTGGTTGTTTCGATCACGATTTTGCCAACGCCGTCGATGGCATCGCGGGCATTGACGCAGAGATTGACCAGAACCTGATCAATCTGGCTGGGATCGATGTTGATCGTTCGTACCGCCTCATCGGGTATCCAGCGGAGTTCAATATCCTCGCCGATCAGCCGTTGGAGCATGGTGATCAGGCCGTTGACCTCCTGGTTGATGTTGATGTTTCGGGGGGCCACGTTTTGGCATCGGGCAAAGGCGAGCAACTGGCGGGTGATATCCATGGAGCGTTTGGCGGCTTCCAGGATCTGACTGAGGTCGCGATGGAGTTCACTTGAGGGGGCGACGCGGGTCAGAGCCAGTTCGGCATAACCCAGAATGACGTTGATCATGTTGTTGTAGTCGTGGGCTACGCCTCCTGCGAGACGGCCGATGGCCTCCATCTTTTGCGCCTGACGCAGTTGCAATTCGATTTTCTGCCGATCCTGTTCGGCTTGAGCCAACCGACTGCTCATGCGGTTGAACTCCTCCACCAGGGTGGTGATGAGCAGATGGGAGGAAGGCCTCTCCACCACTGAGCCGAAATGGCCTTCGGCTATCTGCTGAAAGGCGTTGCGTAGCCGCTGGGCCGAAGCCTCTTCGAGCGAGGCCTCGGGAACGCTGCAAAAGAGGATCCAATCCACCTGGGGAATCCGCAGGTAGCCGACCCGCCAGGGAGCACCCGAGGCATCTTTCATGGTGAGTTGGCCGTATTCCTGGCCCAGGCCCGATTGCAGATCCAGGGAGGCCCAGTCTCCCCCAAAATCCGTGAGCCTATGGAGCATAATCCTCCCCTGGTTCTGATCGATCTCCGCCTGCAGACGGTCGTGGAGCAGAAGCATCCCCCGGCTATCGCTGATCCACTGATCCTGTTCGGCAATGGGTTTTTCCGTGGCAAAATCCTGGTAAAGGTATCTCAGGGGCAAATCGATACTCCACAGGCCGATAAAACGCTCCTGTTGCCAGACAGGGATCGAGACCGAGAGAATCAGACCTTCGCCGGCATAGTCGATGGTGGGCAGCGTCCAGCGTATCTGTCGATCTGGATTGTTGTGCGGACAGACCGAGACAAAGGTGTGATAGGTGGACCAGTCGAAATCGGCGGGAATGGCGATGGCCTGGTCGATGAAGGGGTACTGGAGGGCGGTGTTGCTGAGGTCCTGATAGTAGATCCAGCCGATCTTGCCTAGGCGCTGATGCACATGACGGAGTTGCGGGCCGATGTTGCGGTGGCTGTACAGATGACGGCGGGCCGTGGCATCGTGCTGGAGGTGGCCGCCCCAGGAAAAACTGATGGCTTCCGGTGGTGCCTTGCCTTGACGGTAGTCAGCAAGCAAGGGCAGACTCTGGTAAAACCCATCGGTATCGATACGAAATTGTTCCCGATGCAGCCATGCGTCGATCAAGCTGTCAGCGTCGTTTTCGTGGGTGGCCAACAGGAGCAGCGTGGTGCGCTGCAACTCTTCCAGGGCAGTGTAGAGCCGATCGATCTGGCGGGAGAGGATGGCGCCGTAGCGATGAAGATGCCAGCGGATTGCATCGGTTTCGTTCATGGCATGTGCTCCTTGTATTTGGACTACCACTGCCGCAGGACAACAGACAAAACAGACGCAGAGAACAGGACAAAAGCTTTGGGCGAGAAGGGTTTCCGCCCAGTTCAGTCCGGGCTGTCGACGGAAGGGAATGGGCCTGATATCCTTGAAGTGCCTTCAGTTTAGCACACGGAACAAGCGTCGGGCCAGTATTCTTTTCAGGAATTCAGGCTGGGTGAACAAGGGCCAATATGCGTACCCATTGGTTGACAGTTCCCGCTTTTCGGCTCCATGGGCCGAGAGGTGGAAAGGGGCCAACAAGGCGGGGGCCACGGAAAATGGTCGCGATAGTTTTCTTGCAACGACTTGAGGTTTGTGACACTCTATTAACTTGAAGAATATCGCTTGCGAGGAGTGCAGAGAAAAGAAAGAGAGGAGGCACCCAATCTCGTTTTTTATTTGGCTCCTTGACAGAGGATCACGGGTTCTGTACCTCTTTGTGGAGCGATGCTCTATTGAAACATTGTCGTTCTCGTAAAAAGGCCCGAGAACGATGTTTCGATCTTCGTAACTTGTTGATTTTACGATGAGTGGCATTCAGGCTTTTGACTTTTTACGAAGCCGCCAACATTGTCGTTCTCGTAAAAAGGCCCGAGAACGACGTTTCGATCTTCTTAAGTTGTTGATTTTGCGATGAGTGGCATTCAGGCTTTTGACTTTTTACGAAGCCGCCAACATTGAGAGTGAAGAGTTCTCCTTGGAGGTGTAATGCAAGCCGATTGGACCGCAACTTATACCGACACGACATGGAATGAAGCATAAAGGGCAATGTAAGCAGGTGCGTATGAGTATGTTCAATGCCTTTGCCTTGAACGGTCGGCTGTATTTTCTACGGAGCTTTCTTCAAGGGTTTCTCGCCCACCCCACTGCCATAGCCGTTTTCGCCCTGTCACTGGTCGCCCTTGCATTTGGTACTCATGTGCCCTGTGCACAGGCGAAACAACCGGTGTCCAAGGTGCTCCGTTTGGCAAACGGTGAATGGCCGCCCTATACCGGCCAGCATCTGCCGGGGTTTGGCTGCGACTCACAGGTCGTGAGCGAAGCTTTTTCCATGGTCGGGATTCAGGTTGATTATGTGTTTCTGCCCTGGGCCCGAGGAATGCTTCTCTCCCGCAACGGCGTGCTTGACGGCGCGATCGAGTGGGCGGAAACACCCGAACACCGTAAAAGCCATTTTATCTCTAACCAGCCACTCTCCAAGCAGGATTTTGTCTTCTTTTATCGCAAAGGATCTTCCCTTGATTGGCAAAAGTTGGAGGATCTGCACAACCAGCGCATTGGCCTGACAATAGGCTACGTTTATTACGATCTGTTCAAAGCAATGCAGCGCAAATATCCAGCCGTTTTCAGCGAAGCTGCCAGTGATGTGCTCAATTTCAGGAAGTTGCTGAGCCGCAGGATTGATCTTTTTCCCATCGAGAAAACGGTCGGTCAATATCTGCTCAAATCCAAGTTCTCGGCCCAAGAACAGGCCGCCCTTGCCATTCATCCCAAACCGATCAACGAATTCAAACCCCACCTGCTCCTGTCACGGGTGGTCAAAGGCAACGAGCAGCGCATGCAACTCTTTGAACAGGGGTTGCAGCAGTTGCAGGCCAGCGGTCGTTATGCGGCGATCATGGCAGGCTGCTCTTACGAAATTCCGTGATGCATAAACGAGACGGTATGGACGGACGGGGGTGAATGAAGGCATGCGATTTCCTGGTTCTCTTTCCTCTTTTTTCCAAAATCGCCGTCTTTCCCTTCGTTTGCTTTTCGCCATTGTCGGTTGCAGCCTGCTCTGTCTTCTGCTGGCTGTCAGCGTTCAACTCATTGTCCAGTACCGCCAGAATGTGGCGGATATCCATTCACGTCTCGAATTCATCGCGCAAAGCTATGTGCCTGCCCTGACAGCCAGCGCCTACCAGCTCGATGAAGACCAGATGCGGATTGAGTTGCGGGGCTTGCTGCAACTTCAGGACCTGGAGTATGCCGAAGTGCGGGAGCAGCTCAACGATCAGGTCGTGATCATTGCCGAAGGAAATCAAGAGACCGATGCGCCGATCGTTCGTCAGTATCCACTCGTCTATCAGGCTGTTCGGCCAATTCCGGTGGGCACCCTGGTGGTGCGGGCAGGTTTCGATGGGGTTTATTCCCGCCTCAAACAACAGGCGACGACCATCTTTCTGACCAATATCTTGTTGATCGTGCCCCTGTCGGCGGCAATTCTCCTTCTGTTTCAGTGGTGTCTCAATCGTCACATGACGCGCATGGTCGGTTTCACGGCTTCCTTGGATCTAGATCATTTGGACGAACCTCTGGAGCTGCATCGATCTTCTCGCCTCTCGTCCCCCGATGAACTGGATCAGCTGGTCGCTGCCATCAACGGGATGCGCCTGCGGATCCGTGATGACATGCAGCGACGGGCGGAGGCGGATCAGGAGCTTCTTTTCCGTAAGACCCTTTTAGAGTGCATTCTCCAGGCGCGGATTGACGGTATCTGTATCACCGGAACCGAAAAAAACTGTCTTTTTGGCAACCGACGTTTTGCCGATCTCTGGCAGACTCAAATCGATTGCGCCCCCGGGCTCCCCACAGCCCCCATTTTCGCGGGCATTGCAGGGCAATTGGCCGATCCTGAACCATTCGAAGACGCCTTGCGCCAGGCCGAGGAATCGGCTGAGGCTCGGTTTCAGGGGGATTTGTTGCTGCAAAACGGCAAAACTTTTGAATATTATACCGTGCCGGTCCAGTCTGCCGAGGGAACGGTCTATGGCCGTTTGTGGAGCTTTCGCGATATCAGCGAACGCAAGAGCATCGAGGAACAGCTGCGGCAGGCTCGGAAAATGGAGACGCTGGGAAGCCTTGCCGGTGGTATTGCCCATGACTTCAACAACCTGCTCTCGCCAATCATCGGTTATGCCGAATTGGGGCTCAATCAAATTGAACCCGACGACCCGCTGCGGACCTCCTTGGGCCAGATCCTCAAGGCCGCCGGCAGGGCTGCCGATCTGACACGACAGATTCTGGCCTTCAGCCGCAAGCAGATGCTGGAGGTGCGGATCCTCGATCTGAACGAGGTCATCAGCGAATATGAAGATATGCTGCGGCGGTTGCTGAGCGAAGCGATTGCGGTGCAGATCGTGCTTTCGCCACAACCTGCCTCAGTGCGGGTCGATCGGGGGCAGATCGAACAGGTGATCCTCAACATGGCGGTCAATGCCCGGGACGCCATGCCCGATGGCGGGGCCCTGACCATCGAAACCGCAGAGGTCTCCTTGGATCAACGGTATGCCGAACGGCATGTCGAGGTTGCAGCGGGGGAGTATGTCATGCTCTCCATCAGCGATACCGGTATAGGGATCGAGGAGTCGATTCGCGACCGCATCTTTGAACCATTTTTCACCACCAAGGAACGGGGCAAGGGCACAGGGCTGGGGCTGGCAACCTCCTTTGGTATTATCAAGCAGCACCATGGCCACCTCTGGGTCTACAGTGAGCCTGGCCACGGGACGACCTTTAAAATTTTTCTCCCCAAGGCCGAGCAGGAGCTCAGTCCGGCAGAGGACGGGAATTTGGCTGTGGTTCCCGTGGTCAACGGCAGCGAGCATATTTTTGTGGTCGAAGATGATGTCATGGTGCGTGAACTGGTTTGCGAGACCCTCCTCTCCCAGGGATACCGGGTGAGTGAAGCCGAGGATCCCGAACTGGCCTTGGCCCTGTTCACCGAGATTGGTCCGGTGGACCTGTTGGTGACCGACGTGGTCATGCCGCATGTGAACGGCAAGGAGCTTCATCGGCGATTGAACCAACAGCAACCCGGACTCAAGGTCCTCTATATGTCCGGGTACTCGGAAAATGTCATAGCCGAGCAGGGCATGCTCCACCGTGGGGTCGATTTTGTGCAGAAGCCGTTTTCGGTGCGGACGCTTTTGGATAAGGTGCAGCAGGCCCTGAACAAACAGCTCTGAGAGGGATCTCGACAGCGATCACCAACCTTTCCCTGGGACCATGCAGAGTATCCTTGAGATTTGTCATGTGAATAGGTATACATGCGGTTTTAATATCTCACTCATCAACAGTCATTCATGAAAGAAAGCGATTCAACCGGCGAAGCCTCAGTGTTTGAACTCAAAGGCAGTGTGCTCACCGTTATGGTGCTCTACATTCGGGAGACCGATCCCGATTTGCTCTATCCGCAGCTGAAAAAAAAGATCGGCCCGGCCCGGTCATTTTTCAGCAACGCCCCGGTCCTGGTCGATCTCAAGGGCGTGGACGAGGAAGAGCAGCTGCGCCTGGATTTTCTCGTGCTCACTACCTTTCTCCGTGGGTTGGGATTGGTGCCGGTGGGGGTCCGGGCGGCTGCCGAGAGGGTGGCCCAGCGGGTGCTCGATGCCGGACTTGGGGTGTTGCCCCCGGTCAAGAGCGAGAAAAATGTGCTCACCGCCGAGGGGGCCCCGGTGGTGGAGCATGTGATTGAACCGGTTCCCGATCCACCCGCCCCGCCTGAGCCGGAGTCTGCAGCCGAACCGGTGACCGAGGTAAAGGCCGTGCCCACCATGGTCATTCGCCAGCCGGTCCGTTCCGGGCAGCAGGTGGTGGCCCAGGAGGGGGATCTGGTTATTCTCTCATCGGTGAACGCCGGTGCCGAGGTGGTTGCGGCCGGCAACATTCATGTCTACGGCGCACTGCGCGGCCGTGCCATGGCCGGTGTGCACGGTAATGCCGATGCCCGCGTGTTTTGCCTTCAGTGCAACCCCGAGTTGGTGGCAATCGCCGATGCCTATGTGGTCAACGACCTGCTGGAGAATCGGGTGATCAATCAGTGCGTGACGATCAACCGTGGCAGCAAAGGTCTGGAGTTCGAAGTGTTGGGATCCTTTGATCCCCGTCGAGGCTAAAGTCGGACAAAGAATTTTTTTGGACGCAGCATATAACGAAAATTAGGAGGGACGAAGTTGTCTAAAGTGGTCGTCGTGACGTCCGGCAAGGGCGGTGTGGGCAAAACCACCACCAGTGCGGCTTTTGCTGCTGCGCTGGCGGTCCGAGGGTATAAGACGGTCGTGATCGATTTCGATGTCGGTCTGCGCAACCTCGATCTGATTATGGGCTGCGAGAGACGGGTCGTCTACGACCTGCTCAATGTGATTCACGGCGAGGGTTCGTTGAACCAGGCCCTGATCAAGGACAAACGGGTCGGCAATCTCTATATCCTGCCGGCATCGCAGACCCGGGATAAGGACGCCCTGACCCTGGAGGGGGTGGGAGAGGTCATCGACCAGTTGCGGCAGAGCTTTGAGTACATCATCTGCGATTCGCCCGCGGGTATTGAAAAGGGCGCCATGACCGCGATGTACTATGCCGACGAGGCGTTGGTGGTCACCAATCCCGAAATTTCCTCGGTACGTGACTCCGATCGTATCATTGGTATGCTTGCCAGCAAAACCAAGCGCTCCGAGGAAGATCAGGAACCGGTCAAGGTACACCTGGTGGTCACCCGCTACGATCCGGACCGGGTGGAGCGGGGCGATATGCTCAGTGCCGATGATGTGTGCGAGATTCTCGCCATTCCTTTTCTAGGGGTGGTGCCCGAATCCAAACTGGTTCTGGCTGCCTCCAACTCGGGTATTCCGGTGACCATGGCCGAAGACTGCGACGCCGGTACCGCCTACTTTGATATTGTGGACCGGTTCCTGGGCGAGGATGTACCGTACCGCTTCCTCGAAGTTCAGAAAAAGGGTTTCTTCTCCCGCTTCTTTGGATCCTAATACCATGAAATTTTTGGATTTTTTTAAATCGAAAAAAACGGGTACTGCATCCGTGGCCAAAGAGCGGTTGCAGATTATCGTTGCCCATGAGCGGCGACGCGCCAATACCCCCGACTTTCTGCCGCAACTGCAGAATGATATTCTGGAAGTAGTACGGAAATACATCCAGATCAGCGAAGATCAGATCAAGCTTTCGGTGGATAAGCAGGGCGATTTCGAGGTGCTTGAACTCAACATCTCCCTGGCCGAACCCGGCAAGTAATTTCTGCCAGGCCCCGGTTCTCGCATAACCGTCCTGGGGAACCTCCTGCAAAGGCTGAAGGTTCCCCTGTCTTTTCTCAATGCTTATGCTCCTGATGCATGAAGGAGTGCACCTCGTCGTAGGTGATGATCTGGACCTCGGACTCCATGTTGGCCGATTTGACCGTGGTCGGTGGAATCTGGCCAGGTTTGAGCGGGATCATCTCTGCCTGGTTATCATCGATATAGAGGATGATAACCGGGGCTCTGGTCGTGTCTTCGAGGCGAAACGCCTGCAGCTTCTTGGTTTCCTGATCGACTCTGATGGTATCGTCTTGAATGGTATGCATCGTGTATATTCCTGATGTTGACGAGGTGAGAGGCCGGCTTGCCGTGGACGGACGTCGCCGACTCAGCACAATTTTTGTGCCTTCTATACCAGTTTGAGCCTCAGGCGTTAAGCAAAAAGCAGTGAAACCATCACCGGCAGGCGTGCAGGGCGGCTCCGTGGGCACCGACCATCTCCGGCTCTTTCGGGATAAGAGGAGGTGTGCCAAGGGCCTCGGTGAGGAGTTGGACCACGCAGGGGTTGTTGGCCACGCCGCCGGCAAAGAGCAGCGGTTCCTCGATGCCGACCCGGGAAAGCATGGTCAGGGTGCGCTTGACGATGGAGGCGTGCAGGCCCAGGGCGATATCCTCGGGCTTTTTGCCCCGGGCCATGAGGCTGATGGCCTCGGTCTCGGCGAACACGGTACACATCGAGTTGATCTCCAGCCGTGTGGTGCCGCCAAGGGCGTAGGCGCCGAACTCCTCCAGGGGGATCTGAAACACCGTGGCCAGGTGTTCGAGAAATTTACCGGTGCCGGCGGCGCAGCGATCGTTCATCTCGAATTTGCTCACCCGGCCATCCTTGAGGGCAATGGCCTTGGTATCCTGGCCGCCTATATCAAGCACGGTGCGTGCCTCGGGAAAGAGGTCGCTGGCCCCCAGTCCGTAGGCCTTGATTTCGGTGATCGTCTCCACCTGCGGGCAGATGCCTGCAGTTTCCACCAGACCGCGTCCATAGCCGGTGGCCACCAGTTTTTCACATTCGATGTCCTGGGTCAGCAGGCGAATCTGGCTGAGCGGATCAAAGGTGGTGGCCGTCTTCTTGCGGCTGATGACTTGGTGCGGATCGCGCACCACCAGCTCGATGGAGCGCGATCCGATGTCGATGCCACCGAACATAACCATTACTTCACCATCTCCACAAAGGCCTCGATCCGGGTTTTGAGCTGCTCAACATCCTCCATGCTGTAGTCGGTGGCAATGGAGAGCATGGGCACGCCCGCCTGCTGCAGGGTTTTCTCGATCTTGATCGCCTCGTGCTCGTAGGGCTGACAGAACATCAGACTGTAATGGAGAACGCCGTCCGCCTTGAGATCCTTGACCATGGTCTGGATGTTGGCCTGGCGCTCATTGTTGGGGGTGAAGCAGGCGCAGTCGATTTGCAGGTAGCGATCCACCAGGGCATCGATCATTCCGTCCATGGTGGTCGCCTCTTCATTGACCAGATCGCGGCTGTTGCGGGTGCCGATGCAGGATTCCTCCCCCACAATGACCGCCCCGCTGCTCTCGACGATGTAGGGCAGTTTCCAGTTGGGAACGGCCATGGGGCAGCCACTGAGGAGCAGACGCGGTGTGTCGGCCGGTGCTACCCCCTCACCTGCGGCGATCCTTGCTTCAATCTGATCGCAGAGGGTGTTGATGCTGGCTGTAAAGCGCACCGGGTCGTCATAAAAGGAGACCTGGTTGATCAACAGGGCATCGCGACCGGAAATAGGAGCCGGATCTGCCTGGCGAAGCCGGTTGAGGCGTTGCAGGGCGCGCCGCTTGTCGTTGACCAGCTTGATCGCCGCCTGCAGTTTTTCCTCGGTGATACTGTTGCCGGTGAGCTGTTCAATGATCGTCTTGAACCGCAGCACCTCGCTTTTCCACAGCACTCGATCCGCAGGCTCTTTTCGCTGCGGCACCTCGAGGATCTCCATGGGGACGTGTTCGGCAAAGGCCTCGTAGGCCTTTTTCTTGCCGTCGCAGGTGGTCTCGCCGATGACCAGGTCGCAGGATTCGGTGAAGGGGCAGAGCCGGGCGAGCTTGAACCCGATAAAGGATTTGATGAGGGCGCAGGTGTTGCGTGGCACCAGCTGTTCGGCTTCGGCCGTGCCCACCTCGGCACCGGAACAGAGACCGATGTGCACCGCACCGGCGGCCAGGGTCAGTTCTTCGGGAACGAAAACGCAGAAGGTGCCGATGATCGTGCGCCCGGCGGCCTTGGCATCCTGCAGTTCCTTGATGCGCAGACCGTGCACCTCGCTCAGCACAAAGTCCAGATACTCCATCCCCTGAAGCCGTCCGGATTGGGAGAGGTAAATATCGCCGTAAAATTTTCCGAGCACCGCCAGAAGACCGTCGTGGGCCGGAATGTCGAGGTTGAGTTGTTCCCACATCGCGTGGTAGCTTGCTGCCGTCATTGCATCGTTCCTCCTGTTAGGGCAAAAAATAGACGTTCTTCTCTAGCATAACCGCGCAAGCCCAGGCAAATAGGAATTATTGAACAGACCGTTGTCAACAAAAGGATTGGCCGATCTTGTCCTGCTGTTGAGGGACGCGGAGGGGGGAACTGCTCCATGAGGTGAGCTGATCAAGTACCGAGATTTCTTGCCTTTGGATGGGGAATGGTTAATATGAGAACTACAAAAATAGACCTGCTGCGAAGTTAGTTTTGTCGTTCTCGTAAAAAGGCCTCGAGAGCGACGTTTCGAGCTTCGTGACACATTGATTTCACAAAAGGTGATTTTCAGTTTATTGACTTTTACGAGGATATCAGGTTTCGTAAAAACAGTAAGATGCACACTCGAAACATCGTTTTGCGGCACTTGGCGGAAACGACGATTTCGGGGCACGAGCTCACAGATAACCCTGAAAACGGAGGAACACAGAAATATGCAAGCACAAGTTGGAACACGCGAAATGACTCGCGCACAGGCCCGCCACGAGGCTTCGACCGTCTTTCTGGCGAAAGTCTTCAATTGGATGGCCATCGGCCTTGGGATCACCGGCGTGGTCGCCTTTTTTATGGCCCAGTCGGGCATGGTTCAGGCGCTGATCGCCAGCCCCATCTTTTTCATTCTCGTTCTTGCGGAATTGGGCATGGTCTTTTTCCTTTCCGCCCGCATCGAGAAGCTACAGCCAGGTACGGCTACCGCGCTTTTTGTCGGCTACTCGCTGTTGAATGGAATAACTCTTTCCGCCATCTTTCTCGCCTACACCAAAACCTCCATTGCGGCCACCTTCCTCATCACCGCAGGCATGTTCGCCGCCATGGCCGTGTACGGCATGGTCACCAAGCGGGACCTCTCGGGCATGGGGTCGTTCATGTTCATGGGGCTGATCGGCATTCTCCTTGCCTCGGTGGTCAACATCTTCCTCAAGAGTCCGGCTGTGTATTGGGGGATCTCCGCAATCGGCGTCCTGGTGTTTACCGGTCTGACCGCCTATGACGTGCAAAAGATTAAAAACATGGGGGAAGAAGGGATCATGCAGCAGGGGGAAGGCGCGATCCACAAGGGCGCGATCATCGGTGCGCTTGCCCTCTACCTAGATTTCATCAACCTCTTTTTGATGCTTCTTCGCTTTTTCGGCGGCAGCAGAGACTGAACCGTCCTTCATTTTCCGGCCATAAATTTAGGGGATCGACATCGCCGATCCCCTTGTTTTTTAAGGAAGAGCCGGCGCATCACGCCATTCCTCTTTTTTTCTTCTTGACGCTTATAAATTTACATTATAAGGTCGTTCAATTTTATTGTTTCCGACCTGCACAGGGTCCGAGATGGAAGAGAGAAGCGCACATACACCATGTGTCATTTATCACGTTCTGGGAGGTAATTCGCTATGTCTGTATATGTAATTGGCCACAAAAGTCCGGATACCGATTCTGTAACTTCTGCCATTGCTTATGCTGAGTTGATGAAAGCAAAAGGCGAGGATTATGTTGCCGCCGTTGCCGGTAAACTGAATCCCGAGTCCGAAATGGTATTGAAGCAGTTCGGTTTTGCCACCCCTGAAATCCTGACCGATGCCACCGGCAAGCAGATCGCTCTGGTTGATCACAGCGATCTGGCACAGGCTCCTGACAATCTTTCCGCCGGCGAGGTTGTCGCTATTGTTGACCATCACAAAGTTGGTGATGTCACCACCAATCAGCCGATTTTCTTCTGTGCCATGCCCGTAGGCTGTACCGGCACCGTTCTCAAGATCCTCTATGATCTGGAAGGCGTTGCCGTTCAGCCGAAGGTTGCCGGTCTGATGCTGTCCGCTATCCTCAGCGACACCGTCAACTTCAAATCCCCGACCTGTACCGACGCTGACAAGAAGGCTGTCAAAGAGCTGGCTGCCATCGCCGAGGTCAAAGACACCGACGCTCTGTTCATGGAAATGCTCAAAGCCAAGAGTGCCGTTGCAGGTGTTCCGCCGATGGAACTGCTCCATCGCGACTACAAAGATTTCGATATGAACGGCAAGAAAGTTGGTGTTGGCCAGCTTGAGCTCGCTACCCTGGATCAGGTTGCCGATATGCGCGAGGCCCTTTACGGTGCCATGAAAGAGCAGAAAGGCACCGAGCGTCACTCCGTACTGCTGATGCTGACCGACGTTGTCAAAGAGGGTACCGATCTGATGGTTCTCTCCGACGACAATGCCCTGATCGAAGGCGCTTTCGGTGCCAAGCTCGAAGGCAACTCCATGTGGATCGATGGCATGATGAGCCGCAAGAAACAAACTGTACCGAACCTGCAGAAAGCTTTTGGCTGCTAATTGCGGACAGTTTTTCTATATATAAAGACGTTTTTTTATATATATGGGCCGCCCTTAATGGGCGGCCTTTTTTTATGTTTTTGTCTGCAAAGGGTCGCTTGAGGTTAGTGCTGGCTGCCTATTTTGGCAATGTTGCGTTGCACCTGTTTGACTATTGCCGCAACCTCGGGATCGTCGCGCATCGAGGTTGTGAGCGCGATGAAGCGATTCTGATAGAACGAGTTGGTCTCCTCCGCCATAGGCGCTGTCCCCTCCTGCCAGCGGCCGTGGCCGTTCCAGTCGATATCGAGCACCCCCAGATATTTTCCCCGAATATCGGTTTGGCTGATGAGGGTGTTTTTGATCACCATCGGCACCTTGTTGCCGAGCACGTGGCCCACCTGTAAAATGCAGTCGATCTGGTCATATGAACGGGCGATCTCCTGATTTTCCGCCATGGAGAAGTTGGAGAGCAGGAGGATGAAGTCCGCCTCGGATTGTACCGTCGCCAGAGTCGATTCCAGCACCTGTTTCCACGGCAGTATCCGCACCCCTTCTTCCACGATAACGCTTTGATCATCTGTCAGGCCGATGACGGCCACTCGCAGCTTTCCAGCCACACTCCAGGTATAGGGGGCGAAAACAGGTTGCAACGTTTTGCCGTCCACCAGGTTTGCCGAGAGCAGAGAAAAGGTCGGTGGTTGATGGTAGGCCTTGAGAAAGGACACCCCGGCCGTCAGGTCAAGTGCGCCCACGCCCATGAATCTGCCGCCCATGGTTTGGGTCGCCTGGATGACCCCTCCTGCGGTCAGCGTCGCCACAGGGAGCTCAGCGGGAGTGTAGCCTTTTTTTAACAGCATGTTGCCGCTGCTGACGAGCAGGGCCGGATGGTCAGCATCTGCTGATAAGCTACGGACAATCAATGATTTTTTGGACAGACCGCCCAGTCGGCTATGACCTCAGCCACAGCCGTCGAGCTCACCCATATTGTCGTTATTGTAGAGCAGGCGGAGGTTTTCAGCCTGCATTTGATGGGGCGATGCAAGGAGGCTCAGCAGGAGCAGGGAGGTGAGGATTATCTTGTGTCTTTTTGATGTGCTTTTCATTGTGTTGGCGCGTTGTTGGAGCAATCGTGTTTCTTGGGTGAGATCCCTGTTCGGCCAGATGCGGTTGGCCGAAAAGATACTCCAGGATGTCGGGCGCATCCGTTCGGCACCCGGATTATCCTCAACCGAGAGGGCTGGCATGGGAAGAATTATACTTCAGGAAGAAGAAAATGAATAGTCTGAGGTCCTTTGGAGGTGCTTTGTCGCGGCTATTGTTTGCCTTGCTTTTGGCGGAATGATAACATTACAGTAATTCAGTGAAATGTATTTGTTTACCTACAGATCAGCACAACGACCTATCTGCTTGCAACCCCGCCGTTTGCGTACTGTGCGGTGTTGTGCCTGTTGATCTGCAAAGGATTTGCCGGGCAGTGCTGCTGAGCGATCCAGGAACAGTCCGAGAGCCTGCATGAAATTACCCGTTGTTCTCCTCACCACCGATGAAGCTCAAGCCCAGACCATTCTCAGGGCGCTGGGGCATCTGCGTGTCCTCCGCTGCCAGAAAGCTGAGGAGGTGCAGTCGATCTGTCAACACCAGAGCGTGGCCCTGGTGCTGATTGTCGACGAGCCCCCTGCGATTGACGGTCGCAAGGTTTTTGTCCAGCTCAGTGCGTTGCAACCGGGATTGGCCGGTATTCTCCTGATTCCCGGGCAACCGACAGCGCCTGTCCTGCAGAGTGCGCTTGATGCCGGATTTTCCGGCCTGGTCGAGTTGCTCTATGCCCCCGAGGTTTTGGCCGATGTGGTGCAGCAGGCTTTGCAGCGATTTCAGCTGCAATGGGAAAACACCCGCCTGCGGACATTGATTCCCCTCTACCGCTTAGGTGAAAAATTTTTTGCCGCCTCCTCGGAACAGGAGTTGGTCGAAGAGTTGTTGCAGGCGGTCATCCAACAGACCGGCGCGAGCCAGATATCGGTCATGCTCTACGATGCTCGGGAGGAAAGCCTGCGCATCGTGGCCGCCAGCGGAATGGATCCCGCTCTGGTCGATTCGATTCGTGTGGCTCCAGGGGACCAGATTTCCGGCTGGGTGTATCAGCATGGCAGGTCGGTGATCCTCAACAAGGAGGATCAGCACAGCTCCATGTTCGCGGAACTTCTCAAGCAGCCTGACCTGGTGACGGCCATCTCTTTTCCACTTCGGATCTGTGATCGGGTGATCGGCGTGCTCAATATCAGCCAGAAGTCCTCTGAGGAACGCTTTTCCTCGGCCGACAAAGAGATGCTTTCCATTGTGTGCAGCCAGGCCGCCAATGCCCTGGAAAATCTTCGTTCCCGGCAGATGTTGGCTCAGACCACCCGTCTGCGGACCCTGTTTGAGCAGTATGTCGCTCCCGAGGTGGCTGAGATACTGCTTGCACAGCATACCGATCTCACCGAGCTTGGGGAGATTACCGAGGTCACGGTCCTTTTTGCCGATATTCGTCATTTCACCCGCCTGGTGCAGCATGTGGAGCTGCCGCTCTTGCGCCGTTTTCTCAATGAATTTTTTCAGTTGTACACCGAGGTCGTTTTCCAGTGGCAGGGGACGGTGGATAAATTCATGGGCGATGCGGTCCTCTCAATTTTCGGAGCGCCGGTCAAGCTGGAAAACCCCAGTCTGGCGGCTGTACAGGCGGCCTGGGCCATTCGTTCTCGGTTTGCCGAGCTTCGGGAGCGGTGGGCGAGTCAATCAGCGGAGTTCGTCAAGGTGGATTTAGGGGTGGCTGTCACCAGCGGGACCATGTTTATCGGCAACATCGGATCGAGCCGGCGCTTTGACTATACCGTGGTCGGCAATGAGGTGAATTTTGCCCAGCGGCTGGCGGCGGAGTCTTCGAAGTGTTGTATCTATATCACCGAAACGGTGCGGCAAGCAGTGGCTGATGCCTTTACCATCACCGCATTGGGGGATATGCAACTCCGCGGCGTTGAAAAACCTCTGCCGATTTTTTCGATTTCCGACCTGCGGAGCACCAGGGAGAAAGATCCTGCCGCGGGCAATTAGCGGCGTTGCTGAGGACGGCAATGGAGTTGCCACCAGCTGGCGCGGTGTGGTTGGTTGATGCGGATCGCCTTTTGCAGCTCCCGCATCCCGGCCTTGTCCGTATGTTCCGTGAACTCCACCCCCATCTTGAAGGCGCGTATTTCCCCCTGGCCGAAGAGATCAAACCAGATGGGGCGTGCATTGAGGAGGAACTGCTCAAGATCCGGCTGCAGGCTGATGCGCAGTTCCAGAATGGTGTGGTCGTTTTCTCGAGTGGAATGGAAGACATGAAAGCTATTCTGCATGACCTGGCTCATCAGCAGGCATGCACCGTGTTGGGAAATGTCAATGATACGACCTGCAAAAGGGCCAGCAACGAAAATATTGTCCTCCATGTGGACTACCAGTACCTCCAGGGGGAGGTAATCGCTCAGACGTGGTGATCTGCGGGAATCAGCACTCATAAAGACCTGTTCTTTTGTTGGCCACGGGTTTTAGGGGGGTGAAAAATACGGCGCAGCAGTGTATGATGCACACCTTTATGCACAATAGCATACTCACACCTGTGAATGGATAAAATTTACACCCAAATCCATGACAATAAAATAGTGGCGCATGGAAGAGGGGGCATGGCAGGCAGTGACGGCCTCTTTTTGCGGCCTGCTGCCTGTTTTCTTTTGTTGGTCGATGTTGATAAACTTCAAGACGATATGTTGGGGTTCGCAGTGTACCGTTGTTTGTGGAGACATCTTGTTCGGAATTGTTGAGAGGGGGCAATGAATTTACGTTGTCAAGAGCTGTTGCGCTCCCAGTGTTATGTCGATGGTGCCTGGATTGATGAAGCCAAGGGGGCTCGCATTCCGGTCTACAATCCTGCCTGTAACGAGTTGGTGGGGTCGGTGCCAGCGCTTGGTCGAAAGGAAACCACCGCGGCCATTGAGGCGGCTTCCCGCGCCTGGCCTGCCTGGCGGGCCCTGACCGCGGAGGAAAGATCCCGTTTGCTGCGGCGTTGGTATGAGCTCATTGTCGAGCATCATGGGGACCTGGCGATCCTCATGACCCTGGAGCAGGGGAAGCCGCTTGCCGAGGCGCGGGGCGAAGTGCTTCATGGCGCCTCGTATGTTGAATGGTACGCCGAGGAGGCCAAGCGGGTCTATGGCGACACCATCCCCATGGCGCAGAAAGGAAAGCGGATCGTGGTCCTCAAGGAACCGATAGGGGTTTGTGCTGCTATCACGCCCTGGAATTTTCCTTCGCAGATGATCACCCGGAAGGCTGCTCCGGCCTTGGCCGCCGGTTGCCCGGTGGTGATCAAGCCGGCTGCGCAAACGCCCTTTTCCGCCCTGGCCCTTGCCTGGCTAGCCGATGCTGCCGGTATCCCGCCGGGAGTCTTCAATGTGATCACCGGGCCTGCCGAGGAAATCGGCAAGGAGATGACCGCAAATCCCCTGGTGCGCAAGCTCAGCTTCACCGGATCGACCGAGGTGGGCAAGCTCTTGATGCGCGACTGTGCCGCAACCGTGAAAAAGGTTTCCCTGGAACTCGGCGGTCATGCCCCTTTCATCGTCTTTGACGATGCCGATATCGATGCGGCCGTGCGTGGCGCCATGGCGAGCAAGTATCGCAATTCCGGGCAGACCTGTGTCTGCGCCAACCGTTTTATCGTTCAAGAATCGGTGTACGAGCAGTTTGCTGAAAAGCTGATCAAGGAAGTTCGCCGGCTGCGCGTGGGCAATGGCTTTGATGAGGGCGTGGAGCAGGGGCCGCTCATCGATCTGGGGGCTGTGGCGAAGGTCGAAAATCAAGTGCGTGATGCAGTGGCCAACGGTGCCTGCATTGCCTGCGGCGGCGAACGGCTGCATCCCTCAGGATGTTTTTACGCCCCGACCGTATTGACTCAGGCCACCGAGGATATGCTCATTGCCCATGAGGAGACCTTTGGCCCGGTGGCGCCGCTTTTTTCGTTCAAGGAGGATCGGGACGCAGTTCGTCTGGCCAACAAGACCCCCTATGGCCTGGCAGCCTATTTTTTCAGCCGCGACATCGGACGGATCTGGCGGGTTGCGGAAGCGCTGGAATACGGCATGGTGGGGATCAATACCGGCCGCATGTCTTCCGAGGCAGCGCCCTTTGGCGGCATCAAGGAATCGGGAATCGGGCGGGAAGGGTCCAAATACGGCCTGGAAGATTATCTGGAACTGAAATATCTCTGCCTGGGCGGATTGGGCTCCCCCCTCTAAACGCTGCCCCGGGGTGGCTTTACGGATGTTGCACCGGTATTTCGCCAAGATCGCGGCTGTCAACAAAGGCGTAGGCACTGTGTTTGTGAATTGACTCGAAACTCTCCACGCCAACGGAGAACCAGGCGACGTCGCTGCGCGCTGCAACCTGTTGCGCCACCTTGCGCACCACATCCTCGACAAACATCGGCTGGGCATAGGCCTGTTCGGTGACGAATTTCTCGTCGGGTCGTTTGAGCAGTGCATATATTTCGCAGGAGCCGCAGGTTTCCACCAGGCCGATCAGGTCCTCGAGCCAGATCATCGACAGCGGTCGTACCGTCAGGGTGACCTCCGCCCGTTGGTTATGCGCTCCCGCCTCGCTGATCTCCTTTGAGCAGGGACACAGGGTGGTGACCGGGACCGCCACCGTCAGCAGGGGTTCGGTGCCGGTGCCCGAGTCCGCGGTGAAGGTGCACTGGTACTCCATCAGGCTGGTGGTGCCGGTGACCGGTGCCTTTTTGGCGATGAAGTAGGGGAAATGCATTTCCAGGCTGGCTTCATCGGCCTGGAGCCGGTCGCGGATCTGGGCCAGGAGTTCGGGAAAAACCCCGGAGTGGATGTCCGGCAGATACTCGGTGAGCACCGCATGCATGATGCCGGCGCAGGAGGCGGCCCGTTCCCTGGGCACCTGGGCCATGAGATGCATGGTGGCGACGGTTTGCTGGATGCCGCCGTCCTTTTCCGGAATGCGGACGGGGCAGGTGAAGTTGCTGATTCCAACGGATTGTAACGGCATGGGCAATCTCTTGCTGAAGGGAAAACCTCCCATACCTCATTTTTTGCAGATCGGCAAGCCCGGCAACATGCCTTCCCGGTATGGTCTGCTCTCCAAGAAGAGGCGATTTATCGGGCCCTTCTTTGTTTGATCGATTCGGCAAACTGTGGTAATTTGAGGCGTAAATTCAACCGTTAATTTCCAGGATGGATACAGTTCGTATTGACAAATGGTTGTGGGCCGCCCGTTTTTTTAAAACACGGTCGCTGGCCTCTCAGGCAGTCAGCGGAGGCCATGTCACCGTGAACGGCAACCGGGTCAAGCCCTCCCGCTCGGTCCAGATCGGGGATATGCTCCTGGTTCGGCGGGATTTTTCTGAGTTCACGATCAGGGTTGTCGAACTGAGCGAGCGCCGCGGCCCGGCCAGTGTGGCCCGGACTCTTTTTGAGGAAACCGAAGAGTCGGTGGAAAAACGGGAACGACTGGAAGAACAGCGGCGCATAGTACGGCTGCAGGGAGCCCCTCCTGAACGGCGGCCGGAAAAACACGAGCGGCGGAAGATCCGCCGATTTCTTAAAAAAGAGTAGGGTATTGAAGGAGCAATGATGAGAAAAGTTGAGCGGGCGTTGATCAGCCTGACCGATAAATCGGGATGTGAGGATTTTGCCAAGGCCTTGGCTGCCATGGGGATCGAGATCCTCTCCACCGGTGGAACCGCCCAGAAACTGCGGACCAGCGGCGTGCCGGTGAAGGACGTATCCGAGTTCACCGGTTTTCCCGAGATGCTTGACGGCCGGGTGAAAACCCTGCATCCGTTGGTCCACGGCGGTATTCTCCATCAGCGCGCCAATGCCGAGCATCAGGAACAGTGCAAAAGTCAGGGCATCAAGCCCATTGATATCATTGCGGTCAACCTCTATGCCTTTGCCAAGACCGTTGCCAATCCCAACTGCACCCTGGCCGACGCCATTGAAAACATCGACATCGGCGGGCCGACCATGCTGCGTGCCGCGGCAAAGAATTTTCACGACGTGACCGTCATTGTCGACCCGGCCGATTATGCGGTTGTGCTGGAGGAGTTGCAGGCGCGTGGCAACACCACCCTGACCACCCGCTTTCGCCTTGCCTGCAAGGTCTTCGAGCTGACCAGTACCTACGATACCGCCATTATTGACTGGCTGCGCACGGTCGATCCGCAAACCAACCCCTACTTTGCCGGGGGAGACAACAATGCTTAAGATGGCGGTGCTGCTCTCCGGAAGTGGCAGAACGCTTGATAACTTCCACGAGCGCATCACCAAGGGCACCCTGCAGGCGGAGATTTTGGTGGTGGTGTCCAACGTGAAGAGCGCGCTCGGGCTGGAAAAGGCCGAACGCTACGGCTATCCCGCCTTCTTTGCCCAGGACAGCGAGGCCATCAACACGATCCTCGCCGATTACGACATCGATCTGATCGCCCTGGCCGGATATCTCAAGCTGTACACGCCTCCCGAGCGGCTGGAGAGAGCGGTGCTCAATATTCACCCCTCGCTGATTCCTTCCTTTTGCGGTGCCGGATACTATGGCCATCACGTGCACGAGGCGGTCAAGGCAAGGGGGTGCACGGTGAGCGGGTGCACGGTCCATTTCGCCAATGAGTCCTACGACCAGGGGCCGATCGTGCTGCAGCGCTGCGTTGCCCTTGATGACGATGATACTCCCGATGATATCGCCGACCGTGTCTTTGCGGTGGAGTGCGAGGTCTACCCCGAGGCCATCAACATGGTGAGTGCCAAGGGGATTGATTATTACTGGAACAGGGTGAAAGCATGACAGCACGGACCATCATGATCAGCAGCGATGTCGAACGCAGCCTGGATCGAATCAGCCTGGAGATCGTCGAGCGAAACCACGGTGTTGCCGATCTTTCCATCGTAGGTATTCATACCGGCGGTGTTTTTCTGGCAAGGCGCATCAAGGAGAAGATCGAGCAGCGCGAGGGCGTGGAGTTGCCTGCCGGAAATCTCGACATCACCCTCTACCGCGACGATTGGAGCCTGATTTCGCAAAATCCGATCGTCAAAAAATCGGATATTGGTTTTCTGCTTGAAGATAAGCGGGTTCTTTTGGTCGATGACGTCATCTTCACCGGGCGCACCATACGTGCCGCCATGGATGCGATCATGGATTACGGCCGGCCGCTTTCCATCCAACTGGCGGTCTTGGTGGATCGGGGAGGGCGCGAGTTGCCGATTCAACCCGATTATGTGGGCATGAGCGTCAGCCCCAGCCCCAATGAACGGGTGGATGTCCTCTTGAATGAAAAGGATGATCAAGATGCGGTGGTCCTTTCCCCGCGTTGAGACCGAGGCCCGGCGGTAACCTGGAGCATAAACGTATTCAGCTTGCGATGCCATGATCGAACCCTACGAAAACACCGCCATTCCTCCGGATTTGGAGCCTGTCTGCCGCCGTGTTCAGGAGAAGGCGGAGAGTTATACCAAGTATAACTTCTCCCAGGGACGCAACGATTTTCTCAAGGCCTTTTTCGATCTGGCCCAGGAGTATGATTCTCTGGATGATTTCTACCGCATCTGTGTTTCCATTCCCCTGGCCTTGATCGGGATGGCGAGTTCGCTCTATCTCTGTCAGGGGGAAGAGGGCTTGCAGCTGGTCTGTTCAAGCGAGCGCGGTGTGCTCACCCCGCCGGAACCGGCACGTTTTCCGATTCAGCTCAATGAAACGCCCTACGAGATGGCGGGCGCCTACATGGTGCCCATTTTCAGCAAGCATCCCTACGGACGCAGTGGAAAAGAAGTTCCCACCGCCGAAGGCCGTGAACAGATCAGGATGTGGAATGATCTGCATGGATTATGTGGTGGATCGAGAATTCTCGGCATGTATGCGGTGCGGCGGCAGGGCGGGCTTTCCGAGGTCGATAAGTTTTTTTTCGCCAAATTCGCCAACCGAATCGGCTACAACCTCGATAACCGTTTGATCGCCCGCCAAAATATCGAACGACTCAAGTTCATCAATACCCTGGTGATCGATATTGAGCACAATATCATTGTGCCCAATATGTATTTTCGCCACCTCTTCAATCAGCTCAAAAAGAAGATCGGCCTGATCGAGGAATTGAAAAATGAGATCGCCGGCAGTCACGATCCTGGAGCTCTCCCCGGAACCTGCAGCTACTGCTGCAGCAAGCTCCAATCCCTGCAGGATGAACTGCTGATGTACTATCAGGAGATCGTGAAGCATCATGCCAACATGAGCCTCTTTATCGAGAGTTTGTTTCGACGCGAGCATTTCGAGCGGGGTCACCTGGTGCTGCACCCGAAGCGGTGCTTTGTCGAAAAAGAGGTGATCATTCCTCAATTGGAACATTATGCCAGTCGGCTGAAGGCTGCCAATGTGAGCGTGGAACGGCCGCGAAACATGTATGGGGAAGAATTTCCGATTCTGGTGGATATCGGTCTGCTGGCACAGGTCTACGCCAACCTCTTCTCCAATGCGGCCAAGTACACCAAGGAAATCATCGATCATGGCGGAAGGACGAGGAAGGCCATGGCCTATGGCCGTGAAGTGGTGGAAAATTTCAACCGTACCGGCCAGAAGGGCATTAAATTCAACGTGTTCACCACCGGCCCGAATATGAGTGTGGACGAGGGAAACCAGTTGTTCCAGGAAGGGATGCGTGGTGGTGACAATACGGATATTCCCGGAACCGGACATGGACTCTCCTTCATTCGCCTGGTCGTTGAAATGCATGGTGGACAGGTGGGCTACGAACCCACTCCGGAAGGCAATAATTTCTTTTTTATCCTGCCCATCCCTCCTCTTGATTACCCCTTGAAACTCAACGCCGCTGTTGAGTAATTTCTTAGAGTTACATGAAATTTTTCTTGTGGCGAGCCGAGAACGGTTCGCTTGACCTCTTTTTGATTTTCGGTGAACAGGCATGAGTCAGTCCCCTGCGCATTCCATGGAGCTGCTTGCGCCCGCAGGAACCGTTGCCGCCTTTGAAGCGGCCCTGGATGAAGGCGCGGATGCGGTGTACGTCGGTGCCCCGGGACTCAATGCCCGCGCCCTCAGCCGAGATTTTACCTTTGGCGAGATCAAGGGCATGACCGAACATGCCCATGGCCAGGGGAAAAAAATCTATGTGGCCATGAACAGCCTGATGAAGGAGGGCGAGGTGCGCATGGCACTTGAATCCCTGCAGCGCCTCGCCGCCATTGGTCCGGATGCACTTATCCTTCAGGATCTTGGGCTGTTGTATCTTGTTCGCCGCTATTTTCCCAGCCTCAAGGTGCATGCCTCCACCCTTATGACCGTCAATACCGCCGTGGCCGCCTCTTCTTTTCGCGATCTGGGCTTTGAGAGGGTTGTGTTGGCCCGGGAGTTGAGCCTGGAGGAAATCCGTGCCATTCACCAGCAGACAGGGGTTGAACTGGAAATTTTTATCCATGGCGCCATGTGTTTCAGTTATTCCGGTCTCTGTCGTTTTTCCAGTCTCCATGGCGGAAAATCGAGCCTGCGAGGACAGTGCGTGCAGCCGTGCCGGAGACGCTACGACTGGGTTGCCTCGGGAAAGAGTGGAGGTCGCGGGGGGGCAGGCAAAAAAGGCGGTTATCTGTTCTCGATGAATGACCTCTGCGCTATCGATGCATTGGCACAGGTTCGCGATACCGGCGTGGTCAGCTTGAAAATCGAGGGGCGGCTCAAGTCGGTGGCCTATGTGCGCAACGTGGTTCGCGCCTACCGTTTGGCCTTGGACGGGCTCGATCTGCCGCCACAGCAATTCAAATCGATCCGGGAAGAGGCGCTGGCCTGCCTGGATGCGGCCATGGGGAGAAAACGTTCCTCCGGCTTTTTTATCAGCGGCCAGGAAGATCGGATCATTCAACCCAACTTTTCCGGCAGCAGCGGAGAACTCGTCGGCAAGGTGACCAAACTTGAACGCGGCAAGGGGGGAGCCGGCCAGCGGCAACTCGTCTTGCAGGTCCATCTTCAGGTTCCCCTGAAAAACGGTGATCGATTGCGGCTGTACGAAGAGCGGAGCGGGGAACGTAAAAGCTTTACTTTACGTGCGATGGAGTTTAAAGGGAGGCGGGTGGAACAGGCCCATAAGGGACAGGTGGTCTCGATTCCGCTGGAGAATGACGACGGAGGCGTTTTGCCCAAGGCCTCCCATGGCTTATTGTATCGGGTTGACGTCAGTGGTCGGGGGGGCAAGGAGCGCACAGGCCTCACCCAAAAAATTTCCGCAACCCCTGCGCCGGCGCTTCATGCGGCAAGTGTGCGCAGGCAACTCCTCGATTTAGGTGGCGATACGCTGCCCGCCGTACCCCCTGAAAAGCAGAAAGGTAAACCAGAGCGACGACCTCCCCGGGAAAGGAGGGGACATGACGGCCCTGAATGGTGGCTGAAAGTCAGTTCGCTGGAGAGCGCACGCCAGCGTTTCCCCTTTCAGGTCTCCAGGGTCGTTTTGGACATAGACCGAGCCAATGTTGAGCGGGTATTGCGATCCGGTGCGAAGCTCGGCCACCTCTACGACAACGTGGTTTGGGCGCTGCCGACGGTTCTGCAGGAATCGCAGATCTCCAGGATGAGGCAAGCCATAGAGGGGTTGCGGCGGTGCGGTGCACAGCGTTTTCAGATCAGTCACATCGGACAGATGGCCTTCTTTGCAGAGGAAAATGCTCAGCGTACCTTGCAGCCTTTGGAAGTCTTTGGCGACTATTCCTGCAACCTGCTCAATACGCCGGCCTTGTTGCAATATCAGCAGGCCGGTCTTGCCGGAATCCAGTTCTGCCTGGAAACCGATCGGGTAACCCTTGAGCAAACGCTTGCCCACCGAGCCCAGCTGCGGCAAGGCGCTTCCATGCAGATCGGCATGTATGTCTACGGACGGCCACCGCTCTTTTCCGCCCGCCTGGATGCGCCCCATTTCCAGGGACAACGGAGCTTTGTCAGTGGACGCGGTGAGCGCTTTTACCTCGATCGCCGTCCGGAGGCTGTCTACGCCTTTTCCCACAACGCCTTCTCACAGCTTGCCTATGTGGAGGAGTTTTCCCGTATGGGCGTCGACTATTTCGTGGTCGATGTCAGCCATGCTGCCGCCAAGCGTGAAAGTATGGCGGTCACTGCACTTCTCCATGGTCGCGGCGAGTTGCCTGACGTGATCACAGGGAACTATTCCGGTTCTTTGGTCTAGGTTAGGATTTGTCATGCTTCACCAGGCCCCTGTTTTCCGGCGGGCCTGCAGCACTCCTACTGGGTGCTGCATTTGTATTTTCTTCAACAGGTTGTTCATTTTTACGGTCACGAGGCCGGATTACTACATGTCGAATAAAGAAATATTGCGCAGAATGGTTGATGTCCTAAGGCCCTATTTCCGCAGCCTGATTATCGCTATGGTGGCCATGGTCGTTGTCGGTGGCTTCAATTCCTTGCAAGCCTATATGGTTAAGCCGCTTCTGGATGAGATCTTTTTTAAAAAGGAGGGGGCATTGCTTGCATTGCTGCCCATAGGGCTCGTCATGGTCTTTGTGGTGAAGGGATGTTTCTATTTTCTCTACTCCTATCTTTTGGAAAAGGTCGGTCTGGGCGTTATTCGTGATTTACGTCATGCGTTGTTCGCTCATATCAACATCCTGCCGCTGAGTTATTTTCATAAAACCCCAACTGGGGAGATCATTTCAAGAATTATAAATGATGTCAATTTGTTGCAGAGATCGGTCAGCTATGCGCTTATCCAACTCCTGCGTGATTTATGCTCTGTGATCGGCCTCTTGGCAGTCATCTTCTATATGGATTGGCGACTCGCCCTTATGTCGATGGTCTTTATCCCCCTGTCCGTTGGACCGATCGTTTTCTTTGGACGCAGATTCCGTACGATCAGTGTGGTCTATCAGACCAAAATTGGAGAGGCGACCAGCAACCTGCACGAAACCATTGGTGGAGCGCGCATTGTCAAGGCGTTTTGCATGGAGCAGGACGAGGTGCAGCGTTTTCGGGGCAAGCTCCAGGAAATCATGGATACCATGTTATTGGACACCAAGAACCGATGCCTCTCACACCCGCTTATCGAGTGTATCGGAGGCCTGGGCATGGCCTTTATCATCTGGTTCGGTGGCAGGGAGGTCCTGCACGGGCATTCCACACCGGGGACATTCATGTCCTTCCTTACGGCGCTGATTCTTCTCTATGAGCCGATCAAGGGGGTGAGTAAAATTAACTCGACCATGCAGCAGGGGGTGGCTGCGGCTGAAAGGATATTTCGCCTGCTGGACATTCAGCCAGATATTCGGGAACGTGCTGACGCCATCGTCCTCCCCCCCTTTGAGCGCGATATTCTGCTTGAGGATGTCAGCTTTTGCTATGAAGCCGATCGACCAGTGCTCAAGCATCTAGATTTGCGGCTGAAGCGGGGTGAGGTTCTGGCCATTGTCGGGCCCAGCGGCAGTGGAAAAACCACGCTTGCCAACCTGATTCCTCGATTTTACGAGATCAGCCATGGGGCACTGAAGATTGATGGTCATGAAATTCGTGACCTGACATTGCAATCACTGCGTTCCCAGATTGCCTTGGTGACCCAGCAGACCATTCTCTTTAACGATACCGTGCGCAACAACATTGCCTATGGGCGCAAGTCGTGCACCGAGGAGGAAATTCATGAGGCTGCCAAGGCGGCATATGCCTACGATTTTATCATGGATCTGCCTCAGGGATTTGACACCATCATCGGTGAATCCGGTGCACGGCTCTCCGGAGGGCAGCAACAACGCGTTTCCATTGCCCGCGCGATTTTGAAGGATGCACCGATATTGATTCTTGATGAGGCAACCTCTTCACTTGATACCGAATCCGAGCGAGAAGTGCAGCGTGCCCTCGAAAATTTGATGAAAAACAGGACCACGATCATCATTGCCCATCGCCTCTCAACGGTGAAAAATGCAGATCGGATCATCGTTCTCAAGGACGGGCAGTTGGTGGAAGAGGGGACGCACGATGTGTTGCTTGCCAAGCATGGCGAGTATCACGCGCTCTACAGATTGCAGTTCAGCGGTGAAACCGAGGAGTCTGTCCAGATGATGGAGCCCGTATGACGGAAAAGACGATCAAGGTTCTTGTCGTGCGCGACGGCAGGCCGGGGCATGAAAAACAAAGTCTCGGCATTGTCGCCGCACTCACGAGACGATATGGCGTGGAGCAGCGCGAGGTTCGGGTTGAACCGGGATACAAAGCACTCTGCAAAAGCGTTTCCTTGCTTGTGGGGGCTCTTCCTCTGGATTTGGCGGGCTTCAAACCGGATTTCATCATCGGAGCCGGCAGTCATACCCATTTCCCCATCCTGGCACTACAGAAACGTTTGGGGGGCCGGACGATTGTCTGTATGTCGCCGATGAAAGTCATTCGAAATCGGTTTGATCTCTGCTGCATTCCCCGCCATGACGAAATGAGGGAAGGGGGAAATATTCTGCTCACTGACGGGCCGCCAGGCTTGAACCTCGATCTTGGCCAACATGACGCGACAGCTGCCCTGGTCCTCGTGGGGGGGGTTGATGAGAAGAGTCATGTATGGGACAACCATGCCATTGCAGACAAGATTGCCGCAACGTTGCGGAAGCATCCAGAGTTCCATTGGACCTTAACGACCTCTCCCCGTACTCCTTCGAATTTCCAAGAAATTTTTGTTCAATATCAGCAAGGGCTGCAACTTGATCTCTGTTCTTTTGGGCAAACCTCTCCAGGGTGGTTGGAAAAGAAACTGCAGGCCGCGAGCTGGGTCTTGGTGACGGAAGACAGCCTTTCTATGATCTTTGAAGCCCTTTCGGCTGGTTGTCAGGTGGCAACAATCCCGGTTGCCTTTAAGGCTGAAAACAAGTTTGTCCGTTGTCTGCAGGATTTAAAGGACCGGCGACTTATTTGCGCCGAGCTCGACTCCACGGACGAAAGACGAAAAAACGTTTTCAATGAAGCCGATCGTTGCGTTGTTTATATGCAGCAGCAGCCATGGTGGCCGAGGTGATGAAAGTTCTACAAGTCTTACCTGAACTCCATGGAGGCGGGGTTGAGCGAGGAACCCTTGAAATCGCCCAGTTCTTGGTCGCACATGGCCATGAATCCCATGTTGTTTCCGCCGGTGGGCGCCTTGTGCATGAACTTGAGGCAAAAGGCTCACATCATCATCGGTGTGAAGTCGTCGCCAAAAGTCCACGCGCCCTGATAGGGGTTTTTCAGATGCGTCGATTGATGACGACCCTACAACCAGACATTGTTCATGTACGCTCACGAATACCCGGCTGGGTGGTTGAACTTGCGTATAAAACGCTCCCCAAGATACGGCGGCCGGCACGAATCAGTACCTTTCACGGATTCCATTCGGTGAATTATTACAGCGCCATTATGACTCGGGGAGAGCGGGTGATCGCTGTCTCGCAGACCGTTGCCGAACATATTCAGCAAGCATATGGGCTGGGACAAGAAAAGATAGACGTCATATATCGGGGCATTGATCCAACCTACTTCGACCCCACCTGTATAGGGGCTGACCAACGCAAAGCACTTCGTCAGCGGTGGGGAGCGCATGAGGGGCAAGCACCAGTGCTGCTTCTGCCAGGGCGCTTCACCCGCCTCAAGGGACATACGGTGTTGCTGGAAGCCTTGGGCTTGCTGACAGATTTGCCCTGGCGCCTGGTCCTGGTTGGCGATCATGGCGAAAACCCATCCTACATCCAGGAACTCCGGGACCGTGCCGGCCAATGTGGTCTGTTACAGCGCCTACATTTCCATGGCCTCTGCGATAATATGCCTCTGGCCTATGCCGCAGCCGATCTTGTATTGAATGTTTCAACCCGGCCAGAATCGTTTGGGCGTACTGCAGTCGAGGCCATGGGCATGGAGCGACCGGTTATCGCCGCCGGTCATGGAGGTGCATTGGAAACTGTTGTCGAGGGGAAAACAGGATGGTGCTTTCGACCAAATGATGTAAAAAACTTAGCCCAAGTACTTCGAAATGCCCTCTTGCATAGGGATGATTGGGAATCTATAGGGACCCAAGGTCGATATCATGTCACACAATGCTTTACTCTAGAGAGAATGTGTGCAAAGACGTTGGATGTCTACGAAACCCTGTCGCCGTGAAAGCCAGTGGACCTATTTGCTCATAAAAATAGAGGTACTGAAAATCGTTTAAATTTCCATATGTTTCCTTTGATTGCAAAAATAGGTGGAAAACTTGGTCTGCCCATGAAATTGCGTCCTGTTTCGGACAACGCTGCCATCTTTGTATCTGTGGTTATGCCGGTGTATAATGGCGCCAACTATGTTGCAGAGACCATTGAAAGCATTTTGAATCAAACCCACCGGAATTTTGAATTCATCATTGTCGATGACTGTTCAACGGATAATTCCCCTGAAATTCTTGAACGTTATGCGCTTCAGGATCGGCGGATCAAGCTGTATAAAACAGAAAAAAATCATGGGAATCCAGGGGGGGCGAGTGCATTTGGTGTCCGTAAGGCGGCAAGCCGCTCCCAATATATTCTCATGACCGATCAGGATGACATTTCCCACAGAGAGCGGCTTGATATCCAAGTTGATTTTATGGAAAGGAACCCTTCGGTTGACATCTCAGGTGGCCGGATGCGATTGTTTGGAGGCCACCATAGATTGACACGTCCCGCATTGTCGGACGATGCCATAAAAGCCCTGTTGTTGACGAGCTCTCCGATCTCGAATCCGACCATCATTTTCCGAAAACGATTCCTGGATGAAACCAACCTCAATTATAGGAATCAAACCTCCCACGACTACCTTCTGCTGGCGGAGGCGGCATTGGAGTATGGGGCCGTTTTCCAAAATCTGAGGAATGTACTGGTCTATTACCGGTGCCATGGAAGCCAGTCCTCATCCACCCTGCAAGAGCCTATACAAATTACCAGCAATAGGGTGCGAGAATACCAATTACAAAAACTCGGTATCTGCGATCCCGAGGATATTGACCTGTTTAATCGCTGGAAGGCCAATCGGATGTATCGATCGGGAAAGGATCTGGAAAATTTGATGCATCTGTTTCAGAATATTATCAACCGCAACCAGGAAAATCGATTTTATCCTCACCATGCTCTCGTAAAAAGGTTGAGGCATCTGTATCGTAAAGAATTGTTGAAATCAAAAAAGATCCTTCAACTGATTCAAGCAGATATTTTCTTTACACCTCAAAGCCCATCTGTCTGACAAAATCTATTTGCCGTTTATCAAAAATAGCAATATTCTGTTTTTTAAAACGACCAACAGTGCTTGTCTTTTTTGGAATTTTATATAGTTGCATCAGTTTTGTGTGCTCTATTTTGAGATTCAAGAATTCAAGAATGCGATCAACCTCTTTTTCTGGGTGATCGCAAAATTTCGAGTGGTTGATTAACAAAAAGCTATTTCCAAGATTTTTTGCTTTTTTGAGAACATCTTCTGTAGATCTTATCCAGTACTCAAGTTGCAAATAAGAAATTTCATCTGTGGTTTCGTTTCCGTTCAGGGAAATGTTATATTTAAATCCCCAATTGACGAGTTGTTGCTTGTTGTTAGAAAACGCCATATCCAGGCCGTGTCTGACTATATGAATATATTTCAAACTGTCAAAGTAATCATATATTTCATTGAGAAATATTTGCGTATTTGGCTCTTTCCATCCCCATAATTCTCTTTTCTTGGGGGCACTTAGCCATCTTCGCATAATGCCGAGAAATAATTTCTTGTTGTTTTTATACATTTGATTCGCCAGAGAGGCCCTGAGCAAAACACCTGCATTGTGAAAGCTTAGACGGTTTTTTCCCATGTACTCCCGGAAAACAAATAAGCGCTTGTTAATTTCATGTTGGCTTGCGTTTTTGTAAAACGTAGGGTCTTTAAAAAGACGTGTAAAGATCAAGTTGTCATTGGGGCTATTTAAGTCATCACCGAAATACACACCGGATTGGATCAGGACTTCTGCTATAGCTCTTGTTCCACTCCCCCCCAGAGCGCCGATTGCTATGATCATTCCCTTGCTCCTCTCAAACAGTTCTCACCATGAGTGAGATATTTTTTTTAGCTCATCGTACAGAACGAGAATTTTATTGTCATAGTCGAATTTTTCGTCTTCCTGGTGTTTTAACGAAGGGGCATAATTAACAAATCCATCTGGGCATTTGATTGAAAAAAATCCACAGACAGATGCCATATCATCTAGAAAGGTAGGACTGTTAAAGTCCAGCAATGGAAATTTATATGTTTTAACAACGTCTAATAATCTAGAATTGTATTTGAACCACAAATCAAGGCCATCTTGCAGGTTACATTGTATTTTTCGATCGTTGGCGACTTTTTTAATGGATCTGGCGACCTGAATGGGCTCTCTAAAGATACCGACTAGATGTAGGTTGTCTCTGTATTTATCCCAGCCATTCTCGAAGCAGAGGATGCTGCGGGGATCCTTGATGAACGAGCCGCTAAACTGTTTGAGAATCTTTTGCATGGTTTTTAATTGACTCTCTGTAATAATCACCTGTTCCGGTGGATTGTGCCAGGAGCCATTGTTAGCTTTTAAAATTTTATCGTGAAATTTTTGAACATCGGGTGCCTCATACATGCCATTTTGATTATCAATATGACTGTCGGTGTTAATTTTTTTGTTAAGCGAAATATCGGGGCTTTCGCATAATAGACTACTTAAGCACGATGTCCCTGATCGATGACAGCCAAGGATAAAAAAGCATTCCATATTGAACTCCAGGGTAATTTGATTCCCATTGGGGCGTGAGGGGAGCTGAAGGAAAATCTAGAAATGATACGCACCTAGGGATTAGTATTTTTGTGGAAAAAACCACCGATCTGACGGCGTCGCAACAGGTTAACGGATCCAGCACGTAAGAAATCGTCCGTCTCTAGAACCGGTCAAGGTCACGAAAAAGGGGATTTATAAACGACTTGCAATGATTAAGCCACACAAAATGGGATTGCAAGTATCATGTGGTGTGAATATAGAGAGCGGGAAATAACTTGGCAAGGAGTAGGAGCTTGTCGAAAAACTTCATCGGTAGGCAGGGGGGCAGAAATGCTATTCCGAAATTATATTTTTTTCAAGACGTTGCCTTGCGTTTTCCTCGATTTCCCTGTGGCGCAACAGTTTGACGGTTCCGGCGAAATAAAGACTGCTTCAGATTCTCACGGACCGGTCAAGGTCAAGTGGAAGAGCCGCCACCATGAAGAAAGTGGCTTAAATCAGTGTTTCTTTAGGGCGGACAGAATCAATTTTCTTGAGGCGATAGGGTGCGAGCCCCGGCGGGTACATTGCCTGATGCCGCGGCTGGTAAGGGCTGAGTAGTTACCCCAATTAATACATTTGAATGACGTGAATTGAATGTTTTCAGTAGTTATACCCGTTTATAATGAAGAGGATTCTCTGCGAGAATTGTGTGCTGGTATTGCAACCGAGGCCCTGAACCTTGAGATGGAGGTTGAAATCGTTTTTGTCAATGATGGCAGTTCAGACGGGACCCAAGAGATAATTGAGTCTTTGAGTGAAGAGTACGATTGGGTCAAGTACATAGTTTTTCGGAAAAATTTTGGCAAATCTGCTGCCTTGAGTGCTGGGTTTAAACAAGTTACTCACGAAATTGTCTTCACTATGGATGCTGATTTGCAGGATGATCCGTGTGAAATTCCGAAATTTTTAGAGGCGATAGAGCGTGGGGCGGACGTGGTGACCGGGTGGAAGAAGAATCGGTTTGATCCCATTGAAAAAACGCTTCCTTCCAAATTGTTTAATTTCATCACCTCAAAGTTCAGTGGATTGAAACTGCACGATTATAACTGTGGGTTCAAGTGCTACCGCAGGGATGTGCTTGAGGAGATCGAAATTTATGGCGAGCTGCATCGGTTTATTCCATTTCTGGCCCATAAAAAGGGGTTTACAGTTGCAGAGGTACCGGTGGTGCACCATCCGCGGAAATTTGGGCACTCAAAATTTGGCATAGAGCGTTATGCACGCGGCTTTTTTGACCTGCTCACAGTTATCTTTATCACGAATTATTTGACTCGACCGCTGCATTTTTTCGGCCCGATGGGGGCCTTGTTCTGCCTTTCCGGCTTGGGCCTTTTTGCCTACCTGTTTCTCTTTCGTTGGCTGGTGGGGGTGTCTATCGGGTCGAGCCCGCTTTTTTCCCTGTCCATCCTTGCCATTGGTGTTGGTTTTCAGATCATTACCGGTGGTCTGCTGGCGGAACTATTCGTTCATCACAGGGAAAAGAGGGGTAGGGCAACGTACGCAATTCTGCGCGCCCATCTGGAAGGGAAGGTATCGGACAGGCAGGAGCAATAGCCGCTTGACTCGCTGTGACACTGTCATTTACCCGGATGTGGAGTAGGAAGCCATGAAGAGCGTTTCTCGTCGATGGCTTTTCATGGATTTGATCAGCTTGAAAATAATAAAATTTTTTTCAACTTCAGCGTTGGCGACGACGCTGGATATGGGCGTGTATGTCCTTCTTCTGCACTGGCTGGACCCCTACCTGGCAAATATGGTCAGCGCCTCTTTGGGCATGATCGCCAATTTTTTGCTGCAATCGTTTTGGGTCTTCCGTGCGACCCGTAAATGGTATGTGTCGTTTGTTCTTTCCGCCATCTTTTCGGTAATCGGAATATTCCTGGGAAGTCTACTTGTCTATATATTAACGACGAAAACGATTTTTTCTCAGGTCCCAATCGTTGCAAAGTGCGTAGTTATTGTTGTGATATTTTTTTATAATTATTTAACGAAGAAATTTTCATTTGGTGATTAATCTGTGATTGAGAGATGGAGCAGTCATTCTGCGTTAAGTGATAAATTTATTGCCATAATTCTATTGTTTTTTATGGTGCAGTTTGTGCAGAGAGTGTTTGTTTCTCCAACACTCTCGGTTGATGAAGCTGAACAATTTATTTTGTCACAGTCTTTTTCTTTTGGATACAACGAACAGCCACCACTGTATACTTGGTTGCAAATCGTCAGTATGTATCTTTTTGGCTCCACTGTAGTAGCACTTTCTTTTTTAAAGAATAGCATACTGTGTATTACCTTCATCTTCTATTTCAAATTGGCGAAAATTGTGAGCCATAGTGAAGTGAAGGCCATTGTTGCAACCCTAGGATTATACCTTGTCCCCCAGATTTTTTGGGAGGCCAAGGTGGACCAAACGCACAGTGTCATTGTGACCATGGCCTCTGTTCTCGCCCTTTATAGTTTTATGCAGATTTTTAGAGGGCATACCTCTCTGTTTCGTTTTCTTCTACTCGGGATTGTGTGTGGATTGGGTGTCCTCTCCAAATATAACTTTGTGTTGCTGCTTTTCGCTGCGATCTGTCCTCTTTTCGTCCTTACGGAATTTCGAAAAAATTTTTGTAATAAAAAATTATATTTTTCAATCTTGAGTTTTTTACTGATTATTCTGCCGCATACTCTTTGGTTTTTAGGCCACATAACCGATGGAACCAAGTCCACTGTCGAAAGAATGCACCAGCAAGGGGTGCTCAATGTTTTCAGTGGCGCAATGGGGGGGATTTCCAATTTAGTCATATCTTCTGCGACATTTACCGTGTTGCTGCTTGCTGTATGGATTATTTTTTTTCGCAAAGGTTTTCGGATAAAAATTGACAGTCAAGATAAAAAATATTTTTCCATATTTTTTGTCGCAACATATTCCTTGCTGTTTTGTATCATTATTTTTCTTGGTGTATCGAGCATCAAAGAAAGATGGCTCATGCCCTATCTCGTATTTTTCCCCTTGTATTTGACTCTTTTTACAGCAAGCGACATGCTGCAGGAAAAAATCAAAGTGCTCGTTGGGTTATGTGCAGCCATTGCTGTTTTTTCAGGGGGGCTCTATGTGCTTGGGCCAAGATTAATCGATGTGACTCGCCATGCCAGTAGGATTCAAACCCCTTTTGTGAAGTTGAAATCGCAATTGGATCAGGTCGTTCAATCCGCAGATGAGCCCCAACTGTATGCAGTTGATTACTTTATCGGAGGAAATATCCGGCATTTTTTTCCTGAAAGAGTAGTGAGTACCAAGGAAAAAGAGCTTGAAGCGGATCAACATTCCAACCTTCTGCTTTTCTATGAGAAAAGAGTGCCACGCTCTCTGTTGAATAAATTAGAGCGGTGGAACTATGAGTGCACTACCAGTGAAATGCGAGCAACGTACCTTTATTCCGATGAAATCCAGTACACGCTCAAGTACCTGCAATGCAGGAAGGCTTAAAAGGGCGGCTGGCCGAAAGCCGTCTCATCCTTTTATTACGCTTGTCGAATGACGTGATGCGGTGGCCGAGGTTTTCCCGCACTTGCGAGTTGGACCACAATGCGGTCGGTTTTATGCAGACGTTCCACGAGAGTGCGAAACAGGTGGCGGGAAACTTCTGGATATTTTTCGATCAGTTCTGAGAGCTTATCGCCGGGGTAGCGTTTGATGGTGCATCGCCCTACGGAAATGATGGAGGCTGAGCGGGGTTCTTCGAGGATGGCGGCCATCTCGCCGAAATACTCTCCGGGCTCAGTGATTTCGGCAATCTTTTTGCCGGCACGCAGAACAGCAACTTTCCCGCGGATGAGCTTGAAAAAATCCCGGTCCTTGTTGCCTTCCTGGATGACGACATCACCGTCTTCGTACTCTTCGACATCCGGGTTGACCAGGTAGGCGGGCATGCTGTCTTCGTGGGCAACGGTTCTTTTCAGGACTTCTTCTAGACTGGTTACTCCCTCACGGGCCTTCTGCAGCCCCGCCTCTCGAAGAGTATACATGCCTTCCTGGATGGCCACCTTTCGCAGTTGTTCTTCCGATACCTCTGCCTGGATGGCCTCGGCTACGGCATCGGTAACCTCCATGAGCTCAAAAAAACCAACCCGCCCACGGTAGCCTAGACCGTTGCATTCAGGGCACCCTTTTGCCTTGAATAACTTGAGTTCATTGAGTTCATGTTCCTTGAATCCGGCACTGAGAAGAGTCTGGCTATCATAGTGGGCCGGAGTCTTACAATGCTTACACAGTCTTCGTCCCAGTCGCTGCGAGAGCACCATGGTCAGCGATGAGGCGAGGATGTAGGGAGGAATGCCGATATCAACCATACGGCCGACGGTTGCTGGTGAGTCGTTGGTGTGCAGGGTGGAAAATACGAGATGGCCGGTCATGGCAGCCTTCATGGCGATTTCTGCGGTCTCGATATCACGGATCTCACCAACCATGATGATATCGGGATCTTGCCGCAGAAAGGCTTTGAGGGCTGCAGCAAAGGTCATGCCGACCTCGGCGTTGACATTGACCTGATTGATACCTTTAAAGTTGAACTCAACCGGGTCTTCTGCGGTGAGGATTTTGATATCTTCGGTGTTGAGCGAGTTGAGCGCGGAATAGAGCGTTACCGTCTTTCCTGAACCGGTCGGGCCGGTAACCAGCAAAAGCCCCTGAGGGCGCGAGAGACACCGTTTGAGGGCTGCAAAGGTGGCCTCGGTAAAGCCAAGCTTGGTGAGGTCAACGTTGAGCGAATTTTTATCGAGAATACGAAGAACGATGCCTTCGCCGTACAGCAGGGGCAGGGTGGAGACACGGAAGTCGACCGCACGGTTGCGGCCCAACCGAATCTTGATGCGCCCATCCTGGGGGATGCGCCGTTCGGTGATGTTGAGGCCGGCCAGGATTTTCATTCGGGCGGCCATTGCGTTTTTGATGGTCAACGGCAGGTTCATCGACTTGAACAGTGAACCGTCCTTGCGGTACCGGACCTGCATGCTTCTTTCAAACGGTTCGATATGGATATCGCTGACGCCCTCCTGAACCGCCTTGACGAGAATGCCGTTCACAAGCTTGATGATCGGCGCATCGGAGGCTGAAAACTGCTCAAAGGTGCTTTCATCCGCGCTGGAGCTTTCGATCTCAAAATCTTCGGCCGCATCCGATACCAGGGCACCAAAGTCATCGACCTGGGTGACCGTATCCTCTTCACCCTCGGGCTCGAATTTGAAGAAGGAGTGGTATTCTTCCTCGCTTATTTTGTAATACTTCTTGTAGGCATCAATAATGTCTTTGGCCGATGATACGCAGACAGTGAGATTTTTTTGGACGATGTCCTGTAACTGCTCAACATCCAGCGAATCGGTGGGTTCGGCCATGGTGACCTGAAGGGTGTCACCTGCCAAGCGTAGGGGGAAGGCCAGGAACTGTTTGGCTGTCTGGTAAGGGAGCAGGGTGATGGCTTCCTGGCTCGGGGATTCCTGATCGATGGCAACCATGGTGTAGTTGTGCATCCTGCTCAGGAAATTGGCAATGGTGTCCCGCTCGATGGCTCCGCTTTCCAGAAGAATACGTCCGAGCCGCTCCCCAGTTTTTTTCTGGATAGCTTTCGCTTCCTCAAACTGGGTCGCAGTGATGTAACCGGCCTTGCTCAGCAACTCGCCGATTTTCAATTTACCTGCTCCGGATTGATCCTTAACGGTTCGTTTCAGGGAGCCTCTTTGTGCGTCGGTCGCTGTCTGTCCAGGTTTTATTGCCATGGAATTGTAAGGTCTTGAAGTCTAGAGTGAGAATTTTTTCCAATAGTTTACTATAAACGCAAAGGTCGGTCAAAAAGAAGAAAATCTTGAAAAGGACGGGTTCGACAGCAAAATAATTTCAAGCGCAGCCCTATTAATTCGTACCTCATGGCGGAGGACATGCGCACCAGGTTCTTGGGGCGGAGGTGTATCTCCTCAGGATCATTGAAATAGTTTGGGGAATTTTCCGGACAGCATCTGTTGCAGCGGAATCATGACCTCCCGCATGGAGGGTTCGGCTGCCGATGAAGTGCGTAGCCTAAGGATATGCTGCCATTCCTGGAGGTTAGCATAAACAATGATTTCCGTTTTACAGGAGTTGGGTAAAACGGTGCGTGCGGCCTGAGGTGTGGATGTCTCCAGCAAGCGAAAGTATTGCGCCTCCATGGCCTCCATCGACTGCTTCCAGAGAGCGTACTCCTGACTGTCTTCGGCAAAAAAGACCGGTTTGATAAAGGTGACTTCGTTGCCGAATTTATCGGCGGAATAGCGGCAGTAGCGCTGACTTTCCTGAAGAAAGGTACAGGGACGGTGGCGGACAAGCTCATGGGTGACGGCCCTGTTGACGATGAATTTGACCGCCAGGTACCGATGCTTGCCGAGCTGTTCCAAGGGCAATTGATCGACCTCGGCTAGTGGCATCTGGTGCACGGTAACCTGTTCTATCCCAGGGCAGGGCTGCAAAGCAAGGGTTTCAAAAAAATACGGATGTTGTTGCTGCAGGGCATGGACGAGGGCCCGCGCGATCACATCAGTTTGATGGGCCAAGGCCATTTCCGTCACTGCACGAACAGATCCGGATATGAGCAGTGTTTTTTCGTCGAGCAGGTCGATATGGAGGAATTTGGGTTGTCGCAAAAAGAAGGCCTCAACCACCTTTTGTGACAGAACGGTAACCTTGAACGTGGTCACGCCCATTTCCAGGACCGAGTTGTGACCATACTCTGCCATTTTGCGCACAAAGGGAATGGCGGACTCGGTGTTGATTTTGTCTTCGCTTTTGTAGCAGATACGCCCGCAAAATTCGATACGGACCGGAAGGCTCTGCCGGTCAAGTTCATCAAGAATGGTGACGCTTGGCTCTATGATGCGCATGGGATACCGGAAGGAAAGGGGGGCAAAGAAAGACACCGCATGGCGGGTGGCAGGCGGTGTCTGGTTGGGGCTATTACCTATTTTCTTCCCAGAACGGGGAGAGTTCCCGCAGGCGGGATATGATGGGCGGCATTTTTTCCAGGATAAAATCCACCTCATCCTCCGTGTTGTATATGGAGAGGCTGAAACGGATCGATCCATGGGCCGCTGTAAAGGGAACCCCCATGGCACGAAGGACGTGCGAAGGTTCAAGGGAGCCCGAAGTACAGGCGGAGCCCGATGAGGCACAGATGTTGTGCTGGTTCATGAGCAACAAAATGGCCTCTCCCTCAACATACTCGAAGCTGATGTTGGCGGTGTTGGGAAGCCGCTGCTCGGGATGACCATTGAGCAGGGCCTTGGGGATGGAGGCGAGCAAGCCTTTTTCCAGCTTGTCGCGAAGGGCGCGAACCCGAGTGTTCTCTTCCTCCATCTTGGCTGCCGCGAGTTCGCATGCCTTGCCCAGACCAACGATCGAAGCCACATTCTCGGTGCCGCCGCGCCGGCCTCTTTCCTGATGGCCACCGTTGAGGAAAGGGATGAAAGGCGTTCTTTTGCGGACATAGAGTACGCCAATGCCCTTGGGCGCATGGAGCTTGTGGCCGGAGAGGGACAGGAAGTCGATGTCAGTGGCCTGCAGGTTGATCGGGATCTTGCCCACCGCCTGAACCGCATCGGTGTGGAAGAGTACCCCCCGTTCCTTGGCGATCTTTGCCATCTCCTCAACCGGGAAAATGACGCCGGTCTCGTTGTTGGCCCACATGACGCTGACAATGGCGGTTTCGTCAGTCAGGCTGTCTTTGAACTGTTGCAGGTCCAGGGTGCCGTCTTCTGCCACCGGCAGACGGGTAATGTGGTACTTGCGTCCAGTGAGGATTTCCAGGTTGTCACAGAGGTTTTTCACCGCCGGATGCTCAACCCGGGTGGTGATGACATGATTTTTTTCAGGATAGGTCTGCAGGGCGGAGAGGATGGCGGTTGAATCGCTCTCGGTACCGCAGCTGGTGAACACGATTTCCTCCGGCAGGGCGCCGAGCAAATCGGCCACCTGCTGCCGGGCCGTGCCCACAGCCTGGCCCACCTGGCCACCAAAGGTGTGCATCGAGGACGGATTGCCATAAAATTCGGTGAGGTAGGGCATCATGGCATCCAACACCTCCGGTGCAATACGGGTGGTGGCGTTGTTGTCCATGTAGATGACATTGTCTGCTGAGACGGTCATTATTTGTCCTCCTCTACGATCAGACTTTCAAGGACCTGTTCCCGCAGTTTTTTTTCCACATACTCCTTGAGGGTGGTCTGGGAAGAGTGACATCCGGCGCAAGAACCACGAAGGGAAACCGTCACGAAATCGCCATCCACATCAACGAGTTGAATATCGCCGCCATCCTTTTTCAAGGTCGGTTTGATTTCGCGCTCAATGACTTCCTCGATCTTTTTAATTTTTTCCAGGGTCGTCATTCGTTTTTGTTTGCTCTTCCCGCTGCTCTGCGCGCTCTGGTCTTCAGTGGTCTCGTTGAGCAATGCCTTGAGGCGTCCTTCACATTTTCCGCAACCGCCGCCGGCCTTGGTAAAGTTGGTGATCTCTTCAACCGAAGCCAGGGCGTTTTCCTTGATCGCGCGAATGATTTCCAGATCGGTCACGCCGAAACACTCACAGATTACCTCCCCCTGGGCCATGGGCAGGATCACGCCGGTGTAGTCGGCAATGGCCGCCTCAAGGGCTTCCCTCCCCATGACCGAACAGTGCATTTTCTCCTTGGGCAGACCACCCAAAGCCTTGGCAATGTCGTCATTGGTCAGATTTTTGGCATCTTCAAGCTTCATCCCTTTGAGCATCTCAGTCAGCATGGAGGAGGAGGCGATGGCCGAGGCGCAGCCGAAGGTCTTGAATTTTGCATCGGTTATGATCTGATTTTCATCGACCTTGATCGTCAGACGCAACGCGTCACCGCAGGCAATGGAGCCGACATTGCCGACACCGCTGGCGTCTTCGATCTCGCCTACATTTTTCGGATTGATGAAATGTTCCTGGACTTTATCTGTATATTCCCACATGACCGGTCTCTAATATAATAAAATTCAGCAGTTAAACGCGATCCTCCCAGAGGGAGGAAAGCGGGAGCGTATTCAGCTTGCTACATTATGCCAGGAGTCCTATTTCGGCAAGCATCGATTTGGCACTTTTTACCAGAAGCGAAGTTTCTTCGGCTGTACGTGCCTCGACGTAGAAGCGCACCTTGGGCTCGGTCCCCGAGGGGCGAATCATCAGCCAGGAGCCATCCTCGAGGATCATTTTGCGGCCGTCTATGTCGATGACCTCGGCAATGGTTTTCGATTCCTCGCCCACCTTGACCGTACTGCCGGTTGAATACGCCTGCAGCCGGTCAAGGCTCTGCAGCAGGGTTTCTCCCTGTTGGGAGACTGTTACGCCGTCCCGGTCGGGGTAGTAGTGGCCGAACCTGGCTTCGATTTCCTCCAGGTAGCTGCCCAGGGATTTCTTCAAGGTCTGGACCATGTCAAGGGCGAGAATCAGCCCGATAAAGGCATCCTTTTCCGGCGTATGACCGATGATGGAAATACCGTCGGACTCCTCGAAATAAACCAGGGCTTTGTTGATCACCGGCTTGAACTCCTTGAAACCCACCTTGGGTTCAAAGGTTTCTTCGTCCAGTTGGCGGGCCAGGGCGTTGGCCAGATTACTCGAGGCAACGGTTTTGGCGACCATGCCCCGTTTCCCCTTGATCTCATGGAGGAAGTGGTATGCCATTGCCCCGAATTGATTCATCGAGATCTCGATTTCTCCATCGGTGAAGCGAATGCGATCTCCATCCGGGTCAATGATCGCCCCGATCTTCAGGGGTTCCGGGCGGGCGGCGAGGGTGCGCAGCGTGGGCTGCATGTTGGTCGACGAGGGTTCCGGCGCAATACCGCCGAAGGTCGGGTCGTTGTCGTCGCGAAGGAGGATCAAGCGCTCCGCCGGGGGATTGTTCAACAACCGGCCGATGTAGCGACGGGAGGCGCCATGAACGGTATCCACACAGACGATGATGTCGGAATTTTCGGCATAGTCGACAAGGAGTCGATCATAGGCGATGCCGTGCAGCCTTTGCCCGTCACGCACGAGTTGCTGCCAACTGGCCAGGGCATCTTCGATCACGAGATCGGGCAACTCCGCCAGCGGTGTCTGTAGGTCCAGATCGACGGGGATCAGCGGTACCTGGTCTTTGAGCATGAATTCGCGCGAGAGGCTGGTGATGGTGTCGGTGAGGATGGGGGCGGCAGGACCTGCATCGGCGGCATTGTACTTGAAACCGCCGTATTCCATCGGGTTGTGGCTGGGGGTGAGGTTGATGGAGAAGGCGGCGTTGCGGATCAAGACCGATGCCGACAGGGCGCCGGTGGTTGCCTCGCCGGCATAGAACACGCTGACCCCGTTCGCGCAGAGAACGTTGACCGCTGCCAAGGCGAGGAGCGGGCCGCCGAAGCGGTTGTCGAAACCGACAACGCAGCCGCGCCGCTGCATCTCGGCAAAACTGTTGACCCCCAATGCCTGACGGAGTTCTTCGTTATGCTCTGCCTCGCGATACAGGCTGAGGATTGCGGCGGTGACGACAGCCACCGAACGAACGAAGAGGTCCTTGCCCAACATGCCCCGCCAGCCGGAGGTCCCGAACTTGATGGGTTGCAGCGGTTGAGCCTTGTTGGTCAGGATCTCCTGTTCGACCTGCTGGTAGATCTCCTCGACCGCAGCCTGCCACAACGGTTTTTCCGCAGGACCGGCAGCGGATCTTCCCTTGACCAATTCTTTGATTGCCTGAAAATAATGACTACGGGCATGGTTGTTTGCAACGATGTACCGGCTTTTGATATCCAAGATCTCTTGTGCGATGCTCATGTTCGCTCCATCGGGGTGCAGGGTTGACAGGCTCTAAAAAATGATGTTCTCGTACACAAACAATAAAACGAAAACCGGGTTCTGGTGCAACAGTGGGGTGCAGGGCGGGAGAGCGCCTGTGCAGGGATGTTTGGCAAGAATGACAAAAATCAAATATTCCATAACTATAGCCTCGCTTGACAACCTTGGCAAGTGCTTGCGGGCCCAGGGGGTATATCTTCATCTTTGCATCGAAATCGGCCAGAGTTTCGGTTGACCGGGGGAGGTATTTTTTTTATATTTCAGTATTTTTTTACCTATTCACGTCGGGTTCCGGCTGCAGAGGAAGTGCTGAGCCGGGGGGAGTACTCCGACGTTATATTGGTCATTCTCGTCAAAAGCCCCGAGAATGACGTTTCGAGCTTCGTAACGCACTGATTTCACGCTGCGTGATTTTCAGGTTTCTGACTTCTCACGAAGCCACCACATTTCACATGGGAGTTATTGATGGAAAACCGGCATGATACTGCACTTATTCTTTGGTTTGATGAAATCGGCATAGGGGACGTGCCGATGGTAGGCGGAAAGAACGCTTCCCTGGGTGAAATGCATCAGAAGTTGACCTCCAAGGGCGTGGCTGTGCCCAACGGGTATGCCATTACCGCCTATGCCTATCGCTATCTGCTCAAAGAGGCCGGAGTTGAAGAGGCGATTCGCCAGGCCCTTCAGGGGCTCGATACCCACGATCTGCGCAATCTGCAGCAGCGGGGCGCCAAAGTGCGCTCCATTATCCGCAACGCTGAGTTTCCCGCCGACCTGCGTCAGGAAATTCTCAGCGCCTACAATAAAATGGAAGCGGAATACGGTAAAGATGTGGATGTGGCGGTTCGCTCTTCGGCAACGGCTGAAGACCTGCCTGATGCCTCCTTTGCCGGTCAGCAGGACACCTATCTCAACATTCGCGGACCGGAAGCCCTGATCGATGCCTGCAAGCGCTGCTTTGCCTCCCTGTTTACCGATCGTGCCATCTCCTATCGTCACGACAAGGGGTTTGGCCAGTTTGACGTCTATCTTTCGATCGTGGTGCAGAAGATGGTGCGCTCCGATTCCGCCTGTTCGGGGGTCATGTTTTCCATTGATACCGAATCCGGCTTCAAGGACGCGGTCTTTCTCACCGGCGCCTGGGGACTGGGCGAGAATGTGGTCCAGGGCGCTGTCAATCCCGACGAGTATTATATCTTCAAGCCCACGCTGAAAGAGGGCAAGCGCCCCATCGTCGGCAAGCGGGTCGGCACCAAGGATATCAAGATGGTGTACAACAATGCACCGGGTGCCGAGGAACCGGTCAAAAATATCGAGACCACTCCCGAGGAGCGCGGTTCGTATATCCTCAATGACGAGGAGATTCTCCAGCTGGCGCGTTGGGCCTGTATCATCGAGGACCATTACGGTCGTCCGATGGATATCGAGTGGGCCAAGGATGGCGATGGGCAATCCGTGGGCACCGGAAACCTGTTTATCGTCCAGGCCCGTCCGGAAACCGTCCATTCCCAGTCGGTGAAGCGCACGATGGAAACCTACGTGCTCAAGGACAAGGGAACCGTGCTGGCAGACGGTCAGGCCGTTGGCGCGAAAATCGGCCGGGGGAAGGCGCGTATTCTCAACAATGTCAGCCAGATTCACGATTTCAAGGCCGGCGAGGTCCTGGTGACCGATATGACTGATCCCGACTGGGAGCCGATCATGAAGACCGCCGGCGCCATTGTCACCAACCGCGGCGGGCGGACCTGCCATGCGGCGATCATTTCACGCGAACTCGGCATCCCCTGCGTCATTGGCACGGAAAACGGGACCCAGGTTGTCGTGGACGGTCAGGAAGTGACCGTTTCCTGCGCCGAGGGGGAAACCGGGTATATGTACGATGGGCTGCTCGATTTTGAGATCGAAACCCTGGATCTGGATAATATACCCGCCACCCGGACCAAGATCATGATGAACGTCGGTTTGCCGGAAAAATCCTTTGTCGAGGGGCAGCTGCCCAATGATGGCGTTGGTCTGGCCCGAGAGGAGTTTATCATCAACTCCCATATCGGCATTCACCCGCTGGCCCTGCTCAACTACGACTCCCTCAAGGCCGAAGCCGCGGAGGATGAAGAAATTCAGGACGTCATCGATGATATCAACTACCGCACCTCTGCCTACCCCGAGAACAAGCGTCAGTATTTCATCGACAAACTGGCCGAGGGTGTGGGGCGAATCGCTGCCGGTTTCTACCCCAAGGATGTGATTGTCCGCCTGTCGGACTTCAAATCCAACGAGTATGCCAACCTGATCGGCGGGTTTCTCTACGAGCCGGAGGAGTCCAATCCGATGATCGGTTGGCGTGGCGCTTCCCGCTATTATGATCCGCGCTACCGTCCGGCTTTCGAGCTGGAGTGTGAGGCCCTGCTCAAGGCTCGTAATGACATGGGGCTGACCAATATCAAGTTGATGGTGCCGTTCTGCCGTACCCCGGAGGAGGGGCGAAAGGTTATCGAGGTTATGCGGGAAAATGGCCTGGTGCAGGGAGAAAACGGCCTAGAGGTCTATGTGATGTGCGAGATTCCCTCAAACGTGATCTCTGCCGATGCCTTCTGCGATGTGTTTGATGGGTTTTCTATCGGTTCCAACGATCTGACTCAGTTGACCCTTGGCCTAGATCGCGACTCCGACTTGGTTGCACATATCTACAATGAGCGCAACGAGGCGGTCAAGTCGTTGATCCGGATGGTTATTCAGACCGCGAAACGGCGCGGCCGAAAAATCGGCATCTGCGGCCAGGGGCCCTCGGACTTCCCCGATTTCGCCACCTTCCTGGTTGAGGAGGGGATCGACTCCATCAGCCTGGTTTCCGATACGGTGGTGAAAACCCGTTTGGCCATTGCCGCCAAGGAGCAGGAGTTGGGCATCGCCCCGTGATCGGTTTTTGGTCCCTGTTAATACACAACAGCCTGGTGGGAAGTCCTGCCAGGCTGTTGTTGTTTAAGGCTTCTGCTCGTCCTGCGGCAGCGGTTGCGCCTCATCAATGAGCATGATGGGGATATCGTCGCGAATGGGAAAGAGCAAGCTGCAGCTGCGGCAGAGCAGGCCGTTCTGTTCCTGGTTGAGTTCCACCGGCCCCTTGCATTGGGGGCAGGCGAGAATTTCCACGAGTTCCTGTTTGATCATATGGAGTTCCTGTGTCATGCCATCAAAGGCATGCATTTGTTGTTGAGAAGGAAAGGGGGTTTCACTCAGGCAAACATTGTACTGCACCAGAGGAGTTCGGTAAAGAAGGCGAAGGGAAATTCAGGTGAGAGTGCGGGAAAAGAATTGTGCTTTAAGCGTTATTTTGATAATGCTAAAACGTTTTGTTTGTAAACCTGCGCACTGCCGGGCGCATATCTTCTAATGACGACAAAGTCATTATTTATCCAATTTCACTGATTTGGGTGTGGTGGTATGGCAGAGGTATCGTTGAAGAAAATTGTTCCGGTCACAGAGGCGGTGGGCATGGTCCTGCCGCACGATATTACCGAAATCGTCAAAGACAGCTTTAAGGGGCGCGCCTTCAAAAAAGGGCATGTCATTCGGCCTGAAGATGTCGACCATCTCCGTCGTCTCGGCAAAGAGCACATCTACGTGCTCCAACTTGGCCCGGATGAGATTCACGAAAATGAGGCCGCCCTGCTCATGGCCCGGGTCCTCGCCGGCAGTGGTGTGACATACTCGGAGGAGATCGTCGAGGGCAAGGTCAGCCTGAAGGCCGCTGTTGACGGGTTGCTCAAGATCAATCGTGAGGCCTTGTACCGGTTCAACCTGCTCGGCGAGGTCATGTGCGCAACGCTTCATGATAATACTCCGGTGAAAAAAGGCGAGGAGATCGCTGCCTCCCGCTTGATCCCGCTGGTTGGCGAGCGCACTGTTGTCACGCAAGCTGTGGCCCTGGCTGACGCGGCGTACCCCATTGTCCGGGTGGTCCCTCTGCCCGCGGTCAAGGCCGGATTGGTGATCACCGGCTCCGAGGTCTTTTACGGCCGCATCCAGGACCGTTTTGAAGGGGTGCTGCGGGAAAAGCTGGCCAAGATCGGCTCTGAGGTCACCGTGGTGGGGTTCGCGCCCGATGATATAGACCTGATCGCCGCGGAAATCAAAAAATGCATTGATGCCGGAGCGGAGTTGATCGTGACCTCCGGCGGGATGTCGGTTGATCCCGACGATGTGACCCGCATGGGCATCAAGGCCGCCGGCGCCGATTCCGCGGAATACGGAACCCCGGTGCTGCCCGGGGCCATGTTCCTTGTCGGTAAAATCGGTAACGTTCCGGTGCTGGGGGTTCCTGCCTGCGGCATGTTCCACAGTATCACGGTCCTTGATCTTGTCTTGCCGCGGGTTTTGATCGGCGAATCCATCGGACGCCAGGAACTCGCCGCCCTGGGGCACGGAGGCCTTTGCCGCAACTGTGCCAAATGCCAGTATCCGGTGTGCGGTTTCGGTAAGGCTTGAATGCTCTTTCAGCGAGCGAGAATGACCGACTGATCTGCTCCAGGCAATCGGTCCATTTCAAGGTTGTCGTAATCGGAAAAAGGCCCGAGAACGACGTTTTGAGCTTTGTAACTTGCTGATTTCACGATGCGTAACATTGAGGCTTTTGACTTTTTACGAAGGCATCAAGGTTCGTGTACAGCGTATTTCCCTCTAGGGACGGTTCAAGGAATTGCGGAAATCCTTGAACCGTCTCAGGTGCAGGAGGAAGATACGCCCAAGACGCTGGGAGGGGCGCACAAGGCCACTGTTCAATCAAATATCTGTCCTTCCCTGGTGCGGAGAATATCTCGCCAGCCCTTCCTCACTTGTATTCAGCTCATACGTCCGCATCCTTCCCTCTTGCCATTAGATGTGCTTTCCATGATGTAGATACGCTGGTTGTGTGGGTACAGCGCCATTGTTCTGTTTTTTTACCATTCCTCACTGTTCAGACAAGTGGAGCCTCCTGTGGGCCAATTATGAAGAGGGGGCGCAATCGTAACTAAATGAAAACAGGAAACATCTGGAGATAATAAAAAAAGTGTAAATTAATGTGAAGTAAACCGGAAAAAAGGTTAAAATGTTTCTGAAAGGATTTGCTTGGCTTAAGCAAAAACTACAGGAGGGAACCATGAAAAAGCTGCTCGTATTGTTGTTTGTCACGTTCTGCTCAACTGTATTTCTTGGAATGGCCAATATCGCCGAGGCGGGTTGCGGCCAATATGGAAAAGTGCGCTACGCTTACCAATATGCATCTGGATCGACGTATTTTTATATTTCACCCAGGACAACCACTCCAGCGTCGACATACTATTATTATTTTAGGGTGGATGCCACTACCAATGGGGGGGTAGCGTTGGTGAGTTCGCTTGCATCTGCTCAGGCGAGTGGTCAAACGGTGTATGTGTACGGGAATGCCAGCGCCTGCCCTACAACCGGAACCGGTCGCTACGGTGGGACCGTGTCAATGGCTAGGGTACATTCTGACTACTAAGAGTTCATAGATTTATTCTAGACGCTTAAGCCAAGTATTCTTGAAAGAATTATCGCCCAGGCCGACATGAGTACAACACATAAGATTTGGCTGGTGATTTGTTTATCCGTGGGGTTGGTATCGTTTGTGGCAGGCCGTTGGTCTGTCTCCCCATCCACTGATTGGCTTCCTAGAATAGTTGGCGGTTCCAGTGCCAAGGAGTCTGCAGATCACATGCCCCATCGTGCTGGTGCTCATGACATACCAACTGGCAATGGAGCACAAAGCTTCCAGGAAAAACTATCGTCTCCGTTCCCCATCTCTGAAGTTGCAGACTCCCCGCAAGATCAAAAAGATTCTGGCACGCAATTGACCCCGGAAATGATCGCTCAGCATGAAAAAGACAGAGAAGAATTAAAAAAAACGATAGGAAGCTTACTCAAAGAAGATGGGTTTTCTGATGCTGAAATTAAATCACAACTTGAGGTGCTGGTTCCCGCAGATGATCTAGCTCTTGAAAAATATCCAGAGCCTCCACTGGAAAATACGCCCGAAGTTGTTGGAAAAGAAGTAGAGAATGCCCCTCCGGACGCGGGGGATCTTCCTGGCGCAGAAATTGATCCAACCACTGATTCCTTTCCTCCTCCCCCGCCCATGCCAGAGCTGGAAGCCGAAGTGAAGTAGAAGAATATTCTTTTGCAATCATGTTGGGGAACTGAGGCCCCTATAAAAAACCGCTGAACCTGGCTGCCATGAGGGAGCCGGAATTTTTATTGCCTTCTGCACGAATACGATATCCCGCCATGCCTTCGGACAATCCAAGCTTGATATGCAACCTTGGGCTTTCACTGCCTGGGGTTCCTTTTGGGCAGGGAACAGGCACCCGCGGTCATGAAGGTCGTGACGAACTCGCTGCCATGGGACACGGCAGGCTTTGCCGCAACTGTGCCAGGTGCCATTACAACGGTGTGTAGTTTCGGTAAGGCGTAAGCACCTCCCCTTTTCCCTCCTCGTTGTATTCCTTTCTCTCTGAAACCGATTATGGTCTTGGGCTGCAGTAAAAGCTTTCCCTTATTTTCCCTTCTTTACTCTTTTTATCTTGGTCGTCAAATTAAGAGCTGTTTGCTCTTCGTCAAAATAAAATACTCATTAAAATTTAATAGTTAGAAAATGATTGGCAAATAATAAGCCGGTACATTCGCTTTCCGTTTAACAGGCAGGTCCGCGCATATGGGATGTATCGACCCGGCCTTGCCTGGGACTGCGTTGGTAATGAGTACGCTCTGGATTTTTTACCCTGGGAGGGAAAGAAAATGTATTTGGATCGAAGAGAGCTATTGAAGATTGGTGGAGCAAGCGCCGCGGGCCTGGCGCTCTCCGGACTGGATTTGCCCTATCTGCCGTTTAAACCGGCACTGGCAGATGCCGTATCTGAAAACGCCTGGTGTTTTGGGGTCATGGCGGACACCCAGTGGAAGGACAGCGATGACGACGATGAGGCTGCCTCCACCTGCGCGCTGCGTATCGTCCATGCATTGAATGAGCAATTCATCAACCATGGCTGCAAATTCGTCATTCAGGTAGGCGACCTGGTCAATGACGAAGCTAAGGATGGTCATAGAAATTTGCCGTATCGCGCCGATGCCTGTCAGGCCCTTTATGACAAGGGCATCGGGTTTTTCCCGGTTCGCGGCAACCATGAGAGTTCGGCAACTGCCGCTGGCGAAATGCGCACCCTTTTCCCCCAGATGAGCGGAGGAGAGAACAGTGTTGGCGCAACCAATTTCACCTACCCCTTTGATCTGCTCAAAGGGCTTTCCTACAGCTTTGATTACGACAACGTGCGTTGTGTCTTTATCGATCAGTTTGTTCGACCGGATGGAACAAACTACAATGGCGAGTCTTCCTACAACAACAACCTGCTCGACCAGATCGATTGGGTCGAGACAACCTTAGAGGAGAAAGGTGCTGATCAGCATGCCTTTGTTTTTGCACATAAAAACCTCATCGGGCAAAATCACAAGGATGTCCTCACAGGGGCTAACCTGACGGCAAACTCCACCGAGAGGGATCGTTTCATCAAGATTCTCGACACCAACGGTGTTGGCTACTATCTCGGCGGCCATGACCACGTCCATCACCGATCCATGGTGACGGATGCCGCCAAAACCTACAATGTCGATCAGATCATCTGCTCGTCCAACAGCTATAAATTCTATACGCCCAAAAGCGGAGATGACGGACGTGAGTATCCGGTCTGTCAGGAACTGTACACCATCGGGTTTTACATTTTCACTGTCGATGGCTCGCGGGTGACAGTTGATTTTTACTCTGCCAGCACCGGGGCTGATTATGGGGATAGCGACAGAATCACCACCCTTCCTGAGACGCTCACTTTTTATCTGCGGGAACGCTTTGGCTGCAGCTTGAATGGCGGAAATTTTGCGGTGCAACGAAGCGGTGCCTACACCGATGTCACCAGCACCTACAGTGGCTACACTGCAAAGATTCTCAGTGGAACCAACAAAAACAGCGAGACCGATATTCTGGGCCGCGAATTGTGGAAAACCGTGAACACCGGTTGGGCAGAGAGCTCCTCTGTGGTCAATGCCGCCAGTCCGATTTTTTCCCTGTGGGGCTTGGTCGATAACCTGAGCCTCTACGATAAATCTCTGACCGGCGAGTTGCCCGCATCAGACGAGCCCACGGCTACCGATACCTACACCCTTTCCATCAGCTACAACACCAAGAAATTTCGCCCGTCCCAGTTGGTCACCGGCCGGGTTGCCATAGCTGCCTGTGGGGAGGATCAACTGTGGAAGAATGCCACCGCTTTCAATACCGGCGGTAGCAAAAAGTTCGTCTTGGGGCCGTGGAAGGATACATACGGGTTGGGCACCTACGGCATCGATACCAAATCCGGGACCGTGTGGGCCGTGTTGAATCACGAAAGCGATTTTGTTGTTAAGTACATTTAAGGTTTTGCTCAAAAAGGAGAGTCCGATGAAGACTGTAAAAATATGGAGTTTGGCCCTTGCCTTTGTTTGTACCGCCTCGATAGCTGCCCAGGCTGCAGTGATTGATTTTGAGTCGCTTGCCCATGATGACGCAGAGACCAATTGGATTGGCGCCGTGTATCAGGAGGATGGGTTCACCCTGACAAATGTCGGAAGTCCCGAGGACGAAAACAGCCCTTCCTTTGCCACCTTCGGGAGCGCCGCAGATGGATTTTACACCGGTTCCACGGCCTTGTTCAACGATAATGTCGAGGGTGTTACCTGGTTGACCAGCACCGATACCACCGTCTTGTTTTCGCTGTACTCCATTGATCTTTCCGAGTTGTTTGATCATGCCGAGACAACCGATACCGTGACTTTCTATGGGATCAATTGGCTTGGCCAGACTGTAGAGCAAACATTCACCTTGGATGGCCTTTTCGGCTCCGAGACGTTTTACTTTAGTTCCGATTTTACCAACTTGGTCTCGGTGCACTGGGCGCAAACAGATTATTTTGTTCAGTTTGACAATATTGCAACCACCGCACCTGTTCCGGAGCCTTCGACCCTCCTCCTGTTCGGTGCGGGGCTGATCGGGCTTTCTGCTGCAACGAAAAACCGCAGCACAAGGAATTAAAGTTATTGGCACTGGAGTGCCTCCAGATTGTCTTGACCTCTTGCCTGAACAGCCAAAGAGTGTGCTGTGCGTATGCTGAGCCCGGATGCCAGGAGTATCCGGGCTCTTTTTCATCCACATGAGCATTGATTCGTCATGGGGTGAGAATGTGCAACAAGATGATTTTTTTGTCACTATTAGATATTGTTACGCAGTTTGGCTTTCCCTGTGTTATCCTCTGTTCAGGATGCGTGAACAGGGAGATCATGTGATATGAAGCAGGGGGGCTTGATGCAGTCATGGTTATTGAGCTTGATGGCAGCGCTCTTGGCACTTACCTGCCCTTTCTCAAGCGTTTTTGCCTCCACCCGGCTTGACAGCTCCTTTGGCCTGAGCGGCAGGGTTGCCATTGAGTTGGGGCGGAGAAACGGCGGTCATGGTCTTCTGGTGCAACCGGATGGGAAGGTCGTCATCGCAGGCTCTTCCACCGGTCTTCAGGACGGTTCACTGAATTTTTCCGTTGTCCGCCTGGATCAGAACGGTTCATTGGACACCACCTTCAACCATGAGGGCTCAATCGTCACCTCCCTTGTTCCGGGAGACGATGAGGCGCTGGCCGTGGGGCGTTTGTCCGATGGCCGCATTGTTGCTGGCGGTTACAGTTTTAATGGCAGGGATCGCGATTTCGCCCTTGCCTGTTACCTGGCCAACGGGACTTTGGATTACAGCTTTGGCACCGATGGTGCCGTGCTCACTTCGATTGGCAACTCCCATGAAGAGATAAGCGCCTTGGTTGTCGATCCCGCCAACCGGATCGTGGTCGCAGGGACCAGCGAGGGCACCGCCGGCAAGATCATCGTTGTCGCGCGCTATCTTGCAGACGGCCGCCTGGACCGGAGTTTTGGCGAACAGGGGATTGCCCTTGTGGGCGTTGGTCAGGATGCCAATGCGGAAGGAATACTCTTGCGCGAAGACGGCTCACTCGTGCTCTCCGGTTCCTATGTCGATCAGCGTCACCAGGCGGGCATGCTTGTCGGCCTCCGCGCCGACGGCTTGTTGAACACCGACTTCGGCAGCCAGGGGGTGGCCGGTGTGCCGGAAACCTTCCAAGTCAGCGAAGGGTACGGTGTTGCCGAAGATCGGGATGGTATGCTCTATTTGGCCGGTTCGATCGGCAAACCCGGGCAGCGGGAAGGCGCACTGTTTCGTTTTACCGCCAGTGGCGGCTTCGATTTTGCCTTTGGCGAGAACGGGGCCAGAATCGTCCGCAAAAGTACGGAAGACGATGTGCTCTACGATGTGGTCGCGAAGAACGGATCCATCAGCGCCGGCGGTTTTACCCAGCTGAACGGGCAATCCCAGATGCTGCTGGTTTCCCTTGCACCGGTGCCGCAAACAAGCCAGGATGCGGTGTCCATTTTTGATGGAGCGGAAAACGCACCCATTCAGGAGGTGCGGATTAATGGCAGTACCCGGGTGCAGATACGAAAACTGCAGACCTGGACCGGTGAGATGCTGTTGCAACATATGGAGTTGCTGCAGTCTCTCCTCAAAGAGCCGTCTGCCGGCCTCAGCCAGCCGGCAACGTCCTCGGGTACCCGGTTTCGCTCGGCACTAACGGCACTGCTTTCTCCGGCCCGGGCCCATGCGGCCACGAGCGATGTCCTGCCGCGGACGGGAGGTCCGGCCGATGCACTGGAGATGCAGGTCATGGCAACGGAATTCGGCAATGATACGGTCGTCTGCTATGCGCTGACCTCGGATATGGACGGCCAGGTGCTCGCCGTGGGTACAGCAGAAGACAGGGGCGCCAGTTCCATCGTCGCGGCCCGCTTCGTTGCCGATGATGTGATTGACCGGGCGGTCGACCGGCCCGGCCATCGCAGCAGCCACATCACAACCTTGCCCTCCACGGATGTGAGCCAAAACGCCCTGACAACCGGCGGCGAGATCACTGATGCCTTTCCCAAGAAGATTGTCCGCCGAGGTGTCCTTTTCAGCTTGAAGCCCGGGCAGGCGTATCGGCAAAACCAGGTGGGCCTGGCGAAACCTTCTGTTGAAACATGGCTGGATCGCATTGGGCAGATCATGCTCCCTTCGGCCATGGCCGCCGATGCATCGCAAGGGACTGCGAGTGATGCGTCTGCCACTCCCCTGCTCGAGGAAGGCATCACCGACAACGGTGACGGTAAAGGGACCTTTTATGCGCGGCTCGAGCATCTCCTGCCCAGCAGTGTATACTACATTCGCGCCTACGCCATGACTGCCGGTGGCGAGATTTATTATGGAGATCAGATAAGTGTCCGTACCGCAGATGCCTGCTTCATCGCCACCGCCTCCTTTGGCACCCTGCTGCACCCTTGCGTGCAGATTCTGCGTGATTTCCGTGATACCTACCTTGCGCATTCCGCCTGGGGGCACCGGGTCGTCCACCTGTATTATTCATTCTCGCCCCCCATCGCCGCCGTTATTGCTGGCAGCCCTGGGCTGCGTTTTGCGGTCCGCATCCTGCTCCTGCCCCTGATCGGTTTTTCCTGGATTTCGCTCCATCTTGGGCTGGCGGCACCCCTGTCGATCATGATCGCGATAACGGTCGTTGGGGTGCAGAGGTGGCGCTTCCTTCGCCAAAGCGGCAAGGGACTGCATTCAGATCGAACTGAAAAAAGTCAAAAATCTGAAAATCTCGTCTTGTGAAATTAGTGTGTGACGAAGCACGGAACGTCGTTTTCAGAGCTTTTGACGAGAACGACCATGAAGGCTGCAGTGCCTTTCTCAATAACCTGTTATCTATGAGAGTGTACCAATGAAAACAACCTCCTCGTTTTTGCAACAACGGATCGGCAACCACCATGGTTTCACCCTGATCGAACTCATGGTGGTCATGGTTATTCTGGGTATTCTCGCCGGGTTGATCGTTCCCAGAATCATGGATCGTCCCGAGGAGGCCCGCCGAACCAAGGCCGGGGTGCAGATTCAGTCGATCGAGCAGGCATTGAAGCTCTATAAGCTTGACAACGGGCAGTACCCGACCACCGAACAGGGGCTCCAGGCCCTGGTTGAACCGCCTGCGACGGGCAACCTGGCCAAGAAATGGCGAACCGGCGGATATCTGGAAAAAGGCAAGGTGCCCAAGGACCCCTGGGACAACGATTTTATTTATATCTGTCCGGGCTTGCATGGTGACTTCGATCTCAGTTCCTACGGCCCCGATGCCCAGGCTGGCGGTGACGCCCTCGATGCGGACATCAACAACTGGGAATTGGAATAGACCCCACAGGTGGTGCATGGTTTCGCTGCGCACCTGTAGAGGTGGTTTTACCCTGCTTGAGTTGATCGTTGTCATGGTCCTCATCGGTTTGACCGCCAGTTTTGCCATACCCCAGCTCGGCGGCTTTCTGGTTGCCGACCAGATGAAAACGACCGCGCGTCGCCTAATCGGGCTGGTCCATCAGACAGCAGAGCTGGCCAGGCGTGAGCAGGTGGCTTACCTGCTGCGCTACAAGGCGGGTGAACACCGGCTGGAGGCGGCGCCGGAAGTTGAGCGCGAGGACTCGACAGGGACGGTTAAGACAACCTCACTTTCGCTGGCCGTGCCGGAGGGGGTTGCTGTCGGGGAACTCTGGTCCTGGTATGGCGGTGGGCAAACCCGCGATGAGCAGACTATTCGTTTCAGCAAGGAGGGCTATATTGAGCCGACGATTCTCTACCTTGCCGGGGAGGACGGACAGGAAATGTCGCTTGTTTTCTCCCCGTTTCTGGGAACGGTGCGGGTGATGGATGGCCATGTTGTCCCCGATAAGATGCTTTTTTCCCAATGAGGCCGCGGTGGTAAAGGTGTTTCGGCGCAAGGGGGGATTTACCCTGCTCGAGGTCATGATAGCGGTGGCCATTATCGCCATTGCGGTGGTCACCCTGTTGGGAGCCCAATCGCAGAGCGTATCCATTGCCTCATCTGCCAAATTTGACACCATGGCCTCGATGCTGGCCCAGTGGAAGATGTCTGACCTGTTGCTGAAGGAGTATAAGGAACTCGCCGATGACGAGGGAAATTTCGGTGAGGACTACCCTCAGTTTTCCTGGAAATTGACCGTCACCGAACTCAGTGAGAGCGATACCGGGCTTCACGGCACAGCAGACCTGATGAAGGCGCTGGATATCGCGGTCCGCTCCACCCTGGATCCGGGGACGGAATTCTCCCTGCGCACCTTTGTCTACAATCCTCCCCAGGCTAAGCCGAACGAGGCCAAGGGGGATTCCGAGGAGCAAATCTCGGGGGATACCTCATCAACAACGACAAGCGAGGTGATCCCGTGATGGATACGTCCCGCGGTTTTACCCTGCTTGAGGTCCTTCTGGCCATGACCGTTCTCGGCGTGGTGGTGGCCATGCTTTCCCTGTCCCTGTCAGGCTCGATGCGGATTTTTGAGGGCGCGGAGCAGGAGGAAGAGATGTACTCCATGGCCCAGGTCGCCATGCAGCGGCTCAGCGAGGACATAGCCACGGCCTTTGCGAGCAATGACCATCCATTTATCGGTGAGAATGTGCTTGAAGATGGGCATCGAGCGGATAAGCTGCAGTTTTGCTCCCTTGCCCATCTGGTGTTTAATCCGGAAAAACAGAAGCCGGGCTTGGCGCTGATCGGCTATCGTCTGGAAAAGGATCCCGGCGAGGGCGGGGGCTTTCGTCTGCTCCGAGCCGACGAGCTGCTGCGGCCTGGGCAGGTAACGGACCAGAAGGAAGAGTCAGCACCGGCCTTTGTCCTTGCCGATAATCTTCGTTCGCTGCAACTGACCTATTTCGATAGCAAGGGGCAGGAATTTGACAGTTGGAGCGATGATGTCGAGGACAGGGGAGGCGAGAGCGAGAAAGATACCAAGCCCAAAGCAACTTTGCCGGCAGCGGTCCACTGTATTCTCGAGTTCTGGACCGATCAGGATCAGGAGAACACCCAAATTTTCAGCACCCGAATTTTTTTGCCGGTGGGAGCCCGTGGTGCAAACTAGATCCATCTTGGGTAATCAGCGCGGCCTTGCCCTGGTGATGACCCTCTTGATCATCAGTTTTCTCGTGGCCATGACCTTGCAACTGATGATGAGTGCCGACCGCCAAATTTCCGTGGCGGCAAACCAGCGCGAACAGGTTCGTTTGAATGCCATGGTACTCGGCGGGTTGAACCTGGTGCTTGCCGCCTTGCAGGCTGACCTGCAGGAAAACGATTTTGACTCGCCCCAGGACCTCTGGGGCACCTTCGATGCAGAGAAACTCAAGGAGATTACCGGTGAGGTGGTCCTTAAAATTGCGGTGGACGATCTTTCCGGCCGGTTGCAGATCAATGCGCTGGCCAATGACCCGGAGATGAAGTATCGGGCAATTTGGCTGCGACTGCTGGCCTCGGGCCGTTTTGCGATCAAGGACCAGGATCAGGCGGAAGCCCTGCTTGATGCCCTCACCGACTGGCTTGACCAGGACGATGATGAACGGCAGCAAGGAGCAGAAAATGCCTATTACCAGGGGTTGGAGACCCCCTATGGCTGTCGCAACGGTAAGATGGAAAGCAATGAAGAGTTGTTGCTGGTCAAGGGCATGACTCCGGCAATAGCCTATGGCGATCAGAACCATGAAGGCTTGCTTGCGTATGTGACCGTTACCGGTGAAGATGGCAAAATCAACATCAATACAGCGCCCCTTGGCGTGCTGCAGGCCCTGCACGCGGATATGACTGCCGGTCTGGCACAGGATTTGATTAAATTTCGTGAGGATGAAAAAAATCACGATGTTTTCCATCTCGCCGATTGGTATCGTAAGGTGCCGGGATTTCCCCTGACCATAGATTTGGACAGTGACCGGATTCGCGTGCAATCGAGTTCGTTTCAGGCACGCATTGCCGCTGAGCTCAACCAGTATCACCGGACAGGTCTGGCCGAAATTCAGCGTTCCGACAAGGGGATCAAGGTGCTGCTGTGGCGAGTGGAGTAATCAATAGGAAGTTGTTTTTTTAAAACATTAACAATAACAGACTATTAGTGATTTATGGGAACGCGGACTCTGGGCATCGATATCGGTGACGGCCATATTTCCGGAGTGGTGCTTGAGCAGCAGCGCAGGTCAGCTGTCCTGCACAACTGGTGCTATCTGCCCATGGCGGATGAGGTTGAACCGGCCGCAGCGATTGTGCAACTCTGTGAGCACCTCGCCTGGGACGGTGAGGTCTGTATCTGCGGTTTACCCCTGTCGAGAATGAGCGTCCGCAACCTGGTTCTCCCTTTTTCAGATGTCAAAAAAATAACACAGGCACTGCCCTTTGAACTGGAGGAGCAGCTGATTGCACCGCTGGATTCCCTGAGCTACGACTTTTGCCTGGGAAGAAAGAACGGCAACGGCAGCCTGCTGGTTGTTTTCGCCGTGGAGCAGGACTGGCTGGCCGATATCCTTGCAGGGCTTGCCGGGAGTGCGGATCCGGATCGGATCCTGCCGGCCATGCTGCCTCTTGCCGAGCAGTGCAACCGCTCTCGTCCCAATCGGGAACCCTTCCTGCTGGTGCATGCCGATCTGCATTCCATGAGCATAGCCCTGATCGTTGAAGGGAAACCCATGCTCTTCCGTCGCCTGGCCCATCCCGGCGAGACGCATCTCCATCCCCCCTTTATTCTTGAGGGCGACAGCGTTCTCGCCCAATCGCCCGCAGCGGAACAGTGCATTGCCCTGATGGCTCATTCGATTGAGCAAAGCCTCGATTTTTTTCGCATGGAGAACCGGGTTGGCGTCAATCCCGCAAGTGTTATCCTGGCCGGCCCCCTTGCCGGTATGGACGACAGCCTGGTCGAACTGATGTCGTCTACGCTCCATCTACCGGTTGAACGTATGGAGCTCATCGATCAGGCCAGGGTGGTCTGCAGCGATGAGCAGCGGGCTTCGTGGCAGGGGGCGCGAATGGATCGAGCTCTGGCAATTGCCCTAGCCGGTAAAAAGAAGGACGGCGTCAACTTTCGCCAGCACCAGCTCGCCAAGAAAATGAGCCTGGTCTCAAGGCGCAGGCGCCTGCTGTTGCCGGTGGCGGCAGTCTGCGGGCTGCTGCTGTTCGGCTTGGGTTATGTGGGATTCGACACCTATAACCTGCAGCGAAAGGATGCAGAGCTCAGCGGGAAGATGCGGGAGGTGTACCGTGCAACTTTTCCCGGCGTCACCCGTATTCAGGACCCGTACATCGAGATGCAGGCAAAGCTCAAGTCACTGCAGGGCACGGAGACGCCGTTGCCCTATTTTGTGACCGGCCGATGGGTGTTGCCGGTACTGGCGGAAGTCTCGCGGCGTATCCCCGCCTCCATTGCCTTGAAAGTCAGTCGGTTTTCCATCAATCGCGAGGGGGTTGCCATGAAAGGGACCACCGATTCCTTTAATGGCGTGGAACTCATGAAGACGGCCCTTTCCGATTCGTCCCGTTTCGGCTCCGTCCGTATTGTTTCGGCCACGGCGGATAAGGGGAAAAATGAGGGCGCCATCCGTTTTGAGCTGCAGATGCAGCTTGAGGGCATGTGATGCAGATGACGGGTCGTGAAAAAAAGATGGTCAGCATGGCCGGTATTGCCCTGGTGATCTTTGTGCTGGTGCAGTTCGTGGTCTCACCGATGATCGAACAGCGCAGCCGCCTGCAGAAACGTTTGACCAGCAAGGAAAAAGCCCTTGCCGAGATGCACGTGCTCAAGCAACAGTATTTGCAGATCAACAGACAGTCCGGCTCCATGGCCGATACCCTGGGTAAGCGGGAAGAGGGATTCAGCCTTTTTGCCTTTCTTGAGCAAAACGCTGATGAAAGTGCGCTCAAGGAGCATATCGCCTACATGAAACCTACCGAATCCGAGGACGGGGGGAAACTTGCCCAGAGCCGGGTGGAGATGAAGCTGCAGGCGGTGAGTTTGCAGCAACTGCTTCGTTTTGTGGAAAAATCGGAATCACCGGCGCATCTGGTCGGGGTTGCGAAGATGACGGTCCAGGAGAATACCAAGGACAAGGGGTCTCTGGATGCCACTCTGGTCATGGTGAGCGTCGAGCGGTCTGGCAATGCGGACGAGCACTGAAAGGGGCGCTTCGTCCCGTGGGCGCCTACGCCGGGCAGCGGGCTACCTGCTGTATGCCTTGTTTGCTGTGGTTCTTTCCCTGTGGTTGATGTTTCCCGTGCAGAGTGTGCAGCGTTTGTTGCAGGATGCACTTTCAGGGATTGTTCCTGGGGTGGAATGGCGTGTCGGCCGGGTGGAACTGCGGCTGCCGCTTATCCTGCGGGTGGAGAATGTTTTCGCCTTCCTGCCCGCCAACAGGGAAACGCCAGCCCTGCAGGTCGATCGACTCGATGTGGGGCCCAATTGGGATGCTTCGATCAGAAACCGTGATCTGTGGCTCAATTACGACCTGCGGATCGGGGCAGGGGTGATCCAGGGACGCCTGCGGCGGCAACCGCAGCCAGGACAATTCACCGTCCATGGGGCGGTCCAGGGACTCCCCCTGGCGGCTGTGCCGCTGCTTGCTGGAAAACTGGGGCGTCAACTTGAGGGAACGCTCTCCGCCTCCTATGAAGGGAAAGGGTGTCCAGGCGCCGACCATGCCTGCCTCTGGAATATGCAGTGCAAGATTGCAAGTGGCAAGCTGGCATTGGCCCGTCCAATGCTTCGCCACACCGAGTTGCCGTTTTCGCTGGTCAGTCTGCTGGTGCACGGAAAAGGAGCGGAAATGACCATTGCCGAGGGGAAAATTGACTCCCCTCTGGGCAAGGGCTGGTTCAACGGCAGCGTAACCCTGGCCGCAGATCCTTTGCAGTCGCTGCTCAAGCTCAGAGGCGGCCTGCATCCGCAACCGGCATTGTTCAAGCATTTTGAAAATACGGTTGAGTTGCAGGCTGTTCGCCGGGAGCTGGAAAAAAAACCCTTGCCCTTCAGTATCTCCGGTTCAGCGGTGCAGCCCGGGGTTCATTTTGAGAGTATGGCCATGCAGATCTCTACCCTGGAAAAGGAGACTCGATAACGCTGTGCGTACCATAGTGATTCGTTTACTCGTCATAACACTGCTTGTCTATGCCGCTGTCCAGCTTTGGTACGGGCAGGTGGAGAAGCGTCTGCAGAAGCAGGTTCCCCGGTCCACGGTCGTGGAGCAGGCGAAGGAAGCCCCGGCCAGGGAAAAAGCTGTTCCTGAGCTGTCTGCCGATGATGAGGTGCAGGCCGTTCTGGCAAGAAATATTTTCCAGGCAAGCGCTCCGGGGGAGGAATCCGTAGAGAAAAAAAGCTCGGAGTCGGATATCGACCAACTTGCACCGACGCAGTTGAATCTTTCGCTGCTGGGGACGGTGACCGGCAAGCAGGACGATGCCCGCGCAATCATTCGTGATGACAAGACCAGGCTCGAGGATTTGTATCGCGTCGGCAGTGAGATTCAGGGCGCGCTTGTCAACCGTATCACTCGGGGAAAGGTGGTCCTGTTGGTCAACGGGCGCGAAGAGGTGCTGGTCATCAAGGATAGGGACGGCGGAGGCGGAAGTGGAGGCGCTGCCCCAGCAAACAGGCCGATTGCCATGGGGGACCCGGATGAGGGGATGAGCAAGCCTGTCCCACAGGCTGTTCCTCGAAGGCGCATCAGTTTTCGCAGCCCGACTCCCAAACCGCCTGTTGCTGCACCTCAGAAAATGACTGCGGGCCAGGAGCAAGTGGATCCTCCGGATGCTGCCGTGCAGGAACCTCCTCCTCCACCTGAGGAGGAGGTAACCGCTTCTGGTATACCGGAAGAGGAACAGGTGCTGCCCCCCCCGGAAGAGGAATCGGAACAGGCTGTTGAGATGCAGCAACAATAGAAAATTAGAGGGATTTTGGCTAAGCAATGAGAGAATACCGCCTGCTATGTCGCTGCTGCTTGGGAATCAAGAGAGTTCATATGAAAAAATATGGGATGATCGTCGGGATGCTGTTGGTCGGCCTTCTGTTGCTTGTGGTTTTAGAGGGGACACCCTGCAGTGCGGCCAATCCAAAGGTGTCACAACCCTCGACAACTGCCCAACGGTATGTCACCATTGATTTCAATGATGTTGATATCAATTTATTTATAAAATATATCAGTGAGTTGACTCAGAAAAACTTCATCGTTGACCGGCAGGTCCAGGGCAAGGTGACCGTTATTTCGCCAACCAAGGTCTCTGCCGATGACGCCTACCGGGTGTTTGAATCGGTCCTTGAGGTGCATGGATACGCCGCGGTTCCCAGCGGATCGGTGATCAAAATCGTCCCGTCGGTGGAGGCCCGCTCCAAGAGTATCGCCACCCTGAGAGAGGGGCAGGTGCCCCTGGGCGAAGACAAGGTCGTCACCCAGATCATCGCCCTCAAGTATGCCAACGCCGATGAGATCAAGGGGATGCTGACCCCCTTGGTTTCCAAGACCAGTGTGCTGATCTCCCATGCCAAGTCCGGAATGATCATCCTCACCGACTATGCCTCCAACATCACTCGCCTGATGGAGATCATCAGGGCGGTGGACGTTCCACCGGACAGCGAGGAGATGGTGATCATCCCCCTGTATCATGCCTCCGCCGACAACGTGGCCAAGGCGGTCAGCCAACTCTTTGCGACGACGCAAACCAAACGCGGTGTCCGCCCAGAGATTGTCAAGATCATTCCCTTTGAGCGCACCAATACCCTGATCGTCTTTGCCTCCAAATCCTCGGTGGAACGGGTGCGGGGGGTGGTTGCCAAACTGGATGCGGATGTCCCGCGGAGAGAGGGCAATTTGCATGTGGTGTACCTGCAGCATGCCAATGCCGAGGAACTGGTCAAAGTCTTGATGAATCTGCCCGGCGATGAGAGCGGGACGAAGAACACCTCGGCGCCCAGCGGCAAGCTCGCCAGCGCCTCGGCCCCTGCCATCTCCAAGGAGATCAAGATCGTTGCCGACAAGGAGACCAATTCGTTGATCATCACCGGTCCGCGTGAAGAGTACGAGGTGGTTGAGGATGTGATCAAGAAACTCGACATCCCCCGGCGCATGGTCTACCTGGAGGCCTTGATCATGGAGGTCAAGGTGACCAAGGATTTCAGTATCGGCGTACAATGGGGTGATGGCAATGGTTCGGTGATCGGCGGATTTTCCGGCAAGGGCGGTTCATATTCCTATGATGCCTTAACTTCATTGAATAGTGGTACTCTTCCGGCGGGCTTTACCCTTGGGGTGATTGAGAAAGGCATCACCATCGGTGGGGTTACCTTCGAGAATCTCGGTGCCGTGGTCAATGCCTATAAGAGCGATGACGACGTCAACGTCATCGCCACCCCGCAGATTCTCACTACGGACAACAAAAAGGCCTCGATCAAGGTGGGGGAGAATGTGCCCTATATCACCAGCAAGAACACCACCGACTCGGAACAGGATTACACCAACTACGACTACAAGGATGTGGCCACCAGTCTCACCATCACCCCCCAGGTCAACCAGGCCGATATTGTCCGGCTGGAGATCGGGGTCGAGGTCGTCAAGCTCAAGGATACCGAAACCACAACCACCCCCTCCACCTTTACCCGAACAGCCGATACCACGGTTATCGTCCACAACGAGGAGACCGTGGTCATCGGCGGCATGATCGGTCAGGACACCACCACCGGTGAATACAAGGTGCCGGTACTCGGCGATATTCCGGTTCTGGGCTGGCTGTTTAAGTCGCATAGCAACAGTCAGGAAAAAACCAACCTCTATATTTTCATTACACCGCATATCGTTGAAAATCCGGCTGAACTGGCTGACCTGTATCACAAGAAGCGGCAGAATATGGAGAGCCTGCATAAGGAACCCGGGGATGTCGCCGATGAATTCTTCCATCCCGCCACCGATTCCCGCCAGAGCAGTGCGCTTGCCGACATCGGCATGCGCAAGCTGATCGAAAACGACCTTGTGCGGGCTCGGGAGTTTTTCGTCCAGGCGCTGAAAAACGATGCCAACAACGGCGCCGCGCTGATTAACCTGGGCGTGATCTGCGAGCGCGAACAGAAGTGGAGAGAGGCCGAATCCTATTACCGCAAGGTGTTGGCCCTGCCATCGGCCAACAAGGGAGAGGGCGCCGCCGGAGAGGATCCATTGAAAACAGTGGCCCAAAACGCCCTGAAACGGTTACGGCAACGGGGAATCTGATATGGTGCAGACAGGAAGCGACAATCACCGTACCACCTCTCATCGGGAACCTGGGCATGCGTCTCTTGGGTGAAATTCTCACCGAGGATTATGGGGTGAGCGCGGAGAGTATCGAAGCCGCGCTTGCCATCCAGCGGGAGCGTGGCGGTCGGATCGGAGAAATCCTCATTCAACTGCGCAAGATCACTGAAGATGACCTGCTCAGCGCCCGCAGCCGGCAGTGCGGCATGGAGGTCGTCTATAGCTTGCCGGCTACGGGCACCGACCCGTTTTTTATTGATCGGGTGCCTATCGGATTTCTCAAGAAGTTCAAGATGATTCCGGTGGCGACTCCGGACTGCTCCTACATTGCCCTGGCGGAACCGGCCAACTTTCAGCAACTGGACGATCTCCAGCGTCTGCTCCAGTGGGAGGGCATTCGCACCGTCCTCGCACCGGCCAACGAGATTTTCGTCGCCATCAACGCCGCCTACGATACCACCCGGCAGGATGCCGCCGATCGGGTGATGCAGGACATGGACGAAGACAACCCGGAGAGCATCCTCACCGAAATCGAGGAGACGGCCGACCTGCTCGACGATACCAGCGATGCGCCGGTGATCAAGCTGGTGAACCTGGTGCTGTCCCAGGCGGTACGCGACAATGCCTCGGATATCCATATCGAGTCCTATAAGGACCGGGTCAAGATCCGTAAACGCGTTGACGGCATCCTCTACGACATGTATTCGCCGCCGCGGCACGTGCAGAGCAAGCTGGTCTCGCGTATCAAGATCATGGCCAAGATGGATATCGCCGAAAAACGGCTGCCCCAGGATGGCCGCATTGAAATCCGCCTGGCGGATCGCAACATCGATATCCGTGTGTCCACCCTGCCCACCTCCTTTGGCGAGCGGGTGGTCATGCGCCTCTTGGACAAGTCCAGCTCCCTGGTGCCGCTGGATGCCCTGGGAATGTCCCAGGAGGATATGAACAATTTTCTGCGCCTGATCAAGGCCCCGCACGGGATTATTCTCGTCACCGGTCCGACCGGCAGCGGCAAGACCACCAGCCTTTACTCCGCGCTCGGCGTTCTCAACAGCCCGGATGTCAATATCATCACCGTTGAGGACCCGATAGAGTATCAGATGAACGGCATCAGCCAGGTGCAGGTCAACCCCAAGGTTGGGCTGACCTTTGCAAATGGCCTGCGCACCATCGTTCGCCAGGACCCGGATGTCATTCTTGTGGGAGAGATTCGTGATCTTGAAACCGCGGAGATCGCTATCCAATCGGCCCTGACCGGGCACCTGGTGTTCTCGACCCTGCATACCAACGACGCGGCCAGCGCCATCACCCGTTTGATCGACATGGGGGTGGAGCCGTTTCTCGTTTCTTCCGCGGTCAATGCGATCATGGCCCAGCGTTTGGTGCGCAAGATCTGTCCGCACTGCAAGGAGGGGTACGTGCCCTCCAATGCCTATCTCGAACGGGTGGGGTTGTCGCCGATAAAATTTGCCGGACGGCAGTTGTATCGGGGGGCGGGCTGCGGGGAATGCCTCCAGACCGGGTACAAGGGCAGGATTGGAATTTATGAGTTGATGAGTCTGACCCCGGCCATGAAAAGCCTGATCCTGACCACCTCGGATGCGGGCCAGATCAAAAAACAGGCTCTCTCCTCGCAGGCCACAGGCATGATGACTCTGCGTCAGGACGGACTGAAGAAGGTGCTCGCCGGTCTGACGACTTTGGAAGAGGTTTTTCGCGTTACCTGATCAGCTGATTCATCTCAAAGATGGGCAGCAGGATCGACACCACAATAAAACTGACCGCCACACCCATGGTCAGGATCATCACCGGTTCAATCATGGAGGTCAGGGCGAGAATCTTGGCCTCCACCTCCTTTTCGTAACTGTCGGCAGCCTTGGCCAGCATCTTGTCGAGGGTGCCGCTCTGTTCGCCGACCGCCATCATCTGCACCAGCATCGGTGGAAACCATTTGCTCTCGCGGAAAAAACCTGAGAGACTGGCCCCTTTTTCCAACTCACCGCACGCCTCGCGAATCTGATCGGCGAGGATGACGTTGTCCACGATGTTTTGCACAATCACCAGCGAGCTGACCAGGGGGACGCCCGACTGCAGCAGGCTCGAAAGGGTGCGGCTGAAACGGGCCGAGGCGGTTTTGATGCTCAGGTCGCGAATGCCGGGAAAGGTCAGCTTGAGGGTGTCCCAGCGGCGGCGACCGGGCGGGGTGTTGATGTACCAGCGGGCAGCCGTCACCGCACCGCCGATGAGCAGCAGCAAGGCCCACCAGAATTTTTTCAAAATGGTGCTCAGGGATATGAGGAGGATGGTCGGAAGCGGCAGTGCCTGTTGCGTTCCCTCAAAAACCGAGGTGATGCTGGGAACGATGAAGGTGATGAGGAGAAAAAGAACCGCAACCCCGACGATGGCCATGAAGAGGGGGTAGAGCAGGGCGGCCTTGACCCGGCTGCGAATGGCATGCTGGTTCTCGCCGAATTCCGCCAGACGGTCGAGCACCAGATCCAGCGAGCCGGAAGCCTCGCCCGCGCGCACCATGTTGATGTAGATCTTGGAAAAGAGGCGCGGGTGGTCACCAAGGGCGGAGGTGAGCGAGTTGCCCTCGTTGACCGCATCCTTGATTTGGGCCAGGACCGTTTTCAGAGAACGGTTGCCGGTCTGTTCGATCAGGCCGGCGATCGCCGGGACCAGGGGAATGCCGGCGCCGAGCAGGGTGGCCAGCTGGCGGGTTGCCAGGTGAATCTCCTGTTGTTTGATCCCCTGGCCGATCTGCCGGGTGAAAATGGATCCTTTGCCGGCCACATTTTTGGCCTTGGTTTCCTTGATGTTGACCGGATAGTTGCCGGCCCCACGAATTTTCTGGCGGGCCGCATTGAGTGAGTCGGCATCGAGAACGCCTTTGAGCTTCTTGCCGGAGGCGGTGAGAGCGGTGTATTCAAAGACAGGCATGGGGACAAGCCTCAGGGCAAAGGAAGGGGGCGGCAGATGTATCCGTTGCGCCGCCTGCCGGATATGCTAATATATGCACCATGTTACCGGCAAAGGGCATTGAGCTGTTTTTTTACGCCTAGTCGTTTTGCGAAGAGGGAGTCGTGACGTCCATGCACTGGGAGATGCAGTTGGCGCAATCGAGCGTGGTCCCGCCTCGTTTGCAAAAACTGGCAAAGCCATTGATCAAATCCTTGCCTCCCCGTGGGCAGACTTCAAGAAATTTGATAAAATCGACCATCCGTTTGATGATTTCAGGTGGCGCGGTATGCTCGATTTTACAGGCCCCCTCTTCGGCCAGCGGTTCTTCGATGGCGAGAACATCGACAAAGAACCGTTTGAGCGAGTTGTGGCGGTGGATGACATCCTCGGCAATGATCCGCCCCTCCTCGGTGAGGGTGATCACCTCATAGGGTGCATAGTTGATCAGCCCTCTGCGGGACAGGGCTCTCAACGCCTCGGTCACCGATGCACCGCTGACCGACAGACGCGCTGAAATATCCTTGCCGCGGGCAACCTGTTTTTCGGTGATAATATGATAGATGGTCTCGATGTAATCTTCAAGACTCGCACTGAGTTGTTGCGTCTCCGCCATCTTGCCACTCCGGATGAATGAATTTTACATGTATCTTCGGGATGATACAATTTTGAGGATGGGGCGTCAAGAATAATGTCCCCTGCCGCCGGCACTCCAATCCCCGGTAATATGCCATGCTTCAGGAACTTCGTGTACAAAATCTGGCCCTGATCGATGCCCTGCATCTGGATCTGTCTTCGTGGAAAACAGGGTTAATTGTCCTCACCGGCGAGACCGGTGCGGGAAAATCGATCATTCTCCAGGCAATCAACCTCCTCACCGGTGGCCGTGGTGCGACCTCCTGGGTGCGCAACGACTCTGACCAGGCAGGGATTGAGGCGACTTTCTCCCTGCGTCCGGAGCATAACGAAATCAACGCCCTGTTGCACGAACACTCGCTTAGGGATGGCAATAATTGCATCATTCGCCGGATCCTTGCCCGTGAAGGGCGCTCCAAACTTTATGTCAACGATCAGTCGGTCACCACCCGTCTCTGTGGTGAACTGACTGCCAACCTGATCAATATCGCCAGTCAGCACGATCACCAGCAGCTGCTCAATAATCGCAACCACCTCCATTTTCTCGATCTCTTTGGCGAGTTGCGGGGCATGCGCCAGCAGTTCGGCAAACTTTTTCAGCGCTGGCAGCATGCCTCCTCGGAGTTGAGGGAGTTGCTGGACAAGGAGCAGGACAAGGAGCAGCAGCGCGACTTTCTCCGTTTTCAGCTGGAAGAAATACGAAAATGCAGGCCCATCGCCGGTGAGGATGAGGCCCTGATGCGAGAGCGTGAACAGCTCAAGGCATCGGATGTGCTGGTGCGGTTGGTCGGAGAGAGCACGGAGCGGATGTCGGGCACAATTACCTATGCTCTGGTGGAAATCCGAAAAAATATCGAGCACGCGGCAACCATTGACGCTACATTGGCGCCCCTTGCCGAACGCATCGCCTCCGCCGGATATGAACTGGAGGACCTGGCCGCCTCGCTGGTCCAGTATCAGGAGTCGATTCCCATGGATCCCTCCCGGCTGGAGTGGATCTCCGGACGGCTTGCCGAGCTCAAACAGCTGCAGCGCAAGTACGGGCCCACCCTGGAAGAGGTGATTGCCTTTGCCGACAAGGCCGAGGCCGATCTTCTGGTCCTGGAAAGCCTGGAGGAGGAGATTGCCCAGGCCGAACTGCGGCTGGAGGAGATCTCCACCGAGGCACTCCTCAGGGCCACGGAACTGAGCCAGGCCAGGCGTGAGGTGGCCAGGAAGCTTGAGGCGGGCATGGCCCAGGAACTGGCCTCCTTGAGTTTCAACCAGGCCGTGTTCGAGGTCTCCCTGACGGTACCGGAGGGGCTGGGCCTGGACGGCATTCAGAGTACGGGGCGGGATATTGTCGAATTCCTTTTTTCCGCCAATCCCGGTGAGCCGCCCAAGCCGCTGGCGAAGATTGTCTCCGGCGGCGAGCTGTCGCGCTTGATGCTGGCTATGAAGTGTTTGCTCGCCCGTCGCGACCAGGTGGATACGGTCATCTTTGACGAGGTCGATGCCGGCATCGGCGGTCAGGCTGCCGAGGCCGTGGCGGCAAAGATCGGCGAACTTGCCGGACACCATCAGGTTTTGTGCATAACCCATTTGCCGCAGATCGCTGCCTGGGCGGATCTGCATTTCAAGGTGGAAAAACAGGTGGAGAACCAAAGGACGCGCACTGTGATCATTGAGTTGGACGAGCAGGAACGCATTCGGGAACTGGCCCGTATGCTCGGTGGGGCAAATCCCAGCGAGCAGACCCTGGCCTTTGCCCGTGAGCTGATGACCCGCAACCGGGGGAGAAAGTCCGCATGCGTGGTGTGACGGCTCTCGGTCTGTTCTCCGGAGGTCTGGATTCCATCCTCGCCTGCCGGGTGATCGCCGCCCAGGGGATTCGAGTGGTGGCGCTGAAATTTGTCACCCCTTTTTTTGACCATGATCTGCTGGCGGATCCGGATGGGTATGCGCAGCAGATGCACGCCAAGTACGGCATTGAGGTGCGGGTGGTTGACATCTCCGAAGGATATGTCCGGCTGTTGGAAAAACCGGCGCACGGTTTCGGCAAGCATTTCAACCCCTGCATTGACTGTAAAATATTCATGCTTCGCCGGGCCAAGGCGTTGATGGCTGACTATGGAGCCTCCTTCCTCTTCACCGGCGAGGTGCTTGGCCAACGGCCCATGTCCCAGCGTCGCGATACCCTGCGGGTGATCGAACGCGATTCTGGGTGTGAGGGGATTTTGCTCAGACCGCTCTGCGCCCAGCTGATGACGCCCATACCTGCGGAGGTCGAAGGCCTAGTGGATCGCGAACAGCTGCACCGGTTTTCAGGGCGGGGCCGCAGATCGCAAAAACAGCTGGCCGCCGACTTCGGCATCACCGACTATCCGGCACCGGCCGGCGGCTGCATGTTGACCGATCCCAACCTGGCAGCCCGCATCAAACATTTTTATCAGGGACTGTTTTCCTTTGGTCAGCAGCGGGCTGTCGACGATATCCGTCTGTTGAGTATCGGTCGCCAATTCAAGCTGGCGGACAACGTGTGGTTCATCCTTGGCCGGGACGAACGGGAGAACGACCGGCTCGAGGCGATGCGGGCGCCTGGCGACTGGCTCATCCGCATGACGCTCAGGCCGGGGCCTCTGGGGCTGCTTCGGCACGGTGCCGAGACCGTGGCCGGTCGGGAACAGGAGACTGCGTTGATAGAGTGTCTGGCCGGAATCGTGGTTCGTTACGGCAAAAAGGTGGTGGAGGGGCCGACCGGGGCCGAGGTCATGGTCGACCGCGGCACTGATATCCGCACCCACTGGCAGGAACCGCTCCTTGGTGATGCCATCGAGGACTGGCGCATTTAACGCTTATGACCTTCCACGTCGATCCGCGCCAGATTGAGGTCCTGCTACCGCCCTGGCTGAAGCGGCATCTGAGGGATATTCATTCGCACCTGGGAGGAGAGCTCTATCTTGCAGGTGGTGTTGTCCGTGATCTGCTGCTGGGGAAGCCACCCCAGGACATTGACCTCTGTGTGAACCGTGAGGCGCGCAGCTGGGCGGAGAATCTGGCCGCCAGGAGCGGCGGGGCCCTTGTTCCCCTTGGGCGCGAGGAGGATGCGGCCCGGGTGGTGAGCCGTGGGCTGACCGTTGATTTTTCCAGCTTCCGTCGGGGCGCGGCAACGATTGTCGAGGATCTTCGCCTGCGCGATCTGAGTATCAACGCCATGGCCCTGCGGTTGGACAACCTGTTGCATCGTGAGGGAGAATCGCCCAAGAGCGCCCTGGTCTTGATCGACCCGACTCTTGGTCGTGCTGATCTTGAGAACGGGGTGATTCGGGCAGCGGGGCCGCAGAGTTTCATCGATGATCCCCTACGTCTGCTGCGGGCCTTTCGTTTTGCCGCAAGCCTCGGCTTTAGCATCGATGCCCAGAGCGTGGGCTGGATACGCCAGTTCGGTGACTTGATTGTCCGCCCTGCACCGGAGCGGATCGCCCATGAGCTCGATCTGATCATGGATTCCGGGCACAGTGCCGGGACGATGTCGCAAATGGCGACGACCGGCCTATTGTGGGCATTGATTCCAGAGCTCGCCGCCGGTGTCGAGATGGAGCAGCCCGCAAGCCATCACCTCGATGTCTTTGGCCACAGCCTCGAGGCGCTTGCACAGATGGAGCGTATCCTCGAGAATCCGCGGCTGTGGTTTCCGAGAAACAACGAGTCGTTGCTTGTCTCTCTGCAGCAACCGGCCATGCACCGCCTGCTCTGCTGGGCCGCTCTGATGCACGATCTGGGTAAACCGCCCACCTATGCCAGACGGGTCGAGAAGGACAATCGCATCACCTTTTACCATCACGATCACGTCGGGGCGCGGGTCTTTGCAACATATGCCCAGCGGTTTCGCTGGAGCAACGAGGATCGGGAACTGGTCAGCCGCTTGATCAGCCACCATATGCGGCCTTTTTTTCTGGCCAATGTCGCCCGTGACGGGCACCTGACCCTGCGGGCCTGCATACGCCTGCTGCGCAAGGCCGGGGATATCCTTCCCGGGCTTTTTCTCCTGGCCATGGCCGACAGTCTGGCCGGTCAGGGGGAAGCGCGGGTGGTGGACATGGAGCAGGAACTCGGCGATCTTTACGCTCATCTGGAACAGGTGCGTCTTGACCATGTGGCCCCGGTCAAGAGCGCAAAACCCTTGATCAACGGCCATGATCTGATAAAAGAGTTGCATCTCCAGCCCAGTCCGATATTTAAAAGTATCCTTGGCGCTGTTGAAGAGGCCCATATGGAGGGACTGGTAGCGACCCGGTCCGAGGCACTCACCCTGGCAAAGACCGTTGCCGCACAGAAAGGGCCGTAACGGCGCCATCCATCATCATTGAGAGATTTATGCGAAAAGAGCAGGACTACTATTTTAAAAAAGCCAAAAAGGACAATTACCCGGCCCGTTCGGTCTATAAACTGGAAGAGGCGCAACTCAAACACAAGTTCCTCAAACCCGGTCAACGGGTGCTGGACCTTGGCTGCCATCCCGGCAGTTGGAGCCTGTATGCCTCCGAAATCCTCGGCGAAAAGGGGGTGGTGGTGGCGGCGGACCTGCAGCGGACGGACATCCCGGTTCAAAAACCCAATGCCGAAATCAATTGGCTCTGTTATGATGTCTATTCGGAGGAATTCGTTGATTATCTGAAAAAGCATTGGCCGGGCTTTCACGTGGTGCTCAGCGATATGGCACCCAGGACCACCGGCAGTCAGTATGCCGACCACCAGCACTCTCTTCGCCTGGTTCGGCGCGTCCTCGAGTTGTCCGCATTATTCCTGCATGAAAACGGTACATTATACTGCAAAGTCTTCCAAGGTGAGGATTTCCCGGAGTTCTTGCAGGAGTGTAAACCATTGTTTACAAGCGTCAAGGTAGTGAAACCCAAGAGTTCACGCCATGAGAGCCGGGAGGTCTTTGTTTTGGGCCGCGGTTTTCGCCGGCAAGCTCAACAGAAATAGACACCAGACAGTAGAAACAGGAACTTAGAGAACAAGAAAAAGGAGTCGGACCGTGTCGGGACATTCGAAATGGAGCACGATCAAACGCAAGAAAGGGGCTAATGACGCCAAGCGCGGCAAAATTTTCACCAAGCTGATCAAGGAGATCACCATCGCCGCCAAGATGGGCGGAGGCGATGCGGACGGCAATCCCCGCCTGCGTGCCGCCATTACCGCCGCCAAGAGCGAGAACATGCCCAAAGACAACATTGATCGGGCGATCAAGAAAGGTACCGGCGATCTCGACGGAGCCATCTACGAGGAGATCCTCTACGAGGGATACGGTCCCGGTGGCGTGGCGGTTCTGGTTGAAACCATGACCGACAACAAGAACCGGACCGTTGCCGATATTCGCCATTTTTTCGCCAAGAGTGGCGGCAACCTCGGTGAGTCCGGCTGCGTTGCCTGGATGTTCGACAAGAAGGGTGCCATCACCGTGGAAAAAGACGGCATCACTGAGGAAGAGCTGATGGACGTCGCCCTGGAGGCCGGAGCCGACGATGTGGTGGATGACGAAGACAGCTTCCAGATTCTCACCGAACCTGACGTGTTCAACGATGTCGTCGAACAGTTGGAAAAGGGCGGTGTCAAGTTCTCCGAGGCCACCATCTCCATGATCCCCAAAAACACCATCGACGTTGCCGAGGAAAAGACCGCCCGTTCCCTGCTGCGGTTGCTCGATAACCTGGAAGATCACGACGATGTGCAGAAGGTGCACGCCAACTTCGACATCGATGATCAGTTGATGGACATCCTCGATTAACGGCTTTCAAGTGGATGCGTATTCTCGGCATTGATCCCGGATCGCGGATCACGGGATATGGCGTGATAGCAACCAACGGACATGAAATCGGTTTTGTCGCCTGCGGCACCATCAGAACCGGTGACGAAACCGATTTTTCCCGTCGGTTGCTGACAATCTTTCACGATTTGGGGGAGGTGATTCGTCTCCACCAACCCGTGGTGGCTGCGGTCGAAGATATTTTCATCGACCGCAATCCACGCTCTGCCCTCAAGTTGGGCCACGCCCGCGGAGCGGCTGTGGTGGCCGCCCTGCACAACAACCTGGAGGTCTTCGACTATCCTGCCCGCCAGGTCAAGCAGAGCGTTGCCGGCTATGGCCAGGCCGAAAAGAGCCAGGTGCAGCATATGGTGTGCAGCCTGCTCCAGCTCAGTTCCACTCCTTCAAAGGACGCCGCCGATGCCCTGGCGGTGGCCATCTGTCACGCCCACCAGAGCCGTTATAGCCGTTGGGGGCATCGAACATGAATGTACTTTTGGCAGGTTGCCCATGATAGCCTCGCTTAATGGCCAGGTCTTGTTTAAAACCCCCTCTGTTGTGATCCTGGATGTCGGCGGTGTCGGCTATGAGGCCCATATTTCCGTACGTACCTATGACGCCTTGCCCGATGTCGGGGGCAGTTCGTTTGTCTTTATTCAGACCATGGTCCGTGAGGATGCCATTACCCTGTACGGCTTTAGCCAGAAAGAGGAAAAAGAACTGTTTCTCCTGCTGATTTCGGTGTCCGGCATCGGGCCGAAACTGGCCTTGACCATTCTTTCCGGAGTGGGGGTAGCCACCCTTTGCCAGGCGATCACCACCAAGGATCTGGCCCAGTTGACCTCGGTTCCCGGGGTGGGGAAAAAAACAGCCCAGCGACTCTGCGTCGAACTCAGTGAAAAAGTCGGCAGTTTTGAGGGGGCTGTTTTCCAGCAGAAAGCAGTGGTCGGGCAAGCCGCATCCGGGGAATCGCAGGTGATGGCCGATGCCGCCTCCGCACTGACTAACCTGGGATACCCACCGGCAACCGCCTGGCAGGCGTTGCGCGCAGTGGAACAGCAGCTGGATGAGGCGGCAGGTTCGGTACGGGTCGAGGAGTTGATCCGTTTGGCGCTGCAGTCTTTGGCCACGCGGAGTTGAGCCTGATGTTTAAGGACGGATCGGGGCCAGTTAACGCAGTGCAGGGACAGGAGCAATGAAACAGGAAGAGCAACTCACAGGCAAACGGCTGGTCACCGGGACAGAGCGGGAGGAGGACGCAAACATCGGCGGCGAGATTCGTCCGCGTCGCCTCGAGGAGTACATCGGCCAAGAGCAGGTCAAGCAGAGTTTGCGGGTTTTCATCCAGGCCGCCCGCCAGCGGGGAGAACCCCTGGATCACGTGCTCTTTCACGGTTTTCCCGGTCTGGGCAAGACCACCCTGGCCTACATCATCGCCAACGAGATGGGGGCGGGCATCAAGGTCACCTCCGGCCCGGTCATCGAGCGGCCTGGGGATCTGGCCGCCATTCTCACCAGTTTGCAGGCCGGAGATGTGCTCTTCATCGACGAAATCCACCGCCTTAACCACGTAGTGGAGGAGATTCTCTATCCGGCCATGGAGGACTACCAGTTGGACCTGGTCATCGGCCAGGGCCCGGGTGCGCGATCGGTGAAGATGGACCTGCCGCGCTTTACTCTGGTCGGGGCCACTACCCGTACAGGCTTGCTCACCCCGCCGCTGCGCGACCGGTTCGGCGTTATCTTGCGGCTTGAATATTACAGCCCTGAAGAGTTGGTTTCCATCATTCAGCGGACCGCCCGCCTATTCAACATGGACATTGATCAGGATGGGGCCATGGAACTCGGACGCCGGTCCCGGGGAACGCCCCGCATCGCCAACCGCCTGCTGCGCCGGGTACGGGACTTCTCCGAGGTCGGCGGGCACCGCGTTGTCTCGCGCGAGGTGGCGGATGCCGCCCTGTCCATGCTCAACGTCGATCCCTTTGGCCTTGACGAGATGGACCGACGCATTCTCCTCACCCTGATGGAGAAATTCCAGGGCGGGCCCATTGGTCTGGAAACCCTCTCCACTGCCGTGTGCGAGGAAAAGACCACCCTGGAAGATGTGTACGAACCCTTTCTCATCCAGTCCGGATTTCTCGTCCGCACGCCCCGTGGGCGCATGGCCACCCCTGCGGCCTATGAACATTTTCATTTGCCCCTGCCCTCCTTTCCCTCTCCCCAGCCGGGCCTTTTTGATCTGTCCGATCGAAAATTCTGATTTCTTGAAAGGCCACTCCCTGGAACCAGACGCGGAACACGACTGCACAATTGCCTGCCCAAAAAAACGGCGCCCCTTTGGTTGCTTAGCCTGCTTTAGCGAAAAACTCCGCTTAAGGACTTGATTTTTCTTGGGCAACCATCTTTAATCTCTCCATATTCACCTATTTATTGCATCCGTGCTTTCCCCAGGTTCGTGGTGGGGCTGAGCGCTTCATCTGTTCTTATGACCGGGAGACGGATATGGTCAAGGGATTGACCCGTCTTTGCATACCTGTTGCCACGCTCCTTTTTGGGGCCACGGTGCCGCCCCCAGGCATGGCCGAACCTGCGGCAGGAAATCCTCAACCTTTGCCCGACGATCTCGTCCTGCCTATGCCGGAGGGGCGAACCATGGCCCTGCGATCGGTCTGTATCGGCGAGGGGGGAGGATCCTATGCCTGGAAACGGTTTCGAGTGGGGGATCCATCCGGTGGCTATAAAGAGTCGCCCACCGGCGTTGCACTCGGCGGTGCTTTCAAAGTGGGACAGTCCTCCGATGAGGACTGGTGCTACTATATCGGCAAGTACGAGGTTTCCGAGGACCAGGTGTTTGCGGTGCTCGGAACGCCCAAGGAGTATGAGAACAGCCAACTGCCGGTGCGGGACCTTTCTTGGTTTACGGCCGAGGATTTCCTGCGTACATACAATGAGTGGCTCTTCGCCCATGCGGCCAAGGATCTCCCCTTGTACGGTGGCATGCCGGGATTTCTTCGGTTGCCCACGGAGCTCGAATGGGAGTTTGCCGCCCGTGGCGGCAGTGCGGTGGACAGTGCGGCCTTTGATCGCAAACTGCCTTATCCGCAGAACAAGATTGTCGAATATGAATGGTATGCCGGTCCGAAATCATCGCACAACAAGGTGAAAAAAATCGGGTTGCTCAAACCCAATGTGCTTGGCATTCATGATATGATCGGCAATGTGTCCGAGATGACCGGCAGTCTTTACCAGATCGAGTACTACCAGGGACGCAGTGGCGGCTATGTGGCCAAGGGGGGGCACTATCTCACTGATGCCCGGCAACTCCGTTCCTCCCTGCGCATGGAACAGGAATTTTATGCCCTTGATGCCAAAACCAAGGCCATGACGCCCGCGAAAAAACAGACCCTTGGCTTCCGCCCAGTCCTCTCCTCACTTGTTTTTCCCAATCGCGAGGTATCCAACCGGATGGGCGATGACTGGGAATCATACCGCCTGGGTGCAGCCCAGACCCTGCCGGCGGCGGTGTCGACCAGTGCCACCAGCACCAAGGCTTCGGTTTCGGGAACCGATGCCGATACCCATCTCAAACGGCTCAAGGATGAACTGACCCGCGGCGGCAACGTGTCAGCCTCGGTACAACAGGAGTTGGATCTGTTGGCTGCATCGCTTGCCGATATTCAGTTCACCATCAGGCAGGCAGAGCAGGATTCTGCCTACTCCTGGATAAAGATCGGCAGCGAACAGGCCTTTTTTATCACCAAGGAGGCCCGTAAGCTGCCGATTTTAGAAAAGTTGATTCAATCGGCGCTCGTCTCGCAGCGAGGTGAAATCGCCGCCAAGTACAAGGAACGCGAGGCGGAGATCCGTCAGAATATCGATCAGGCCATGTCGTCCTATATCGAGTCCATTCGCCAGTTGGGTACGGCATCCACCCTGGCTATTCAAGGGGGATTTGAGCGCTACAGTCAGTTTTTGGCCAAGCGCAAGGCCGATCAGCAGAGCAAGTTGTTGATCTTGGTTCGTAGTCAGGCAGAAGCCTATCTCAAGGTAAAAAGAACCGATGATGAACTGTGGAAACAACAGCTCTTCGAGTGGAGTGGCACCCAGCAGTGACCAAAGGGGAACGCGACCTGGCCCGGTGCATGTGGAGCAAGGTCGGCGATGGTTTTCGAATGAACAAAGGAGTGGATATGCAAGGGAAAAAGTCTCTATTTGTGATGATGCTCTGTGCCCTGTTTGTGGTGAGCGGTTGCGCCAACATCAAGGATGACGGAACGAGAACGCGGGTGGAAGGTGCGGGAACCGGTGCGGTGATCGGTGCAGTGGCTGGAGGGATCCTTGGCCAGATCATCGGTGGTGATACCAAGGGGACTCTGGTGGGCGCGGCCATCGGTGCTGCGGTTGGTGGAGCCGGTGGATATGCCTATGGCGATCATGTCGCCAACCAGAAGGCGAAATATGCCCAGGAAGAGGACTGGCTGGATGCCTGTATTGCCCAGGCGCAGCAGAAAAATCAGGAACTTGTCGCCTACAATAAGGATTTACGGACGCAGATCAAGAGCTTGCAGCGAGAAACCGCGAGTCTTAGAAAACAGTACAAGGACAAGAAAACCCGTGTGGCCAAACTCAAGGATAAAAAGGCGGCCACGGACTCCCTGTTGAAAAACGCGAAGGACGAGCTTGCCTCTGCCAAGCAGGAACTGGAAGCGCAACAGGCGGTGCGCAAGGATGCCAAGGAGAGCGGCAAAGGGGACTTTGTGGTCTCGCTGGATAACGAGATCGCCCAGTTGAAACGCAACATCAAAGAGCTTGAGAAACGGACCGAGGAACTGGCCTCCATGTCTGCAAGCATGTCTGTCTAACGGAGGGGAAATATGCAGCGACACGTTTCTTTGGCTTTGGCTGGAGGTTTGCTCTTTCTCCTTGGCGGCTGTGCCGGTCAGACTACCGATCCCCGTCAGGGGGGGTTGTTCAGTTATAATCCCGAGGCCTATGAGCAGCGGTTGCAGGACCGCCGGGAAAATTTATCCCAGGTCGACCAGGCGAATCAACGGGAGGAGGCGGAGTCGGCCGCGTTGGTGTCGGAACGGGCGGCTCAACAAAAAGAAAATGCCGCGCTCAAACGGCAGGTAAAGAAACTCTCCGCCTCGATCAGCAAGCTGGAAAAAGAGCTCAAGGCTGTGGATGCAACGACCATGGCGCAAAAGCAGCAGAAGCATCGCATTCTCGCGGAGCTCAGGAGTTTACAATCCGCTTCCCGTAAAAGCGATTTCATCGAAGATCCGGAAGCCAAACAGCAAGAACTCAAGCGTTTGCAGCAGCGTCGCGATCAGCTGGAGAAAGAGGCTGCCGGTTTGATGCAACTCTGATCCGGCATGGCTGGCTTGACTGTCATTGATGGATATGCCCTGTTGGGGCGGCGATTTCGGCTGTGCTGGTTTCTTAATCCGATGACCGTTGCCCTCATCTGTTTGTGCGGGCTCTGTGGGGGGCTGCCTGCACAGGCGGTGGAATCGGGGTTGCCCCCTGATCAACTGCGCCATATTGACGCCGCCGTTGCCAAGATTCGCTCCTACGCCCTTAATGTCCCTGCTTCGCCGACACGGATCGGAGAAGATATCCTTCGTGCCTACACCCGTTCCCTTGATCCTTATTCCGATTACCTCTCAGCCGGGGAATATGCCGGTTTTCTTGATTCAACCAGTTCCGATTATTTCGGGGTGCAGATGGATCTGCAGCAGAAGGAGGGGAGGCTGCTGCTGTTTCCCTTTAAAGGAGGACTGGCGGAAAAAAGCGGTATACATGCAGGAGATGAGTTGCTCGCGGTCAACGGTGCCCCGGTGTATGGCAGGCCCATCTATGTGGTGGGATCGCACATTCGCGGTGAAGAAGGGACAACGGTCAAGCTCACCCTGCGTACCGGCCATGCTCTGGCCCGTTCTGTCAGTCTGCGTCGTTCCCGTGCCCATTACCAGTCCGTTCGGGGGCACCGCGGGCGTTTGGCGCACTGCATCGAAATCAGCCGTTTCACCCGCGATACTTCGGCGCAGCTGAAGGAAATTCTTGCACAACTTGGTGGAAAGGAAATTGTGCTCGTCGACCTGCGGGGGAACCAGGGGGGAAGCTTGATTGATGCCCGCAGATGCGCTGATTTTTTCATGGAAAAGGGTGGGGTGCTCTTTCGTCTGCGTGGGCGCGATGGCGAGAGGGTCGTCAAGGCGGAAGAACCAATGGTGGCAGCCAATCCGGTCGTCCTTCTCCAAGACGAAGCAACAGCCAGTGCGGCTGAGGCCTTTATACTGGCCCTGCACGCCAACCATCGGGCCATGACCGCCGGGACGACCAGCTACGGCAAGGGGCTGGCCCAGCGTTTTCTCCCTTTGGACGATGGGGCTGCTCTGCGTCTGACCTATGCCGAGATTCTTGCCGCGGACGGCAGTGACTACCATGGACGCGGGCTGGTGCCGGATCGTCCTTTACCGGAGACATTGCTGAACGCGGATTACAGTCAACCTTCGAATATGGAAAAATTATTGGTATTTTTGCACCTTTCATCATCTTGATCAAGGAGGGATAGCCATGCGGAGAAGAACAGTTGGGTGGGCCTTGTGCCTGTGGATGTCGGCGGCGCTGGTGATGGCCGGCCAGGGCTGGTGCGAGTCGGCTCCGGCCGGCGAGAAACGGACCCCGATGAAGATCGAGGGGAAGCAGTCCCTACCGCTACGGGTTCTTTCCCGGGCATTTTCCAAGGTGTACACGGCACCGAACGTCAGCAGTGCGACGGTTGCGGAAAACGTGCCCGCCTTTCAAACCTTTTTTGTCTATCAAAAAAAGGGGGGGGGCAGTGACCTGGATGAGACGGTCTGGTACGAGGTCGGTCCGGATAATCGCGGGACGGTCGTCGGCTGGATGTCCTCGGACGACGTCTTTGAATGGAAGCAGACCATGTGTCTTTCCTATACCCATCCCGAGGGCCGCTACCCGGTGCTGATGTTCGACAAAAGGGCCGAACTGGAAAAACTCACAGCCATGCCTGCGGAAAAGCGTCAGGAGGCGGTCGAAAAATACTATATTGATATTGCCATGGGCGAAGTTCCCCCGGACTTTCCCATTGTCACCCTGGAGCCGAAAAAGGCGGTCGATATAACCAAGGAATTTTATCTTCTGCCTATTCTTCAGTTTGAAGAGGTTGAGTTCGAAAACCGTGAGGCGAGAATCCTCAAGCTCGCCGCCGTAACTGCTGAAGAGGCCGATGCCCGCACCAGCTCCGACATTCGCAAGAACAAGGAGTATCTCCAGGAGGCGGTGCAGGACGCCAACAGTGTCAGCCCGGCAACTCTGGAAAAATTGGGGGTGGATATTGTCTGGGTCATGGATACCACCAACTCGATGATGCCCTACATCACCCAGACGCTCAAGGTGGTTGAGGAGGCCTCCAAGCGCATTTCCGCCAATGCCGAGCTGGCCAAGTCGGTAAAATTCGGCGTCTGGGGGTATCGCGATTCCATGACGATTGCCGATATCGGCTACAACGTCAAGAATTATACCCCTGAGTTGCAGGGTATCGATCAGTTCGTCGGCACCCTCAAAACCGTGGACGTCACTCCTGTTGGCTCGCAGGGCTATGCCGAAGACGTCTTTTCCGGCGTCAATGGAGCGGTCAATGACACCACCTGGTCGCCCGATGCAATGCGTTTTGTCATCCTGGTTGGTGATGCGCCGTCCCACGATCCAGGACATAAGTGGAACGCCTCCGGCCAAAGTGCCGCAACGCTGCGGGCACTTGCCAACGATCGTAAGGTGACAGTGTACACCATCCACATCAAGGATTCCGATCCCCGGGCCGAGCAGTATCACGCGGTTGCCGAGGAGCAGTTTCAGACCTTAAGCGCCAACCGCGGCATTCAAGCCGATCCGTCCTATTCCAGTACGCCGGCAGATAATTTGGCTGGGTTTGAAACGGTGACCAAGGATGTAACCGATTCGATTATTCGATTCATGGAAAACGCCTATCAGAAAAAAAATGAGGCTCTTGCCGCCCAACCGACCGCACCGGGGGGGGCAGGTTCTTCGTCAGCGCCCGCCCCCGGTTCAACTGCAGTTCAAGGCGCCACGGATTTGAACGCACAAGCAGGGGCAGCCTCCGTCGCAGCCCCCCAAAGCGTCAATCTTGATCTGTTTACCGAGCCGCAGCAGGGCGGAAGTGGTCAGGGGGGGGCAGCCAAAAGTGAGGCGCAGACCAAGGCCGATGCCGCGATCAAGGCGGCCTTTGTCCAGTGGATCGGTTCCCAGACGGGGGCCAAGGCCCCGCGCGATGTCGTTGCCTGGGTAACGGACAAGGATCTGTTGACCACGGATATCCAGTCCCTGGAAGTACGGCTGTTGATCAACAAACAGCAGCTCGATTCTCTGCGGGAAACCCTGAAGACCATCCTCGCTGCCGGACGCAAGGGGCAGATCAGCGGTGAGGATTTCTTTTCCTCGCTGCAGGCGGCGGCCGCGACCACCGCCCGCGACCCGGAGATGATCAAACGGGCCAAATCGCTTGCGCAAAGCGGACTGGTGCCCGAATTTCTGGTTGGCCTCCCCTACAGGAGCCGTATCATGGATATGACCAACGAGTTGTGGTCCAGTTGGTCGGTTGATGAGCAGGATATGTTTCTGGCCGATCTCGAAGCCCGTATCATGGCCTATGAGACCATCCATGACGGTCCCGAGGGATGGGTCCAGCTCAACAAGAGTGACGACCCCAGCGAGTACGTCTATCCCATTACTCTGGAGCTTTTACCCTAAACATAATGGGAACAGTGGTTTATACACTTCGTGATGTGGTCAAGACCCGCAGTAAGGGGGGGGCTTCCTTCACGCTGCGGGTGCCCGAACTCGATATTCACCGGGGCGAGTTCTGTTCGGTGGTCGGGCCTTCGGGCTGCGGTAAGTCCACCCTGCTCGATATGCTGGCTTTGGTGCTTGAACCCAGTTCCGTTGGGCGTTTTCGCCTGGCCGTTCCCCGGTATGGGGGCATGGAGGAGTGCGATATCCATGGGCTGCCGGAAAACAAGGCGGCCCGCATACGCCGCAGCAATATCGGTTATGTGCTGCAGAGCGGCGGATTGCTTTCCTTTCTCACGGTCCGCGAGAATATTCTCCTCACCGCCCAAATCAGCCGAACCCGCGTCAGTCCCGCAGACCTTGAGCAGTTGGTTGAGACCCTGGGCCTTGGCGATCAACTGGAAAAAAAACCGCAGTACCTCTCCGGCGGCCAGCGGCAACGGGTGGCGGTGGCACGGGCACTTATTCATCGACCGAAGATCATTTTGGCCGATGAACCGACCGCTGCTGTGGATTATCCGACAGCGCTCGATATTCGCGATGAGCTGCATGGATTGGCACGGCAGATGGGAGCGGCCGTGGTCATGGTTACCCACGATCGCTCTCTGGTTGAAGGTGTTGCCGATGTCCAGGTTAACTTTCATCTGGAGCGATTGAGTCGAGTCGAGGTCGAGGCGACAACCACGGTACAGGCTCGGGAGATGGTGGCATGATCCTGAAACTCGCCTATAAGGATGTGGTCCACGACCGGCTGCTCAGCGTGTGCCTGGTGCTGGCCATCGCCTCCATCATCGCGCCTCTTTTGATCCTCTTTGGCCTCCAATTCGGGACCATCGAAACCCTGCGCAATCGATTGGTCCAGGATCCGAAGAATCGGGAAATTCGGCCGATGATCACCAAGAGCTTTGAGCGACAATGGTTTGATCACCTCAAGGAGCGTTACCCGGAGGTGAGTTTTGTCGTGCCCATGACCCGGCAGATCTCCTCGTCCATCGCGGCGGTCAATGAGGCTGCTGATGTGCATGAATCGCTTTCCCTGTTGGCGACCGCGCCAGGCGATCCCCTGCTGCTGGAGAACAACGTTCCTATTCCCGGAAACGACGGTTGTGTCCTCAGTGCAGCGGCTGCCCGAACGCTGCAGGTCAAGGTGGGGGAGCAACTGCGTTTCACCGCCCAGCGGATTATCCAGGGTAAGTATGAAAACGGCGATTTCCCGGTGCGTGTCCAGGGCATCCTTGAGGAGCGGGCATCAAGCCTGAAAGTGGCGTACCTGCCGCTGGAGGTCATTGAGGCGGTGGAGGATTTCAAAGATGGCCGAGCCGTACCCGTATTCGGCTGGCCAGGGGAACTACCCGCGGCCTATCCGGTGTTCGAGGGCGCGGTGGTCTTGGTGCCGCAACCGCTGAGCAAGCTGGATGAGGTGCTCATGATCAACAACACCGGTTTTTCCCAGATCAGCTTGCTGGGGCAAGCGGATTTGGAGAACATGCTCGGTTATTTGCCGAATGCGGCTTTGTTCGGATACCAGCTGACGGTGAAACATAGATCTGTTGGCGACACCAATCTGCGCGCCCTCACCAATAAACTGCGGGGCAGGGGGGCGCAGATCATTCCCTGGATAAAGCCATTGCCCATCACCCTGGTCTTTGATGATCACAGGGTCTCCATGCCGCTTTCCATCTTCGAGAGAGGAGATGCCACACAGGGGGATGGGGGGGCATCGGAGACCGATCTTGCAAGCAACGGATCGAGACGGACGATTTTCGTTTCCCGAGATCAGTCGGTGAGCGAGGGGCCGGCCGAGTTGCTTCTCCACCTGGAAGAGCGGGAGCTGCGTGTACCGGTTGTGGTGCGCCCGGCGGATGTTGCTCCAGACCGCGCTTTTGCCTCGGCGCAGTTAGCCGGCACGCTTGATTTGCTTCGCTATAGAAATGTACGCTATGATCCCCAGACCGACGCCATGCTGCTTTCCCGCCAGGGATATGCCGGCTTTCGTCTGTACACCTCCACTATTGACGCGGTTGCGCGTGTGCAGGCCCTGCTTGAGGCCGAGGGGATAGCGGTCAACACGGAGCGGGAGCGTATCGCCGATGTCAAGCGGCTTGATCATTACACATCGCTCATTTTTTGGCTCATTGCCGCAGTGGGGGTCGTCGGCGGCATCTCCGCTCTGACTGCCAGCCTGTACGCCTCGGTTGAGCGGAAAAAGAAGGAGCTCAATGTATTGCGGCTCTTGGGGCTTCTCAAAAAGGAGCTGATTCTCTTTCCCATCGCCCAGGGGGTGCTGCTCTCAAGTGGAGCTTTGCTGTTGTCAGTGGTTATTTTCGCAACTGTGGCCCAGGTGATCAACCAACTGTTTCGTGCGCAGCTGCGGACAACGGAGTCCTTGTGCTCCCTGTCCATGGGGCATTTTGCGTTGCTTTTCATTGGGGTATGGAGCTTGAGTATTATCGCGGCGACCTTTGCGGCTCTGAGGGCCACCCGTCTGGAACCGGCAGAGGCGCTCCGTGACGAGTGATACTTGATGGACTCATAACAAGTCAAAACCTGAAAGTCACATAGAGTGAAATCAGTATGTCATAATGATCCTGGTGGTGTATGAAACGTCATTTTCGCATCTGCTCGCGAGAGTGATCCTGGTCTGTTTTAAGCGATAATTTTTACAGTGAGGGAGCATGGAGACAACAAGGAAGTACCTAAAACGACAAAGGGGCAGCTTGCTTTGCAGGCTGCTGGGCATGATGGCCTGTGTGGCGATCTGCGGCCTGATCACTGCAGGAACACCTTCCCGGGTCTGGGCAGTTGAGCAGACTGCGGAGACTGCCGCCGCCGCGAGAAAATTGCAGCTGGAGGGGACCCGTCTGCAACTGCAGGGCAATCTTGAGGAGGCTGTAAAAAAATATCGTGAGAGTGCGGCCCTGCAGCCCAATCCAAAGCTGGATGGGCTGATCAAACAGCTTGAGCCTAAAATCGGCAAAAAGGGTGCGGCTGAAGAACCTGCTCCCCAGGCGGCAGCACAAGATCAAACCGAACCAACGGTTGCCCCGGCCCCTGTTGCCGGTGAGCAAGGCGGTGTTGTCGATCCACAACCCGGTGAGCAACCTGCCACCCAGGGTGAAGCGGCAACTCCGGCGAGCGAGCCAGCCCAGCCCGCCGTCGCACCGGTGATCGATGCACAGCCTGCGCCCCCGGCTGCAGAACCTCCCCCGGTCGTTGTGCAACGTCCCCCCGGCACTCCTCAGGAAGAGTTGATCTATGCCTTCACCGACTGGTTCATCGCGCTCTTTCCCGCGTCGCAACCCGGGACCGAGTTCGCTCTGCAGACCAATCGCAACTATGCCATCACCCCAGTTGATGGCGAGTACGAGGTTCGTCTGGATCCCTTCATTCTCACCATCGACAAGACCGACAGCATGGCGCTTGGACCGGTTATATTTCGTTTTCAACCCCAGGATGCCAATCTTCTTTCCGTCCACATGCAGATCGCCGAGAAGGCCCCGATCATGTCCCATGGCAAGCCCGAGGCCGAGTTGACCATTGGCAGGCAGCAACTCTCTGGTCTGTGGAACCGCAACCTGATGAATTTCGATAAACTCAACCTGAGGCTTGCCGATCTGGCCATCGAAGATGCACTGAAAACAGGCCGGCTCTCTCTGGGCGAGTTGGTTGTCGCCGGTGGGCGCAGTGAAGAGCAGGGCGGTGGTTGGATCGAGAAATTCCAGGGGGAATTGAAACAGCTGGCCTTTGTTGAAAAAAACACCAATTTCGGTGTTGAATCCCTCAGTGGGCAGGTTGTGGCCACCGGGACCAATGCGAAACGTTTTCTCGAGCTGAGAGCCAGGTTGCAGCACGGATTCAACCGTATCGACGAGATGCAGGTGGCCGATCTCAAGCCGATGATGACCGATCTTGACGAGTACATGCAGCTCTTCAACGGTTATGCCAGCAGCGCGAGCCTCCACAATTTGCATCTGAGCTCACGTGATGGAGTCGCTGCCCTGGCTGCGGTCTCTCTGAGCGGAGGCGTGCACAAAGAGGCCAATACCGGAAAATTTGTGTATAATTCCGAGGGCACCTTCAACGATTTCACCTTTACCGAGCAAGAATCCAAAAGAACGCCGACACCGGTCGCCATCACCCTGCATAAGATCGGGGTGAAAAGTGATGGAGGCATGCTTGCGCTGCCGCCCCATCTTTTTGCCGAGATCTATGCCGCCATCGAAGGGTATCAGCAGGTGAAAAATGAAGAGGCGGATAATTATGCCGCCCGTCAGGGATTCGCCTTTGCACAAAAAATTCTTGCGCTGATTGAACGGTATTCCGGTGAGATAACCATCAACGATGTCCTGGTGGTGAATGCCCAGCCCGCACCTGTCACCCTTGAGCGGGCCACCGTGGCCGCTGGTTTTGATGTCGGTGACGGCCAGGGCGGCAAGATTCACACCATGATGGATTTCTCCGGTTTGCAGGGAATCATGCCGGGAAGCAACACCGTTCCCCAGGCCGGACGCATTCGCCTTGAGTTGAGCCGTATCCCCTCCTTGCTGCACTTGATCAACGATCCGACGCCCTTGGCCTCGGGCAACATGGACGCAATTCAGGGGCAGATCATGATGAATGGCATGGGGGCATTGATGCAGAGCGGGGTGACCCTGGCCATGCAGGATTCTTTTGTGAATTTTCCGGCGGCCAAGGCGACTCTGGCCCTTTTGGCTCAGGTTGAGCCCAACGCCAAGTACCTCTCATCGGGAACGCTGAATCTGACCATGGAAAATCCCGAGGAGCTCAAACGTATCATTCAAAGCTACAGCCAGAATCCGGAGACCGGCAAAATGCTGGCCGCACTGACCGCATTGGCTGACCGTCGTCAGGAGGGCGACAAAATGATTGACCGCATCGATGCCAAGATCGATGCCGAGGGCAAGGTGTTCATCAATCAAAAGGATGTGACCTCGATGTTCTTTCCTCCGCCGCCGGCTCCTTCCCAAGGGGCGGCACAGCCTCCGGCAAAATAACCGGTCCTTTCTTTCCGCCACTCACCGATAAAAAACGGCTGTCCCTCACCGGGGTGGCCGTTTTTTTTTTGCTCCCCCGCATCATTATCGTTCTCGTTAAAAGCCCCAAGAACGACGTCTCGAGCTTCGTTACGCCCATGAGACTATTTTTTTTACCTTGCATGATGTCCGCACAATTCAATTTCCCCTCGTTGCACCGGAATTTCTCAACGGCCCTGAAGCACTTGGCGCAAGGATTTCTTCGCCATATTTCCCCTGCGGGAAACCTTGGTGAGGTGACAGTCTGGAGGGGGAGAGGAAAGGAGGTTGTCTGTATTTATCTGCTTGTGTTCCCGAAAAAGTTTTTTGTTGATTTTTTGCCGGGAAAAGGGCGCAATTCTCCCGAATTTTTCCCGTGATTTTTCTTGACTCCCTCAAGGGGTTCGTATACTAATTGGTACTAGGTGGTGCAAAGTGGTTTAAAGGGGAAAATAATGGCGCAGTCGTCACGCGGGTGGCGAACAGTGGTGAAAGAGGGCTTGTGCTGCGATTTCGGAGTCATTCGGAACATACACTTGATCCAAAGGGGCGGTTGAATATCCCGACCAGGTTCCGTGATGTCCTCAAGGAGCAGTACAACTCGGAGATGCTGGTCGTCACCCACTGGCAGAAATGTCTTCGCGCCTATCCCATGGCCGAATGGGAAACCCTTGAGGAGAAACTGCTCGCCGAAGGGCAGAGCCAACCCAACTTCGGCAGATTTGTCCGCTATCTCATTGCCGGTGTCACCGAATGCGCACCGGACAGACAGGGGCGAATTCTTCTGCCGCCGGCGCTCCGTTCCGGACTCGGGATCGAAAAGGATGTGGTGGTTGCTGGTATGCTGCGCCATTTTGAAATTTGGGATAAGGGGGCATGGGAAGAGGAAACACGTCAAACCCGGGAGACGTTCGAAGATTTCAGTGCCGGACTTTCCACTCTGGGTATCCTCTAATCCCTAAGCGCCGATGGAGCAAGAGCAATATTCCCTGCATGTCCCGGTTTTGCTGGACGAAGTCCTTGATGCCCTGCAGCCTGTCACCGGCGGTATCTACGTTGACGGCACCTTTGGCCTGGGTGGCCATACCCGGGCCATCTTGGAGCGTTCCAAGCCCCATGGTCAGGTGGTCGGGTTCGAATGGGATGAAGATGCGGTGAACGCCGGTCCGGATGTGGGGGAATATGAGGATCGTTTTACCCTGATTCACGCCTCGTATGCCGATCTGGTCGATGAGTTGAGCCTGCGAGGTCTAGGCCCGGTCAATGGCCTGATCGCGGATTTGGGTGTCTCCTCCCTGCAACTTGATCGGGGGGAACGCGGCTTCAGTTTCCGTGTCGACAGCGATTTGGATATGCGCATGGATAGAAGGCGGTCTGTGAGTGCGGCCGATCTGATCGCCCAGTCTTCGGAAGAACAGCTGGCCGACATCTTCTTCCACTATGGGGAGGAGCGGCAGGCCAGACGGATCGCCAAATTTGTGGTCCAGGCACGACAGCAGGCACCGATAACGACCACCGGACAGTTGGCTGCCCTTGTCGCCGATGCCGTGCCGAGACGTTTTCACCCACCGAAAATTCATGTTGCAACCAGGGTGTTCCAGGCCTTGCGCATTGCCGTCAATGGTGAGTTGGACAACCTGAGTCGGCTCCTGAACACCGCGCCGCAGGTCCTCGCCCCGGGGGCACGAGTGGCGATGATCACCTTCCATTCCTTGGAAGATCGAATCGTGAAACAAATGTTTCTCAAAAATCCAGCATATAGAATCATCAGCAAGCGGCCAATAGAACCAACCGACCAAGAGATGCAGCGCAATCCCCGTGCACGAAGTGCCAAGCTTCGAGTCGCTGAGCGTGTATAGGCACAAAAAATCAAGACGAACAGGGTGTGTAGGAGGAGATCATGGTACCGAACGTAGGCGTGCGAACTTACCGGCCGCGACAGATGGCATCGTTTCAGGGAGCTCACTTTCAGGGAACCCACCGGGAAAAGAGCCGTTTTTCCCTGCAAATGTCAAATACTGTACGCAGATTTCTTGCATTTACCTGTTTGGGGGCCTTGGTGGTCGGGCTGCTGGTGACCCAGTATTTTTACGGGCAGATGATGGAGATGCGCGCCCAGGCTGAACAACTGCGCGGCCTACATGCGCAGATGTATAATCACAATGTCGAACTGCGCGCCCAGCGAGCCCAGTTAAGCTCAAAAACTCATGTCGTTGCGATTGCCTCGGTGAAATTGAACCTCTACGAGCCGGAAAAACGACAGGTGCATCGGATGTAGTCGGGCGATGGTTAAAACTGCACGGTATAAGAAAAAAAATCGCCGATGGTTGCTCCCTTTTTGGCTAATTTTGCTGACAGCGGCTGGAGTCGTTCTGTATAGATGCCCCCATTCCCTCCAGGATATCGGCAGGATTTTACAGTCTGCTGTCGGCAAAATTTCGTCTTTATCAGCGGGCCCGGTGCCCGCTGAACCTGTTTTAAGAGGCACCATTTACGATCGAAACCTCAGTGAGCTGGCTGTCTCCTATAAACTCTACTCAGTGTATGCAAATCCTGTGGAGGTGGCGGACCGCCACCGGGTTGCCCAGACACTGGAACCCCTGGTGGAAATAAAGGCCGAAAAACTGCAGTCTCGTCTGAAATCGACCCAGTATTCCATCATGCTGGCCACGGATCTGGATGAAAAACAGGCCGAACAGATCAAGGCCTTGCATCTCCAGGGGATCAGTTGCAAGGAAAATGAAGCTCGGTTTTATCCCGGGCACACTGCCGCCTCCCATGTCCTTGGTTTTATGGGCGATGGTGTGGGGTTGGCAGGAGTGGAAGGGAAATACGATTCCGTGCTCCAGGGCGTGTTCCGCAAAAGCAACATTACGGATATCGATTTCCAGGGACATGAGCATCTGGGGGATACCGGGGCTGACCTGATTCTTACCCTTGATATCGGTTTGCAGAAAATGGTGGAGAGCAGGTTTCGCGAATTTCTCGCCGCCAGCGGCACGGAAAAGGGAATGGGGTTGTTGATCGAACCGGGCAGTGGGCGAATTCTTGCCTTGATGAATCAACCTTCCTTTAATCCCAACTACTTTTGGAAGGCGAGTGAATCCAACCGGGTCAACAGGATCTACAACCATCTACTGGACAAGGAACTGATTCGCCCTATCCTGGTTCGTGCCGCCGCCATCGAGCGTGAAGGACTTGACGGACCTGGGGTGCTGCCGCCGACCGTGGCCGCACCGGATTACGGTTTTGCCGAGCAGCAATTGAGCAGCTTTGAGCAGCAGATCGAGCTGTACGGTTCGGTTTTCGGCAACTGGGAGTCCGGCCCGACGATGGAGGAGCGGAAGGACCACACACCGTTGGTTACTGGCGTGCAGGTGGGTGTCACCCTGGCGAGCCTAGTCAACGGCGGCTGGCGGATTACGCCCTATGTTGTTGATTCCGTCTATGATCATGCAACGGCTACCCGGTATCAGCGCAACTCCGAAGCCACTCAAAAAAGCCATGTGCTTGATCCGGCTCTTGGCGTCAAAATCCGCCGGGAATTGTTCGACAATTGGGAACACGACAAGGAAAACGGGGTGGTCTTTACCGGAAAACGGCTGCAGATACGTCCGGAAGGCCTCTATTCCGAGTATTCGATGCAGGACCTTTTTGTCGCTCTGACCCCGGCCAGGAGGCCGAAATACCTGCTGCTCATCGCGACTGAGCAGGATCATCTCCAGCCTGACCTGAATCTGAAAAAAGGAGAGATCGTCAGCCTGGCGGATGTCGGGCGCGATCTGTTGGCCAGCCTGGCGCATCAGGCCGAGCCGAACGTGGCGGCTGCCGAGCCGCCTCCTCGAAGCGAGGAAAATCGGCGGCAGTTTTTTATCAGCAAGCGGCTGAACTTCAAAAATGCCCCTGAGCAGGGAGATGAGATGGTGCCACTCATGCCCCAGATGCGCGGCATGAGTCTGCGCAAGGGGTTGCAGCAGATTGATAAACTCAAACTGAAAGTGCGGATCAACGGCACCGGCCAGATTGTTGCCCAGTATCCGCTACCCGGCCAGCCCCTGGTTGGCGTGGAAGAATGTATCGTTACTCTGGAGCCAAGGTAGCCGCGGTTTGACTATGAAACATCTGAATGCCCTTCTGCGAACAATCGAGCCGCTGGAAATTCGAGGGATAAGCGAGGAGACCCTGCGCCAACAGGTGAGTGCGGTGGTCCTTGATTCCAGGCAGGTGATCCCCGGTTGTATTTTTGTTGCCGTTTGTGGCGAGAAAATCGATGGCCGCACCTTTATTTCCGATGCACTGAAAAAAGGGTGCCTGGCAGTGGTGGTCGAGGATAGCGCCGGTCTTGACGACCCGAGCCTGCCGCTTGTCCTGGTGGTCGACTGCCATCAGGCCGTTGGCGAGCTGGCTGCGGCCTGGCACGATTATCCGGCAAAAAAAATGCAGTTTATCGGCATTACCGGAACAAACGGTAAAACCACCAGCTCCTGGCTGATAGAGGGGATGCTGCTCGCCGCCGGGGGGCATCCTGGAGTCATCGGTACGGTGAATTACCGCTACCATGGGCGCAGCGGGCTGCACATCCTGCAGAATGCCCCCCTGACCACCCCCGATGCGGTGACCCTGCAGACGCTGCTGGCGACCATGGTCGAGGAAGGTGTCACCCATGTGATCATGGAGGTTTCCTCCCATGCCCTGCAGCAGAACAGGCTTGGCAGGATAGTTTTTGATGTGGCGCTGTTCACCAACCTGAGTCGGGATCATCTGGATTATCACCAGAACATGGAGGCCTACTTCGCGGCCAAAAAACGGCTTTTTACCCGTCATCTTAGGAAAAACGGCATAGCGATCGTGGTCACCGGACCCCACGCCGAAGGAAGGGATTGGGGGGAGGAACTCTGCAGCTCCCTGAAAAATATTTCCTTGATTCGCTGCGGCCTTTCCGATCGGGCCGAGGTCAATGCCCAGGCCTGCATCCAGACCATCGACGGTTTTCAATGCACGTTGGATCTGCAGGGGGAGGTGGCGGAGTTCACCTCAGCGCTGACCGGCAGCTACAATATTCTCAATGTGCTTGCGGCGGCTGGTGTAGGCATGGGGTTGGGGCTTCCCACCGCCGCAATTCGCAAGGGACTCACCTCGGTTGTCCGGGTCCCCGGCCGGTTGGAGCGGGTTCGCCTGCCCAACGCCGGGATGCATCGCCTGCCTTCGGTGTTCGTCGACTATGCCCATACCCCGGATGCCCTGGACAACGTCCTGCAAACCTTGCAATCCCTGGCTCCGGGACGGCTGATCTGTGTTTTCGGCTGCGGCGGCGACCGTGATCGCGGCAAGCGCCCGCTCATGGGCGAGGTGGCGGGCCAGTACGCGGACGTTGTGATCGTCACCTCCGACAATCCCAGGACTGAGGATCCGGAGGCGATCATCGCCGAGATCATTCCCGGACTGATCAACAGCGGTAAATCTCTCTTGGACGCTGATGCCCTGCTTTCAGGGACGGCAAAAGGCCGGGGCTTTGCCGTCATCCCCAATCGTCATGAGGCTATTGTAAAGGCATGCAGTCTGGCCGGGCCAACGGATTCCATTCTCATCGCCGGCAAGGGGCATGAAGATTACCAGATCATCGGCAGTAAACGCACGTTCTTCGACGATTCCCGCGAGGCGGTCAACGGCCTGCTGCACTGGAATGTGCGCCATCTTCTGGCCGCCACCGGGGGGACGGTGGTGTCCGGCAGCCAGCAGGGCCTGCTGGGTAATATATCCACCGACACTCGGACCCTCGGCCCGGGCGATATCTTTGTCGCCCTCAAGGGCGAGGCCTTTGATGGGCACGCCTACATCGAAAAGGCGGTATCTCTTGGTGCCAAGGCAATCGTCGGTGAACGTATTCCCGACTCGTTGAGCGCGGATGTGCTGGCTATCAGGGTTGAGGAGAGTCTGGTCGCCCTCGGGGATCTGGCCGCATATCGCCGCCGTCTGCTTGCACCGAAGGTCCGCATTGTGGCTATCACCGGCAGTTCGGGCAAGACCTCGGTCAAGGAGATGGTTGCCGCAATTTTTGCACGGGCTACGGGCCAGGGCAAGGGCGGCACGGATCCGATACTGAAAACACAAGGCAATTTCAACAACTTGGTCGGCTTGCCCCTCTCCCTCCTCCCGATCGAGTTCGGTCATGAGTTGGCCGTGCTCGAGATGGGGATGAATGTGCCCGGAGAAATTGCCCGATTGACGCAGATCGCCGACCCGGATATCGGCTGTATCAACAATGTGCATCCGGCCCACCTGCAGGGATTGGGCAGCATCGAGGGCGTGGCCGCAGCCAAGGGCGAGCTTTTTTGCGGCATGCGGTCGGATGCGGTTCGCGTGGTCAATCTCGATGATCCCCATGTTCGGGAGCAGGCGCAAAAATCTGGTGGCAAACAAATAGGATTTGCTGTATCTCCTTCCGGCCTTACATCGGCGCCGCTGGTACGGGCGACCGGTGTGGAAAATCTGGGCGAGCAGGGGATGCGTTTTACGCTGCATATCGGCGACTGGCGGCAGCAGATCACCGTTGCGCTTTACGGTGCACACAACGTGAGCAACTGTACCGCCGCAGCCGGCATTGCCCACGCGGCCGGCATTCCGCCGGAGCTCATCGCGATTGGATTGGCCGAGTATCTGCCCTCGGTGGACAAGCGATTGGCAATTTGCGAGCTCCCCGGCGGCATCAAGGTGGTCAATGACGCCTACAATGCCAACCCGGCCTCCATGGCAGCCGGTTTGCGCACGATGGCAACCTTCGGGACACCCGGTTGCCGTCACCTGGCCGCCCTGGGCGACATGCTGGAGCTGGGTGAGGCCTCGGAGCGGCATCATGGTGAGATCGGCACGCTGGCGGCCGAGCTTGGTTACGACGGATTGGCCGTCACCGGCCCGCATGCGCCGCTGGTGGCACAGGCTGCCCTTGCCGGTGGGATGAAGCCGGACATGGTGCGGACTTTTGAAGATCACGGGGCCATGGCCTCCTGGTTGCTGCAACTCGAAGAACAAGGACTGTTCGGTGCAGGCGACTGGCTCTTGATCAAAGGTTCGCGCGGCATGCGCATGGAACGGCTGCTCGAGTCCCTGGAGCAGGAGAACATTCAATGACAAAAAGATCCTTAATGACCGCATTCGTGTAACGGAACTATGTTTTATCATCTTCTCTACCCTTTTCATACCGAGCTGAGCTGGCTCAATGTTTTCCGTTACATCACCTTTCGTTCGATTGGTTGTGCCGTCACCGCCTTTTTGCTGGTGGTGATCCTCGGACCGCGCTTCATCGCCTGGCTGCAGAAAAAACATTACGGCCAAGTGATCCGCGACGACGGTCCGGAGAGTCATTTTTCCAAAAAAGGCGTGCCCACCATGGGCGGCTTGTTGATCCTAGCCTCCATGACCGCTTCAGCCCTGCTGTGGACCGATCTCACCAGCGGGCTCGTGTGGCTGTTGATAGGAATCAGCCTGTTTTTCGGTTTTATCGGCTCGATGGATGACATCAAGAAGATCCGCAAGGGCAACTCCCGCGGGCTGACAGCCCGGGAAAAGCTGGTGCTTCAGGTGTTCGGCGGCCTGGTGGTCGGCGTTTTTCTCCTGCTTTCGCCAAGCTACGATGGCGTGCTCAGCCTGCCCTTTTTCAAGTCGTTTCATCCGGATCTGGGCTGGTGGTACGTCCCCTTTGCCGTGATTGTTGTAGTCGGCGCATCCAATGCGGTCAACCTTACCGATGGCCTTGACGGCCTGGCCACCGGGCCGATCGTGATCACCGCCTCCACCTATCTGATCTTTTCCTATGTGGCCGGTAACGCGGTGGTGGCCAGCTATCTGCAGATTCCCTTTGTTTCCGGCGCGGGTGAGGTGACCATCTACTGCGCATCCATTGTCGGTGCCTGCCTGGGGTTCCTCTGGTTCAACTGCTACCCCGCGGAGATCTTCATGGGGGATGTGGGCTCGCTCTCCCTGGGCGGGACCCTGGGAGTGATTTCGATCATTACCAAGCAGGAGTTCTTGCTGGTGATCGTGGGCGGCATCTTTGTCATGGAGGCGCTCTCGGTCATTCTCCAGGTGGGCTATTTCAAGATGACCGGTGGCAAGCGGATCTTTCTCATGGCGCCCTTTCATCATCATTTCGAGAAGAAGGGCTGGCTGGAACCCAAGGTTGTGGTCCGCTTCTGGATCGTCTCCATAATCCTCGGTCTGGTTGCCCTGGCCACCCTGAAGTTGAGATAGACTATGCAGCTGAGCAAAGACATGACAGCCGTGGTTGTCGGATTGGGCACAGCGGGGCTGTCGACCGTCCATGACCTGCTGCGCCGGGGATTGCGGGTCAAGGTCTCCGATCGGCGTTCGCTGGCTGAGATCGAGGCCGAAGCCAGAACCTTTCTCGAGACCAACCAGGTTGTGCTCGAATGCGGCGGCCATTCGATCGATTTCATCAGGGGAGCGGATCTGGTGATTCCCGGACCCGGGGTCCCGCTCGGGCTCCCGGTACTGCAGGCAGCCCGCGAGTTCGGCATTCCGCTGTGCGGCGAACTGGCCCTGGCCGCCGGCAGGTTCCAGGTGCCGGTGATTGCGGTGACCGGTTCCAACGGCAAAACCACGGTGACCAGTCTGATCGGTGCTTTGTTGAAAGCCGCGGGCAGGCGACCCTTTATCGGCGGCAACATCGGCACGCCCTTGCTCGATTTTTTTATTGAGCCGGAAAAATACGATTGCGCAGTGCTGGAACTCTCCAGCTTTCAGCTCGATCTGGCCGGCGAGTTTCGGCCCAATATCGGCCTGCTGCTGAACATTACCCCGGATCACATCGACCGGCACGGCTCTTTGGCCGCCTATACCCGGGCCAAGCAGAATCTTTTTGGCCACCAGCAGCCGGGCGATATGGCGATTCTTGGTGGTGACGACCCGGTGGCTGCTGTCACGGCTATCAATCCGGGAGTTTTGGCACTCAGCTTTGGCCACGGCAAAGAATGCACTGCCCGTATCGTGGATGGCAAAGTCCAGGTTGGAGCCGGATTCAGCGGTTCAGAGGCCCTGTGCTACGATTTGTCGGCAACCAAGCTTTCCTCCTCGGTCAATCAGTTGAATGCCGCCGCTGCCATTTTGGCCCTCACCCTGGCCGGATGTGATCAGGAAGGGATTCTGCGGGGACTGGCCGCCTATCAGCCGCCTCCGCACCGCATGGCCGAGGTCGCGGTGATCGACGGCGTCCGTTATATCGACGATTCCAAGGCCACCAATATCGGCGCCCTGGAAGCGGCTCTGGGCGGTTGTGAGGGGCAGGTGGTGCTGATTGCCGGAGGACGGGATAAAAACAGCGACTTTACCCTGCTGCGGCCGGTCGTCGGCAAGAAGGTCAAGCATCTGCTGCTCATCGGCGAGGCCGCGCCTCTGATGGAGGATGCACTTTCCACGATTGCAACCTGTGAGCGCGTGTCCTCTATGGAAGAGGCCGTGGCGCGGGCGCATCAGCTGGCCCGCGCCGGCGAGTTGGTGCTGCTTGCCCCGGGTTGTGCCAGTTTCGATATGTTTTCCGGATATGCCCAGCGTGGTCGAGTCTTCAGCGATGCTGTGCTTCGCCTGATACCGACCAAGGTCGAAGGCTAGGAGAGGTGGAAATGCAACGCATGTGCTGTGTCTGCCACAAAACGTACAGGGAAGGTACCTGGTGCCTTATGCCGCCGGAGAGGAACGAGCCCGTAACCCATGGATACTGTCCGGAATGTTTTGCCTTGGTCATGTCGGAAATTCAGTCCCTGATTGCCCAACGGAAAAATGGTGAGGCGGGCGATGCGCTGCAGATCCTCTGGCACCGGGCCCAATCACGGGGGGGAGCATGCGTCTGATCGTTGCCGGCGGCGGAACCGGCGGACATCTCTTTCCCGGCATTGCAGTGGCCATGGCCATGCAAGAGCGAATTCCGGAAACCAGGGTGCTCTTCATCGGGACCTCCAGGCTCTTGGACCAGCAGACGCTTTCCGGGTTGGGGTTTGAACTGGCAGCCCTGGAGTGTGGCGGTGTTAAAGGGTTGGGCGTGATGACCAAGCTGCGCACCCTGCTGCAGATGCCCCAGTCGGTCTTGGCTGCAAGACGAATGTTGCGCGCCTTTCGGCCGGATATGGTTCTGGGAGTGGGCGGCTATGTCACCGGACCTGTTCTCCTGGCAGCCCGCAGCCTCGGCGTCCCCATTGCCATCCACGAGCAGAATTCGGTGCCGGGCATGGCCAACCGATTGGCGGGAAGGCTATCGGACCGGGTGTTCATATCGCTGCCGTGCAGGCCAGAGTTCGCCGCCCATAAAACGATCCAGACCGGCAACCCGGTACGGGGGGCGATCTTGGAGGCTGCTGAAGCACCTCGCCAACTGGGCAACCCGCCCACCCTGTTGGTGCTCGGCGGCAGTCAGGGGGCGCATCGTGTCAATGAGCTCATGCTCGCGGCCATGGAGATTCTTGCCGGACAGCAGGTCGCGGTGCATCTGATCCACCAGACCGGCCGTGACGATGAGGCGATGGTCAGAGAGGGCTACCGGCGCATCGGCATCGAGGCAGAGGTCTCGGCCTTTATCCAGGACATGGCCAGGGTGTATCAGCAGGCGGATTTCGTGGTCTCCCGAGCCGGTGCCACAACCCTGGCGGAACTGGCGGTGATGGGACTTCCGGCCCTGCTGATTCCCTATCCCTATGCAGCGGACGATCATCAGACCACCAACGGGCGGCATTACGAAAAGGGCCATGGTTGCAAGGTAATGCAAGAGGCATCGCTCACCGCTGAAATTCTTGCACAGACCATCAGCGAATACTTGCAGAACTCGACAGAGTTACATAATATGTCGGCCAACATGAAGACCATGGCAATGCCGGAGGCCACAAACCGGATCGTGGATGAGTGTTTGCGGCTAACTGCCCCCAGGGAGCAGCCTTGATATCCACTGACTAATTCGAAACCAGGCACCTTCATGTATAGAAAAACAAAACGCATTCACTTTGTCGGCATCGGTGGAATCGGCATGTCAGGCATCGCCGAATTGCTCCTGAGCCTCGGTTATCGGGTCAGTGGGTCCGACCTGCGCTCAACCGACATTACCCTCCGGCTGCAACAACTCGGAGCGGAAATTCACGAAGGCCATCATGCCGACTGGGTCGTTGGTGCGGATGTGGTGGTGACCTCCACCGCCATCGCCGCCGATAACCCGGAGGTCACCGCGGCCTTTGCTGCTCTGATCCCTGTGGTCCAGCGCGCTGAAATGCTCGCTGAGTTGATGCGGTTAAAAAAATACGGGATCGCCGTTGCCGGCAGCCATGGGAAAACCTCTACCACCTCCATGGTTGCGGCCGTGCTCGGCGAAGCCGGACTGGATCCCACCATCGTGGTCGGCGGCAAGGTGCATGGACTGGGCAGCAACGCCAAATTGGGCCAAGGCGAATTCCTGGTTGCCGAGGCCGACGAGAGCGACGGCTCCTTTCTCAAGCTTTCCCCGGTGATCGAGGTCGTGACCAACATCGATCTTGAGCACCTCGATTATTACCGGGATATCGAGCATATCAAAGACATCTTCCTTGAGTTTATCGGTCGTTTGCCGTTTTACGGTGTGGCTGTGGTCTGCATTGACGACGATAACGTGGCACAACTCCTGCCGCGCATCCAGAAGCGAATCATCACCTACGGCCTGACCGAACAGGCGGACCTGCAGGCGGTGAAGATCAGCTCCGGCAACGGCATCTCACAGTTCACTGTGCGCTGGCGGGGAGAAGAGCTGGGGGAGATTCGCCTCAATCGTCCGGGGAAACATCTGGTGTACAACTCGTTAGCCGCGGTTTGCGTCGGTCTGGAGTTGGAAATCGATTTTCCCTCGATTGCCAGTGCCCTGGAGAAATTCCAGGGCGTACAGCGGCGCATGCAGGTCAAGGGCGAGGAAAACGGGATTCTCGTCATCGACGACTATGGGCATCACCCCACCGAGATTCGCGCCACTCTGGATGCTGTGCGCGAGGGCTGGCCTGAGCGTCGTGTGGTGGTTGCCTTTCAACCCCATCGCTATAGCCGGACCAAGGGGCTGTTTGCCGAGTTTACCACCGCCTTTCGCCGCGCCGATGTGCTCATCCTGACCGATATCTATCCGGCCGGGGAAAAGCCGATTGAGGGAGTGAACAGCGAGTCGCTTCAGGAGGCCATTAAGCAACACGGCCAGCGGCAGACCCATTTCATCGGCAATTTGGTGCAAAACCCAGCGGAGTTGCTGCCCTTGCTGCAACCGGGCGATCTGTTGTTGACCCTGGGCGCAGGCAACATCGTCCGTTGCGGCGAAGAGGTGTTGAGCCTGCTGCGGCAGTCTCGGGGAGACAGGCCGTGAACGAACAGCAGCGGCGGCATCTTCAGCGTCTCACACCGCAGGTGCGGTGGGACGCAGACATGGCGACCTATTCCACCTTTCGTACCGGCGGCAAGGCCGAAGCCCTGGTGGAGGTCTCCACTGAGGACGAGCTGGCCATCCTGTTGCCCTGGCTCAGGCAGGAGGGGCTCCCCTGGCAGGTGATCGGCGGTGGATCCAACATTCTGGTGGCTAGCCAGCGCCATCCCGGCGTTTTTATCCGCCTGCGCGGGTCGGTCCGTGACGCGGTGGTGGTCGGACAAGCCACCCCAGCCGATACCGCACTCGTGCGGGTGCCTGGAGGCTGCAACCTGGCCGCCCTGGTCGGCTGGTGCAGCAAACAGGCCTTGGACGGACTCACCTTCATGGCTGGAATTCCCGGATCGGTGGGAGGGGCGGTACGGATGAATGCCGGTGCCTTTGGCCATTCGATCGGCGAGGTGGTGCAGGCGGTCCGTTGCATCGGTGCCGGTGGCGAAATTCGTGAGATCCCGCGGGAGATGTTGTCGTTTAGTTACCGTTCCACCCGTTTTCCGGGCGAAAAGGAGGGGCTGCTGATCACCGGGATTGTGCTCCAGTTGCAGCAGGGAGATCAGCAGCAGATTGCCGCGGAGTGTCGGAGGATCATCAGTCAGCGTAAGCAGAAGCAGCCCCAGGGCGTTGCTTCAGCCGGCTCTTTTTTCAAAAATCCTGCCGGTGATTTTGCCGGTCGCCTGATCGAAAACGCTGGGCTCAAGGGATTGGCCCAGGGAAAGGCAATGGTCTCTCCCAAACATGCCAACTTTATCGTCAACACCGGTGGCGCCCTGCCCGAGGATATTATTTTCTTGATGGAAAAGGTGCGGCAGACGGTGTGGCAGCAGTCCGGTGTATTGCTGGAGCCGGAAGTTCGAATTTTGTAAGGGAGTCTTGACGGACTCATGGCGATATATACTCCCCGCCCAGCGTCGTCACGCACTCGGAAAGGCGGCCGGAAACCCTCGTGGACTGAAAAGTTGCGTCGGCTTTTCCCGCAGCGCCGCCCAAAGACGGTGCCCCCTCGTCCGCAGGTGGTGGTCACCGGTGTGCAGCGAAGCTGGAGATGGAAACAGATCTTTGGCAACCTTTTTCTCTGGCTCCTCCTGATCGTCATTGCGACAGGGGTGCTGTGGGTCGGCGGGCGTTGGCTGCTCAATTCCGATGTGTTTCGGCTCTCAGACATTCGCATTAGCGGCGAGCGTAATGTCAGCGAGCGCCAGATTCTCGATCTGGCCGGCCTGCAGCAGGGGGGCAACCTGGTTCAGTTCGATGCCGCCGGGGCAAAAAGACGTATTGAATCGCTAGCCTGGGTGGAACGGGTGGAGATCCACTCCCAGTGGCCTTCGTCGATTGAGATTGTGGTCACCGAGTACCAGCCCTTTGCCCTGGTCAACGTGGAAGAGGGCAAGGAGCACCACCTCTACTATCTGAGCGACTCAGGTCGTCTCTTCGTTGAGACGGAACAGGGCCAGGAGCTCGATTATCCGGTCATCACCGGGGTGCGGGCGGGCAGGGATGTGCAACAGAGCGAATTCGTCCCCGGGAGTCTGGGCGCTCTCGCGGGCAAGCTGCTCAAGGTGGCCGCCCGAGGCAGTACCGTGCTGCCGATTCAATCGATTTCCGAGGTGCACGTCGATGAGAACAAGGGGGTGACCCTCTACCTCGTTGACCATCCCTTTCCGGTGTACTTCGGGACAGAGCAGATACAAACGAAATATTATCGGCTGGTCAGGGTTCTTGATCAGCTGTACCTGAAGAAGCTGGTTGATGCTGTTAAAGAAATTCGAATGGATTACATAGATGATAAAGTCTTGGTTACCGGAGCCCAAATTGACGGATGAGGAGATGGAAGAACTGGAACCGCGCGAGCCGGGTGAGCTGGTAGCGGGGCTGGATATCGGCACCACCAAGGTCTGCGCCATGATCGGAGAGGTGTTCGACGATCATGTGGAGATCATCGGCGTGGGCACTGCCGCCTCCTCGGGCATGAAGAAGGGGGTGGTGGTGAATATCGAGTCCACGGTCAAGTCCATCCGTCAGGCCGTGGAGACCGCCTCCGACATGGCCGGTTGCGACATTGAATCGGTCTATGTGGGTATTGCCGGCAACCACATCAAGGGGTTCAATTCGCCTGGCATCATTGCCATCAACAACCAGGAGATCCGCGAACAGGATATCGAGGCGGTCATACAGGCCGCCCAGACGGTGAAGATTTCCGACAACCAGCAGATCATCCATGTCCTGCCCCAGGAGTACATGGTCGATGATCATGTCGGCATTCAGAACCCGCTGGGCATGACCGGGGTTCGCCTGGTGACCAATGTTCATATCGTCACTGCCGATGTCACTGCCCTGCACAATGTGGTGACCAGCTGCAATCGGGCCGGCCTCAATGTTTCCGAAATCGTGCTCGAGTCCGTAGCCTCGTCGCTGACCGTGCTCAACAAGGATGAGATGGAACTCGGTGTGGCCCTGATCGATATCGGCGGCGGAACCACAGATCTGGCTATCTTCTGCAACGGCACCATCAAGCACACCTGGGAGCTGGCCCTGGGCGGCAACAACCTGACCAGTGACCTCTCCGTGGGATTGCGCACGCCCCTGCAGGAGGCTGAGGAGCTGAAATACCTCTACGGCGGTGCCCTGTCTTCGATGATCAAGGAAAACCACATCATCGAGGTGCCCACCGTGGGCGATCGCAAGCCGCGCAAGGTCTCGCAGCGGATCATGGTTGAGATTCTCGAGGCACGGATGGAAGAGATTTTGCAGATGGTCAACAAAAACATCTGCGCTTCCGGGTACCGCAATCGGATCAACGCCGGTATCGTGATTACCGGCGGTACGGCCCTGCTGGCCAACATCGTTGAAATGGCTGAGCAGGTATTCGATCTGCCGGTGCGGGTCGGCTACCCCCATGGGGTGGCTGGGCGGGTTGAAGAGATCCGGTCGCCGAGGTGCACCACCGGGGTCGGGCTGGTCCTCCACGGCAGCAAGGCAAAGGTCTACGTGCCCAAGGAGACCGGCGGCGTAGTGAGCAGATTTAAGAACTGGGTAAAAAATATCGTTTAAGGCAACAGGGATGTGGCTGGTCGTACACCAGGGAGACGCGGCGACGAGGCGGCAGGCGTAAGAGATTGTCGCGGTCGACCAGGCAGGGTGACTTTTGACGAAGCCATCAGATTTCCCTTTGGCCCAAAGCCGGGCAATGGTATATGGAGAAGATTAAACAGAAAATGAATTCTGGGGAGAATAACATGCCGTTCAGAATGGCCGAAGAAGAATCCGTAGCAGTGATTAAGGTAATCGGCGTTGGTGGTGGTGGCGGCAATGCCATCAACACTATGGTGGAGAGCCGATTGGCGGGTGTACAATTCATCGCCGCCAACACGGACATGCAGGCTCTGGAGAAATCGCGAGCCGACATCCGCCTCCAGCTCGGGCCGGGAATCACCAAGGGCATGGGGGCCGGCGCTGACCCGGAAATGGGTCGCGAGGCTGCCCAGGAAAGTTACGAGGACCTGCAGGCCGTGCTCAAGGGGGCTGACATGGTCTTCATCACCGCCGGTCTGGGGGGGGGGACCGGCACCGGTGCTGCTCCGGTGATTGCCAAGCTGAGCAAGGAATCCGGTGCACTGACCGTCTCCGTTGTCACCAAACCCTTTTATTTTGAAGCCAAAACCCGCATGCGCAATGCCGAATCCGGGTGGGAGCGGCTCAAGGAATTCTCCGATACCATCATCACCGTCCCCAACGATCGTCTGCTCAGCCTGATGAACAAGAATTCCACCCTGGTGGATATGATGCAGATGGTCGATAACGTGCTGCTTCAGGCAGTCAAGGGGATCACCGACCTGATCAACCTGCCCGGCCATATCAACGTCGACTTTGCCGACTTGAAGACGGTCATGAAGGAAGTCGGTCCGGCGATCATGGGCACGGGTGCCGCTGCTGGCGAGAACCGCGCCACCGAGGCGGCCAAGCGTGCCATCGACAACCAGCTGCTCGAGGATGTGGGGATCGACGGCGCCCGCGGCATCCTGATCAATATCTCCGCGGCCAAGGAAACCCTGACCATGAACGAGTTCATGGAGGCCTCGGCCCTCATCCAGGAAAAGGCCCACGACGAGGCCAACATCATCATTGGGGCCCTGTTCGACGAGTCTCTGGGCGAGGAACTGCGTGTTACGGTGATCGCCACCGGTATTTCCTCCATTGAAGAGCCCGAGATCTCCCAGCTGGAAATGGTCCGCACCCGCGCGGTGCAGGTTCCTCCAGTTTCCACCCGATCCAGGATGCGCAGTGCAGCTGAGGAGGATATGATCCTGGATAACGGGCCGGTCAGTATCGCCCGTCCCAATCCCAAGCCCAAAGGATCGATGCTTATGCCCAAGCCGGTGTTTGACGATCACGAGTTCAACGAGTACGACGAACCCGCCTATTTGCGCAAGAAAGCCAACTGAGAACCACGGGTCCGGTCGGGTTTAAGCCTGTTTCGGGTCTTTTGCCCTGGTAGTTTGAAGGGGCAGAGTAGATCAATTGATCTGCTCTGCCCCTTTTTTTATTGGCAATGGTGTTGGTGCTGCGTGGGATTTTGATGGTTGCAGACAGTGTTTGGAATTTGTACGCAATCGTCTTGATGCATTGCTGCGATAAAAGTTGATGTTGATTTAATCGATAGTTATGCAATATAATTCTTGAATTGATTTATGCAGTATGAGTATGTTTGCTGAAGGTTGGCTTGATTACTTTGAAAATATCATTTTTTTAATGCTGATCTAATGTAGATACGTTTCAGTAGTTGATTCAATTATATTGATATCAAGATTGACAATATTTTACCAAACTTATCATGCGAGTTACGTTCTGATTTCAGGAAAGTAAAAAAAATCGAAGAGACGTATTTTGTGCTGTCTTTGAATTCGATCATGACCGCAAGGCATTGATATGCAAGCCTCGGGACTATTCCTGTCTCTTCTTATTTGCCGGACGTTTGATAAGGTTGAGGCAGGTGGGAACTGATTTTGAAGTACGTGCTCGAACGTATGTAAAGGTAGGTTGGCCCGGTCTCTGTTGTTCGTCGCGTCATAATTGCAGTCAATCTGAACCTGAGTCTCACCATGATTATACCCATGGTGAGGGGCCTGCCATTCCCCACACCGGCAAATGAGCGTGTGCTATCTGTGTGGAGAATATGGACTGTGTGTTGTTGTGCCCTAAGCGGGCACTCACCACATCTTCCTGTCAGTTGAATCGTGTTGGGCATCATTAAAATACATTGAAGGAGACAGCGTATGAAAAAGTATGGAGCGGAATTTTTTGGGACATTTTGGCTCGTTCTTGGTGGGTGTGGGAGTGCCGTGTTGGCTGCCGCCTTCCCGAATGTCGGTATCGGCCTCCTTGGAGTGTCCTTCGCCTTTGGTTTGACCGTGCTGACCATGGCCTTCGCTATCGGCCACATATCGGGGTGCCACTTGAATCCGGCCGTCTCGATCGGTCTTTGGGCCGGTGGTCGGTTTCCGGCAAAGGATCTGGTTCCCTATATCATTGCCCAGGTGTTGGGAGGTATCGTCGCAGGAGGTGTGCTTTATCTCATTGCCAGTGGCAAGGCGGGATTTGAGCTTTCCGCAGGTTTTGCCTCCAATGGCTATGGCGCCCATTCACCGGGGGGATACAGTCTGCAGGCAGCCCTGATCACCGAGGTTGTGATGACCATGATGTTTCTTGTTGTCATTCTCGGCTCCACCGATAAACGGGCGCCGCAGGGGTTGGCCCCTATTGCCATCGGTTTGTGCCTCACCTTGATCCATTTGATCTCCATTCCTGTGACCAACACCTCGGTCAATCCTGCTCGCAGCACTGGTGTTGCTCTATTTGCCGGTGATTGGGCAATTTCCCAGCTTTGGCTGTTTTGGGTCGCCCCGATCATTGGCGCTTTGCTTGGTGCCGTCATCTATCGCTTTCTTGGAAGCGAAGAAAATTAATTGCTATATCCCAGAACTCGTTCCCCGCGGCGCAGAAAACACCATGCCGCGGGGGATGGGGAAAATCTAAATTCATTTTTTGTGGTCGATTTATTCTCTTGAGTTATTGGTGTTATTTTAATTTTGCTGGCTGCTGCGCAGTCCAGCCTAAATTTTATTTCTCTTACAATCGCCGCTCTTATCACCCATACCGGGCACGCCTGCCTTTCAGGCGCCACTGTCCCGGTTTCGGCCTCCCCATTTTCGAAAGGCCCTCCAGCCACCATAAGAATCGAATTTTTGGCGGATGGATAGCGTTCGCGACACGATCATTTTTTTTCAAAACACTGTACTTGCACGAGCGAATTGACTACTATCGCCAGGACAAGGGACGGGAATGGTCCCTTGCCCCACATGTATCGTTGAGGCCCAGTGCCGGACGAAACACTCACCGTGTTTTTGCATGAAACCGAAAGCTCCGGAAGATCTCTTCCATCCACCTGCCTGGTGCAAGCGCCGTGTCTGTGTATTTATCCAACGAAATCGGAACTTTTCGCAAAAAGTGGAAGGGGCAGTTGCCGGTGGCGTTGCTCTATCCCAATACCTACCCGGTTGCCGTTTCCAACCTCGGCTATCAGCTGGTGTACTCCCTGCTCAATCAGATGTCAGGAGTGGTCTGCGAACGATTCGTCTATCCCGAGCAGGGAGAGGGGCTGCGATCGCTCGAATCATCCCGGCCGCTGGCTGATTTTCCCCTGGTTTTCGGCTCTATCTCCTTTGAACACGATTATCCGCGGTTGGTCGCCATGCTGGCAGCCGGAGGTATTGCCCCCTTTGCCGCCGACCGCGGCCAGGCCATTGCCGCTGGTGATCCTCTGGTTGTTCTCGGCGGGGTCGGGGTGTTCATGAACCCCGAACCGCTGGCTCTGTTTGCCGACCTGATGGTCATCGGCGAAGCCGAGCCTGTGTTGGAGCCGCTGATGGCCCATCTGGCCGGCCATGGGACGACCAATCGCCATGCGCTCTTGCGGACAATCGCCACCGGATTGCCCGGTTGTTATGCACCGGGGATGTACCGCTTCAGCTTTGCTCCATCAGGCGCTGTCGACAAAATCGATGTTGCGCCGGGAATGCCGGAACGAGTGCATAAGGTGATCGCCCCGGAGATGGCACAGGCCGCACATTCGACCCTGCTCTCGCCTGAGGCGGAACTGGGAATGTACATGGTCGAGCTCGGTCGCGGCTGCAGCCGGGGCTGTCGCTTTTGTGCCGCCGGGTTTATCTACCGTCCTCCTCGGCTCTGGTCGGCGGAATCGATCCTGGCCGGGCTTGAGGACCGGCCTGCACAGATGGATCGAATCGGCCTTTTGGGCATGGAGATGGCCGGCGAGGCAACCGTTGACCGGATCAGCGCCTTCCTCAAAAAAAACGGCTGTGCCCTGTCTTTCTCTTCCCTTCGGGCTGATCGCATCTCCGAACAGACCTTGGCCTTGCTGGCCGACTCTGAGTTGAAATCTGTGGCTATCGCAGCAGATGGTGCCTCGGAGAGGCTGCGTGAGTTGATCAACAAGGGGCTGAAGGAGAAGGATCTGCTCTCGGCGGCCGAGCGGCTGGTTGCAGCGGGAATTTTTCACCTCAAGCTCTATGTGATGATCGGCTTGCCCACGGAAACCCTGGCCGACCTTGATGAGTTGATGGTGTTGGTCGAGCGGCTTCAGGGGCGTATTCTGCCCATCGGTAGAGCCCGTGGCCGCGTTTCCGAGTTGACGCTCTCAATTAACTGCTTTGTGCCCAAACCGTGGACGCCGTTTCAATTCTGCGCCTTTGGCGGCCTGGCTGACGCCGAAGCCGACCGGGGCAAGGTGGAGGCTGCCTTGAGTGGACTGAAAAAAAAGGTTCGTTATCTTCGCCAGGGGCTGGCCCATCTCTCCAATGTGCACCTTAAATTCGATCATCCCGAACAGGCCCTGCAACAGGCTGTTTTTTCGCGGGCGGATCGCCGTATCGGCCAGGCTCTTTTGGAAATTGGTATGGGAAAGGCATCCTTTAAACAGGCTATGCGAACACATAAACTGGATTCCTGGCAGTATGCGGTTCGTCCCCGATCAAGGGACGAGGTGATGTGTTGGGACGTTCTGGATCATGGGTTGCGGCCCGGTCATCTCTGGCAGGAATATCAGCGTGCCCTTGCAGGGCAGTACACCCGTCCCTGTGACCCGTCTCTGTGCCGTCGCTGCGGTGTCTGTGGAGCAGAACAATGAGAGGGCCGAAACCCGATGTGGTCCGGCGCAAGACCGGCCCCAACGAGTCCCGCATCAAGAAAGCATTCCTCTGGCTTGTCCAGCAGTGGGCACTGATTAATTGGCCAAGGCTGCGTTTGCCCCAGGTCTCTATCCCACTGCCTCGATTCAAATTTATCGCTCTCAAGCCCAGTTTTCGCCTGCGAAAATCAAGCGACGGGCTGTTGCCCTTTGCCTTGGTCAAGTATTTCAGCTTTACCTCGTTGATTCTGATCCTGATAGCCTCCTTCATCCTTTCCTGGGTGATTGCGACCAATGCCAAAAATGTATTGTTGCAACGCTCCGAGGCCTATTCGCGGCTCTTTGCCGATAACCTCAATCGGCAGGTGTTTCTTCAATTTGTTTTACCCACGGTGGTGCGCTACGGCCGTATTGCCCTTTCGGAGCAGGATCAGTACGAGCGGCTGGACAAGATTGTGGCCAATATCACCCGCGGAATGCGCATCGATTCGGTGACGATCTACGAGCCGCATCAGAATCGCATTGCCTACTCGACCATGGCCGACCTGATGGGCAAGCGGGATATGGGCGGTCTTGAGTACCTGAAGGCCGCCAAGGGAGAGAGCAACTCGGTTTTGATCAGCGGTGGATCGCTGTTCAGTTTTATCCAAGGCCTGGAGGATGTTTCCTGCACCCTGAAGACCTATGTGCCCTTTCGCCAGGAAAATAAGCTCGGTGAGCGGACCGGCGAGATCATGGGCGTGATCGAGGTGGTGCAGGACCTCTCCGAGGATCTCAGTGCCATTATTCGGCTGCAGGCACGGGTTATCATTCTTTCGTTGGCGATCATGGCGGTGCTGTTCGTGGTCCTCAGCCTGATTGTAGTTCGCGCCAATCGGATCATGGCGGAACGGGCCGCCGAACGGCTGCGTCTGGAAGAACAGCTCAACGAGGCTCAGCGGCTGGCTTCATTGGGGAAGATGGTGGCCGCCGTCTCCCATGAGATCAAAAATCCGCTGGGCATAGTTCGATCCACGGCCGAGATTCTCGGCAACCGTATCGGCAAGGTGGCACCAGGCAATGAACGGCTGGCCAATATCATTGTCGAGGAGACCTCTCGTCTGGACAGCATCGTTCGGGAATTCCTTGATTTTGCCAGGCCCCGCGATGTGGATAAAAAGCTTGGCTCGCTCAATGGCGTGGTCGAGCGGCTCATTCGATTCATGGAACCGGAGCTGCATGCCAAAGAGGTGAAAGTCGAGTTGGCGCTCGATCCTGACCTGCCGGAGATTTTTTTTGACAGTGAGCAAATCTACCAGGTGTTGTTCAATATTGCCTTTAACGCCATCCAGGCCATGCCGGAGGGCGGCGTTCTCCAGATGGTGACCGGTTTGGCTGACCGGGAGCGTGTCTTTGTCAATCTGCGCGATAGCGGCATCGGTATGCCGGCTGAGAAAGTGGAGCAGATATTCACCCCCTTTTTCACCGATAAGAATCGGGGGACAGGTCTTGGCCTGACCATTGCCAAGAGCATCGTCGAAAAACACGAGGGCTGCATCGAAGTCAGCAGCGAGCCGGGGCAGGGCAGCACCTTTCGCATTCTTCTGCCTATCGACAATACTCCGGTTGAGCTCGAATCGGTTGCTTGAGCTCAGTTGGTCGGCCACCCGTTTTTTCCTTCATCGCACACTATCCCCAGGAATGGTTCAATGGTTGTTCAGATCGGCTATGCTATCAGTGGCCACGGGTTCGGCCATGCCACCCGGGCTATCGCAGTCATGCAGGCCATCGGTCGAAAGATCGATGCCCATTTCACCATTCTCACCTCGGTGCCGGCTTGGCTGTTCGCCTCCTCGTTGACCACACCGCACACCGTGCATGCCATGACCACCGATGTCGGCCTAGTTCAGCATTCCGCGATGATTGAGGATCTGAACACCACCCTGACGGCGCTAGAACATCTCTATCCCCTGGACAATGGGCTGATTGAACAGGCGGAAATGCTGCTCAATCAATGTGCCCTTGTGCTCTGTGACATCGCACCCCTGGGGATTGCAGCGGCCAAACGGGCAGGGATTCCCTCGATATTGGTGGAGAATTTTACCTGGGACTGGATCTACCAGGGATACCTTGAGCGATGCCCCGAACTGCAGCCACAAATCGATTACCTGCGAGCCCTGTTTAAGGAGGCGGATTTTCATGTGCAGGCAACGCCGATCTGTAGCCCCTGTCCCTGCGATCTCCAGGTGGAACCTGTTGCGCGAGGCCTGCAGGCTCCCGAGCGGATCAGGCAGCGAGTTTTTTGTCAGCCGGAGCAGCGTCTGGTGGTTCTCACCATGGGCGGCGTACAGACGGCTCAACAACAGGCCCTTGATTTCTCCGCTTTGCTCAAGCGTTTCAATGCGGTGTTTGTCCTGACCGGGCTCAGCCGGGAAGATGAATTTACCAACAATCTTCGCTTCCTTGCCCAAGACGGTCCCTGGTATTTTCCCGATCTGGTGGCTGCGGCGGATCTGGTGGTCGGCAAAAGCGGCTATTCCACCGTTGCCGAGGCCTATCAGGGGCAAACAGCCTACGGTTATGTCAAGCGACCGCAATTTCGTGAGTCAGCCGTGCTTGAGGCCTTTCTTGACAGGTCCCTCATTTCGTGCGAAATTGCGGAGAGTGCTCTTGCCGACGGTACCTGGCTGGACCAGCTTGATCGTTTGCCGGCAACCAAAGAAATCTTGCTGCGGCCCGAAAACGGGGCCGACCAGATTGCCGAATTTGTCCTGCAGCTGTCTCAAGGGAAGCCGGAATGCCGAATCTACAGATAATCGATCTTTGTTTTCAGCACCGGGGGCCATATTCGTTTCGAGTAACGGGAGGCGAATGCGTGGGCCTTGAGGGGGCTTCGGGTGCGGGCAAAAGCCTGCTGCTGCGGGCCGTGGCCGATCTTGACCCCCGGACCGGAACCCTGAGCTTGGGCGGTATCAATGCCGATTCCATCGCCGCACCCCTATGGCGGAAAATGGTCGGTCTGCTGCCAGCGGAAAGCGGCTGGTGGCTGGATCTGGTTGGGGATCATTTTCAGGATTTCGACAGTATCGGGGATGAAATGCTTGCCCTTCTCGGCTTTGACCGTACGGTGAAGGAGTGGCAGGTAAACCGCCTCTCCACCGGTGAACGCCAGCGGATGGCCATCCTGCGGCTTTTGCACAATAAGCCCGTCTGTTTGCTGCTCGATGAACCCACCGCCAGCCTGGATCAGCAAACCGTGACCAAGGTCGAGACCTTGCTGCGCAACTACGGTCGCGACAATCAGGCACCCATGATATGGGTCAGCCACGATCCAGGCCAGCTCGACCGCGTCTGCCATCGTCGCATGACCATGGAAAAAGGAGGACAGCTCATTGTTACCGGGGAGGCTGGCGATGAACGTTAAACCGCTTTCTCCCCTTGATCTCTCCCTGGCCTCGTCGCTGCTGTTCCTGCTGGGATTGCTCTCCTGGCGATTGCGTCTCGGATTGGGGAAAAATCTGGCGGTTGCCGCTGTTCGCACCACGGTGCAGCTGCTCCTGATCGGTCAAATCTTGCGCCTCCTGTTTGCGCATGTGCATATTGCGTACATGGTGTTGATATCGCTGGTCATGCTTGCAACGGCCGGTCGGGAGATTGTAGCCCGCCAGCGCCGTGCTCTCAAGGGGATCCAGGGCTGGTTGATCGGCTCGGGTTCTCTTTTTCTCTCCTCCTTTACGGTGACGCTGCTGGCACTCACCGTGATTATCGGTCAGCAGCCCTGGTATACCCCCCAGTATGCCATTCCGCTTTTGGGCATGATGCTCGGTAATGCCATGAGTGGGGTGGCCTTGAGCATGGATCGAATGACGGACACTCTGTGGCAGCAGCAGCGTGTCATCGAGCAGCGGCTGCTCTTGGGGCAGACCGCCAGGGAGGCGGTGGGAGAGATCCGGCGCCAGGCCATTCGTGGGGGCATGATGCCGATCCTCAACTCCATGGCCACCGCGGGCCTGGTCAATTTGCCGGGCATGATGACCGGTCAGATTCTTGGCGGCTCAAGCCCGATGGATGCGGTTCATTATCAAATTATGATAATGTTTTTACTGTGTGCTTCCACTGGGTTTGGCATCGTGATCGCCGTATCCGCAATCGAGGGACGACTGTTTGACAACCGGCATCGATTGCGATTGGATGGCCTTCAATCTCCCAAAGGGGGGAAGCACCCTGCCCTAAAGGGGCCACGTTCCTAAGTCAACCTCCCATCGAGGGATACCCATGGCTCATCGCCCACGACCCGTCTGGGGATCGGTTCCCCTGAAAATTGCAACAATCTACCTGGTTGTTTCCGTACTGTGGATCGTGTTCTCCGATCATCTGGTGGCACTGTTTTTCCAGGACAGTCAGCTGATCACCAAGGTCCAAACCCTAAAGGGATGGTTTTTTGTCGGCAGTACGGCAGTGCTGATCTATGCACTCATGCGGCGGGAAATAGCAGCATATGAACGTACCTCCCGACGTCTGGCCAAGAGCAGCCAGGAGCTCAGAGATATTCTCGATGCCATGCCGGTGGGGGTTGCCATGACCGATGGCACCACCATTGAGTACATCAATATCAACTTCAGCCAGCGGTACGGCTACACGCTGGATGAAATTCCCACCGATGAACAGTGGTTTCTCCACGCCTATCCAGATCCAGTATACCGTGAATCCTTAATCGCGGAATGGAGAGGGGAAATCATGCGGGCCAAGGTTGAGGGCGCCCAGGTCAAAGCCTTTGAGGTCCGTGTGACCTGTAAGAACGGCGAGGTCCGCCAAGCCATCACCAACACCCAGATCATTGGCAACCGTATCGTGGTCATCTTTACCGACATCACCGAACGGGAGTTGCTCCACAATGAGTTGGTCAAGATACAAAAACTGGAATCCATAGGATTGCTCGCCGGTGGTCTGGCCCATGATTTCAACAATATTCTCACCGGTATCATGGGCAACCTGTCCTTTGCCCAGATTCAACTGGATGCGGAGCACCCGGCCTGTGCACCGCTCAAAGCCGCTGAACACGCCGCCACCCGTGCCGTTGAATTGACCGGGCAGCTGCTGACCTTTTCCCGGGGCGGTGAGCCGGTGAAAAAGGTGCTCGCACTGGATACACTGATCAACGAGTCCATGACCCTGATGCTGCGCGGCAGCAAGGTCAAAGGGGGGACACATCTGGAAGATGACCTGTGGTGCGTCGATGCGGACGGCGGCCAGATATCCCAAGTCCTCAACAACATCATTATCAATGCGGTCCAGGCCATGCCTGAAGGCGGCCGGCTCGATGTCTTTGCCGAAAATCTCGAGATTGAGCAGGACAATGGTGCCGTCCTTGCGCCGGGACAATACGTGCAGATTCGCCTTCAGGATAACGGCAAGGGAATGCCCCATGAAACCCTGGAACGAATTTTTGATCCCTACTTCACCACCAAGCCCGAGGGGAGCGGCCTGGGTCTGGCCTCGGCCTATTCCATCATCAAACGTCATGGTGGCAGTATCACCGCCGAGTCTCAACCTGGGCAGGGCACAACCTTTACCCTGCTGCTTCCGGCAACCGATTCACGGCCCGAGGTCGAGAAAGAATCCGACACCACCTCCGCGCCGGTTCGAAATGACCGCCCCCGGCGCATCCTGGTCATGGACGATGAGGCGGCAATCTGCGATATTGCCAAAGCAATGCTGACACATCTCGGCTACCAGGTCGACACCTGCACCGACGGCGCGGAAGCTATCGAGCGTTACGAACAGGCACTTGCCACCGATCAAGAAGGCTATGCGGCGGTGATTATGGATTTGACCGTACCCGGTGGCCTTGGCGGCAAGGACGCCGCGCAGCAGATCCTTGCCCGGAATGCGGCGGCCTGCCTGATCGTTTCCAGCGGCTATTCCCACGATCCGATCATGGCCGATTACCGGAGCTACGGATTCAGGGGTGTTCTGGCCAAACCCTACAAGATCGGTTCGTTGGCTCAGGTGCTGGCCACGGTTCTCGCAAGCTGAGGGCTGCGCGGCGCAGCTGCAGGCGCCTTGTCAGCGTTGATCGGAGTTCGTGCTGCCCCACGCACTCGAGAAAGAGAAATTTTCAGGGGTACGTCATGGGCTGTCTTACCGAGATCAGAAAACGTTTTCCACCCATTATCCTCCTCTTGGCACTGCTGTCAGCCTTTCCGCCACTGGCCACGGATATGTATCTCCCGGCCCTGCCTCTGCTGCAAGGTGAACTGCACGCTCCGGCGGTGGCGATCAACCTGACCCTGGTCACCTTTTTTATAACCTACTGCGGCTTTTTACTGATTTACGGGCCGCTATCCGATCGCTACGGGCGCAAACCGCCACTTCTGTTCGGTGTGGGGCTGTTCATCTGCGCCTGCGTGATCTGCGCCCTGTCGCAGACTGCGGAGATGATGATTTTTGGCCGGATCCTGCAGGGAGCCGGAGCTTCGGCAGCCTCGGCCATTGTCTTTGCGGTGAGCAAGGATCGGTTTGACGGCATGGAGCGGCAGCGTGTCTTTATCCAGATCGGGGTGATCGTGGCCACCGCCCCGATGATCGCCCCGATACTCGGTGGCTGGATCATCAAGCTGCTCTCCTGGCACTGGATCTTTGTCCTTCAGACCCTGCTTGGCACCATTGCCCTCATCGGCGTGCTCATGATGGAGGAATCCTTAACGCCGCAGGAGCCCCCCGGCTTTACCGAGGTTGCCTTAAGTTACCTGCGTCTGTGCGCCAACGGCCGCTACTTTTTCCTCCTGCTGACCCTGAGCTTTCCCTGCATTCCGGTGTTCGCCTTTGTCGGCGCATCGTCGGAGATCTACATTCTGCAGTACGGGTACAACGAACAGCAGTACGGCTATTTTTTCGGCTTCAATTCCCTGGCCTTTGTCCTCGCGCCGCTCACCTTTTCAAGGGCGGTGCGCTCCTTTTCCATTCTCCAGCTCATGCCCCTGGCCTTTATCGGCATGCTGCTCGGTTCACTGTTGCTGCTCTGCCCCTGGATTCCACCTCCCTGGCGGCTGAGCTTGCCGATGTTTTGCCTCACCTTCTGCTTTTCCTTCTGTCGCCCTGCGGGCAACAATCTGATCTTGGAACAGGTGGACCGGGATACCGGCGCAGCCTCCTCGCTGATGGTCTTCTTCTATTTCATGGTAGGGGCAACGGCGATGTGGTTTCTCTCCTATGGTTGGGCGGACAAGGTGGTGATGCTTGGCTGGATGGGGGTGGCGGCACTCGGTTGCACGCTGCTCTCCTGGGAGCTGGTCAAAAACAGGATTTGCACGGACATGGAGCTGGGAAAAAGGAGAGGGACGGAGATGTCGTGATCTGCTTTAGTTGTCGCCGATGAACATCTGGCTGGTGAGATCCCAGCAGGTGACGATACCGTTGCGCCATTTGGCCAACTGCACATTGCCGTCCTGGGAGACGACGATGGCCATGACCTGATGGATGGCGTTGCACAGGTGGTAGACCGAGCGATGCCGCGAGCCATACCCCTCGATCTTGGCCAGGGTGACCATCTTGCCCTCGACATCGTTGGCTATGGCAACCTCGGTGAGTTTATCAAGCGACCCCACGATCATGCCGCCAAAACCAATCGCCCCGCGGCCGGTGGTCACCACTGCACCGTCCACCGCGGCCAGGCTGGCCACGAACTGGGCCTGTTCGTAAAGCGCTTCTTCCAGATCGTAGACCGCCGACTCGTGACGTAGTTCGACATAATCTTTCCAGGAAATGATTTTGTCGGGCTTGTTGATATCGCCGAGGGCGGTGGTGGCCAGGCGAATGGTGCGGATCATCAGGTTCTGCTGGCGCTCAATGGCTTCATCCCGAAGGAAGCGATACTTGATCTGGATATGTGGGTTGTCCACCGACAAGTCCGGAGGATTGTTACCCGGGAAAATGATGAAGGTGCCCCCGTGACGCGACATCCGGGTCACGCTGATGACCCGTTTGAGCAGTTGGAATTGAAGTCGGTCAATGAACTCATCCTGAATCTTGGCTACAGGGTAAAGTACACTTGCCCGGAAGGCCTCGTGCATCTGCAGCAGATATTCCCGTTCTTCGGCAAAGAGTTTGTTCATCCATTTGGATTGAAAGGCATTGGCGGTGGAGTCGAGCAACCGGCCTGAGTTGAGGGTGGCAATGATTTTCAGACCGCGGCAGATGGTCAGCATGCCCGGACCGGTTACATGGACCACAAAGGAATCGGGCAGTTGATTGGTCTTTTTGTTGCCGCCACGCTCTTCCTGCAGCCAGCGAATGCCCGAATTGACCAGGCCCCAGATTTCAAAGCCCTTGTCCGGATGGGGCGCAACACCGATGAGCGAGCGTTCGAAATCAACCGCCGGGGACAGACGCCGCAGTTCATATTCGTTGAAGGAACGGGGCGAGGAAAAGAGGGTTCGGAGAAAACCTTTCGGGGGGCCCTGGTCCGGCGGGAAAAGTTCGGGATCGGCCACGATCAGGCGGAGGGTAACCGGACGGTCCTCCTCGCGCATCATGCTGACTTGGTAACAGGTGGAGATGAACTGCTCCAGGGCAACCTTGTCCGGTAGGCTCTTTGGTTGCTGTTGGTCAGCATCCTGTTCAGTTACGGACGCATCATTCCATCGCTGGGTTATGAGAGCAACGAGTTCCGATGGATAAACATGCATGGTCGATACCGCAAAGAGGAGGACTGAAAGAAAACCAAGTCAACTGAAGCCGTTGTAGAAATAAAACCATGATGGAGAGGGTTTGTAAATTTATTTTCAGAGCGTCGCTTTGCGGAGACGACACACCATCGCAAGATGCTGGGAAAAGGGTTGTACTGTGAGGGCTTTTGCGGTAGTAGGGATCCTTGCGGTTGGAGTTCCCGGTACGGTTCCACAGTAACGGGAGATGGGTAGTCATTTGAAAGCAGAGTAGGCCATGAAAAACGGAGTACGAGAAGTGCTGGCAGAGGTCACCATTCCCCAGGTGAAGATTCCCGCGCATCCGGTGAAACGCATCTTGCCGGCTGCAGAAACAGAGGCTCTGAAAGAGCGTATCAAAACCATGCTGCGGGAGAAAAATGCCGCACTGGTTGCCCATTACTATACAGAGGGTGTCCTTCAGGACCTGGCCGAGGAGACGGGCGGCTGCGTGGCCGACTCCCTGGAGATGGCCCGATTCGGCACCGAGCATCCGGCCCAGACCTTGGTGGTGGCCGGTGTGCGTTTTATGGGCGAGACCTCCAAGATCCTCAACAATGAAAAGCGGGTGTTGATGCCCGACCTGGCGGCAACCTGTTCATTGGATGAGAACTGTCCCATTGAGCTTTTCAGTGACTTCTGCGATCGTCATCCCGAGCATACCGTGGTGGTCTACGCCAATACCAGTGCCGAGGTCAAGGCCCGAGCCGACTGGGTGGTCACCTCGGGTATTGCCCTGCCGGTGATCAAACATCTGGCGGAGAGGGGCGAAAAGATCCTCTGGGCGCCGGATCGGCACCTGGGACGCTACGTGCAGCAGCTCACCGGGGTGGAAATGATTCTCTGGCCTGGCTCCTGTGTGGTCCATGAGGAATTTAAGGCCGATGCCCTGCGCAACATGCGTTCTCTGCACCCTAACGCGGCGGTGCTGGTCCATCCCGAATCCCCCAAAGAGGTGGTGGAGCAGGCCGATGTGGTCGGTTCGACCACGGCCCTGATTCAGGCGGTGCAGAACTTGAGCAACAAGGAGTTCATCGTGGCCACGGATGCCGGTATCTTCAACAAGATGCGACAGTTGGCTCCGGATAAGATCCTGCTCGGCGCTCCCACCGGCGGTGACGGTGCCACCTGTGAGAGCTGCGCCCGCTGTCCATGGATGGAGATGAATACCCTGGAGAAACTCGCCCATGTGCTGGAAACCGGCGAGGGCGAAATTCATGTGGCCCCCGAATTGGCAGCCAGGGCAAAATTGCCGATTCAGCGTATGCTTGATTTTGCCAAGACACTGAAAAAAGACTGAAGAAGATCTCCGCGGCGGATCCTCCGCGGGGAACGACTGGTGAATATCGGGTCCATCTCATGGAGATGGACCCGATTTTTTTTTATGGGAGAGGCTATCAGGTACTTGTCGATTCCCGCGAAGGGCGAAAGCAGCCCCGGAGAAGATCGATCCCCTGGAGGAGGATGTCGGGCTGCTGGTAGAGGCTGGCGATCAGGCCGCTTTGGTTGCGGTTGATCACCAGACGAAGCGGCACATCGGGAAGGGTCAGCATCTCGTAGTCGGTATCGGCATCACCGGCCACCAGAACAGGCGTGCCTTTGATCCGGCGGGTAATGATTTCCGCCTTGCCCTCACGGTAGGTCGTGGGGTAATCGGGGAAATCCTCGATGGTCAGCCGATCTTCCCCATTCAGACGGACGCGAATCCCAAAGATATGATCGCAGTCCACGGCAAATCCCAGCCGCGGCGCCGCTCCTTCGACCAGCCATTCGGTGCTGGCAGAGATGACATAAGGCTCGATGCCAAGTCCTGCCAGCCGGTGCATAAGAGCCTGCATCTCCGGGTAGGCATGCAGGCCCAACGGATAGCTCGCGCTGATTGCCCCGATGGGCTGCGGCGCCTCCACCTCAAGGATCGCCTCCGTAAGCGGCTCTTTGTGTGTTTGTTCAATCACCTCTGCCGCCAGTGTCCTGAGTTCGTCGGTGGTAAAGCCTGCCAGCATTTTTCCCATGAAGGGAAGGACATAGCGAGGGCCGAGATGTTCGGCCTTGCGGGCCTTGTCGGTACACCAGAGCAGCAGGGTGGCAAAGAGCGGATAGTCGCTTGTTTGCCGTGCGCCATCGATTCTGCCCTGTTGAATCAGCGGCCAGAGATTGCGGTAGGCCTGCATCAGGGTGCTGCGGAGAACGGCAAGGGAAATTCCCCCCAGTTCCCCGGTGTCCGGCGGCAGGATCGTCGCCAACTCCTCGGGACTGATACGGTAACGCAGATGCTCTAGCTGGAAGCGAAACAGGGCCTGGCCGATATCGCGAAAGATGCAGGTGTTGTCAAAATCAAAAATGGCCACCGGGCGGGCCACAGTGGCTTGGTGCACAATGTCGGCAAGGGTTTGCGTGATCTGGGCCAGGTTTTCCGGGAGCCAGTTGCCTCCCTGAACATGGGTATCTGTTGGAGGGGTCGTTGTACCTGATGATGTCATCGCGTGTTGGTAGCGGGGAAAGTCAAGGGTCAGGCTGTGGGTCCCTTACAGGGGAAAACAGCCGGTTGGATTGGTTCCTCTCAGCGAGACCAATAAAAACAGCCTAGAGTATCTGGATTTAGAAAAGAAGGGAAAGAGTTTTTCTCCTTTTGTGCAAAAAAGAACGGAAGGTTCCCTGCTCGCCAGGTGTCTGCAGGCGATCCTCGCCCTCAAAAAAAAGCCCCGCCACCTCACCTGTTTTGCAGGGAGACGGCGGGGTGATTTTTTGCTTGCAGTCCGAGCGCTTAGACCGGGAGGTACTTGGTCAGGGGGCAGCTCTTGCAACCGCCGGAAGGCAGATCCGGCTGTTCATGAACCTTGTTGACAATGTCGGCCACCGCAGCCTTGGTGTCGGCATAAAAATTTTCCCGGCCGATTTTATCAAAGAGGTGAGTCCGGTCAAGTACGTCCAGAATCGGGCCCTTGGCGTTGCAGACGCCGAAGCCGAAGCCCGCTGCATGCAGGCGGTCGACCAACAGGGCCAGTTCCTCTTCACCGGAGGCATCGATGTCGTTGATACCGGAGGCATCCAACAGGACGTAACGGAGATCGGGCATCTCGTTGCGGAACTTGATGATCTGTTCATCCAGATAGCTGGCATTGGCAAAGAAGAGGGCACCGTCAAAGCGAACCACTGCAATGTGACGGCAACCGCGCAGCCGGTGGTGCTCTGCGGACTGGAGCGAGCCGTCTTTGTACATGGAGAGTTTTGCCACAACCGGGCGCATGGACTTGTAGAGGAACACGCCCATGGACAGGGCCACGCCCACCATGATGCCCTTGTCGAGATGGGGGGCATAGGCAAGGGTCACCAGGAAGCTGATGATGGAGATGATGCCGTCGTGCTTCTGGGCATGCCAGGCGTGGACAAAACCCTTGGTGTTGACCAGGCCGATAACCGCCATCATGATGACTGCCGCCAGTACTGCCTGGGGCAGATGGTAGAGCAGGGGGGTGAGGAAGAGCAGGGTGATGACGACCACGATCGAGGTGATAACACTGGAGATACCGGTGGCCGCACCGGCCTGGAGATTGACCGCCGAACGGGAGAATGAACCGGAAACCGCGTAGCTGGAGCCAAAGGAGCCAAGAATGTTGGCCAACCCCTGACCGATGAGTTCCTGATTGGGATCAAGCTTTTGGCCGGTTTTGGCGGCCATGGCCTTGGCAATGGCAATGGCCTCCATGAAACCGAGCAGGCTGATGATGACCGCCGTGGGGAGGAGTTTCATGGTCAGGCTGCCATTCACCTTGGGCATGGTGATGGTCGGCAAACCTTCCGGGATTTTGCCGACGATGGCGCCACCACCCATGAGCAGGAGATTGTCTGTCTTTAAGGGGTTGTTGCCGACCTTCATTCGCCAGGTGCCGTCGTCGGTGGTCACGCCGGCCGGAATTGCACCCTTCGGATAAAAGACAACCTTGTCGCCATCCTGGGCTTTTTCAAACTTCATCAGGCGTAGTTGCTTGCGGATGGCAGCGCTATGCGCCTGGGACTCCCCCATTTCCGCGGTGAGAATGTCAACCTGGCTTTTGAGCTTGATTGCATCGATTGAGGGACCGTGGTGTCCTTTGTCTTCTTTGAGCAGTTTTTCCAAATCCTTGCCCATGGCAGCCCTCTGGGCACCCAGGTCGGCGATCATCTTGACCTCATGGTTGAACTCGCTGACCAGCTTGGGCAGTTCCTGCATCTGGATGGTTTCGACCGGCACCTTCATGTCGTTATTAAAGCCGGTGAAATAGGAGAGCAGGGTGGTGATGACAACGGCTACCAGGACTGCCGGAATCTTGGGATTGATTTTTTTCAACATGACCATGATCGTCACCGCACCGACACCGTAGAGCAGGGTGGGCCAATGGGTGTAATCCATGGCAGCCTGGGCGACCCGGATCATGGTTTCGTAGTGGTGCTCGGCGGAATCGACGTAGACGCCGAAGAACTTGGAGAACTGGGAGGAGGCGATGATGATGGCCGCGGCATTGGTGAATCCGTTGACCACCGGATGGGAAAGAAAGTTCACCACCAGGCCCAGGCGAAGCACGCCAAGGCTGAACTGAAAAATACCGACGATCAGGGCAAGCAGGATGGAGTAGGCAATGAAATCCGTACTTCCGGCGGTGGCCAGCGGCTGGAGCGAGGCGGCGGACATGAGGGAAACAACCGCGACCGGGCCTGTGGCCAACTGGCGGCTTGAACCGAACAGGGCGGCGACCATCGGCGGCAGGAAGGCGGCATAGAGCCCAAAGTAGGCCGGTAATCCGGCCAGCTGGGCATAGGCCATGGATTGGGGGATGAGAACCAGGGCTACGGTCAAACCTGAAAGGGCATCTGCCTGGAAACTCTTGAGGTTGTAACCTTTGATCCAGTCGAGAAAAGGGAAAATTTTTGTGAGTAACATGTCCGTCCGCTCAAGTAAGTTGAAGTCAAATGTTGTTCATCAGGGTTTCAGCCAACAGCGACACGACTCGATGACCTCATCGTAGAGTGACGTCGCCTGGTACAGATTGTAGGTATCCAGCCGGACCAATCCGTCGATCAGGGTGAAAATCAACAGGGCTTTTTTGTTGGGCGAAACCTGACGAATCGACCCGTCTTCCATGCCTCTGATGATTGCCTGTTCGAAAATACTGATCAATCCGCTGTAGATCTCTTCCAGATACTGCCAGCACTGGGGGTTTTCCGGGGCAATTTGGTAGTAGTGATGGCGGTGGAGCAGCAGGAACCGTTCTTCCATGACGCTGGACTGATAGAGGTAAAAGGAGATGGCCCCTTCCAGCATGTCCAGCCCTGAGGAGAATTCCTTCTCCTTGAGGTGCTGTTTGAACTTCCCGACAAAATCGTTCTTGAATTTTTGCAGAACGGCGAGAAACAGCGCCTCCTTGCTTTGGAAATGGTAGAAGATTGTGCCCTCGGCCACGCCGGTGGCTTTGGAGATGTCGTTGACAGAGGTATCCCAGTACCCACGTTCGGAGAAAAATTTTGAGGCAGCCTGAAGGATGGCTTCTTTTTTTGTTTGTGCTCTGTTTGAGGGCATGGCGATTCCTTGAAGAGCCTTGAGTGAGTGGTCACTCAAAAAGTACGCTGATCGTACTTTTCGACTGAGTACTCACTCAGGATTTAGTCACGCTAAGTACCTGCGAAACAGAGCAAGGTCAATCAGTTTTTTTTAATATCAAAATTATTTATAGAAAATGGCAGATTCAGTGAAGTGGATGCAGAGGGCGGGGGAATTGGGATTTGCGATGAAATGTTTATTGGGATAACGAATGAATATTAAATGGAAATGTTGATGCTGCTCTTAGCGCCGGTTTTTCCGTTTGGGGTGAGGCTTTTGTGGTGGTGGCCCAGGTTTTTTACGGACGCCCGGGGCAATGACCACCGATTTCTGGCGCTCTCTGGAGGCGGGATCTGTTTCCACGAAACATGGGCCCGGCATCCAGGGATTGCTCCGGGTCCAGTACATCAGAGTGGACCAGGTGCAGGGTGTCGGGGTAAACAGCTGTACCTGCCGTGGAATTACATGCAGTTTTTTACTGCAGAATTCGCGGAGCCTTTCCATGGCCTCAAGGCTACAGCCGGGATGGGCGGCGATCAGGTAATAAGTGAGAAACTGATTGAGCCCCTCCTCACGGGTCAGGCGCATGAAGAGTTCGCGGAAGGTGAGCAGTCCCTCTACGTCGGGTTTGCCCATGGCGGCGAGCACCTCGTGTTCGGAGTGTTCGGGCGCGATTTTCAGCTGACCGGAGACATGGTGGCGTACCAACTCTCGCAGGTAGGACAGGCCGTTTTTCTTGTCGGCGAGAATCAGGTCGTAGCGGATGCCCGAAGCGACGGCAATTTTTTTGATATTTTTGATGCTTCGCAGTTGCTGCAGCAGGTTGATCAGGGGGCCGTGGTCGATTTTCAGGCTGGGACAAACCTTGGGGAAGAGACAGCGTTTGTCGCGGCAGGCGCCTTTGAGCAACTTCTTGCTGCATTCAAAGCCAAACATGTTGGCGGTCGGGCCGCCGACATCGGCCAGCATGCCCTTGAAATCCGGATGCGATGCCAATATCTTCGCCTCCTCGACAAGAGAGGCCGTGCTGCGTTCCTGAATGGTCCTTCCCTGGTGGACGGCAATGGCGCAGAAGTTACACTCGCCGTAGCATCCCCGGTGGCTGGTGAGGGCAAAGCGAATGGTGGTCAGGGCCGGGACCGTGCCTCCCTTGGCATCGAAGGGATGCAGGTCCCGTTCAAAGGGCAGGGCATGTACGGCATCCAACTCCTCGGTGCTCAGCGGGAGTTGCGGCGGATTATGGACGAGAAAGCGGCTGTCCTGCCGCTGTGCCAGCGCTTGCGCGGTCAGCGGATCGTTGTTTGCATAAAAGGCAGCAAACATGGCGGTGAAGCCCTGCTTGTCGCGGGCAACCGTTGCGTAATCGGGGAGTATCATGGCCTCAGGGGGCGGCTCCGCGGCCGCATAGCAGAGGCCGCGGATGAGCCGAGGATCGTCTCCTGTCTCGAGGGCATGGGCCAAGGCAATCACCGCCTTTTCCGCCATACCATAGAGGAGGTAATCGGCCTTGGCATCGAAGAGGATCGAACGGCGAATGCGATTTTCCCAGTAATCGTAATGGGCCAGCCTGCGCAGGCTGGCCTCGATGCCGCCGAGCACCAGGGGCGCGGTGTTTTTAAAGTGGCGGCGGATGAGGTTGGCGTAGGCAATCACCGCCCGATCCGGGCGGCGGGTGTTGTGCCCGCCCGGGGTGTAATCGTCGCTTTTGCGCCTTTTGCCCGAGGCGGTCCGGTTGGCGACCATGGAGTCGACCGAGCCGCCGCTGATGCCCCAAAAGAGCAGGGGCTCGCCTAAACGGGTGATATCTTCGCCATCGATATCGGGCTGGGCAATGATGCCGACGCGAAAGCCCTCACTCGCCAGCAGTTTGCCGATCACTGCCACGCCGATGAAGGGGGAGTCGATATAGGCATCGCCACAAACGAGGATCACATCGAGCCGGTCCCAGCCCAGGACCTGCATCTCCTGACGGGTACAGGGAAGGAACATTTCAATCCTCTCTCAGGATGACCGACTGTGCCGCCGAGCGCCCGGCCAGCCAGCCGGTGGAGAAGGCTGCCTGAAGGTTGTAGCCGCCGGTGTCGGCCTGGAGATCGAGCACCTCTCCCGCCAGATAGAGGCCGCGGACAAGGCGCGATTGCATGGTGCGCGGATCCACCTCCTTGGTGTGCACGCCGCCGGCGGTGATAATGGCCTCGGCCATCGGCCGATGGCCGATCACCTTCAGCCGGAAATTTTTCAGCCACTGACGCAATCGTTTGCGTTCTTCGCTGCGGACGGTTCCGGCCTGGCGATTCTTGTCGATGTGGGCGCTCGCAAGCGCCATGGCCACCATCTCCTTGGGCAGCAATCCCCGCAACACGCTGTGCATCGGCTCTGCACGGCGCTCTTCAAAATCACGGACCAGGCGGGCGTCGAGCTTTTTTTCATCCAGGGCGGGTTTGAGATCAAGGAGAAGGTGCACCTCGCTCTTTTCTTGCAGGGCATCGACAATGCGGCCGCTCAGGGTGAGGATGACCGGGCCGCTGAGGCCAAAGTCGGTGAAGGCCAGTTCACCGAAGGCCTCCCCCTTTTTCTTGCCGTTGATGAACAGGCGGACCGCAATGTTGCGCAGCTGCAGCCCGGCCATGCTCCCCGCCTCGGAACCGGCGGTGACGATCGGGACCAGGGCCGGGCGAAGGGCAACGAGGCTGTGGCCGGCCTGCTTGGCCAAGGTGTAACCATCGCCGGTGGAGCCGGTCAGGGGGTAGGAGGCGCCGCCGGTGGCCAGGATCAGGGCGCTGCACTGCATGAATTTCCCATTGCACACCAGGCCGGTGATCTGATTCTCGCCAATGCAGAGTGCTTCAACCCGGGCCTTGGTCTGGATGCGAACGCCCAGCTCCTGCAGCCACTGCTCCATAACCCGGAAAACCTCCGGCGCCTTGCCCGAGGCGGGAAAGACCCTGCCACCACGCTCGGTCACGGTCGGCAAACCGAGGGTGTCGAAAAATTTGAGCAGATCCGGGGTGAAAAAACGGTGAAAGGCCTGGCGGAGAAAGGAACCGGTGGAGCCGAAATGGGCGAGAAACTCAGGTAGGGGGGCCACGTTGGTCAGGTTGCAGCGGCCCTTGCCGGTGATGCAGAGTTTGCGCCCAGGCAGGGGCATCTTTTCAAGGATAAGGACCTCGGCACCGGCAAGGGCAGCCTGCCCGGCCGCCATCAGACCTGCGGCGCCTCCGCCGACCACGAGTAAAGGGAAATCCGACTGTGGCATGTTTTTTCGAGTTTGAGCACGGTAGAGTTGCATGGAATTCATGGATCACTACTACACCAAGAACGCAAAAAACACACTGCAATCTTGATGACCTCGTGAAGAGTCAGAAAACTGAAAGTCAGGTAGCGTAAAATCAGTACGTTGCGAAGATTGAATCCTCATCCTCGAGGTTTTTGTACGAGAACGATCGTGGCGTGTTGAAAATATCCCAATAAGCGAAGAACAGGGGAGTCAAGATCAGTGGGCTACGGGTGCAGGCACCATAATTGTGGTGGTTTGTTCAAATAATCAACGACAGCAATTTCTGGCGATCGTCAACGCAGGTAGATGCGACAAGGTAAAAGAAGGATGGATTTTATGGTGGAAAGCATGGTATGTCAGCAGGCTGTCCAGGACGCTCAGATACAGTCTGAATCTATGGAATTTCTGTGATTTTCATGAGAAGCGTTGTCTTGTTCGTCGTGTCGAATTAATAGATGCAAATTTTTTTGATTTCTCTTCAAGGATACTTCGTATGGCACAAAATTTATGGACTCGGCTTGTTCGCCGTTTGACTCAATCGGCAGAGAGTACCGAAAAAATGGCGGACCCGTCAGCCGTGACTTTGGAGGATGTTCATTTCGCCATTGGAGAGGAATTTCGTGGAGTCCGCAGGATGCTGCGGAAACAGGGCTCTGCGGTGGAGGCGTTACTGAGTCGTCAAGGGTCACCTCGGGCGGAGGAGACACTCAGAACCGGTGACACTTTGCTCCAGCTTGCCGTCGGTTTTTTTCATCTCCATCAGTCGTTGCGCGGTCTGGTGGCCGATTCTCCTGCCCATCGCGAGGCCATAGCTCTGTTCTGGTTGCAACTCGAACGAGCATTGGCGGAGATCGATTATCAAATAATCCGGGAACAGGGGGTGCCCTTTGACGCACGCCTTCATCGGGCGGTGTTGTCACGGGGAAGTGGGGCTGTAAAATGGATCGTAGACGAGGTCCTGGAGCCCGGCTTTATGTATGGGGGGGCTGTCCGGACTCCGGCAAAGGTTATTCTTGCGCCTTGGGCCACGGAACAGAATAGAAAAGAGGATTGTCAATGAAAGAGATATGTTGCGGTATTGATCTGGGGACAACCAACTCGGTGATTGCCTGGATTCGGAACGGGGTACCCGAAGCTATCAACATTGAAGAGGGCCAGCCCATCGTTCCCTCGGTGGTCAGTTTTGAGTCCGAGTCTCAACAGACCTATTTGGGCCGGCTAGCCTTGAACCGGTTCGTCGCCTTTCCAGCTCGGACCGTAAAGTCGATCAAGCGGTTGATGGGCACGAAGGAGACCATTTCGGTGGGGGAGGCGAGTTATCTGCCCGAGGAGATCTCAGGGCTGCTGCTTGCCCATCTTGCAGCGGAGGCGGGAAAGGTTATCGGTCAACCGGTGCGCAAGGTTGTGGTGACCGTGCCCGCGTATTTCGACGATGGGCAGCGGCGGGCGACTGTCCGTGCCGGTGAACTGGCGGGGTTGGAGGTCGTGCGTATCATCAATGAGCCAACGGCTGCCGCCTTTGTGTACGAGAGTCCGGCCGCCGATGACCTCACCAGGGAAGAGACGGTTCTTGTCTATGATTTGGGGGGCGGCACCTTCGATGTGTCGGTGGTGCAGTTTCGCGGCGATATCAAGGAGGTCTTGGCCTCCTGTGGTGATACCGCCCTGGGCGGGGATGATTTCGATGCCCGACTCAAGGATTATTTTCTCGAACATCTGGAAGAACATTGTGAGCGGGAGCTTGGCGAGGACTTCGCTCTCCAGGTTCGGCTCACCGATATTGCCGAACGGACCAAAATCGCCCTTTCTGCCCAACCGTACGTCACCGTCAACGAGGTGGCCGTGGCCCTGGTGGACCAAGCCCCGATCAATTTGAGTCTTGAGATTTCGCGGGAGGAGTTTGATCAATTGACCGATGATCTGATCGAACAGACCCGCTCCAAGGTTTTGGAGGCTTTGGATGAGGCGCGGTTGGCGGTAGAGGACATCGACCGGATCATCCTCGTCGGCGGATCAACCCGCATGCCCAGCACCCAGCGCATGTTGGCCGAACTCTTTGATCAACCCATGGAACACTCGGTGGACCCGGATCTGTGCGTGGCCCTGGGAGCTGCGGTGCAGGCCGGGATTATCGCCGGGGAACCCCTGCGGCACATTCTCATCGATGTCGCAGCTCATTCACTGGGTACCCGGACCATCGACGAAATTGATCCGGAAACCGGTGACGCCGATCATTTTACGCCCATTATTCGTCGCAATACTCGCATTCCCGTTGCCCGCACCGAGGTTTTTTATACCATCATAGAGGGGCAGGAGCGGATTGATGTGGAGGTCTTTCAGGGCGAAAGTCGATCATGCCGGGAAAACAGCCTGGTCGGCTCGTTTCGCTTCGACCTGAGACCGGCACCGATTCATTCGCCGGTGACGATGGAGTTATCCTACGATCTCCAGGGGATCGTCCATGTCACCGTCAGTCAGAAAGGCTTTGACAACACCAAGACAGTGGCGGTTGATTTGAAAAAGTCGAGAACAATGGAGGCCGATATCGCGGATGTGCCCCCGGAAGCGGAGTTGAACGACAAGCCGATGAACTACATCGCCCAGCGGGCACGGACCCTGCTGGCCAATCCCCGGGTGCCAGCCGAGAAGGTCGCGGAGCTGAAGACCCTCACCTTGCGCTATGAATCGGCCATTGTCGCCGGCGGCGACGAGGACCTTATCGACGAGTTGGAGGATTGTTTGCTGGAGTTGATGGATCAACTCAGTGATGACCTGGAAAACCATGGCTAAAGCAAAGCAGAGGCGGGAAAAAAAGGAACAGGAGAAGCTGCTGCAAGCCGGTCGTTATCTGGAATGGCTGGTCGCGGTGCGGGAGATGCCGGTCACGGTGGAACTCAAGCGTGATCTCGACAGGGCATGGGCCGAGGTCCGGCGGCGATCGCTGCGCACTCGAGAGGCCTTTGAGGAATACTGCCGTCTGCGACCTGAGCTTGGCGACGTTCCACAGAGTCCGGAAAATCTTTTTCTCGATGCCCTGGCCGATCTGATGCAGAATCCGGCCGAGGCGGCTGATGCGGTCCTGGCCGTTTCCGGGTTGTCAAGGGCTGGCCTGGCAGCGCAGCGGCACCTCGGCAAGATACTTGGAGAAGGCCGCGATTGGGCTGAAATAGAGCGTTTATTGGGGATGATGGCGAGCAGACCTGGCAAAATCTCCGGGCGGCAGTTTCAAAGCCTTGCAGATTGTGTTGTCGGGACCGGGCTTGAGCCGGTCTTCGAAGCTTTGGGGGAGGCGATCATGACCTTCCGTAAACTCAATCACAAAACCCATCTTCACAAACGGCTTTCCGACCGTTTTCTTGATGATCTTGCCGATACCGATTATCTCACCTGGGGTCTGGTCGAGGCATTTTCCACGCCATTGCGCCGTTTGCTGCTTCTGCCCTTTGCCGAGCAGGTACTCCTGCATCTCCGTCATGCCGATCCTTCTCCCGCCCCTCATCAGGTCCGGGAACTACTGGAAGGAGTGGGGCATACCTTTATGGATGTGGCGGGTCCGTCTCTCTCCGACGATCTGCGCGCGCAGCTACACACCCGCGGACGGGATGATTGTTCGAATGCGGCCTGTGGTCAGTTGGAGCAGCGGTTTGCCAGGGCCTCTTTCGAGGACCGCCTCGCCCTTCTGCGCGATTTTCGCCAGGTGGTGCAGCGCGAGTTCATGCATGAAAACGAGGCGTTCATCAATCTTTCCTTTTCGTTTGAAGGCGGTGTCAGCGAGGCGATGGAGCGATTGTTGATCCATTGCCACCGTTCACTTATTGGGGAACTCGGTCAGCGGTTGCCGGAACTGGCGGTCCGTGACCGACGCGCCCTTGTGCGCTTTTGGGACCAAGTCCTTGCCGAGGATTTGAGCCTGCTGATACCGGTTACCGATCACGATGCCGATGCCATCACACCACTTGTCCAGCAGGCCTTTGAGTCAGGCCTTGGTGGTGTCCGCTTGGCTATGCTTGCGCCCCTGTTAGCGGGTGGCCGAAGCTGTCAGCTAGGAAAGCTTGCCGATCAGGCCCTTGAGATTTGCTCTGCACTGAATGACGAGGACCTGCAGTGGTTCATCGACGAGCATCTCCTGCTTGCGCTACGTTTTCCGAAACATCTACAAACGCTTTTTACTCGTATCGGGAACAATGGTGTCCAGGGAGATCGTCTGGCCAGGAGCGTCTGGAAAACGTTCAAGGAAGCGGCCAGGATACATGAGGTGGTCAATGAATTCGGATCGTTGATGCCGGATGGGGGCGAGGCCGGAGTGCCGGTGTATCTGACTGTGGAGGTAGTCAGGGGGCTGGCCGAAATTGCCGCACAGATTCCCCAACTCGGACGACTCCACCGCTTCCTGCAGGCATGCCCCACGGGGAGAGCTAAGGTTGACGACCTGCTTCAGCTGTGTGACCTGCTCTGGTGCCCCGAGGAGCAGTGCGTGGAGTTTCTCGACTTAGTCCCACCCCTGCTTGAAGAGGCACGTGAGCAAGTCGAACTGATGGAGTCCATGCCGTCATTGAAAATTTCTAAGGGGAGGTTGGCCGGTTTAAGCAAAAGCAGAAGGCGGCTCGATGATGTGACAGATTTTCTGCGAGCGAGATCGTGCGATTTCCGGGCACTCCCGCTTCACTCCCTGGTTACGCTGGTTGAGCAGGTCTTTCCTTGGCTTGATAGACAGGAGGCGTTCAGTCCCCTGCTGATCCGGACGTATAATGTGCTTTGCGCGCGAGTCACCAACGGGGAAACCGACTGTACCCCTTTGCGGGACAAGATCGATCGGCAGATGCGGGCCATGGCCGGGAACCGGCGGTAGCCTCAAGTTCTTCGGCGTGTTTTGGGGCACGGCGAGAGCCGACGCTTATTCGTCGCCGAAAATCGTTGTATCTGACGCAGCCTGAACTGTTGAGATGAGGAGAAAACCTCTTCTTGCATTGCACCAACTATTTCGCTTCAACGAGGGATTATGCTGACACGAGACCAGGCCTTGCACCACCTGCATCTGGCGCAAGAGGCCACCAGGGAAGAGATCGAACAGAGTTATCGGCGTTTGGTGCGCCGTTATCCGCCGGAGTTCCATCCGGATCGGTTTCGGCTGATCGATGAGAGTTATCGTGCCCTCACCTCGCTTTCTTTTGTGGTGGAAACCATTATGACCGACAGAGACCAGGAGCATGAGGCCAATCTTGCTCAGCGGGTGGCGGATTTGTCTCCAACTGCCGAGGCAGAGGATGTTGCGCGAGGTGTAGAAGAGTTGCGGCGGATGATGCTTTATGAGGCCCTGTGGCCGCAGGCACATTCCGACCGCTGAGGCCCGTCAACAGTAGAGAACCTTATCGTGACCAGGGCTCCCTCTCTCCCATCGTGGAGAAAGGGAGCCCTTTTTTAATGGGGAAACATCCCCTTACTGGCGGCCGTGGATAATGGAGGCCGGGACGTTTTTCACATCAGTGGTTCCGGTGAGGAGCATGGCCTGAAGCAGTTCGTTTTTCAACTGGTTGAGATACATGGCCACGCCCTCGCGGCCACCTCCAAAGGCGGCAATGATCAGCGGCCGGCCGACAAGCACCGCATCGGCACCCAGGGCGAGCAGCTTGAGCACGTCGGACCCACTGCGCACGCCGCCATCGGCAAAGATCAGTGCCTTGCCCTTGACCCGGGCCGCGATTTCCGGCAGGACCTCGGCCGCGCCCGGGGTGAAGTCAAGCACGCGTCCGCCGTGGTTGGAGACGACAATCGCCGCGGCCCCGGCCTTGACCGCTGCTTCCGCCTCGTCCGCGGTCATAATGCCCTTGAGGATAAAGGGCAGTTTGCTGGCCCCGATCACCTCGGCAAGCTCCTCAGGCGTTTTCGGCCCCACCGGCTGTCCCTTCATCGCCATGGTCACCAGGCCGGCACCGTCGATATCCATACCGACGGCAAGCACGCCTGCCTCTTCCGCGGTCTGCAGATGCCCCTTGATGACCTCCTGCTCGCGAGGCTTGATGATCGCAATCGAGCCCCCCTTGTTGGCCTTTCCCGCCTTGATGCCGCTGCCGAACATGGTCGGGTCGGCGCCGTCGCCGGTCATGCAGAGTGAACCCGCCATCAGGGCACCGCTGACCATCTCGGTGATAAAGTCTTCTTCGCTCATCTTGCCGCCCATGTTGTAGGTCGAGCCGGTGATGGGTGCACCGAGGATGGGCATGGCAAGGGGTTTTCCCCAGAGGTCAAGGGTGAGATCCGGATCCTTCACCCCATGCACGGTGCGCATGTTGAGCCGAACCGCTGCCAGGGCTTCCATATTGGCCTTGAACGCCGAGCCGGTCCCCACGCCGCCCATGCCCGGCACCTCGCCGGCGCAGGCGCGGCCGTCACAGACCGGGCAGACCCGGCAAAATCCTTTGAGTTGTTCCCGGGCCTGAGTGCGCACGGTTTTCATATCCATGGTCATACCTCCTGGCCTCAGGCGGCTGACAGCGGGCCAACCGCGATGAGGTGAAAAAGTGTTGCTAAGAGAAGATGCGAGCGATTGTTCCCCACATGGAGCGGGTATTCTGCCTGCACTGAATCGGCCCCCCAAGGGGGGCAGGCGACGGGTATTCAACCACCATGCATGCCCTTTTATCAACCCTTTTATACGCATTGAATTGTGATGACCTCGTAAAAAGTCAAACCGCCCAATCCGCTCGAAAAGAAGCGACTGGTTGAAAGTTTGTGCCTTCGTGAGTTCTTGTTGAGAAGTCTTCCCGAAAAAGTTCTTTGAAATATGTTTGGAAAGCCAAAGAGAAAAAAAATAGGCTGTAAAAGGACGTCATTGGGCTGGTTTTCTCGCCCCAGTGCCTGCTGGCCCGCAATATGTTCAAGCCGATGGCCTTCATGAAGGCGGCAAACCGCACTGCTTTCATGCCACGAACCCGGAGATGTTTGACACCGGTGCGCCGGTCGAATTCCGACATGGTCGCCTCAACGCCGGCCCGGTACCGGTACTTCTCCCTGAACTCCGGGCTTTCTTCTTCCTGTCGCCGTCGGGTCAGGCGGATATCCTTGTCGGTGTAGCGGTAGTAATAGCCCTTTTTTCCGATGGAGACGGGGCACCGGTCAAACGAGGAGCAGTTCTGACAAACAGCGATGGGGAAGAGTGCGCTGTAGCCGGATTTTGATTTCTTCACCGTGTCGGGTGCCGTGGCCTGGGGGCAGGTGAGAACCTTGCCCTGGTCATCAAGGGTGAATTCGGTCAGGTTGAACTTCTTCTGATTGCCCGGCATGACCGGGGAGATGACTGCCACCTGATGCTCCTGCAGGGCCGTTTCACAATTGCTGTCGCTGCCGTAGAGGGAATCGGCCAGCATTTGCTGCGGCAGCATCGCCTTCTGCTCCAGTTGGGCCAAGGCGGGCAGGAGGGCATTGGCATCATGCTGATCCGCGGATTCCACCGCCACCTGCGTGATCAGGGATGGTCCACGCTCATCGGTGGTAGTGTAGTTTTCCACCAACTGCACCTGATACCCTTGGCCTTTATGACTGCTGTAGCCGGCATCCGCATCGGAGGGGTTTTGCAGTGAATCGGAGGGCACCTCCTTGTTCGGCCGGGCCACGGCTTTCTTGCCAGAATCGGCGGTGGTGTCTTCCTCGATGACACACTGTTCGGCGAACAACCGGCTCAGCAGTTTGAAGCTCTGCATGGTGCTGACCTCGTCCACGGCGGCAAAACGCTCGGTCAAGAGCAGCACATCCGCAGCCAACTGATCAAGGGTGCGGGTGGACTCGGTGGGTTTGACCATGGCGAACAAAGACGCCTGCGATTTGCTCAGATACCGTTGGGTCAACTCCGTGTTGAGTTGATCAAAGTGTTCCCGGTGGTGTCGCTTCAGGTTGACGAGGAACTTCTTGATCGTTTTGGTGAACAACCCGATACGACCCAGATTGCGCATGTTGGATTTGACATGCACCGAGTCCATGCGCTGCTTATTCATATCGGCCTTGAGCAACTTGGCCAGGATGCCCAGGGAGGCATCAAATATCTCGGCATAGCTCGCATCCGAGGCCAGGTGATCGCGCATGGTCCAGAGCGTTTTGTGGCTGAGGTATACAGCCGCGTCGGAGCACGAGGTGATGTTGAGGGCATAGTGCCACTGGATATTGAAACAGAACTGCTCAACCGCCTCCTGATCAGTACAATCATGCATTTGCTGGAGGATCATCACCCCCATCATGGCATACAGTTCCTTGGTGGGTCGGCCATTGTAGTCATGATAATGGTGGCGCAGGGACTCCACCGGGAGTTCAGGCAGGATATGCTTCTGAAAAAGACCTGCCCATGAGTTATCCAGGAGGGCGCGTCGTTTGGGTCCCAAATGGGCCCATGGGTCGAGGATGTTGAGCTGTTTGTGGTTTTTCACGTGAAACATTATCTCGTCTCGCATTTAATTGATATTACGCAAATATATTAACAGAATGCGAGAAAAATGACAATGGTAATCCAGACGTTAATCCTGGAAAATTAACCAGTTAAATAGAAATACTTTTTACGACGCCATCAATTGTCATGCATCTGTCCCCCGGTCAGAACAATTCATCCGGAGGACAGGGCTTGACCTGTGCTGCACGATCGCCTTCAAGCTGCGGTGCTGTCACCACGGGAGTGCGTTTGCGCGGCGTTTTCCGCCGATCCGGCTGGCGCAGATAGATGATCAACCACCCCACCTTGGGATCGATCTGCAGCTCCTCGCAAAAGACATGGACAACATGTTTGGGATCAATGGCAAAAAGGGGCACTGCCCGATAGCCGTGGCGTTTGCTGAACTCACGAAAGCCAAAGTGGCTGGAGAGCTTGGTGGTGTGGATGCTGCCGCCATGGGACAGAACCCAGGAAATATAGGAGTGGGTGATGTTCCGGCCAAAGAGGGTGCGCGACAACCGCTGAATCGGCAAGCGGATACGCTCAGAGACCCGCTCGCGCAGTTTGGATTGAATGACAAAGACCTTGTCCGTCCCGAGTTCATTGCGATAATGCATGGCTGCTGCCACGTTGATCGTCTCGTGGGAGGAAAGCGCGAGGACGCGGCCGATGCCGGTCAGGGGAAGAAATTGGTCGGCGTGTTCGGAGAAGGGATTGCCGAAATAACAGGAAAGCCCCTCTATCTTGGCCTTGGTCACATTGCCGCGCACAGTGTCGGCGAGCAGCACCTTGACTCCATTGTGGGTCAGGGCGTGGGCCAGCGAGCGGGCAACGATATTGGCACCGACAATGAGAAACCCCTTGGGCTCCGGTTCCACCACCTTGAGCCACCTTGCCACCATCCGCGCGGTGGTGCTCTGCAGCAGCACTGTGGCTATAATCACGAAAAAGGTGAGCGGACTGAGCAGGTTGGCATCGGCAAAACCGGCTCTTTCCAGTTGAACCGCAAAGAGGGCGGAGATGGCGGCGGCAACAATACCACGCGGAGCAATCCAGGCCAAAAAGTGGCGTTCCGGCCAGGAAAGTTTGGATCCGGTGGCAGAGATGACGATATTCAGCGGCCGGGCAAGAAACTGGATCGCGAAAAAGAGCAGCAGCGCCCTCCAGCCCAGGTCGAGCAGTGCCTGCAGGTCGATCCGCGCCGCCAGGGTGATGAACAGCAGGGAGATCAGCAGCAGGCTGATGGATTCCTTGAAATCGATGATCCCCTGCACATCCACATTCTTCATGTTTGCCAGCCAGATGCCCATCACCGTCACCGTCACCAGGCCGGCTTCGGCTTGCAGCCCGTTGGCGATGATAAAGGAGACCAGCACGGCCGAGAGGGTGGCGATGTTGCGCAGGAAGTCGGGGATCCAGTTGGAGCGGAGCGCCAGACCGAGAAAATATCCGCTGCCGGCTCCAATGGTTGTGCCGACGATGAGCAGCCGCAGAAAAAAGAGCAGGGTATGGCCCCAGGGCGAACCCGCAGAGGCGGTGATGATGTATTCATAGACCAAGACCGCCAGGGCCGCCCCGATGGGGTCGATGACAATCCCTTCCCAGCGGAGGATGTTGGCCACATTGGCGGTTGGACGTACCGTGCGCAGGATGGGGGCGATCACGGTCGGCCCGGTGACCACGGTGATCGCACCGAAGAGAAAGGCGATCTGCCAGCACATGCCGACCACGTAATGGGCGGTCACCGCGGTGATCAGCCAGGTCACCACCATGCCAAAGGAGACCATGTTGCGAATCACGGCCTCAAAACCAAGGATTTCCTTGAAGCGCAGGGTGAGGCTGCCCTCAAAGAGGATGACCGCGACCGAGATCGAGATAAAGGGAAAGAAAAATTTGCCCAGTAAGGCCTCCGGATGGAGCAGGCCCAGGACCGGGCCGACCATGATGCCGGTCAACAGAAGAAAGATGATCGCCGGCAGCTGTACCCGCCAAGCCCCCCATTGGCAGAGGGTGCTGGCGGCCAGCAGAGCGGCAATGATGAAAAATATGGTGTCATGTTCCATGACGAACCTCCCCGGACAAGATCCTTGAAAAAAGAAGCGCCATCACTGGGCCGATCCGGTGCCGAACCATTTATTTTCCAATTCGTCCATGGCCCCACTTTCGACAAGATTCAGCAGGGTGCGGTCGACGCGTTCTTTCAGTGAACTGTTTTCCGGGAGGAGAAAGGCGTAATCCTGCTTGTTGAACATCTTGCCCACCAGTTTGACCTTGCCCTTGCCTGCGGTGCTGGCGAAATACTGCAGGGTAGGGAGGTCATGGACCACGGCATCCAACTGTTCCTGTTCGAGAAGCGTATACATCTCCTTGGCATTTGGCACGGATCTGAGGACGCCCAGTCGCTCGCGGCGCATGTATTCTTCGCTGGTGCTGCCTTTGACCACGCCGACCTTTTTCTCGGCCAGATCATTGGGCCCCTCAATATAACTGCGCAACTCGTGCAGGGTGATGTCGGAGGAGATGTTGGCGACAAAGACGGCAAACAGAGGCAGGGAGACGATGATGATTACCACCGCGAGCAGTTTGCCGATACGGCTTTTGGGGACATAGTCGCCGTAACCAACGGTGCTGGCGGTGACAATCGACCAGTAGATGCCCTCAATCACCCCGGGAAAGTAGCTGCGATGAAAGGACTGCTGGTTGCGCCGTTCCGCCAGCCAGATCACGTGGGCGGAGACGAGGAGGAACGCAATAAAGGAGCCCAGTTTGATCAATCGTTCCCTGGTGAAAAAAGAGCTCCAAAAAGCCGAGAGGGAATAGTTGGTGTGGGCCGGGGTCATGATACCCAGGCCGGTGTGGAAGTGGGAGAGGCTGAAATCGAACTGGCTTTCCCGATTCTCGGTGATGGTGATCGCGCCGATGGCAATGTCGAGTCTGCCGTTTTTCATATCATCCAGGGTGCGGGCGATTCCCTGGCTGGGCACGAACCGATAGGAAAGCCCCAACTCGGTCGCAATGGCCTTCCATAGATCAATGGCAAATCCGCGCGGTTCCTCGTTGGGCTCGTAAAATATAAACGGCTTGATATCACGAATGCCGACTCTGAGTTCATTGCCAGCCATTGCATTTAACGGCAGCAGATGCGAGAATAGCAACAGAAAGGTCAGCAGCAGGAGAATGTGGGATCGCTTGCAAGGAATATACATGCTTAGGCTCCTCCTGGAGCGCAAATGGGGAGAGAAAGATGACCTCCGGCGAAGATCTCGTCACAAGCACACCCTTCTCCCGCATGAACACGCATCTGCGATGTGAAAAATGTCGTTTTTTGAATATGTGCGACAGTAAGAAGAAAGATGGATGTGCTTTTTCTTGGTTTGCAACAGGTACAAAACATCAATCTGTTCGGCAAGTACCTTTGAAAGATAATTTTTTGCCGCCTTGCTTCTGGATGGCACTGGAACGGACGATTTTTGTCCAGCAAGAAGCGAAGGGTCAGGGGATGCCATGAAATTGAATGTAAAGATTGCCCTGTTGGGGGGCAGCAGTGTGCTTCTCACCGCGGTTGCGCTGGTTTTTTTGGCTGTGTGGCAGAGTAAAGAATACAGCCGACTTGCCCAGACAGAAATCGATGGTCTCATCGATGCCGATCTCGATCATATCGCCCAAAGTGTCTATAACCTCGTGCTGACGGAGAATGAGGCTGTTCAGGCACATGTCGATGCCAACCTCAGGGTGGCACGTCATCTTCTCGATCATCGGGGTGGGGTCCGACAGAGCGAGGAACGGGTCGCTTGGAGAGCGATCAACCAGTTCACCCAGGAGGGCAGGGATCTGCTGTTGCCCAAGCTGCTCCTTGACCATACATGGCTTGGACAGATAACCGATTTTCAAGTTCGCACTCCCCTGGTCGACGAGGTGACGGATCTCGTCGGAGAAACCACCACCGTGTTTCAGCGAATGAATGCACAGGGCGATATGCTTCGTGTTGCCACCACCGTGCGGACGCTCGACAATCAGCGGGCGATCAGCACCTACATCCCCTCTGTCAATCCCGATGGTCGCGCCAATCCGGTTATCGCCGCCATCCTCCAGGGGCAGACCTATCACGGCCGGGCCTATGTGGTCAACGATTGGTATCTGACCGCCTATGAACCGCTGGTCAATGCAACAGGGGAGTTGGTGGGCATGCTCTATGTCGGTGTCCGCCAGCAGGCCGTGGCGGCACGAATCCGTCAGGCCATTTTGCAGACCAATGTCGGCAAGACCGGCTATGTCTACGTGCTGGAGGGAAATGGGCAGAATCGGGGGCAGTACATCATCTCCGGCAAGGGGAGTCGCGACGGGGAAAATATCTGGTTCAGCCGCGATCCAGATGGCCGATTCGTTATCCAGGAGATCATCAACACGGCCACCTCGTTGGGTGCGGGAGAATTGGCAACCTATCGTTATCGATGGCAAAATCCAGGTGATCCTGCTCCGCGTTGGAAGGTGGTGCGCCTGGCGTACTATGCCCCCTGGGACTGGGTGATCGGGACGAGTGTCTATGAGGACGAGCTGCATTTCTACAGCAATCTCTTGCAAACCGGTCGTCAGCGAATGGCTCAGGTGATGGTCGGGGCGGCCTGCCTGATCATCCTCCTGGCCGGGATGGTGGGGGTTGTCGCCAGTCGCTCCCTGACCCGGCCCATTCGTCAGATGACCGCCGCAGCCGGGCGGATTATTGCCGGAGATCTGAGTCAATTTGTTGATGCCTCTGGTCACGACGAGATTGGCCTCCTTGGCCAGACCTTTAATCATATGATGGGCGAGTTGAAAACATCAACCGAGAGCCTGCGGGAACAGGAGGAGGCCTTTCGCGGGATTTTCGAAAATGCCCTGGAAGGGTTATATCAGAGCACGCTCGAAGGGCGGTTCATCAAGGCAAACCCCGCTCTTGCCGATATCCTCGGCTACGAATCGCCACAGGTCCTGATGGAGGAGCTTACCGACATCCGGCACCAGTTTTATGTCCATCCCGAGGATCGGGATCGCCTGCTTGCCTGTTTTGCCAGGGAGAACAAAATTGCGGGGTTTGAGGTCCTGTGTTTTCGTAGAGATAAAACCCACGTATGGATATCGATCAGCGCCGGTATGCGGACCATCGGCTCCAGCGGGCAAAGGGTAATCGAGGGCTTTATGACCGATATCACCGCTCGTAAACAGGCCGAGGAGGCACTGGCGGCATCCAAGGAGTATCTCAACCAGATCATCAACAGTGTCGGCGATCCCATCTTTGTCAAAGACGAACAGCATCGATGGGTCCTGATGAACGATGCCATGTGCATGTTTATGGGCCAGAGTCGCGAAGCATTGTTGGGCAAGTCGGATTATGATTTTTTCCCCAAGGAGCAGGCGGATGTGTTCTGGACCAAGGACCAGCTGGTGTTGGATAGTGGTCAGATCAACATCAACGAGGAGTTGTTCACCGGTGCCGAGGGGCGGTTGAACACTATCCTCACCAAGAAAACTTTGTATACCGATAAAAGCGGCGGCCGTTTCATTGTCGGTATTATCCGCGATCTGACAGAACAGAAACGGGCGGAGGAGGAAAAGAAGCGCCTGGAGATGCGGCTGAGCCAGTCACAAAAAATGGAGGCCATCGGCACCTTGGCGGGGGGCATCGCGCATGATTTCAACAATATTCTCCAGCCGATGCTGAGCTATTCCGAGCTGCTGAAAAAGGAACTGGTGACCGACAGCCGCTTCCAGCAGTATCTGGATCGTATTTATACCGCAGGGTTACGGGCCAAAGATCTGATCAACCAGATTCTTGCCTTTAGCCGCCAGGCGGAGCATACACTCCAGCCCCTCCGACTCCAGTCCAGCCTGAAGGAAATTCTCAAGCTCTGCCGGGCGACCATCCCTTCCTCCATCCCCATGCAGTATGAGATTCAGGAGGATTGCGCTCCGGTGCTGCTCGATCCCATTCAGCTGCACCAGGTTGTGATGAACCTGATCATCAATGCCTATCATGCGGTCGATCAGTGCGGCGGCGAAATTTCAGTCAACCTACGGGAGGTCAGGCTTTCCGAGGAGGAGAGCGCCGAGAGGTCGCTGCAAGCGGGGAGCTATGCCATGATTACAGTGACGGATACCGGCTGCGGCATCGATGCGAAGATCCGGGAAAAGATCTTTGAACCCTACTTCACCACCAAAGGCGCAGGTAAGGGGACAGGCCTTGGGCTTGCCGTGGTGTACGGTATTGTCAAGGACCATCACGGCGATATCAAAGTGGATTCCGAGGTGGGCTCGGGGACGGTGGTCACCGTGTATCTCCCGATTACGGACAAGGCCTTTGAAGTGGTGCCCACTGAGCAGGACATCGGTTACCCCCGTGGCACTGAACGCGTCCTCCTGATCGATGATGAGGAACTCATCACCGAGGTCGGCCAGCTTATCTTGGAGGGGTTGGGCTATGAGGTGACCTGCAGGCAAAACAGTTTGGAGGCCATCGAGTTGTTCAAGGCGGATCCCGATGCTTTTGACGTGGTGATTACCGATATGACCATGCCGAACATGACGGGAGCCCAGCTTGCCCAGGAACTGCTTGCCATTCGGCCCGAGCTCCCCATTCTTATCTGCAGCGGTTTCAGTGAGCGTGTCAGCCGTGAGCAGGCCAAAGGGATAGGTATACGCTATTTTTTGCGAAAGCCGATTACCCTTTTTGAAATTTCACACAAGGTGCGGGCTGCCTTGGATGAGCGTTGAGACGTGGAGGTGGGAAGCGGTGGGAGCTTCCTCTTGTACACCATGAAATATTTCAGTATATTCCGTTGATTTGACATTTCGTTGTCAGCCGTCCTCGTCTGGAAGGTCTGATCTTCTCTCCGTGCAGTAAGGGGGGCCTCTGCTGGCCCCTTGGCTGCACCTCAGCTGTTTCCAATAGTTGAACCTCGTCTTGTTGTGAACAAGAGATTGACTTCTTTTTTGCAACGTTCTGGCTCGCTGGGGTGTTGCTCCGAAATTTTCTCGAGGTGGGTGCGCCCCTCTGGTACTCCCTCATGTGTTTGCACCTGCCTTTGCAATAGTTGACATTGAGGAATCCCCCATGAAGAATGCGCAACGCGTGCAGCAGATTCGTAAAATTATCGCCCTTGATCCGGCCATGGAGGCCATCCTCCTCTCCACAGGTTCTCTTGAGGAAAAACGAACTGAGCTCAGGAGCCATCTCGCCAACCTGCTCTTGAATATCTACGATAAAACCCGCGATATGGCCGCCTTGGACTGGGTCGTCTTCCGGGATACGATCTGGGTGCTGCGCAACATGCTCAACCCCCGCAGTGAAGAACTGGCCGGTTTTTCTCTGCTCGCCTACCTCGATGATCTGCTGCACGGACGCCATCCAGGCCCTCCGCCGAGTTCGGGGTTTGTTGCCGAGCTGCAGCACCTGCTCAAAGGGATCAACGGCCTGACCAATCTCTATACGGAAAAGCCGCCGGCCTTTCTCAATCATTGCGGCCGCACCGCAGCGAAAATGCGTTCCACTGATCTCTCCCGAATGGCTCGGAAGGCGCAAAGCTTTATCGATCGCTATCCCTGCGGCATGGATGATGACCTGGTCCGGCAACGCAGTGTCAACAAACAGCGAATTTTTCACCATTTTCAGATCAGCGACCTGGAATGGAACGACTGGAGCTGGCATACCCGTCACATCATACGCAATCCCCAGACCCTTGAAGCCCTCGTCGACCTTGCCGACGAGGAGCGGGCCGCGATCACCATGGCGCGCGAGCAGCGTATTCCGTTCGGCATCACGCCCTACACCGTGTCCTTGATGGATCCGGACAATCGCCGCACCTGGGACAGGGCCATTCGTGCCCAGGTGATTCCTCCGATGCGCTATGTCAAACGGGTGAGCGCTCTTCGCCAGGATCCGGGCTGCAGCAACGATTTCATGGTCGAGGGGGATACCTCGCCCATTGACGGCATCACCCGCCGTTACCCCGGTATCGTGATTTTGAAGCCGGTGCTGACCTGCCCGCAGATCTGCGTCTACTGCCAGCGCAACTGGCAGATCCAGGATGTATTCTCCCAGGATGCGGCCCTTGGTGAGGAAAAGTTGGAGCAGGCCCTGCAATGGATCGAAAAAACAGCGGAGATCTCCGAGGTTCTGGTCACCGGCGGCGATCCGTTGATCCTCTCCGACGAGCGACTGGAGGTGATTTTGAGCCGTCTGTCGCAGATGGAGCATGTGGTCCGCATCCGTATCGGCACCCGTACACCGGTGACCCTGCCGCAACGGATCACCGAATCCCTGGTGCGGACCATCACCCGCTTTCACGAACCCGGGCGGCGAGAGGTGTTGATCATCACCCATTTCGAACACCCCACCGAGATCACCCCCGAGGCGATGCAGGCGGTGCAGCGTTTTCGTCTCTTTGGGGTCGGGGTCTACAATCAGATGGTGTTCACCTACTACAATTCGAAAAAATTCGAGGCCGCCACCCTGCGGCAGAAGCTGCGTCTGATCGGTGTGACCCCGTATTACACCTTCAACACCAAGGGCAAGGAAGAAACCGACGATTACCGGGTCCCTATCGCCCGTCTGCTCCAGGAGCAGCAGGAGGAGGCGCGCCTTTTTCCCGGCACGGTGCGTACCGATGAAATCGTGTTCAACGTGCCCCGACTGGGCAAGAACTATCTCCGTGCCGGCCAGAATCGGGACATGATCGCCATCCTCCCCGACGGCCGCCGGGTCTATGAGTTCCATCCCTGGGAAAAGAAGATGGCCCTGATGGATACCTACGTCTATACCGACGTCTCCATCCACGACTACCTCAAACGTCTCCAGCGCGACGGCGAGCAGCTCAAAGAGTATAATTCAATCTGGTACTACTACTAGAGAAGGGCTTGAGCATCGTTTTTACCAGGAAAGGGGAGGTCCAGCTGGCGGATGCGAATGCGTCGTGCCTCCTCTTCGTCGCAGAGGTTGGCCACGGTGAGGCCGAGCAGGCGGATCTTGCGGCGTCCGGCCTCGGTCGTTGCCAAGAGCCCCGGGAGGCGGGCAACGATGTCGCCGGCGGCGAAGAATCCCTCGCGGGAGGTGCAGGAGCGGGTGATGGTGGTGAAGTCGCTGTAACGGACCTTGAGTGTCAGGGTGCGGCCACCGGTCTGCTTGTCGGCCAGCAGCTCGGCGACGCGGGAGACCAGGTGGTCGAGCAGGGAACTGACCTGGGTGTAATCCCTGATGTCTTCAGCCAGGGTGGTTTCGGTGCCGATGGATTTGCGGACCCGTACCGGTTCCACCGGTCGTCGATCCAGGCCGCGGGCAATGTCGTGGAAAAAAAGGCCGGTCTTGCCAAAAAGACGCGCCAACTCGTGTTGGGAGAAGCGGAGCAGGTCCGCCCCGGTGCGAATCCCCTGGGTCTGCATTTTTTTTTCGGTCACTCGACCGACGCCGTAAAATTTGCCAATGGGCAGGGTTGCGATGAAATCCCGGGCACGATCCGGAGGGATGACGGTGAGCCCGTCAGGTTTGGTATGCCCGGAGGCGATCTTGGCCAGAAACTTGTTGTAGGACACGCCGGCTGACGCACTCAGGCCCAGCCTGGTCTTGATCTCGGCCCGGATAGCCTGGGCGATGCGGGTGGCCGAGGGCTCGTTCACCAGGTTTTCGGTGACGTCGAGAAAGGCCTCGTCCACGGAAAGCGGCTCCACCAGCGGGGTGTATTCCCGAAAGAGGTCCATGATCCGCTGCGATATTTCCTGGTAGCGGGCCATGCGCGGTTTGATGAACACCGCCCGGGGGCATAACTGGTAGGCGCGGCTGCAGGGCATGGCCGAGTGGACACCGAAGGCGCGGGCCTCATAGGAGCAGGCCGCGACAACGCCCCGGCTTTGCGGATTGCCGCCGACAATGACCGGATGACCCTTCAACTCCGGCCGGTCGAGCTGCTCGACCGAGGCGAAAAAGGCGTCCATGTCGATGTGAATGATTTTGCGGATGGGCGGCATGGGGTACGGGTGTATAGGGAGAGCAGTTATCGCCATTGACGCTCACCCCGGTCAAGGCTATTATCCGACAAAGACGCAACCGGTCGATTCCCGAAAAAATACCTTACTTTGCAGCAAAGGAAAACAGACAATATGCATATTTATTCGGAGCGGTGCCAACTGCTCAGGCAACAGCCTGCCACCTGGCTGGTGACCGGTGTCGCCGGTTTCATCGGCTCGAATCTGCTGGAAACCCTGCTGGCCATGGGGCAGAAGGTGGTGGGGCTGGATAACTTTTCCACCGGCTTTCAGCACAACCTCGACGAGGTTCGGCAACGGGTGGGCGAGGAGGCCTGGCAGCGTTTCTGTTTCATCAAGGGAGACATTCGCGAACCCGCCGACTGCCGTGAGGCCTGCACCGGCGTGGACTATGTGCTTCATGAGGCGGCGCTTGGTTCGGTGCCGCGCTCGATTGAAGATCCGTTGACCACCAATGCCAACAACATCACCGGGTTCCTCAACATGCTGGTCGCTGCCCGCGATGCCAAGGTGCGCCGCATGGTCTATGCCGCCTCCAGCTCAACCTACGGCGATCATCCCGATCTGCCCAAGGTCGAGGACAAGATCGGCAACCCGCTCTCACCCTATGCGGTAACCAAGCTGGTCAATGAACTCTATGCTGCGGTCTTTGCCCGGACCTATGGCTTCAAGACCATCGGACTGCGCTACTTCAACATCTTCGGCCAACGTCAGGATCCGGAAGGGGCCTATGCGGCGGTCATCCCCAAATGGTTTGCCGGATTGCTCAAGGGCGAGCCGGTCTACATCAACGGTGATGGCGAAACCAGCCGCGATTTCTGCTTTATCGAAAACTGTGTTCAGGCCAATATCCTTGCCGCCACCGCCGATGACGATGCGGCGGACAATGTCTATAATGTTGCCTTTGGCGAGCGCACGACGCTCAACGAATTGTACCGGTTGATCCAGGAGCGGGTGGCAGCCCAGTATCCTGCCGTTGCCCAGGCCAATCCGGTGTACCGCGAGTTCCGCGCCGGCGATGTCCGCCATTCCCTGGCCAATATCGGCAAGGCACACCAGCTTATCGGATACCACCCCGGCTTTTCGGTGCGGGATGGACTAGACAAGGCCGCCCAGTGGTATATTGAACGGTTCAAGGAGTAGGAGACAAACATTTCCGGTGGGCACAAACCATTCTTACCGACCTTGCGAATATCACCTGATACCTTAAGACGAACAAGCTACACGCTATCCAGCTAAACAAGGAGCACTCGATGTCCAGCACCCTCGGCACCCTCTACAAAGTCACCACCTTCGGCGAATCCCACTGCAAGGGCGTCGGCGCCATCGTCGACGGCTGCCCTCCCGGCATGGAACTGGTGGAGGCGGACATCCAGAAACAACTCTCCCGCCGTCGTCCCGGTCAGAGCGATCTCTCCACCCCCCGTCAGGAGGCGGATCAGGTCACCATCTATTCCGGCACTGAATTCGGCAAGACCCTGGGCACCCCGATCATGCTCCTGGTGAACAACAAGGACCAACGGCCCCAGGATTACGGGGAGATGAGCAAGATTCCCCGTCCTTCCCACGCCGATTTCACCTACCAGATGAAGTACGGCACCCGTGCCTCCAGCGGCGGCGGTCGTTCGAGCGCGCGGGAGACCATTGGCCGGGTGGCTGCGGGCGCCATTGCCGAAAAATGGCTCAAAGAGACCTATGGCACCGAAATCGTGGCCTGGGTAAGCGCGGTGGGGGATATCGAGGCGCCGGCAATGGATCTGGCCACCATCAGTCGTCATCAGGTCGATGCCCAGATCGTGCGTTGTCCGGATGCGGCCACTGCCGCCCGCATGGAGGAGCGTGTCAAGGCGGTCCTGGAGGCCAAGGATTCCATCGGCGGCATCCTCACCTGTGTCTGCCGGAACGTGCCCATCGGCCTTGGCGAGCCGGTCTTCGACAAACTCGAGGCGCGCCTGGCCCAGGCCATGCTCTCGCTGCCGGCGACCAAGGGTTTTGATATCGGTTCCGGTTTTGCCGGCACCCGCATGCGCGGCAGCCAGCATAACGATCCCTTTGTGGAGAAGGGCGGGCAATTGGGCACCCTGACCAACAACAGCGGCGGTATTCAGGGCGGGATCAGCAACGGAGAGCCCATTATTTTTCGGGTGGCCTTCAAACCGGTGGCCACCATCGGCATGGCCCAGGAGACGGTCAACTTCGACGGCCAAACGGTGACCCTGGAGGCCAAGGGGCGCCACGACCCCTGTGTGGTGCCGCGGGCTGTGCCAATCGTCGAGGCCATGGCCAGCCTGGTCCTGATCGATATGGCCCTGCAGCAGCGCGCACGGCAACCGCTGACCCGCTGAGATGCCTGTGCCGGCTGTGGGCGAGCAGGCCGCCTCCATCCTCGTGGTCGAAGATTCGCGGATTCACCAGCGGCAGTTGCAGGCGCTGTTGACTAAGCAGGGGTACCGGGTTTCCGTGGCCAACCACGGCAAGGAGGCCCTGGCCCTGCTTGCCCATCTGCGGCCCGACCTCCTACTTCTTGACATCATCATGCCCGAGATGGACGGCCTGGCCCTGTGCCGCCTGCTCAAGGAAGATCCGAAAACCCGGGATATTCCGGTGATCTTCATCTCTTCGCTGGACAACACCACCGACAAACTCAGCGGTTTTTCCGCCGGAGGGGTGGATTACATCATCAAGCCCTTTCATCCGGCCGAGGTCCTGGCGCGGATATCGACCCACCTCAAGCTGCGTCAACTGCAGCAGCAACTGGCGGAGAACAATCGCCAGCTCGCCCTGGAAAAGCAGAAAACAGAGGTCCTGTTGCGCAACGTCCTGCCCGCGCGGGTGGCCAGCGAGCTGATGGAATGCGGCAGCTGCAGGCCGCAGTCTTTCCCTGAAGTGACGGTCGGCTTTGTCGATATCGTCCAGTTCACCGCCACTGCCTCGGGTCTTGATCCCGCCTTTGTCATCAGTGAGCTCAATGAGCTGTTCACCGCCTTTGATCGCATCGTCGAAGCCCACCAGTGCGAACGAATGAAAACCATTGGCGATGCCTACCTCTTTGCCGCCGGTCTGCCCGAGCCCCGAGCGGATCACAGCCGTGCCGCCGCCCTGGCCGCCCTGGAGATGATCGAGTATCTCAAGGGGCGCAACCAGCATAGCGCTCAGCAGTGGCAGGTGCGCATCGGACTCCATTCAGGGCCGGTGGTCGGCGGTATTGTCGGCACCAAGAAGTACCTCTACGATATCTTTGGCGACACGGTCAATATCGCCGCCCGTCTCGAATCCCTTTCAGAACCGATGCAGATCAATGTTTCCAGTACCTTTTGTCAGGGGCTGGGACAGGAGTTCAGCTTTTCCTGCCCCATTGAGGTGGAGATGAAAGGGAAGGGACGGCAGTCCACCTGCTTTCTCGTCGGCCGCAAAGCAGCCTGATGCATTTTGCGACCATTTTACCAAAGCGGCAACTTCCCTGCCAGCCAGTACAGCGCCATGCCCACCACCACCGTGCCGCCCAGGCTTTTGCTCTTCCAGGCAAAGAGCAGGGTGGGCAGGGCCACGATCAGTTCGGGTTTGCCCAGATCCAGGCTGCGTCTGCCTGTGTCAATAAAAAGGGCTGGTGCGAGCAAGGTGCTGAGGATTGCTGCGGGAATGAGGCTCAGCCAATCAATCACCCCCTTGGGCAGGCGGCGGTGGGCGAGGTAGATCAGGGGCAGGCAGCGGGGCAGGTAGGTGACCGCTCCCATGGCCGCGAACAGCAGGAGATACTCGTGCCAGCTCATTGTTGGCGCTCCTTGGCTCGCTTGAGGAGAAAGCCGCAGGTGGCTGCGATGACCGAGGCGCCGACAATGTACGAGTCCCCGGGGATGAGCAGGTACCAGAGGGTGGAGGTGAGGGCGGCGACCAGGGCGGTGAATAGGTAGAGCCGGCTCTGCAGCTGATACACCAAGAGACAGAGGAACATGGCGCTCAGTGCGTAATCGATGCCAAAGGCCCCTTGGGGAATGAACTGGCCGATCAGCACACCGGCGGTGGTGGCGCAGATCCAACTCAGGTTGGGCAGCTGATTGGTGGTCAGTCCACTCCAACGGTCCCAGTTGCCCGCACGGAAGCGGGCCATGTTGACAGCAAAGCTCTCGTCGGTGATGCCGTAGGCAAAAAGGGCGAGAAAGCGGCGATCGACCCTCTGGAGATACACTGCCAGGGCCGACCCCATCAGCGCATGCCGCAGGTTGACCATCAGAGTGGTGAAGACGATTGCGGGAAAGGAGGCGCCGGTGGCGAGCATGGCCACGCAGATGAACTGGGAAGAGCCGGCAAAAACCAGGACCGACATCATGGTCATGGCCCACCAGGGGATTCCGGCCTGCTGCGCCAGCACGCCCAGCGCCAGGCCGATGGGAAAATATCCCAGGCAGATCGGCCAGGCCGCTGCAGCACCCCGGCGAAATGCGTCCCTGGACGGCGGTGAGAGGGGATGCTCGTTTATCTTGTCCTGATTCAATTTTTTTGCTAGTGATGAAAGGTTGTTGCAGTTGGTCGAATTTTCGCGGGCGGTTACGCCTGGTTCGGCGCTGCACGGCAACGCCGGTCGCCTTGTTAATTGTCAATATCCGAGCAGGTTCGTTTCGTAAACTCAATGCGTTGCGAAGCTCGAAACGTCGTCTTCGCCCTTTGTGCGGACATGACCATCTTTCCCTATACGACAAAATGTTTCCCCCGCGCAATTGCTTTTCGCTCGCCCTGAAGGCGTGCTGTCCGATGGAGTTCCGCCTGTGAGTCGTCTGTGGAGCCTTGGTGATCTCATTGATCTGCACTTTTTCTGCCATCTGGATGAAGAGGTGCAGCGCAAGGAGGGGGAGGCCGCCCTTGCCAAGCGTGACCGGGTGATCTACCTGGCCAAGATCGAACCGCAGCTCGGCCCGGCGGAGAAGGCCCCGGCCCGGATCCTCATCCGGAAGTGGCTGGCCATGCGGCGGCTGCAGTTCAGGCAGGAGAAGGGGCACCAGGGGCAGGTACTCCCCGGCAGCCTCTGGCAGGAACTCTCGGTGCTCGGACGTGGAGTGGTGGTTTTGCTCGGCCTGCTTGTCGGTGTTGGTGCCGCTGGATCGCTTTTGCTCTACTCCGGAACCACACCGCTGAACGTGTCGATCTATTTCGCCCTTTTTGTCCTGGTGCAGCTGCTGATGGTCGCTCTCCAGGCCTGTCTGCTCTTGTTCCGGCTGATTCGACGTCTGCCCATGGAGTCGACCAGCCTCTACATTGTGCTCGGCCGGGCCATGGTGCGTGCCATGGAAGGGGTACGGCGACGGTTGCATCGGCGCCTGAGCGGCCGCAGGCGGCTTGATCTCGCTGCCCTGATCGGCTCCATCCAGCAGCGGCGCGAGCTGGCTGCCCTGTTGCTCTGGCCGGCCTTTATCCTGGTGCAGATGGGGGGCATCGGCTTCAATCTGGGCGTGCTCGGCGCCACCCTCTCCAAGGTGGTTTTTTCTGACATGGCCTTTGCCTGGCAGTCGACCCTGCAGCTCTCCCCCGAACTGGTTGCGGAGCTGGTCCGCTGGATCGCCCTGCCCTGGTCATGGATCGTGCCCCAGGCCTATCCCAGCCTGGAGCAGATTCAGGGCAGCCAGATGGTACTCAAGGAAGGGGTGGCCCATCTGGCCACGGCCAACCTGGTCGCCTGGTGGCCCTTTCTCTGTTGCAGCGTCGCTGTTTACGGCCTGCTGCCCCGCTGCCTGCTGCTGCTTGTCGGCTGGCTCAGACAGCGTCAGTCCCTGGAGCGGCTGGATTTCGCTACGCTCAACTTTCGGCCACTGCTGCGGCGGATGACCTCGCCCCGCATCGACACCAGGGGGGTGCAGGAACCCGTGCAGGGGAGCCATGCGCAACCCGCACCTGTATCCACCGCCAACAGGCCGGAGTCGAAACCGGTGGCTGTCGAACCGGCTCCCATGGAGCGGCAGGAGGCTGGTGATGCTCGGCAACAGGCCCTGGTGCTCATTCCCGAGGAAATTTACGAGGAGTGCCCCCTGGCCGATCTCTCGGCGCCCCTGGCGGAAATTGTTCCCGGACTGACGGTCACGCCCCTTGCCTATGATGAATCGGCTTCGGCAGCAAACCTGCAACTCTCCCTTGAGGGGGCGCAGGAGCTGCTGCTGCTGCTCGAGGCCTGGCAACCGCCCCTCAAGGAGACCGAAGCCTTTCTGCGCGGCCTGCGCACAACCGTAGGTCGACAGGTGCCCATTACCATTGTTCTTATCGGCAAACCCACCTCCCGGACCATGCTCACCTCGGTGGATCCGGATCAGCTGCGAATCTGGCAGATGAAAATGCAGTCGCTGGGGGATGGTCAACTTGCTGTGCAACCCCTGATAACGCCATGAACTCCACAATCGTTGAATTCGCCATCATCGGCCATCCCAACGAGGGCAAATCCTCGGTCCTCTCCACCCTGGCGGAGGATGATTCGGTTCGCGTCAGCGCCATTCCCGGTGAGACCGTCATCTGTCAGTCCTTTCCGGTGCGGATCGACGGCCGGGAAATCATCCGTTTCGTCGATACTCCGGGATTCCAGAACCCCCGTCAGACCTTGGCCTGGCTGCAGGACTACGATGGCCCGGAAGAGGATTTGATCCCCGCCTTTATTGCCGCCCACGAGGACGACCCCGACTTTCATGACGACTGCGAGCTGTTGCGTCCGGTGGTCGAGGGAGCGGGGGTAATCTTCGTGGTGGATGGATCGCGTCCGCTGAGGCAGGTGGACCGGGCGGAGATGGAGATCCTTCGGCTCAGTGGGGCGCCGCGCATGGCGATCATTAACTCCAAGGAAGACGATTCCGAATATTTGACGAAATGGCAGAGTGAGTTTCGCAAGCATTTCAATGCGGTGCGGGTGTTCAACTCCTGCCGGGCCAACTACCGCCAACGGATCGAGTTGCTGGAGAGCCTCAAATCCATTGATCAGCAGTTGGAGCCGGTGTTGCGCCAGGTGGTGGAGGCCTTCCAGGAGGACTGGGAAATCCGCAGCCAACGAACCGCCATGATCCTGACCGACTGTTTTCACGATATCCTCAGCTACCGCAAGGCGGTTTCCTGTACCCCGGAGGAAGAGGACCGCAAGCGGAGGGAACTGCACAGCGAGTACCAAGGCTACGTGAGCGAGCGCGAGCGCGAGGCGCAGCAGGATATTCGCGGCCTGTTCAAGCACAACATCTTCAATCTTGAGTTGCCGCCGCAGTCGATTCTCGAGGCGGACCTGTTCAGTGACCGGACCTGGAAGTTCCTCGGTCTCAGCGACCGGCAGGTAATCCTTGCCGGAGCCCTTGGCGGGGCCGCTCTGGGCGTGGGCATCGATGCCGCCACGATCGGTACCTCCTTTGGCCTGTTTTCGGCGATCGGCGGCCTGCTCGGCGCCGGCGCAACCGCCCTCAAGGGCAAGGACCTGCTTTCGGGTATGCGGCTGCTCGGGATGAAGATGGGCGGGGAGGAACTGCAGGTCGGGCCGGTGAACAATATCCAGCTGTTGTATATTCTGCTTGATCGCGGACTGCTGTTTTACTCCCACGTGATCAACTGGGCCCACGGCCGCCGCGATTACGGCCAGATGCGCGGCCTGCTGCTGCAGCCGGGCGCCAAGGCCGGGTTTACCAGCCGCTGGAGCAGGGAGGAGCGTGCGGTCTGCGACCGGTTTTTTCGCGCCATTCACAAGGGCCACGAAAGCGAGTTGGAAGAGTGCTCACTGGCTTTGCAGGATCTGTTGCGCGATAAGTTTATCGACATTGCCGAGGATCGCATCGGCGACGGCGAACAGAGGTGTCTGCCACCGGAATCCGAGGAGTCGTGAGGGGAACCAGGGGCAGGGGCAAGCCCTGGGCCCTCTTCTTGCCGATGATGCCTGACCTGGAGCGGCTTCATGTTGCTGGAAATCTCATTTTTTGGGGTGAATAGACGTTTGCCCTCCATGACATTTGCGCTACAATACATCTGATTTCAATCCGTTCCGATCGTTGTCCCAAGGAGGTTGTATGAACAAACAGACAGAGACCTCGGCCGACAATCACGCCTACTCATCCATCTTTCAGGGTACGGGGGTGGAAGAGTTCAAAAAGTGTATCCAGCACCACTTGATGAGTTTTCAGGGGCGCGATCCGGAACGCGCCGGCGACCCGGATGTCTACAGGGCACTTTCCTACGCCCTGCGCGACGTGCTCATGGAAAAGTGGATCAAGACCCAGAAAACTTTTTACGCGGGCAAGATGAAGCGGGTCTACTATCTCTCCCTCGAGTTCCTCGTGGGCCGCTCTTTGGGCAATGCCATCATCAACATGGGCCTGATGGATGAGATCACCCAGGCCCTGGAACAGTTGGGCTACGACCTGGAAACCCTGCGTGAGTGCGAGGAGGATGCGGCACTGGGCAACGGCGGCCTGGGGCGGTTGGCCTCCTGTTTCATGGACTCGGTCGCCACCATGAAGATTCCCGCTTACGGCTATGGCATCCGCTACGATTTCGGCCTGTTTCACCAGAAGATCGTCGACGGCTATCAGGTGGAAACCCCGGACTCCTGGTTGCGCCTGGGATCCCCCTGGATGTATGAGCGGACATCGTTCATGTATCCGGTCCATTTTTACGGCCATGTCACCTCCACCACCGACAAGCACGGGCGGTATCGCGCCCGCTGGACCGATACCGAGATCGTCATGGCCATGGCCTGCGACATGCTGGTGCCGGGATTCCGCAACGACCACGTGATCAACATGCGTCTGTGGCGGGCCAAGGCCTCCCGCGAATTGGACCTGCGCTTCTTCAATGCCGGCGACTATATCAACGCGGTCGAGGGCAAGGTCAAGTCCGAGACCATCTCCAAGGTGTTGTACCCCAGCGACGATATCAGTGAGGGCCAGGAACTCAGGCTGAAGCAACAGTACTTCTTCGTTGCCGCCACCTTTCAGGATATCCTTCGCCGTTACCGTAAGGAAAACGAGACCTTTCATGACTTTTCCAACCAGGTCGCGGTCCAGCTTAACGACACCCATCCGGCCATCGCCATCCCCGAACTGATGCGGCTGTTGATGGATATCGAGGGGTTGGGCTGGGAGCAGGCCTGGGATATCAGTGTCAGGACCTTTGCCTACACCAACCACACCCTCATGCCCGAGGCCCTGGAAACCTGGCCGGTGGACATGCTTGGGCGGGTCCTGCCGCGGCATCTGGAGATCATCTACGAGATCAACCGCCGTTTTCTCGAGGAGGTCGCTATTCGCTATCCCGGCAATACGCGAAAAATTCAGGAGATGTCGCTCATTGCCGAAGGGCCGGTACGGCGGGTGCGCATGGCCAACCTGGCCATTGTCGGCAGCCACTCGGTCAACGGTGTGGCCGCCCTGCACACCGAACTGCTGAAGAATTATCTCTTTCGTAATTTCCATGAGTTGTACCCGGACCGGATCAACTCCAAGACCAATGGGATTACCCCCAGGCGCTGGCTGCTGAAGAGCAACCCTGATCTGGCGGAACTGATCGGTGAGAAGATAGGCTACGACTGGGTGGTGGATCTGGACAAGCTGCGGGATCTGGAGCAGTGGACCGGGGACGCGGAGTTTCTCCGCCGCTGGCGGGAGGTCAAGCTGGTTAACAAAAAACGTCTGGCCAAGATCATTGCCGCAACCTGCAAGGTCAAGGTCAACCCGGATACCATGTTCGATATTCAGGTGAAACGGATCCATGAGTACAAGCGGCAGCTGCTCAACGTCCTCCATGTGATCCATTTCTACCAGCGGCTGATCACCCGGCCGGATGAGGAGGCGGTGCCGCGGACCGTCATCTTTGCCGGCAAGGCCGCACCCTCCTACCACAAGGCCAAGTTGATCATCAAACTGATCAACTCGGTTGGGTCGGTGATCAATAACGATCCCCGGGTGGGTGACCGGCTCAAGGTCGCCTTTATTCCCAATTACTGCGTTTCCCTGGCGGAGCGGATCATGCCGGCGGCCGATCTTTCCGAGCAGATTTCCACCGCCGGCACCGAGGCCTCGGGGACGGGCAACATGAAGTTCGCCCTCAACGGCGCGTTGACCATTGGCACCCTGGACGGCGCCAATATCGAAATTCGCGAAGAGGTGGGGGAGGAGAATATCTTTATCTTCGGCATGACGGCCGAGGAGGCTGAATACGAGAAGAAATGCAAATCCCGCAAACCCTGGCAGATTTACGAGAGCAATACCGAGGTGCGGGAGATCATCGACGCCATCGCCAAGGGGGCCTTCAGTTCCGGCAATACCGACCTGTTCAGGCCACTGGTCGATGATCTGATGAGTGAAAACGATCCCTATCTGCTGCTCTTGGATCTGGAATCCTATCTGCAATGCCAACGGACAGTGGGTGAGGTCTATGCCGACACGGATACCTGGACGCGTCGTTCAATGCTCAATGTGGCGCGAATGGGAAAATTTTCCAGTGACCGAACCATCCGCGAGTACGCCGAGGAAATCTGGGGCGTCCATGTGGGAGAGCAGGGCTGAGCGTCGACTGTGCCGCTGCACTCAATTAAACAGCCCCCGAAACCTGAAGGTTTTGGGGGCTGTTGCATGAAAAGGCTATTTTTTGAGAAACCAGGTGCCGTAGTGCTTGAGTTCGGCAATGGACTCAAGGATGTCCTTTTGAGCAAGATGACTGCATTCCTTGGCAAATTTGGGCAGGTCGGGCGCCCAGCGAATGGCCAGTTCCTTCAAGGTGCTGACATCGATATTGCGGTAATGAAAGTAGGCCTCGAGTTCCGGCATGTAACGGGCGAGAAAGCGGCGATCATGCCAGACCGAATTGCCGCACATGGGAGAGTGACGGTGGCCGACCCACTGTTTGATAAAATCCAAGGTCTCGAGCTCGGCGTTTCGACAGGAGTAGCCGCTCTTCCGGACCCGGTCGAGGAGACCTGACTCACGGTGCTGCTTGCTGTTCCACAGATCCATGGCAGCAAGTACCTCTTCTGGTTGATGGATGGCAATCACCGGCCCTTCGGCAAGCACCGTGAGCTGCGAATCGGTGACCACCGTCGCTAATTCCAGAATTTTATCGGAGATGGGATTGAGCCCGGTCATTTCCAGGTCGATCCACACCAGGTTGCTGTTTTCCAATGTCGGCTCCTTGGTTTAGGCCGTCATCACATCTGTTCTTTTTTTTACTGGACCACAGCTCGTGGTCCAGTTCAACCTTTTTTGCCGATCAAAATCCTTCGTATGGCTGGATAAGCCACGGATAGGGGCGTATGCCTGCCCTGATCAGGCCTTGATCCGGCCGGCACTGCCGAGCACCGTCGCGTTTTTGTGCATCACCATCGTGATCAACTCCTCGCGGGCCGGGCCGAGATATTTGCGCGGGTCGAATTCACCGGGTTTTTCGGCAAAGACCTTGCGGATGATCGCGGTCATGGCCAAGCGTCCATCGCTGTCGATGTTGACCTTGCACACCGCCGAGGCCGCGGCCCTCCGCAACTGCTCCTCGGGAATGCCGGCGGTGTTGTCCATTTTGCCGCCGAACTGATTGATCATGGTCACATGCTCCCGGGTAACCGAGGAGGCGCCATGGAGCACGATCGGAAATCCCGGGACTAATTTTTCGATCTCCTCCAGGATGTCAAAGCGCAGGGGAGGCGGCTCCTGGCCCGGCTGCAGTTTGAACTTGTAAGCGCCGTGGGAGGTGCCGATGGAGATCGCCAGGGAGTCGACACCGGTCCGCTCAAGAAACCGTTCCACCTCCTCGGGGCGGGTATAGGAGGAATGTTCAGCACTGACCTCGTCCTCGATCCCGGCGAGGACACCGAGTTCGGCCTCAACCGTGACATCGTGGTCGTGGGCGTATTCCACCACCTGGCGGGTGAGGGCGACATTGTCGTCAAAGGAATGATGGGAGGCATCGATCATCACCGAGGAAAAGCCGGAGTCGATGCAGTCCTTGGCCAGTTCAAAGCTGGAACCATGGTCAAGGTGTAGGGCTATGGGAATGGCCAGACCGATTTCCTTGGCCAGATCCACCGCCGCCGCCGCCATATGGGGGAGGAAGGCGGTGCCGATATAGGAGCGGGCACTGCCGGAAACCTGGAGAATGACCGGAGAGGCGGACTTGGCACAACCGGTAACAATGGCCTGGAGTTGTTCCATGTTGTTGAAGTTGTACGCAGGGACGGCGAATTGCTCGTTCATTGCCTGCTGGAACATGGCCTTGGTGTTGGCAAGACCCAACTCGGTAAAGTGGATACTTTTCATAATCAGCTCCTGATGCAGTCAGCAGTTCTTGGCAACGCCCGAAAGACAAAGGGCGAAATTGTCGTTTCCATGGTATAAGTATGTAATTCTCATTGAACTTTGGGCAAGGAAAAAGATTTTTCAAGTGCAGCAGGAAAGAAGCCGTCTGTTTCTCTTGCCTTAGGAGCGGTTTCCCATCTTCTTATCATCAGGAAACACCCATGACCAGAACCCCCGTTCACACCGAAAAGGCTCCCGCCGCTGTCGGCCCCTATTCCCAGGCGATTGTCACCGATTCCCTCCTGTTTACCTCCGGAGTTATCCCCATTGATCCGCAGACCGGAACGATTCCAGTGGCCGACATTGAAACCCATGCCCATCTGGTCCTGCAAAGTTTGCGGGCCATTGCCGAGGCCGCAGGGACCGATCTCTCCCGTGCACTCAAGGTGACCGTTTTTCTAGCGGATATCAATAATTTCAAGCGGGTCAACGACGTTTACGCCCAGTATTTTCAAGAACCCTTTCCCGCACGCAGTGCCATCCAGGTTGCGGCCCTTCCCCTGGGCGCGCCACTTGAGGTCGAGGCTGTCATTGCCCTGAAGAAGACTGTGGATGGCGGCTGGCCAAGCGGCCCAATACGCTCTCACATTATCGCATGAACCCAGGTTGCAAAGAGGGGCTATCAAGGGGATTTTGAGTCCAAACCATTGGTTCATCTCGCCCATATTGCGGTAGATTTTGAAAAGGGAATGTTAAAAACTGTATTGACTGATCAGAGGTTTAACGGTCTGACATCTTCGTAAAAAATGTTTGACAGCCTGTTGCTTTTGCAATAGATATTACCCACTTCGCGCGGGCTCGGTTTTACCCTTTTTCTGACGAGATGGGGCATTTAGTCCGCAGATATTGATGTCGACCTGATTGTATATGGGGAAGGGATTGTTGTGTAATGTCGGTGAAACCAGCTCCTTTGCCCTTTTTTTTTAGATTTTTTTTATTGGATGTAATGCTGCGCAATTTCTTATTACTCTGAACCCAAGGAGGAGACGGTGGTCTATTCATCGATTGAACTCACCTGTACCGACGGAATTGCAATACTGACATTTAACCGACCCAAAGCTCTTAATGCCTTAAATACCTCATTGCTCGAGGAACTCTCCCACGCCCTTACCACTCTTCAAGCCGACGAAACTGTTCGCGTGCTTGTCCTTACCGGCGCCGGTGAAAAATCTTTCATCGCCGGAGCCGATATCACCGAAATCAACACGCTCTCCCCGCTCGGCGCCAAGAAATTCGCGCAGATCGGCCAGGATGTCATCAGCCAGCTTCAGGGCCTGAACATTCCGGTCATTGCCGCCGTCAACGGTTTTGCCCTGGGGGGCGGTTGCGAGATGGCGCTTGCCTGCGACTTCATCTATGCCTCGGAAAAAGCCGTCTTCGGTCTCCCGGAAATCAGCCTCGGTATTATTCCCGGCTTCGGCGGCACCCAACGGCTGCCTCGCCTGATTGGTGCCAACATGGCCAAGGAGATGATCTTTACCGGCAAACACATCACTGCGGCCGAGGCCAAGGAAATCGGCCTGGTCAATAAAATTTTTGCCCCGGAGGAGTTGGTGGTCGCCGCCACCGAAACCGCGAAGTTGATTGCCAGCAAAGGCAAGGCTTCTCTTCGTGCGGCAAAACAGAGCGTGAATCACGGCCTGAATACGGATCTGCAGACCGGGCTTGCCATTGAGCGCGATGCCTTTGCTCTCATGCTGGCCAGCCCGGATTCTAAGGAAGGCACCAGCGCCTTTTTGGAGAAACGAAAAGCAGTCTTTACCGGTGGTTTGAACGACTGATCCCGGAATTCCATAATGTTACAAGGAGCACGTGTGCTATGAACGAGGTTGTGATTGTAAGCGGCAGTCGGACCGCTGTGGGCGCCTTTGGTGGGAGCCTGAAAAGTACATCGGTCGTGACCCTGGGCGCGACGGTCATGCATGAAACGTTGCGCAAGGCGGGCCTGCGTCCGGTTGCCAGTGTGGAGATGCGCTCGGTTGCCCCGGGAAAGCTGAAAAGCCAGGGACCGCTTGAACTGGAGGAAAAGTACAATACCTGGGACTCGGGGGCCACCGAGATCGCCATTGATGAAGTCATCATGGGCAACGTGCTCCAGGCCGGTCAGGGCCAGAACACCGCCCGCCAGGCCATGGTCCAGGCGGGTATCGCCAAGGAAACCCCGGCATTCACCATCAACAAGGTCTGCGGCTCCGGCCTCAAGGCCATTGCCCTCGGTGCCCAGTCGATCATGACCGGCCAGGCCGAAATCGTGCTCGCCGGCGGCCAGGAGAACATGAGCATGGTGCCCATGGCCATGCCCAAGGCACGCTGGGGCTACCGTATGGAACTCACCGGCAAGGGCGAGGTCTACGACCTGATGGTCTTTGACGGCCTGTATGAGATCTTCTATGGCTACCATATGGGGGTGACCGCCGAGAACATTGCCCGCCTCTACAACATCAGCCGCGAAGATCAGGACAAACTGGCTGCGCTCAGCCACGCCCGCGCCCGCAACGGTATCCGCGACGGTCTGTTCAAAGAGGAGATCGTGCCAATCTCGGTCAAGGCCGGCAGGGAGATGGTCGAGTTTGCCCAGGACGAGCGACCTATGGAGACCTCGCTGGAGAAGATGGCCAAGTTGAAACCGGCCTTTGCCAAGGACGGCACCGTGACCGCCGGCAATGCCTCGGGGATCAACGATGGCGCGGCGGCGGTGCTGATGATGAGCGCGGACAAGGCCAAGGCCCTGGGGCTCAAACCGTTGGTGACGATCGAGAGCTTTGCCTCCGGCGGTCTTGATCCGGCCTATATGGGCCTGGGACCGGTTCCGGCCATTCAGAAGGCACTCAAGCAGAGCGGCAAGACCGTCAAGGACATGGATATGATCGAGCTCAACGAGGCCTTTGCCGCCCAGGCGATCGGCTGCATGCTCGAACTCGGCATTGAGGTTGAAATGCCCAACCAGTTGGGCAGCGGTATCTCCATGGGCCATCCGGTGGGCTGCACCGGCGCCCGGCAGATGGTGACCGCCATGTACCAGATGCAGCGCCGTCAGTTCGGCACCGGTCTGATCAGCATGTGTATCGGCGGCGGCATGGGCATGGCCATGGTGATCAGCAACAAGTAATGAGCGAAACTTTGCCGGTCGCTTCAGGTGACCGGCCTACCTTTTGTGCTAAGGACAGGGAGTGCAGCAATGGAAGTACAAACATTTGGAGTGATCGGTGCCGGCCAGATGGGCAATGGTATTGCCCAGGTGGCGGCAGCCAGCGGCCTTTCCGTGATCATGAACGACATTAAATCCGAGTTCGTCGAGCGTGGTCTGGCCAACATCAGCAAGAACCTGCAGCGCAATGTCGACAAGGGCAAGCTTGGTGCCGAGGAGCGGGACGCGATCCTCTCCCGGATTACACTGAGCACCGACATCAAGGACATGGCCGGTGCGGATTTCGTGGTCGAGGCCGCTTCGGAGAACGAGACCATCAAGTTCAAGATCTTCGAGACCCTGGAAGAGGTCTGTGCGCCGCATGTCATCCTCGCCTCCAACACCTCCTCCATCCCCATCGGGCGTATTGCCTCGCATACCAAGCGTCCCGACAAGGTTATCGGCATGCACTTCATGAATCCGGTGCCGGTGATGAAGCTGGTGGAGGTCATCTGCGGCCTGGCCACCTCCAAGGAAACCCTGGACACCACACTGGATCTGACTAGGCGGATGGAGAAAACTCCGGCGCAATCCAATGATTTCCCGGGATTCATTGCCAACCGTATCCTCCTGCCGATGATCAACGAGGCCGTTTTCTGCCTCTATCACGGGGTGGGGACCAAGGAGGATATCGATACGGTGATGAAGCTGGGCATGAATCATCCCATGGGGCCGCTGGCCCTGGCCGATCTCATCGGTCTGGATACCTGCCTGGCGATCATGGAAACCCTGCACGAGGGGCTGGGCGATTCCAAATATCGTCCCTGTCCGCTGCTGCGGCAGTATGTCGAGGCCGGTTTCCTCGGGCGCAAGTCCGGTAAGGGCTTCTACTCCTACGAGTAATGGACGAGCCGGCCTTTCAGGACCAGTATCCCGACGATTACGCCCACTGCTTCGGCTGCGGGCGGTTGAATCCCCAGGGATTTCATCTCAAAAGCTACTGGGATGGCGAGGAGACGGTGTGTCGTCACACACCCGATCCCAAGTATACCGGCGGCTATCCCGGTTATCTGTACGGTGGGTTGATCGCCTCGCTGATCGATTGCCACGCAGCGGGAACTGCGGCGGCTGCCAAGGCGCGGGAGGACGGCAAACCGATCTCCCGTTTTGTCACCGCCTCACTCAAGGTCGACTACCATAGCCCGACACCGATCAACACCGAGCTGGAAATTCGCGCTCGAGTGCTGGAGATCAAGGGACGCAAGGTGGTGGTCGAGCTGCAGGTGACTGCCGAGGGTGCAACACGTGCCAGTGGTACGGTGGTGATGGTTCAACTCAAGGACCAACAGTCGGAATCTTGAACAACGGTGCGTTTCCCGTGCAGCACCGATAACACGGGATCGGCTCTGCCGCCATGGGCGGGTGGCGGGCTGAAGAGGAGTGAAGTTGATCAGGTGGTGTAACAGCACGGTCGACATTTACGAGAAGGAAAGATCCTTTATTACCTTTGGGGGAGTTGCACATGAATTTTGAACTGACTGAAGAGCAAAATCTTATCCGCGAAATGGTTCGCAGTTTTGCCGAAACGGAAGTTGCGCCGTCCGCAGCAGAGAGGGATGAAGAGGAGCGTTTTGACCGCGCCCTCATGTTTGATCGGCTGGCCGAGTTGGGCCTGACCGGTATCGTTTTTCCGGAAGAGTATGGCGGTGCCGGTGCCGATTACATCAGCTATGCCATCGCCGTTGAGGAGCTCTCCCGCGTGTGCGGCTCCACCGGTGTGACCCTTTCCGCCCATCTCTCCCTCTGTGCCAACCCGATCTACATGTTCGGCACCGAGGAGCAGAAACAGAAATTCCTGGTACCCCTGGCAACCGGTGAAAAAATCGGCGGCTTCGGCCTGACCGAGCCTTCTGCCGGTTCCGATGCCGGTGGCACCAAGACCACCGCCAACAGAGAGGGCAATCAGTGGATCCTCAACGGATCCAAAATCTTCATCACCAACGCCGGCGAGGCTGAAACCTACGTGGTTCTCGCCCGGAGCGACAAAAGTGCTGAGAAACATCGCGGTATCAGCGCCTTCATCGTCGAGAAGGGAACCCCTGGATTCTCTTTTGGCAAGAAAGAGAAGAAGATGGGTATCCGCTCCTCACCCACCATGGAACTCGTGTTCGAAAACTGCGCCATTCCGGCGGAGAACCTCCTTGGCCAGGAGGGCCAGGGCTTCAAGGTCGCCATGAAAACCCTGGACGGCGGTCGTATCGGCATTGCCTCCCAGGCTCTGGGCATTGCCCAGGGGGCCCTGGACGCCACCATCGCCTACACCAAGGAGCGCGAGCAGTTCAACAAACCGGTTGCCTCCTTCCAGGGGGTCTCCTTCCAGTTGGCCGACATGGCCACCCAGGTCGAGGCCGCTCGCCTGCTCATCTACAATGCAGCCTACCGTGCCAGCGCCGGTCTTTCCTATTCGCAGGAATCGGCCATGGCCAAGCTGTTTGCCTCGGAGACGGCAATGCGGGTTACCACCCAGGCCGTACAGCTCCACGGCGGTTATGGCTACACCCGGGAATTTCCGGTGGAGCGCATGATGCGCGATGCCAAGATCACCGAGATTTACGAGGGCACCAGCGAGGTGCAGCGGGTCGTTATCGGTGCAGCTTTGACGCGATAACGGGTGCCGGTTTGGCCGGCTGCTGTATCTAACATACTGAAATAACGTAAGAAGAGAGGAACGGCTCTGGCTGCCTCTCTTCTTGCGTGCTAGCATGGACGACAACCTGTGTTGAATGAGAGCGAGGGGAGCTGAATGGAGTTTACCCGTGAAATTTATTGGAATGTCGGTCATGGGTTCACGACGTTGGTCCCCATGTACCTGTTGTTTCTGGTGGCTGCGGCCGCCTTTGTGGTGGGATTCCGCAAACGAATTCCAATCTATCGTCTAGGACAACCGCTTGACCGTACCGATCAGCGCGGCGAGCGGATCAAAGACATGCTGAAGAATGTGCTGCTGCAGACCAAGGTCTCCCGCGTGGAAGGCGCCGGCACAGCCCATACCCTGTTTTTCTGGAGCTTTTTTGCGCTGTTCATTGGCACCGGCCTGATCGTGCTCCAGGCTGATTTCAGTGATCTGCTCTTTGATATCAAATTTCTCAAGGGCACGTTCTATCTCGTTTTTTCCCTGGTGCTGGACCTTGCCGGTCTTGTCGCCATCTTGATGCTCGGCGGCCTGTTGATCAGGCGTTATGTGATCAAGCCGGAAGGACTCTTGACCAAGCGGGACGACGCCCTGATGCACGCGCTTTTGCTGGCCATCCTCATCACCGGGTTTGTGATCGAGGGGGCGCGCATGGCCGCCACCGAACTGGGCACCCCACTTGCCGGCTGGTCGCCGGTGGGCATGGCTGTGGCAACCTTGATCAAGGGCATGGGCGAGCCTGGGCTGCGCACCCTGCATGTGGTCCTGTGGTGGCTGCATTTGCTGCTGGCGCTGGGTTTTATCGCCGCCATTCCTTACACCAAGCTGCGCCATATCGTCACCACCAGCGCCAATGCCTTCTTTGCCGACCGGGGACCGACCGGGAAACTGACCACGGTCAACCTCGAGGATGAGAGCGTGGAGAAGTTCGGTGCCACCGAACTTGCCGACCTCAGCTGGAAGGATATCTTTGATGCCGATGCCTGCACCCTGTGCAAACGCTGCCAGGACCGCTGCCCGGCATACAATACCGGTAAGCCGCTCTCTCCGATGAAACTGGTCAACCAGATCGGCGAGATGGCCTTTACCGATCCCCAGGCCAATCTGATCGACACCATCGGCCGCGATGCCATCTGGGCCTGCACCACCTGCCGCGCCTGCCAGGATATCTGTCCGGCCAACATCGAGCATGTGGGCAAGATCATCGAGATGCGCCGCAACCTGGTGCTGATGGAAGGCGAGTTCCCGGGTGAGGAAGTGATGACCGCCATGGAGCAGACCGAGGTCAACGGCAACCCGCTGGGCATGGGCTATGCCTCGCGCGGTGAATGGGCCGAAGAGTTGGGCCTCAAGCCCCTTGCCGAGGATGCCGAGGTGGATGTGCTTTACTTTGTCGGCTGTTACGCCTCCTTTGACAAGCGCAACATCGCGGTTGCCAAGAGCTTTGTCACCCTCTGCCAAAAAGCCGGGGTGAAGCTCGGTATCCTCGGCAAGGAGGAGAAGTGCTGCGGTGAGCCGATGCGCAAGATGGGCAACGAATACCTCTACCAGACCCTTGCCATGGAGATGGTCGAGCTGATCAAGGGCTACGGGGTGAAGAAAATTGTCACCACCTGCCCACACTGCTTCAACACCCTGACCAAGGATTACCGTGACTTTGATTTTGATATCGAGGTGGTGCCGCATGCCGTCTTTCTCGATGAACTTGTGCAAAGCGGTCAGCTGCAGCTCTGTGGTCAGGCCTTTGACTGCACCTACCACGATTCCTGTTACCTCGGTCGTCACAACGATATCTACGATGCGCCGCGCAGCCTGATCAAGGCCGCGGGGGGGCGGATCAAGGAAATGGTCAAGAGTCGGGACCAGGCCTTCTGCTGCAGCGCCGGCGGTGGCCGGATCATGGCCGAGGAGAAGCTGGGAGAGCGGATCAACATCAAACGGGTGGAGATGGCACTCGATACCGGGGCCGGGCAGCTGCTTTCCAACTGTCCCTTCTGTCTCACCATGTTCGAGGACGGTGTCAAAGGAGCGGATGCCGAGGATCGGATCCGGCCCAAGGATATAGCCGAAGTGCTGGTCGACCGGCTGGCCTGAGTTCGGATGACGATAGATTTACTGGAAGTCACATCTTTTTTTACTGCTTGAAGGGGACGCAATGAAAATTCTGATTTGTATCAAACAGGTTCCTGACATGGAATCGAAATTCAAGATCAACGGCGAGGGCAACTGGTACGACCGCGCTGATCTTGCCTGGCGGATGAACGAGTACGATGAATATGCGGTCGAGCAGGCCGTTCGTCTCAAAGAGCAGGTCAAAGATGCCGATCTGACCGTCCTCTGCGTGGGGCCGGATCAGGTGACCGAAACCATGAAAAAGGCCCTGGCCATGGGCTGTGATCGTGGAGTGCACATCAAGGACGCCGACTCCTACAAGCGCGAGCCTATGGAGATCGCTGCCATGATCGCCGGTTTTGCCAAAGACAAGTCCTTTGACCTCATCTTTACCGGTATGCAGTCTCAGGATCGCGGCAGTGCCCAGGTTGGCGTGATGGTGGCGGAGATGCTGGATATGGCCGCAGTCACCACCATCGTCGAATTCGCCTACGACAATGGCACCATCAACGTCAAGCGCGAGCTTGAAGGCGGTGCCAAGGCCCTGGTCACCACCACAACCCCAGTGGTGCTGACCTGTCAGTTGGGGCTCAACACCCCGCGCTACCCGACCCTGCCCAACATCATGAAGGCGAAGAAGAAAGAGTTGTTGGCCATAGATCCCGACACGGGCGGACTCGCCGCCAGCCAGGAGACTGCTGCCTGCTACTTCCCGGAGAAGAAGGGCAGCGCTCTGGTCCTGGAGGGCGATGCCCCGGAATTGGCCGATAAACTGATCCAACTGCTCAAAGAAAAAACCAGCGTTCTCGCCTAGGAGGAACCCATGAAAACTTTACTAGTGGCGGAATTCCGGGAAGGAAAGCTGCGCTCCAAATATTCGCAACTGATCGCCTTTGCCCAGGAGCAGAAGGCGGAAACCGTCATGTTCCTTGTCGGCAGTCCGTCTGACCTGCCTCAGTTCGACGGTACCCTCTATCTGGCGGATGTGGCCAAGTACGGTGAGTACAACCCCACGGTCCATAAGAACTTGCTGCTCGAGGCGATCGCCAAGGAACAGCCGGAGCAGATCGTGTTCCATCACTCCTCCTATGGCTGGGATTTGGCGCCTCGGCTGGCGATCGCCCTCAAGGCGGCCCAGGTCTCCGAGGTGGTTGCGGTCGAGGATGGCCTGCCCGTGGTCCCGGTGTGCAATGCCAAGCTGCGGCGCAAGGTCAAGTCGGTGACAACACCGACAATTCTGACCCTGCAGGCCGGAGCCTTTGGGATGGAAAACGATCCGACCGGCACCCCGACCGTGGTCAGTGTGGAGACCGATGCAACCGGTAAGGTCCAGTGCACCGGCTATGAGGCGGCCAAGGCCGAGGGCGTCGATCTGACCAAGTCCGAGGTCATTGTCAGCGCCGGACGTGGGGTGGGCAAGCCCGAGAACGTGGCCATGGTCCAGGCCCTGGCCAAGGCGCTCAAAGGCGAGTACGGCGCCAGTCGTCCGGTGGTGGATGCCGGTTGGGTGGAGCACAACCGCCAGGTGGGGACCACCGGAACCACGGTCAGCCCGAAACTCTATGTGGCCTGCGGTATTTCCGGGGCGATCCAGCATCTGGCCGGAATGAAAAAATCCGATTATATCGTGGCCATCAACACCGATAAGGACGCCCCTATTGGCGAGGTGGCCAACGTCTTGGTGGTGGCTGATCTCAAGCAGCTCATCCCGGTGCTCACCGAGAAACTCAATTCCCTTTAAGTTGTCCCCAATCTGACGCACAAACACCGCGCAGGCTTTGCGCCTGCGCGGTGTTTTTTTTATTGCCGAGGCCCTAAAAAAGTTTGCCCCCAAGCGGCAACTCTTTGTCAGGAACACTGAGGACGATCTCGTTGTTCTCGTTGGCAAAGCCGGTGATGAGGCACTCCGACATCAACGGGCCAATCTGTTTTTTTAGGGAAGTTGACCACCTCAGCCACCAGTCGGCCGACGAGCTCGTTTGGGGGGGACAGTGCGGTCAGTTGGTCGCTTGACTTCCGAATCCCGATCTCCGCACCGAAATCGACGTGAAGGATGTAGGCCGGTTTTCTGGCCTCGGCAAAGATTTCAGCACTGCGCACCTTGCTCACCCGTAATTCGATTTTACTGAAATCATTCCAGGGAATGGTTTCCATAACTTGCGCCTTTGCAAGGGCATCCTCGCAATCGCTGCAGAGATGCAGGGCAAAAAAAGAGCCGCTTTCCAGGAGAGGAAAGCGGCTTGGGACCAAAAAAGAGAGGTGGTTCAGTCTTCGACGACTTCGATTCCCTCGAGCTTCCAATCCTCGGTCCGTATCGGGCGGGCCCAGGTCCATTTCTCGGCAAACTTGACCGGTTCGGTCATGTTGCCCTCAATCAAATTGCCGTTCTTGTCGTCAACCGTGTAATCCAACAGGTTGGCGGTGAAGAGCACGGTGATGAAATCCTCACCGTTGTCACTGCCGGCGGCGGTGATCTCCACCCGGCGGATGGCGATGGACTCCAGCTTGTTGATCTGGCCCTTGGCCTTCATCTCGGCAAAGTGCTGCTCGTACTCGCCGGCCAGCTGGTTGCCGAGCAGGTGACGGTAGCTTGCAAGATCGCGGCGCATCCAGCCTGCCTGCACCTTGAAAAAGACGTCTGAGGCGACCTCGAGAAAATATTTATCGTCAAAACCGGGATCATTGCGGCGAATCTCCTCCAACCCCTCTGCAACGCTCATGGGTCCGGCAGCCGGCGGCATGGGAGGCACTGGCGGAACAGAGCTGCCGCCAAAGGAGTTTCCGCTCCCCTGGAACATGGAGGACGGTGGCGGCTGATAGCCCGAGGAAGCTGAGGAGCTCGGGCGATTGACGAAACGTTTGTAGAGAAAATAACCAACGACCCCAAGGATAATCAGCGGCAGGATCCCCATGCCGCTGCCACTTGCACCGAACATGCTGCCAAAGAGCATGCCGCCGAGGGCGCCGCCGAGCAGTCCGCCCATCAGGCCCCGGCCAAAACCGCCCGACTGGTTCTGACGTTGATTGTACTGGTTACTGTACTGTTGGCTCGGGGATGATTTGGGGGCCGAGCGGGAGCTGGGGCTGCTGAACATGCGGCCGCCGGACTTGGAGCGCGCATCCGCATGGTCGACAACCATGACAGTGGTCATAAAGGTCAGTGCAAGAAAGACGGCCAAAAAGGGGGTGATGCGTTTGAGTAATGCGAGCATTTTCATGTTTCCATAGCTACATTGTTGGTATTACAGTCTCGGTATTGATGACCGGCACTGCATTTCTTCAATAATTCCGGCGAAGACGGCGTGGTCGAATTGGTCATTCTCAGAAGAAGCACAAAAATGACAATTTTGTCTAGGGTAAGGCCTTTCCATCTATTGTCAAGCAAATCCGGTCTTCACCACATGGCATCAGCTCCGATTTTTCATGACCGCAACCGAACCCTTGCCACCTGAGCGTCCAATTCTTCTGGCACAAGGTGATCTTGCGTCACTGGAGTCGCTGGCCCTGGTCCTGGAATCGGTGGGGATCGCCTATCACCTTGAGGTGAACGACCGATCGCTGTGGGTGAACGGTGAAGATGCTGCCAATGCCCTGGAACAGCTGCAGCTCTACCAGGAGGAAAATGTTAACTGGCCGCCGGTTGCTCCCGCCCCCGACCTGCACCCGGAGGAACCGCCGACCGCACTGGTCGTCGGGGGATTGGTCCTGTTCCACCTTGTGACTGGTAATTGGAGCACGAACAGTGCCTGGTTTACGCAAGGGGCTGTGGATACCGACGCCCTTGTTGGGCGGGGAGAGTGGTGGCGTCTGGTGACCGCTCTGACCTTGCATGCCGATGCTGTCCATCTTGTCGGTAACTGTCTGCTGGGAGGTGTTCTGATCCATCTGCTGAGCCGTTTAATCGGCTATGGATCTGCCTGGTTTCTCCTTGTGGCCATGGGCAGTCTGGGCAACTGGTGCAATGTCATCTGGCGCCATTCGCCCCATCTTTCGGTTGGCTTCTCCACAGCGGTTTTTGCCGCGGTCGGCATCCTTTCTGGCGTGCAGGCAGTTCGCCGCCGCACAGTTTCATGGAAAGACCTGATGCTGCCTCTTGGTGCGGGGCTGGCACTGCTTGCCCTCCTGGGGACCGAGGGCGAGCGAACCGACCTGGGCGCGCATTTCTTTGGTTTTGTATGCGGTCTTGGCGCCGGCATGCTCATAGGAGCAACCTCGATCCTTGCCTGGTGTCGACCGGCTCTGGGGCAGCGTCTGTTCTTTGCCCTGACCTTCGCCATCGTCCTCCTTTGCTGGTGGCGGGCAATGGTATGAGTTGCGGCTGATCGCCGGTGGAAATTGGAGGCCGGATCTCTTCCGAAAAGCAGTGCTCTTTCTCCGTTCTTGTTTGACGATATGGGGTGTAATGCATAAGGTAATGGCCATTGTACCAAAGAGGAAGGCCTGTTCCTGCTTGTTGGCCTTGTTCGCTGTATTTTCTCCTAACAATTTATCCTTTTGGAGCTGTTTTCATGCCGATGAATGAACAACCCCCCTGGGGCCAGAAAAAGAAGCCCTCCGGGCCGGAGGATCTTCTTGCGACCCTTTTGCAAAAAATTCGAGATTCCTTCGCCGGCAAGGAGGAGGAAGGCGGACAGGGAGGTACGTCAAAACCGCCAGAACCTTCACCCAACTTTTTTGTCGGTTTCAGCAAGCTGCTGGCGATTGCCATGGCGGTGTTGGTCTTACAGGGGGCTCTTTCCAGCTTTTTTACCATCAAGCCGGGCGAGGTCGGAATTGTGCTCCGTTTCGGCAAGTATGTCCGCACCACCCAGCCCGGCCTCCATTTCAAGATTCCCTATCTGGAAGAACTGGCCAAGGTGGATGTGGAAACCGTGCGCAAGGAGGAATTCGGCTTCCGCACTCGCACTCCCGGGTTCAGTGCCTCCTTTGACCGCAAGGGCTACGATATGGAGTCGCTGATGCTCACCGGCGACAAGGATGTGATCGAGGTCGCCTGGATCGTGCAGTACAAGGTGAGCGATCCGGTGAAGTTTCTCTTTGAGGTCCGGGATGTGGCCCAGGCGGTGCGCGATGCCTCTGAAACCGTGACCCGGAGAATCGTCGGCAACATGGATTTCGATTACGTCCTGAGTAATCGGGAAATTCTCGCCGCCAACGCCAAGCATGAGCTCCAGGGACAGATGGATCGGCTCCAGTGCGGTATCAGCATTGTGACCCTACAGCTTTTGGATATCAACCCGCCGGAAACGGTCAAGCCCGCCTTCAACGAGGTCAACGTGGCTGACCAGGACATGAAGCGACTGGTGAACGAAGCCGAAGAGACCTACAACAAGGTTATCCCCAAGGCCCGGGGAAGCGCAAAGCAGATTGTTGAAGAGGCCAAGGGCTATGCGGTGGAGCGCATCAACCGCGCCAACGGCGAGACCAATCGTTTCAAGGCGATATTCAAGGAGTATCAGGGAGCAGAAGAGGTAACCCGGCAGCGGATGTATCTTGAGGCCATGGAAGAGGTGTTGCCCAAGGTGGATCACCTCTACATCATGGACAAGAATCAGCAGAATCTTCTGCCCCTCTTTGATCTGACGAGAAAATCCTCTGTCGGCGCCGGTCAGTAATGACCGCCTCGGCTCGTCCAACCCGATTCCTCTAAGGTGACCTAGACCTATGACAAAGATTTTACGATTACTTGCAGTGATACTTCTGGTGGCGGTTGGTGTAACCGTTTGGGATGGTTTTTTCATCGTGCCCGAGGGCCAGCAGGCCGTGATCACCCAGTTCGGGGCACCGGTGGGTGAGCCGGTGCGGGAAGCCGGTCTGAAGTTCAAAACCCCCTTTATCCAGGTCGTCCAGTATTTTGACAAGCGAGTGTTGATCTGGGATGGTGATCCCAACCAGATTCCGACCAATGACAAGACCTTCATCTACATGGACAATACCGCCCGCTGGCGTATTTCCGATCCGCTGCGTTTCCTCCAGGCCGTGGGCAACGAGAGGCGGGCCGCCTCCCTGCTCAACGATATTATTGCCGGTACGGTGCGCGATCTGGTCAACAAAAACAACCTGATCGAGATCATTCGCAGCTCGGATTGGTCGCCGGATTACATGGCGGCATCGGTGCAATCCCGGGATATGTTGGTGACCCCGCCCCAGATCGGGCGTGACAAGATCAGTCTGATGGTGCTTGAAGCCGCCTCAAAGATCACGCCCCAGTACGGTATCGAGCTGTTGGATGTGATGTTCAAGCGGGTCAACTATATCGAATCGGTGCGGTTGAAGGTCTATGACCGGATGATTTCCGAGCGCAAGCGTATTGCCGCGGAAAAGCGTTCCACCGGTGAGGGCCGTAAGGCGGAAATTCTCGGACGGGTCGATCGGGAACTGCAGGAGATCACCTCGACGGCTAAACGTGAGGCGACCGAGATTCGCGGCAAGGCCGATGCCGAGGCGGCAAAAATTTATGCTCAGGCCTACTCCGGAGCGCCTGAATTCTACGCCTTTCTCAAGAGTTTGGAGAGTTACAAGCAGATCTTGGGCAAAAATAGTTCCCTGGTGTTGAATACGGACTCCGATCTGCTGAAATACATTGATCGGCAGCGCCTGACGAAATAGGCGGTGCCACGGGCGTGGCGCCGCCTATTGCCTGAGCTTTTAGTCGAAAACAACGCCCGGCCCTTCGTCGGCAAAGGTTGGGCGTTGTTCCGGCGAGTAGGGAATGCGCCCGCGTTCCTCGAGCAGGACCTCGAACTCGGCGAGTTCCGCCTCGGTGGTCAGGGCGTCGAGGCCGAGCTTTTCAAAACGACAATCACAATGAATCAGATGGCCTCCGCACCAGGGGCAGATCTCCACCGGACAACCAAGTTCATGGTATTCTCCTGCGGCGGCATGACAGGCCGGGCAGATTTCAAAATCCACCTGCAGGGGCTCGTAGAGCGGAAGCTTTTCAAAGGGTGTGCAGGCGGCGGCAAAGGCCTCCATGCTTTCATAGCCGAAAAAATCGATCAGCTCCTGGGCGAGAAAACCATCGTCGAGGTTGCCCTGGAATTCGATGCCCTCGCTGGACACCAGGTACAGGTAGCGGTTGCGGTCGGTTCGGGCGGCAAGGAGAAAGATGCCCTGGTGCCGGTTGATCAGGCGTAACTCTCGAATCCATTCTTCCCGTGCTTCGGGGAGATAGCTGTAAAATTCGAGCAGGAGGGTCAGGCCGATGCGGTCGTCATGGTAGATGTCGATGAGGTCGTCGGCCTCGGTGCGGAAATCGTCCGGCACGGCGTAATCCATGGCGGTTGCAATGGCTTTTCGTTGTTGTTTCAATTCACTGTGCATACTTGTACTCTCGGTAAAACTGCAGATACGGTGAGATTTCTTCATCGTCCGCAGCTCTTCGTCTTTTCGGCTTTGTTCTTTAACCACAGAGCCTTACTTGAACTTCTCCAATAAATGCGCTAAAAAGAACCGTTCTTTAATCTGTCCGGACTCCAGACACCTCTGTTGGCGTCTTTTCTTAGCCCCGTGGTAGAAGCGGTTGCTTTACCGACAATCTAACGGGCCATTCCGGTCCACGCATCGTTTATTCACCTCTTAAGGTATTTCCTGGAAACAGGCTGTTTCCTCACGCCGCTACCCCGGAGTTCGACATTCATTTGTAGGAGGATTTGTTTATGTCTGAAACCGTTCACCCCCGTACTGCCCAATTGCATATTGACGGCACAACCTATGATCTGCCTCTCATCGAGGGGGTCGAAGGCGATAAATCGATCGATATTCGTCATCTGTTGCGGGATACCGGGTATACCGTTTTTGACACCGGTTATAAAAATTCGGCCTCCTGTACCAGTACGATTACCTATCTTGACGGTAAAAAAGGTATTCTACGCTATCGCGGATATGCCATTGAAGACCTTGCGGAACGGTGTCTGTTCATTGAAGTGGCCTACCTGCTGCTGCACAACAAGCTGCCCAACCGGGACGAGCTCGAGGGCTTTCGGGTCATGCTGGAGCAACAGGCCTTGATTCACGAGGATATGATCCATTTCTTCGACAAGTTTCCGCCCAATGCCTCACCGATGTCGATCCTGTCGTCGATGGTTACCAGTCTCCATAACTTCTATCCGGAAATGAGTGCGGATCCTCTGGAGAATATCGACCTGACAGCAACGCGTCTCATCTCGAAAATTCGGACAATTGCCGCTTTTTCCTATAAGAAATCGATCGGTCAGCCCTTGGTTTATCCACGAAATGATCTGTCGTACTGTGGTAACTTTCTCAACATGATGTTCGATACCCCGGTTCGACCGTACACCGTCCTGCCCGAAGTCGTGGCTGCGCTCAATAAACTCCTGATCCTGCATGCAGATCACGAACAGAACTGCTCCACCTCGGCTGTTCGTCTGGTCGGCAGTGCCGGCGGCAACCTGTACTCCTCCATCGCTGCCGGTATCAATGCTCTGTGGGGGCCGTTGCACGGTGGGGCCAACGAGGCGGTTGTGCAGATGCTGGAAGCCATCCATCAGGACAACAACGATTATAAGAAGTACATTGCCAAAGCCAAGGATAAAAATGATCCTTTCCGTCTCTCGGGCTTTGGCCACCGCGTCTATCGAACCTATGATCCGCGTGGGAAGATCATCAAGGATGCCTGTGACGGAATATTGGCGGTGCTGAATGTCAAGGATCCGTTGTTGGATATTGCCCGTAATCTTGAGGAAATCGTCCTGACCGACGACTATTTTGTCAGTCGCCATCTCTTTCCCAATGTCGATTTTTATTCGGGGATCATTTATCGGGCGCTCGGTATTCCCACCAATATGTTTACCGTTATGTTCGCCCTGGGACGACTTCCCGGCTGGATCTCCCAGTGGCGGGAAATGCGCGAAGACAGGGACACCAAAATATGTCGGCCGCGGCAGATCTATATCGGTGCTCCGGCACGGAACTTTGTCCCCCTCTGCGATCGACTCTGATTTCCTCTAAAGGGAGGAACATGCAAGGTCGTGCCGTCTCTTGGTGCGACCTTTTTCCATCGGAAATCTAGTGTCTTTCAGCTGCGAGGAGCAGTTTTTTTGGGGGGCATCAAGGTGCTGCCGGTGCAGCAACAAACAGCCGCAAATGTCAGTTGATCGAACAGGTCTGGAGAAAATGACGCACGTGGGTATGCTGTTCGTTGGAAAGTGGGCCGAATTGCAGGCAAAGACGTTTGGCGGAAAGCGAACTGAAGATGGAGTGGGGTGGGGCGGAGATCTCATTGACCACCATCACCGGCAAGTCTGGAAAATAAAGACTGGTTGCCTCGAAAAAGAGATCAAGCTGCTTCGGTAAGGGGGAACTCTGGCGCATTGACACGAAGTGAACCGCGAGTCCACCTTCGCTCATGTCGATGATGCTCCCTGGCTCTTTGCCAATAAAAACAAGGGCATCTGGATGGATTTTGCATCGTCTGTGCTGGCGGCGTTCCTTGCCACCCGGGTTCTGGCTCTGCAGAGCGGTCGTCATTCCAGCTTGAAAGGAAATACAGCGTTAATGTTTACAGGCGGCAAACTGCCTGCAGTATTCGCGCACCAGCTGCCAGCGCTGCAGCGGGCGTAAGCGAAAATAAATGGGACTCAACATCAGGATTCGGATCGCTTCTCTCGGAGTCATAGTCATTCCTCCCTGTTCATGCTGTATTGCCTTTTCTAAAGCAAGCACTGTGCCTGAAATTGGGGGGTGGCGGCTGGTAGAGGGTGATTAGCCCCAATTACAACGAATTGCAGCCTCTGTTTTCTGCAGCTCAGCGACCGTTACAACGAATTTTCGATGTTCCAACCTGTTCTGTTCTTCTCCTTCTGTCTTTATTTTCCGTAATAACGGAAAGGATGTGGACATATTCCGGATATTGCATAGAGCCAGCTGGCCTTGTTGAGATGGTTGCGGCGGTGCACAACAACGCACCCCATGTGCAGCCTGCCAGCTCAATCGATTCATGTTTGCCGCAACAGGGCTAAAACACGGAACAATTCGTCTTTAGATGGTTCTTTGAAAAATGTAAAGTAAAAATTGTCATTCTCATTCACAGCCCGATGAACGACGTTACTACCGAGGCTTTTACCGAGCACGACAAGATTAATCGGCCTTTTCCAGGCTCTGGCTGCAGCTGAGATGGACAACCAGCGGCACTCGCAGGGGAAGTGCTTCCTCCATGTGTTCTTTCAGTAATTTCGAGACCGGTTCGATCTCCGTCTCTGGTACCTCTAGGACCAATTCATCGTGGATTTGCAGGAGCATACGGGATTGTAATCCCGATTGCATCAACGCATGGTGAATACGTAACATGGCCAGTTTGATGATATCGGCAGCTGTGCCCTGGATGGGGGTGTTGATCGCGGTTCGTTCGGCGAATTCTCGTTGCACCCGGTTGCTGCTGGTGATGTCGGGAAGCGGCCGGCGCCGCCCGAGCAAAGTGGTGACGTAGCCGTCCTGTTTCGCTGTTGCGACAATTTTTTCCATAAAATCCTTGATTCCGGAAAAGTGAGCGAAGTAGCGATCAATAAAGGTCTGGGCTTCCTTGCGGCTAATCTGCAGCTGGTTGGACAATCCAAAGCTGGACATGCCATAGACGATGCCGAAATTGATGCTCTTGGCTACCCTACGCATCTCCGAGGTGACCAGTTCGGGGGCTACGAAAAAAATTTCGGCAGCGGTTCGGCTGTGAATGTCCTGGCCGTTTTGAAAAGCGGTCATTAGCGCCGGATCCTGGCTGTAATGGGCCAGAACCCGCAAGTCGATCTGGGAATAGTCGGCAGAGAGCAGCGAGCAGCCTTCGGCGGCGATGAAGGCTGAGCGGATCCGCCGTCCCTCCTCGGTACGGATGGGAATATTCTGCAGATTGGGATTGCTCGAGCTCAAGCGCCCGGTGGCTGTGCCGCATTGATTGAACGAGGTGTGCACCCGGCCGGTCTTGGCATTTTGCAGACTGGCCAGCTTGTCCACATAGGTGGATTTGAGCTTGGCCAGGTTGCGGTATTGGAGAATGAGTGCTGGCAGTTCGTGGGTCTGGCTCAGGCTTTCGAGCACCTTGACATCGGTGGACCAGCCGGTTTTGGTTTTGCGTCCCTTGGGGAGCTGCAGCCGTTCAAAGAGAATCTCGCCAAGCTGCTTGGGCGAGTTGATATTAAAGGAAATGCCGGCACAGTCGTAAATGGAGTGTTCAAACGCGTCGAGCCGATTGGCAAACTCCAGGGACAGCTGCTCCAGTTGGGCCGCATCGACCAGAATGCCCGCCTGCTCCATGGCGGCCAGGACCGGAATGAGCGGCCCTTCCACATCGCGCATCAAGGCCTCGAGCCCGGCTTCGGCGAGCAATGGTCCCTGGTGCTGGTAGAGGCGCATGGCCCCGAACACATCCTCGCAGCTGTAATGGGTGGCGGCCTCGAGGCCGACCCGGCAAAAGGCATCCGGAGCCGGATCTTTGGCCGTTACCTCGGCAAAACCGGTCATCTTGAGGCCGAGTTCCAGACAGAGATCATCGAGTTTGTACGAATGTCGGTCAGGCTCGAGCAACCAGGCACCGATCATGGTGTCGTAGAGCGGGCCGGCCGGCTGCATTCCACCGTTGTGCGGAGCCGCAAGGATGGCGAGATCGAATTTGAGATTGTGCCCGATCTTGGTGATATCCTCGCGCATCAGCACCGGCTGCAGGACGTTGACGATCTCTGTGACAGAAAGTTGACAGGGAAGCAGCGTCCCCTCGGGGGTGCGATGGCCGCAGGGGAGATACCAGGCCTCGCCGTCATCGACACCGATTGAGACACCCACCAGGTTGGCACTGAGCGTTTCCAGGGAATCGGTTTCCGTATCCAGGGCGAAATGAGAGACCTGTTCCAGCCGCTCACTCAGTGCGTGCAGGGCCTCAGCATCCTGGACCAGATGAAAAGCGGAGGTCTCGATGCGTTTGGCGGTGTTCACCTCCTGGAGCAGAGAGAGGAATTCCAATTCCTGAAAAAGTTCACGGAGTTTCTCCTCGTCCGGTTCCTGGTAGCGATAGTCGGCGATATTTTCCGGAACCGGTGCGGCCTCATTGAGCCGGACCAGGTCGCGAGATAAAAATGCCTGCTCGCGGTTGTCCTGAATCTGGCGTACCATCTTGCTCTGCTTCAACTGATCGGCCACTGCATACAAGCCTTCAAGGTTGCCGTATTCGGCAATAAACTTTTGTGCCGATTTGGGCCCGACTCCTGGAACACCGGGAATGTTGTCGCTACTGTCACCGGTGAGCGCGAAATAATCGAGCAGTTTGCAGGGTGGGAGGCCATACTTTTCCTCCACAGCCGTCTCATCCATCAATCGGTTGTTCATCGGATCCCAAAGGGTGACGTTGGCAGAGACCAGTTGCAGCAGGTCTTTATCACCGGAGACGATGACTATTTTGTAGCCCTGGGATACCATTTTCCGGGTGACCGAGGCGATCAGGTCGTCGGCTTCCTGATCACCATCCTGGAGATTGGGGATACGGTAGGCATCGACCAGGCGATGAATATAGGGGATCTGCGTGGCCAGATCCTCGGGCATGGGAGGCCTGTTTGCCTTGTACTGATCGTAGAGACGATGTCGAAAAACCGGCCCCCGGGTGTCAAAGGCAACCGCCAGGTATTGGGGAGCGCGTTCCTTGAGCAGCCGCCTGAGAATGGAGGTGAACCCGAAAACCGCATGGGTGGGCAGGCCGTGGGAGTTGGACAGCGGTTTAATGGCGTGATAGGCCCGGTAGATATAGGCGCTTCCGTCGATCAGATAGAGTTCCGGTTGGGTCATGTCGATGTGATGTTTTGTGCAGAAAAGGGCAAGGGGCCGGTTGCCGGTTGGCTGGGCGACCGTCATCATTTTAACCTGTCGTTGTACACGGGAGTTTGCCCTTGACCAAGCAGAATCTGTTTTTGGTAGCAACTTGGATTCACGATGGCATTGTGCTTGGGCCGTGGGCATAAAAAAAGCCCTGCCTCAAAGGCAGGGCCCCATATATGACGGCGCCGGTGGTGCGCCGGATTCAGCTAGGAGGCAGATCAGGCATGGCCGACCCTAACCCAGGTCGCCTGCGGTCCTTGAGCACCCTCTTCCATGGCAAAGAGAACCTCGTCCCCTTCGGCGAGCTCGTTGATGGCTACATCCTTGAGCGAGTTGGCATGGAAGAATACATCTAGCTTGTCGTCCGTGACGATGAACCCGTAGGACTCATCGGCGACGATTTTGCGAACAATACCGGTGGATTTCCCGTCAATGACCGCTCCGGAGACCTTTGCCGCTTTATGGTTTTGTTTCTTTTTGACGATCTCCTTGAGCTGTGATCCGAGAACATCAAAAGCCTCGGTCAGCAGGCTGCGGACACTTTCTCCCCAGCGCTTGACGGCTACCGTATCATTGGGGACAGTAGCAACCAATCGGACCTCATACCCTCCTTCCTTATACCCCGGTGTTGCTTCAATAGAAACGCGTAAATGGAGGACGAAATTTGCATAGTGGCGGTTGAGCCGGTTTCGCTCTTCCTCAATTTTTTCCTGCCAGCTCTTTCGTAGGTCAAGATTTTTAGCCTCGATTTTCAGTTCCATAAACATCCTCCGATGTGAACTGCGGTAGCGACCCCATGCCGCTACCTGTGGATCAGGCAGCGGTTTCCTAGGAGGTAAGGACGGATTTATACTCTCCCTGCGCAATCCGTTGAGAGTGATTATCGGGGAAATAGGCGTGCAAATCACACGCTGGGATTCTGTTGGGGGAAGGAAACCGCTTGAGCATGATTCAATTATAGGCACTGCCTGAATGGTAAATCAAGGGGGGGAACACATTTTCTTGACGGAAAATACAACTCAAGAGTAGAGTAACGGCATGAATACTCAAGAGAAAATAGGCGTGTTACTGTTGAATCTCGGTGGTCCGGACCGGCTCGAAGATGTTCGCCCTTTTTTGCTGAATCTGTTTTCCGATCGGCAGATCATTCGGCTTGGCCCAGCCTTTATGCAGAAGATTATCGCTCGAATCATCGCATACCGGCGGGCGCCGAAAAGCATGGCCAACTACCGCCGCATTGGTGGCGGTTCACCGATACGGGCCAAGACCGAAGAGCAGGCCAGGACCTTGGAGGAGGTGCTGGCGTCTGTGGGTAACTTTGTCGTGCGGCCCTGCATGCGCTACTGGCATCCTTTTGCTGATGAGGCGCTGGCGCAGCTGCGTGTTGCCCAGGTGCGTCGGTTGATCGCCCTGCCGCTCTATCCCCACTACTCGATTGCCACAACCGGCTCTTCCCTGTCCGATCTCAAAGTGCAGATGACGAAGGCGGGGATGCGGCTCCCCCTCCATATCATTGAGGCCTGGCCGGAACAGGACGATTTTATCCAATGTCTGGCAGTGCGGGTTCGCGAAGGGATGGCTGCTTTTGCAGGCGAGGAGGTGCAGTTGGTGTACAGCGCCCACAGTCTTCCGGTGCAGTTTATCGCCGAGGGCGACCCTTACGTACGGCATCTGCACAAGACCATAGATCGCCTCGAGGCGATTACCGGTGTTACCGGCCGACTGTGCTACCAGAGTCGCAGCGGCCCCGTGGAGTGGCTGGGGCCAGCCTTGCCGGAGGTGATTGAGGAGTTGGCCGGTGAAGGAAAACGCAACATGCTGGTCCTGCCGATCTCCTTTGTTTCCGACCACGTGGAAACACTGTATGAAATCGACATCCAGTATCGGGAGATGGCCGAAGGCCTGGGGATGCGTTTTGCCGTGACACCTGCGCTCAACGACGATCCGCAGTTTATTGCCGGCCTGCAGTCCCTGGTGGTCGAGGCCGCAGGCCGTTTGAGAGATTAACCGTTGGCCGGTGTTTCCGCGGTGAAGCTGCGCATGCGCACGTTCATGATCAGCCCGAGTGCCAGCAGATTGGTCAACAACGAGGAGCCGCCGTAACTGAACAGGGGGAGGGGGACACCGACCACCGGCAGAAAACCCATGATCATGAACAGATTGATCACCGCCTGCCAGAAGATGAGCATGGTACAGCCAAAGGCAAGGATCGAACCGAACTTGTCTTTGGCTGACATGGCCACGTTCAGGCCCCAGACCAGCATGAAGAAGTAGCAGCTGAGGAAAAAAAGCGATCCCGCAAATCCCCATTCCTCACCCCAGACCGAAAAGGCGAAGTCTGTATGCCGCTCCGGCAGAAAGTGCAGATGCCCTTGGGTCCCCTCCATGAACCCCTTGCCAAAGACCTTGCCGCTGCCCACCGCAATCTTCGATTGCATGATTTGATATCCGTGGTTCATCGGGTCCGCTTCCGGATTGAGAAAGGTCTCTATGCGTTTTCGCTGGTACTCTTTGAGCAGAAATTTCCAGCCGATAAAGGCGCAGCCAAGACCGGCGCCGCCAAGGATGCTCAGGGTGCTCCAGCGTAGACGGACATAGAGGGTCATGGAGACAAAGATGATGGCACAGATGAGGGCGGTTCCCAAATCCGGCTGCAGCAGGATCAGGGCGAAGGGCAGGGCGGTGAGCAGGATGGGTTTGATCAGATCAAGCAACCTGTAGCCGCCGGGAGCGTTGGTGCTGGCGTAACAGGAGGCCAGCACCAGAATCAGGACCAGTTTGGTCGGTTCGGACGGCTGCAGATTGAAAAATCCGAGGTCGATCCACCGCTGGGACCCGGAAATAGCCTTGACGAAAAAGAGGGTATAGGTCAGCAGGAGCAGGATGGCAACGTAGAAGACGTATCCGAGTTTGGCGATGCGATGATAATCGAACGCCAGGAGAAACAGGATCATCGCCAGGCCGAAGCCGTAAAAGATCGCCTGTTTGAAAAAGATGGACGATGGACCGATATCGGTGAGGTAGGTGGAGCTGTAGAGGTTGGTCAACGCCATGGAGCCCACCAGCACCAGCATCAACAGCATGACCCAGTCAAAGTGCTGGAGAAGGCGGCGGTCAAATTGAAACATGATGACCTCGTATAAAGTCTAAATGCTGGAAGTTGTGGTTAGTCAATGTGGTTTTTTGCGATACCGCAAAGATCGATTGGCTGCAGTCAGGTACGCATTCGTCAGCGATCAGTTGCGCCCCTCATCTTCGGGGGGGGGAGGATCGGTTTCCTCGATCATCTCCTGGGAGAGGATGACCCGATGGTTTTCGCTCCCCTGTTTATCGGCTTGATTCTGGCCCTTCATCTTGTCTTCAAAATAACTGTTGAGGATTTTGGCGGCAATGGGAGCAGAGGCCGAACCGCCGTGAAGACCGTGCTCGACCAGTACGGTCACCACGATTTCCGGATTGATCGCCGGGGCAAAGCAGGTGAACCAGGCGTGATCGCGGTATTCGTAGGGAATGTTTTCCTCTTTGAGATGCTTGTACTGGGCCAGGCGGACGACCTGGGCCGTACCGGTCTTGCCGCCGACGATAATGCCGTGGGCATCGATCTTGGCCTCTCGCCCGGTGCCTCGACGGCCGTTGACCGCCTCGACCATGCCTTCGCGAACCAGTTTGAGATTATGGCCTTGGCCTGTGATGCGGGAGAGGATTTCCGGTTTGAAGGAACTCACCACTCGGCCGTCAGGATCGGTGACCTGCTCGACCACGGTTGGTTTGTACAGGGTGCCGCCATTGGCGATGACCGAGGTCATCAGGGCGATCTGCAGGGGGGTGGCCAGGTCATAGCCCTGGCCGATGGCCACGGAGAGGGTTTCGCCCTCATGCCATTTCACTCCATAGCGCTTTTTTTTCCAATCCGAGGAGGGAACGATGCCCGGCTTTTCGTGTTCCATCTCTACGCCGGTTTTTGCGCCGAGGCCGAACATCTTGGCATAACGGGCCAATCGGTCGACGCCCAGTCGCTGGCCTACCTGATAGAAATAGACGTCGCAGGATTCGGATATGGCGCGTTTGAGGTTGACCGTTCCGTGGCCTGAATGTTTCCAACAACGGTAGACCCGGTTGCCGAAACGATAGAATCCCGGACAGAAAACGGTGGTGTCCGGCGTGATCACCCCCTCGGCCAATCCGGCAAAGGCGGTCACCGGCTTGTAGGTGGAGCCCGGAGGATACTGCCCCTGAATCAGTTTGTTGATCAGCGGGTGCAGGGGGTTCTGCAGCATGGACTGCCAGGCCTTGTGTGAGATGCCTCCGACAAATTCTTCGAGGTGAAGTTCAGGCGCACTGGCAGCAACGAGGATGCGGCCAGTTTGGGCCTCCATGGCCACAACAGCTCCGGCACGATTTTTTGCGGCCATTTCCTCTTCGGCGATTCTCTGCAACTCGGCATCCAGGGTTAAGCGGATGTCGTTGCCCGGCAGGGGTTCGTCGCCTTTGAGGTTCTGTTGCTCGAAACCAAGGGCGTTGACTTCCACGTTGTGGTGGCCTTTTTCACCGCGAAGATCAACTTCGCGTAGTCGCTCCAGCCCCATCTTGCCGATCAGGTCGCCCCCCTTGTAACGCTCCTTGTCATTCGGATCCGCCTGGGCCTTATCAAGTTCAGCCTTGTTGATTTCCCCCATGTAACCGATGAGGTGAGAGGCGAGGTTGTTAAAGTGATAGATACGAAGCGGGACGACCTCGATCTTGATCTCAGGCAGGTACATGCGGTTGTTCTCGATGCGGGCGACGGTTTCCCAATCGATATCTTCGGCCAGCCGTACCGGCAGATGACCGGGGGTGTTCGCCATTTTGCGGATTTTGTCGAGAAGAACCGAGGGATCCTGACGGAGAATGCGGGTGAGGTTTTTCAGCCACTCGTCATCGATTTTGTTGTTTTCGCGCATCCAGACCACGTTGAACGAGGGGCGGTTGGTCACCAGTTCGCGGCCTTTGCGATCATAGACATTGCCGCGCGGTGCCGCGATTTCAATGGAGCGAACGCGGTTGTTGTCGGCAAGTTCGCTGAAATCATCCCCCTGTTGAATCTGCAGAAACCAGAGGCGGGTGATCACCACCGAAAAAAAGGCGATGACCACTATACAGCTGTACAGCGCTTTTTTCTTGTAGCCGCTGAGATCGCTCTCGTCACGGGGTGTGAGCTTGGTTACGCCGCTGTCGCGGCGCCGTTCCGCATCGAGCAGGGGTTCCGCACGCCGCCGGTTCGATCTTCTCAATGGACTTTTATCGGCTCCATACAAATTCGCCACAATCAATGACCTCTCAGGGAAATCTCTTGGAGAACCATTAGGCACGACGTCTGCGCCGATTATCCGTGCGGAGGCGCAGTCGATTCCAGGGGAGCAATGTGCCTATGGAAAATTTTCGTACTTTTTCAAAGAAATAGAACATGGGGTAGCCGAGGATCACAACCTCCAGAGCGCGGATGATCATCTGCAGCCAATTCCACGGAGCCAGGTGCCCCGGCTGGAGAAAATTCAACAGCAGGTACACCAGCCAATGCACGACAAGATACGCCGCACCGATCAGGGGAATCTGGTACAGGGGTTCACGAATGGGCAATTTTCCACTGATGGTTCGCACGAAAAAATAGCAACCGAAACAGATCAGGGCATAGCTGCCGAGCACGGTCCCGCAGAGCACGTCGAGAAAACAGGCCAGGGGAAAGAGAATGATCAGGCTGTGGATAAACTCCAGGCGATAGGCAAGAAAGGCGACCAGGATGAAATAGAGATCCGGAGGGTACAGCCAGCCCAGTCGCGGCATAAAGACCGTTGTCTCCAGGATGACGAGCAACAGGCCGACGAGGATGAAGTTGATGGCAATCATCGCCTTTCAATGCCCTGGAAAAGGGTGCGGCTCTGACTCGTCATGAAAAAAACAGGCGTCCAGTCCATGGTGCATCAAGGCTGTTCCAACTGCTTGATTTCCACCATGTTGGGTTGGTGGAGAATCAGCAGGTGCTCGAGTTTCTGGTAGTCAACCGATGGCGTAACCTCGATTTCGTGAAACATGCCCCGAGGCTTTTTAATGATCTTGGAAACCACCCCCACGGGCAGGCCGGTGGGAAAGATGCCGCCGTAGCCGGCGGTGACCACGTGGGCGCCTTCCTCAACTTCCGTGGTTTTCAAAATATACTCAAGCTTGTAGGTGAGGCTGCCATCGCCCTTGAGAATGCCTCGTACCCGCGATTTCTGCAGGAGTACGTCGATGGCGCTGGACGGTGCGATCGCCAGCAGCACCTTGGCGTAGTTGGGGGTAATGGCAAAAACCTGACCGACCACGCCCTCGCTGTTGACCACCGGATCCCCCTTGGTGATGCCGTTGTTGGATCCCTGATCGATAATGACCGAGCGAAACATGGTCGAGGGATCTTTACCGATAATGGTCGCGGCCACACTGGATTGGTGGCCAAGGGTGTTCTTGAACTCAAGCAGCTTGCGCAGGCTGGCGTTGGTGGCCATGGCCTCGCGGCTCTTGTTGAGCAATGTCTCGTTTTCCTGCAACTGCTGCACCAGGCGTTTGTTTTCCTCTCGTAGGCGAAGGCTATCCTGGAGGATATCCACATACTCCGACTTGAACCGATCCACGGTTGAACTGGACACGGCCACAACCTTCTGCAGCGGGCCCACGGCTTCCAAAATCAGTTTGTGCAGGGAGCCGAACTGTTGGCTTCCCAGTGTGGAGACAAGGAAAATCAGGGCCAAGGTCAGGAGAATTCCGGCCAACACGATGACGCGGAAAAGCCTGAAACGGCTGGTTCGTTTTCTGGGGCTCTTTTTTTTCATGGAAAAATGCGACGAAACCCTCGGGAGCAGCGGTCGGATGGAAAGGGTCGATAGACCGGGGCAAATTGCCATCGAAATCAATCGATGGCAATTTCTCTTAGAATTTCAATGTTGTCAAGTGCCTGCCCGGAACCGAGAACCACTGAAGAGAGTGGGTCGTCGGCAACGATGATCGGCATGCCGGTCTCTATCTTCAAGCGGGTGTCGAGATTTTTTAGCAGTGCACCACCGCCGGTGAGGACGATGCCTGAATCGACAATATCAGCGGAAAGTTCCGGTGGGGTCTGTTCCAGGGCCACACGTACCGCATCGACAATCACATCGACCTGCTCGGAGATGGCTGACTGTATTTCCTTGGAAGTGATGGTCAGGGTTTTGGGAATGCCGGAAACCAGATCCCGCCCCTTGATCTCCATGGTCTCGTAGGGTTCCTCGGGCAGAACGTTGCCGATGGTGGTCTTGATTTCTTCCGCGGTGCGCTCGCCGATAGCCAGGTTGTGTTTGCGTTTGATGTACTGCAGGATGGCTTCGTCCATCTTGTCGCCGGCAACCCGTACCGATTTGGCATAGACGATGCCCGCGAGGGAAATGACAGCCACCTCGGTGGTGCCGCCGCCGATGTCGACGATCATGTTGGCGGTTGGTTCGGTAATGGGCAGGTTGGCGCCGATGGCCGCGGCCATGGGTTCCTCGATCAGGTAGACCTCCCGGGCACCTGCCGATTCAGCGGTTTCACGGACCGCCCGTTTTTCCACCTGGGTGATGCCGGAGGGCACGGAGACGATGATTCGAGGGTGAACCAGCGTGCGGCGGTTATGCACCTTGTTGATGAAGTAGCGCAGCATGGCCTCGGTAACCTCGAAGTCGGCGATGACGCCATCCTTCATCGGACGAATGGCCTCGATGTTACCCGGGGTTCTGCCAAGCATCTCCTTGGCCTCGCGTCCCACAGCCAGCACGCGGCTGCCGCGGGAATCTTTTCGTACTGCAACCACCGAGGGCTCACGGAGAACGATTCCCTTGCCTTTGACATATAACACGGTGTTGGCTGTGCCGAGGTCAATGGCCAGATCGTTGGACATCCAGCCGAACAAAAAATTAAACGGAGAAAACATTCCGGTATCACCTAATTAACGATAGAAATATCAGCGAAGTGGACCCGCTGGGAACGGTGTGGCGATGGGAGTTTGTGCAGCCTTTTACTCTGCGTGAACAAAGTCGCTACATTACCAATCAAACCCCCCCTTGGCAATCGATATGGTCAAGACAAGAAAAAGAATTGATAAAAACTTGACAGGGATCATTCCGCATGGTAAAAGGCTGCTCCAGAAAACGACGGGGCTATAGCTCAGCTGGGAGAGCGCTTGAATGGCATTCAAGAGGTCAGCGGTTCGATCCCGCTTAGCTCCACCAAATATTGAGACCGCTGATGTAATCGGCGGTCTTGCCCGATAAAGCCTGTTTCGCCACAATCCCTCCACAAGGAGCTGGGTGTTGAAATAGGCTTTTCTTTTTCCACCGTGTCTCGTTCCCTGTCTTCAACGTACTTCTCAAACACCTCTGAGCTTTCTCAGCCAATCGCTATACGATTTCTCTCCCCTGTTCCATGAATACGGATCGGTCAGGGCTCGTGCCTCGGTCGGCGTTATTCCGGCATTGCTGTCAATAAGTTCTGCCATCTTTTCGACCAACTGTCCGTTTGCATAACGATATCGTCTTGGGAACAGCTCCGGGTAGGACAACCGGTCAGGAACAAGAGGCCTGCAGCCCGCGCGAACCGCTTCCAGTACACTCATGCCAAAAAACTCATGGATGGCTGTTGAGACAACAATGGTTCCACGCCGCAGCCAGGAAGAATATGCCTCTTTATCGCGGCAATAGCCAAAGTGGAGAATGCGCGAGGCAAGAATTTCCTTGGCCTGGTGCATGATTTCCGGCTGATGACGAAACGACTCTCCTAAAACGATGAGCTGAAAGTCGGCCCCTCTTTCATCCAGTTCAAAGAGAGCCTGAAAAAAGGTCTGAGGATTCTTGTCGTGCTCCCATCGATGATTCCAGACGATGACTGGCCGCCCCTCCGTATTCTTTGGTGCGATTTTGCCGTCGAGCATGCTGTAATCCAGACCAGGATGGAGGACAACAGATTTAGCGCGAATATGGCCGGCAATGTCGGGCATGGGAAAATCAGCGGCCTTTTGTGCATACTGTCGGATACCGCCTAGGCAGGACTCCATGTTGAAGGCGCTGTTAAAGGCAACTGCATCCGCGCAGAGCGCTGAGGTGCAGTTTATGGCGGCAAACTGATGGCGATCCGTATCTTCCGGCCTTGTGGGATAGGCGAACTGGTTTTCGTGAAAATAGATCCCCAGAGGAATGGCGATTCCCTTTTGCGCCAAGAGGGTCTTTAAGACTGCGACGTCAAGAAAGGTGGATGTCACCATTGCGTCAAACCGGGCACCTTTGCGGGTGGCCTCAATGATTTTCTCGGCCATATAGGGCGCTGCCAGTTGCATGCGCAACTTCCATTTCCTGGCAGGCAGGGACAACAGGGTGAACTCGCCTTCCACAACGTGGGTCATCCCGTCGATAAACGCTTTATGCGATCCTCCGTAATAGGGTTCGACGAGGAGGTATTGGGGGATGCTCTTCATAGGGGGGCTGTTCGTTGGGATTCCGAGTTCTTTTGAACGGTGTTGAATTATGCAGGTCCTCCACGTTTTCCGGAGGACTTTGCTTGCAAGCCAAGAAGGGATCGGGTAGTATCGCTCAATCTTGCTCGTCACCTTCTTCAGCAAGCACCTGAGAATTTTTCAACGATGGTGGCGAGGAAGGCTGCTTTTTGCAGAAAAATGAAGACGACGGGGCTATAGCTCAGCTGGGAGAGCGCTTGAATGGCATTCAAGAGGTCAGCGGTTCGATCCCGCTTAGCTCCACCATCATACAGGGGGGTTCAGTGAACAACTGAGCCCCCCTTTTGCGCTTTGGGGAAGAGAGCTGCCGCAACTGTTGCCGCTGCAGCCGGAAATCTTCTGGAAGCGCTCAGGTGCGCGGCCAAAACTCCCTTGCTCTCCCACCACCTTCTTTGGTCATAAAAGAATCCTTCAGCCAGAGAAAGTCGTTGCCTAGCCATCAATTTCGTCTGCCTTACTCCGGGAAAAGAGTGTTTTGCCAGACTTTGCTGGTGGGGTCCTTGGAAAAAACAACGACGATCCGGCTTTGTTTGGTCGTGGTTGCCGCTGCTCGATCACTCGGAACGATGCCAGTAGTAAAACTTCGCGTGGATTCCTTCTGATTGAGCTGTTTGATAATTCGCCGATTGTTCAGCGTCCAGCCCCTCTATCTGCCCAGGCGTCGGTAAATACGCCTCCTTTTCCTCTGTCACTAGCCATCGGTCGGACGTAAGAAATTGACGTGCGATCTCTCTGGCTGCATCGATTTCGCTTGCCCCCACCCAGAGATGCACGACTGCTCTGGAGACATGGGCAATCAAAGGGTTTTCAACCTGCGGCTCGACTTCAAAAATGCAGTAAAAGACATTCATAGTGGCTCCTGAAAAAATCAAAATGTAAAAAACGCACGATCTGTTTGCCGTGCGTTACCACGCTCGTATCCTGAACACTTTGAGCGAGTGGTAACTCTCCCATTGGGGCAATGTTTCGGCAGGGCCTTCTTGCTCTACCGGCGGAGGTATCCGGTTCGCCAAACCGTTTATCGTGGCCCGGAGGGTACTGTCTCCCCAATACTGCGGCGGCGAGTCGGCAACTGTAACGGCGGCAAAAATCCTTTCTGGCGTATCTTCTCCACTGCGGTTGGCCTCCAGGGCAAGCCTATCAAGCCGCCCCCATCCATTGGCAGGGTCAGGCTGTTCCAGGAGCCACCGTGCCGCTGTGGCCGGCACCCCTGGCCTAGGAAGATTGCCACCCTCGATATCGCCATTGGTGGTGTGGAAAGTGGTTGTCATCTGAACTCCAGAGAATGGGCAGCGGGATATTTAAGGGACGCAACTCCTTTCTCAAGGGGAGGCGCGGTGAATCCAGCTGGTATTCAAAAATTTATTGCATTGATATATCTTGATCCAGCACTTTTCTCAATGCTGCGGCTAACTCTTTTTGGCTGAAAGGTTTCGCCGCGAACCCTTTGATACCGTGGCGGTCGGCTTGTTCTTCATTGATAAGGCTGCTGTAACCTGTGCAGAGGAGGCTGGGAATCCCGGGATGTATCGAGGGTATTATTGTTGCGAGCCCAACACCGGTCATCGTGGGCATGGTTTTATCTGTAACGAGGACAGCAAATTTTTCAGAGGGCTCATGAAACAGAGCCAAGGCGACCCTGCTTTCAGCGCACAGGGTGACACGGGAACCAAGATGCTCGAGCATGGTTTTGCCAAGCTCTGCCAGCATGATTTCATCATCGACAAATTATACTCCCCGAATCGGATCCGCCAAAGGAGGAAACAGGATGGCGCTGGCTGTCGATAATCACTCCTCCCTGCTTCTTTATTGTGATAACGAACATTTTTCGTAACTATTCAGCACAAACCGAATCCACAAGCGTGGTCATGAAATCGGGCCACTTACCCAGGAAGAGCAATCGCAAGGCTTCGGACGCAGTAATGCCTTGTTTTCTACAGGTCGTGATGTAGCTACGGATGCGGCAGAAAGTCTCTGCACCTTCCATTGAACGGAAGCACCCTGACACCTTCTGCTGCACCTTGATCATCCGCAGGTCATTTTCTGCCTGGTTATTGGTGAAAGGCACCAGCGGATCGTCCAAGAACCGAAGAACGTCGTTTTCAAAGCTCTGTAATCGCTCCAGCAGGTTTCTGGATTTCGATTTGGCTGTTCGTCCCCGTTTTCCGTTTTTGACCTTAGGGGCCGGTGCCGGGCATTCCAGTTCGGCTTGTTGCAAGGGGTGCATCCGACGCTTATGGAATTTCTCCGCCGAGGAAACGAGAGGCTTTTGTTAAATAATTTTAATAAGTTACGGTGGATTTCAGTTTAAACGCTACTGTATTTATGATATAATGTCATGCAAAATCAGGAGGTTATACCATGGCGGCAGTGCGGAGAATTCGGGATTGGTCCAAGCGTTACAAAGACATGTACGATAATACCCTTGATCAAAAAATAGCTCACATTATCCAGTGCGTTGATGCGCCCAATAACACGCTTTTTGAGATAATTGACAAGATCAGGAAAGAGTACCCATCAATAGATCCGGAATTGGTCCAGATCATCATTCAGGGGGAACTCGACAGACAGATCTCTACTCCAGCATGCACCTGTTGCGGCACCAAAGTGCATAAAAAATATTCCAATAAAAAAGAGTGTGTTACCACAATTGGTACCATTGTTATTGGCTGCCCGTACTATGTTTGCCCCAAATGTAAAGCCGTCCATACCCCGTATGAAGATGCTCTTAATTTGAGGGATGGCAAGTACCAATACGATGTTCAAAAAATAGCTTCTCTCTTCGGGGCCAAGGAAACCTTTGAAGAAGCTGCGGAAATGATGAACGAGATTTATCGTTTTGGCATTTCCGCTGACACCGTTCATAAACTTACCAATCAAGTCGCCGATGAAATCAGCCTTGAGGAGATCACCCCAACCTCACAGGAAATATTGAAAATAATAGAAGATATTTCGGATGAAAACTTTAGAAGGCCCGTGCTGTTTTTTTTTGCTGACGGCGCTATGGTGCCCATAAGAACAGAAGACAAGGGGCAACCGCATTGCTGGCGCGAAGCTAAAGGGATACGCGGTTACTTGCTCGATAAAGACAAGATAGTTCATCTTTTAAGTTGGCACCAAATCAGCAATGTTGCTGAATTTCGAGGATTCCTTGCCGAGCTAAGAGGCAAAGACATTATCCCGCTGGATAAAGTTCGCCTGTGTTTTGTAGGTGATGGAGCCGATTGGATATGGGACTGCGTCAAAGAATATTTCCCAACATGCCGCCAAGTCCTTGATTATTTCCACTGCTCGGAACACCTCCACGATTTTGCTAAATATCATTTTGCTGAATCGACGAAAGCCGATGAGTGGATAGAGCAAACCAAGGTTCGACTCTTTCACAACAATGCCTCACATGTCATCGCTGGCCTGAGCAGAATGAAATGCAAAACAGCCACTGCGGAAACTGAGAGAACTAAGCTGGTAAACTACCTGAAAAAGAACAAAGACAGGATCGAGTATGGTCGTTTGCGGCGAGGTGGGTACCCGCTTGGCAGCGGAGCGATCGAAAGTGCCAATAAGTTCATCAGTAATATCCGCCTCAAGAGATCCGGTGCCTGGTGGAAAGTCGATTACGCAAATAATATCCTCAAACTGCGTTGCGCCAAGTACAACTCAAAATTTGATTCCATTTTTACTGAGTACGAGCAAAACGCCAAGGCGCAGAGAGCATCACGCCCAAAGAGGATCCGACGTGTTAAATAATCCCATAAGTGCCTGATGCTCCCGGAGAGATAACCTTTGTCTTCACCCAGGACGGCCTCACGGAACACTGTGTGGCGGCCGCCTCCATTTCCGGCACCGAACTCATTGCCAGGAATGCCTACAATCTCAGTTGGGTTCCCATTGGCAAGAAGCTGACGATCACCAAAGCGCAAGGCCCCATCGTCTATTCCATCGATGGCCTGTCACCGTATGACATCTACGTGCACTACCTTGGTCAGGAGGTGGCCGACGGCCTGCCCCTGTCCGCCGCTGATTTTCCCTTGATCATCGAACGCGACGGCATCCCCATGGCAATCCATGCCACCGGCGTCAACGAAGATGGATCGTTTCACTACATCCATGACTTCTATCCGGGCGAACAACTGCGTTTCGGCTTCTGTCACGCCGGCCTCCTGGCGACCGGTGCACAGTTGACCCACGAAGAGGTGCGTTCCTTCAACCCCCAGGCGATTTTTATTTATTCCTGTGTTTCTCGAAAGTGGATTTTGGGCGCGGATATCGCTGTTGAGCTCTCGTCCCTGGAAGATATTGCCCCCTCATCCGGTTTCTTCTGCTATGGGGAGTACTTCCGCCACGAATCCGGCAAAACCTATTTCTTCAGTCAAACCATGACCGTGCTTACGCTTTCCGAAGGTGATTCGGATACAGAGGCAGTCACGGAAAACGAATACGATCCCCGGCTCGAGGAATCCCGCCAGTTTCGGACCATGTGTGTGCTGCACCGGCTTGTCGACACATCCACGCGCGAGATTGAATCCATCAATAGGGAGCTGGCAAAACTGGCAAGCAAAGATTCCCTCACCGGTCTTGCCAATAGACGGCTTTTTGATGAAACCTTTACCAGGGAGATAAAGCGGCAAAGCAGGTCAGGTACCCCCATGTCCCTGCTCCTTGTGGATATCGACTTCTTCAAGCAGTTTAACGATCTGTATGGCCATTTACATGGTGACGACTGCTTGCGGGGGATCTCACAGCTTTTGGCCAAGGTGATCAAGCGCCCCTCAGACACCGTGGCCCGTTACGGTGGCGAGGAATTCGCCTGTATCCTGCCCGCCACCAACCATGAAAACGCACGCAAGGTGGCTGAGGACGTCCGTTCCGGCATTGAGGGGCTTTCCCTGCCGCATAAAGGGTCGGAAGTGTCAGGCCACGTCACCGTGAGCATCGGTGTTTTGACCTTGTCCGGGCTCGCCGAGGTTCTGCCCGAAGAACTGTTCAACGCCTGCGACGCGCTCCTCTACAAGGCCAAACAGAATGGCCGCAACCGCATCGAAGGCGCTTTTTTCCAGAAAGGATCCAGCGGCAGGATTTGTCCATGGCCGTCACTTTCGAAATGATCGATCCCTTGGGAAGGGGACATGTGCCGCCTTCCTGATCGTCATCCCGTCAATCCGCTCGTTTCTTACCGCACTTGATCGTGCTCTTGCTCCAACCTCGAATCAACCCCATCTGTTGCAGATCGCAATAGACCGATTGCTCGACAAAGGCCTTGATGTCATTTTTTTTCGTCTTGATCACCAGCTTGGCCAACCACTGTTTCCAGCCCTTGAAATACTGTTCGGCCAGCCGTCCCAAGACCTTGTCGGTCCGCCGCTCGACTTGATCCATGAAGCGCTCCATATCCTTTTCGCTGTAACGCGGCCAGGGCAAGAGCCTGCACTCCTGATCCTGGACCACCCCGACCAATGGGATGATCGGCAATTGATGTTTGCCATCGACGAGTTGCGGGCGCCCCTGTGGATCTTTGACACAGTAGACCTCGATCATCCTGACCCGCAATTCGGGATCGTCACCGCCCCAATCAACAAACAAGGGATTGTCCTCGGGTAAGACGAAATGATCCCGAAAGAATTTTTGCGCGTTGCGCCGGCCCAGGAAAAAATCGTGATTGCGAAAATCGCGTTTGAGAAACCCGCCAAATCCGCCGAGTGAGCCGCAGGCGATCGGGTATTCAGCCTTGCGATCGGTGGCTATAGGGCGCGACGGCGCGATCATGAAGCGTGAAGAAACATTCCTGTCGTCGGCCAGCTTCAATTCGTCAGGCTTGAAGCGGGCTTGATTCTTCAACGCAGCGAAAAGCCGGATGATCAGCTTGACGATATCGGTCGCCGGTTCTTCCTCGAGAGTGAATGTACTGACATTCGGAAACGGATCGATCAAGAGCACTGCCTTGTCGGCCTTGGCCCCATCGCGCTCGTTGATGCCGTCTTGACCGGCCAGGGCCTGGCGAGCCAACTCGAAGGGCTCATTATTCATCACCCCGCCATCAAGGCATTGGAAATCGTAGCGAAGATTGCCCTCCAGATTGGGCCAATGGGGTGGTATCTTTGCCAGGGTCATGCAGGGATTGGTTCCCTGGTGGTATGGGGTCGGTACCCGCCACCGCCTTGCATCGTAGATTCCGCCCTCCGGATCCGGTGTGATTAGGTGATCCAGGGTTCTCGGGGCCAAACCGACCGGAAAAGCCCCGGACGCCAGGGCCGAGAGTTCGATTTTTTCCTTGAGCGGCGATTGCTGGCCCAGGACCTTCCAACTGACTCCGTAGCGATCAGGCGAGCTCGCCTGTCCCTGATCGCTGAACTCGAAGTGCATGTAATCGGCATGGAGGGACATGTCGTAATCGGTGCGTTGATCGCCCTGCATCGGAAACGAATAGGGTACGCCGCGCAAATTGGTCACCGTAACCATGACCTGGAACCGTTCTGCAACATACGGACGCCGCTCTGCCCGTGGTGTCAGGTTCAGGGCCTCGTGCGCAATATCTCTCAAAATCGACGAATCCAGCAGGGACTGCACCATGGCATCCGCATCGTTGAGATCATTCGACTCGAGCAGGCTGCTGATGTCGATCCGTTCGACCCAGCTGTGGTACAGCTTGTTTTGCGATTTTTTCTCGGTCGCCGTTTGTTCATCGATGATCGGCGGTTGATCCGAACCGAGAAAACCGGCCGCGATGGCCGCGGTCATGCCACCGGCGGAGGCCCCGGAGAAGGCTGATAAGGTGACATCGTGCGGCGGCACCGTCGGGTCCGTGGCCTTGGCCTTGTACCAACTGTCGAGTGCCTGGATCATGAAATCGATGACCCCGCCGGTGTAGGCACCAGCGGAGATCGCACCCGCCCCAACTAAGCCGATCTCGAAAGGCTTTGTTTTGTCTGCCATATGCTTGTCCTCAATGTTTTCTCGACTTCAGATACACCTGCTCCTTCTCATATGGATTCTGTCTCTGCAATGGTGACATTCCTCTGAACCTCTGCACAGTGCTCCCCAGGTTGCGAGAACAGTAGAATTGCCATTGAAGGCGGCCTACAGTATTTAATCGTTAAGTCAATAGGTTATGTTTTTTGGCGGGAACAGGGAGAGAAAAGTATGCGTCCAATCCGATCAAAGATGCTTGGAAAGAATCCGGTTAAGGAAGTTTGGAGCGAATTTCCCGGGTCTGTTGGCGTGGCGAGACTTTTGCCAATTCCGACAACTCCTCGGCAAGAAGGTCCAGCACATCGTCTGCCGACAGAATGCCGACCAGTGTTCCGTCGTTGCTCACGACTGGAATTCGGCGAATAGCGTGGGCGCGCATCAAGCGAATGGCTTCGATCATCCCCGCTGATTCTGGTACATGTATAAGTCTTGGATTCATAATCTTGTCGACGGTACAATCTTGTAATGGCTGCGATTTGGCAACGACTTCGATGACGATATCTCGATCGGTGACAATACCAACCGGAATCCGCTTGCAGTTGACTTCGTCCACGACAACCAAATCACCGACGTGGTAGCGGCGCATGAGCTGGGCCGCTTCTGTAATAGTGGTTGATTTGGTGGCAAACACGACTTCCCGATTACAAAGTTCTCCGACAGGCATGAGCGTTCTCCTCAAGACGTTAAGGACCGGATCAGGTGGTGCGTATCTCTTCTTTCACCCCAATCTCAGGGAGTGTCAGCACAAGTTGCACATATTTATTAGAGCTCTTCAGGCGCAATAACGCAATGGAGTAAAAAAGAGTATAAATCGGACACACTATTTCCAACACGTCATTTCCTCGAGAAAGAGTGCCTGTCGGCACCCCTTTTCCTCAGCTGAGCGCCGTTCGATTCATCCGCTTGCCAGGCCAATAACACATCTGTGTCCATTGTTGGAAGGGAATGATGGGGAAATTCCTTGTGAAATCAGTCTGTTCGGCTGTGCGCGGTACCGCTGGTTGAGCTTGTGCAAAGAGAGGCTCGTTCTTCGCTTCTTTTGAGGGGCTTCCTTCTGTTTTTACTGGGTTTGATATATACTCTTTCATATATCAGAACATGGAGGAACGCGTGAAGTATCTTGACGATCATTCCCAGGTCTTTACCCGCTTTGACCTTGTTCTTGAGCATGAAGAACAGGAAAAGCACATCTTTTCCCATGATGCCATGCTGCAACAGGTGGCAGAGTACGTCGTCCATGGGGATGATGAGGAGATTCTCCCCATTGTCCAGCAGGCTCTTGAACACAAGCGTCCAGAAGATGTGATCCGGGAAGGACTCATCCCGGGCATGGCTGAAGTCAGCAGATTATGGGCTGAAGGGAGCTATTTTCTTCCCCAGGTCGTCCTTTCTGCAGATGCCATGCTCGCGGGGATTTCCCTCTGTGAGCGAACCATGGGGCATCCTATGACGAAAAAGGGTAAGGTTATCACCCATACGGCTGAAGGAGACATCCATGATATTGGGCAACTTATCGTCAATGCCCTGCTGTGTACTGCCGGTTATGAGGTGATTAACCTGGGATCGGATGTGCCGGTTGATCTTGTGGTGCAGAGTTGTCAGGAGCATAAGCCACTGTTCCTCGGTGGAACCGCCTTGATGACGACCACCATGACCGCGTTTCCCCGTATTGCGGCCAAACTGAAAAGGTTGAATCTGCATATCCCCTTTGTCTGTGGCGGTGGAGCGGTCAATGAAGATTTCACCTCGGGGTTTGATCTGGGGATCTGGGGCAAAGAGGCCTCATGGGCTGTCGGCATTGCGGAAGACGCCCTGCGGGGCATGTCCTGGCACGAGATCCGGGAAAAGTGGAACGGTTGATCCGCGTGGACATGAAGCGCCAGAAAACACCGGAGGAACGAGCGGGGAGGAGAGAGGCGTATGCAGCTGAGTACAACAATGGCCTATACCCGGGCCGAGGATATGATGTTCGGTTCCTCTCTGTATCCGGTGAGGACCAGAAGAGGCCTGGTTATCGGTGGAGGAGAGGTCCTTCCGGAGATTGTGGTCCAGCCCCGTTCCGGGAGTGAGGCGTCCCTGAAAACGCTGCTTCGTGAATACGAGCGCAGTTATACCGATGCCCTGGAGCGTTGTGTTTCCATCGGTCATTCCCATATCTGTCTGGAGGTCGAACACGTTGCGCAGATGACCCAGATAACCCAATGGGGTGAGGCGGTCGCTGCCCAGACCGTATCGTTGATGGAACGGTTCAAAGACAGGTATGGGGTTGAATCCGTGTGCCGCTTCACCATCGCCGATCTGCGTAAACCCGACATTACCCATATGCGCGATTCAGAACGTGCGCAACTTGTGCTGGATGCCTTTGCCGCCTGCGCCCGGCATACGGATATGGTGGCCATTGAATCCATCGGCGGCAAGGAGATCTTTGATCATGCCATTATCCGCAATGACGTGACCGGCCTCCTTTTCGGTCAGGCGGTGTTGGGTGGTCGCGATATGCAGTGGTTGTGGCCACAGATCGTCGCCATTGCCCGGCAACACGAGTGTTGTCCCAGTGGCGATACCAGCTGCGCCCATGCGAATACAGCCATGTTCATGGCCGGCGGATACCTGGGCAGGGAAGTCCCCCATACCTTGGCGGCCCTTTCCCGAGCCATCTGTGTGAGTAATACCCTGGTCGCCTATGAGTGCGGAGCTACCGGGCCGGGAAAAAACTGTGCCTACGAAAACCCGATGATCAAGGCCATTGCCGGCGTGCCCATATCCTGTGAAGGCAAGAGCAGCGCCTGTGCCCACTCTGATTTTTGCGGCAATGTGATTGGAGCGGTCTGCGATCTCTGGTCCAACGAGGCAGTGGAATTTCACGCCATGTTCGGCGGCAGTACAGCCGCAGTCTTTACGGAAATTCTGGGATACGATACCGCGCTCATGAATACGGCCATCGGCCTGGGGTATGAGAAGGAACTGCAGGCCTGCATGGTCAATTCCGATCGTTACCGGGATCCCCAGAGCTATATCCTCTGTCCGGATATTGCCTGGGAAATAGGGAAGACCGTGGTTGAACATCACCAGAGTCTGTATAGCCGGGCTCGGGCTGCTGCCCTCAAATGCGGAGAATTGATCTTTGCCGATCCTCGCCTGCGGCTGACGACCTACGAGCATGACGCCCTGAAGCATTACATGGCCGAAATTGAGAGTCTGCCTGAAGATGAAGAGGACTTCATTGACCTTTGTCTTGCAAAATACGCTCGGATACGCGGATTTCGGAAAGAATCGTACGGATTGTAGCCAGCAACCTTGGAGGTCTAATGGAACAACTGGGGGTGGCCATGGATATAGGGACGAGCGGTCTCCGTGCCCAGGCCGTTGACCTGGCCTCGGGCAAGGTGATTTCCACCGCCATCTCCCTGACCCATCCCCTGCCTGGGGCCAATGTTGTCGATCATCTCCACTTCGCCCTTGAAGTGGGCGTGTCGACCGCGACTCAAATACTGCGTCAGGCGGTGCGCACCATGGTGCACCATCTCAGGATTCCCGTTGCCTCGATCAGGAGGCTGGCCCTCTGCGGCAACACGGTGCAGCTTTCTCTGTTCCAGGGCATTGAGGTGCGGGATCTGGCCTATACCGGAACACGAAAGCTGGCAGCCCTCGGCATCGTGGCTCCTGATCGGCACGGCATCATTGTCAACGCGGGGACCTTGCCGGGGCTGGGAGTGGAGAAACACTGTGCGGTCATCATTCCGCCCGCGGTCTGTCCGACCATTGGTGCCGATGGTCTGGCCATGCTGCTGCAAAGCGATATTCTGCGCGAGACACAGACAGCCCTGATTACCGATTACGGCACCAATGCAGAGATGGCGCTCTACCACGACGGACGTATCATCACCGCCTCTGCCGCGGCAGGCCCTGCCATCGAGGGGCAACAGATTGCCTGTGGGATGCTCGCCGCCCCTGGTGCGGTCAGCGACCTTCAACCCCTGGATGCCTCAGGATATCGGCTGTTGGTCTTGGATGAGGCTATGCAACCTGTCCAGGGACCGGTGGTGGAGCTCGAGCGACCGTCCGCGGCTGAGAGCACCAGTGTGCTTGTCTGGGGGATCACGGGCACAGGCGTGGTGGCTCTCCTCTCCGAGGCATTGAGGGGAGGTCATATTCAACTGCCATATATCCAAACCCCGGATTCCCGCCTGCACCTGGGGCAAAAACTCTATTTTTCCGAGGAAGATCTGCAGGAGGCCGGAAAGGCGATCGGAGCAATCCGAGCCGGCCATGTCACCCTCTGTCACAACGCCGGTATCGGCTATGGAGACGTGCACGCCGTCTATATGGCCGGAGCAGCCGGTACTTATGCGGATCCTGTCAAGGCGATGTCTGTGGGCCTGCTTCCCTCCAGTGCACAGGAGGTGCATCAGGTCGGCAACACCTCGTTGAAGATGGCGAGGGAACTGGTGCTGGCTCCATCGCGGCTTGAGGCGATGGAGCAGTTGGCAGAACAGCTCCGCGTGGACCATTGCGTCCTGGCCGCGTCCGACATCTTTAAAAAGATGTACATGCTCGAGCTGTCTTTCTGGAGCGAGGGCTTGCCCATGACCGCTTACCGCAAGCTGATGAATCGTTATGGCATCAAGGAGTTTTCCATGAAGGTTGCATCACCGGTTATTCAACGGGATGAACAGGGAGAACGGAGGCAATGGGGGCGTTTAGGCCTGCAAATCGTTGCTGATGCAGGGCAGACTCTGTCTCGAGCCATTGCAGGCTGCAGTGCATGTTCCTGCTGTGTGCAGGCCTGCCCTCAATCCGCACTGGAGTTGGAAGGTGATGTAGATCCTCCCCTGATGCGGTTGTGCCAATCCCGTTGCGCGGGCGTTGCCTGCAAACGTTGTGAACAGGTCTGCCCGGAAAAGGTCATGGTGCTTTCTGATTTTTTTGCTGCTTGCCCTCTCGGATAATGTCCTGGCAGGGCGCGGAAACTGGCCGAACCGTCCGGCCTGCTGTTGAACAGGGAAGAAGAACAGGACTATGGGTATCAAGGAAATAGACACCAAGGATCTCATCCTCCTTCATCAAGGCCGTCACTCCAGCGTGTATCGCTTTGACAACGCCCCGGACGGTATACAGGTGGTGGTGAAAATAGCGAGGACCGCTGCCCCTTTTTCACGGACGGCGGAGTTATTCGCCAATGAATTGAAAATCACCCAGCAGTTCGATCATCCCGGTATTCGCACGGCTATTGAATCCGGGACCCTGTCAGGAAAAGCGAGCCTCCTGCTCAGGTATGTTCCGGGAGTCAGCCTGAAGGATTTTTGTGCTGCTGAACACCCCGGACTTGCTGAAAAAATATCAATTGGCCGGGATGTCGCAGAGACGCTCGTTGTTCTCCATAACAGCAACATCATCCATAAAAACCTGAGCAGTGACCATATCCTTATCGGCCCGGGGCGTTCCCCTGTGCTCATTGGTTTTACCCTTGCCGAGCATTGCACCTTGTCCCAGATGCTTGATCGCCCCGAACTGCTTGAAGGCGACCTCGCCTACATTGCCCCTGAACAGACCGGCAGAATCAACCGCGGAATTGATTTTCGCACCGATCTATACTCCCTGGGCGTGGTCTTCTATGAGATGCTGACCGGCGAGTTGCCCTTTACTGCAGAGACTGCCGCTGAACTGATTTACGCGCATCTTGCCAGGCCGCCCAGGGCTGTAGCCACTGTCAATCCCGAAGTGCCGACAATGGTCTCAGATATTGTCATGAAGTTATTGAGTAAAAGTGCCGATGAGCGGTATCAATCTGCCTTTGGGGTTGCCAGGGACCTGGAGCGGTGTTTGTCCCTGCTTGAGCAAACAGGGCAGATAGCCGCATTTCCCCTGGGCAGGGATGATGTTTCGGCAGGATTATTGGTTCCCCAGGGGCTCTACGGCAGAGAGGCAGAGGCCATATCGCTTGAAAACAGTTTCCTGCGTGCAGTTCAAGGGCAGACTGAGGTCGTCCTGGTTTCCGGCCCCGAGGGAAGCGGCAAAACCTTGCTGGTGAACGAATTAAAGCGGCCTGTGCTGGAGCGCGGCTGCCTGTTTGTTGCCGGTAGCCATGATCAGTACCAGAGAAATGTGCCCTATAATGGCTTGAATCAGGTGTTCTCTGCATTGAGCAGCATGCTCTCCGGGAGGGAGCCACAACAGTTGCAGGCATTGCGGGCCAAACTTTCCAGCCAGGTCGGTCATTGTCAGCATTTGTTGAACTCCATGTGTCCCGGCCTCCATATGCTGATGCCGGATGAGGGCGTCGAGCATGCAGGGATGGCGTCTTTGCACTCTTCCTCTGCACCTCTCCACGCTCCCATCTCTTCGATCATTTCCCTGCTGGCCCAGGAGTTCGGTCCGCTGGTCGTTTTTCTCGATGACCTGCATTGGGCGGACTCAGGGACCCTGGAGGTGTTCAGGCTCTTGGCCGAGGAAAAGGCAAAGGTCCCTCTTCTGCTGATCGGGGCATATGATGGATCGTCATCCGCTGCAGGCAATTCGTTTGGCAAGAGGGGGGGGGCAACTGTTGAGGATCTTCCCCTGCAGCGTATTGGGCTAGAAAATTTGGATCTGCAATCACTTGGACATTTGATCGAAGACATTGTGCAGCGCTCCGATGGACAAGCAGAAGCCTTTGCCGAGATTGTATTCAACAAAACCGGGGGGAACCCCTTGCTGGCCATTACCTTCATTCAGTCGCTCTATACAGAGGGGGGGCTGTGGTTCGATTTTGCTCAACGCCAATGGTGTTGGCATGAAGACCTTGTTCAAAAAAAAGCTGTCATGGAGGATGTGATCGGTTCGGTTACCGAGAAGGTGCAAAAACTTTCTCCTGGTTGCCGGGAGTTGATCAAGACAGCTGCCTGTATTGGCAGGGAATTTTCTCTGGAAACCCTGCAGGCAATGCTGGGAGGTCACACGGATTCGTTGCACAGGCTTCTGCTGGAGGCAGGAGAGGCATTGCTGATTGTTCCTCTGCGGAACATGGATGAACAGGCAGAACAGACTGTGGACAAAAATCCAGTATTTGGCCCGACCCGGTTTGTATTTTCCCATGATCGGGTGCGGTCAGCTGTCGTCTCCTTGCTTTCTCCGCGGATGAAGCGGCAAACCCATCTCCAGGTGGGCAGGTTGTTTCTGGCTCAACTCTCCAGTGAAGAGTTGGACAAACACATTTTTACCGTGGTCGATCAGTTGAATGAGGGCTTTCGTTACATCAAAACCGAGGAGGAACTCGTTCAGCTGGCAGCGTTGAATTGCATGGCAGGGACTCATGCCCTGCGCTCCGGAGGGTATGTTGGCGCTGTCTGGTATTTCAACATGGGGCTTGGGCTTCTTCCCCAGGACAAGTGGGAACGGTACGCTGAACTGACCTGTGACCTGTTTGATAAGGCCATTGAGGCTGAGTATGCCAGCCGCAACTTTTCAAGAACACTTGTATTGGCCGAAGAGCTGGCAAGCCATGCCAGAGGCAGGGACGAACGTGCAAAAGCATATAAATATCAAATTATAGCATGTGCTGCTCAGGGGAATCGGGACCAGACATTGGACAAAGCCTTAAAAACGCTGGAAGTATTAGGGGTTCTTAGCCTCGACGAACTCCCCAGCTTGAGCCCTTCGCCCCTCACTGGTCCAGATCAGGTGGATATGGCCGCGATCATCAAGGCGTCACGGATGCTCTCCCAGGAAATCCATCTTGATCGACTGCTGGAAAAATTCATGCAGATCGTGATGAACAATGCCGGGGCGGAAAAAGGTGTTTTGATCATTGACCGCGATGGCCAACTGTTTGTTCAAGCAAGAGGAACAACGGATGGCCCCGGTATTGAAATTTCCGATGCCATTCCCATCGAGGAGGACAACGATATCCCCCAATCCGTGGTGAACGTAGTGGTGCAGCTGAAAAAGGCCGTTGTCCTTGGTGATGCCCGCAGCGATCCGGAATATGGTCAGGACAAATATGTCCAGGATCGTCAAGCACGCTCCATCCTTGGGCTCCCCCTTGTGCATCAGAAAAAATTGGTGGGGGTACTGTATCTGGAAAATAACCTGGCCACAGATGTCTTTGCCCTGGATCGTTTGCAGTTGCTTGACGCGCTTTTGTCCCAGGCCGCGATTTTCATCGAAAACGCGAAACTCTATCAGCGTCTCGAAGAAAAATTTGAGGAGTTGCGTGTGACCCAGGAGGCTCTGGTCGAGTCCCGAAACTGGCTTGATCAGATACTCAATACGATTCCCGAACCGATTTTTGTGAAGGACAGACAGCACCGGTGGGAGCTGTTGAATGACGCCTTTTGTACGTTTGTGGAAAGGCCTCGAGAAGAGTTGCTGGGCAAATCGGATTACGATTTTTTCCCCAAAGAAGAGGCCGATGTTTTCTGGGCCAAAGACGAGCAGGTGTTCGCCACGGGGGAGGAAAACGTCAATGAAGAGAAACTTTCAGATATGCATGGGGTTTCCCGCACCATCATCACCAGGAAACTATTGTACGTCGATGAAAAGGGAGGGGAACATATTGTCGCCATCATTCGTGATATCACTGACCGTGTCAACCTTGAGGCGCAGTTGCGGCAGGCAGCAAAAATGGAAGCGGTGGGGAATCTTGCCGGCGGGGTTGCCCATGATTTCAACAATCTCCTCACCGCAATCATTGGCTATTGCGATCTGCTGAAGATCCGTGTGGGCAATGATACGCGGCTCCTGGGGAATATCGAACAAATTAAGAAGGCCGGCCAGAGTGCGGCCTCGTTAACCCAGCAACTCCTGGCTTTCAGCCGAAAACAGTTGCTGCAGCCCCAGGTCTTGGATCTGAACAGAGTGGTGACCGGTACCGAAAAGATGCTGCGTCGGCTGATTGGTGAGAATATTCAGGTGGAGTCTGTGCTTCAGGAGGGGCTGGGCCGCGTTCTGGCTGATCCCGTGCTCATAGAACAGATTATCATCAATCTCTGCGTGAACGCCAGAGATGCCATGCCTCAAGGAGGTAAGCTGATTCTGGAAACAGCGAACGTGGAACTGGATGATGCGTATGCCAGGCAGTACCTGGAGGTAGAGCCAGGACCCCATGTTCTGCTGAGCGTCAGTGATACCGGGGTCGGGCTTGATAGTGAGACCCTGTCGCATATTTTCGAACCGTTCTTTACCACCAAGGAAAAAGGCAAGGGCACAGGGCTTGGCTTGGCCACCGTGTATGGAATTGTCAAGCAGAGCCGGGGACACATCGCTGTGTATAGCGAACCTGGCAACGGTTCCTGTTTTAAAATCTATCTGCCACGGTCGCAGGAGAGCGATGAAACCGCTGAATCGGGGACAGAGCAGCAGTCTGGTCTTCAAGGACGTAAAGAGACCATTCTTTTGGCTGAGGACGATGCAATGGTCCGTGAACTGGCAGACTCCATTCTTAGGGAATTCGGCTACGAGGTACTGACTGCGGCCAATGGCCTTGAGGCTTTGCAACTCTTAAAGGACTGCACGGAAGTGCCTGATTTGTTGATTACGGATGTGATCATGCCGGAAATGGGCGGCCAGGAGTTGGCGGAGCAGGTGAAATTGCGTTGGCCGAACATGCGGATTATTTTTGTTTCCGGGTATACAGGAGGAGCCATTCATCACAACGGCGTGCTCAGCGGCGATGTCGAGTTTCTGCAAAAACCATTCACGGCCCAGGCCATTGCCCAAAAAGTCAGAGATGTTCTTGATGCACGTTGAACGGCAAGGATTGAAAAGAGGTGAGAAGAACTTGCCTTGTCAGCCGGTTGCGAAGCGGAATCTCAAAGAGTGATGACCTCGTTAAAAAGTTGGGATTCTAGGAGTTATATCTCATATGTTCAACATGTTGTGAAGATCGAAGCGTTGTTCTCGGGGCTTTTTACGAAAACGACAAACAGTGGCAACCTCCCTCCTCGTAAACGAGTATGAGGTACGGAACCGATTCCTCAAAAATCACGCAGTATAGAAAATTAGATAGCTATTATTTTGCGTTAATTCATGTGGATAAGCTGTATTTGGAGTGTCGGCCGGCGTGATGCGGGGGCGTTTTTCTGGGGGCACCTAAAAAAATATTAAAAAAATCATTGACATGGCTGCTGAAAGGCGGGAGCCGCGTTTTTTAAGAAAGCGCGGCCTCCAGAAGAGAACAATTTCACTCTCCTGGAGGCCGCCACGGGCAACAAGGGATATGGCAGTATCCCCGGAACCCAGTTTGAATGTATCACATTTCTTGCCAGGGCTCTACCGATTCGTTCCGTTCCAACTTTTCTCGAGTTATTGATCGGTGCCATGCTGACCCAAACCGGTGTTGTCACCGGTGCATGGCTGGCGATCAACCCGCTGAGAAGTTGGAGCGCTAATGATGGCTTCGTAAAAAGTCAAAAGCCTGAATGTTACGCATCGTGAAATCAGCAATTTGCGAAGCTCGAAACGTCGTTCTCGGGCCTTTCTACGAGAACTAGTATAAGTGGCTCCAGAATGGAAAATGGCCCTGGGGTGTGGATGCGGTTCGAGGGCGAAGATGGCAAGTTCAGCAAGCAGAGTGCCGACGAGCTGTTCAAGAACCACTCCCGTCGTTGGGCCATCGAAGACTTCTTTAACCAGATGAAGAACGGGTGGGGCTGGTGTGAGGCCTGGCAACAATTCCGGCAAATGTTGCACCGTTGGCCCCAAATTCTCTCAACGGCCTACGCCCTGCCGCAACTACTGTCCATCTGTTGCCGCCATCAGATGAACGATCTGCTGCAGTTGACACCATGGAGGAAAAAGGCTCCAGTGACGGCCGGACAGGTTCGGCTGGGCCTGCAGTTATTTTTCAGTCATGTTCTGGTTCGGGACTGGTGGAACCCAACATGCCGAAAATTCGAGCCAGGTTCAGCCCCTGCCAATCCCGGCAAAACCGATCTTTCGGGGAAAAAGGCGTGGAAACGGTAATCAAAGAACAGCAGGGCGGCTACGCCGTCCCCGCCACCCTGACGATGGTTTTACTATGAAACTCCAAACTCCAGTAAATTTTATGTAATAATAAACGGTCAATCAGGCCTAATGACCGAGTAACTGTAAATTGGGGCCTGCTGTCAATTGGCATTTGCGAATGGGCGGATGAAGTGGGGATCTGCTATGCACCTCCGATCCTGATTTTCATGGTCGGCGTTTATTTTCACAAAACCCCTCTCCTAAAAGAGTATCAGGAGCATCCTCAATCCTTGCCTACGAAAAACAGATCGAAACTTCCAGTATCCACATTAATCGCTCCTCGATTCTGTCTCCAAAAAATTGGGGTCACTGCTGAAAGCCCCGGTTCTCGCTACGAAAGCAGGGGCTTCGTAGGTTTCCAGAAATTTAAATCATTCGCGAATAAAAACAGGAGTTGACACCAAATATGTGTCCCAAATTTGTTCCATTGTGTCCCTTGTTTTTTATCTCCATCGCCTCTTCTCCCGGCTTGCTGGGCCTTCCATCTGCCTCTCGAAGCTCCGCCTGTTCTCATTCATGAAATTCCCACGCGAACGTGCCTGCGCTTGCCAGTCCAATTCGCGGGTGCTTGGCCGAAACTGATCCTTGTGCCCAGGTTGCTGAAAACGGGCGTAATCTGGCTGTGGGGTGGCATGATTTCGTGGAACCTGCTTGTGCTGCGGCTGGGCAGGAGGCGATGATTTACGTGTCTGCCCCTGGAGTCCCTGTTTGGGTTCCGGTTTGTTGACGGGTTGCCACCCGCCGTCCCCCTTATTGGAACTCCAGTCACCGTTACTGTCCCTGCGGTAGACATTGCCATCCTTTCCGGCATAGACGTTGCCGTTACGCCCTTTGACCACCGCACCCTGGCCGTGGGCGGTATCCCAGGCAACGGCACCGGTGCCATGATTTGTTGCCACGCCGGCCACAGCCCCCTGGGGTCCGCTTCGATAACCGCCATGGACGGCAGTCCCGGTGCTGGGATTATAGCGGCTGAATCTGCCCATCGAGCCATAGGGGGTGTTCACCCGCACCGCACCACCCCGGACGCCGGTGGCCGGGTTATAGGCCCGTCCCCAGGCGGCGCTGCCACCAGGTCCATAGGCATAGCCCCCACGGGCATAGGTTCCGGTGTACGGGTTGTAGACCGTGGCAAAACCGGCACCTCGATACGGGCCGTAATAATGGATATAGGGCGGACGATAGTACCCGCCAAAGCCAAAGTGATAAATGGCGCCCCAGCCGTAGGAGTATGGAACAGGGTAATGGTAATACTCATCCCAGGCCTCATGCAGCAGGGCACCAGCCAGCATCCCGGCACCGAACATCAACACGCCGTTGGTATTGACATACTCGCCGTAATACCCTGCAGTCTGGGCATAGACCACCGTGGCGGGAGTGCTCTCGTAGACGGTGACGTAGGTGACGTTGTAGGCGGGATGGGACAGCGGAATGGTGTAAATAGCTGCAGGTACGTTGGTGCAGTAGACCCAGGGGCCGGTGGGACCATTGCCAGTAAACCAAATTCCCCCCTCGCAGCAGTAGTAGGCATGGTTGACCAAAAACACGGCGCTGGAGCTGTTGGTCGCATACTGAACCGTGGTGGTTGGAATGACCTGAAATTTCGGTGACCCCTTATAGACCACTTTCACCTTGGGCGGTTTGTTGACATCCACGGCAATGGTGCTGGGCACGGAGGCCAGCAGCACCGCATCCCTGGCCTCGACCGTTCCGGGAACGGAGGCCTTGACAAAGGCGGAGGGATCGCTCTCGGGAATGCGGGCGAAATCCTTGGGAAGATCATTGCCGGCTATCGACCAGGGACCGTCAAGGCTGGGGGAACGGAACCAGCGACCGGCAACCAGGAAGTAATATCTGCCTTCACCGGAGTGGAGAAACAGCACCGCATCGGAATTGGTGATTCGCATGAGCCTGGTGCCCGGGATGGGACCATAGGTGGGCTCGCCGCGCGTCAAAATGAGTTCTGCCGGGCCCTTGCTGACCCGAACCACCGGAACTTCCCTGATTGGTTTCCCCGGGATGTTTTTGCGCACTTCCGTCCAATTATCATCATTGGGTAGCGAAGAGAGTCCTGAAGGCAGACTCGATACCGCCGACCATGGTCCATTGATCAGATCGGTTGCTGCAAGCCAGTGATCCTCAAGGAGGAGGAAATAACGCTGCGACGCGGTTTCATAGAAAATATCCCAATTGGTGTTCGCCACGAACATCAGATCGTTGTTGTCTTGGTGCACCGCCTTGAGTTGCGGGTCCCCCATGATCATGACCAGGATGGCCGGTTTGTTGCTGTACAAGATTTTTGGCGGATCGAGGTTCAACTGCACAGAGGGCTGCAGCTGTTGATTTGCCGGGTCCAGGTAGGCCAGCAGGCGATCCAGGGAGACGGTCAGTGATTGTCTCGGTGGATGCAATTGCGCAATCGTACGCTGCAATGCAGCCGCCTGGGCCTCGGTGGTGTTGGGAAAACGCAGGGTTCGGTTCTGAGGAAGGATGGTGACGAGGCGAGCCGCCTGATCAACCACGGTCTCGGCATCGATCTCCGCCACGCCAAAGGTCTCCTTTTTCGAGTTGTCCTCCTTGATGGCCAGGGCAAAGCGGGCATGCAGACGTTTAAATTGCTGCCACGAATCGACCTGTGGCTGATAAATGGTCAGTTCCTCGCCGTTTTTCTTGATGACTCTGGGCCAGCCTGGATCGTCGGGCCCCGGTGTCGTGGCACCCACCGTACCCGCCACGCCATGCAGCATCAATAGTATCAGTGCGAAAACGATGCAACGAGTGTTCATTGATGACCTCCTCTGGATGAAAAAAAATTCCGTATAAGACAAGGGTATTGATACGGATCCGTATTCCGTCACCTTCATTGCACCGATGTGCCATGCGCCCTGTCGAGGGTTACCCTGAGGCGCTTGGCCCAGAAAGCAAAGGCCTCTTCGGTGGCCCCAAGCTTGCTGAATCCGCTCATCTTCGAACCGTTGAAGGTGTCGATGGCGGCGGCAAGGCGTTCGCCGGTCATGGAATCGAGGAGCTCCACCTCCATGCTCGCACCGCCCACCCCGGTATAGGAGCCGGTGGCGGCTTTCCTGACCACGCTCACCGCCAGGCCCACCGGCAGGACAGTGGAAATGGCGTTTCTGGTCGGGTTGCTGGTCTCGATATCGGTGAGCGCCAGGCGGATGCGCAGAACATCCGGGCCAGGTTCCGTCACCAGCGGATAGACGTTGCCCAGGGCCGCGAACAACGACTTATGACAGGTATCGGCGAGCTCCCGCAGTTCACTGGCCTGAATGCCTTGTGCGGCCGCCCCCTGCTTGAGATAAAACTGGACCTCATCCACCATCACCCGATGATATCTGCTCAGGTCCATTCCCGGCTTGGTGTAGACCTGATCAACCCCCTCTGGAGGTCCGGGGTGAAACGGTGGATAGTTGAGCAAAAATCCTGAGTGTGCCCCTGGGGATGTCTGCGAGGTGGCTGCGCATCCGACAAGGGTGCAGCAGGCAAAGGTGAGAATTCCGGTCAGTACGAGGTGTATTTTTTTCATGACATGGCTCCTGAACAAGATGGTATTCTTCATTATCGTTTGCCGCCTTTCTTCACCTTCACTTCCACGACCTCGATGGAGCTTATGGCCAGGTTGTCCCCCACAGCGACCTTGTCGAGGTTGGCCGGATTTTGCACCTTCACCACCGCAATCGGGCCATCGGCAAACTCGAGTTTGACCAACTGATTGGTTCGATCCAGGGCAAGAATTCTGGCGGTTATATTGGTTTGGGTTATACCGACACCGCGAGGTCTGGCCCCAGGTTGGGCGCCGCCGACGAAGACTGACTGCTCGTTGCGGAATTCACCGGGTTCAGCCATCCGAACTTCCAACTCATGACCAAAGGTAAGCTCAACCACATCCCCCTTCCTCACCTGGGGAAGATTGACGGCTTCCTCGCCCAGATGAATCACAAAAACTCGGCCTTCAACATTGCGCAGGGTCAGCTTCCTTGCTTTCAGGTCAACAGCCTCGACCGTGGCGATGGTGTTCTTGACCTCGAAACGCTGCACATCGAGACCTGCTGAGGAAACGGCTTTCTCCGTATCCGGCTCCTGCCGTGCAAAAGAGGGTGGCTGACTCTTAGTGCAAGCCAATAATCCCATCGCCACCAGTCCCATGGCCACAACAGCTGAAAACACATTCTTTACAGTCATTCCTGCCTCTACCTCGTTAGGATTTTTTGATTGTCCGTAGCCGTCCTTTGGTTACGGCATGATTGTTTTCGTGTTTTTGGCAGTGTCCAGCGGGGCGATTTCCCGATCAGGGCCATCCCCCGCCGACTGCCATCCCCCGCCCATGGCTTTGTAGATATCGACAAGCGCGCTCAGGAGATTGGTGCGCGTTTGGGCATAGTTGATCTCTGAGGGGAAAAGTTGCTGTTCGGCCTGGAGGACGGTCGAATAGGGTACATATCCGCCATCGTATTGCAGGTGCGCCAGGCGTACGTACTCGCTGTTGTCCCGGACCAGACTCTCCTGGATCTTGGCCTGTTCGGCGAGGTGGCGCTGGGCGGCCAGGGCATTTTCGGCATCGGCAAAGGCGTTGATGATCGTTGATTCGTAGGTGAAAAGGGCCGCCTTTTGCGCGGCCTGAGCCTGTTTGACCCCGCTGGCGATGGCGCCTCCATTGAAGAGAGGCCCGGTAATGGACCCGGCAAAACTCCAGGTTCGGGACGATCCCCTGAAGAGCTTCGAGAGATCGCCGCTTGCATAGCCAGATGCACCGGTCAGGGTGATGGTGGGGAAGTAGAGCGCCCGTGCCGCGCCGATATTGGCATTGGCGGCGATCAGCAGTTCTTCGGCCTGGCGGATATCGGGCCGGTTGACGAGCAGGTCGGAAGGCAGGTCTGCGGGGAGAGCCGGCATTGCCAGCGCATTGATCGTGCCGCCCCGCCTGATCGACCCCGGATTGCGGCCCAACAGGACCGACAACGCATGTTCGGTCTGTTCGATCTGCAGGCGCAACGGCGGGATGGACGCGGATGCGGTTTCATACTGGGAGCGTGCCTGGACCACATTCATCTGCGAAACCTGGCCGTATTTGTAGCGCTTGTTGAAAATATCGAGCGAGGCACCATAGGCGGCCTGGGTGCGCTCGGCGACATGCAGTTGTTCATCCAAGCCGAGCAGCTGGATATAGCCGCTTGCTACCGAGGCCACCAGGGTGAGGCGCACCCCTTGCTGCGCCGCCTCGGTGGCCAGGAGTTGCGCCTGCGCCGCCTCCGACAGTCGACGGATGCGTCCCCACAGGTCTATTTCCCAACTGGCGCTGACCAGGGACTGGTAGGAGGAACGGGGATTTTTCACAACCGAATACAAGCGTGCGGCGTCTGTTTCGCTGGCCCGCTCGCGGGTGCCGGTGCCGCCGTATCCTATCTGCGGGTACAGGGAAGAGCGGGACTCGGTGAGCAGCGCCGCCGCCTGCTCGATATTGGCGATGGCAACCTTGAGATCGCGGTTGTTGTTGAGCGCTTCGACGATCAACGCGTCGAGCATGGGATCGTGAAACTGCTGCCACCAGGTCAGGTTTACCGTCTGCCGGGCGCTCTGCGCTGCGTTGTTGAACGCGGCCGGCACATCGATCACCGGCCTGACATAATCCTGCCCGACCGTACAGCCCGTGAACAACACCGCCGCTGCCAATACCATGAGTGCGCGCATATCACTGTTCCTCCGAAGCCGTCTCCGGATCAGTTGCCGCGACATCGCCGCTGGTGGACGGGGCAGTGGCGGGCAGCGATGCCTGTTTACGCTGTTTTGTCTGTTTGCCTTCGCTGAAACGGTCGAAGAGATAAAACAACAGCGGTACGTACAACATGGCCAGGGTGGTTTCGCCGATCATGCCGCCGATGATGCCGGTGCCGATGGAGTGGCGCGCATTGGCACCGGCCCCCATGGCAATGGCCAGGGGCAGCACACCAAAGGCAAAGGCGAGCGAGGTCATGATGATGGGCCTGAGGCGTTGCTCCCCCGCCTCGATGGTCGCCTCCATGATCGTTTTTCCCTGCCGCCGCAGTTCGACCGCAAAGGACACCCGCAGGATGGCGTTTTTGGCCCCCAGACCGATCAGTACCAGCAGGCCGATCTGAAAATAGACGTCGTTTTCCAGTCCGCGCAGCCAGTTCGCCGTCAAGGCCCCGAGCACGCCAAAGGGAACGGCCATCATCACCGTCCCCGGCAGGGTCCAGGATTCATACTGGGCCGCGAGAACGAGAAAGACGATGATCAGGCCGAACACAAAGGCCAGCATGGAGGTGCCGCCGGACTGCTTCTCCTCGAAGGCCAGGCCCGACCAGGCAAAGGTATAGCCCGCGGGCAGCACCTCGCGGGCAACCTCTTCCATGGCGGCGATCGCCTGACCGGAACTGTAACCGGCGGCGGCGCTGCCGCTCACCTTGGCGGCGGGAAAGCCGTTGAAATGCGGCAACAGGTCCGGTCCGCTCACCCAGTGGGTGGCGACCAGGGCCGACAGCGGCACCATATCCCCCTGGTTGGAGCGGACATAGAGACGGGTCAGGTCCCCGGGATCCTGACGATATTTGGGTTCGGACTGCAAAATGACCCACCAGACCCTGCTGAACTGGTTGAACTGACTGACCGTGAGCGAACCGAACTGCGCCTGGATGGCGCTGTAGACATCGGTGATGGGCACCCCGAGCAGGCTTGTCTTTTCACGGTCCACCTCCGCGCGCAGCTGTTGGGTGGTGGCGCGGAAGGTACTGTTGAGGCCGGTAAGTTCCGGCCGGGCATGGGCCTTGGCCAAAAATGCGCGGGTCAGTCCGTCCAGTCTGGCCGGTTGGCCAGCCCCGGTGTCCTGAATCCAGAATTCAAAGCCGCCGGTGGTGCCGATGCCAGGGATCGCAGGCGGTGCCACCGGAATGACCACACCCTCCTGAATAGAGGCGGCCTCCTTGTGCAGCCCCATCAGCACGGCTCGGGCATTTTCCGCTCGAGCCTGTTTGATCGATCCGTATCGCTGGTCAAAGGGTTTGAGGGTGACGAAAAATGTGCCGGCATTGGTCTTGAACCCGCTGTCGATCAGGCTGTAGCCGGTCAGCTGGGTGCGGGTGTCGACTCCGGGCAGTGTTTTGAAAATTCCTTCGACCCGGTCGGCCACATCCTCGGTCCGGTCGAGGCTGGACGAGTCCGGCATGACGATCGCCGCCATGACGTAGCCCTGATCCTCGTTGGGGACAAAGCTAGTCGGCAGGACCTCAAAGAGATGGACGATTGCGTATATCAGCACCGCCAGCACTAGGAAGGCCAGGCCCATACGGCGGATAACCAGGGTCACGGCCTGACCAAAACCCTGGGTCAGGGCATCGACCCCGCGATTGAACCAGGCGAAAAATCCGCGGGTCGGCGGTTGACAGTGCCTCAGGAGCAGCCCGCACATGGCCGGGGTCAGGGTCAGGGCCACGAATCCGGAAACCGCGACCGAGACCACGATGGTGATGGCGAACTGTTTGTAGAGCTGTCCCGTGGTCCCGGGAAGAAAGGCCGCCGGGATGAACACCGAGGCCATCACCAAAACCACCGCGACCAGCGAGCCGGAGATTTCGCCCATGGCGCGAATGGTCGCCTCCTTGGGCGGGAGATGGAACTGCGCCATGTTGCGTTCGACATTTTCGACCACGACGATGGCGTCGTCCACCACCATGCCGATGGCGAGCACCAGGCCGAACAGGGTAAGCAGGTTGATGGAAAATCCCAGGGCCAGCATGCCGCTGAAGGTACTGATCAGGGGCACGACGATGGCAACCGCGCAGATGATGGTGGTGCGGAAACTCTGCAAAAAGAGATAGACCACCAGGACCACCAGGAGGATGGCCTCAAACAGGGTGTGAACGACCTCATCAATGGATAGGCGGACAAAATCGGTGGTGTCCAGCGAAATGACGTAATCCATGCCATGGGGAAAACGGGGTCTCATCTGCTCCAGGGCCTGGCGGACCGCCTTGGAGACCTCAAGCCCATTGGCACCGGGCTGCTGATAGATGGCAATGAAGGTGGCCGGGGTGCCGTTGAGCTTGGCGTCGATGATGTACTGTCGTAGACCGACCTCGGTCCGCGCCACGTCCTTCAAGCGGACGATGCCCCCTCCGTCCTGGTTGGCGCGGAGGATGATTTCTCCGTATTGCGAAGGGTCGGTGAAGGGCTGCTGGGTGACCACCGGAAAGGTCATCTCCACCGGACCGCTGGTGGGTTTCTGTCCGATTTGACCGGCGCCGAGCAGGGCGTTCTGACTGGCCACCGCCTGCTGTATATCGCTGGTGGTAATGCCCAGGGATGCCATGCGGTCGGGATTCATCCAGATGCGCATGGCCTGATCAGGGGCGCCCATAATCTGCGCCTGACCGGCTCCGGGCACCCGTTTGATCGCATCCAGGACATAGACATTGGCGTAATTGGCGATGTAGTTGCTGCTGTAGCGTTCCTCCCTGGCAAAAATGCCGATCAGCATCATGATCGAGGAGGCCTTTTTCTGCACCGAGACACCAAGTTGCGAAACCGCTTCAGGGAGCTGGGGGGTGGCGAGGTTGACCCGGTTCTGCACCTGCACCTGCGCGATATCCGGATCGGTATCCAGGGAGAAGTAGACCGTCAGGGTCAACTGGCCGTTGGCGGAGCTGGCTGAGGTCATATAGAGCATGTTGTCCACGCCGTTGATCTGCGCCTCGATGGGCGCGGCCACCGAGTCGGCCAGGGTCTGGGAATCCGCGCCCGGATAGGTTGCCGAGACCGTCACCTGCACCGGGGTGATGGTCGGATACTGCTCGACCGGGAGCGCGTTCATGGAGACCAGGCCTGCCAGACAGATGATAATGGCGACCACGGTGGCGAAAATCGGCCGCTTGATGAAAAATCGGGAGAACATGGAGGCCTCCTTGTTATTGGCCGACCGGTTTGTCGTGGCTTGCCGCTGTTGCCGGTGCCACCTGCACCTTCATGCCCGGCTGGAGCATGAGGGTGCCGTCGACCACGACCCGTTCGCCGCTGGACAACCCTTCAGCAATAAACCAATTATCTCCCTGCCAGTCCCCGACCACCACCGGGCGTTGTTCGATGGTGTCGTTGGTATCGATGAGCCACACGAAATGGCCTTTGGCTCCCTGCTGCACCGCCCGCTGCGGGACGAGAATCGCCCTGGGCCTGACGGAGCCGGTGAGGCGCACCCGCACATATTGGTTGGGGCGCAGCACGCTGTCCGGATTGGGAACGCTGGCGCGAACGAGGAAGGTGCCGGTCTGGGGATCGTAGGAGGGATCGGCGAAGGTCATGTGCCCGCTGTGCGGAAAGGCCGAACCGTCGACAAGGATGACCTGGACGGCATAGTCCCTGTTTTTCGGGGCGATGAGCAGCCCTTTGGCGATCTCATCCCGGTAGCGTTGCATCTCGTTTTCGGAGATATTGAAATTGACCCAGATGGGATCAAGAACGGCAACGGTCGTCAGGAGGCTGTTCTGGGGGCTGATGTAGGTGCCTTCCGTCTGTCGGGCCGAACTGCTGACGCCGGTCACCGGAGAGGTAATGGTGGTGTAGGAGAGATCGAGCTTGGCCGCTTCCACCTGGGCCTTGGCCTGCTCCACCCCGGCGGCCGCCGATTGGAACTGACCGGTGGCATCATCCAGGTCCTTGAGCGCAAGTGCGTTCTGTTTGACCAGGGGCTTGGTTCGCGCCAGGTTTTTGCGTGAGGTCTCCAGGGCCGCGGCCTGCTTGCTCAGCACGGCCTGGGCCTGGTCGAGCTGAACCTGAAAGGGTTTGGCGTCGAGCCGAAAAAGGACTTGGCCGGCCTTGACCACCGCGCCTTCGGTGTAGAGCTGTCGGTCGAGAAAGCCGCTTACCCTGGCCTGAATATTGACCAGATGCGAGCTCTGCGTCTGGGCGACATAGGTAAAGCTCACCGGCATATCCCGAGGGGTGATCTCCAGCACCGAAACGCGTGGCGGCTGGGAGGATGCCGCCGGAGCAGCCTTTTCCTGTTTGCAGGCCCAAAGGCCAAGGGCCAGGGCCAGACTCCCCGTCAGGACCAGGAGGGAGGTGGGCAAGGAACGTTTCGGTCGAGGTCGGGGTGCCATTGGCAGACTCCTCTCTTTTCGTTGCCTGCCGGCCATCGGACCACGATGCCGGCAGGCGGGGTGATGAGACAGATTTCATTGCGCCGGCCCCATGCAACAGCACAACGGCAAGCAAGGTTCATCGAGCATCAATAACCGCTTTCGCAGTAATTTTGTGTTCCATCGTCTTCGGTGGCCGGAATCTCGCTCGAGGTGTCAATCTGACTTCTGGAATCCATGTATTTGGGGTCTTTCATCGCATAATACTTGCTCACCGGCGAAAAACTGAAGTCGTTGACCTGGGCCTTGCAACGGATGATCTTGTCCTGGCTTGCAATGACGCGTAGGACCATGAGATCAAAGGACCAGGCAATATCGTCATTGTCGTTATAATAGTCTTCCGTCCAGGTGATATCCGGGACATATTTTTTGATGCTTTCCAGGGCGCAATGCACCGTGTCGTCGGCTACCGGAAAATGGGTGGCCACGGTGAGCCGCGGACGGGGGCTGATCTGGCCGAGGAGATAACCGAAGGCTCCTGGCGGGGTGTGGGAACAGTTGATAATGGTGCTCATGTCGTCGACCGTGGCCTGGAAGGTCGCATTGTCCACCGGCCCGGGGAGTCCGGCGTTTTTCATGGCCCACACTTCGGGAGGCAGGCCCATTTCGTGGATGAAGACGTCGACACCGCGGGGTTTGCCGTGCTTGTCTGCGTTGATGGCCTGATCGACGCAATGCCATTCGGGGCGGGTGTCGCTGGTATAGATCATCGTCAAGACCTTGCCATTGGGGGTCTGCCATTCGAGCTTGTAGCCGATAGCGCCCCTGCGGGTGTGGATCACCGGAAAATGGGTGATCTTGACCCCGGTTGCCTTGTTGTGATAGGCAACGTTGTCATCCTTCTTGGCCCCGTATTTGGTCCAATCCAGCTCGATGGGAACCAGGGCATAGCCGTCGTCTGCCGGATCATCCGCGACGGGCTTGGGCGGGACGGGTAAGCCCCAGCTTTTCTGGGTGGGGAGGTTCTGCGCGGAATCCTCCCAAGAGGTGGATTCAAAACTGAAACTCTCGCTATGCCATCGCATGGCCTCGCGCAGGTGCTCGCAGAAGGCTTTGGTCCCGTCGTTGTACAGTCGACGAGGTGGACGAGGACTTCTCACCCCCGAGGGGCCGGGCCCCCAGACATAGAGGGGGGATTTGCGGTCGCTCGATGGGCCGAAACAGTAGATGTGGGCCAGGTCGCTCATGTGGTCGGCATGAAGGTGCGCGAGAAAGATCTTGTCCATGCGGCCGTAGCTGATTCCTGCCGAACCGTAATTGGCGCAGACCCCGGAGCCGCAGTCAAAGACGAACTGGTCCAACGGACATTGGTTGGTCGCATCCCATCCCACCTCCACAAAGACGCTCATCTCCTGCTGTGCCCGCCGTGCGGAGGGCACCACCGACCCGAGGAAGGTGATCCGCATCTCGTCCTCCAAAAGTGGCTCGCCGATAAGGTTGTATTGGCTATCCAGCCCCCATGGGATGATATCGTTGAGCTTTTCGAAATAGGTATATCTTTCGGGGTTATACGTATCTTGCGGATAAAACGAACTGTCGCAGACAAGATCCGCCTTAGCCTGGCCGACACCGCCACCGATGAACGTGCCGCCAAAGGCCAGCCCTCCCAAGGCCATGCCGGCATATTTCATGACTTCGCGTCGGGTAAATTCATGCTCGTTTTCTTGTTCCTGGGATTTCATGGGGTGCTCCTCTCCATATGCGGGTTGGTTGTGTGCGTCCGGAAAAACGATCATTCCGCCGCCCGTGGGCTGATCAGGACCCAGCCGTTCAGTACATCTCTCAGGATGCGCGGCAGGGCCTGTGCCGCATCCTCCTTGGCCACGTATGCCCGGGCTCCGGCATCCAGAGCCCGACGCGTGTACTCCGTATTCCGGCAAGAAGAGCAGACCACCGCGGGTATTCCCCGGCTCTGCAGATGGCCCACCAGCTTCAACCCCTCGTCACCGGGAAGAAGATCCACCAGCACCAGATCGGGACGCCGCAGGTCGAGGAGGGCCATGGCGTCCTCAAGCCCGCTGGCCTGGCCGCATACCGCTATATTGTTTGCCTCAAGCAGTTGGGCCATGGCATCGCGCACAGCGGGATGGTCATCCACCAAAAGCACCGTCGGGTGGGTTGGTCTGCTCATCGTGCAAACCTCCGTTACCAAAAATAATGCCTGAAAATCGTGACTGAAGATGGTCGGGAAAAGGGAATGTTTGGGGAAAAAGGTATCAGGAAACGCAGAGGTTGTCTGCAGAGGGAATTCCCTGCATTCGTGTGGGGAAAACCCCGGAGGAAATGTAGGGGAAATCCCCTACAGGAAGCGGGCGGCAGGCGTTATTCGCCTTGTTTTTGATAGTGGTCGATGGCGTGGCGGCGGAGGTCGCGCATGGTTTGCAGCTCCAATTTGACCAAAATGCGGGCGTAGTAGGACTCGACCGTACGGGCACTGATCTTCATTTCCCGGGCAATATCCGAGGTCCCTTCACCTTGGCCCAAAAGTCGGTAGACGTTTTGCTCCTGACCGCTCAACTCGAGAAGGAGAGGGGCCGCACGACGTTCAGCGACCCGATCGGCCAGGGACAACGCCGCCCGCGGACTGACAAAACGGCAACCGGTGGCTGTTTCGCGGATGCCCTGCACGAGTATGCGATGCACTTCCCGCTTGGTGACATATCCCTTGCCGCCGGCAGCAAAGGCCGCCTCGATATGATGCGCATCTTCGTGCATGGTGTACACGAGTGAGGGGACAGAAAGCTTTTGCAGATCCCGGACGAGGAGGATGCCATCGTCGTCGCCGAGGGAAAGATCCACCAGAACAAGGTCTGGGCGATGCTTCTTCACCTGAGCCAGGGCCTCGTCTCGCCCGCTTGCCTGGGCACAGACCGTGATTCCCTCGGGCTCCAACAGCAGTTGCAGTCCCTGGCAGACGGCGGGATGATCATCTGCGATCACGATACGAATAGCTTGGGATGTCGGCAACGGGTCATGCAGCATACAGAGCCTCTACAATACAATTGAGTTATGCAAACGGCGGAGATGGAGGTGAATGGGGCACCGTGCAGCGAATACAGGTCCCGCCCTGCGGGAGAGGGGTGACGGAAAATTCACCTTCAAGCAGATGCGCCCGGCACGCCATGGTCCGCAGGCCCATTCCGCAGGTGGGTAAGACTTCCGGCAGACCGTGTCCGTTGTCGATGATTTGGAGCACAATACGATTTTCAGCAATGGCCAACTCGACATTGATTGCGGTCGCACCTGCATGACGGACGGCATTGCTTATGGCTTCCTGAGCGATGCGGAAAAGATGCTGCGCCTTGATCTGGTCGTCGATGTGAATGTTACCTGTGGTGACAAGACGGCATGGAATGCCGGTGATGCGCTGCGTACGCCGGGTAAGGGTTCGTATGGCCGACTCGATTGCGTTGGGGGCTGCTTCCAATGGGCACAGTCCCCTGGCGACCCCATGGGCTTCATCGATTGCTTCCTCCAAGAGCGTGGAAAGGGCTTTGACATCGTCGGGCGAGGCCGGTTGCCCTCGATCCAGTCGCAGCGCCAGGGCTTCGCACCGCAACAGGGCACCCGTAATCTGCTGGCAGACCCCATCGTGTATTTCAAGACCGAGACGCCGTTTCTCCTCATCGGCAATACGGGTGAGCTCTTGTTCAAGTTTTCGGCGTTTGTCGACCTCCTGAGCCAAGGAAGCATGCGCCCTGGTCAGTTCGCCAACTTTGCGTTCAACCTCGTTCATCGCATGGTGCTGATCTGTCAATGCTTGACCGAGGAATCTATAAAACAGTTCCAAAAGGATCATCAGCGCCAGCAGCATGGCCGTCAATCCAGTGCCCTGCATGAGCATGAGGCCAAAGGATTCAGGGGAAGATTGAGCGCCGATTGTCAGGCTTTTGGCCCTGACAGGGAATAATGTAGATAAAAAAGGTGTCAGGAGTATCAGCAGTGCGCTTGCCGCTGCGGTTATACGCCCGCAACGGATGCCGGAGAGGACCAGCCCAATGACGGGCAACGCCACAGGCAGGGCACGTATAAAAGGTCCGGGATAGGCAATGACACCGGCAATTGCAGTTAAATAAGCCAAGCTGAGGATTGCATAGAGGCGGAGGCGATGATTTACGGCCTTTAAAAATGCAGCAAAAACGAGAACAAGATAAGAAAAATACAGCAGCAGTTTAACGGCCCAGGCTATCGGTGGACACTGCCCACAGAGCATCAGGATCATTGCCGGCAGATAACCAAGAACACTGCAAGCCATGAAAATATTTACCGCATTGCGACGCCAGGTTAAAAGGGCGTTTTCGACGGACTGCTCCACTCCAGTGGAGACGCCGGAATAACCTTCCTTGGAAGCAGCAGCATCTGTCATGAGATCATTCAATTACGATTTGGTCGAGAAATGGGCATGGAATAACGCATGGTTACTTGCGCGACGTCGATACTATACCCTGATTGTCGAAAATTTCAGTCATTTGCCTCATTGCTGTGGCCAAAATTGATGGACTCCTGAAAAGTCAAAAAGCTGAAAGTTATCTACGGTAAAATCAGTAACTTACAAAGATCGAAACGTCGTTCCCATGCCTTTTTACGAGAACAACAATTTTGCGCAAGGATAATCTCTCCGACGGCATCTTGCCCTCCTGCGAAAAAGGAGATCAGATACCAGTCATTATCCCGCGCCGCTACCCCCTCAACAGGGTGGCCGCTTTCCACCGGAATACCCGGCCGGATTGAAACGGAATCAGTGGCCGGCTTGCTCTGGAATACGCAGAAATTCGGAAAATTCAGTGGTTCCCAAAGAAGATGGCTTCGTAAAAAGTCAAAAGCCAGGATATCACACGTCGTGAAATCAGCAACTTACGAAGCTCGAAACGTCGTTCTCGAAGCTTTTTACGAGAACGACAAAGAAGAGTTAAAAAATATACGGAAAAGAAGGGGCCGTTTCAGGCGTGAGGGTAGCGTCTTGGATGCAGGGAAAGCTCAGGTTGTCGATTGTATGCACGGAGAGCGATCCCTGTACTCGGACCCAGGTGTCTTGCTCTGGCGGTGAATCCGCGTAATTGAGTTGCACGAAGGTGAAAACCGGCATGGCATCCGCTGCACAGCAGGTGATACGGAAGCGGTAACAGATGAACTGATTCTGCGGCAGCTTGTCGCTGTGCATGACCTGGCAAAGAATTTCCGCCTTTTGGCCGCTGAATTGCTCGGGAGTAAGAACGAGTTGGCTCAAGGATGTCACTGTGGCAGGCGCATCAGCTGCTGCAACCCCCTGCTTTTTTGATATGCCTCCGGCCTCTGGGGCAGGCGGGAAACGTTCCAGGGGTGTTCTCTTGAGAAAGGCGCGGCTGTCAAGTTGGGCGGATTGTACAGGCCAGAAATAGCAGAGGGGTACCAGCATGATGGCAATGGATGGCCAGGTCCAGCGCAAGGGGGCAACTTGATGGGGTGCTTGTAAACGACTCAAGGTAACCAGGCTAAACATGATAAGGATTACGGCGCCGATTAGCGCCAGCCACCATAACTTCGGGTGCAGCAGTCTTGCAAGATGGGTTTGATCGACAAAGAACAGCCAGAGGAAGAGGGCGGCCCAGAGCAGCATCACTATGGCCTGGAGCAGTTTGGTTGGCATGGAACGCTCTTAAAACAGTTGGGGAAAAAAGAGGTGCAGGGCCAGCATGGTGAAAAAAATCGCAAAAAGCACGGTTGCGATCAGGGCGGCAATGACCTTTTTGCTAAAGAGGCCGAAGTACATCAGGAAGAGTTTGATGTCAAACATCGGCCCCAGAACCATGAACGCCAATTGGGCGCTTCCGGGCAGCAGGTCGCGAAAGCTGGCCGCGATGAATGCGTCGGCTTCGCTGCAGAGATTGAGCAGAATGGCCATTACCATCATGACCAGAATCGCCTGCCAGGGTGAGCACAGGAAGTGGTTGAAAATTTCCAGGGGAACCACGCTACGGACAAAGGCGGCGATAAAGGTGCCGATAACCAGGTAATAGCCCACGCTGAAGAAATCATCGGCAGCATGGCCCGTGGCGTGGAAGATTTTTGCGCCCAGGCTGGTTGTGTGCCTGTCTGCGCTGCAATGCTCGTGTCCGCAGCAGGCGGCAGAGAGAGGACGCAGCTGAGGTATCAGTGCATTCTCATTGGTAAACCGGAGCGAGAGGAGCATACCCGCCATAGCGGCGATGGCGTAGCCACAGCCGAGGCGCAGGGCAACCATGCGCCAGTCCATGTTGTACGCCACGGCGGTAGATGCCGCCACCAGCGGATTGACGATTGGGCCACCGAGAAGAAAGGCCACCGCCGCGCCGAACGGCACCCCCTTGCCGAGCAGTCGGCGGATGACCGGAACAACCGCACATTCGCAGACCGGGAAGATCATTCCCATGGCTGCTGCCGCGAAAATCGCCCGCAGGCGGCGCTGAAAAATCTTTTCCACCAGGCCCATCGGAACAAAGACCTCGATGATGCCACCCGCCAGCGAGCCGATCAGCATGAATGGCAGGGCTTCGACCATCATGGCCAGAAAATTGATGGCTATGTCGCCCACCAGTCCGGCGTATGGTTTGCTTTGGCCGAGGAGCAGCACAAGAAGGGCCATGCTGAGGAACAACAGCCCGGCTACCCAGGCCAGTTCCAGCCGTAGGCCGGTCCCCTGCACTTTTTTCTGCGGCTGATAGAGTGGAATCGGCTTAGCGGGCGATCGATGCATTGGCGCAGTCCGGGCAGAGTCCGTAAAATTCAAGATAATGCCCCTCAACCGTGAACCCGGTTTTTCGGGCGATGAGCTGCTCCAGAATCGAGAGGTCGCAATCGGAGCACTCAACCGCCTTGGAGCACATTCTGCACACGAGCATATGGCTATGCCCAGGCCGCGAGGCCAGATAGCGATGCTCGCCTTCCTGTGAGTGAAACCAACGTAAAAATCCCATCTCCTCGAAAGCCTTGACGGTTCGATAGACAGTGGTCTGGCTGATTTTGTCCCTGGCCAAAATGTTGGTCGCCATGGCAATGGTCAAGCCTTTGGGGGTATTTTCAAAGAGTCGCCAGACGGTCTCGCGTTGGGGGGTGAATCTCAGGCCAATGTCGTTGAACAGGGCCTTGAGCATCTCCGATGAAAGTTTCTGTGGTGAGTTCATTGTTGAATGATATTTTCGATAAGGACATTGTAGGGACAAGATGCTTTTTTAGGTGAGAATGTAATCTATTTCAATAAATATATTCGATAAATATTTTCTTGTTTTGACGGATGCTGGTCGAATCTCTACTTATTTAGCTGCTGTTTAATGAAGAAATGTTTCGATAAATTTTCATCTTGTCATCGACGAATTGTCGCCGAGCAATCCTTTCGATCATGAACAAGAACCGATTTTCTTCCCTTTCCTGCAGTGTATGGATTCGGCTTGGGGTGAGCGCAAGCGTTTCCGCGCTCCTGTGGATAGCGGTGTTTTGGGCCATCCGCCCGTAACCCGTAATTGAGACAGAGTGATCTCTGCCGTCAAGCATCCTCAATAATCTGACCTTCGGGTACGACCTCCGTCCCGCGGTCCACCACCTTTCCGATTTCCTGGGGGCTCGATGACCGCCATCGTCGGACCCAACGGATCCGGGAAAAGTACCCTGGTCCAAGGGATAACTTGATTGCTGCGTCCGCTGAAAGGAACCATCGACCTTGGAGGGCTGGAGAAACAGCAAATGGCCTATTTGGCGCAACCCCGGACGGATGACGGCGTTCACAAACGGCTCTTCTTTCCAGTCGCGGACATCTTTGCCGGTTTCCCGAAAGGAGAGGTCCTCGACAGGGCGCACACCGTGCAACTGTCGCTTGCGTTCAGGGCCTGCAGCCTCCATAGACAACGAAGCGGGCGCGCTCGTATCCACACTTGACGTGCTGAAAGCCGGCTTCACAGAGCCATTGCATCTGGGCGGCCAGGGTCGCATTCTTGTCTTCCTTCATCCTTTCCTGTGCCTTTTTCAGGGAAAGGGCTGAAACACCGTTGCGGGTCACATCCTCGATCCACCGGCGCTCGTACTCGTCTTCCTCCTGGGCTGTCGCCCCTGCGGCCTGATCCGCGTTGATAAACATTCCACCCGGGCGAACGGCCTGGAACACCTTATCAAAAAGCTGCCTCTTTGCCTCGTGTTCCAGGTGATGGATCGACAGGGCGGAGATCACCAGATCGTAGGCTGAATCGAAAGCCAGATGAAGATGATCCTGCAGGGCAAAGGTGATCCGCTCTGTATGGGTGAAGCGTTGTTGCGCCTGGGCCAGCATGGCCGGAGAAATGTCGGTGAGATGGAATCGGGCTGCAGGAAACGTTCCGGCGACCATGGCGGTCAACAGTCCGGTACCAGTGCCCAGGTCAAGAACATTGAGAGGTGCACTCCGCTCAAAGGGAATCATCGACAAGACAGTTCCATAAAAGTCATCGAAGAAGGGGACGAGTTTGCGGCGGTCCTGGTCATACTCCGTGGCGCATTGATCAAAGAGTTCTCGTATTCGCATGGTTTTTTGTAGGGACCTCCTCAAGGGGGAAATGGACTGGTTCACCTGTCTGGAAATCAGAGGGGGGATAGAGTGTACCCCCAAGATGGTTCAGTTGTCGAGTCGGTTGATTTCATGCTCGAGGAGGTGCGGCTGCGGCAGCACTTGGATGAAGAGATGCAAATCCCTTTGCATTGCGGCGAAAATAATGGATAAATGGCAGTAACAGTCCGTTGGGCTCGCACTCTGCAGCAGCCCTTGTCCCTGTACTCTTGCGCTGGCAGCTGAGCCTCGCTCCAGCCCTTGGAGCCTTTCCCATGCATATCGACTCTGCCAAACGTCTTGAACAGAGCATTCTCTGGGGCACAGCCTTCATAGATCTGCTGATCATTGCCGGTGCGGCGTTTTTTTTGTTCCAGAGCCGTTCCCATTTTCTTGAGGGATTGTCCGTTACCGGCCACAACCTGGTCCAACTGCTCGAGCAGCGTATCGCCGACAAGGCCCGTCTGGTGGATGACGCCGTTGTCCGCGTGGAACGGGAGCTCACTGATCAGCTCCAGGAAGGGCGCATCGATAAGGTGCGGCTGGTGCAGCAGCTCCATCGGGAACAGGAGCAATTGCCGGAGATCGACGCGATTCGCATTACCGATGAGAAGGGGGATGTACTTTGGGGCAAAGGGGTGGTCGCGGGCAAGCGTGCCAGTTATGCCGATCGGCCTTTTTTCAAAATGCATCATCAGCAGCCCCATGAATGCATCGTCACCCAGCCGATCAAGGGGAAGGTCTCCGGGGTGTGGGTCATTGCCTTTACCCGTTGCTATCATTATCCCGATGGCCGATTTGCCGGTATCGTCTCGGCCGCGGTACCGGTTGAGACCTTTTCCCGTATTCTTGGAAGCCTTAATCTCGGGCCAACGGGAACCGCTGCGATACGTTCTGTCGACGCCGGTTTGATCGCACGCACACCTGCCCTTGATGGTCCGATCGGCCAGCCGGGAAATTCCAAGGTGTCGAAAGAATACCTGCAGCTTCTCCACGCAGGTGTCCCCGTTGGCTCTTTTCACACCCACAACTCCCCTGATTCCGTGGCCCGAACCTATGCCTTTCGCCGGGTCCTGGGCTGGCCATTCACCATTACCGTCGGCCTGGTCGAGAGCGAGTACCTGGCTCCCTGGCGAACCCAGGCCATCTGGGGAGCGCTGCTGCTTGGGGTTCTGCTCCTGATGACCTCCACCGTCTCCTGGGTGACCATCCGTCACCTGCGGGAGAGGGCAATATGGGCGGATGAACGTGAGGAGGACCTTACCCGGCGGCGCATTCTCGTTGACCAGTCCAGTGACGGCATCGTGGTGTTGGACCAACAGGGGAAGGTCTACGAGGCCAATCGCCGCTTTGCCGAGACGCTTGGCTACTCTCCCGAGGAGATCAAGAACCTCTCTGTCTGGGATTGGGACGTTCAGTGGAGTCGGGAGGAGCTCAAGACCTTGCTTGACCGGGTCAATCCCCAGGGGGCGCAACTGCAAACCCGCCATCGGCGTAAGGATGGCCGCATCATCGATGTGGAGATCAGTACCAACGGCGCGCAGTTCGGCGGCAACAAGCTGGTTTTTTGCGTCTGCCGGGATGTCAGCGAACGGAACCAGGCGCGGGATGCACTCAAGGCCAGTGAAGAAAAGTACCGCATCATTTTCGAGAACCAAATCTATGCAGTGGCTATTTTCGATCAGATCACCTTTCGCATTCTCGATGTCAATCAGGCCTACCTACGCATGTATGGCTACAGCCGTGAAGAGTTGCTGGGGGGCATGACCGTTCTCGATGTTTCAAACGAACCGGAAAAGAGCAGAGAGGCGGTAGAGCGGGCGGTAGAGCAGGGAGAGATTTTTATTCCGCTTCGCTATCAGCGCACAAAGGACGGCTCGATCATCCCGGTGGAAATTGTCGGTGGCCCCTACCAGTGGGATGGCCGCGGGGTCATGTTCACCCTTGCCCATGATATTTCCGCGAGAAAGCAGGCGGAAGACGAACTGCGCGAACGCGAAGCGTTGTACCGTTTCCTCGTGACCAGCCTCAACGACGGTTTTTTTGTCTGCGATACCCAGGGGACCGTCAACTATGCCAATGCGGCTCTGGCACGAATGCTCGGGACCGATTCACCTGACCAGCTCTTGGGGCGGCATATTTTTGAATTTATTGCCTCCACGGATCTGGAAAGATTCGAACGACATTTCAACGAGGCGATCACCCACCATATCGTGCCGTTTTCCCTGGAGATCATGCTCTCCAAACATGGAGGCGGGGTCTTATGGGTGGAGGTCAAGCCCACCCTGGTTGCACGTGAGCAGGGGGTGGTCTCGATTCAGGGGTTGGTCATCGATATCACCCAACGAAAACAGGAAGCCGAGGCGCTGCAGAAGAGCGAGGAGCGGCTCCATCTCGCCCTTCAGGCCACCAAGGATGCCATCTGGGATTGGGACCTGCTGGCCAAGACCCTGTATTACTCGTCCCGGTGGTTCAAGATGGTGGGCTATGCCCCGGAGGAACTGGAGGTTGATCCGGATCTGTGGCGACGGCTGCTCCATCCCGACGATCTTGAACGGGCCGATGCCGTTGTCCAAGAGGCCATTGCCAAGAAGACTTTTTTTGGGATTGAAGTCCGCATGCGCCACAAAGTTGGTCATTATGTGCCTGTTTTTATACGGGGATATATTCTGCGGGATGAAAACGGCAAGGCCATTCGCCTGGCCGGGACCAATACCGATCTCAGTGAGCAGAAACGCATCGAGGAGGAGCGGCGTCAGTGGGAACGCCAGGCGCTGCAACTGCAGAAAGCGGAAAGCCTGAGCCGCATGGCCGGAGCCATTGCCCATCATTTCAATAACCTGCTCAGTGTGGTGCAGGGCAACATTGAAATAGGGCTGGAGGATCTGCCCGCCGATGAGCCGGTTGTCCGCAATCTTAGGGCCGCCGCCCAGGCAGGAGACCGGGCGGTTGAGGTCAGCAGCCTGCTGCTCACCTACCTCGGGCAGACCGAAGGCCAGCATCAACTGCTCGACCTGGGCCAGCTCTGCCGGCAGAATCTCCCCCAGCTGCAATCGCTGCTGCAGGAAAAGATTGCGCTGGAAAACCGCATTTCGCCGCATGGCCCCCTGGTATGGGGCAACAGCAGCCATCTGCAGCGGATGGTGAAAAATCTCCTTGTCAACGCAGCCGAGGCCATTGGCGAACGGGCGGGAACCATCCGTCTTGCGCTCGGTTCGGTTGAGACCGCCACCATTGCCAGCCGGCATCGTTTCCCCGTCGATTGGGAACCCGTTGGCGAACATCATGTCTGTCTGGAGATCCAGGATTCCGGGGAAGGTATCGCCGAGCAGGATATCGAGCAACTCTTTGATCCCTTTTTCTCCAGGAAATTTACCGGGAGAGGTTTGGGCCTGCCGGTGGTGATGGGTATTGTGCGCTCGCACGCCGGTGGCATCACCGTGACCAGTACCCCAAGGCAGGGCAGCGTGTTTCGGGTCTATCTGCCCCAGGCCGAGCAGGAGTTGACTGCGAAAGAAGACGACATCGTGTCCGATCTCACCACGCGCACCGAGCAGACGGTGTTGCTGATCGAGGATGAGGAGCAGGTCCGCACCATGACCGAAACCATGCTGAGTCGGCTCGATTTCGGCTATCTCAGTGCAGAGGACGGTGCCGAGGGCCTGATGCTGTTGCAACAAAATGTCGGCCGGATCTCGGTGGTGGTCTGCGACATGACCTTGCCGAACATGGGGGGCTGGGAAATTTTAACGGCTGTGCGGAAGATTGCGCCGTCGCTTCCCTTTGTCATGACCAGCGGCTATGACGAAGCCCAGGTGATGGCCGAGGACCGTTCGCTGTACCCGCAGGTCTTTCTGCCAAAACCCTATAAAAAAGACGAGCTGGCTGCAGCCCTTGCATCGGCGTTGAAACAGAGCGCCACTGCAGGCGCTGGCAACAAGCCCTAACCCGGCGCCAACAAACCTGTAACCAAGGCCTAACGGTCGAGTTTCTGTTGATGTGGTAAAAACTGCCCTTACGTACAGTGGATGAACTCAAAGGACTTTTTTTATCGGAATCCGTGGTGGTTAAATCCCCGCGGGTTGTCTTTATCACCAAGGAGCAACTATGGGCAGGATGAGGCAAAGGCTGGGAACAATGGGGCGACTGCTTGCAGGACAGGCGCCGGGACAACTGATCATTCAGCTGACCGATCGATGCAATGCCCGTTGTCCGCAATGCGGCATGCGGGTGTTGAACCGGTTTCCGCGCACACGGCTGGACAATGATTATGTCAGACGGCTGCTCGATGCCGGAGCCGCGCGCGGCATGCGCATGGTCTCGTTTACCGGCGGTGAGCCGATGTTGCTGCGGGATGATCTGATCGAGTTGATCGACTATGCCGGTAAGGTTGGATTTCAGTATATCCGCACCGGCACCAACGGTTTTCTTTTCCGCAATCACCAGGACCCCCGTTTTTCCGACCGGGTCAACGCCCTGGCCGAACGGTTGTCCGCCACCCCCCTGCGCAACCTCTGGTTTTCAGTCGATTCCGCCGAACCCGAAATGCACGATACCATGCGCGGATTTCCCGGCGTGCTCCAGGGCATCGCCAAGGCCCTGCCCATCTTCCATGCCCATGGCCTCTACCCCTCGGCCAATGTGGGGCTCAACCGCAACCTTACCCATGAAACCATGCAGCTCAAACCGCTTGCCGATGGAGGCGATGGCGAGCAGTTTGCAGAAACGTTTGGTGATGGTTTGGCACGCCTGTACACGCTTCTGCTCGATATGGGCTTCACCCTGACCAGTGCCTGTTACCCGATGAGCGTGGAGCCCGACGATTCCGGGCTGCAAGCGGTCTATGGGGCGACCGCGGCCGAGCAGCTGGTTCGCTTCGACCAGCGAGAAAAAGTCTTGCTCTATCAGGCGCTCACCGAGAATGTGCGCAAGTTTCGTGCGCAGCTCAGAATCGTCACCCCGCTCTCCTCGCTGCAGAGCCTGATCATGCAGCATAGCGGTCGGGATGGGGCAGAATATGGCTGCCGCGGCGGGATCGATTATTTGTTTGTCGACAGTGTCGATGGGCAGACCTATCCCTGCGGATATCGGGGTGCAGAGCCCATGGGGCGCTTGTGGGAGCTTGATGAGAATCGTCGGAAGGCCAACTGCAAGGGGATGTGTCGGCGTTGCGATTGGGAGTGCTTCCGCGATCCATCGGAGTTGTTTGGGCCAGTTTTGCGCGGTCTGTCCAGGCCGTGGCAACTTGTGGACGAGCTTCGGCGTGATCCGCAGTTCTTTCGATTGTGGCGGGAGGACCTCAGTTACGCCCGCGCCTGTGATCTCTATGACGGTCGCAAGGCTCCCGATTTTGCCCGGCTGCAATCCTTTGCCTGCGCACAAAGCGTCGGCAAGCCATCGTTTGCCTCTCCCGTCTTTGCCGCCAATGCCGTCCGGGTGGCGGAGCGAGTGGAATGAAACGCCTCTATTTTGCCTACGGTTCCAATATGCACCTGGCGCAGATGCGCGACCGCTGTCCCAAGAGTCCCCTTGTAGGCCCGGGACTGCTGTGCGGGTACCGCTGGATCATCACCACCCGCGGTTACGCCAACATCGTTGCCGATTCCCAGGCTATGGTCGAGGGGCTGCTCTTTCAGCTCGACCCGGAGGATGAGCGGCGGTTGGATGGATTTGAGGGGGTGCATCTGGGGAACTATCGCAAGGTCAGTGTGCGGGTGCTCAGCAACCGCGAAGAGTTGAACGCACTGACCTATATCGATCCGATTACCACTGAAGGGCTTCCCAAAGGCGAATATGTGGGCAGGATCAACGCGGCGGTCCGTGACGCGCAACTTTCCCCCCGGTATCTGCACGAGGTAATCCGGCACTACATTCCCGCATCGTAAATCGGAGGAGATTAATTTGTAATGAAGTGTTAACGAGAGGTTAACAATCTTCCTGTAGTCTTCATTCCCTGTAAATCCAAGGAAGGGTTGTCTGAATGAACCATGGGAGAGAGACAATGAAGAAATGTTTTGCAGTACTTGCCGTGACCTGTGCCTGTGTGATCCCGGTGGCTGCCCAGGCGACAGCCATTGATATGACCTGGAGCCACCAGTGGACCGCGAGCAATGATGCCAAAGACGGGTCTGCTTCGCAAACAGCGGAGATCCTGGCTCGCGATGAGAGCAACAATCGCATCTGGGTTGTCGGTACCGAAGGCATCGACATCCTCGATGCAACCAACGGCATTCGGGTTGCGACCATTGATTTGAGCAGTTATGGGGAAGCCAACTCCATCGCCATTCAAAACGGCCGGGTTGCGGTTGCCCTGAGTGCGGCGGATAAGACCGACCCCGGCAAGGTCATTTTTTATGATCTGGGATGTAATTGGCTCAGTGAAGTGGAAGTCGGCGCCAATCCCGACATGGTCGTGTTTACCCAGGACGGTCGGCTGCTGGTGGCCAATGAGGGCGAACCGGATGCCACCGATCCGGTCGGCTCGATCAGTATCGTTGCCACCGACTACAGCGTGACCACCGCCGGCTTTGAGGCGTTTGTTGGCATGGAGGATGCTCTCCGCAATGGGGGGGTACGTATCTTTGCCGGCAAGAGCACCGCCGAGGACCTCGAGCCGGAGTACATCGCCGTGAGCCCGGACGGGGCAACCGCCTATGTGACCCTGCAGGAAAATAACAGTCTGGCCGTGGTCGATCTGGTCTCGAACACCGTCACTGAAATTCTTCCCCTGGGGACCAAGGCTCACAGTGTTGCCGACAACGGGATGGATGCCTCCAACAAGGACGGCATTGACGGCAACATTCAGACCTGGCCGGTGCAAGGTATGTATATGCCCGATGGCATCGCCGCCTATCAGGTCAACGGGAACAACTATTATGTGACCGCGAACGAGGGGGATTCGAGGAACGAGGCCGCAAGTGTCGAGGACCTGAGGCTGGATGCAACGACCTTTCCCGATGCCTCCAGTCTGCAGAAAAAAGAAAATCTGGGGAAGCTTGAGGTATCGACCATCGACGGCGACACGGACGGCGATGGGGATTACGATCAGCTCTTTTCCTATGGTGCGCGTTCCTTTTCCATTTGGGATGCCGATGGGCAGCTTGTGTGGGACAGCGGTGATTTCATCGAGACCTACCTGCGCGACAACTACCCAGCATTGCTCGATGACGGCCGCAGCGACAACAAAGGGCCCGAGCCGGAAGGCGTGGCCCTGCTCGAAGCCTACGGTGAGACCCTGGCTTTTATCGGTCTGGAGCGGAGCAACGCCATCATGGCCTTTGATATTACCGATCCGACCAACCCGATCTTCCTCAGTCTGTTCTCCACCGAAGGAGACGAGGCCCCGGAAGGCTTTCTGGCCTATGCGTATGGAGGCGACTATTGGCTGGCAGTGGCCAATGAGGGCAGCGCCACCACCACCTTGTACCAGTTGCACATCAGGCCGGTTCCGGAACCGACCACAGCACTGCTCTTTTCCTGCGGGATCTTCGGCCTGGCCCTGGCCGGACGGCGACGGAGATAATCGCCAGGAAGAACCGTTTTTGAGCAAGGTTTGTAGAGGCATCAGGGCATGACTCCCTGGTGCCTCTTTTTATTCCACCTAAACCCGATCCCGGCAGATGAAAAGTATTGCACTGGACTCAAGATGTGGCACCATGGGCCGTACCTGCTGCAGAAAGAGTTCCAAGCTACGAGGATATCATCGGAAAAGGGAGGGGAGATGGAGATGGAGCTGGATGCGATCGAGGTACGGGTACTTGGCTGCCTGTTGGAAAAGGAGTTGGCCACGCCGGAGTATTATCCGCTTTCCCTGAACGCCCTGGTCAACGCCTGTAACCAGAAGACCAACCGTCAGCCGGTGCTCTCCTTGAGCGCGGAGGAGGTGGGCGAAGCACTGCACACTCTCAAGGAGTTGCAGTGGGTGGTGCAGAGCGATTCCGGGCGGGTTGCCAAGTTTTATCAGAGTTTCAGCAGACAGCACAACCTGGTTGATCGGGAGAGTGCGCTCCTGGGACTGCTGTTGTTGCGCGGGCCGCAGACGCCGGGCGAGTTGCGCAGCCGGGCCGAAAATATGTGCCCGTTCGAAGATTTGGAGCAGGTCGCGACATCCCTGGAGGCGCTGGTCTCCCGCTCGCTGGCCGTGCTGTTGCCCAAACAGCCTGGGCAGAAGGAGCAACGCTATGGACACCTCCTTGGCGGCGAACCGGAGGCGGGCAGCCCCGGAGAGGAAGATCCGGTCGTTGTCGTCCGTCGGGTCGGTGGCAATCGCATTGAGGTCCTGGAGGAAAAAGTGGCGCAGCTTGAAAACGAGTTGGCGCAGCTGCGCCAAGCCTTCCTGGAGTTGAAACAGCGTTTGGGTGATTGAGCCCGGGTGGATTGGCCGCAGGCTTGCAAGGTGCTGCATTGGCCAGGCCTTACCAGCCACCGCCGCCACCGCCACCACCGCCGCCGCCGGAACTGCCGCCTCCGCCCATGCCGGAGGACGAACCCGGAGCGGTCGACGCCGACGCAACCGTGGACTGCATGCTGCTGCCCAGAGCCGAGCCAAAGGCGGCAGGGTGCATCTGGTTCCAATGGCGTCCCTGGTACCAGTTCGGGGCATAGCCGGCCCGGCTGAGCACTTCGGCGAACTGTTCGCCCCATTCATTTTCCACACCCAGGGCTATGGCATAGGGGAGAAACTGTTCAAACAGCTGCGGCGTCTGTTTTGGGGGATGGAGGATATTGAGTCGATTCCTTTCCGCCACCGAGAGATAGAGACGGAACCCCTCGATCTCATCCAACGTAGCCCGGCCGATGCGGGTTGGTGCCTTGAGCAGCTGGTAAAAAAGAGCATTCATACAGATCATCAGCAGGAAGAGCATGCCGGCAATAAAACCGATCTGGCTGACAAACAACCCTATGCCAAAGACTTCCCCGGCGAGAAAGGGGAGGGCAAAGAGGGTGAGCATGATCGCGCTTACCCTGCCCATGACGCTGCTCGCTTTCCAGCCCCTGGCGGCCTGGCCCAGAAGGGTGAAACAGCCGAAGGTCCAGCCGGTCAACCAGGCGCTCAAAAAGAGGATCAGAGGGGGCTCCTCGGCCGACAGGGCCACTGCGCCGATGGCCAGCAGGGTGAGTGTCACCCCAGGAATGACCCACAGTGAGTTGGTGAGAAAGTAGGTGGAGGCCAATTCTTTTTGGAGCTTGTCCTTCATAGCCTGGCGTGCCCGGCTGATGAGGCGATGGTTGTCTTTCTCCAGCCGCACCTGCTTGCCATTTTTCCCGAGTTCGTTCCAGGCGGCCCTTTCACCGGCGGAAAATTCAGCGGGCGCCTGGGAACTCAACTCGAGAACGGTCGTGTCCTGGTCGTTGATATGCAGTCCACCGTGCACGGCCATGTTGATGATGCCGGCGGTAAAGGCGGTGTTGTCAAACTTCATCTTCCACAGCATGCGCACCATGGCCGGGGAAAAACCTTTGGGCGGGGCAAAGCGAGGGATGATGACCCCCTTGGCCGGATCCCGGCCAACCTTCAACCAGGCCAGGAGATAATACAGCAGAAGCACGCAGGCCCCCAGGAGCGCGGTCGTGGTGCCGCCTTGCTCGGTAAGGAGGGCAAGGGAGGAGGGGGGACTGGGAGGCTCTACAAATCCCTTGGGCCAGCCGACGGCAATGGTCAGCCCCTCACCGGCAGCGTAAGGGCGACTGGAGACGAAATGCATTGTCGAACTGCCGCCTTCAAGACGAAAGCCATCCGTGCTGCCGACTGCACCCTCGTAGGCCCAGCCTTCCATGGCCAAGGCCCCTTGGGGAAGCTCGACATCACAGCTGACCCTGTCCAGGGGCAGTCGCCAACCGTTGCCGTTCACATTCCAGTACAGCTCGTCATACTCCGCAAAAAAGCCAAGTTGGCCGGTGGTTCTGTATTCAAGGGTGTAAACGTACCGTCCGGGCCGAAGCAGGACATCCTTTTGCCCCGCGTAGATGGCAATCCCGTTCTTGAGGCGCTTGGTGTGGTAGGGTTCGGCGCGGCCGTCCCGCTCAACCGCCAGCAGGTCAAACCCCACGTGGACCGTGTGTCCTTGGCGGTCAGTGTAACGGGTGGGGAATTCGCGCACGATCCCTCGTTTGATCTGTTGTCCCTCCGCAGCGACCGCAATTTTCTCGATCACCAGTAACGAACCGTCGGTTTGGATACGGACGGTGGAGGCAAAATCGAGGACCCTTTCCGCTGCTGACGAGGAAACAGCCAGGGGAATGAGCATCAGCGACAGCAACAACCAGCGATATTTCATAGTCTCCTCATGAGTCGGCCCGGGCAATGGCAGTACGGTTGTGTCGGGACGCGGCGAATAGAGTGGATGGAAAAATGAGGGTTAAAAGCTTACCTCGGGAACGGCGCGCTGGCCCTCGTCGTCCAACTCAAAGAATTCAGCTTTGGAAAAGCCAAAGCGGCCGGCAATCAGGTTGGAGGGAAAGGAGTCGACCATGATGTTCAGTTCCCGTACCGAGCCGTTGTAGTAGCGGCGGGCCATCTGGATCTGCTCCTCTATTTCGTTCAGGGTCGTGTGGAGTTCGCGAAAGTTGGTGTCGGCCTTGAGTTCGGGATAGCTTTCGGCCAGGGCAAAGAGTCTCCCCAGGGCCGAGCCGAGCAGTCCCTGGGCCTGGGCCGCCTCGCCCACGCTTCGGCTGTCCTGCGCCCGGCCGCGCAACTCGATCACCTCTTCCAGGGTGGCCTTTTCATGGGCGGCATAGCCCTTGACCGTGGCCACCAGGTTGGGGATCAGGTCGGTTCGTCGTTTGAGCTGAACGTCGATGCCGCTCCAGGCCTCCTCGACCATGTTTTGTTTTCGGACCAGGGTGTTGTAGATGGCCACCGCCCACAGGGCGAGACCGAGAATGAGCATGACGGGAATGGTCAGGGTGAGCATCGGTTCTCCAGAAAATTGAGGGTGAAGGAGTCAGGGAAAGCGAAGGGCGCTTTGGCGGATACGCTGAAAAGTCGCAAGCACCTGCTGGTAGACAAAGGGTTTGCTGATATGGCCGTTCATGCCCGCATCCAGGCAACGCTGCTGATCCTCTTCCAGGGCATGGGTCGTCATGGCGATAATCGTCAGACGTCGGCCGCTGAGCCGGTGACGTAGTTTGTGGCGCACGTCATCGGGAAGGGCCACCTCGGGTTCCCGCCCCTGTTCAATGGCTCGAAGAGCGGCCGTGGCGGTCAGTCCGTCCATCACCGGCATCTGCACATCCATCAGCACGATGTCAAAATCACATTCCGCCAAACATGCCAAGGCCTCCAGGCCGTTGTTGGCCGAGGTCACCGGATGGTTGGGTGCGAGCATCATCGTTGCCACCTCGCGGTTGACCTCGTTGTCGTCCACCAGGAGAATGCGCAGGCCGGAGAGTTGCTGTTCCAGTTCTTCCTGTGAGGCAGGCGAGGTTGTTTCGTTCTGAGCCTCCGCCCGTTGCAAGGCCAGGGTGAAGTGAAAGCAGCTGCCATGGTTTTGGCGGCTTTCAGCCCAGATCGAGCCGCCCATCAATTCGATGATTTGTTGACAGATCGAAAGCCCCAGGCCGGTGCCGCCGAATTTGCGGGTGGGGGAGGCGTCGCCCTGTTCAAAACTGTCAAAGACCCGCTCAAGCATTTCAGGAGCTATGCCGATGCCGGTATCTCGAACCTGAAAATGCAGTTGAAGAAGATCCTTGTTTGCCAAAACGGCTTCGCGATCAAGTTCCACCTCGATCTGCACCGTGCCAGCCGGGGTGAATTTGATCGCATTGCCCACCAGATTCATCAGCACCTGGCGGATGCGCAGGGCATCGCCGATGAGCGATCGCGGCAGTTTCGAATCAATTTTCTGCAAAAGCCGCAGCCCCTTCTCTTTGGCCTGCACCTGCAGGGTATTGATGACCTCATCGATACAGTCGCCAAGAGTAAACGGCGCAGTGATGATCTGCAACCGCCCGGCTACCAGTTTTGAGATGTCGAGGATATCGTTGAGGATGCGCAGCAGCTGGGTTGCGGAGTGATGCACCTTGGCGATGTAGTCGCGCTGTTGGTCGTTGAGCTCGGTCTGCAGCGCCAGATAGGCCATCCCGATGATGGCATTCATGGGGGTGCGGATTTCGTGGGACATGTTGGCCAGGAAAGCGCCCTTGGCCGCATTGGCTTTTTCCGCGGTTTGCTTGGCCTGGACCAGTTCGTTTTCGGTCAATTTTTTTTTCGGTGATGTCCATCGAGTATTCGATGACCTGCACCAGCCTGCCCTCTTCATCGTGAAGGGGATAGCCATGTACCTCGACAATGCGTCTTTCGCCTGCATGGTTTATGTGGACGTGCTCCACGACGGTGGGGGTCCCGGTCTTCTGTATTTGAAAAATAGGGCAGGGATGGTCTTTGCCCTGGCAGGGTTCAGGGAGCCCATGGGAAACCAGGTGACAGGTTCTCCATGCCTCCAGAGGGGAAAAACCAGACGCTGTGTTGGCAAGGACAATTTCGTGGCTCCGCGGGTCGATGACCATGAAAGGATGGGGCAGGGCGTTGATCACCGAATGGAGGAAATCGTTTTGCCGCAAGAGTTCCTGTCGTGACCGGCTGAGGTCAAGATTGCTCTGTTTGAGCTGCTCGGTGCGTTTTTGTACCTCCTGCTCCAGGTTGTCGTTGAGCTGCTTGAGTTGATGCAGGGTGTGGTCTGTGAGGGAGACTATGCCGTAGACAAAGAGCGCTCCGCCCAAAAAAATGGAACTGATGAGAAGCTGGAGCGGAAATTCGATGTTGGCGAGTCCGATCAGGAGATAGCCGCAATAGCCAGCGATGAACAAACCGATCAAGGCGGTGAGAATTCGCCACTGGGATTTGAGCGCAGTGGGGACGATACGGCAGAGGTGACGACTGTTGTGTGCCGAAACAATCAGTATCAGGGCGCCCGCGGCCACCATGCCCATGAGAATCCACTGCATGTTTGTCTCGATCTCCCGTGTATGCCTCTGCGTAGGCGCAGAAAGGCGCAGTCGTGCCCGGTGGAGTGAAGGTCAGGTTGATCCTGGAGTAGGGAAAACAGCGTAGTCCTGCTGTGCACACCTTGATCACCAGGGGGTGCACTTAAATTTTCTGTTCTCGGGCGGGGATTGACAAGGAAAAAGTCGATGGATTTGCGCGAGATGGCGGTGCTGCCCGGCGGTTATAGGCCCCGGCGGGGAGGCTGAAAACAAAAAAACCCTCGAGAATCATTGACTCTCGAGGGTTAAAGGACTTGTCCAAGTCGCTTGCATGTAAAATGGTGCCGAAGAGAAGACTCGAACTTCCACTGGGGAACCCCAACTAGACCCTGAACCTAGCGCGTCTACCAATTCCGCCACTTCGGCACTGCGAGAGCTATTATGCCCGATTGAAGGTGTGTTGTCAAGTATTTCTTTTCGATTGATCTGGAAAAGTTGAAAGCGCGAATGGAGCATACTTCTCCTGGTTGGCGCGACTGGCCGTTAAGAGGCCTAGGCGGCCTTTATGCTCCCTCCGTGCTCAAGAGGGCCGGAAAAACACACCCTGTGGTGGTCCCGGTATTACCGCTTGAGCAGTGAAGCCAAACTCATGGGGCATGAACTGTTTGCTTGTTTTTACGATATAGGGTAAGTATCCCCATTTCATGGTCGCGTAGGTTTTCCCTGCGTGCCGGGAATCCTTTTTTGTGTTGTAGACGGACCGCAGAAATCGGCGGCAGCTTCCATGGAAATATATACAGACCTTACCGCAATCCAACATCCGTTTGTTCGCGCCCATGTGACCATCGGCAACTTCGATGGAGTCCATCTGGGCCATCAGAAACTCTTTGAGCATGTTGTCACCAGGGCACGCCAGGACCAAGGTGTCAGTGTTGCTGTGACCTTTGATCCGCATCCGCTGAAAGTGCTCAGTCCCAAGGGCATTCGCCTCATTTCCACGACCCAGCAGAAAATTGAGTTGATCGAACGCGCCGGCATCGACGTGCTGGTCATTATTCCCTTTAGTCGCGATGTGGCGGTGACCACGGCCGAGGAGTTTGTCGACCAGGTGCTTCTCGGGAGGATAGGCATGCGCGACCTGGTGGTCGGCTACGATTATGCCATGGGCAAGGGGCGCCAGGGCGACACGAATTTTCTGCAAGGCCAGGGCCGGGAAAAGGGGTTTTCCGTGTTGGTGATGCCAGCGCATTACGAACAGGGCAACCTTGTTTCCAGTACCCGTATTCGCGAGTTGGTGGCGGAAGGCAAGATGCGAGATGTGCGCCGCCTGTTGGGCCGCTATTATCAGATTCGCGGCGATGTCCAGTGGGGACGGCAGCGGGGAGGCACGCAACTTGGCTTTCCCACCGCCAATCTGAATCTTTCCGAGGAGGATCTCTGTCCCAAACGGGGAGTCTATGTCACCGAGGTGATCTACGATGGCCGGCAGTATGGCGGCGTGTCCAATATCGGCTACAACCCGACCTTCGGTGACACCGGTCTGGTGGCGGAGACCCATATTTTCGATTTCAATGCCGATATTTATGGCCGGCCGTTAAAGATCAATCTCTTGCGCCATCTTCGGGAAGAAATAACCTTTGACGGCATCGATGCCCTGGCCGAGCAAATTCGGCGGGATATTCAGGTGGCCCAGGAAGTGCTTGCCCATGAGCGACAACGTCGGCTGATTAGTTATCAGGGGCCTCAGAAGAGCTGATCGTATCAGGGGCCGGGGTGGGAGTTTTCACCTATTCATTGTCTTGCGCCACAGGTAATTGTGCCTATACTATAGAAACTTTGATGCTCCGCTCACAGACCACAACTTGAGGCGGTCTGCGAAGTGAAATCAGTAGGTTATCCTGCTCTGCAGGGGCGTGCCCGAGGTCTTTGCCAAAACCACGGCCCCGATCCCTTGATGTAAGGAGGGAAGGGGGGCCTTGCGTTCCTGGCAACGAGTCGTTGGCAAAGCCGGAAGTGGCACTTTGCGAACGTTTTGCACGAACAGTTAATCTCTCCCGTAGGGCCATAGCGATGCGTTGCCCCTATGGGTTCAACCAGCAAAGATAAAGGTTTTTTTATGACGGATGCACAAAAACCGGCCGATATTGCGGCTGTCATCAGCGAGCTTGAAAAAATTGTTGAGGAGAAGCCGAACAATGTCATGGCCCGGCACCACCTGGGACTGATTTATCGGCAGACCGGCCGCATTGACGAGGCCATCGCCCAGCTGGAAAAGGCGATTGAACTCGACAATCAGTCCATGGAGTCCATGATCAACCTTGGCGCCATTTTCTTTGACCAGGGGGATACCGACCGTGCGCTCGCGCTCAATGAACGCGCCCTGAAAATTTCTCCGGACATGGCCGAAGCCCATGTCAATATCGGCTTGATTCGTCAGCATCGCGGCGAGGTCGATCAGGCAGTGGACTGTTATACCAAAGCGTTGCAGATCGATCCCAAACTGCTGACCGCCTGGATCAACCTCACCTCCGCCTACACCATGCTGGAACAGGATGAAAAGGCTGTCGATGCCGCGCGGCAGGCGGTGACCCTTGAGCCGGATTCAGCCATGGCTCGCAACAACCTTGCCGTGGCCCTCTATTTCAAGGGCGATTATGCCGATTCCCAGCGCAATATGGAAAAGGCCAAGGAGCTGGGCTACAGTGTTGACGCCCGCTTTGCCGAGGCGCTCAAGGTCAAATTGGGTTGATCATGAGCAGCAGCAAGGCAGAAGCACTGCTCAAGCCCTGGTGTCCGTTCTGCGGGATGGATGTCGGGCGTCCGACTATGGGCGCGCAGCGCAAGATGCGGGAGTTCGCCCATGGTGTCTGCGAATGCGGGGCGGTCTACGTCAGTGAGACCACCGGTCATAACATTGGGGCAGCCATGGTCGAATGTCTGGTCACGGCCTGCAACGACGAATGGGACCTGGCCTGGGAACTGCTTCCCGAGGATGATTATCTCACAGGTATTATCGAGGATTACGACGAGGTGACCCACCAGGTCATTCCCAAGCGGAACCTGGACGGGCGTGCGGTTCGGGGAGTGCTCTACTTTGTACGGCTGCACCGGGAAATGGCCGAGTTGGTGAAACGCTTCGAAGACAAGGTGGCCCGGGAAAAGGCTGCTGGCGAAGCCGTAGCCGAGCCTGTGGCTGCCGCGGAGGTTGAGAGCGTTGTCGCGGTTGAGCCCGCCCGTGATCCGAAACGGAAGAAGAGACGGGCGGATAAGATGGCGGTCAAGGCCATGGCCGAAGCAAGGGATATCGATGGCCTGGTGGACCTCTTCTTTGATGATCGCAAGGTCCTTCGTTATCTCCAGCGGCTGGTGTACGAACCCACCCCCGGTGCCCGCTACCAGGTCGCCTGGGTGATCGGTCAGGTCTGCGGCCGGGTCGCCACCCGCGAGCCGGGGGCGGTTGCCGATCTACTCCACCGTTTGTTCGAAGCCTCCTCGGATTCGGCTTCCAGTTCCTGGGGCATGGTGGAAACCATCGGTGCCATCATCGCGGCACGTCCCGACGTGTACGGCGCCTTTACCCGGCATCTGTTCAACTTCATGGGGGATCCCGGCACCCGCGAGGGCGTCCTCTGGGGGTTGGGAGAAATTGCCGCTGCCAAGCCGGATCTCATTCGCAAGTCCACTCCGTTTTATTCCCTTTTTCCGGTACTGAATCATCCTGCATCGGAATTGCGAGGTTTGGCTCTGCGGCTTATGGGGCGGATTCAGGCCAAAGAGGCCGAAATGCAGATTATGGGGCTCCAGTTCGACAACACCCCCATCACCATCTACGAACAAGGGCAGCCCGTGGAAACAACCGTGGCCGCGTTGAGCGCCGAGGCTACCCGAAACATTCACAAGGACGACGCCCATGGCGAGTGATACCCTGCAACCGTTAGATACCCTCGGACCGATGCCCAAAGGCTCTGATCCCGATTTGGACGATCCGGCGAAAAAAGATTACATGGAAGGGCGGAAGTTCTTTCAGGATGGCGACTATACCCAGGCTGCCATCGCCTTTCACAATGCCCTGCGCGGATTTGAGGAAAAGGGCGATCAGATCGGGGTGGCCAACTCCGCCGATCGGCTGGGCGATGCCTGCCTGGCCCGGGGCGAATATGCCATGGCGCTGGCCAATTACCAGCAGGCCCATGCCATCTGTGAAAAAGAGGACGACAGTTTCTCCCTGCTTGCGCTTAACAAAAAGATGGCCGCCGCCTATCGCAAGCTTGGCGATCACGACAAATCGCTTGAAATGCTCTATGACATTCTCGAGCATTATCGCTTGACCAACAATCCCAAGGGGGCGGTTGAGGTGCTGGTGCTGATTGCCGAAACCTACAATGAACAGGGCAACAAAGCCGGTGCCGCGGATGCCTACCGCTCGGTTTCCAGCATCCATAAGAGCTTCAAACATGCGCGCCTGGCAGAGGAATTCGCCCAGCGGGCCGCGAGCCTGGAGCAGGAAGGATAAATGTTTACCGGGATCATTCAAGGGCTGGGAACGCTTTATGAAAAACGTCCGGCCGGTGGGGGGATGATCTTCGGAATAGAATCCGATTTCGACCTGACCGAACCGGAAGAAGGCGAGTCCATTGCCGTGAATGGTGCCTGCCTGACCGCACGCAATATCAAGGGCAACCGCTTTTATGTCGATGTATCCCCGGAGAGTCTGCGGAGAACGGGCCTTGGGAGCCTGCAGGCGGGAAGTCGGGTGAACCTCGAGCGGGCACTTCGTCTGAGCGACCGGCTCGGAGGACACCTGGTCAGTGGCCATGTCGATACCCAGGCCCAGGTCAGAGAGCGGCGTAGCGCCGGTGATTTTACCCTGTTTAGTTTTTCCCTTGATCCCGCCCTCACCCGATATGTGGTTGAAAAGGGGTCCATTACCATCAACGGCGTCAGTTTGACGGTCAACAGCTGCGAGCGTGATCGGTTTTCGGTCTCGATCATCCCCCACACCCTGGCGGTGACCACCTTGGGGCTCTTGCGCGAGGGGGATCGGGTCAATATCGAGGTGGATATCATCGGCAAGTATGTGGAAAAAATGCTCGCTGCCGAGAAGGCAGGTGGTGCGGCGACGAGTCGGATCAATCCTGCTTTTCTTGCTGAACACGGGTTTTTATGAGAGTGGTCGACTGCATGGTCGATTGCAACCAACCATGAATGGTGCAGGGGATGCGGGCTGTTCCCTGGAGACCGGTATTATTGAAATAATTGCACGAGGAAAGGGAGTCGCTCCGCGGAGTGGCGCCCGGCAACAGAGGGGGCTTTCGCAGCGAATGCGACAGCCTGGAGAGGCATGGTATGGCAGTAAGTTCAATAGAGGAAGTAATCGAAGATATCAAGGCCGGGAAGATGGTCATCCTGGTCGATGACGAAGACCGGGAAAATGAAGGCGACCTCTGCATGGCTGCCGAGTTGGTCACGCCGGAGGCGATCAACTTCATGGCCACCTATGGCCGCGGCCTGATCTGCCTGGCATTGAGCCCGGATATAGTGGATCAGCTTGGACTGCCCATGATGGTCTCCAACAATCAATCACCCTACGGGACCGGTTTCACAATCAGTATCGAGGCCCGAAGCGGTGTCAGTACCGGCATCTCGGCTGCGGACCGCGCCCGGACCATTGAGGCCGCAGTGGCACCCGATGCCACCCCGCGCGACATCATCAGCCCCGGCCACATTTTTCCCCTGCGGGCCCGTACAGGCGGTGTGCTCGTCCGCACTGGCCAGACCGAGGGCTCTGTGGATCTGGCCAGGTTGGCCGGCCTGCGAACCGCCGGCATCATCTGCGAAATTATGAAGGAAGACGGCACGATGGCGCGGATGCCGGATCTGGAGGCCTTTGCCAAGGAGCATGATCTCAAGATCGCCACCGTCGCCGATCTGGTGGCTTACCGGTTGCGCATGGACGCCCTGGTGCGACCGGCTGCTGAGGCACGGTTGCCCACGGTGCATGCCGGCGAATTCCGGGTGATCGCCTATCAAAACGATATCGATTCCCTGGAACATGTGGCCCTGGTCATGGGCGATGTCACCACCGAGGAGCCAGTCATGGTCCGGGTCCACTCCGAGTGCCTCACCGGGGACGTGTTTGGCTCTGCGCGTTGCGACTGCGGCCCACAGCTGCACGCGGCCATGCGCATGGTGGAGCAGGAGGGACGCGGCGTCGTTCTCTATATGCGCCAGGAAGGCCGCGGTATTGGTCTGGTCAACAAGCTCAAGGCCTACAATCTGCAGGATAACGATGGTTTGGATACGGTTGAGGCCAATATCCGCCTTGGATTCAAACCCGATTTGCGCGATTACGGCATCGGCGCCCAGATACTGCGCGACCTCGGTGTGCGCAAGATGCGGCTCTTGACCAACAATCCGAAGAAGATCATCGGATTGGAAGGGTATGGCCTGGAAGTGGTCGATCGTTTGCCCATCGAAATTCCGGGTGATGAAGAAAACAGAAAGTATTTACGAACCAAACGCGATAAAATGGGGCACATCCTGGAGCTGTACGGCGACATGCCGATGGGATCGGTCACCAGAGATCCGTGACAGCCTGATAGGAAAGGAACATGGCAAAATATCTTGAAGGACATTTACAGGGAACAGGACGAAAACTGGGCATTGTCGTGGCCCGCTTCAACTCCTTTATTTGCGAAAAACTGCTCGAGGGCGCCATGGATAGCCTGGTCCGTTCCGGGGTGAACAGCGACGATATCACCGTTGCCCGGGTGCCCGGTGCCTTTGAAATTCCGCTCGTTGCCCAGAAGATGGCCAAATCGGGCAAGTATGATGCAGTGATCGTGCTCGGTGCGGTTATCCGTGGCGCGACGCCCCATTTCGACTATGTCGCCGGCGAGGTGGCCAAGGGCACGGCCCAGGTCATGCTGGAAACCGGTGTACCGGTGCTCTTTGGCGTTCTCACCACCGAGACCATCGAACAGGCCATTGAACGTGCCGGCACCAAGGCGGGGAACAAGGGTTCGGATGTGGCCATTGCCTCCCTGGAAATGATTAATTTGCTGGAGAATGTTGGTTGATCGTGCGCAATCAACATCTGTCCAGCCATTCCCGGTCTTTGTGAAGCAATATGGGATTACGCCGTAAATCCAGGGAATTTGCCCTGCAGTTTTTGTTCAGTCATGATTTTCAGGGGCGCTCCAGCGCCCCTGAAGATGTGGCCCAGGATATCGAGACCTTCTGTCAGTACTTTGACGTGGGCGAGAAATCGCTTGAGTACGGCACGGAGTTGATCAACGGAATATGCGCCCATGTGGAGGCAATCGATGACCTGCTTGCCGAGCATTCCCACAACTGGCGGGTGGAGCGGATGTCCTTGGTGGACCGTAATATTCTGCGCATAGCCGTCTACGAGATGCAGTACTGCGACCAGGCACCGGCCCAGGTGGCGATCAACGAGGCCCTGGAAATCGCCAAACGGTATTCAATCGGCGAATCGGTCGCCTTTATCAACGGTATACTCGATGCCGTCCAGGCTGCGGTGAACCGCTGACTCGTCCTTTCTTGCGTTTCATCTCTTCTTTTTCACTCCCTTTCTCCCTTCAAGAGTGATCATCGATCACCTGTCGCCAAGGGGTTCTGGACGCCGGCGGGCGCGGTTTTTGCTCTTTTCGCAAAAATAGTGTACACATACAGGGGCCTTTGATCTTCAATCCCGTGCAGGTAAGATCAAAGGCCGAGTCTTGCCCCGCAGCCGGACTAGGGCCCCCTTTTCCTTTTGCTCAACAGCGTACCGGTCATCTCTTGCCGGAGTACAAAAAAGACTATTCATGACTGAATCGGATACCCAGCCCGAACCGCGGCATCGGCAGGAGGTTACCTCCCTGATGCTGTTGTTTATGGCGCTCTTTCTCCTTTTGGCCCAGATCAGCTATCTGCAACCGCTGCTCGGATCCAATCCAGCCTGGCAGGAACCGGCCGCCAACTGGTGCGGCTCCTTTGGCTATTACAGTGCCCACTACCTCTTCTCCTTTCTCGGGATGATCGCGGTTTTTCCGGTCTGTCTGCTGGGCTATGCCATGATCAGTGTGTTGCTCTCCCGTCCCGCCACCAACAGGCTGCCGGCAATCGTCGCCGGTCTATCAGGGATCATGCTCAGTTCCTCCGGCCTGTTCGGCTCCTTTGACCAGCTCTGGCTGCCGCCGGGATTTATCGCCCCAGGCGGCTATCTCGGTACCTTGGTCTGGCAGGTCCTCCATGGGGTGATCGGCAGCGTGGGCACGGTGTTGGTGTTGGTGCTGGTCCTCCTGTTTTCCCTTATGGCTTCGGTCCGTTTTTCCCTCTTTGCGGTGGTGCGCAACCCGCGGAAATATGCGGAGTCAGTCGATGAAGAGGAGGTCGTGCCCGCCCCTGCACGAAAGCGCAGTGGGAACAGGCGGAGCAATGAGCCCGAGGAGCGGGGTGCTCCCCGGATCGAACGACCGGAAGTGTCCACGGCTGCTGCCAGCAAACCGGTGGTGGAAAAAAGGGCGCAGGCCGTTTCCAACGGGCGGGACTGCGCGCGGCCAGGCATGGGCGATTTCGAGCTGCCTCCCATTACCCTGCTCGATGAAAATCCCGGAGATCCGGTGGAGGTGAACAGTGACCACTACTACGAGGTCAGCGACACCCTGATCGCCAAGCTTGGCGACTTTGGGGTCAAGGGAGATGTCGCCGGCATCTCCCCGGGGCCGGTGGTGACGACCTATGAGTTTGCACCGGCTCCAGGGGTCAAGATCAATAAGATCGTGACCTTGGCAGATGATCTGGCCATGGTCCTCAAGGTGGATCGGGTGCGTATTGTCGGCTCCATCCCGGGAAAGGCGGCCATCGGTATAGAGATCCCCAACCCCCAGAGAAAGACTGTCTATCTCCGTGATATTCTCCTCAGTTCCGAGTATCAGAATGCAAAGTCGACCTTGAGTCTTGCACTGGGCTTCGATGTCATTGGCCGGCCCGTGGTTGCCAATCTGGCGCGCATGCCCCATTTACTGATCGCCGGTGCCACCGGGGCGGGTAAATCCGTGGCCATCAACGCCTTTATCGCCTCCATTTTGTTTAAGGCAACACCGGAGCAGGTCCGTCTTTTGATGATCGATCCCAAACGGATCGAGCTTTCAGTCTACGATGATATCCCCCATCTGTTGCATCCGGTGGTGGTTGAGGCCAAGATGGCCTCGCGCGCCCTGTTGTGGGCCGTGCGCGAGATGGAGCGTCGCTACCGGTTGCTTGAGGAACGACGGGTGAAATCCTTTGCCACCTACAACCAGGTGGCCGAGGAGAAGCTTCCCTATATTGTCATTATTGTCGACGAGTTGGCCGACTTGATGATGGTTGCCTCCAAGGATGTGGAAACCTCCATCGCCCGTCTGGCCCAGATGGCTCGTGCGGCCGGTATGCATATCATCCTCGCCACCCAGCGGCCTTCGGTCGACGTGCTCACCGGCCTGATCAAAGCCAACTTTCCCACCCGAATTTCCTTTAAGGTTTCCTCCAAGGTGGATTCGCGAACCATTCTCGACGGATCCGGCGCTGAGCACCTGCTCGGCATGGGCGATATGCTCTTTCTGCCGCCGGGAGCGGCCAAACTGCAACGTATCCATGGCGCCTACATCTCGGAACAGGAAACAGAACGGTTGGTGACCCGGCTGAAGGAGCAGGGCGTTGCCCAGTACGACGAAACCGTGCTGCAGGTGGTCGAGGAGGAACCGGAGGTTCTCGAAGGCGGCGAAGAGGAGTATGACGAGAAGTACGACGAGGCAGTGGCGGTTGTGACAGAAACCGGACAAGCCTCGATTTCCATGGTGCAGCGGCGACTGCGTGTCGGCTATAATCGGGCCGCACGCATGATCGAGATCATGGAGCGCGAAGGCATCGTCGGCCCGGCGGACGGCTCAAGGCCGAGGGAGGTCCTGGTGCGCTCTTCCTACAGCGAATCAGACAGTTAGTTTGGCTGCACCAGGGGCGAATATCCACACTCCGTTTACCCGTGTGCAGGTCCCGCCATATCCCACATTGGGAGAATAATTGGGTATATATCCATAATTCTGATACTTTGATTAAGTTTTCCTGTTCAGCCTTGTTTTTTCGACGATTTTTCTTGACATCGCCGGGGCAACAAATTAAAAGATCACAACGACCAGAATGAGTGGCTGTTCATTTTTTTGAAATAAAATTTCCGTCTGAAATGGCGTGTTATATGAGCATGTTACAAAGTTCGGTTGCGGTGGAAAACGGATGGCTGCATGACGTGAGTATTTGTTTTTCTTGAAGCAAGAAGCTAGAGGTTATTGGTTGTCCAGTTTCGGACGCCATAAAGGAAAATCCAAGTGAGGAGGTAGTTTAATGCCAAGTTACGTAGATCCTTCGAAATGTGATGGTTGCAAGGGCGGAGATAAGACTGCCTGCATGTACATCTGCCCCAACGATCTGATGGTTCTCAATGTTGAGGCTATGAGAGCTTACAATCAGGAGCCGGATGCATGCTGGGAGTGCTACTCCTGCGTTAAGATCTGTCCGCAGGGCGCTATCTTTGTTCGCGGTTATGATGACTTCGTACCGTTGGGCGGCCAGGTTCATCCGATGCGTTCTTCAGACTCCATCATGTGGACCGTTAAATTCCGTAACGGCAACGTAAAACGCTTCAAATTCCCGATCCGTACGACCGCTGAGGGCGCTGCCAACGAGTATGCCGGTCAGAAGGGTGCAAACCTGGATGACGAGTGTCTGCTGCTCGAGAGTGCACTGCCGGCCCCGACCAAGCTTGCTTAATCGGTTGTTGGTAAACTGGGAATTACGAAAAGTTCTATTCTGAAAATAATTCTGAGGAGATAGAAAAATGGCATTACCGAATAAGCCGAAAGGCGAGCTCGCCGCCGTTGTTAATCCGGAAATCGTTGAGCACAGTTGTGACGTTCTGATCGTTGGCGGTGGTATGGCTGCTTGCGGTACCGCTTTTGAGATCAAGAAATGGGCACCCGAAGGAATGAAGATCATCCTTTGTGACAAGGCTTCCATGGAGCGCTCCGGTGCCGTTGCTCAGGGTCTGTCCGCCATTAACACCTACATCGGCGAGAACGCCATCGAAGATTACGTAAAGATGGTACGTAACGACCTGATGGGTATTGTTCGCGAGGACCTGATCTATGACCTCGGTCGTCACGTAGACGAATCTGTAAAGCTGTTTGAAGAGTGGGGCCTGCCGATTTGGAAGAAAGACGCTGCTGGCGAGACCCTTGACGGCGCCAAGCCCGCTCCGACCCTGCGCGAGGGTGGTACCCCGGTTCGTACCGGTAAATGGCAGATCATGATCAACGGTGAGTCCTACAAGTGCATCGTTGCTGAGCCTGCGAAGAAAGCTCTGGGTGAAGAGAACATCATGGAGCGCGTCTTCATCGTGAAGATGCTGCTCGACAAAAACAAAGAGAACACCATCGCCGGTGCTGTTGGTTTCTCCACCCGTGAAAACAAAGTTCACGTTTTCAAATGCAAAGCTGCTCTGGTAGCCTGTGGTGGTGCTGTTAACATCTTCCGTCCTCGTTCCACTGGTGAGGGTAAAGGCCGCGCTTGGTACCCGGTATGGAATGCTGGTTCCACCTACACCATGTGTGCTCAGGTTGGTGCGACCCTGACCATGATGGAGAACCGCTTCACACCTTCCCGTTTCAAAGATGGTTATGGCCCGGTTGGTGCATGGTTCCTCCTGTTCAAGGCCAAAGTACAGAACGGTCTGGGCGAGTTCTACGCTGGCAGCGATGCAGCCAAGGAAGAGCTGTCCAAATACATGCCGTACGGCCAGTCTCCGGTTACCCCCACCTGTCTGCGTAACCACCTGATGCTCAACGAGCTGAAAGAAGGCCGTGGCCCGATCTACATGGCTACCGAAGTTGCCCTCAACGCCTTCCTCGATGCACAGCGCGCTGCTGGCAAGGATGAGAAAGAGGTCAAGAAGTTCTGGAAACACCTCGAGTCTGAGGCTTGGGAAGACTTCCTCGACATGTCCGTTGGTCAGGCTGGTCTGTGGGCCGGTGCCAACATCGAGCCTGAGAAAGTAGGTTCCGAGATCATGCCGACCGAACCCTACATGCTGGGATCTCACTCCGGTTGTTGTGGTATCTGGACCTCCGGTCCGGACGAGAGCTGGGTACCTTCAGTAGACGGTCCTCGCTCCCATCAGTATAAATGGGGCTACAACCGTATGACCACGGTCAACGGTCTGTTCACCGCCGGTGACGGTGTTGGTGCTTCCGGTCATAAGTTCTCCTCTGGTTCCCACGCTGAGGGTCGTATCGTTGCCAAGCAGATGGTTAAGTACTGCCGCGACAACGCCGACTTCACTCCTGAGCTGGCTCAGACCGCTCAAGAGCTGGCCGACGAGATCTACGCACCGGTTAAGCTGTATGATCAATTCAAGGATGCTTCCACCGCAGCAGACGTCAATCCCAACTACTGCAAGCCTGCAGGTATGATGATGCGTCTGATGAAAGCCACCGACGAGTACGGCGGTGGTGTTGCTACCTACTACATGACCTCCGGCAAATTGCTCAACATCTGTCTGGATCTGCTCCAGCTGATGCGTGAGGATGCAGAGAAGATGGCAGCCGGCGATCTCCATGAGTTGATGCGCGCTTGGGAGAACTACCACCGTATCTGGTGTGTAGAGACCCACATCCGTCACATCGAGTTCCGTAAAGAGTCCCGCTACCCCGGATTCTACTACCGCTCCGATTACCCGAGCGTTGACGAAGAGAACTGGAAGTGCTTCGTTAACTCCACCTTCGATCCGAAGAGCAAAGAGTGGAAATGCGAGAAGGTACCGTGCATCAATATCATCGAGACCACCCCTTGGCTGTGATATTGAAACGATCCTGATCGTTTAAGATGAATCTCCAGACTCCCTCGTGGAGTCTGGAGATTTTTTGTATAGGCTGTGATTTTGTTTGAGTTGATTCGAAAGATGAAGTAGCTTTTCTCATTTCGTATCAATTGAACCAGAAATCACCTTTCATCAATACCAGCAGTTATGGAGGTTTGGCATGAGTGACACTGCAGGCAATGGTGCGGTACTGGTTGTTGGCGGCGGTATCAGTGGTCTGACCGCAGCACTCGAAGCGGCCGAGGTAGGCAGCGATGTTTTTCTGATCGAGAAAAACGCCTATTTTGGTGGCCGGGTAGCCCAGCTTAATCAGTATTTCCCCAAACTTTGTCCCCCGACATGTGGTCTTGAAATCAATTTCAAGCGCATCAAGGACAACCGTAAGATCAGAACCTATACCCTGACCACCGTTAAATCCATCAGCGGCGGCCCTGGGAACTATGAGGTTCAGCTTGAGACAACTCCGCGTTACATCAACTCCAATTGCACCGCCTGTGGCGCTTGCGCCCAAGCCTGCACCGACGAGATCGACGACGAGTTCAACTTCGGCATGGGGAAAACCAAAGCAGCCTACCTTCCCCACGAGATGGCTTTCCCGCGTCGTTACGTGCTGAACAAGGAAGCCTGCTCAGCTGCGAGCCTTGATGCAATCAAGGGTGCGTGCAAGTACAATGCGGTCGAGTTGGATATGGAGCCCAAAACCTTCACCCTGAAGGTCAGCTCCATCATCTGGTCCACCGGTTGGAACCCCTACGATGCCAACAAGATTACCAATCTGAACTACAACTCTTCCTCCGCCATCATCACCAACATGATGATGGAGCGGTTGGCCGCACCGAACGGTCCAACCAAAGGACAGATCCTCCGTCCCGGCGACAACAAGGAGCCCGAATCCATCGCTTTTGTCCAATGTGCCGGCTCCCGTGACGAGAACCACCTGCATCACTGCTCCTACATCTGCTGCATGGCGACCTTCAAACAGATCTCCTACATCCGTGCCCAGTATCCCGAAGCCAAGGTCTATGTCTTTTACATCGATCTGCGGACCCCAGGTAAATACGAACACTTCCGCGAGAAATTCATGGCCGATGCCAACACCACTTTTATCAAGGGCAAGGTGGCCGACATCGCAGCCGAGCGTGACGGTGGTGTGACGGTCATTGCCGAGAACGCCATGACCGGTGCCAAGATCAACCAGAAGGTTGACCTCTGTGTACTGGCAACCGGCATGGAACCGGCCCTCGGTGAGCAGGGGAAAGCACTCGGCGTGAACATGGACGGAAATGGCTTTGTCGTCTCCGAGCCTGAGAAAGGCATGATTGCAGCCGGCTGCGCCAAATCTGCCGTCGATGTATACACCAGTGGACAATCCTCCACTGCCGCTGCACTCAAAGCCATTCAGATCGGACGGTAGGAGGAACATCAATGAAGAAAGTATATGGTGCTTATCTCTGTACTGGTTGTGGCATCGGCGAGGTGCTCGATGTAGATGGCCTGAAAGATGCCGCGTCTGACGCCGGCATCGAGATGAAAGAGCATGCCTGCCTCTGTGGCGCCGAAGGCCGTGCATTTATCGAGGGCGACGTCAAGGGCGGCGTGAATACCGTCGTCGTCTGTGCCTGCTCCCCCCGCGTCATGCAGCAGGAGTTCAACTTCGGCGAAGGAACCATCACCGTTCGCGGCAACCTGCGTGAGCAGGTGGCATGGACCGGTTCCCTGACCGAAGACGGCAGCGTCGATGAGTTTCTCCAGGAAATGGCCACCGACTATGTGCGCATGGCTGTGACCCGCGCCCAGAAAACCGAACTGCCCGAGCCCTATCTGCTGGAGACCATCAACAAGAAGATCCTGGTCATGGGTGGCGGTATAGCCGGTTTGACCGCAGCAAAAGAGGCTGCCAAGGCCGGTTATGAAGTAACCCTGGTCGAGAAGGACGCGCAGCTTGGTGGCAAGGCACTTGGTTGGCGGAAAATGTTCCCCACCGCCTTCCCCTATGACACCCTCGAGGCTCCTTCCATCGCCGACATGGTCGCTGGGGTTGAGGGTGATGCTAAAATCACCGTAAAAACCAGCTGCGAAGTTGCCCGTATCGCCGGAGCTCCTGGTAAGTTCAATGTGACCTTCAAGGAAGCTGGAACCAAGGGTGAATGGGATGCACCTGCCAAGGTTACCGCCGATCAGCAGGACCTGATCAACAAGGGGGAACTGGAAGATCCGAACAAAGGGCTGCAGAAGTACACCGTCATGAATCCCGACGGTGAAACCTTTGGTGCGGTCGTCCTTGCCACCGGCTGGAAGCCTGCCGATGTTTCCCAGTATGAGCATCTCGGCTATGGCAAACTAAGCAACGTCGTTACCAACGCAGAATTCGAGAAGTTGGCCAAAAACGGCAAGGTACCGGCCAAGGTCGCCTTTATTCAGAGCCCCGGTGGCAAAGACAACGACAAGGATTTCCCGTACTGCAACTCCGTTACCTCCATGGTAGCCCTGAAGCAGGCCAACTATGTCGTTGAAGACAACGCTGACGGCCAGGCCTACATCCTCTATCAACACATGCGCACTCCCGGCAATACCGAGCTGTTCTACAAAGGTATGCAGAACCAGGACGGCGTGTTCATGACCAAGGCCTCGGTTACCCAGGTAGCCGCGAGCGGAAGCGGTCTGGTCGTGACTGCGGAGGACACCCTGCTTGGCGATGATCTGGAGCTCGAAGTCGACATGGTAGTTCTCGCCGCCGGTATGGTGCCCACCACCGCCGACGCCAACACCATCAACCTGGCCTATCGTCAGGGGCCGGCCTTCCTGGATCTCGACCTGTTTGATGGCTACGCCGACTCTCACTTCATCTGCTTCCCCTACGAAACCCGCCGTACCGGTGTCTACACCTGTGGTGGTGTCCGTAAGGCAGAGACCATGGAAGAGACCATCGACGATGCCACCGGCGCCGCGCTCAAAGCCATTCAGTGCATTGAGTCTGCCAATCGCGGTGTCGCTGTTCATCCGCGTTCCGGTGACCAGACCTATCCTGACTTCTTCTTCTCCCGTTGCACCCAGTGCAAGCGGTGTACGGAAGAGTGTCCCTTTGGCGCCCTGGACGATGATGAGAAGGGCACCCCGCTGCCCAACCCGACCCGCTGCCGCCGTTGCGGTACCTGTATGGGTGCCTGTCCGGAGCGTATCATCAACTTTGCTGACTACTCCATCGACATGATCGGCTCGATGGTCAAGTCCATCGAAGTTCCCGATGATGACGAGGAGAAGCTGCGTATCGCTGTCTTTGTCTGCGAAAATGACGCCTACCCGGCCATTGATATGTCCGGTATGCATCGCAACAAGATGAACCGCTTGGTTCGTTTCATTCCGGTACGCTGCCTGGGCTCGGTGAACATGGTCTGGATCAAGGACGCCATGTCCTCGGGTATGGACGGTGCGTTGCTGCTCGGCTGTAAATACGGCGACGATTACCAGTGCCACTTCGTCAAAGGTTCTGAGATCGCCAGTCGCCGTATGGAGAACATCGGTGAGACCCTGGGTTCTCTCGGCCTCGAGCCGGAACGATGCGCAGTTCGCGAAATCGCCATCTCCGACTACGACAAAGTTCCCGGTATCATTGATGAGTTTGTCGAACAAATCGTCGAAATGGGGCCGAATCCCTTCAAGGGCTTCTAATCGTCGATACAGTTGATCGCTCGCCGCCACTCGATTGTTCGGGTGGCGGCACATGTTAAATATTGAAGTGATACACTCCGACTGACGCGTAGATCACCACCTTTCATGACAGGAGGAAATAAATGTCTATGAACGTGCAACCCGATCTTGATTTTATAAAAGCCATGAAGGAGGCGGGTGGGGACACTTTGAAAAAGTGTTATCAGTGTGCGACGTGTTCTGTCGCCTGCCCGCTCTCCACAGATTCCAACCCTTTTCCCCGTAAGCAGATGATCCTGGCCCAGTGGGGCCTCAAGGATCAACTGGCCAACGATGCGAGCATTTTTCTCTGCCATCAGTGCGGCGACTGTACCGATATGTGCCCCCGTGGCGCCCGTCCCGGTGATGTGCTCGGTGCGATTCGGGCCTATGCCTACCGTTCCCTGGGATGGCCGACCGCCCTTGCGGACCTGTGCTCCTCCGCCAAGAATCTACCGATGCTGATCGGTATTCCGGCAATTGTCATCTTTGTACTGTGGGTTATCTCCGGTGGGATGCACATTCCTTCCGGTGAGCACTTTGCCAAAGCTGGTTACACCCAATTCTTCGGTCACTGGGATTTCCGTCTTCTGGCCAAGAACGTGCTCTTTATCGACCTGATCATGTTGACTGCGGCAGGTATTGCCGTTACCTCGGTCTATAAGGGTATTTCCCAACTGTGGAGGAAAATGGAAGCCTCCATCGGGCAGAAGGATATCGCCTATCGTCCGTCTGTACCGCAGTTTATCAAGATGTTCCTCTGGCCTGCGATTATCGAAATACTGCAGCACTCCCGTTTCAAAGAGTGTACTGTCAATGCAGATCGCGTGAAAGGCCATCAGCCGCTGGTCTTCGGCTTTATCGGTCTGTTCATCGTCACCTGCTACTCCCTTTTTACCCAGGATGTTATCGGTATCTTCATCCCCTCCATGCATGGACCGATCTCCATGTGGAACCCGGTGAAACTGCTGGCCAACGTATCCGCAGTGGCCATGATTGCCGGTATTGGCATTTTGTGGATGAACCGGACCAAAATGGAGGCAGCAGGCAAGGCTTCCAATACCTTCTATGACTGGTTCCTGATCTGGATCATCATGGGGGTTGGCGTTACCGGTCTTTCCGCTGAGATCCTCCGCCTGATCGGTATCCCTTCCCTGGGATATGTTGTCTACTATCTGCATCTGATCTCCGTTGCCATGCTGTTCCTGTACATGCCGTACACCAAATTCGCACACATCGTTTATCGTACCTTTGCCATGGCCTTTGAGCGGTATCGCGAATCTTCATTCATCAAAAACCCGTTAAATCAGTAAGAACCTAACGGTTTTTTTGCGGGATTTCGGCCCGGGGAGCGCTGCTCCTCGGGCCTTTTCGGTTAAAAAGCAATCAATAAGAAAAAAAAGCTTGCTTTAATAAATATTCAGGGTATATTTGCCGGGTTCCTCGCTGGCGTAGCTCAATTGGCAGAGCACCTGATTTGTAATCAGGGGGTTGCGGGTTCAAGTCCCATCGCCAGCTCCAGTGGAAGTGAGAAGACAAAAGCCAGAAAGCGGCTGGCAGAGTACCTGTTATCTGCTTTCTGTCTTTTGTCTTCTGATAATATGTGGAGGGGTTCCCGAGCGGTCAAAGGGAACAGACTGTAAATCTGTCGGCGGCGCCTTCGAAGGTTCGAATCCTTCCCCCTCCACCATTTTTAGCAGCGACATGTTCAGTGCGCTGCGCTTGTAGCGCGATCAAGCGGGAATAGCTCAATGGTAGAGCATCAGCCTTCCAAGCTGAGGGTTGCGGGTTCGAGTCTCGTTTCCCGCTCCAGTTGTTTTTTGCGTTGCACCACATAGCTGTTAGCTGATCTAATCGTTCATGCGCCCGCGTAACTCAGTGGTAGAGTACCTCCTTGGTAAGGAGGAAGCCATCGGTTCAAGTCCGATCGCGGGCTCCAAAGTATCAGTCGATTGGTAAAAGGGATCGATTGAGTCTAATTGAACTTTTGCCCAAGGAGACATGAGATGGCGAAGGAAAAATTTGAGCGGACAAAGCCGCATGTCAATGTAGGAACAATCGGTCACATCGACCATGGTAAAACCACTCTGACTGCTGCTATCACCCGTGTCCTTTCCACCAAGGGCATGGCCAACTTCACGGACTTTAGCGAGATCGACAAAGCTCCTGAGGAAAAAGAGCGTGGTATTACCATCGCCACTGCGCACGTCGAGTACCAGACCGAGACTCGCCACTACGCTCACGTCGACTGCCCCGGCCATGCCGACTACATCAAGAACATGATTACCGGTGCTGCGCAGATGGATGGCGCGATCCTGGTTGTCGCCGCCACTGACGGTCCCATGCCCCAGACCCGTGAGCACATCCTGCTCGCCCGTCAGGTTGGTGTGCCAGCCATGGTCGTCTTCTTGAACAAGTGCGATATGGTGGACGACGAAGAGCTGATCGAGCTGGTTGAGATGGAGCTCCGTGAGCTGCTCGACAAGTACGATTTCCCGGGTGACGATATCCCGATCATCCAGGGGTCAGCGCTGCTCGCTCTGGAGAACCCGGATGACGCGGACAAGGCAAAATGCATCTGGGACCTGATGGCTGCGGTCGACAGCTACATCCCCCAGCCCGAGCGTGCGGTCGACAAACCCTTCCTGATGCCGGTTGAGGACGTCTTCTCCATTTCCGGTCGCGGTACCGTGGCCACCGGTCGTGTTGAGCGTGGCGTTATTCACGTCGGCGACGAGGTTGAGATCGTCGGTATCCGCCCGACCGCCAAAACCACCTGCACCGGTGTCGAGATGTTCCGTAAACTGCTTGACGAAGGTCAGGCCGGCGACAACATCGGCGCACTGCTGCGCGGTGTAAAACGCGAGGAGATCGTTCGCGGGCAGGTACTGGCCAAACCCGGTTCCATTACCCCGCACAAGAAGTTCAAAGCTGAGGCCTACGTTTTGACCAAGGAAGAGGGGGGTCGTCATACCCCGTTCTTCAATGGCTACCGTCCCCAGTTTTACTTCCGTACCACCGACGTAACCGGCGTGGTCACTCTTGAGGAAGGCGTAGAGATGGTTATGCCCGGTGACAACGTCCACGTTACCGGTGAGCTGATCACGCCGATCGCTATGGAAGTCGGTCTTCGCTTCGCTATCCGCGAAGGTGGCCGTACCGTAGGGGCCGGAGTCGTCTCCGAGATTATCGAATAAACTCGTTCGTATTTCGAACGGATTTGAGGACGAATATGCAGCCGGGCCTTAACGCCCGGCTGCTGTCACTCTATAGAGCGAACTATGAGAGATACAATTACGTTGGCTTGTCAAGATTGCAAGCAGCGGAACTACACCACAACGAAGAATAAGAAAACAGTCCCGCACAAGCTGGAACTGAAGAAATATTGCCCTTTTTGCAAGACACACACCACGCATAAGGAAACCAAGTAAACAGGCCAGTAGCTCTAATGGTAGAGCACCGGACTCCAAATCCGGGGGTTGGGGGTTCGAGTCCCTCCTGGCCTGCCACTGATTCATACTGAGTGAATCAAAGGTTCTCAGCACCACATAATGTCGACAAAAAAAACAAATCGATCAGGCAAACAGGGCGTAGAGACTAAAAAAGAGCTTGATAACCGGCAGGAAAGGTCATCCTTTTCTCCGTCGGGGATCAAGCTTTTTCTATCCGAGGTCCAGTCTGAGTTCCGTAAAATTGTTTGGCCTGGAAAGAAACCAACGGCGGGATTGACAGGATTCGTCATTTTGCTGGTCATCGTGATTTCATTGTATCTTGGCTCGGTCGATCTGCTCTTGGGGAAACTTGTCTCAATCGTGCTTAAATGATTGTCGTTCTCGTATCAGATCTCGAAAATGACGTTTCGCGCTTCGCAATTTGCTGATTTCACCGCGGGTGATCGTAAGCTTTGAGACTTGTTACGAAGCAATCATGATTGACGGGCTGGGAAGATTACATGGCTAAAAGTTGGTACATCGTACATACACATACAGGGTTTGAGAATAAGGTCAAGGCGACTCTTGAAGAGCGGATCAAACTTGCCGGTCAAGAAGAGCTTTTCGGCGAGATCCTTGTTCCCACGGAACAAGTCGTCGAAATGGTGAAGGGGGCACGGAAAACATCCGAACGCAAATTCTTCCCGGGCTATATTCTTGTCAATATGGAAATGAACCAACATACCTGGCATACGGTGCAGGAAACGCCCCGAGTGACGGGTTTTGTCGGCATCAACATGAGTCAAGCTGGCTCTGACAAAGACATATATAAGAAGATACCGTCCCTAACCGACCAAGAAGCACATAAAATTTTGGGGCGGATAGCAGACGGTGCCAACAAACCGAAGCCTAAGGTCGTCTTTGCCGAAGGCGATCCCGTTCGAGTAATTGATGGCCCTTTTGCAAATTTTCAGGGCGTCATCGAAGAGGTTTTTCCGGACAAAGGTCGCGTACGCGTTATGGTTTCCATTTTCGGTCGCTCGACCCCGGTTGAACTTGAGTACATTCAGGTAAGTAAAAATTAAACTCCCGGTAACACGGGGAGGTTGAGCAATGGCAAAGAAAATTCAAGCGTACATTAAGCTGCAGATTCCGGCTGGGAAGGCCAATCCTTCACCGCCTGTAGGACCCGCACTTGGTCAGCATGGTGTGAACATCATGGATTTCTGCAAGGCCTTCAATGCAAAAACCCAGTCCGCTGGCGATACCATCATTCCGGTGGTCATCACCGTCTACTCTGACCGATCTTACAGCTTCATCACCAAAACCCCACCTGCATCGGTTCTGCTGAAAAAGGCTGCGGGACTGAAGAGCGGCTCCAGCAATCCCAAAAAGGAACGTGTTGCTGAACTCTCAGGCGAGAAGATCAGGGAGATCGCCGAGATCAAGATGCCGGATCTGAATGCCTACGACATCAATCACGCCATCCGCATCATCGAAGGAACAGCACGAAGCTGCGGCATAACCGTTGTCAAATAATTGGTTTAATTCGTACCTGTGTGCACCCACAACACACCAGGAAGAATAAGGAGCTCATATGCCCAAACGTGGAAAGAACTATAAAAACGCCATTGCTGCTGTAGATCGCACAAAGCTGTACGAACTTGCTGAAGCGATCGACTGTGTACTCAAAGCAAAATTTGCAAAATTCGATGAGGCGATCGACCTCGCAGTTCGACTCGGTGTCGATCCTCGTCATGCGGACCAGATGGTCCGTTCCAGTGTCATCCTGCCCAATGGTACCGGCAAAACCGCACGTGTCCTCGTTTTCGCCAAGGGCGAAAAAGAGAAGGAGGCCCTGGCTGCGGGTGCCGACTTTGCGGGTTCCGATGAAGTCATAGAGAAAATCAAAGGCGGCTGGTTGGATTTCGACAAAACCATCGCCACTCCGGACATGATGGGCGAGGTCGGTAAGATCGGTCGTATCCTTGGACCGCGTAATCTCATGCCCAATGCCAAGCTTGGTACCGTTACCTTTGATATTACCCGTGTCGTTGGAGAAATCAAAAAGGGCAAGGTCGACTTCCGTGTTGATAAAGCCGGTGTTGTTCACGCAGCCATAGGCAAAAGTTCCTTTGGCGCTGACAAACTTTCAGAAAACATCGTCGCCTTCATCGACAAGCTGATTCAACTCAAACCATCGACCAGCAAAGGTATCTACCTTCGTACCATCTCCCTCTCAAGCACCATGGGACCTGGTTTCAAGGTCGACCCGTTGCAGGTCCGTTCGTTGATTAAATCTGCCTGATTTTCAGGTGATAGTAGTAACGTTATTGCTTTTTCAATTTAACTGTTGGGAAGGTCTGAGACAGCAGGCACTGAAGTTTAATAGCGGTCCGCCGCTACCTGCCGAGGCCCAAAATGGCAATGATTGGATTGCCGATTTAGACTTCATTCCTCTCTGCTCTTGAGGACAGTCCCGCTCATTTAAGGAGGTTCAAGCGTTGAATCGCGATCAAAAGACTGACGCTGTCAGTGCACTCAACGAAACCTTTTCCAAAGCGAAGTTCGCGGTCGTTGCAGACTATCGCGGGCTGAAGGTGACGGAACTGGAAAAACTGCGCAAGAGTCTGCGCGAGAGTGACGCGCAGATTCAGGTGGCAAAGAACACTCTCCTTCGCCTGGCGGTCAAAGGAACGCCTTACGAAGGGTTGGCTGATTCATTCAGTGGCACCACTGCTGTTGCAGTTGGTTTCACCGAGCCGGTTGGCCCTGCAAAAGCTCTTTCCACCTTTGCCAAAGACTACAATGCGTTCTCCATTCGTACTGCTTCGCTCGAAGGCAGTGTGTTGACCGCAAATGATGTCGAGGCACTCTCCAAGCTGCCCAGCAAGGAAGAATTGCTGGCAAAATTGCTGGGGACCATGGCGGCTGTACCGACAGGTTTTGTCCGCTTGCTTGCTGCAGTTCCGCAAAAGCTGCTCTATGCACTGACTGCGGTTAAAGATCAGAAAGAAAATTAATTCCAAACCCACATCGCCTGTGGGGCATTACTATCATAAGCCTGGAGGAATGAACAATGGCTGTTTCTAAAGAAGATGTAATCGAATTTATTGCCAATATGACCGTACTCGAGCTTTCCGAGCTGATCAAGGAACTCGAGGAAAAATTCGGTGTTTCCGCTGCCGCTCCTGTCGCCGTAGCCGCAGCCGGTCCTGCTGATGCTGGCGCAGCTGCAGTTGAAGAGAAGACCGAGTTCGACGTTATCCTGACCTCTGCCGGCAGTGAGAAGATCAAGGTCATCAAAGAAGTTCGTGCTATTACCTCTCTTGGTCTGAAAGAGGCTAAAGAGCTGGTTGAAGGTGCTCCTTCTCCCATCAAAGAAGGCGTCAGCAAAGACGAGGCTGCAGCCATCAAGACTCAGATCGAGGGCGTTGGCGGCTCTGTAGAGATCAAATAATTCAGCCCATTATTGCACATCTCGGGTTAATTGTAACCCGTCAGCTCATCACCCAATCAGGAAACGCTATAGGGCTTTTAGCCCCGTAGCGTTCCTGTGTTTGTAGGTTTTTCTATCTTTCAGGTCGGATTCTGATTAATTTTCACGCGTAATTACAGTGAAATATTCAATTGTGATCTGCTTCAAGCGGAATGTTTCGAGGAAATCATGAGAAGAGTACGTAAGAGTTTTGCTAAGACTAGCCAGATTTTGGAACCGCCCCATCTTATAGCGATGCAGCGGCATTCTTACGAGCACTTTTTGCAACGCGATATTGCGCCTGAGGAACGCAAGGATCACGGTTTGCAATCTATTTTTCAGAGTATTTTCCCGATAACTGATTTTAATGGCCTCTGTTCTCTCGAGTTTGTCCGCTACAGCTTCGGTGAACCCAAGTATACGGTCGCTGAATGTATCGAACGCGGGATGACTTATGAGGCACCGTTGAAGATCACTGTTCGCCTCATCACCTTCGATGTTGATGAGGAAACCGGGGTCCAAACCGTCCGCGATATCAAGGAGCAGGAAGTGTTTCTTGGTGCCTTGCCGCTGATGACCAACGACGGCGTTTTTGTGGTCAACGGCACAGAGCGTGTCATCGTCAATCAGTTGCAGCGCTCTCCGGGTCTGTTCTATACCCATGACCACGGCAAATCCCATGCATCCGGAAAACGCCTCTATTCGGCCCGCATTATCCCCGTCCGGGGCTCCTGGCTTGATTTTGAATTTGACATCAAGGATGTTCTCTACGTGCGCATCGACCGTCGGCGCAAACTCCCGGTCAGCGTTCTGTTGAAGGCCCTTGGCTATTCCGAGGAGCAGCTGCTCAATGAATTCTATCACGCCGATGAGATCACCTTTGACGGCGAGAAATACGCAATTACCTTTAATCCGATCACCTTTGCCAGTCAACGGTTGAATACCGATATCATCAATCCAGAAGACGGATCAGTGCTTGCGAAAAAAGGCAAAAAGGTGACGAAAACGCTTTCCAAGAAGATCGAAAACCTCGGGATCAAATCTTTTCCGATCGAGGCCGAAGATCTTGATGGGCGCTATTTTGCCGCTGACATCCTCGATCCTCAATCCGGGGAAGCCATGGTCAAGTGCAACGAGGCCCTCACTCCGACCATTCTCGAGTCGCTTGCCGCTGCCGGGGTGAACACCTTTTCACTGTTGTACATTGATGGTGTTAACTACAGCGAATCCTTTCGCAAAACCCTCTTGCTCGACAAGATCAAGGACACTGACGAGGCCTTGATTGAGATTTACCGGCGGCTCCGTCCGTCCAGCCCGCCTACCCTGGAAGTGGCTAAATCCTTTTTCGACAACCTGTTCTTCAATGCCTCGACCTACGATCTCTCAGAGGTCGGTCGGTATAAGATCAACACCAAGCTAAGTGTCAACACCCCCATCGAGGAACGGACCCTTACCCAGGAAGATATCGTCAAGAGTGTGAAACATCTGGTGCGCATCAAGGACGAGTTGAAGGATGGGGACGATATCGATCATCTGGGCAACCGTCGTGTTCGCACCGTTGGCGAGCTGTGTGAAAATCAGTTCCGCATGGGCTTGGTACGCATGGAGCGAGCGATCAAAGAACGGATGACCCTGCAGGAGATCGAGACTCTCATGCCCCACGATCTGGTCAACCCGAAACCGGTGACCAGCGCGATCAAGGAGTTCTTCGGTACCAGCCAGCTGTCCCAGTTCATGGATCAGACCAACCCGCTCTCCGAGGTCACGCACAAACGTCGTCTTTCCGCGCTCGGTCCCGGTGGTCTTTCCCGTGAACGCGCCGGTTTCGAGGTCCGCGACGTTCATCCGACCCACTACGGCCGTATCTGCCCGGTCGAAACACCGGAGGGACCCAACATCGGCCTGATCGTCAGTCTGGCGACCTATGCCACTGTCAATCCCTACGGATTTATCGAGACACCCTATCGATATGTCGAAAACCGTGTCGTTGCCAAAGACTACAAATATCTCTCCGCACTCCAGGAGGAAGAGCACACCATTGCTCCGGCAAAGGTCAACTTCGATGGTGATCGCATCGCAGACGACTACCTTATCGCCCGGCAGGAGAGTGAGGTCGCCATGGTCTCGGCAGACGACATCACCATGATGGATGTGGCACCCAACCAGATGGTTTCGGTGGCAGCGTCACTTATTCCCTTTCTTGAAAACGACGATGCCAACCGCGCACTCATGGGATCGAACATGCAGCGACAGGCTGTGCCGTTGCTGAAGACCCGCTCACCGCTGGTCGGCACAGGTGTTGAAAAATACGTGGCCCGCGACTCTGGCGCCTGCCTTTTGGCCGGCGGCGACGGGGTTGTCGAAGAGTCGGATGCCAACCGTATCGTCGTCCGCTACGACCAGCCTGGGGTAGACGGATTTGACACCGGCATTGGTGTTTACCACCTGCAAAAGTATAAAAAATCCAATCAGAACACCTGCTTTAACCAAAAGGCGCTGGTGCTGCCAGGTACCCGTGTGACCAAGGGCGATGTACTTGCAGACGGACCATCCACTGAAATGGGCGAACTGGCCCTCGGCAAAAACGTGACCATCGCCTTTATGCCCTGGCGCGGTTACAACTTCGAGGACTCGATTCTGGTGAATGAGCGGCTGCTCAAGGAAGATACCTTCACCTCGATTCATATTGAGATTTTCGAAACCATGGCCCGCGATACCAAGTTGGGCAAGGAAGAAATCACCCGCGATATCCCCAACGTCGGCGAAGAGGGCCTGCGTAATCTCGATGATTCCGGCATTGTCCGCATCGGCGCTGAGGTTCGTGCCGGTGACATGCTGGTCGGTAAGGTCACTCCCAAGGGCGAGAGTATGCTCTCGCCCGAGGAGAAACTGCTGCGCGCCATCTTCGGTGAAAAAGCCGGTGATGTCAAGGATTCCTCCCTGCGTGTTCCCCCGGGAGTCGAGGGCGTGGTTATCGATGCCAAGGTCTTCTCCCGCAAAGGCGTTGATAAGGACGAACGTACCCTGATGATCGAGGAGATGGAGATAGATCGTCTCAATCGGGACATGGAGGATGAGCTGCGCAGCCTGCGCAACGGTGTGCGCAATGCCCTGGGGGTGCTGCTCGAAGGCCGCACCGCCAAGTCCGATATCATGGACAAGAAAGGGAAGGTGATTCTCAAGCTCGGTAAGCAGCTGACCCCCAAGATTATTTCCCAGGTCGGTTTTGCCGATCTGCATGAACTCGATTTTTCTGAAAAGGTCAGATACGAGGAAGAGATCGAGGCCATCTTCAAGCGGTACAACACCCAGGCATCCATCGTCCGCGGTCGCTACCAGGGGATTGTCGAACGCATGGAGAAGGGGGACGACCTGCCTCCTGGGGTTGTCAAAATGGTCAAAATTTATGTGGCCACCAAGCGTAAACTTTCGGTGGGTGACAAAATGGCCGGACGTCACGGCAATAAGGGTGTCGTTTCGCGTTTGTTGCCTGAAGAGGATATGCCGTTTTTCGCCGACGGCACCACGGTCGATATCGTCCTCAACCCGCTGGGCGTTCCCTCACGTATGAATGTCGGACAGGTTTTGGAGTGCCACCTTGGCTTTGCCGCCAAAAAGCTCGGTGAGCAGCTTTCGATCTTGGCCAAGAAGATGGAGATCGATCACCTCAAACAGCGTCTTCAATCCATCTACAACGAGGAAGAGTATCAGACCTTGACCGATGGCCTGGAAGATGACGAGTTGCTTGATATCATGCGCAAACTACGTCCTGGTATCCATGTGGCCACACCGGTGTTCGACGGCGCCTCCGAGCGTGAGATTCGTCAATCGCTGGTCGATGCCGGCGTTGATGAGGTCGGCCAGAGCCAGCTTTACGACGGCCTCACCGGCGAACCTTTTGCCAACAAGGTGACTGTCGGCGTCATGTACATGCTCAAGCTGCACCATCTTGTTGACAACAAGATCCACGCCCGCTCCACCGGTCCCTACTCCCTGGTTACCCAGCAGCCGCTTGGCGGTAAGGCCCAGTTTGGTGGCCAGCGTCTGGGTGAGATGGAGGTTTGGGCCATGGAAGCCTACGGCGCGGCGTACACGCTCAAGGAATTTTTGACTGTAAAATCCGATGATGTCGAAGGTCGAACAACCATGTACGAAAAGATCGTCAAGGGCAACAACTTCCTGGAAACAGGGCTGCCCGAGTCGTTCCATGTACTTGTTAAAGAACTGAAAGGATTGTGCCTCGATATTGAGCTGCAGGAATAAGGGGGCGGTCAGGATCGCACCTCAGGATGGAATTTCTGCTATTTAATCGGGTTGATTTTATATAGAGCATAGGTGAATACGTGGAAGAACTGTTTAGCTTCTTTGCAAAACCGAAAGGTCCCGTCAGTTTTAACAAGGTAAAGATCTCGCTGGCATCCCCGGAGAAAATCAGGGAATGGTCGCATGGCGAGGTCAAAAAGCCTGAAACCATCAACTACCGCACGTTCAAACCGGAACGCGACGGTCTGTTTTGCGCCAAGATCTTTGGTCCGGTCAAGGACTACGAGTGCAACTGCGGCAAGTACAAACGGATGAAACACCGCGGTGTGGTCTGCGAAAAATGCGGTGTCGAGGTCATTCAGTCCAAGGTACGCCGCGAGCGGTTGGGCCATATCGAGTTGGCCGCTCCGGTGGCCCATATCTGGTTTTTGAAGAGCTTGCCATCGAAAATCGGTGCCATTCTCGACATGACCCTCAAACAGTTGGAGCGTATCCTCTACTTTGAGTCCTATGCGGTGGTGGCTTCGGACGTCGAAGCCATGCCTGTCGGGTCCCTGCTCAACGAAGATCAGTACCGAACCGCCCTTGAGGAGCATCCCGGGCAGTTCCGTGTCGGCATTGGTGCTGAGGCCATCCGCGAAATGCTCATGGGCCTGGATCTCAAGGAACTCTCCGAGACCCTGCGCAAGGAGATGAAGGAGACCGGCTCGGTCACCAAACGGACCAAGTACGGCAAGCGACTCAACGTGGTCGAGGCCTTCCGTGATTCCGGCAACCGTCCCGAGTGGATGATTCTTGAAGTCATCCCTGTCCTGCCGCCGGACCTGCGCCCGCTGGTGCCGCTTGAGGGGGGACGTTTTGCCACCTCCGATCTCAACGACCTCTATCGCCGCGTCATCAACCGTAACAACCGCCTCAAGCGTCTGCTCGAGCTCGATGCTCCGGATATCATCATCCGCAACGAGAAACGCATGCTTCAGGAGGCGGTGGATGTGCTCTTCGACAATGGCCGCCGCGGTCGGACCATCACCGGTCCGAACAAGCGTCCGCTGAAATCGCTGTCCGACATGCTCAAGGGCAAGCAGGGCCGCTTCCGCCAGAATTTGTTGGGTAAGCGTGTCGACTACTCCGGACGTTCGGTTATCGTTGTCGGTCCGCACCTGCGGTTGCATCAATGCGGTCTGCCCAAGAAAATGGCCTTGGAGCTGTTCAAACCCTTTATCTACAACCAGCTTGAGCGCAAAGGCTATGTCACTACCATCAAGAGTGCCCGCAAGATGGTGGAAAAGGGGACCAAGGAGGTCTGGGACGTCCTCGACGATATCGTCCAGGAGTACCCGGTCATCCTCAACCGCGCGCCAACGCTGCATCGTCTCGGCATGCAGGCCTTTGAGGTCCAGCTGATCGAGGGCAAGGCTATCCAACTGCATCCGCTGGTTTGCGCCGCCTTCAACGCCGACTTCGACGGCGACCAGATGGCGGTGCATGTCCCGCTTTCGGTCGAGGCGCAGGTCGAGGCCCGGGTGCTGATGATGTCGACCAACAACATCCTCTCCCCGGCCAACGGCGGACCGATCATCATTCCCAGCCAGGATATCGTGCTCGGTCTGTATTATATGACCCGCGAGCGTCTTGGTGTGGCCGGTGAAGGCAGCGTCTTCTCCTCGCCCACCGAGGCCCGCATTGCCTACGATCATGGTGCCGCCCATATGCAGGCACGGGTCAGAGTACGGCTCAGGGGGGCTATGGTCGACACCACGGTAGGCCGTATCCTCGTTGGTGAACTGCTGCCGGATGTGATCCCGTATTCCCTGGTCAACAAGGAGCTGTCAAAGAAGGAACTGGCCTTCCTCATCGACTACACCTACCGTCACGGCGGGACCAAGGAAACCGTCCTTCTTGCCGATCGGCTCAAGGATCTTGGATACGAGTACGCCACCCGCGCCGGGATCTCTATCTGCATCAACGATATGAAAATTCCCGTGCGTAAGGAGGAGTTCGTCGAGGAGGCGGAAAAGGAATCTGCCGATGTTGATCAGCAGTACTCCGACGGTCTGATCACCGATGGTGAGAAGTACAACAAGATCATCGATATCTGGTCAAAGGCCACCGACAAGATCACCAAGGAGATGATGGATGAGATGGCGGTCGAGTTCATGGCCGACGCCACTGGAAAAGTCCAGGAGATCAAGAGCTTCAACTCGGTGTACATCATGGCCGACTCCGGTGCTCGTGGTTCCAAGGATCAGATTCGTCAGTTGGCCGGTATGCGTGGTCTGATGGCCAAACCATCGGGCGAGATCATTGAAACCCCGATCAAGGCCAACTTCCGCGAAGGCCTCAACGTGCTCGAATACTTCATCTCCACCCATGGTGCACGGAAAGGTCTGGCCGATACCGCCCTTAAAACAGCGAACTCAGGCTATTTGACCCGTCGTCTGGTCGATGTCGCCCAGGATTCAACCATCGTCATCAAGGACTGCGGCACCATGCGCGGTACCATGGCTGAACCGCTGATCGAGGGGGGCGAGGTCATTGTCCGTATCGGTGAGCGTATTCTTGGCCGGGTCGCCCTTGAAGATGTGGTCGATCCCCATACCGGTGAAATTCTCGTTGCCATGGATGAGGAGATCACCGAGGATCGGGTCGAGGCCATCGAAGCCGCAGGCATCGACCGGGTCATGATCCGTTCGGTGCTCACCTGCGAGGCCAAGCGTGGTATCTGCGCCATGTGTTACGGCCGGGATCTCGGTCGGGGGCACATGGTCAACATCGGTGAGGCGGTCGGTATCATCGCTGCCCAATCCATCGGTGAACCCGGTACCCAGCTGACCATGCGTACCTTCCATATCGGTGGTACGGCCCGCGGTGCAGTGGAGCAGGCGGAGGTTCGCAGCCAGCGTGGCGGACAGATCCGCTACAAAAACCTCCACTCTGTTACCAACAGCGAAGGGTTTCAGGTGGTCATGAACCGTAACGCCGAAATCACCGTTCTCGACGAACAGGGACTTGACCGCGAACGTTTCCCGGTTCCCTACGGCGCCACCCTCCGCTTCGGTGATGGGGCGAGTGTCGATCCCGGCAGTGTTATCGCTGACTGGGACGCTTTCTCCATACCTATTGTCGCCGAGGTGGGCGGTAAGGTGAAGTATGGAGACGTCGTTGAAGGCGAGTCCATGCAGGAACGCGTTGACCAGATAACCGGTAAGGCGAGCAAGGTTATCACCTCGATTAGTTCCACCAAGCAGATGAACCCGCGCATCTCGATAAAGGATGAACGTGGTCGGACAATGAAGCTGGCTGATGGCGAGCTCTTTGCACGGTATCTGCTGCCGGTTGGCTCGATCATTACCGTCAACGAGCAGGATATCATCGCTGCCGGTACGGTTATCGCCAAAATCCCGCGTGAAACCACCAAGACCAAGGACATCACCGGTGGTCTGCCCCGTGTTGCCGAGTTGTTCGAGGTGCGGAAGCCCAAAGAGCAGGCGATCATCACCGAGATCGACGGTCGTGTCAGCTTTGGAAAGGACCTCAAGGGGAAACGACGGGTTATCGTCACCCCTGAAATCGGCGAGCCCAAGGAGTACCTCATTCCCAAGGCCAAGCACATTACCGTGCACGAGAACGATTGGGTGGAAGCCGGCGACTCTTTGATGGAAGGTATCCGCCTGCCCAACGATATTCTTCGGGTCAAGGGCGCCGAGGCCCTTGCCCGCTTCCTGGTCAACGAGATTCAGGAGGTCTATCGTCTGCAGGGCGTTAAGATCAACGATAAACACATTGAGACAATCGTTCGCCAGATGCTCAAACGTGTTCGTATCACCGATCCCGGCGACTCACGTTTCATGCTTGACCAGCAGGTTGAGTGGTGGAAGTTCCAGGAAGAAAATGAATTGATGCTGAAGGAAGGGTTGCAGCCGGCCGCCGCCGAACCTTTGCTGCTCGGTGTGACCAAGGCCTCCCTGTCAACGGATTCCTTTATCTCAGCGGCCTCCTTCCAGGAAACCACCAAGGTCCTGACCAATGCCGCCATGGCCGGTAAGATCGACGACCTCTCCGGTTTGAAGGAAAACGTTATCATGGGGCGGTTGATCTCGGCAGGGACCGGTTTGAAGCGATATCGTATTAATGAGGAAAACTAACGAAGATATCACTTGACCTGAGTGATTCGATCGGTTAAATACTCAATCTTTCATGCTTGGCCGCCCGTAGGGGTGGGGCTTGATCGTATTTATAAAAGGAGCTGCTTGCATGCCCACTATTAATCAACTCGTCAGAAATAGACGGAAGAAAATTACCAAACGTACCAACACCCCTGCGTTGCAGAATTGCCCGCAGAAACGTGGCGTCTGTGTGCGTGTCTATACAACCACACCGAAAAAGCCAAACTCGGCGTTGCGGAAGGTGGCCAGGGTTCGCCTGACCAACGGTATCGAGGTAACTTCCTATATCCCGGGTATTGGTCACAATCTCCAGGAGCACTCCGTTGTCCTCATCCGCGGCGGTCGTGTCAAAGACTTGCCTGGTGTGCGCTACCACATCATTCGTGGTACGCTGGATACGCTTGGAGTGAATGATCGTCGTCAGGGGCGGTCGAAATACGGCGCTAAGCGTCCCAAATAATATTCGTACGTAAGCTGAACAGGTTAGAAATATGCCACGAAAAAAATTACTGGATAAACGCCCGGTAGCACCGGATCCCCAGTTCAATTCCGTGCTGGTGTCCAAGTTCACCAATGGCCTTATGGTTGACGGAAAGAAAACTGTTGCGCGCCGTCTTTTCTACGATGCCATGGAGATCATCGGAGGCAAGGTTTCCGATCAGGAGCCCCTTGTCATCTTTGAAGAGGCCATGGAGAACGTTCGGCCCAAGGTCGAGGTCAAGAGCCGCCGTGTCGGTGGCGCGACCTACCAAGTGCCGGTTGAGGTTCGCCCTGAGCGGCGCAATGCCTTGGCTATTCGTTGGATCATCAGCTTTGCCAAAAGCCGTTCCGGTCAGTCCATGTCCGAGAAGTTGGCTGCCGAACTGCTGGATGCCTACAACAGCCGAGGCGCATCTGTGAAGAAGAAAGACGATACCCACAAGATGGCCGAGGCGAACAAGGCGTTTGCTCACTACCGCTGGTAGTTAAAAAAAATATAAGAGGCTGTTTTTTTTCTTGACAGGGTGACCGTGTTGGAGTATCAACATCGGTCACTTTTTCATGAATACTTGAAAAAGTGAATTTAATATAGGGTGTTCAACCGTGGCTGGTGAGGAACCATTATCGAGTGTGCGCAATATCGGCATAATGGCCCATATTGACGCTGGGAAGACAACAACCACTGAACGAATCCTATATTACACCGGTCGATCACACAAGATCGGCGAAGTTCACGATGGCACCGCCGTCATGGACTGGATGGAGCAAGAGCAGGAAAGGGGCATCACGATCACATCGGCTGCCACGACCTGTTGGTGGGCCGACTACCAGATCAACATCATCGACACACCTGGCCACGTCGACTTTACCGTCGAAGTGGAACGATGTCTTAGGGTACTTGATGGGGTTGTCGCTGTTTTTTGCGCAGTCGGCGGGGTGGAGCCTCAGTCTGAGACAGTTTGGAGGCAGGCTGATCACTACCGCATCCCACGGATTGCCTTCGTCAACAAGATGGACCGCATCGGGGCCTCCTTTCGCAGATGCCTCGATCAGATGGAAAGCCGCCTAGGAGCTTCCCCGGTCGCCGTTACCCTGCCAGTTGGTGCAGAAGATCAGTTTGTCGGGGTTATCGATGTCGTTGAACAAAAAATGCTGATCTTTGATGAAGAATCAAAGGGGCAGCAGGTCAGCGTTCAGGCAATACCGGATGCACATGTAGAAGAGTCTTCGGCCGCGAGGATGGCGCTAGTCGAGAAGTTGGCCGACTTCGATGAAAGCGTCATGGAAAAATTTTTAAACGATCAAGAGATCGCTCCCGGTGAAATCAGAGCGGCGTTGCGAAAGGCAACGATCAATCTGAATCTTGTGCCGGTACTTTGTGGTTCCGCATTCAAGAACAAAGGGGTTCAACCTCTGTTGGATGCCATCACCTGGTACCTGCCTTCACCCGTTGATGTTCCCCCTGTTGAGGGGACGGATAAGGACGGTGCGCCGCTTATCCGCAAACCCGAGAGGAGCGAAAAATTTTGTGGCTTGGCTTTCAAGCTGCAAAGTGATCCCTATGTTGGTCATCTGTCCTTTATCCGCGTGTATTCAGGCGAACTGAAACTCGGCGAAAAGGTCTTTAACCCAACAAAGCGGAAGACTGAAAAGATCTCGAAACTGCTGAAACTGCACGCAAACAAGCGTGAAGAGGTTGATCACGTCGGTGCCGGCGATATCGGTGCCATCGTGGGGCTCAAGTTCACGCGAACAGGCGATACGCTGTGTGAAAACGGCGATTACATCGTTCTGGAGTCAATCGAATTTCCGGAGCCTGTCATTGGGATCGCCATAGAACCCAAGACTAAGGCCGACGAAGGCGTGCTTGCCGAAAGTCTTGAAAAAATTGCCTGGGAAGATCCCAGCTTCAAGATTTCGGTCAGTGAAGAGACCGGGCAAACTATCATCTCCGGGATGGGCGAACTGCATCTCGAGATTATTGTTGACCGGCTCGTCCGAGAATTCAAGGTCAAGGCCAACATAGGAAAGCCACAGGTTGCCTATCGGGAAACAATAACCACCTCGGCACAGGCTGATGGTAGGTTTGAAACCATGGGCACCGGAAAGGAACAGTACGGACACGTTGAGCTTGAGGTCCTCCCCGGCGAGAAGGGCAGCGGAAAAGTATTCGAATCCTGTGTGGATGAGAAACAGATCCCCGCACTCTACATCGAGGCGATTAAAAAAGGTATCCTTGACAGTCTCGATAGCGGGCCAATCATCGGCTACCCGATGTTGGACGTGATCGTACGGTTGATTGGCGGTTCCTTTGATGAGGAAAAATCAACCGAAATGGCATTCGGTGTGGCTGGAACCATGGCCTGCCGCAAGGCTGTCGGCATGGCGGCTCCGGTCCTGATGGAGCCGATTATGAATCTAGAGGTCGTGACCCCGGAAGACTACCTGGGCGATGTCATCAACGACCTCAACAAAAAGCGTGCTCAGGTGAACGGGGTTGAGGCTGAGCAGGGCAGGCAGGTGGTCCGGGCCAAGGCTCCCTTGGCCGAGTTGTTCGGTTATTCAACGGACCTCCGATCGGCAACCCAGGGCAGAGCAACATTTACCATGATTTTTAGCGAATTTGCGATGATCCCCGCAAAGAGAGCTGAAACGATTATTCACAAAATTAAAGGCGTATAACGAGTATAGCCCGATTTGAGGTGCATGAGATGGCGAAGGAAAAATTTGAGCGGACAAAGCCGCATGTCAATGTAGGAACAATCGGTCACATCGATCACGGCAAGACCACTCTGACTGCGGCAATTACCCGTGTCCTGTCCACCAAGGGAATGGCCAATTTTACCGATTTCAGTGAAATCGACAAGGCTCCCGAGGAAAAAGAGCGTGGTATCACCATCGCCACTGCGCACGTCGAGTACCAGACCGAGACTCGCCACTACGCACACGTCGACTGTCCCGGCCATGCCGACTACATCAAGAATATGATCACCGGTGCCGCCCAGATGGACGGTGCGATTTTGGTTGTCGCCGCCACTGACGGCCCCATGCCCCAGACCCGTGAGCACATCCTGCTCGCCCGTCAGGTTGGTGTGCCGGCCATGGTCGTCTTCTTGAACAAGTGCGATATGGTGGACGACGAAGAGTTGATCGAGCTGGTTGAGATGGAGCTCCGTGAGCTGCTCGACAAGTACGATTTCCCGGGTGACGACATCCCGATCATCCAGGGATCAGCCCTGCTCGCTCTGGAGAACCCGGATGACGCGGACAAGGCCAAATGCATCTGGGACCTGATGGCTGCGGTCGATAGCTACATCCCCCAGCCCGAGCGTGCGGTCGACAAACCCTTCCTGATGCCGGTTGAGGACGTCTTCTCCATCTCCGGTCGCGGTACCGTGGCCACTGGTCGTGTTGAGCGTGGCGTTATTCACGTCGGCGACGAGGTTGAGATCGTCGGTATCCGCCCGACCGCCAAAACCACCTGCACCGGTGTCGAGATGTTCCGCAAACTGCTTGACGAAGGTCAGGCCGGCGACAACATCGGCGCACTGCTGCGCGGTGTAAAACGCGAGGAGATCGTTCGCGGACAGGTACTGGCCAAACCCGGTTCCATTACCCCGCACAAGAAGTTCAAAGCTGAGGCCTACGTTTTGACCAAGGAAGAGGGGGGGCGTCATACCCCGTTCTTCAATGGCTACCGTCCCCAGTTTTACTTCCGTACCACCGACGTAACCGGCGTGGTCACTCTTGAGGAAGGCGTAGAGATGGTTATGCCCGGTGACAACGTCCATGTTACCGGCGAGCTGATCACCCCGATCGCTATGGAAGTCGGTCTTCGCTTCGCTATCCGTGAAGGCGGCCGCACCGTAGGCGCCGGTGTAGTTTCCGAAATTATCGAATAAAAGGAGAGTTATGATTCCTGCAGATAAAATTCGTATACGATTAAAAGGGTATGATCATAAGCTCCTTGATCTGTCCACCAAAGAAATCGTAGATACAGCCAGACGGACCGGGGCCACCGTGGTCGGACCGATTCCGCTGCCTACGAGTACCAACAAGTTTACAGTTCTGCGGTCACCCCACGTGGATAAGAAATCCCGTGAACAGTTCGAGATGCGGACCCACCGCCGACTGCTCGACATTCTTGAGCCGACACAACAAACCATCGATTCCCTTATGAAGCTGGAACTTTCCGCTGGAGTCGACGTGGAAATCAAGCTTCCCTGATTGTTGGCTCAGCAGAAACTGATCGATCAAATTATAATCGCTTTAAGTGATTAAGAATTGACTCCAGGTAGACAGATGCCGAATACAAAAGGAATATTAGGACGTAAATTGGGTATGACTCGGGTCTATGATGAGAACGGCCGATCAATCCCGGTTACGGTCATCGAAGCAGGCCCTTGCACTGTGCTGCAGAAAAAAACTGTAGCAAAAGAAGGATACAACGCCATACAGATCGGTTTTCTCGAGAAGAAAGCCTCGCGCTTGAACAAACCTGAAGCAGGTCACTTTAAGCGGTCTGGGGGGAAGGCATTTTACCACATCAAAGAGTTCAGAATCACTGATCCGGAGGCCTACGAAGTTGGCCAGGAAATCACCCTTTCTGAAATCTTTTCTGTAGGGGAAATGATAGACATCACCGGTAAAAGCAAAGGCCGTGGCTTTCAGGGCGTAATTCGTCGGCACGGATTCAGTGGTGGTCGTAAGACTCACGGTTCAGACTTTCATCGCGCACCGGGTTCCATCGGCTGCAGCGCGTATCCTTCCCGTGTTCTCAAGGGAAAAAAATTGCCTGGCCAGATGGGTAACGAAACTATCACTCAGAAAAATCTGAAAGTTGTTGACATACGTACGGAAGACAACGTTTTGCTCGTTCGCGGGACTGTACCAGGAGCAAAGAACGGAGTAGTCAATATCTATTCAAAAGCGTGATCCTGGACTGCTTTTAAGGAGATTCTCATGGCAGTTTGTGAAATTCTAAACACACAAGCAGAAAAAGTCGGTGAAGTCGAGCTTAACGATTCTGTCTTCAACGTAGAAGTTAACACCGGCATTCTTCACGAAGTTGTTTGCATGCAGCGGGCCAATCGTCGCAGCGGCAATGCCTGCACCAAAACCCGCGGTGAGGTTCGCGGTGGTGGGGCGAAACCCTGGCGGCAGAAAGGGACTGGTCGTGCTCGTGCCGGTAGCCGCACCTCCCCAGTATGGCGCGGCGGTGGAACCGTTTTTGGTCCCAAGCCTCGCGATTATAGCTACAGCATGCCGAAAAAGGTTAAACGCCTGGCATTGAAAATGGCGCTGAGCGCCCGTAATCAGGAAGGCAACCTGGTTGTCGTCGATAAATTTGAATTGCCGGAAATTAAAACCAAAAATTTTGTTCAGGTGATGCACACATTTCAGTTCGACAACTGCCTGGTTGTCACTGAAGGGGTTGACGATCAGATCAGCCTGTCCTCCCGAAATGCAGTCGGTTACACCGTACTACCTGTCGAAGGGCTGAATGTTTACGATATTCTTAAACATTCCAAACTGATGCTTATCCAATCCAGTCTTGCGAAAATTGAGGAGAGGGTACTGGTATGAAAGTAGTCTACGAAGTAATCAAAAGCCCGTGCCTGACTGAAAAGGGCAATTTTCTGCAAGAGACCGAGTCTAAAGTCGTTTTCAAGGTAGATCGCCGGGCCAACAAGATCGAAATCAAAAAGGCCGTCGAGAGCCTGTTCAATGTAACCGTATCCAAGGTTGCAACGGCGAATATGACAGGAAAGCGGAAGCGTGTTGGCGCACGTTCCGCCGGGGTCACCAGTAATTGGAAAAAAGCATATATCACCTTGTCAGAAGGGAAAATCGATTTCCTTGACGAGCTTTGATTTGCGATCAATAAGTTTCGTCTGCTGCGATAATAGGAAGAGAAATGGCTATCAAAATCCATAAACCGACATCACCTGGAAGCCGTCATCACGTCTCTGTACGTCAGGACTTTTTGGCGAATAAAGAGCCGGAAAAATCACTGACCGCGACACTGAAAAAAACCGGTGGGCGCAACACCTACGGCCGCGTCACGGCGCGCCATAAAGGGGGTGGTCATAAACGCAAATACAGAATCATCGACTGGAAGCGGAACAAGGAGCAGGTACCGGCTAAGGTAACCGCCATCGAATACGACCCCAATCGTTCCGCGAACCTGGCGCTGCTGACCTATGCCGACGGTGAAAAAGCCTACATTCTCGCCCCCAACGGTATCGCTGTAGGCGACACTGTTGTTGCCGGCGCCAACGCTGATATCAAAGTGGGCAACTGTCTGCCGATGATCAATATCCCTCTGGGTACGGTCATTCACAATATCGAGATGAAAATCGGTAAGGGAGCACAGTTGGTTCGCTCCGCAGGTGCTGCGGCTCAGCTGATGGCAAAGGATGGCAGCCAGGTCATGGTTAAATTGCCCTCCGGTGAGGTTCGCAAGTTCCACAAGGACTGCAGAGCGTGTATCGGTCAGGTGGGCAATACAGAGTATGGAAGCGAAAAATTAGGTAAAGCCGGACGTTCACGATGGAAAGGTATCCGTCCGTCTGTACGCGGTGTTGCGATGAACCCCGTTGACCATCCCATGGGCGGTGGTGAAGGAAAGAGCTCTGGTGGACGTCATCCATGTTCACCTTGGGGTATGCCTTCCAAGGGGTATAAAACCAGAAAGCCGAAGGCTTCTGATCGCGATATCGTCAATAAACGGAAATAGTACACGGAGATACTAGGAATGGCTCGATCTATAAAAAAAGGTCCCTTCGTCGATGATCATCTGATGAAGAAAGTGACCCAGGCCCAAGAAACAGGTTCACGTAAAGTTATCAAAACGTGGTCCCGTCGTTCAGACATTTTGCCTGAAATGGTGGGCCTCACTTTCGCTGTCCATAACGGCAACAAATTCATCCCCGTGTATGTCACCGAAAACATGGTTGGCCACAAGTTGGGAGAGTTTTCACCGACTCGCACCTACTACGGACACGCAGCTGATAAGAAAGGCCGTAAGTAACAATAGATCTTGCAGGAACGATCCTGAGGAGTGAACACGATGGAAACGAAAGCCGTCGCAAAATATATACGTATCTCTCCGCAAAAAGCACGTCTGGTCGCAGACGTCATACGCGGAATGAAGGCCGACACCGCTGTCACCACCCTGCGGTTCATGCCCAAAAAGGCTGCGCAAATCATTCGCAAGGTCCTTGAATCCGCTGTTGCCAACGCAGACCAGCGTGACTCTGTGGATGTTGACAGCCTGTATGTAAAAGAAATCACGGTAGATGGTGGGCCGATGCTTAAGCGTTTCAGCCCAAGGGCCCAAGGGCGTGCTACCCGTATTCTGAAACGGTCCAGTCACATCACTGTGATCGTCGACGAAGCATAAATTCACATTTTTTTGAATATTAGCAGAGGGAACGGAGGGTTATCTTGGGACAAAAAGTAAATCCCATCGGACTGCGTATTAATATTACACGCTCTTGGGAATCCATTTGGTACGCTGACAAGGACTATGCAAATAATCTGCACCAAGATCAGCTGATCCGCAAATATCTGAAACAACGTCTATACCACGCTGGTGTCGCTCGCATTATCATTGAGCGCACCGGTGAAAAGATCAAGGTCAAACTGTTCACAGCCCGCCCTGGTATCGTTATCGGTAAGAAAGGTTCAGAGATCGAAGGTCTGAAAAAGGATCTGGAACAGAAGTTCAAACGGAGCTGCTTTATCGATATCCAGGAGGTGCGTCGTCCTGAGGCCGATGCACAACTGGTAGCCGAGAATATTGCCACCCAGCTCGAACGGCGAATTGCTTTTCGTCGGGCAATGAAAAAATCGATCAATTCGGCTCTTCGGTTTGGTGTACAGGGCATTAAAATATCCTGTTCCGGTCGTCTTGGTGGCGCTGAGATGTCACGAACCGAATGGTTCAAGGAAGGTCGTGTACCGCTGCACACCCTGCGCGCCGATATCGACTACGGAACCGCCGAAGCAAAAACCACTTACGGAATCATTGGCGTTAAAGTTTGGATATTCAAGGGCGAAGTACTGGCCGATACCGAGACCGTCGGAGAAAGCCAGGTCGCAGCTAACTGAACCAAACTTCCGAGCCCGATGAATTTCTAAGGAGCTGAATTATGTTAAGTCCACGTAAAATTAAACATAGAAAGCAGTTTAAAGGAAGAATGGACGGCGTCTCCCTTCGCGGCGCCGAATTGGCTTACGGCGATTATGCGCTCAAGGCTGTCGGCTGTGGCCGAATGACTGCTCAACAGATCGAAGCTGCCCGTATTGCCATCAACCGCAAGGTCAAGCGTGGCGGTAAACTCTGGATCCGGATCTTTCCGGATAAACCTATTACCAAAAAGCCTGCTGAAACCCGTATGGGTAAGGGTAAAGGTGTTCCGGAGTATTGGGTGGCTACCATCCGTCCCGGTCGCATCCTGTATGAGCTGAAAGGAGTTCCTGAGGAGCTGGCCATGGAGGCCCTGAGGCTCGCCAGCTATAAACTTCCTTTCCCCACGACTTTGATCAGTAAGAGTAAAGTGATATGAAAGCGAAAGATCTGAGAAGTTTAGCCATCGAAGACTTGCTGAAGAAGGAAGAAGAGACTCGCGAAGATATGTTTAAACTCCGTTTTAAACATGGCATCCGCCGTCTTGAAAATCCTGCTAAACTCAATCAACTCCGTAAGGACATTGCTAGAATACAAACTATCCTTGCTGAAAAACAAAACCAAGCAGCGTAGCTGATTAATTTTAGACTTGGAAAATACAATGAGCGAAAATGTAAAAAAAACGCGGCAAGGCTTTGTTGTCAGTAACAAAATGGACAAAAGTGTCGTAGTTCTTGTCGAGCGAAAAATTCCCCATAAGTTGTATGGGAAATATATTCGGCAACAAGTCAAATATATGGCTCATGACGCATCTAACGATTGCCAAATCGGTGATCTGGTTATCATCGAAGAATGCCGTCCTTTGTCCAAAAGAAAAAGATGGCTGGTTCGAAGCATTGTAGAGCGTGCTGTATAACTCCATAGCGCCTAATAATCAGCTTAAGATACGAATCGAGAAGATAATCGGGTGAGGTCATGATCCAAACTGAAACCGTGTTGAATGTAGCCGATAATTCCGGTGCAAAAAAAGTACTCTGTATCAGAGTGCTCGGTGGCACCGGAAAACGCTATGCACGTATTGGTGATATTATTGTTGTAACGGTAAAGGAAGCTATTCCCCATGCCAAGGTAAAGAAAGGGGATGTTCTTAATGCCGTTGTCGTGCGAACAGTCAAGGCTATCAAACGTCCGGAGGATACGTCGGTTCGGTTTGATGAGAATGCTGCCGTACTGCTTGCTAACAATGGTGAACCCATTGGAACGCGTATTTTTGGACCTATTGCTCGTGAACTGAGATCACTTGGCTTCATGAAAATAATCTCCCTTGCTCCTGAAGTATTATAAACTCCTCCTCATTTACCTAACGAAATTTAGGGGATTACGATATGCGTCAAGGTCAATGCAATTTACGCGTTAATGACAAAGTAGAAGTCATCGCTGGAAAAGATAAAGGCCGAGTCGGTAAGGTGTTGCGTGTTGAGCGTGAGAAGAACCGCGTAGTCGTCGAGCGCATCAACATGGTGAAAAAGCACCAGAAAGCGACCGATGCCACCCAATCCGGACAAATAATTGAAAGAGAAGCTGGCATTCATATTTCTAATGTCATGCTGGTGTGCCCCGAATGCGCCGAGACTGTTCGTGTCGGTAAGCAGATCCTTGATGACGGCACCAAAGTTCGCATTTGCAAAAAGTGCAAAGCTACCATCGAATCAGCTCAATGACGGCATTCTCGCTTACGGAGTAAAGAATGGGCACATTAAAAGAACAATACGAAAAAGAGATTAGACCTGCGCTGCAACAACAGCTGGGTATCGGCAATGTCATGGATATCCCGCGCATTGAGAAAGTCGTTCTCAACATGGGACTCGGTGAAGCTGTTCAAAATCCCAAGGTGGTTGAGAGCGCTGCCAATGAACTTACCATGATCGCCGGCCAGAAAGCTGTGGTAACGCGTGCCAAGAAATCCATCGCCACCTTCAAGTTGCGCGAGGGAATGCCGATCGGCGCTCGCGTCACCTTGCGTAAGGATCGGATGTATGATTTCCTCTCAAAACTGATCAACGTCGCATTGCCTCGGGTACGTGACTTCCGCGGTGTATCGTTTAAAGGCTTTGATGGTCGTGGTAACTTCTCTATGGGTATTACTGAGCACATCATCTTTCCGGAGATTGATTACGACAAGCTCGATAAGATCCGCGGATTGAACGTGACAATTGTCACTTCTTCAAAAACTGATGAAGGGGCAAAGGCTTTGCTTGATGCTATTGGAATGCCCTTTAGAAAAAAATAATTCCTTACACCAGTTGCAGAGCGTAGCTTTCTAGGAGGATTCTGTGGCAAAAAAATCTTTAATAGCCAAGGCTCAGCGTACCCCGAAATTTGAAGTACGGCGTTACAACCGTTGTCCTTTGTGTGGGCGGGCACGTGCTTATTACCGCAAATTTGGCATTTGCAGATTATGTTTCCGCAAGCTGGCCTCTCAAGGAGAGATCACCGGCGTGACAAAATCGAGTTGGTAATCATACTCATACAAAGCCATTTTTTTTAAGAGGATTTATTCAATGTCTATGAGTGACCCGTTGGCAGATATGCTGACAAGAATTAGAAATGCAAACAAATCGCGTTTCAGTTCAGTTGAGATGCCACTGTCCAAACTGAAGGCCAATGTCGCCAAGGTGTTGAAAGAAGAGGGGTATATCACTGACTTTCAGGTCAGTGAGGAAGGCCCCCAAGGCACCTTGAAGATCGACCTTAAGTATGGACCGCACAACGAACTGGTAATAACGGGTATCCGTAGAATCAGCAAACCCGGTTATCGGCAGTACAAACGATCCAACCAAATTCCCTCCGTGATGAGCGGTTTGGGCATTGGGATCCTGACAACTTCCAAGGGCGTTATTACCGATAAGCAGGCTCGTGAGCAGAATATCGGTGGTGAGTTGCTGTGCGAAGTTTGGTAATTAACGAATTTTGCTGAATAAAGGAGACCCTAATGTCCAGAATTGGAAAACAGCCGATCCCGATCCCCAATGGGGTTAAGGTTGAAATAAAAGGAACACATATCAAGGTTCAAGGAAAGAAAGGCAGCCTTGAGCGTGATGTACGTCCGGAGATTGAGATTGTTGAACAGGAGAATACCCTGGTTTTCAATCCTAAGGGAACAAGTAAAACAGTTCTCGCTTTTTGGGGAATGACTCGGTCTTTAGTGAACAACATGGTTATTGGTGTCGACCAGGGCTTCACCAAAAAACTTATGGTTGAGGGCGTTGGCTACCGCGCGAACGTGAGCGGGAGCACTTTGACCCTCAATGTCGGCTATTCCAGCCCCGTTGACTATGCTCTTCCAGCCGGTATCTCGGCAACTGTTGACAAGGATAATTCCATTACCCTTGAAGGCATTGATAAGGAACTTATCGGTCTGACTGCCGCCCAGATTCGTGCAATCCGGAAGCCTGAACCCTACAAGGGAAAAGGTATTCGTTATTTTGACGAGCATATCGTACGTAAAGTCGGCAAGGCCGGCGGTAAAAAATAAATTCTGACACTAAAAGAACCGATCATGGCCAAAACTAATCAAAAAGTAACGGCAAGAATAAAACGGGTTCAGCGAATTCGCGTCAAAATCTCCGGCACGTCCGAACGGCCCCGTTTATGTGTATTTCGCAGCAACCGCCACATCTACGCGCAAATTATCGACGATACCCAGCATAAGACCTTGGTTTCCATGTCGACCGAACACAAAGATTTTGACGTGCAATCGGCCGGCGACAAATGTGACCAAGCCAAAAAAGTCGGTCTGATGATTGCGGAGAAGGCGAAAATTGCAGGCATCGAAAAGGTGGTTTTCGACCGCGGAGGGTATCTTTACCACGGCCGTATTAAATCCCTATCAGACGGTGCCCGCGAAGGCGGGCTGCAATTTTAATCAAAACGCTTCTCATAAGTGGATCAAATTTAACAACGGGGGTGTTTCTTGGCTGAATTTAAGCGAGCTAAAGAAGGAATTCAGGAAGAGCTCATCGAGAAAATAGTCTATATAAATCGCGTGGCCAAGGTTGTTAAAGGCGGTCGCCGGTTTAGTTTCAGTGCAATTGTCGTTGTCGGTGACGGTAATGGCCGCGTCGGATACGGCTTAGGCAAAGCCAATCAGGTTCCCGAGGCGATCCGTAAGGGGATCGAGCAGGCACGCAAGGATATGAAACTCGTTGCCCTGACCAACGTATCTATTCCTCACGACGTCGTCGGTAAATTCAAATCCGGTTCCGTCATGCTGAAACCTGCTTCCGATGGTACCGGCGTTATTGCTGGTGGAGCGGTTCGAGCCGTGCTCGAAGCTGCCGGTGTGCAGAATATTTTGACCAAATGCCTTGGATCAAACAATCCGCACAACCTGGTCAAGGCTACCATGGACGGATTACGACGTCTGAGAAGCGCAGAGCAGATCGCCAAGCTGCGCAACAAACCAGTCGCTGAGCTTGTAGCTTAAGGTTTTTGGGGGTTTTTGTAATGGACAAAACAGTAACGTTTACCCAGGTTAAAAGTGGTATCGGCAGTCCGAAATCCATCCGTGCTACCTTGGTTGGATTAGGCCTGACAAAACTTTATAAAACCGTGACCCGTAAAGACACGCCTGAATTGCGCGGTATGTTGAACAAGGTTCAACATCTGATTAAGATGGAGGATTGATCGTGCTCAAATTGAATACCTTGGCACCCAGCGAGGGTGCTCGTAAGGACAGAAAGAGAGTTGGACGTGGTCCGGGAAGCGGCAGGGGCAAGACTGCCGCACGTGGACACAAGGGCGCGAGGGCACGATCTGGTTACAGCATGCGAGCCGGTTTCGAGGGTGGGCAGATGCCGTTGCATCGTCGTTTACCGAAACGGGGCTTCAACAATCTGTTCAAGAAAGAATTCGCTATTGTGACCCTCGATCACCTGAATCGCTTTGAAAACGGGACTGTTGTCGACAACGCCACTCTGGTTGAAGCTGGCATCATCAAACCCGATACTCTTGTAAAAATCCTGGCCAATGGCGAGATTCAGAAGTCACTGACCATAAAGGTAGACAAAGTAAGCCAGGGTGCGAAGGAGAAGATAGAAGCAGCTGGTGGAACTGTCGAGGTGTAATGCATGGCAGGTCTATTCAGTGCCGCAAGCATACCTGAACTGCGAAAGAGAGTGATCTTCACTCTCTTTATGCTTTTGGTCTATCGCATGGGGGTCCAGATTCCGACCCCTGGGATTAATGGAGAGGCACTCACTGCCTTTTTTGCCAAAAATGCCAGCACCCTCTTTGGCATGTTCAACATGTTCTCTGGCGGTGCACTGGAAAAGTTCTCCATCTTCGCTCTGGGCATCATGCCCTACATTTCGGCTTCCATCATCATCCAACTGCTCACAGTCGTCATACCACAGTTGGAGACGCTCTCTAAAGAGGGGGAAGCTGGTCGAAGAAAGATCACCCAGTATACACGCTACGGAACTGTCCTGCTTTCCCTCATTCAAGGATTTTTTATTGCATCCGGCCTCGAAGGGATGACCAGCCCCAATGGGATCCCGGTTGTTATCGATCCTGGGCTGCAGTTTAAACTGCTCACCGTCATTACGCTTACCTCTGGAACCGCTTTTATCATGTGGCTGGGTGAACAGATGACAGAGCGTGGTATTGGCAACGGAATTTCACTCATCATTTTTTCCGGTATCGTCGCTCGAATGCCTTCCGCTGTTGGCAATACGATACAGTTGATCAAATCGGGTGAGTTGTCGCTTATTTTTGTCCCGATCATCATTGCCATGATGTTTGCTGTGGTTGGCTTTATTATCTTTATAGAAACCTCGCAACGGCGGATCCCGATTCAATATGCCAAACGAGTTGTCGGTCGGCGGGTCTATGGAGGCCAGTCCTCCCATTTGCCCCTAAAAATAAATGTTTCCGGCGTCATACCGCCAATCTTTGCCTCATCAATCATGATGTTTCCGGCGACGATTGGTTCGTTTGTGCAGATTGATTGGGTGCAAAGGGTCTCAGCTGCCTTTTCACCAGGCACTGTGTATTATTATCTCATGTTCATCGCAATGATTGTTTTCTTCTGCTTTTTTTATGCAGCGGTCACCTTCAAGGCAGATGACGTCGCTGAAAATCTCAAGAAGAACGGAGGCTTTGTCCCTGGAATACGCCCGGGCAAGAAGACCTCTGAGTTTCTTGATTTTGTTTTGACGCGATTAACGGTTGTTGGGGCTATTTACCTCAGCGCGGTCTGTGTCATGCCGACACTTTTGATCAGTAAATTGAGTGTTCCCTTTTACTTTGGCGGTACCGCCCTATTGATCGTTGTGGGGGTCGCCATTGATACTATTTCTCAAATTGAGTCCCATATGATCATGAGGAACTACGACGGGTTTCTCAAATCCGGTCGAAAGGGACGGTGATGAGGTTGTGGTGATAGCCAGTGAAAATGCCATAACTCTGAAAACGCCTGATGAGATTGCAATCATGCATCGGGCCAATCGAATTGTGGCCGGGGTTCTTGATCTTCTTCGATCTCGCATCACTGAAGGGATAACAACCCATGCATTAGACAAAATGGCTGAGGAATACTGCAGGGACCACGGTGCGGTTCCTGCTTTCAAAGGATACAAAGGATTCCCTGGTAGCCTGTGCGCATCCGTGAATGAAGAGGTCGTTCACGGCATTCCATCCAAGTCCAGGCACCTGAAAAGGGGAGATATTATATCCCTTGATTTTGGCACACTGTACCAGGGCTTTTACGGAGATTCCGCAATCACTGTCGCTGTTGGTGAAATTCCAGCCGAGGTGCAGTTGCTATTGGATGTTACCCGCGAAGCCCTGATGAAGGGGATCGAACAGGCCGTGATCGGTAACCGTATTTCCGATATTTCTCGTGCGGTTCAGAACTATAGCGAATCACACGGCTTCTCTGTAGTCCGCCAGTTTGTCGGCCACGGCATAGGGGCCAACTTGCACGAACCACCGGAAATCCCCAATTACGTGCAACGACAAGCCTCTCCACGACTCAAGGCTGGGATGGTTCTTGCCATTGAGCCCATGGTGAACCTTGGTGTGGCCAAGGTGAAAATCCTCAAAGATCAGTGGACGGTTATCACTGCGGATCACAAACCCTCTGCTCATTTCGAGCACACGGTAGCGGTAACCGAAAACGGGCCTCTGATCTTAAGTGATCGTCCACCAGAAGAGGCCGGAATACTTACAAAAGACTAATTTAGAACAAAAACGCTTGATAATTCGGCATTAGTTCGATATATAATCAAAATTTCTGCTCGTCTATTTCTGGGAGCAATACCTTATGGCAAAAGAAGACGCCATCGAAGTCGAAGGCACAATCATTGAACCTTTACCTAACGCCATGTTTCAAGTTGAACTTGATAATGGACATAAGGTTCTTGCGCATATCTCCGGAAAGATGCGTATGCACTACATTAAAATACTTCCCGGCGATCGGGTCACCGTTGAACTGTCGCCCTACGACCTGACTCGCGGAAGAGTGACCTTCCGAGCCAAAGGTGGGAAGGGGAAAAAATAATAAATTATTTGGGGTGAAACATGAAAGTACGTTCGTCAGTAAAAAAGATCTGTAGCGAATGCAAGATCTTGAAGCGGAAAGGCGTTGTCCGGGTGAATTGTACAAACAAGAAACACAAACAACGGCAAGGATAATTCCGTCGTTAATAATCTAGCAAGATTCTGATAAGAGGAGCACGGATTTGGCACGTATAGCTGGTGTGGACCTGCCACGCAACAAACACATGGATCGAGCTTTGACCTATATTTACGGCATTGGATTAACGACTGCTCGCCAAATTCTCGATAAGGTCGATCTTCCTTATCAGATGAACAGCGATGATCTGAGCGGCGATGATGTAAACCGTATTCGTATAGTTATCGAAGGTGAATACGTAGTAGAAGGCGATCGGCGGCGTGAGGTGTCCATGGATATCAAGCGTCTTATGGACCTCGGCTGCTACCGCGGCCGTCGCCACCGTCGCGGACTACCTGTCAGGGGTCAAAGAACAAAAACGAATGCCCGCACTCGGAAGGGTCCCAGACGCGGTGCAGCTGTTCGTAAGAAATAACTATCACACGCACTGTTCTGACTGAAGAGTAATTGGGAGTCGTTATGGCTAAAGCAGGCAAGGTCAATACAAAAGTTAAGAAAAAAGATAAAAAAAATGTTCCCGAGGGGATAGTTTTTATCTATTCAACATTCAATAACACCGTTATCACTGTTTCCGATCGGCAGGGGAACACCATCTCTTGGTCAAGTGCTGGCGTCCTTGGATTCAAAGGTTCAAGAAAGTCCACTCCGTTTGCTGCGCAAAACGCACTGAACGATGCCGTTTCCAAAGCCAAGGAACATGGCCTTCGCAAGGTAGAGGTTCGGGTAAAAGGTCCTGGTCCTGGTCGTGAGGCAGCGTTGCGTGCACTTACCAGTGTTGATCTTGACGTGAGCCGTATCGTCGATGTTACCCCGCTTCCTCACAACGGGTGCAAACCACCTAAGCGAAGAAGAGTATGACGCTCAACATTCGTCTATCCGTTCCCCAGTCAGAGATCATATCGGATACTATTTGGAGGTAAAAGTTGGCTAGATATACAGGCGCATCCTGCAGGCTGTGCAGACGTGAAAATCTCAAGATGTTTCTCAAAGGTGACCGTTGCTATTCGGACAAGTGCGCCTTTGAACGTCGTTCCTTTGCTCCCGGGCAACATGGACAGAACAAATTCCGCAAGGTTTCGGATTATGCCGTTCAGTTGCGCGAAAAACAAAAAGTTAAGCAGATGTACGGCATGCTTGAGGCACAATTCCGTCGGTATTTCGAGAGAGCTGACCGGGCTAAAGGTGTAACCGGTGAGATTTTGCTGATCATGCTTGAGCGTCGTTTCGACAACGCTCTTTACCGTTGCGGCTTCGCAAGTTCCCGTGATCAGGCCCGTCAGATGGTCCGCCACGATCTGTTCTTGGTAAACGGGAAAAAGGTCAATATTCCCTCGTACCAGGTCAAGGCCGGAGACGTTATTAGCCTGAAGGAGAAACACCAGAAGAACGAGGTGATCATCGACAATCTCGAGGGTGCTGTCCGCCGAGGGCTGCCGAGTTGGCTCGAGCTTGATCAGGCGAAATTCCAATGTGTAGTCAAAGCGTTGCCAAATCGCGAAGAAATAACGATGCCAATTCAGGAACAACTTATTGTTGAGTTGTATTCCAAGTAACTTTAATCGTTAGGTATTGCATGGCACAAGAAATCCGGGACGACAATCCCTTTTACAAAAACTGGCATAGCCTAATTTCCCCGGAAAAACTCGAAGTCGACGAAGGATCGCTCTCGAGGCACTACGGGAAATTCGTCTGTCAGCCCCTCGAGCGTGGTTTTGCAACAACCATCGGCAACTCGCTGCGGCGAATTATGTTGAGCTCGATTCGTGGTGCGGCGATAACCAGTGTTCGTTTAAACGACGCCCTCCACGAGTTCACCACCGTTGATGGTGTCCACGAAGATGTCGCCGAAATTATTCTCAACCTCAAGCAGGTGCGGCTCAAACTCAACGGCCCCGAATCACGGACCGTCTTGATCGAGAAGCAGGGGCCTGGAAAGGTTGTTGCCGGTGATATCAATGGCGGCGGTTACGTAGAGGTCATGAACCCTGACCTCCTCATTTGTACCCTGACCAGTGATATGACCTTCCGCGCAGAATTGGAAGTGCATTGGGGAAAGGGCTACGTGACAGCCGAGCACAACAAGAAAGAGGGGCAGCCGATTGGGGTGATTCCGGTTGATGCCTCCTTCTCGCCCATAGTGTGCGTCCAGTATGTCGTCAGCCAGGCTCGCGTAGGGCAGCAAACAGACTATGACCGGTTGACCATGGAAATCGAGACGGACGGCAGTGTCGAGCCACAAAACGCACTCGCCTATGCCGCCAAGATCTTGAAGGAGCAGATGACCATCTTCATTAACTTTAATGAGGAGATCGCCAAGGCCCCCGAAAGTTCGGATGAGGATGACGACGGTAAAGCCTATCCACCGTTCCTCGATAAAAATGTCGAAGACCTCGAACTTTCCGTGCGATCGGCAAATTGCCTCAAAAATGCCCAGATTCAGTACATCGGCCAGCTTGTCAACAAGACGGACGCTGAGATGCTGAAGACCAAGAACTTTGGTCGCAAATCACTCAATGAGATTAAAGCACTTCTTTCCGAACATAATCTCACCTTGGGCATGAAATACGACGGTTGGGTAGCTCCCGATAAACGAGAAGAAAAACTGGAAGAGTAATCCGTACAGTTTTAGAGAGATAACTCTTTGAGAGACAAAAGGACAGGACCATGAGACATAGAAAAGCAGGTCGTAAACTTGGCCGGACATCATCGCACCGTGAGGCAATGCTGCGCAATATGGTGACCTCCCTGCTCGATCAGGAGCGGATTGTAACCACAGTGCCCAAGGCAAAAGAAGCACGGCGTGTCGCAGAACAAATGATTACTTTGGGCAAACGTGGTGACCTGCATGCTCGTCGGCAGGCCTTGTCCTACATACGCTCCAAAGAAGTTGTTGCCAAGTTGTTTGATGAGTTGAGCAGTCAGTATGCTGACCGCGAGGGCGGATATACCCGTATCATTCGTACCGGGAATCGCGCCGGTGATGCCGCACCCATGGCTATTCTTGAGCTGGTTGAATATCAGGAAGAAGTCGAGGAAGCCCAGGCAGAGTAAGAGGCTTCACTCCGTCAAGCGTACGTTGGTCGTTAAGCTGGTATGAATCCTCATACCAGCTTTTTTTTTCATTTTTATTGTATCCCAGGCGTGAACTGCGTGCATCCACAGCCTTCTCATTGTCCTTCCACTTGAACGTGGTCTTAGGAATTCTTGACCAATCGATTGTAAGTTTTGTCTATGGATTACCAAAATTTAATCCCTTCTGATCGTGAGCAGGTCGGGAAAGATCCTTTTCGGTTTCATTGCCATCCCGGGGTTTCGTGTTTTCTTACCTGCTGTCGTAATGTCAATCTTCATCTCTATCCCTACGATATTCTGCTGCTCAAAAAACAGCTCGGTCTACGGAGCGCCGAAGTCCTTGAACGATTCACCATCATCTGCGAGGGGAGTCACCCGTTTTTTCCCGGTCTCAAACTCAAACTGTTGGACGACGAATCTGCCTCCTGCCCTTTTCTCAGTGACCAGGGGTGCACGGTATACGCGAACCGGCCTACAGCCTGTCGTACCTATCCCCTCGAACGAGGACTTGAAAGTACCGGCAAAGGGCAACCTCTTCGCATTCATTATTTTCTCACCCATCATCCCTACTGCAAGGGGCATCTAGAGGAGCGCACCTATACGGTGCGGCAGTGGGAGCGCGACCAGAACCTGCACCAATGCAATTCGATCAACGACATGTGGGCTGAACTCGATGCTTTTTTTGCTTCCAATCCTTGGGCGGGCGAGGGAAAAGCAGGTCCGTACCAACGTCTGGCCTTCATGGCCTGCTATAATATCGATGACTTCCGTTCCTATACGGTTAAGGAAAATATTATAGCGCAATTCAAACTGACCAAGGACGATAGAAGGCGTATCGAGCGTGATGACGAGGCCTTGCTTCAATTCGGGTTTCGCTGGCTCGAATTTGTGCTCGGCGGAAGAAGACAGCTGATCCGCAAATAGGGTTTGCCGGTTTAATTGCGGATAATCTATCAAATAGGAAGCGACACACTTGTAAATATGATGCCATCGTGCTAGTATTACGAGTTTGGCTGTAACATAGGGCACTGCCGTGCCCCACTACACACATCCTGACGATTAGGTCCAGGTGTTTCACTTCCCGTGAAATCGGCCGACAGGATGGAGGTTTAACCAAAATTTAATCAGGAGAGAACATGGCAGCAGTTAACATGCGTCAAATGTTGGAAGCCGGTCTGCACTTCGGGCATCAGACCCGGCGGTGGAATCCCAAGATGAAACCGTATATCTACGGTCCTCGCAATGGAATTTACATTGTCAACCTCGATATCACCATGAAGCTTTTCAGAAAGGCCTATGCCGCTCTGGCTGACATCGTCGGTGAAGGCGGCAACGTACTTTTCGTTTGCACCAAACGTCAGGGCCAGGCCATTATCAAGGAAGAGGCCGAGCGTTGTGGGATGTATTTTGTCAACCACCGTTGGCTTGGCGGAATGCTCACCAATTTTCAGACCATCAAACATTCCGTCGATCGTCTGAAAAAGATTGAAACCATGCAGGCCGACGGTTCCATCAACCGCTTCCCCAAAAAGGAAATCCTCATGATGGAAAAGGAGCGGGTGAAACTGGACCGGAACATCGGCGGTATCAAGAACATGCGCACCCTTCCGGATGTGCTTTTTGTGGTTGACCCCAAAAACGAAGACATCGCCATTGGCGAGGCCGTGAAACTTGGCATTCCGGTCATCGCCTTGACCGATACCAACTGTGATCCCGACGGCATAGACTACATCATTCCTGGTAATGACGATGCGATCCGCGCGATCAAATTGATCTCCTCCATGATGGCTGAGGCTGTTCTTGAAGGGAAATCACGTCGCGGTGAAGAAACACCCGCTGACATCGATGACCTTGAGGCCGCCATGAGCAGCGGAACCGAGGAAGACCTCGCCGCAAAAGTCGAAGAGGAATAATTCCCCTCCCCTTCTTTTGGATTCCCGATGAAATCAGCCGACAAAGTGGCCTCCTGGCTTCTTTGTCGGTTTTGCGTATACTGTTGACTACGATATGTGCTTTGATGCACGTTGACGAAGGAGAATGACTGTGACAATTACAAGTCAAATGGTAAAGGAACTGCGGGATAAGACCAATGCCGGCATGATGGACTGTAAAAAGGCCCTCACCGAAACCGATGGTGACATGGAAAAGGCCGTTGACCTGCTGCGCCAAAAAGGATTAGCTGTTGCCGCAAAACGTGCCGACCGAGAGACCAAAGAAGGCGTTGTCGAATGCTACATTCACGCTGGCGGCAAACTCGGCGTCATGGTAGAGGTCGGATGCGAGACCGATTTCGTTGCCAAAACGGATGATTTCAAGGCTTTTGCCAAAGATATCGCCATGCATATCGCCGCGGTCAACCCGGTTGCCATCAACCGTGACGATGTTCCTGCTGAATTGGTAGCGCGCGAAAAAGAAATCTATGTTAAACAGGCCCTTGACTCAGGCAAACCTGAGCAGATCGTCGAAAAAATCGTTTCCGGCAAGATGGAGAAATACCTCGCTGAGATCTGTCTGCTGGAGCAGAAATTCGTCAAGAATCCGGATCTGTCCATTCAAGACCTGCTCAATGAACTTGTCGCCAAGATGGGTGAGAACATCTCTGTGAAGCAGTTTGCCCGTTTTCAAATCGGCTAAGTCCTCCCCAAATCTCCGAGAGGGCGTCGAAAAGAGTACCCATGGAAGAAATGTGGGAAAAAGAAGTGACGAGGAGAGCTGCGAAATGAAATTCAAACGAGTTCTTTTGAAAATCAGTGGTGAAGCCCTGATGGGGGATCGGCCCTACGGCATCAGCACTGAGGTCATCAAGTACTTGTCCCAGGAAATTCAGGCGCTGCATAACCTCAAAATCGAACTCGCCCTTGTGATAGGGGCGGGGAATATTTTTCGCGGTGTTGCCGGAGCTGCCAGTGGTATGGACAGGAGCTCCGCCGACAACATGGGGATGCTCGGGACGGTCATGAATTCGCTTGCCGTCCAGGATGGACTTGAAAATCTGGATATCCCCACCAAGGTTATGTCCGCCATCACCATGCTCAATGTCTGCGAAGCCTATGAGCGACTGAAAGCCCTCGATCATTTGGAACATAAAAGGGTGGTTATCTTTGCCGCTGGTACCGGTAATCCCTACTTCACAACCGATACCGCCGCCGTGCTTCGTGCCCTGGAAATCAAGGCCGATGTCATTATGAAAGCCACCAGGGTTGATGGGGTGTATGATCGGGATCCGGAAAAGGATGCCAATGCTGTGCGTTATCATACCCTCACCTTTTCCACTGTCCTGCGCGATGATCTCAAAATCATGGATGCCGCAGGAATCTCCCTTGCCCGTGACAACAACCTGCCGATCTTTGTCTTCGACATGACAAAGCCCGGCAATATCGTCAAAGCGGTTACCGGAGAAGATGTGGGAACGCTGATCACCAATTGAATCCTTGACACCCCCGCTCGGTCAAACCTGATCGGGGGTGCTCCGTGTAAGAGGAAATTATGTCCAACGCCATTATCGACCAGTTGAATGAAAAAATGGCCTCAAGCATCGAGGCCCTCAAGCGCGATCTTGTGAAAATTCGGACCGGGCGCGCCACTTTGTCCCTGCTTGATGGCATCAAGGTCAATGCCTACGGCTCGCAGATGACCTTAGACCAGGTGAGTGCACTCACCATTCCTGAAAGCAACATGATTGCGATCAAACCCTGGGATCCGCAGGTCCTGCCTGCCATCGAAAAGGCCATCCTTGCCTCCGATCTCGGATTGACCCCGAGCAGCGATGGGAACGTGATTCGCCTCACTATCCCACCGTTGACCGAAGATCGTCGTAAGGAGTTGGTCAAGCAGGTGAAAAAACTTGGAGAGGAACACAAGATTGCCCTGCGCAATGTTCGCCGGGAAGCCAACGAAACCCTCAAAAAGTTGAAAAAGGACAAAGAAATCTCTGAGGACGACATGTTCCGCCTTCAGGACGAATCGCAAAAGGCCACTGATAGTTTTGTCGCCCAAATCGACGAAATTACCAGCGGCAAAGAAAAGGAAGTGATGGCTGTCTGATCAGCCCTGCACGAAATACTTGTCACTGTGGAGATCCAAGAAGCAGACTGTACCATACCCCGGCATGTTGCCATTATCATGGACGGCAACGGAAGGTGGGCAGAAGAACGTCATCGCCCGAGGCTGTTCGGCCATAAAGCCGGCGTTGACACCGTCCGTGAAATTGTTGAGGTGGCACGGTCCCTTGGGATCGGCTATCTCACCCTCTATGCCTTTTCCACCGAAAACTGGAAGCGTCCCGCCGGCGAGGTAAGCGGCCTCATGGGGCTGTTGAAAACCTATCTTCAGGCCGAATTGCGGACCATGCTGCGCAATGATATTCGGCTCAACTGTTTGGGCTTTCCCCAAAGGCTTCCGGAAGATGTTCGTCGCATCCTCTTGGAGAGCATCGAACAGACGCGATCCTGCACTGGCTTGACCCTGAATCTTGCCTTGAACTATGGCGGCCGTTCAGAGTTGCTGGAGGTGGTCAGGCAGATCGCCCGGGATTGTCGGGATGGTGTACTCGATCCCGCCGATCTTGACGAAGCAGCGATCAGTGATCGCCTCTTCACTGCCGGGCAGCCTGATCCGGATCTCCTTATCCGCACCGGCGGTGAGAACCGGCTCTCCAATTTCCTCCTCTGGCAGGCCTCCTACGCGGAACTGTATTTCACCGAGACCAAATGGCCTGATTTTCATAAAGACCAATTCCTTGCCGCCCTGCACAATTTTTCCCAACGACAACGTCGGTTCGGGAGAACCGGAGCCCAACTCAGCGGTACGTAAAGAACGATGAATCGTGTGATCCCTGGCCTGCTGATGGTGGTTTGTTGGTTTTTGCTGCTCTTTATGGGCTCCTCTGTGCTTTTTTGGTTCGTCGGACTGATGGGCGCTGCCATCGCCCTGCATGAATTTTTTCGTATGACCTGCGGTTTTATCGCAGGTCTTCGTTTGTTTGTCACCATAGGTGCCTGTCTGCTGCCGATGGTAGCCGTGTTCAACGGGCAGATTGCCCTGCTGCCAGCGGGGATCTTCGGTTCGCTGTTGGCGGTTGTCGCCTTGGCCCTGCACGGCTATGGCAAGGTTGAGGATGTACTGCGCTACCTCAGTTGTGCCGGTTTTGCCACCCTCTATATTTCCGTCAGCCTGGCGCACCTGGTCCTGATCCGCTTCCTCCCCCAGGGGCCGTACTGGCTCATTCTGTTCATTGCGATGATAGCCGGCTCAGACACCGGGGCCTACTATGCCGGCAAGACCTTTGGCCGCCGCAAACTCTTTCCTCTGATCAGTCCCAAAAAAACGGTCGCTGGTGGCATCGGCGGCATCTTGACCGGGGTTCTTGCTGCTGAACTCATCAATCTGTTTTTGCCGCAATCGGCCGACCCACTCCTGCTCTTGCTGGGCAGCAGTGTGCTTATCGTGATCGGTATCGCCGGTGACTTGACCGAATCGCTGATTAAACGTTCCGTTGGCGTCAAGGATTCCGGAACCGTGCTTTTGGGGCACGGCGGTCTCCTTGATCGTGTTGACAGCCTTCTGCTCACTGGGCCCGTGCTCTATTATTTGCTCTTTTTCAACGTCCTTCAATGAAACGAATTGCACTTCTTGGGTCCACCGGTTCAATCGGTACCAATGTCCTGGCCATTGTTCGCCAGTTTCCCGATCAGTTTCGTATTGTTGGCCTGTCCGCCGGAAGCAACATCGAACTGTTGAGCCAGCAGGTCCAGGAATTTGCGCCCGAATGCGTTTCCATCGGCAACCCCGACCTGGTCGCCCCGCTTGCGCAACTTCTGCCGCGGGCTTACCGTTCCCGCATCCTCTGCGGAATCGAAGGGAACAGCGCCGTGGCCACTCTGGCCGACGCGGACATGGTGGTGACCGCCGTTGTCGGCGCCGTCGGCCTCCTTCCCACCCTGGCCGCCATTCGCGCTGGCAAGGATGTGGGCCTGGCCAACAAGGAGACCCTGGTCATGGCTGGACGGCTGGTGATGGAGGAGGCGCAGGCGCACCAGGTCCGGCTCTTGCCCATTGATTCCGAACACAGCGCCATCTTCCAGGCCCTGGAAGCCGGGCGCAACGAGGATGTCTCCAAGTTGATTCTCACCGCCTCTGGGGGCCCTTTTCGCACCTGGAGTGTAGACGCCCTCAAGCAGGCTGAACCCGAACAGGCCCTTGCCCACCCGAACTGGTCCATGGGACGGAAGATTTCCATCGACTCGGCAACCTTGATGAACAAGGGGTTGGAAGTAATCGAGGCCAGGTGGCTCTTTGGCGTTGAACCTGAGCGCATCGAGGTGGTCGTCCATCCTCAATCCATTGTACACTCGCTGGTTGAATACCAGGATGGCTCGGTGGTCGCCCAACTGGGTATTCCGGACATGCGTATTCCCATTGGCTATGCCCTGACCTATCCCAAACGCTTGCCCTTGAACTTGCCCAGACTTACATTGTCGCAATGCAGCGATCTGAGTTTTGAGCAGCCGGATCTGGCTCGCTTTCCAGCATTGCAGATGGCCTTTGATGCCCTGGCCGCAGGCGGGGTTCACCCGGCAGTGCTGAACGCGGCTAACGAGGTAGCGGTCGACGCCTTTCTCCAGGGGCGAATCGGTTTTCTCGATATTGCCCGTGTGGTCGAACTCAGCTTGGCCGCGTCCCCTCAGGGGGATGAGCTCGATGTTGAGGCAATACTTGCTGCAGACCAGGCCGCTCGTATCGCAGCCGGTCAGGCGATTGGCATCCTGTAGGCCCAGGACGGCTTTAAGGAGTTTTGCTTGCAGCCCTGGGCGCTGTCTGAAAACGCCCGCAGATCAACTGAGCAAAAAGCCGGCCTTGTTCCGACAGGGGCACGGAGCGCATTCTTCCTCCCTGAGGGCTTTTTGCAAGAACGACACACCTTTCCAGGATTTCTATGGTTTCTGTCTTTTCGTTTATTCTCGTTCTCGGTGTCTTGATTTTTGTCCACGAACTGGGCCATTTCCTGTTCGCCAAACTCTTTGGCGTGAAGGTCCTGAAATTCTCCCTGGGTTTTGGTCACAAGGTGTTCGGGCGGACCTACGGTGAAACTGAATACCTGATCAGCGCCTTTCCCCTGGGCGGCTATGTCAAGATGTACGGTGAACATGCCGATGATGAGGTCACCCCCGACGACAGAGCCCGCTCCTTTTCCCATAAAAGCATCTGGCAACGGTTTGGCATTGTCTTTGGTGGTCCGTTGTTTAACCTGCTCTTCGCCGTGGTCCTGTTTTTCCTGATGTTCATCTTTGCCGGCATGCCCGAACCGGTCGATTCGACCAGGATCGGTGAAATCTATCCCGGCTCGGTGGCGCAGGAGATCGGGCTGAAAACCGGTGATGAAATTCAACGTATCAACGGCCAGGCGGTCACCTCCTGGAACCAGGTCTCCGATGCAGTCAAGGAAAGCGAGGGCAGGGAGGTCAGCCTTCAGGTCCTGCGCAACGGCGAGGAACTCCAGTTCAGTGGCCAGCCCAACATGCAGGAGGTCAAAAACCTCTTTGGCGAGGTGGTCGGCAAGCGCTACATGCTCGGTATTGTCCGCAGCGAAGAGATCCGCTACGTGGATGCCTCCATCGCCCAGTCCTGTCAGGCGGCCTTTGTCCAGACCTGGAATCTGGGTTACCTGACGGTCATGGGCATCGTCAAGATGATCCAGCGGGTGATTCCCGCCAGTGAACTCGGCGGCCCGATCCGTATCGCCGAGATGGCCGGCCAGCAGATGGAGGCCGGCTGGATGAATCTGCTCTATTTCATGGGGCTGCTCAGCGTCAACCTCGGGATTCTCAACCTCCTTCCCATTCCCGTGCTCGACGGCGGTCACCTGGTGTTTCTATCGCTTGAGGCCATCAGGCGCCGCCGCCTCGGGGAGCGGAGCATGGAGATCAGCCAGAAGATCGGTATCGCCATTCTCGGCACCCTGATGGTGTTTGTGTTTTACAATGACATTCTCCGCCTGGTGAAACGATGGCTGATGTCCTGATTCTGGCCATCGAAACATCCACCGGCTGCGGCAGCGTTGCCCTCACCCGCGGTGAGGCCGGCACGGGCAAGGTCCTGGGCGAGTACACCCTGCAGCCTGAGATCACCCATTCACGCCGCCTGTTGGGATCGGTGAAAGGGATGATGGAAACCCTGGAGGTCACCTGGAATGATCTCGATGCGGTGGCGGTGAGCCAGGGCCCGGGCTCCTTCACCGGTCTGCGCATCGGCATGGCAGCCGCCAAGGGGATCGCTCGCGCCGCCAATTGCCCCCTGATCGGCGTACCCACCCTGGACGGCCTTGCCCGGCAGCTCACCCCCACCTCGTTGCCCATCTATCTGATCCTGGATGCGCGCAAACAGCAGGTCTACGCAGCGCGCTACTGTTTTAGCGGCGATGATTGGGTTCGCACCTCGCCTTTTGCGGTCCTTTCCGCAGAACAGCTCGAACAGCGCATCAAAGAGCCGACCCTGGTGATTGGGCCGGGAGTTCCGGCCTGTGCCGAGCAACTGTGCAAGCATGATCAGGTGCAGCTGGTGTTCTCTTCGCTGCTGCATCCCCGGGCGGCAGCCATCGGTTTCAGCGCGGCTGTCGAGCTCGACCGCCAGGAGGGGGGCCCAGAGGACAATCTGGTGCCGTTGTATGTGCGCGCCTCGGAGGCTGAACTCAGCCTGCAGCGTCCTCCCCGGCGATAAAAAAGTTCCTGTACCGCCGACCGCACTCATTTGCTCTTTGCCGCCGGGCCACCTTCTCGTGTATGATGTCCCCCTTTTAGGGAAGAGTCATGCGAGAGCGCTGCTGACGCATGTCCGAACCGGAATCTGCTCGGCCGGGTCCAGCCCTGGAGCAGGGGGCAGGTCTGTTTCATCTTATGAGCAGTGAGAGGACACCCATGATCAAACGCAAAAAGACGCGACGCATCTTGGTGGGGAATGTGCCCATCGGCGATGGCGCTCCCATTGTTGTCCAGTCGATGACCAACACCCTGACCAGCGATGTGGCGGCCACGGTCGCCCAGGTCCATGGCCTCGAACAGGCAGGATGTGAAATCATTCGGGTCGCCGTGCCGGATATGGCCGCCGCGGAAGCCATCACGGCCATCCGCAGTCAGATCACCATCCCCCTGATCGCCGATATCCATTTTGATGCACGCCTGGCCGTTGCCGCCATGGAACACGGTGCCCAGGGGATCCGCATCAATCCGGGCAACCTCGGCGGGCCTGAGAAACTGGCCCGGGTGGTGGCTGCGGCCAAGATGCACCGGGTACCCATTCGGGTCGGCGTCAACTCCGGATCCATCGAAAAGGGGCTGCTGCACCAGTTCGGCTATCCCACCCCTGAACACCCGGACGCGCTCATTGCCAGTGCGCTGACCAATGTACGGTTGCTGGAGGAGCAGGGCTTTGATCAGATCAAGATTTCGATCAAGTCTTCAGACACCCTGACCACCATTGCCGGTTATCGGCGGCTGGCCCAGGAAACCGATTACCCGCTACACCTCGGCGTCACCGAGGCCGGCGGGCTCATTGCCGGCACGGTCAAGTCGAGCGTTGCCTTGGGTATTCTCCTCTCCGAAGGCATCGGCGACACCTTCCGCATCTCGCTGACCCGCGATCCGGTGGAGGAAATCCGGGTCGCCTATGAACTGCTTCGTTCCCTGCGTATACGCGAGCGCGGCCCGGAGATGATTTCCTGCCCCACCTGCGGCCGAACCCGGATCGATCTCTTCTCGCTGGCCGAGGAGGTGGAGCGCACACTGCAGACGATGGAGAGCCCGATCAAGGTCGCGGTCATGGGCTGCGTGGTCAACGGGCCCGGAGAGGCGCGCGAGGCCGATATCGGTATTGCCGGGGGCAATGGCGTCGGCATCCTCTTTAAAAAGGGTGAGATCTATAAAAAGGTTCCCGAGGCGGATCTCTTGACGGTCTTTCTTGCAGAACTGGAAAAATTGGAAGGGGAATGGAAACAGCGGCAATAAGAAGCCAAGTTTCCCCCCTTTGAACCTATATCGGTCATTTTCGTCCCAAGGTCCGAGAATGACGTGTCGAGCTTTGTAAGTTACTGATTTTACGATGCGTGACATTCGGACCTTTGACTTTTGACGAAGCCATCATATTTGGAAGCGGAGATTTTACATGCGTTACTCACAGATGCTTTTACCCACCACTAAGGAAACGCCCTCCGAGGCGGAGGTCGTCAGCCACCAACTCCTGGTGCGGGGCGGATTCATCCGTAAACTGACCTCGGGGATGTACACCTACCTGCCCATGGGCTTTCTTGCCCTGCAGAAGGTCACCGAAATCGTCCGTCAGGAGATGAACCGTGCCGGCGCCCAGGAGATCCTCATGCCCATGGTGCAACCGGGAGATCTGTGGGAGGAATCGGGCCGCTGGAAAAAATACGGGCCCGAGTTGCTGCGCTTTCGCGATCGTCACGAACGAGATTACTGCCTCGGGCCGACCCACGAAGAGGTGGTCACCGACATCGCCCGGCGCGAGCTCCAGTCCTATCGGCAGCTGCCGATCAATCTCTACCAGATTCAGACCAAGTTCCGCGATGAAATCCGGCCCCGGTTCGGCCTGATGCGCGGTCGTGAGTTCGTGATGAAGGATGCCTACTCCTTTGATATCGACGACGCCGGCGCCAGTGCGAGCTATGAGATCATGCGCCAGGCCTATTTTCGCATCTTTGAGCGCTGCGGCTTGGATTTCCGTGCGGTCGAGGCCGACAGCGGTGCCATCGGCGGCTCCTCTTCCCATGAATTCATGGTCCTGGCGGAAACCGGCGAGGATACCCTGGTGATCTGTAACGAGTGCTCCTATGCCGCCAACGTGGAGAAGGCCGCCATTGCCCTGCCCGCGGCAGAGCCTTGCGATGTTGCGCTCCAGCCCATTGCCAAGGTGCCCACCCCCGGAAAGAAGAAGGTGGAGACGGTGGCCCAGTTTCTTGGTGTTGCCCCCAGGGAGGTGATCAAGACCATGTTCTACCTCGCCGACGGCGAGGTGGTTGCGGCCCTTGTCCGCGGCGACCGCGAGGTGCAGACCGTCAAGTTGAAGAATCTGTTGGGCGCCAACGATGTCGAGCCCCTGGAGGAGGATCTTGTCTGGCAGCAGACCCGCCTGCCGGTGGGCTATCTCGGGCCGGTTGACCTGCACCTCAAGACGGTGGCGGATCAGGAGGTGATGCGGATGGTCAATGCCGTGGCCGGTGCCAACGAAAAGGGCTGCCATCTCACCGGGGTCAATCCGGAGCGGGATTTCAAGCCCGCCATCGTTGGCGACCTCCGCCAGATCACCATGGAAGACCGTTGCCCCCACTGCGGCGGCTCGCTCGGGCTGAAAGAGGGGATCGAGGTCGGGCATATCTTCAAGCTCGGGACCAGATATTCCGAGGCCATGGAGGCCCGCTTCCAGGACAGCGACGGCCAGGAAAAACCCTTTATCATGGGCTGCTACGGCATCGGCGTCAGTCGGGTGGTGGCGGCGGCCATCGAGCAGAACCACGATGCCAAGGGGATTATCTTTCCGGTTCCTCTGGCCCCGTTTCAGGTCATTATCCTCAACCTCGGCCCCAAGGACGAGAGTTTTATCCAGGCTGCGGAGGGGCTCTATGGATCCCTGAAGGAACAGGGGCTGGAGGTCCTCCTCGATGACCGCGACGAGCGGCCCGGCTCGAAATTTAACGATGCCGACCTGCTCGGCATTCCCTACCGCTTGACCGTGGGGAAAACCTTTGAAAAAGAGGGCAAGGTGGAAGTACGCAGCCGCAAGAGCGGAGAGACTCAGCTCTTTACAACTGAGGAGGTCGTTGCCTTCCTGACCGACCAAGTTCGCCAGGCCCTTTCCTGATGCCGGGGGCATGCCCCCATAAATTGGAAACAGCGTTACCATGTCGGATATCAAACCTTTACACTCTCTGGCCTCAGGGTACCTCAGCGGCGTTGATCTGACGCCGCTCCAGACGGCCTGGGAGTTTATTCAAGAGCGACACGCCGGTCAGTTTTATGCGACCGGCGATCCCTATATCGACCATCTCCTGGCCGTCGGTTCGACCCTGGCCTCGATGCGTCTGGACCTTGACACCATTGTCGCCGGATTGCTCCACGGCACGCTCAAAGAGCATGTGGCCACCTTGGAGGAACTGCACAAGAAGTTCGGTCTGAAGGTGGCCAACATCGTCGACGGCGCCACCAGGATCACCAACGTCCGCTATGACTCGCACCTGGCCCATGAGGCGGAAAACATCCGCAAGCTGCTGCTGGCTATGGGCGCGGATATTCGAGTGCTCTTGGTCAAGCTGGCCGACCGCCTCCAGGATATGCTCAGCCTGGATGCGGTGGGCGAGGATGAGCGACGGACCAAGGCGCGGGAGACCATGGATCTCTATGCGCCGCTGGCCAGCCGCATCGGTATCGAGTGGCTCAAACGCGAACTGGAGGATTTGGCCTTCCGCTACCTGCTTCCGGTCGAGTACGCCGATCTCGCAGCCCACATGGAATCATCCCTGGCCGAGCGTCAGGGCTATGTGGACGAGGTGATCACCATCCTCCATCAGAAACTCAAGGCCGCCAAGATCGTGCCGGTGCGGATCATCGGCCGTCCCAAGCATCTCTATTCCATCTACAAAAAATTGGTGGCCCAGCGTATTCCTCTGGAGCGGGTCTACGACAAGGTCGCCTTTCGCATCATTGTCCGCTCGGTCAAGGAGTGCTACCAGGCGCTGGGAACGGTCCATGCCGACTGGACCCCGGTTCCCGGCCGGATCAAGGACTGGATCAGCGCACCCAAGTCCAACAACTATCAGTCGCTCCATACCACAGTCTCCGGTCCCCACGACCAGTTTATCGAGATTCAGATCCGCACCGAGGAGATGGACCGGGTGGCGCAGGAAGGTGTTGCCGCCCACTGGGCCTACAAGGAGGGGCAGAAGATCACCAGCGGTGATGCCCGCCTGTTCAAGGAACTCAAACGGCTGGTGCAGTCGCTGCAGGAGGTCGAGGATCCGAGCGAGTTCATGGAGTCGGTGCGGGGTGAGCTGTTCGAGCCCGATGTCTTTGCCCTGACGCCCACCGGCGAGGTGCGCGAATTGCCACACGGCAGCACCCCGATCGATTTTGCCTACTCGATTCATTCCGAGGTGGGCGATACCTGCGTCGGCGCCAAGGTCAACGGGCAGATCGTCCAGCTCAAGCACAAGCTGCAGAGCGGCGATATCGTCGAGATCCTCACCCAGAAAAATCAGCATCCCCGCCGCGCCTGGCTGCAGCTGGTCAAGACCAGCCGGGCCCGCACCCGCATTCGTCAGTACCTCCGCCGCGAGGAAAGGGAACGCTCGCTTAAGCTGGGCCGGGAGATCTGCGAGCGGGAACTGAAGAAGTACGATGCCAACCTGCGCGGCCTGTTGAAGAGTGGCCATCTCAGACTGCTGTTGAAGAACCTCAACTGCCACACCCTGGACGACATGCTCATTCGCGTGGGCAGCGGGTCGATCACCGTGCCCCACCTGCTGCGCACCCTGCAGCCCGAGGAGTTCCGTGAGGCCGAGGAAAAACGGCGTATCGCGGAAATGGTCGAGCGCGCCAAGCGGGCCACCGAGGCGGCGAAAAACGTCCCGCAGGCCAGAACCGCCATCGATATCGACGGGGTCGACGGTATGCTGATCAAGATCAGCCAGTGTTGCCATCCCATTCCCGGTGACGCCATCATCGGTTTCATCACCACCGGTTCCGGGGTCTCGGTGCACAAGGCCGACTGTCAGAATCTGCAGGCCACGGATCCGGCGCGCTGGCTCGACGTTTCCTGGGCTGGCACACGGAATAGCACCTACCGTGCGGGGCTTTTGATTCGTTCGGAGAATCGCAAGAATCTCCTGGCCGATATCAGCGGTACCATCAGCGCCGATGACGCCGATATCGTCGAACTCAATGCCCGCACCACGGTGGAAAATTTTGCCGAGCTCGATGTACTCATCGAGGTGGCGAACCTGGCGCAGCTCCAGCGATTGCAGCAGCACCTTCTGCAGATGCCCGAGGTCATGGAAGTCCGCCGCAAGTAGCGGTGGATTCCGAGGTTCTCTCCCCTATGCTCTGTCCGGTCTGCGGCAATGAGGTTCGGTTCGGTCACAGGACCTGCCCCTTTTGCGGTGCCCCCTGTCAGACCGAGGGCATCAAAGCCAGCGGCATGCTCCATCGCCAGGTCAATCTGGAGCGGGGCAAGCCGTTGGTGCAGCAGGCCCTGAGTCATCTGGACAGCGAGCTGGCCATCAGCCAGGGCCTTGGATGCAAGGTGCTGACCCTGATTCACGGATACGGCTCCAGTGGCACCGGCGGCGCCATCAAGGAGGCGGTTCTCCACCAGCTGCACTACTACAAGCACCAGGGGCGGATTAAAAATCTGATTTGCGGCGAGCAGTTCGAGGGACGTTCCAAACGGGGCCGTCAGCTGCTGCGCCAATACCCCTTTCTTGCCGACCACCGCGACCTCAATCACGCCAATCCCGGTATCACCGTGGTTATTTTGTAGATTTCCCCCTGCCATCAGCATCATTGTTTTGGAGAAGAGTATGCTTCCACGTCAACGCCCGGCCGATTGTCTGCGCCCGGTCAGTCTGGAATACGGGGTGCAGTCGCACGCCGACGGTTCCGTTCTCATCAAGATGGGCAACACCCATGTGCTGTGCGGGGTGACGGTGGAGACAAAGGTGCCGCCGTTTCTCAAGGACAAGGGACAGGGCTGGATCACCGCCGAGTACGGCATGCTGCCCTGCGCCACCCATAGCCGAGGACGACGTGAGGCGGTTTCCGGGCAGTCCGGGCGGACCCTGGAGATTCAGCGGTTGATCGGCCGCTCCCTGCGGATGATGGTCGATCTGCGGGCCCTGGGCGAACATACCCTGCGGGTGGATTGCGACGTTCTCAACGCCGACGGCGGTACCCGCTGCGCCTCGATTACCGGGGGGGCGCTGGCCCTGCGGTTGGCCCTGCAACGGATGGTGGAGGGTGGCCAGATGGCGGCCTTGCCGCCCCTGTTGCCGGTGGCCGCGGTGAGCGTGGGCGTGGTTTGCGGTCAGCCGGTCCTGGATCTTGACTATAGCGAGGATTCCGCGGCCGATGTGGATGCCAACTTTGTGATGTGCGGCGATGGCCGCTGGATCGAGGTTCAGACCACCGCCGAGGGGGTGCCGTTCAAACCTGAGTTGTTCCTGGAGATGGCGACACTTGCCACTTCGGGCATCAATCGCCTGTTTACCCTCTGGCAAGGAAAGACGATTCTTGCATAACGTGCTTTGAGCAAAAGGGGGGGTCAATCGACGATTGAGGAGAACTGCACCGCTTCCAGGTAAAAATCATAGACCTTGTCCGGATCGACCTTGATCAGCCGCAGAAGCTGGAGGCACTCCTTGGATTTGCCCTGTTCGTAGCTGAGCATGGTCTGGAGAAAGGGGGCGCAGGGACCTTGCCCTCGGGTGAGTGCTTCCTTGATTTGATCGGAAAGAGGCAGCATGGCCACCACCTGATCCATGGGTTTGTCGAGGATGGCATCGATGAGCGAAAAAAGGCCAAGAAGAAAGCATTCATTGCTCTCCCTGCGCGGGCTGTTTTCCGCCAGCAGTTCACACCAGCGGGCGCGAATGATCGACAGCCGGACCAGTTCGGTCGGCTTGTCCGCAGCCAGTTCGGAAACGATCACCAGGGTCACGAAACGGCGAATTTCCTGTTCGCCTAAGTAGACGATGGCCTGGCGAATGGAGTCGACTTCCTTGAGCAGATGGAAGAAGGCGGAGTTGACATAGCGAAGTAGTTTGAAGGAGATGGCGACATCGGCCCCGATGATGGCTTCAAGCTGGTCCACGGTGGTCTGTGCCTTGTTGATCTCCGTGAGCAGATTGATCAGGCTGATCTTGTTGGAGGCAATTTCGGTGATACGCAGGGTTTCGGGTTTTGCGAAAAAAAATCCCTGGAAGTAATGAAACCCAAGCTTGTGGGCGTGATTGAATTCCTCGTAGGTCTCTATCTTTTCGGCCAGAAAGCGGAGGCTGAACCTTCTGAGTCGGTACATCATCCGCTCGATCTCATCGCCTGTTGAGAGGCGATAGTCGATTTTGATGATATTGACCAGCTCGATCAGCGGCAGCAGGTTTTTTGTATAGACAAAATCATCCAACGCGAGAACATAGCCCAGGTCGGAGAGATGTCTGCAGGCGGCAAGGACCTCGAGAGTGGGCGAGACGTCCTCGAGAATTTCGACGATGATCTTGTTTTTGGGAAAGGTGGGGGCAATCTCCCGGAGGAGAAGATTTTCGGTGAAGTTGATGAAACAGGGACGCTTGCCGGATATTTTGTCGATCCCTTCGGTGAGAAAGGCGGTGGAGAGCAGGCTGGTGGTGGCGCGGTCGCCGCTCAGTTCCCCCAGCTGCAGCCCCTGGGACTCGCGAAAGAGCAACTCGTAGGCAAAAATTTTTTTGTGGGCATCAAAGATGGGTTGCCGGGCTATATGAACATGCATGGCGCCTCAAGTACAGCAGCAAAAGGAATATAGGCGCAGTATAGGGCAGATTGGAGGGTTCACCAAGCAATAACAACGTTAGCGTGGCAGACGTTTGAGCAACTCCATGCCGTCCGGAGTCACCGGTTCCACTTGATTGAGGGCTTCGATTTCCGCGAGGCCGATGAAGCGACCGTAATCAATCTCTTCCTTTTGCAGGGTAAAGGGACCGTTGCTGGTGCAGGCGAAGATGCGCCCCCAGACCCGGTTGCTTGCATCTTCATAATACTGGTCAAAGAGCGGGCGAAGTTTGACGCCGCCGATGCCTAGTTCCTCGCGCAGTTCCCGTTTGGCCGATTCCTCGTAGCTCTCCCCCTCCAACACCACCCCGCCTGCGGCCAGATCCCAGTAACCTGGATAGAAATCCTTGATTTTGCTGCGTTTTTGGATAAAGAGTTCGCCCGCGGTGTTGAACACCAGAATGTAGGAGGCCCGATGGATGAGCCGTTGTTGGCGCATGATTTTACGTGCCACCGCACCGATGGGCTGGTCCTGCTCATCGACGATGGTCACGATCTCCTCGGCCGGATTGGAGGGGGGCATCAAAAAACCTCTGTCCCGCCATCAGCGGGGTTAAAGGGATGACGTAATTCCCAACAGCGGTGGATGCGCTGGTTGCGTTTGAAGTCAAAGGGGACGGTCTCCTCGCTGATCTCGCGCACATCAAACTGCTCCTCCAGGGTGGGGTCGAGCTTGAATTTGCGAAAGTTGGTCGAAAAGATCAGCACCCCTGCCTTGGCCAGGTGGATCATGGTCTGGCGAATGAGCTGTACATGATCCTGCTGAATATCGAAGGTCTGTTTGCGATGGCGCGAGTTGGAGAAGGTCGGCGGGTCGAGAAAGATCACCCCGAAGCGGTCATTGGACTGCTTGAGCCAGTCCAGGCAGTCTGCCGCCACCACCTGATGCAGCGGCCCGCCGAATCCATTGAGGGCGAGGTTGGCCTGCGCCCGCTCCAGGTAGGTCTCGGAGACATCCACCGTGGTGGTTGAGGTGGCCCCGCCCATGGCGGCATACACGGTGGCTGAGCCGGTATAGGCAAAGAGATTGAGAAAGGTCTTGCCCTGGGTCAGTTCCCGCAACCGGGCGCGGGTGGTGCGATGATCGAGAAAGAGGCCGGTGTCGAGATAATCGGTGAAGTTGACCAGGAAACGGCCGCCGCCCTCATGCACCTCAAAAAGGTTGCCCATGCTGGATGATTTTTTCTGATACTGCTTGGCCCCTTTTTGTTTTTGCCGGGTCTTGATGAAAATGCGGCTGCGCGGCACGTCAAACACGGTGCGGATCACCTGCAGCGCCAGATTGAACCGTTCCTCGGCCTTGGCACCATCCACGGAGGCTGGCGGGGCGTACTCCTGCACGTGAATCCATTCCTCATAGAAATCAATGGCCAGATTGAATTCGGGGATGTCGCTGTCGTAGAGGCGAAAGCAGGTGATACCCTCAGTCTGGGTCCAGGGGAAGAAATAGTGAAAATTTTTGATCAGCCGGTTGGCCAGATCTTCACCCGGCGTACCGGCTGGCAGCGGGGTGGTGGTCCAGGTGGTGGGTTCGCGGTCTTTGAGACGGCTCTCGCTGCCGACCATCAACTGACATTTGATCGGCCCGTTGAACAGGCGGTACCGCTCCTGCCACTGCACCCCAACCATTTCCGCGATATCCGGATTGGCGGTGAAAAAACCGAGATTCCAGCCGGCGAAGTTGCTTTGAAAGGTTCGTCCAAGACAGCGGTAGAGGTACTTGACCGCCTCTTTTTCCGAAAGCCGCTCGCCGTAGGGCGGGTTGGTGAGGATACAGCCCTGGGGGCCGGGGCACTGCAGCCGGGCCAGTTGCCGCTGCTTCACCACGATCACATCGCGCAGGCCGGCAGCGATCACGTTTTTCCGGGCCGCAGCCACCACCTTGGGATCGGCGTCAAAGCCAATGAATTGCGGCCAGGTTTCCGGCAGGCCCTGACCTTCGCGGTCAAGGGCCTCTTCGACCAGCCGTTCCCAGAGTTGCGGATCGTGCTTGTTCCAGCCCATGAAGCCAAAGGTCTTGCGCAGCAGACCGGGTGCGCTGTCGCTGTACATCAGGGCCGCCTCGATCAGCAGGGTGGCGCCGCCGCACATGGGATCAAGGAGGATCGGTTCCTGCTCCACCCGTTCGAGCCAACCCGAGAGACGGACAATGGCTGCGGCCAGCGTTTCCTTGAGCGGCGCTTCGCCGCTTCCGGTGCGATAGCCGCGGCGATGGAGGCTGTCGCCGGAGAGGTCCAGGGAGAGTGAAGCGCCGGTTCCCTGGATATGCAGGTTGAGGCGTATGTCGGGATTGAGGGGATTGACATCGGGCCGCTTGCCAAAGCGTTTGCGGAACTGGTCGACAATGGCATCCTTGATCCGTAAGGAGGCATACTGGCTGTGGCTGATGGCCGCGTTCACCAGGGTAGTGTGCACCGCAAAGGTCGACTTGATCGTGAAATGGTCGTCCCAGAGGATGTTGCTGGCATGGGTGTAGAGCGCATCGGTATTCGGGGCATCGAATCGTGCCAGTTCCAGCAGAATACGCGAGGCAAAGCGCGACCAGAGGCAGGCGCGATAGCCGCTTTCCAGGCTGCCGGTCCAACTGACCGCACCGGGACGTGATTCAATGGTCGCTCCGCCAAAGGCAGCGATTTCTTCACCGACCAGTTCTTCCAGGCCGGAACCACAGGTGGCGGTGAATTGCAGGGGTTGCTTTTTTTTCTTACGGGCAGTCGGGCGAAGACGATGCATACTCATTTTCTCGGGCAGTCACTTTGGTCGTTTTGGCAACAAGCGGCAAAAAACGACGTTCCTTGCTTGGTAACTCACTGTATTTGTGCCAGGTATTTGCGGTGTGGATTGTTGCCGAGCCAGGGCTTGGGCAAAACCCGAAAATTTTTCGTGGAACAGCGATTGGAAAGGAGATCGGACGTTGGTCAGCGGATTGTTGATTGAATATCTTGGTCAGACAGGGCAACCTTGGCAAACACTTGGGAACTGGAGGGTGCGTACGGATGAAAATTGACAGAACTGGTACGGCTTATCTCACAGGCAGCCCGCCTCTCACAGGCGTGCAGCATAGCCATTCTCGCGCTGGAAGTAAACAAGAACGTAACTATTCAGCGCAAACCGAAACCACAAGCGTACTCATAAAATCGGGCCATCTGCCCTGGAAGAGTAAGCGCAGTGCTTTGGACGCAGTAATGCCTTGTTTTCTACAGGTCGTGATGTAGCTACGGATACGGCAGAAAGTCTCTGCACCTTCCATTGAACGGAAGCACCCTGACACCTTCTGCTGCACCTTGATCATCCGCAGGTCATTTTCTGCCTGGTTATTGGTGAAAGGCACCAGCGGATCGTCCAAGAACCGAAGAACGTCGTTTTCAAAGCTCTGTAATCGCTCCAGCAGGTTTCTGGATTTCGATTTGGCTATTCGTCCCCGTTTTCCGTTGTTGAGCTTAGGGGCCGGTGCCGGGCATTCCAGTTCGGCTTGTTGCAAGAGTTCTCGATATCGCACCCTGTACTGCTCTGCCGTGGCGGAATCGAGACATCCGCCAGCGCCATGGACCATCTCATTGGCCTCCTTGAGCAGCAGGCTGAGCTGCTGGGCCCATTGTTGACCATCTTGCTCCCAGGCCCGTTCCAGTTCACGCAAATGGTGCGCATTGCACAAGGCATGAACCCGGCCGTAATGGAAATAGGGTTTCCAATGATCGTGGCAGAGTATCCCGTGGAAACCTGGGAGGATACCGATGGACTCTATTGCCTCACCGCCCCGTTTTGCATGGGGAGCGAAATGGCTTAACCCAAGACTGGAAACATTATGCAGCCAGCATCGTTTGCCACCGATGTTGATCCCTGTCTCGTCGACATGAAGCAAGTCCTCTTGTTGCAACGCCTTTTGCACCCACTGCTCGAAGAAGGCCAGACGATCAAAGGCGTCACGGTTGAAATTGACAATGGAACCGCTACTGACCGGAATACCCATCTGCTCCAGGAAGTGGTCCTCGATCCGATTATATGGCACCATCTGGAACTGCGACATATACACAGCATTGACCTTCACGCCGATGCCATACTGTACCGGCCTGGTGATCCCTTCCGGAAACGGTGCGACATGACGTCTGCCCTGTTCATCCACCACGATCTCGGCACGCCATTCGGTCACCAGGGTGGTGATGTCCAGGTCAATGACCTGGCGTGCCTCGTGGCCGCTGCTGCGATAGCGCCCAGGGGGAAGCAGGCTGCGATCGATAACAATCTCCTTGATGATATCGGGATCACTGACAGGTCTCAGTGTCGTTCCAGCATGACCAGGCTGACCGCCGGGTTTGCGACCACTCGCAGAACGAGGTTTTTTAGTGCGGAAAGGATCGGTCGACGGCGGCTTGCTACTGTTTTTGCTATTGAGACCAAGGCGATTCAACAACAATGAAACCAAGAGCAACAGAACTTCCAGGCTGCTTTTCAGCGCCGGTGAAAGATCCTGCTCAGCGGCTATCAAGCTGGTAACCCGCTGGATTGTCTCTTCTACATTGATGTTATCGATTGTCACTCCAACCCCCGTGTTTGTGTCTTGCCGACACTATACCACGGGTTTTAAAATCGAAATTTTAGTCCCAAAACTGCCCCTGGGACGGTTTGTAATTTTTTCTGCGATCCGCCTGCCGCGTGCCCTCGATCAACATGCACCAAAAGGCCGTAGCGGTGCTTCAATGGGGGGAATTGGGCAGTTTGCCAATCGCACTGGAAAATACAAAATTTAACCGAAAACCATGTCAAGCACTTTTTTAACAAATTCAGCATGGTGAGCTGAATAGTTACACAAGAACAAGGGTTCCTGCGGACAAATCTCGTCCCGTAGGTGTCGCTTGTTTCCCCTGGAGGTGGTGCCAGCGATGCTTCCGGGGAAAAAAAGGGTGAAATCCGGCAGCCCCCCTTAAATGCATGCTAAAATGACCTGGTGATCGCACAGCTTTCCTCTGTCCATGGTAACCGGCAGTTACGGTGACAGAGGGCGGTTTATCCCGGAACCCTGTTTGCTGCTGTCAGGGAAATTCAAGACTATCTTCTACCCCAAGAGTACATCGATGAGCCAAGAGCCGACCGCCGCAAGTTGTCTGAGTAGCGAGGATGGACATGCCTTTACAAATATTTTCAGCATTATCATTGCCAACGCGGAGATGATTGCCGAGGACGGGCCTGAAGGAGAGCAGGTGCACCGCCGTCTGCAACGGATGGTGGCGGCCTGCCGCCGTGGCGAGGAACTGGTGGAAAAAATCCGCGGCCGGAAAGCGACCCTGCCGAACAACCTTTTGCGCGCACTTCCGAAGCAAGAGCAGCAGGAACCAACAGGTCCGCTGCAGGGGCGGATTCTCATTGTGGACGATGAGCCGGATGTGCTGGAGATTCTCCGCCGCTATCTGAGCAAACATGGACTGGATGTGGAGGTGCTGACCGACAGTGTTACGGCCATGGAACATCTCCTGGCGAAAAGCGATGCCTATGATCTGGTGCTGACCGATTTTGATATGCCACGCTGCAATGGGGTGGAACTGTGCCAGCGGCTGCACCAGCTGCGGCCGGAACTGCCTGTGGTCCTCATGACCGGGTATGGAAACGGCATAACTACACAGGAGATCCGCCATTGCCCTGTCAAGGCACTGCTCTGCAAACCCATCGACCGCAGATTGCTGCTTACGACCATCGGTCGTCTTTTGTTTCCTTGACAACTATTGGAACACACTATGTAATAGGAAAGATACGAGTGTAAAAAGAGGTGTGAAGGGCATTGCCAATTTTTCCCGGCCTCAGGGCCGACAAACCAGACTGTCGTTCATTCTCGCAACAGACTGATTTCTCGATACCTGCTTTTAGGCGGCAGACTTCTTACTAAGATAGCAATATTGTCATGGCGAAGATTCTCATCATCGATGATGACGCCCTGTTGGTAGAAACAGTGGCCGACAAACTCGAAAGCCTGCATCATCAATCGCAGGCGGTCCATTCCCTGGCTCAAGGGGTGCGGACTGCGGTGAACGGTGATTTTGACATTATTCTCCTTGATGTCTACCTGCCCGATGGCAACGGCTTGAAAAGTATCGATCAGCTTCGTGCAGTCCCTTCTGAGCCCCAGGTGATCATCATCACCGCTCAGGGCGATCCGGATGGCGCGGAAATGGCCATCCGTCATGGTGCCTGGTGCTATCTGGAGAAGAATTCCATCATCAAGGAACTTGCGCTCCCCCTGGCCAGGGCGCTGCAGTACCGTCAGGCGGTGCGTGGCCAGAAAGCGGTGGTCGAGGCGATGGAGCGTGACCAGCTGGTGGGGGAAAGTCCCCGTTTCATCCGATGTCTGGAGATCCTCGCCAATGCCGCTGCCGCCGATGCCAGCGTAGTCATTTCCGGTGAGTCCGGAACGGGCAAGGAGGCCTTCGCTCGCGCGATCCATGCCAACAGCAGGCGGAAAAAGGGGAACTTCGTGGTGGTCGACTGTACGGCCTTGCCCGAGCAGCTGGTCGAATCGGTACTCTTTGGCCACGTCAAAGGCGCCTTTACCGGCGCGGACCGGGCCAATCGCGGTCTTATTCGTCACGCCGACAAGGGCACGCTGTTTCTCGACGAAATCGGCGAGTTACCTCTGGCCACCCAGAAAAGTTTTCTTCGCGTCCTCCAGGAACGGGCCTTTTGCCCCGTGGGCAGTCAGGAGGAATGTTGTTCGGATTTTCGTCTCATCTGTGCCACCAACCGAGATCTGGCCGCCATGACCAGAGACGGCCTGTTTCGTGAGGACCTGTTGTACCGGCTTCGAGGCCTGAGCCTTCACCTGCCGCCCTTGCGCGAACGTGACGGAGATATTCCCCTGTTGGCCGAACATTTCCTCAACTGTTCGGTCCAGCGCTACGGCCAGGAACCCAAGGAATGTTTGCCCGAGGTGATGGAGTTGCTCTGCAGCTATCACTGGCCGGGCAATGTGCGCGAACTCTCCCAGGCCATAGAATCCGCCTTTGCCCAGGCCGTGTATTCCCCGGTTCTATTCACCCAACATCTGCCGGTCCATATTCGTACGGCCCATGCCCGGGCCAATGTCCAACGGCAGGCGCCTGTCGCTTCGCCGCCTTTTGCTGAGAGGACCTTTCTTCCCGCCTGGCGGGATGCCAAGGATGCCTTTGAACGCGACTATACCCAACGCCTCCTGCGCCACAGCGAGGGCAACGTCATGGAGGCCGGACGTCTTTCCGGACTCTCCCGCACCCGTCTGTATCAACTCATCAAAAAGTACGCCGACGCCTGATTCGTCATCCGGCGGTGTCTGTCAACTGTTCTCCGCCGCTGCATCACGAGGCCTGAGGGGTCTCCCTGTCTCAATGATTGCCTTTCCCTTTCCTGTCCACTTTCCAGAACAATGTTCATAAAAGTGTACAGATGAGAGGGGGCCGGTCTCTGTTCATGGACCGCCTTCGGGACGGAGTCCTTGGGGGAAAAGAGATTTTTCCTTTTTTGTCGAGTATCGGTCTGATGGCCCATCTTTTGCTTGGATGAGAACGTGAACAGTTCGGGATCTGTGAGAACAAGCGGAGAAAATACTATGAACGTGCTGTTGTTTACAGCGAAACATACAGAGAGCGGGGAACGGCTCAAGGATTCCATCAAGGCGTTGCCCAACCTGGAGTCTCTGACCGACTGCTGGAACATGGGAGAGTTGTTGCGTCATTTCCAGACTCCGGATCCCTTGCCGGAGGCCGTGGTGCTTCAGGCCACCTGCACAAACGACCTGCAGTGTCTGTCTCCTTTTCGTTTTCGTTTGGAGCAGGTGTTTTTCATTCTCATCCTGCCTAATGCCGAGGTCGAAACCGTGGCCTCCGCACATCAGTTGCGGCCTCGCTTTATTGCTTACCAGGACAGCGATTTCAGCGAAATCGAAGCGGTGCTCAACCGCCTGGCGGCGCGCAGCATGCGTCCGAAATATGTGAGCCCTCAAACCTTGTAATCCGTCGGAATCCACAAAGGCTTTTTTTGCTGAGGAAACAGTCAGAAATGAAGGAACAGCTTTTTGCCTCGTTTATACTCGATCGCCAGGCGGGTATTGAAATTGCCCTGCCGGCGGAACAGGTGGTGGAAGCCCTGCCGCTCAGCGTTTCGATCCAGCCCCTGCCAACCGGTGCACCTTTCCTGGAAGGGATCATGCCCCTGCGGGGGGACGTCATTGCGGTGATCAATCTCAAAAAACGACTGGCTCTCCCCCAGACCGACTACGGCAACGATGCCAAGGTGGCAGTGATCCAGGTCCGTAGCAAACGCTATGGGCTGTTGGTGGAGGATATTCGTGATGTATTGCGGGTTGGCCTGCAATCGATCGAGCATCTTCCCTCGTTTTTGCTGACCGAGGAAACCGTGATCACCGATCTGATCAAGCTGGATGAAGGGCGGCGCACCCTTGAACTGATCGACCTCCAGCGTCTCTTTCCCCAATCCTCGGACATGGACGATGGTTTTGAGGGCCAGGCCGAGTCCGTATCGACCAGGCCGCGGCGTTACCACCAGTTCGTCCTCTATTCCTGTCGGAACCAGATCTACGGCATTCCCGTTGCCGAGGCGCGGGAGATCTGCTTTTTTGCCAACATCGACGAGACCTTCAAAAGCGGCAAGGTGCAGGGGGCACTGCAGTTGCGCGGCCAGACCATCCCCGTGCTCTGCAGTGCCATCCTGCTGGGCTGTTCCGTTGAGGAGGATCTCAAGCCCACCGAGGACACCCGCATCCTGGTGATGCACTCGGACGCACTCTCTTTTGGCCTGATTGTCGACAAGGTGCACCAGATCCTGGTGGTGGCCGAAGATGAGATCATGCCCATCCCCGGACAGCATCTGCCCCATCTTCAGGGCGTCTGTTCAACGCCGCAGTTCAACAACATCATGCTGCTCAACGTGCAGGGCTTGATCAGTTCCCAGATCGACAAAATAAGCGCCATGGCCCGGTTGCGGCGCAATGTCGAGGCGAGCAATGTCGAGGATGAGCCCTCGGCCCGGCATATCATTACCGAGCATTGCTACCTGATCTTCGCTATCGGCAAACACTATGCCATTGAGCTCAAGGATGTGCAGGAAATTATCGACTGCGGCGATCTCATTCAGCTCACCAGCGAGCAGGGGCTGGTGCAGGGAATCATCAACCTGCGGGGGCGGGTGGTGCCGGTCATGAGTCTGAGAACCTTCTACAGCTGTCCCGAGCACAATGTGGCCAGCCGGGCATTGGCTCAAGAGGATAAACTGATCATCGGCAGGGCGGGCGGCAACCTGGTCGCTCTGCTGGTCGATGAAATCATCACCATCTATAAACAGGAAAAATTTCATACCACGCCTTCATTGCGGCCCGAGCTGCAATCCAAGAAGGACACCCTGGATCGTTTGATCGAATTCATCAACGATGAGGGGCTCAAAGAACATGTACTGGTTGTCAATGTCGCCAATATCCTTCGCAACCACCTGCAGATTTCTGAGGGGGAAGGCCAAGCGGAGGAGGCGTTGATGGCGGGTGGCTGTGCAGACGGTCTGCAAAGCTCCAGTGAACAGCAAGATATGGCAAGGGATATGATTTGATAATGGAGGCAACAATGGCAACAGCAGCACAAACACCTGTCGGTATGGATGTGGGGATTCTCGAGTCCTGGAACGAGCCAGGGTTCATGGTGGACGGCAAGCGGACGATCACCTGGGCCAACCAGGCATTTTACGACACCTTTCAGCTGACAGCAGCCCAGGTAATCGGCAAGATGACCTGTGAGGAAACCTGCAATCTCCATCTCTGCGGCACCAAGGACTGCACGGTGGAAAAGGCGTCCAGGCTGAGCAAAGAGGTCAGCACCGAAGGGATCCAGAACAATGGCGGAGGTATCCGCTACTTTCGTTCCATAGCCCGTCCCCTTGGAGGGGAAGAAGCCCGGACCCTGGTGACCATGAGCGATATCAGCCGTGAAAAGAAGCTGGAGGCGCGGCTGCGGCAGATGGAGACCGATCTCAACGTGATTCCCACGCCGATTATGGAGATCGACGATAAATTCACCGTGACCTTCATCAATCCAGCAGGTGCGGCAGTGGCGGGATTGACGCCGGATGAGGCAGTGGGTAAGAAGTGTTTTGACCTGTTCAAGACGCCGCACTGCAAGACCGAAAAATGCGCCTGCATGCGGGCGATGAAGACCGATAGCGTCATCAGCGAGCAGACCATTGCCCGGCCGCGCGACGGGGTGATCGTTCCGATCAAGTATACCGGCGCGCCGATCAAGGACGCCAAGGGCAACATTGTTGGAGCCATTGAGTATGTCCTCGATGTCACCGATGAAACCAGGCAGCAGCAACTGGCCGAGGAAAAGATCGAGAACCTCAATACCATTCCCACGCCGATCATGTCGATCGACACCGATTTCACCATCACCTTCGTGAACCCGGCCGGTGCGGCGGTTGCCGGGTTGACGCCGGATGAGGCTGTGGGCAAGAAGTGTTTTGATCTGTTTAAGACGCCGCACTGCAAGACCGAGAAATGCGCCTGCCTGAGGGCGATGCAGACCGACAGCGTTATCAGCGAGCAGACCATTGCCCGGCCGCGCGACGGGGTGATCGTTCCGATCAAGTATACCGGCGCACCGATCAAGGATGCCAAGGGCAACATCAAGGGGGCGCTTGAGTACATTCTCGATGTCACCGAGGAGAGCAAGCAACAGCAGATGGCCAACGAGAAGATCGAGAATCTCAATGCCATCCCCACGCCGATCATGTCGATCGACACCGATTTCACCATCACCTATATGAACCCTGCCGGTGCGGCGGTGGTTGGCCTGAGCCCTGATCAGATGGTGGGCAAGAAATGTTACGATTTCTTCCGCACCCCCCATTGCCGGACCGAGCGCTGCGCCTGCACCCAGGCCATGAAGAGCGACGGCATCGTGACCGAGGAAACCATCGCCCGGCCGCGCGAAGGGGTGATCGTGCCCATTAAGTACACCGGCGCACCGATCAAGGATGCCAAGGGCAACATCAAGGGGGCGCTCGAGTTTATCCTCGATATCACCGAAGAGGCCCGTCAGCGGCACGATGCCAACACCAAGATCGAGAACCTCAACGCCATTCCCACGCCGATCATGTCGATCGACACCGATTACGCCATCACCTTCATCAATCCTGCCGGTGCGGCTGCCGTCGGATTGACGCCGGACAGTGCCATCGGCCGCAAGTGCTTTGACCTGTTCAAGACGCCGCACTGCCAGACCGAGAAATGTGCCTGCAACAGGGCGATGAAAACCGACAGCGTGGTCAGCGATGAGACCATTGCCCGGCCGCGTGACGGGATGATCATGCCGATCAAGTACACCGGCGCGCCGATCAAGGATGCCAAGGGCAATATCACCGGCGCACTCGAATTTGTGCTCGATATCACCGATGAGGCACGCCAGCGCCAGGAGGCCAATGAGAAGATTGAGAATCTCAATGCCATTCCCACGCCGATCTTCTCCATTGATACCGATTTTTCGATCACCTTCATCAACCCGGCAGGGGCTCAGGCCCTGGGTTCGCCCGCGGACGAATTGATCGGCAGGAAGTGTTACAGCCTGTTCAACAGCGGCCATTGCCGGACCGAACACTGTGCCTGCAATCAGGCCATGCAGACGGATCAGGTTATCTCCGCCAAGACGGTTGCCCATATCAACGGACGCGAGGTTCCAATCAAATACACCGGTGCGCCGATCAAGGATGCCAAGGGCAATATCAAGGGGGCCCTGGAGTTTGTCCTTGATGTCAGCGCCGAATCCGAGGTCGAGCAGCTGGTGAGCCAGGCCAGCGGCGAGGTGGCGGCCCTGGTGGCGGATTCCCAGCAGCGGATGGAACAGGTCAAGCAGGAGATGCAGGTCATGAACCAGTCGATCGATCAGGAGGTCGTGCGTCTGGATGCCTCGGAAACCACCATTCGCCGGATGCTGGATTCCTCCAGCGAAATGCTCGGGGTCAGCGAAAAGGTGAACCAGTTGGCCGGTTCCATGTCGCATGAGGCGGAAAACGGTCGCAAGGCCGGTGCGGAGGCGGGCGAGAAGATGCAGCAGATCAACCGCTCCATGCAGCAGAACAATGAGATGGTGGCCACCCTGGTCTCCCAGGTGGAAAAAATCGGCGGTTTTGTCGATATCATCAAGGAGATCGCCTCCCAGACCAACCTCCTGGCGTTTAACGCCGCCATCGAGGCCGCCCGTGCCGGAGATGCCGGCCGTGGATTTGCAGTGGTGGCCGACGAGGTGCGCAAGCTGGCGGAAAACAGTTCGCGTTCGGCGGTGGATATTTCCAATATCGTCAAGATGGTGGAGAATGACTCCCGCCAGACCATCACCGCCATGCAGGACGGCATGCGCATGCTGGATGACGGTTCCAAGGTCATCAACACCGCGCTCAATGCCATGGAGGAGATCTCCACCGGGATCATGACCATTTCCTCCTCCATCGACGATGTCAGCGGACGGGCAGCCACCTTGGCGGATCACGGGCAGAAGGTTATGGAGCAGATCCAGACCGTGGTCAAATCGGCCGGTGATAACCGTCGCACCACCGAAACGGTTCAGGAGTCGGTCGTCGATACGGTCAACGCACTTGATCGGCTCATGGCTTCGAGCAGTTCACTGCAGAACGCGGTGAACAACATGACCAAGTAAGGAAGTCGCAGGGATGGGCCATGGCCTTGGGGACATGGCCCGATACGTCGGGCAGCAGAAACTATGACCATCTTCGGCAACAAGATCTTCACCATCCGTCTGTTGCTGCGGCGCATCGAGGTCTTCGATGCGCCGCTTCTGGCCCTGTGGAGCAAGGATCCGCTTGCCTATGGTTCCTATCTGACCCCGGAGCACCACACGGTGGAGACCCTTGAGGCACAGATCAAATCAGGAATGCTCTGGAGCAAACGAAACAAGAGTTTTCTCATGGAACTTCGGGATGGGACCCCGTTGGGCACCATTCAGTATTGGATGCGTCCCGAAGATCCCAATACGGCGGTGATGGCCCTTAAGCTCGCCAATCCGGAGCTGCGCGGAAAGGGATACGGCACCGAGGCGCAAAAGTACCTGATTTTGTTTCTTTTTGATCGGCTCAACATTCGCCGGGTCGAGATGTATACCGATATCAACAATCAGGCCCAACAGCGCTGTCTGCAAAAACTTGGCTTCGAGCTCATTCAGGCCCTGCCGTATACCGATCAGCAGGTACAGCGGCAGGGATATCTGTATCGTCTGGAATGGCAGCGCTTCATCAATGAACCCATCTACCAGTATCACTATGCATAAGGCACGGGGAATCCTCTTTGATCGAAGATATTTCGATCATGGCATCCCTTTGAACTCGTTGGAGAATGCCGCCCGCGTCCGGGGCCTCTACCAGAGGCTGGAATCGGAACGCTACCGGGATCGCTTTTCCATCTTCCGTCCCCGTGAGGCGTCAACAACCGACATCGAGGCGGTGCATTCAAGCTTTTACCTGGAGCAACTGCGCGAGCATGTGAATCTCCATGATCCGTACTCCTATGATCGGGACACCTATCTCATGGAGCAGAGTCTCTATACGGCAGCTCTGGCCGCCGGAGGCTGCCTCGAACTCGCCGACCAGATTCTCAGCGGTACCATTGATTACGGATTTGCCCTTGTCAGGCCTCCGGGGCATCATGCCGAACCTGGACGGGGCATGGGATTTTGCCTGTTCAACAATGTGGCGATCACGGCCCAGTATCTGCGGCGGGTTTATGGCCTGCAGCGGATTCTGATCATCGATTTCGACGTCCATCACGGCAACGGTACCCAGGCTGTTTTTTATGAAAGCGAACAGGTCCTGTTCTGCTCGATCCATCAGGAAAAACTCTTTCCCTTTACCGGGCTGGCGCAGGAGATAGGGGCGGACAGGGGGCGGGGGTATACCATCAACCTGCCGGTTCATCAGCAGTTTGCCGACCAGGAGTACCTCTATCTGCTCAGCAGGGTTCTCGGGAGCGTGGTTGAACAGTATTTGCCACAGATCATCCTGGTTTCTGCCGGGTATGACGCGCATAAGGACGACACCATCAGCCGCATTCTCCTAACCACGCAGTGGTACGGGGTGGTGACGGAGTTGTTGAAGTTTCTAGCGCATGAAGCCTGCAATGATCGCCTGCTCTTTATTCTTGAAGGCGGATACAATCCTCTCAGCCTTGAATCATCGGTGCTGGCCACGGTGGACAGCCTGCTCCTGCCCCCCGGGAAACGTCCAGGAGTCAGCCACTCCGATCGCGGGGCCAAGATACTCGAGCAGCATCCACTGCACGCCTTTTGGACGCTGTGAGCTCACAATGGTTTTATTGACAGTTTCGGGAAAAGGAAATGAGCAAAAACGTTATCCCTGATGAAACAACCCTGAAGACCATCTTCGCCGAGTGCCGCCAATGCGGGACCTGCTGTAAATCGTACCGGAGGATCCCTCTTCAGCCCGATGAGGTGGATTTTATCCGCAAGATGGGCGGTCATGTCGGTATCGACATTACCCTGGCGCAGCTTCGCCATAAATCCATGCAGCAACTGGAGGCGGAAGCCCTGACGGCAGGCAAGGTGTACATGATCCATCCCGATGACAAGGGCTGCGTCTTTCTACGCAAGGTGAATGGCAGGTATCAATGCGCAATTTACCACTATCGTCCCCGCACCTGCCGAGGGTTCCGCTGTACGCTGGCAGATTCCAGCTTTCTCGAACTCTTTGGCCGCGACAGTATTCATCTCCTGGGCCAGGATCGTTTCGGAATCCCGTTTTCTCCGACGGATGTTGCGCAAAATTCGCGGAGGTAACAGGGGCGTGGACGAGCGATCCCGCTGTGGAAGAGCTGACCAATAACCATTTGTTTTCTTTAGAGGGAAGAACAGGTACAAAGGTGTTTGACGCAGCAGATTTTTTCACATAGGATACGAACAGACAAGGCTCTTGGGAATCTTGAATAATTATTGTCCAGGCCACGTTAGGATAATGGCAATTGCCTGTTTTTCTCATGAGTTATCGGGTAATACCCTCTAAGGTGTTCTCTTGCAGAAATTGTAGGCAGGTCTTGGTCGTGATGGAAGTTCTCTTTATTCAAGTCATACCATGTCTGAAGTGTTCAGGGGGAGGGGAGACCCATGTTGACTGAGTTGAACATACGGAAATTTCTTGCTCCGGAAATCATTTTCGGAGACGGCGCCATTGAGCTCCTGGGGCGGTTCGCCCTGAACTTCGGTGCCGGGCGGGTTTTTATCGTGACCGATCAGGGCATCGTCGCCGCCGGGATTCTCGAGCGGGCGCAAACGATTCTTTCCGACTCTGGCGTTCAGTCCGTTGTCTACGATCGGGTCAGTCCCAATCCCCGGGAAAGCGAGGTGATGGAGGCGGCCGAGCTCTACCGGCAAGCCAAGTGTGACATCATCATTGCTCTGGGCGGCGGCAGTCCGATGGATTGCGCTAAAGGAGTATCCATCGTCTCTGCCAACAACAAACATATCTTGGAATTTCAAGGGGTTGATAACGTTGAAATTCCTGGGCCACCGCTGATCTGTGTGCCCACCACCTCCGGCTCCTCGGCCGACGTCTCCCAGTTTGCCATCATCAACAACACCACCGACAAGGTCAAGATCGCCATCATCAGCAAAACCGTGGTCCCGGATTTGGCCTTGCTCGACCCAGGCCTGACCCTGACCATGGATCGTCACCTGACCTTGTGTACCGGCATGGATGCCCTGGTCCATGCGGTTGAGGCCTATGTCAGTTCTGCCAACTCCCCGTTGACCGATATTCATGCCCTGGAAGCCATTCGTCTGATTCATCAATATCTGCCCCTGGTTGTTGAGAAGCTGGATGATATTGACCTACGGGAACAGATGATGTTGGCGAGCCTGGAGGCGGGGTTGGCCTTTTCCAATGCCAGCCTAGGCGCTGTTCATGCCTTGGCCCACAGTCTGGGGGGCCTGCTCGACCTGCCCCACGGTGAATGCAACACCCTGCTGTTGGATGTGGTCATGCGATATAACTATGAGGCCGCTGCCGAACGATACGACCGGATCGGCGAGATCTTTAATGTGGCGGTGGCTGAGCTGCCCCAGGAGGATCGTTGCCAGGCTATTTTCGATGCCATTCAGCGCTTTAAGGAACAACTCGGTTTTATATCCGGCCTGAGTAAGCGCGGGGTGCAGCTGGAGGATATTCCCCTGTTATCGCGTAAGGCACTGGCCGATCCCTGTATGGTCACCAATCCACGCCGGCTGGAGTTGGCAGATATCGAAGCGATTTTTGAGGAGGCGTTCTAGTCTATGACTCATCACTCCGGTAGTGGAGACAACAGGGATGAACTGAGGGACGCGATTGTCGGTCTGGGGGAACGATCGATCCGTAAAAGTTATTACCCCGAATTGAGGGCGAAGATCCGTGATCTCGACGAACAGAGGATTTTTTTCCTCTCCACCCTCAACAGTATTCCCGATGGGGTGGTGGTGATGGATGCCTCCGGCGAGATCAAGCAGGCCAATCCCGCCCTGTGCCGCATGTTCGGTTATGCCCAAGAGGAGTTGGTTGGGCAGCCGCAGACCATGCTCTACGAAAAGGGTGGCGAAAAGTTCCGTCATGACGATTTCCCGACTGCCTGGAGCCGCAGGTTCATGCGCAAGGATGGCAGTGTATTCCTTGGCGAGACCATGGAAAACGAAATCAATAATGACCAGGGACAACGCCTCGGCACCCTGGAGTTGGTGCGCGATCTCAGTGATCAACTCTCCGAGATTCGACGTCAGCGACAGCTTGAGGAGCAGTTGCGCCAGTCGCAGAAGATGGCTGCCATCGGCACCCTGGCCGGTGGCATTGCCCATGACTTCAACAATCTGTTGGCTGCGATCCTGGGATACGCCGAACTGGCGTTGTTGAAATTGCCGCCGGGTATCGCCCTGCAGCGGGAAATTCGGCAGATTCTCAAGGCTGGCGGCAAGGCCTCGGAATTGGTCAATCAGATACTGGCCTTCAGCCGCAAGGAGACCACCAAGCGCATTCTGCTCCAACCCGGAGTGCTGCTCAAGGAGGTGATCAAGCTCCTGCGGGGAACCATTCCCTCGACCATTACCATTCAGGAAAAGATTGCTGCCACTGACCGGGTTATCCTTGCCAACCCCACCCAACTGCATCAGGTGGTGATGAACCTCTGCACCAACGCCTTTCATGCGGTTGAGGACAAGGGCGGGGTCATCGTCCTCAGTTTGGAGCCGGTGAAAAAAGCCATCCCGGAGTCCCAGGGTGAACGGGAGTGGATTAAAATTTCGGTCAAGGATAACGGCTGCGGCATCGATCCGGCCAATCTGGAACGTATTTTCGAACCCTACTTCACCACCAAACCCAGCGGCAAGGGAACCGGCATGGGGTTGGCCGTGGTGCATGGCATTGTCGAGAGCCACGAGGGGCGAATCCTGGTGGAGAGCACCCGAGGGGAAGGAACCACGGTCCAGGTGTACTTTCCGGTGGTGACCGGAATCGAAACATCGCAGGAACAGCAGCGGTCGCAGTCCCTGGTGGGGGGCAGCGAATCGATCCTGGTGGTGGATGACGAGCAAATGGTGGCTGATTATCTCAAGGGGTTTCTCGAACAGCTCGGTTACAAAATTACGGTGTGCAACGACGGTAACACCGCTCTGATGACCTTTGAGAAGAATCCCCAGGGTTTTGATGTGGTCATCACCGACCAAACCATGCCCGGAAAGACCGGGTTCGAGATTGCCCGTAGCATGCTGACCCTGCGGCCGGAATTACCGATCATCCTCTGTTCGGGGTACAGTTCGGCGCTCTCGCCGGAGCGGGTGAGCAAGGCCGGTATCCGCGAGTTCATGATGAAACCGGTCTCCCTCCACGATCTGGCGCCGGTGATACGTTCGGTCCTCAATAAAAGCTGACGTTTTCCATCAAGAGGGGGAAACAACAGGGGCGTCTGTGTGCTCACAGACGCCCCTGTTGTGGTTTTCAGGCACCCTGTTTTCGTTGCTGCACCATGAAGTAGAGCACCGGCACGGCCATGCGGCTGATCAAAAGCGAGGCGATCTCGCCGAACATGAGCGAGATGGCCAGCCCCTGGAAGATCGGGTCGGCCAGGATGACCGAGGCGCCCACCACCACTGCCAGCGCGGTGAGCAGCATGGGACGAAAGCGGATCGCACCGGCCTCGACCACAGCCTCGGCCAGCGGCAGACCGTGGCTGAGGCGCAGCTCGATAAAGTCGACCAGAATGATCGAGTTGCGCACCACGATACCCGCTCCGGCCATGAAGCCGATCATCGAGGTGGCGGTGAAAAAGGCGCCTAACCCCCAGTGGGCCGGGAGGATGCCGATCAGCGAGAAGGGAATCGCCGCCATCACCACCAGGGGGATGATGTAGTCCTTGAACCAGCCGACCATGAGCATGTAGATCAGCACCATGACCACGCAGAAGGCCAGTCCGAGATCGCGGAAGACCTCCAGGGTGATATGCCACTCACCGTCCCACTTCATCGACGGCTGCTGCTCGAGAAAGGGCTGGTTGAGGTTGTAGATAGTGATCGGGCCAGCCAGACCGCCGAACTGGTCACCACTGAGGGCCTGGAGCTTTTTGTTCATCTCCAGGATCGGATAGACCGGGCTTTCTGCGGCACCGGCCACATCCCCGGTCACATAGAGCACCGGTTTGAGATTTTTGCGGTAGATGGGCTGCTCCACCGGCTGCTCACTCACCCGTACCAATTCGCGCAGGGGAATGAGCGGCGCCTGCGGATTGGCGGCGGGCCGCAGGGCGATGTTGAGCAGGTTGTCGATTCGGGCCCGCTGGGCCTGCGGCAGCTGGAGGAGGACTTCGATCTCCTCCTTGTCACGGGGCTGGTGGAACAGATCGATCGATTTTCCCGAAAGGCCCATGTCGATGGCCTGGGCGATTTCCGCCTCGGAAAGGCCGTTGAGAGCCGCCTTCTCCTTATCCACGGTCAGCACCAGTTTGCTCCGTTCGCTCTCCCGGTACCAGTCGATATCCACCACTCCATCGGTTGAGGAAAAGATCTCCTTCACCTTGGTGGCCAGGGCGAGGCGGCTGACGTCGTCAGGCCCGTAGATCTCGGCAACCAGGGTCTGCAGCACCGGGGGACCGGGCGGCACCTCGGCCACCGCCACGGTGGCGCCGTACCGGGCAGCGATCTCGGCGATTTCCGGGCGCACCCGCTTGGCGATCGCATGGCTCTGGCTGTCACGCTCACCCTTGGCCTTGAGGTTCACCTGAATATCGGCAACGGTGGCTCCGGAACGGAGGAAATAATGGCGCACCAGCCCATTGAAGTTGTAAGGCGAGGCGGTGCCGGCATAGACCTGGTAGTTGACCACCTCCGGTTCCCTGCCGATCACCTCGGCCATCTCCAGGGCAACCCGGGTGGTCTGTTCCAGGGGGGAGCCCTCGGGCATATCGAGCACGATCTGGAATTCGGACTTGTTGTCAAAGGGCAGCATCTTCACCCTGACCTTGCCGAAGTAGACCAGGGAACAGGAGATGAGCAGCATGCCGATGATGGAGGCAAAGAAGATCAGCCGCCAGCCTGCATGGGCAAGCAGGGGATCCATGATTCGGTGGTAGAGCCGGGTGAACCAGTCATCCGGTGCATGATCCGGGTCGTGACTCTGGCTGGCAGTCGTGCCTGAGGGCTTGCGCAGGATGCGGATGGCGGCCCAGGGGGTCACGGTAAAGGCGATCAGCAGGGAAAAGACCATGGCGGCCGAGGCACCGATGGGGATTGGCCGCATGTAGGGGCCCATCAGCCCGCCGACAAAGGCCATGGGGAGGATGGCGGCGATAACCGCCCAGGTGGCGAGGATCGTCGGATTGCCGACCTCAATCACCGCGGCCACCGCAATGTCCTTGAGCGAGGCCTGCCGGTTCTCGGGCAAACGCATGTGGCGGACGATGTTCTCCACCACGACAATGGCATCGTCCACAAGGATGCCGATGGAGAAGATCAGGGCAAAGAGGGTGATGCGGTTGAGGGTATAGCCGTAGAGATAAAAGAGCAGCAGGGTCAGCGACAGGGTCGAGGGGATCGCCAAAAGGACGATGATCGACTCGCGCCAGCCGAGAAAGAGCAGGATCAGGAGGGCCACACCGAAAACGGCGATCCCCATGTGGTAGAGCAGTTCATTGGATTTTTCCGCAGCGGTCTCCCCGTAGTCGCGGGTGATGCTCACTTCGATCTCCGGCGGAATCAGGGTGCCTTTGAGGCTCTCCACCTTGTGCAGTACGGTCTCCACCACATGCACCGCATTGGCGCCCGGGCGCTTGGCCACCGACAGGGTCACCGCGGCCTCGGGGTTGCCCTCGCGAGCGCCGAACAGCACATAGGACTGCGGCTCTTCAGGGCCGTCGACGATGGTGGCCACCTCGTCAAGATAGACTGGCTTGCCGCCATGCACCCCGACGACGATTCGTCCGGCCTCTTTGGCGGAGGTCAAAAAGGTACCGGTCTGCAGCAGGATCTCATGGTTCTCGGCACGCAGGGTCCCGGACAAGGATTGGCGATTGGCCTCCTGCAGATGGCGTACCAAATCCGCCGGGCTCAGGTTGCGGGCAGTGAGCAAAAGCGGATCGAACTGGACCCGCAGCTGCCTGCGGTTGCCGCCGATCACTTTGGTCTCGGCCACCTCGAAGATGGATTTGACCGCATCGTCGACCTGGGCTGCCAGACGGCGCAGGGTTGAGTGGTCATAGACCTTGGAGTGGAGGGTCAACGCGAGGATGGGCACATCATCGATGGTGTGCGGCTTGATCAGGGGCTGGGATACGCCATGGGGGATACGGTCGAAGTTGGTCTGCAGCTTCTGGTTAAGGCTGACAATGGATTTTTCAAAATCCTCCCCCACGTAAAAGCGGGCGATCAGCAGGCATCTGCCGGGCATGGAGGTGGAGTAGATGTATTCGATCCCGGGCAGCTCGTAGAGCAGCTTTTCCATGGGGATGGCCAGCCGCTGTTCCACCTCCTTGGGCGTGGCACCGGGCATGGCCACCATGACATCGATCATCGGTACCTTGATCTGGGGTTCCTCTTCACGCGGCAGTTGCGCCAGGGCCAACAATCCCAGCAGCAGCGAGGCCACCAGGCCGATCAGGGTGAGTTTGGAGCCGACAAAGGTCGCTGCCAGCCGTCCGGCAAAACCGGGATGAAGTGGTTGCTGATCACTCATGGCTGAACCCGTACCTGCTGGCCGTTTTTGAGCAAGCGATTATCGGAGATGGCCACCGTCTCCCCCGCGCTCAGACCGGAAAGAATTTCCACCATCCCCTGGTGCTTCAGGCCGGTGCGCACCAGGCGCAGATGGGCGCGTCCCTCCTTGATCACAAAGACCCGGTCCATCTGACCAACGGGGACCACCGCGCTTGCAGGAACAAGCAGCCCCCTGGTACCGGCACCGGGCAGCTGGACCCGGGCAAACTGACCGGAGCGCAGGTCCGGGTGGTCGGGCAGATCGATCACCACCGGTGCGGTGCGCGATGCAGGATCGGCCGCAGGGGCGATTTCAACCACCGTGCCCTGCACCAATACCTGGGCGGCGTCCACCCTGACCATCAAGCGGTCACCGGTATGGATCTGCAATACCAGGCTCTCCGGTACCGCCGAACGAACCTGCAGTTGCCGGTTGTTCTCCAGATAGAGCAAGGGCGTACCCGGGGTGGCCAGATCACCACTGTTGACCATCTTGCGGGTGACGACACCGGCAAAGGGAGCTGTGATGGCGGTGTAGCCGAGCATGCTCTTGGCCTCGTTGTAGCCGGCAAGGGCTATGTTGTATTGATCGCGCATGCTCTTGACCGTGTCCGCGGTGGAGGCATTTTTTTTGAGCAGATTCTGTTCCCGCTCAAGATTGCGCCGTGCCTGAGCCAGTTGCGCCTCGGCCTGGCTGAGCCGGGCCCCAATTTCACCTGCAGAAATTTCCACCAGAAGATCGCCGACCTTCACCGATGACCCGAGAATCACCGGGATCTTGGTGACAATCCCGGTCACCTTGGCGGCAATGGCGGCACTTTCCTTGGCCTGCAGGGTGCCGGCCACCTCGATCAGGGCGGGAAGCTCCTGCAGCTGCGCCTGGGCGACCTTGACGGAAGTCTCGGCTTGAGTTCCGCTTGGCTGCTCAGCGGCGTCAATTGGCCCCGCCAGCAGGCAGCAGAGAGCAAGAACAGAGAGGGGCGCGAATGAAAACAGATGAAGGCTGGCCATGATCACTTTCCTTGGCTGAATTGGTGAAGACCAACGGCGCGGCGCAGGTCGGCAACGGCAATTTTTCGTGAAGCCGTTGCAAGACTGTGGCTGAGCAGGGCATCGGTGAGACGATTTTCGGTATCGATCAGTTCGGAGGAGAGCACCACCCCTTCTTTGAAGCGGAATCGGGAGAGGCGGGCGCTTTCCCGGGCCGAAGCGACCATCTTCTGGGTGACCTTGAGCCGCTGCTCCTCCTGATTGAGGGCAAGAACGGCCTGTTCCTTTTCCAGGTTAAAGGCCAGTTCCAGCTTGTGCAACTGCTCCCTGGCCTCACGCAGGTTTGCCTCGGCCCGCTCCACCTCGGCACCGGTACGTCCGCCGTTGAACAGGGTGTAGTTGAGGCGAATGCCGGTGGTCCAGGATGTGCCGGATCCATCGTCGAGCTCCGTACCCTTTTCCGCCTGGTACGAACCAAAGAGGTCAGCGGTTGGAGCATAGCCGCCCTTTGCCTGCCGAACCATGGCCTCAAGCATCTTGATCTGCGCGGCCATGGACTTCAACTCCGGTCGCTTGTCAATATCGGGATCAGCCGGAATCTCCTGGATTGGTGAGGCCTGGGGATCGAGTTGCACTTTTTCTCCACGAATACCGAGCAGGCGGAGGAATCCCCGTTGGGCAAGGCTGAGACTGTGCCTGGCCTGGATCAACTGCTCCTGGGCACGCGACTGCTGCACTTCCAGGTTGAGCACCTCCTCCTGGAGCAGGCTGCCTTCCTCAAACCGGGCCCGGGCAACGGCCAGGGATGCGGAGATGGCCTCCAGGGCGGATTGGCGGGCCAGTACCACCTCGCCGGCCTGGACAATACTGCAAAAGGCACGGACCACATTGTATTCGAGCTGCAGGCGAACGGCCTCGTTGTCCAGGGTGCTGGCATGGCCGCGATTTTCCGCCGCATCCACCGCGGCAACATCGCGGCCACCGTTGTACAGCCGGTACTGAAGGATTCCCTTGGCCTGGAGGGAGTCGGTGGTGCCGGGATCGTTGAAATCAATACTGTTGGTGAACATGCCCTGATTGAGTATGTTGCCAAACGAATACATCGGATTGTTGGTCCGGCTGTATTCCACCGCTATTCCCAACTGGGGATAAAAAGCGGAATGGGCGGCCTTGAGATCCGCCTCGGCAGCCATTATTCTTTGCAGTGCGGCGCGGGAATCGGGATTGTGGGCCAGGGCATAGGAGACAGCTGCCTGAACAGACCAGGTTAAGGGAATCTTGTCAGCAGGAGCGGCCCCAACGACCTGGGGAAGCAGGCTGAAAAATACAGCAACAAACCACGGCGTACGCTTGGAAGATGTCATGAGGTGTTTTTTTTCCGATGTAATGGGGGGGAACCTATTGGTCCATTGTCCGAGAGGACAAACTGTATACCGTACAAACGGTGACGTCGATGTGAGAATAGGTACCTGTATCCGAAGACAACAAATGAAAATAGGGTGGAATGGCGAAATTTGCAATACCAATACCCCTCAGCGTTGCTCTTTGCAGGATGAATAAACGTATTCAATGGAGCGTATCAATGAAAATGATGCAGATCATGGGTCTGGTTGGAGCGAGCATTCTTCTTGCGCCGGGCTATGCAGCGTGGGCCGAGAATGAGGCCGCTGAGCACGGCCAGGAGGTTGTGAAGGCGCAAGAGCCGTCCGCACACAATGAGAGCAAATGGGGGACCGCCGGGTATGAGGTGACGGAGGCGACCGGTGCGGTGGTCGATGCGACCCAGGACTCGGTTGGATCCGCCTGGGACAGTCTCAAGCATGGTTCCGGCGAGCTCTGGGAAAAGACCAAGTCCGGTTCCAGGGAAACCTACGACACGGTGGAAGAAAAATCGAAGAAGGCTTGGCAGGCCACCAAGGATGAAACCGAAAGGCTTTGGCACAAGGGAAAGGCAGCTCTTCATGAGGCCACTGCGCCTGAACAACCGGCTGCAGCGCCCCCGCAGGCCCCTGCAGAGCCGGCCCAACCAACCCCACCCAAGGCCGAAAATCCAGCCTACCCGATGTGAAACGCGAAGGTTGGGGGGCGAGCCTGTACTTCGCAGCCTGTTTTTTTAGAGGACAAAGGATTGGTGCAGTCTCGGCATCTCCACCGTGGTCTCGCGTATGTGTCCGGCAAGGGCCTGCATGGCCTCCAGTTCGCCATGGACAAGGAAGGTGCAGTCGGGCTTGCCGGTTCGTCCATGCCAGGTCAGGAGTTCCTCCTGGTCGGCATGGGCGGAGAACCCTCCGATGGTGTAGATCTCGGCGTTGACCTCGACCTCTTCGTGCAGTACCCGCACAACCTCTTCTCCCTCGATAATACGGCGAGCCAGCGTGCCCCCGGCCGCATAGCCGACAAAAACTACCGATGATTCCCGGCGCCAGAGATTGTGGCGCAGGTGGTGGCGAATGCGGCCGCCGGTACACATGCCGGAGCCGGCGATGATCACCGCACCTCGCACATTTTTCAGCGCCATCGATTCGGCGGTGTCGCGCACGATTGCAAGCCCGGGCAATGCAAAGGGGTCCCCTCCGGCATTGATCACCGCCCAGGTCTCCTCATCAAAACATTCGCGGTGGTGGCGGAAGATCTGGGTGGCGGAGATGGCCATGGGCGAGTCGAGATAGACCGGGAGGTGGCGGGGCAGGTGACCCTGTTCGATGCCTTCGCGCAGATAGTAGAGAATCTCCTGGGTTCGTTCCAGGGCAAAGCTGGGGATCAGTACGTTGCCGTTACGGTTGATGGTGGTGTTGATGGCCTGGTAGAGCTCGTCGATTGATGGGGCGAGCCGCTTGTGCAGCCGGTTGCCGTAGGTGCTCTCCATGATCACGATATCGGCCTGCGGCGGTATTGCCGGGTCGGGGAGAATGGCGCGGCCGTCATAGCCGAGGTCACCGGAGAAGAGGACGCGTTTTTTTTGTCCGCCTTCGCTGAGTTCGAGAAAAATACAGGCCGAACCGAGGATATGCCCGGCCTCGTAAAAGGTGGCGTTGATACCTGGGGCGAGTTCGTGGGCCCTGTTGTAGGCGGCGATGCCAACAAAGCCGTCCAGGCAATTGAGGGCGTCCAGGGTGTCGTAGAGCGGCTTGACCGCCGGCTGGTTGCGGCGTTTGCTGGCCTTGTAGTTGCGGTAGCGGGCCTCCTCTTCCTGAATGCGGGCCGAGTCGAGCAGGACCAGTCGGGCCAGTTCGCGCGTCGCGCCGGTGCTGAGCACCTTGCCGCGGAAACCGAGCCGATGCAGCAGGGGAATACGGCCGCAATGATCGAGGTGGGCATGGGTGAGCAGGAGGTAGTCAATGGCCGCCGGATCAAAGCCGAAATCGTTGCGGTTTTCCTCATCCACCTCACGTCCGCCCTGATAGAGACCACAGTCGATGAGTATCCGCTTGCCCGCACATTCCACCAGGTGGCAGGAACCAGTGACATTTTGTGCGGCTCCATGAAAGGTGAGTTGCATGATTACTCCTCCGCTGATCTCTATCAGGGCTGCCCGCGCAGGACGATCGTGACCCGCCGGTTGAGTTGGCGGCCCTGTGCCGTGGCGTTGGAGGCTACGGGATTGGCATAGCCGTACCAGTAGAGGAGGACGCGGTCGGACTTGATGGCAAATTTTTTCTGGAGATAGCGGCGCACGCTTTTGGCCCGCCTTTGCGACAGGCCGATGTTGTATCTTTCGCTGCCGATAGAGTCGCAGAAGCCGGAGAGAACCACATAGACATTGGGGTTGTCGTGCAGCATTCGACCAAGCGTATCCAACTGACCGTAGTGCTCGCGGCGGATAAAGGATTTGTCGAAGTCAAAGAGAATATTGCCAAATCCCTTGCCGCCGGTGTCCATGTACAGTTTGCCGAAAAGGTGTTCCGGGTGGGCAAAGGCGGTATCGAAGTCGATCACCTGCGAGCAGGAGTTGACTGCGGCGATATTATCCAGCAGCTGCCGTCCCTTGTTGGTGGTTGCGCTGGAGACGATGTTGAAACAGATGTCGAACTTGCTCGCAAGCAGTCTGGCCTCGTCGAGCGGCTGCGGCTCCATGCCCGGATAGGTCATGTGCTGGCCGTCGGAGAAGAGGAAAATTTCGGTGCGACCGGGAAGGCCCAGTAAATGCTCGAGCTTCATCAATCCGGTCTGCAGCATAGGCGGGCTCTGCGGCCTGGTGGGCAGTTGTTCAATGGCCTCGGCAAACTCGGGCTTTTTGTAATTGTGGAGTCGGTAATAGGGCTTGAAGGCCATGGGCGATCCGGGCAGCCAGAGCTCGCCCTTCCAGTGCGGATACAGTCCGGCCTGCCAGTTGAGCTGCGGCAGCGAGGCGTTGCTTTTATCGAGGATGTATTTCTGCGCCTCGATGCGGGTCATGCCGGTATCCCTGTAGGGGACATCCATGGCCGTGGTCGGATCGTAGAACACAAAGAAGTTATGCGCCATGCGGATGTAGCGGCCCTCGGCAACATCATAACCATTGCCCGGAGAGGGCACCTGCTGGCCCGGGGCAGCCACGGCGGCAACGGCTGTCAGCAAGAGGAGAAACAAGGCGGCGAGTACGGTTCGGCAATCGTTCATAGGGCGGCTCCTGCGTCGACCTGTTTGAAGGCTGGAAGGGAAGAAGGTGAGTGAACTCTTGACGTTGAGTATACTCTGCCGCTCCAGGCTGTCAAGGAATGGAGTTATTTTGACTAGATGGAGAACTTAGCCGTGGTTTGCGCCCGTTACTGTAGCGAGAAGGTTTACCCCCGCTTTTTCGTCGGCACCTCGGCCGGCAGGGCAATCACCGTTTCCACCAGTCCGGCAAAGTGGCCCTGATCATACCAGGGGACCTGGTGGACCAGTTTCCGTTCCCCGTTTTTTTCAATGCAATAGGTGTTGGCCCGCTGCTCGGCAAGCAGTGCGCGGATGATGTCGTTGGCCGGCTGCGGATGACAGCTAAAGAGGCTTGCACCGATCAGGTTCATGCCGCCGGATTTGGCAAACATCGCTGCCGCCTTCTGGTTCATGGCCACGATCGTGCCTTCGCTATCGCAGACGCTGACTGCAGCCGGGTAGTGTTCTGCCCAGTCAAAGGAAGTGGTGTTCATCGGGTCTCGTTTTGTTCAGGATTACAAGCGGCCCAGGTCAGCAGAGGCAAAGGGGAGCCAGTGAAACAGGTACTGCTCAAAGGTGAGGCACTTCTCAAAGTTCTCGCGGATGAGTGCTTCACGGGTTGGATTGCCCTTACCGTAATGCTTAAGAATATACTCCAGCCGCTGGTCGAGGTTGACCACCATATTGTGGCGCACCCGTTTGTCGGCGTAGTAGACGATTTCCCGGGCGGTGAAGATCCCGTCCGCATAACGGCCGGGTTCGTACTCCCACAACAGGACATGCTGCTCGACAATGGCCGCGATCTCAGGATAGCCGTGGCTGCGGCAGATCTCTCCGCCGACCTTGGCATGGTCGCAGGTGCTGTTCAGACAGGGGGTTTTGGCGATATCATGGAGGAGGGCCCCGCTGATCACCAGGTTGCGGTCGGCCTGGGCGTGGTTCGGCGCAAAGGTACTCAACCCTTCCTGAATCTGGGCAGCCAGCCGTGCCACCACCAGGGAGTGGTGGCGAATGTTGTCGAGCATGGCGTACTGATCCATGAGGCGGATGCACTCATGGAGCGAGGGGCGAGGAAGCGGGGTGTCCATGGCAGACTGCGGAAGGTTTCAGGGCTTGCCGCTGAAACGGTGCACCGCATCAACCGCGATCCGGACCTGCTCCGGAGGGGTCTCCGGAAGGATGCCGTGTCCGAGGTTGAAGATATAGCCCTTGGCATCGCGGGCCTCGGTAAGCATGGCCCTGATCCGCGCTTCCAGTTTTTGCTGGGGAAGGAAGAGGGCGATCGGGTCGATATTGCCCTGGACCGCATGGTTGCCCGCGCGTGCGATCGCATCGCCGATGGGCAGGCGCCAGTCGAAGCCAAGGACATCGGCACCAACGGTGGTGGTCAGGCGGGTGAGGGTGGATCCGTTGTTGGCAAAGTAGATGATCGGCACATCGGTCACCGCCCGCAGGTCGGAGATGATCGATTTGACGTAGGGCAGGGCAAACTCTTCGTAATCCTGGGGCGCAAGAATGCCGACCCAGGAGTCGAACATCTGCAGGGCCTGGGCGCCGGCCCTGGCTTGGGCCTGGAGGTAGGCGCTGGTGCAGGCGGTGATCTTGGCCATGAGGTTGTGATAGAGCTTGGGCTCCTGGAACATCATCTTCTTGGTGTTCAAAAAGACCTTGGAGCTGCCGCCCTCGATCAGGTAGGTGGCCAGGGTAAAGGGCGCCCCGGCAAAACCGATCAACGGCACCTTGAGCGAGTTGCGCAGGAGGCGAATGGTCTCAAGGACAAAGGGCATGGTCTCCTCGGGGATGGGTACCACCAGCTCGTCCACCGCCTTCTGGCTGCGCACCGGATGGGCAAAGATCGGTCCCTTGCCCTCGTGAAAGGCCAGCTCCAGGTTCATCGCCTCCATGGGGATAAGGATGTCGGAGAAGAGGATGGCGGCGTCAAAGTCGAAGATGTCGATCGGCTGGTGGGTGACCTCGGCGGCCAGTTCCGGCGTTTTGCACAGTTCAAGAAAGCTGACCTTGCCGCGAACTTTCTGGTACTCGGGCAGATAACGGCCCGCCTGGCGCATGAACCAGACCGGGGTGTAGGCGGTGCGTTCGCCTCGACAGGCTTGGAGAAAGGTGTCGTTCATTGTCGTTTGATCAAGGGGTTGTCGGCAGGGCCGGTTGTCGATAAGGCGAGAGGAAGAAAAAACTAGCCTCTGGGCTGGTAGGTGCAAAAGGGTTCGCCCGCCATGTAGTCGCCGGTCACGGCATAGGCGCGAGCGCGGCAGCCGCCGCAGACATTGACATACTCGCAGCGGCCACAGTTATCCTTGTAGCCGGCGAAGTTGCGCATGTCGAGCATGAGCGGAGACTTCTCCCAGATATCCTGAAAACTCTGCTTGTTGAGGTTGCCGGCGGAGAGGGGAAAATAGCTGCAGGGCAGCACGTCGCCGTCGACATTGATCAGGCAGATCAGTTGCCCGGCAAGGCATCCCTTGGAGCCGCCGGTGGAAAATTTGAGGCTGCGCCGTTTGAACTGCTCCCCCTCGGCCTTGGCCCGCTGGAGAACGATGCGGTAGTACTGGGGGGCGCAGGTCGGCCGTACCAGCAGCTGGTCTTCCTCCTTTTCCATGTCGTAATGCCAGTTGAGGATATCCTCGTATTCCTCCGCGGGGATCAACTCCTCCATGATCTCTTCGCCGCGGCCGGTGGGCACGATCATGAACAGGTACCAGGCCTTTGCCCCCAGGGATTTGACCAGCTGATAGATCTGTGGGATCTGCTCCTGGTTGCGTTTGGTAAAGGAGGAGTTGATGAGAAAGTCGATCCCATGGTCGTTGAACAGGTTGATCGCGTTCATCACCCCGTCAAAGGCGCCGGACTGGCTGCGGAAGTCGTCATGCACTGCCGCGGTGGCGCCATCAAGGCTCAAGGAGACCATCTTGATGCCCGAGTCTTTGATTTCCTTGCAGATCTCAGTCGTTACCAGCGCGCCGTTGGTGGCCATGCACATCCGCAGGCCAAGACTGGTCCCGTAGCGGGCGATGTCAAACACATCCGGCCGCAACAGCGGTTCTCCGCCGGAGAGCACCATCACCGGATTGGCATAGGCGCGAATTTCATCGAGGATCCGCTTGGCCTCGTCAAAGGAAAAATCAGGATGGCCCTGGAGCTCGAGCTCCGATGAAGAACGGCAGTGGACACAGCGCAGGTTACAGCGGCGGGTGATTTCCCAGGCGATCCATTTTGGGGTGAATTCCATGGCAGGTATAAGTCCCGTCGAGAAAAGGGGGCTGGAGTGCTCGGGGGCGGGATCCCGGGCGCAGCCCGAATCGGCAATAAGCGCTCGAAGTCAATAAAAGAGTCTGGAATATATTCTTGATGCTACCGAGGGTCAACTGCTTTGTCGGCTCTGGGGGGCGCGTTTTGCCTTCCGGCAATTATCTTGGTGAAAATTTCTGTGATTGATATATCGTAGAGGTATGTACAGCAGGTGTTCATCGACTTTCGTGCGAGGAGGTACGATATGCAGGCAATCAAAAGCATCCTGACTCCCATTGATTTTTCCGACAACGCTGGCAAGATCGTCACGGCGGCTGCGTACGTGGCCGGAACCTTCAAGGCTGAGCTGCACCTGGTGTTCGTGGTGCAAAGTTTTGAGGATTACAGCGGATTTTTTGTTCCTCCCGTCAGTCTGCCCAATCTGGAAGAGGAGTTGTTCGCCTCGGCCCAGCAGCAGATGGAGACCTATGTGGAGGAGAACAAGGCCATGTTTGCCGAGGCCGGTGTCACCACCGTGACCGGAAAAGTGCTCTCCGGTGATGTGGCGGAGGAGATTTTGACCTATGCCGCCAAGAAAAAGGTGGAGCTCATCGTCATGGGCACCCACGGCTACAAAGGCTTGGAGCGGATTATGTTTGGCAGCGTGGCCGACAAGGTGGTGAAGACCGCCTGCTGCCCGGTGATGACCATCAACCCCTATCGCGAAGAATGTGAGGGAAACACAGTTTAACAGAGGCTGACTTGATGGATTGGGCAAGGCGCCCTCGAGCCTGAAGGCGCCTTGCCGGAGTACGGTTCGGCTGAATTAAGAGGAGGTTTATCTTGGATCAACGAAAACATCCTCGTGTACGGGTTCGCGGCATGAGCATCGACATATCGGACGGTATCGGCTGCTGCTCGGCATCGGTGAGTGATGTTTCCCGTGGAGGCCTGTGTCTGGCCGACTTGGGGAAACGTTTTGGCAAAAAAAGTGACAGGTTCACCGTGGTGGCCACCACGGGCGAGGATCATTTCAAGTTCCAGGTCAAACCGCGCTGGGAGCGACTCAGCAACTGGAACAAGAAGATCGGGCTCGAGATCGACAACGCCCCCCTGCACTGGATCGCCTATGTCAGGAGGTTGGAATCACAACGACTGTTCATCTGAGCCTTTTCTCCTTTTTTTATCTCTTCACCAGACCGATGCAACACCCGGTCTCTGTCTCCTCGTCGGTGGACGCAGCTATGCGCATCGATCCAGCAAAGCCCTCCAGAAGGAGCCGTTTTGCTGAAATCCCCGGAAAATAGACAAGCTCAAGAGTGCCCCTTGCCGTGTCTGCAGCGGGGAAATGACGCTCAAGGAGCAACTGCCAGGAGTTGCTGAGTGCAGCCCATGCCGTGGAAATTTCTCCTGCCCGGGCTGCGGACAGCGGCTCGCTGAGTTGCTGCACAAGTGCTTCCAACTCAGGCAGGGAACTGACCAGGGGCACTGGCGATTTGGTTTTCTCTCCAGCGGTAAGTGGCAGTGCAAGGCGCAGCAAGGTGGGAGCCGCCTGCTTGCAGAGTTTTTCATAGACCTCCTGCAGCACCTCCATGGCCATGGCCTCGCCTGTCACCAACAGACCGGGGGGCTTTTGCTGGTCGTGAAAACAGAGCCGTGCCCAGGCTTTGAGCCGGTGGCGGAGCAGGGGGTCGCTTGCGCGGGAAGATTCACCAAGCCCGGCGGTGAGGCTGAAGGGATTGTCCTCTTCCTCCTCCCGCAGTTCCTGCAGCAGGGTATTCTGGCGGGAGACAATACGTTCAAGGGCATGGTCGATATCGGCCTGTTGCTGGTCAAACCACTCACCAAGCTTCAACACCAGGCGTGACTGCCACAGCTGGAGCTGTTGTTCCTCCTTTTCCCGGATGTCGGTTCGCTGCAGCAGATCGGCGATCAGGGCGTGGGTCGATTCCCGCTGTTCCCCGCCGCGATTGAGCCCGGCCAGGGTGAGCATACTCAGCTGGGTAGTGTAATCGGCGCCGTGGCGCCGCATATCCTCGACAAGGGCCATGAAACGCTGACGATCTTCACCAAGCGGTGCGGGCGTGAAGGTCTGCAGGCGCCCCTGTTGCAGGCAGAGGCGGACAAATTCCGAGTCTGTCTGCAGGGGCTCGTTTTCAACGGCTTGCATGTGGACAACCTGTGCGAAAACCTGTACAAGGGGGGAAAGAAGACCCGCATCAGGCAGGGTTTCAGGAAACACGCAGGCTAGAGTTGTATTCATAGTATGAAAACGTTACGGGAAAAAATTTCATTTATTCTGACAGCACTGGCATACGTGCTGTTTCATTTGCGCCTGGGCTCGGATATCAACGCCACCCTTATGGGGACGGCCTATCAGGTACTGCTCACCGCTCCCTATGCCCTGGGCTTTACCTACATCGTTGCCGTGGTTTTTCGCCGCCTCACCGGCAAAGGCTGGTTGCCGTGGGACCGGCTGATGCGCGTTTTTTTCACGGTTGGCATTCTCTTTGCTTTTTTCTTCGCCCTCTATGAGTATGCCGCACAGGGGCTGCCGCCGGAGGAGCAGGCCAAGAAGAACCCTTCTACCGTAGAACGGTTTTACGAGGGTGTAATCCAGAAGCTGCGGTGACGTTGGGCAGCAGCAGGCTGCGTGGGCCGAGGATCGTTCCCGGGCTGGTCACCGAGTTGCAGCCGGTCTGACAGTCGTCGCCGAGTATGGCGCCGAATTTGCGAAGACCGGTGTCGACTTTGCTGATACTGGTCTTGATGGCGACATTGCCTTCGATAAATCGCAGGTTGGCGCATTTTGTGCCCGCACCGAGGTTGACTCGATTGCCGAGGATGGTATCACCTAAATAGGCAAAGTGTCCTGCCTTGGCATCGTTGAGGAAGATGGAGTGTTTGACCTCGGTGGCATGGCCGACCACGCAGCGATGCCCGATCAGGGTGTAGCCGCGGAGGTAGGCACCATGGCGGATTTCGGTGTGGTCACCGATGATTGCCGGGGACTTGATCATCGCCCCGGATTCGATCAGCACGCCCTGACCGATTTTGATGTTTTTGCCGAGCAAGACGGCGCCGCCCATGATGACCGAGGCGCCGTTGAGGAACTGGCCGTTTTCCCATACCCTGAGTCCGCCCTTGGTGGTGTCACCGTAGGTAATGACGCACTCGCGGGCGTTGCGCAGTTTGCCGTTGTACCAGATGTATGCGCTGTCCAGGGGGACGGCGTCGCGGATCAGGACATGTTGAAAGGTCGGGGCCGTGTTGTCGGCAATGTACTGCTTCAATTTTTTCAGCGGGTCCCAGACATGGGGGCAATCGACAAAGAGGGCGCGTTCGGGAAAATCGGCGAGGTCGAAAAATGATCCAAGGGTCAGCATAAGAGGCTCCGGGCAACAACCTGGGTTCGTCACGGCAGGTGGCGTGTGAAATGTTTTTGTCGTATCTACAGTGTGTTCATCGACGATTCGCGTCCTTTTTCTCTTCACCCGCCGCCCTGCGTGCAGTCAACGGTCCGCCGTCTTTTTTTGATCGTAACAAGCCGAGAATAGGTTCTTTCATCGAATTGTCAGGAGCAGGGTACCCTCGGCGGCCATGCATGCTTATGCTGCAGGAACAGGACAACAAAAGGGACGAAAACTTCCTTTCTATATTGATCAACTGCTTTTTCTTCAAGTGAAAATTTTCTTCGGGGATCGGCCCGAGACCGCGTCTTGACTTCGCTTGGGGTTGTGTTTACTGTCGTGGGACAATTGGGCTATGAGTGCCGTTCACGGCAATTTTAAGGAGGAAAACGTGGAATTTGATGATTCATTATCAACCAGTATGGGTGATTTCGGAGAACAGACGCAGGATCTGGAAATCCCTGAATCGCTGCCCATGATGGCTGTTCGCGATGTGGTGGTCTTTAATTATATGATCATCCCGTTGTTTGTCGGTCGGCCCGGTTCGATAGAAGCGGTGAACGAGGGACTGAACAGCAACAAACTGCTGATGCTGGTGACTCAGAAAGATCCCACCAAAGACGATCCCGAGGAAAAGGATCTCTATGAGGTCGGCATGGTCTCGATGATCATGCGCACCCTCAAGTTGCCCGACGGCCGTCTCAAAGTCCTGGTGCAGGCACTGTCCAAGGCCAAGATTCGCAAGGTGCTGCAAAGTAAACCCCATTACCGGGTGGAGATCGATCTGCTCGAGGAGCAGGAGCCGACCGAGATTTCGGTGGAAACCGAAGCGCTGATGCGTACCGTGCGCGAGCAGACCGAGAAGATCATGTCGCTGCGCGGCATCCTCTCCTCGGATCTGATGATGATCATCAACAACATCGAGGAACCCGGACGTCTTGCCGACCTGGTCGGCTCAAACCTGCGGCTGAAGATTTCGGAGTCGCAGAAAATTCTCGAGACCACCGATCCCGTGGAGCGGTTGCGTTTGGTGGCGGACCTGCTCCACAAGGAGCTTGAGGTTTCCACCGTGCAGGCCAAGATTCAGTCGGATGCCAAGGAGGAGATGTCCCGCAGTCAGCGCGAATATTTTCTCCGCGAACAGATTCAGGCGCTCAAGCGGGAACTGGGCGATGAGGACAGCTACTCCCAGGAGATCGAGGACCTGGCCAAGCAGCTGCGCAAAAAGAAGATGCCCAAGTATGCCAAGAAGGAGGCGCGCAAGCAGCTGCGTCGGCTGGAGATGATGCATCCGGATGCCTCGGAGGCCACCATCGTCCGTACCTATCTTGAGTGGTTTCTCGATCTGCCGTGGAAGGATTGTTCCACGGATATGCTCGACCTCCAGGTGGCGGCCCAGGTCCTTGACGAGGATCACTACGGCCTTGATCGGATCAAGGAGCGCATCCTCGAATATCTGGCCGTGCGCAAGCTCAACGCCGATACCAAAGGGCCGATCATCTGTTTTGCCGGTCCTCCCGGCGTGGGCAAGACCTCGCTTGGCCAGGCGATCGCCAAGGCCATGAACCGAAAGTTCTACCGGCTCTCTCTTGGCGGTATGCGCGACGAGGCGGAGATTCGTGGCCATCGCCGCACCTACATCGGCGCCATGCCTGGCCGTATTCTCCAGGGGCTCAAAAGTGTGGGCACCAACAATCCGGTGTTCATGATGGACGAGATCGACAAGATCGGCGACGACTACCGCGGCGATCCCTCCTCGGCCCTGCTGGAGGTGCTTGATCCAGAGCAGAACAATACCTTTTCCGATCATTACATGAACCTGCCCTTTGATCTTTCCAAGGTTATGTTCATCACCACCGCCAACCGGACCGACACCATTCCTGGGCCGCTTTTGGACCGGATGGAGGTCATTCAGCTCTCCGGCTACACCCTTGAGGAGAAGATGGTGATCGCCAACAAGTATCTGTTGCCGCGCCAGATCTCGGAAAACGGGATCAAACCCAACCAGATCAAGATCGACGATGGTACCCTGGAGTTGATCGTCAGCAAGTATACCCATGAGGCCGGTGTGCGTAACCTGGAACGGGCCTTGGGGAAAATCTGCCGCAAGATCGCGCGCAAGGTGGCGGAAGGCGGCAAAGGACCGTATGCGATTTCCGCCAACACCGTGGAGAAATATTTGGGACCTCCCAAGTTTCTGCCCGAGACCGAGCTCGACACCAGCGGCCAGCCCGGTCTGGTAATCGGCCTGGCCTGGACCGAGGTCGGCGGTGAACTGCTTCATATCGAGACCTCGATTCTGCCAGGCAAGGGGCGGCTGCAGCTTACCGGTCAGTTGGGCGACGTGATGAAGGAGTCCGCCCACGCTGCGCTCAGCTATTGCCGCAGCCGCAACAAGGAGCTCGGCGTTGAGCCCGATTATTTCGACAACGTGGATATCCATATCCATGTTCCGGCCGGAGCCATTCCCAAGGACGGCCCGTCGGCGGGCATCACCATCACCACCGCGCTGTTTTCCGCGATCAGCGGCAAAGCGGTGAAAAAGGGGATAGCCATGACCGGCGAAGTCACCCTGCGCGGGCGGGTCCTGCCGATCGGCGGGTTGAAGGACAAGGCCCTGGCAGCGCTGCGCGCCGGAATCAACAAGGTCATCATACCGCTTGAAAACCAGAAAGACCTGGTGGAAATCCCGGAGGAGTTGCGCAAGAAGATCACCTTCTATCCGGTTAAGCACATGGACGAGGTCATCGAATTGACCCTGGGCAAGGCGATAGCGCGTAAGGGATCTGCCAAGGAGGTGCCAGCCAAGAAGGCCGCGGTTAAGCCTCGGGCGGAAATCGAGACCAAGTGATCGAGGCGGCCGGGGTTTCCCGGCCGCTTTTTTTTTCGTTTATTCCCCTTACGCTGATGACTCTTGCTCCGACCTGGTAACATCTCCATGCGCCGTGTTCTCCTGATAGCCTTGGCAATTTTTATCGTTTGTATCGGAGGGGGCGGCCTGTGGTATGGCACCTATCTGCGAACTCCTGCTGGAGGAACGGGAGAAGTCGTGGTCACCATCCCCAAGGGGATGGGCGTGCGCGGCATTGGTAGGCTTTTGGCTGCCAACGGGCTGCTGCACAACGATACCCGCTATCTGTTGTTCGTTGCTCTCAGCGGCAAGGGCAGCAAGCTTAAGGCAGGAGAATACAGCATCCCCCGTGGACTGACCCCGCCGGAGGTTCTGCGGCTCTTGATCGACGGTACGACCCTGCGGCATCATGTCACCATTCCCGAAGGGCTGGATGCTGGCCAGGTTGCCGATCTCTTTGCCCGGGACGGTTGGATCAAGAAAGAGCGGTTTCTGCAACTGACTCGCGATCCGGCCTTCATTGCCGGTCTCGGTCTCAATGTTTCCAATCTGGAAGGCTACCTGTTTCCGGAAACCTACACCCTGGTGCGCCACGAGGTGGACGAGAAACGGGTGATCGCATTGATGGTGGCGCATTTTCAACAGGTCTGGCAGCAGCTGGCCGTTCCGGCAACCGTGCATGGCCTCAATCGGCATCAAGTGGTCATCCTCGCCTCCATTGTGGAAAAGGAGACCGCCGCTGTCGAGGAACGGCCCCTCATTGCCCGCGTGTTCCTCAATCGGCTGAAAAAGAAGATGCGGCTGCAGTCGGATCCGACCGTGATCTATGGTCTCGTCGATTTCAACGGCAACATTACCAGTGCTGATCTCAAACGGGAAACCCCGTATAATACCTACGTCATTCCAGCCCTTCCCGCAGGTCCGATCTGCAATCCGGGGCGTGCCGCCCTGGAGGCGGTGGTCCATCCGGCCAGTTCGGATGCGCTCTATTTTGTCTCCCGCAATGACGGCACCCACGTTTTTTCCACCAACCTTCGTGACCACAATCAGGCGGTGCATCGCTATCAACGCTAGCTGAAATTTGTCTGACAAGTCGATTGTCCCCGTCTTTTCCAGGGGATGAGCCTTTATTTTCTTGGTCGAAAGTAGTTTTGGTAAGCTTCGTTAACTCCTTGCATCTGTGAAATTCTTCGCAACTGTCGCCCATGCGACATCAATTTCCTTGTTTTTAATTCAATTAGTGTTATGTTCGCCGACCAGGAGTAGAACATGTGGCATTTTCATTGGTTACAATTTTGAATCTCGTTAGAGAATTCAAAGGACATGCCGAGAAAGATACTGCATGGGACAAACATTCAGCCCAAGACAAGGAGAAATAGGGAGCAATGTTGACAGGTACAGTAAAGTGGTTTAACGAAGCAAAAGGTTTTGGTTTTATTGAGCAGGAAGCAGGCAAGGATGTATTTGTCCACTACTCTGCAATCAGTGGAACAGGATTTAAAACCCTTAACGAAGGCGACAAGGTTCAATTTGAAATTGTTGACGGACCCAAAGGTCCGGCCGCCGCCAACGTTATGAAACAATAAGAGACGGTGTTCGTTTGAGCCCGGCAGGAAGTTCCTGCCGGGCTTTTTTTTTTTGTTTTTTTTATCGTCGGTTCATGATTAAAGACGCTGTCGGTCGGTGTCGCGTGTTTTTGATGTGGTTCCATTTTCTCCTCTTTCCGGTGGCTGTCCATGCACCGAAAACCTGTCAAAGCAGCAGTCGGTTGTTCAGTTTTTCCCCAGGTATAGCATTGTGAAAGTCGCTCTTGTTCAAACAAATCCGACCATAGGGGCCTTTGAGCGGAATCTCCGCCAGGTCCTTCACTGGGTCGGAGAGGCTCGGCAGGCCGGTTGTGATCTGGTTGTCTTCCCTGAGTTAACCCTTTGCGGCTATCCTCCCCAGGATTTGCTCGAAAGGCCTTCCTTCCTTGAGGCGCACGACAGGGCGCTGGTCGAACTGATCAAACATTTAGAGGATATCACCTGTATCATCGGCGTACCCGAGCGTCGCTCAGGGGCTGGAAAACCGCTGTATAATTCCGCCCTGGTGCTCGAGCGGGACAAGATCGCCTGCCGTGCCCGCAAGCAGCTGTTGCCCACCTATGACGTCTTTGATGAAACCCGCTACTTTGAGCCCGGATCCTCTTCCACGGTGTTTCCCTTTCATGGGTTGCAGTGCGGCCTGACGGTCTGCGAGGACATCTGGTGGAGCGGCGAGAACTACGGGGTCAATCCTATCGGGAATTTCGCCGTGGGGCCGATTGTTCCAGACTGTCTGATCAATATTTCCGCCTCACCCTATTATTACGGCAAGCTTGAAGAGCGGCAGCGGATTTTTGCCCGCCTGTGCAGGGAAAACAATGTGCCGCTGTTGTATGTCAACCAGGTCGGCGGTCAGGATGGGCTGATCTTTGACGGGCATTCCATGGTGATCACGCCTGATGGTGCGTTGCATGGACTGGCAGGCGGTTTTGGCGAAGAGATGTTGGTGGTTGACAGCGAACAGTGGCATCAGGCCGGAAATCTCACCCTGACCGACCAGGTGGCCGATGTCGAGCAGGCCCTCATTTTGGGGGTACGCGACTACCTGCACAAAACCGGTTTTACCAAGGCCGTGCTTGGGCTCTCCGGTGGGATCGATTCCGCAGTCACCGCTGTTTTGGCCTGCAAGGCCCTGGGGCCGGAAAACGTGCTCTGCGTGGCCATGCCCTCGCCCTATACCTCGCAATATTCCGTGGACGATGCGCGCCAATTGGCGGCAAACCTGGGCTGCGACTTTGAACTGATCGGCATCTCCAAGGCCATGGAGGCCTACCGCGACAGTCTTAAGCCACTCTTTGCAGGCCTTGCCGAAGATGCCACCGAGCAGAATATTCAGGCGCGCATTCGCGGCAACCTGCTCATGGCCCTGTCCAATAAGTTCAACCGGTTGCTGCTGACCACCGGCAACAAGTCGGAAATGGCCGTGGGCTACTGCACCCTCTATGGCGACATGAGCGGTGGGTTGGCGGTCATTGCCGATGTCCCCAAGATCATGGTCTATCAGCTGGCAAGGCTGATGAATAGGGGCAAGGAAGTCATTCCTGATCGGATCATCACCCGCCCGCCGACCGCCGAACTCAAGCCCGACCAGTGCGACCAGGACGATCTTCCCCCCTACGAGGTGCTGGATGTGGTCCTGCAGGCCTATTTGGAAGAGCACAAGAGTATAGAGGCCATTGCCGAGGGCGGCATTGATATCGGACTGGTTCGCGATATCGTCCGTCGGATAAAGCTCAACGAGTACAAGCGCAAACAGGCACCGCTGGGCATCAAGGTGACCACCAAGGCCTTTGGTCCCGGCCGTCGTTATCCGGTTGTGCAGGGATTTGTCGAGTAGGGAAGAAAGAGCGGCCAAGCCGTCCAGGCCAACGCTTGTAAGGGCATGAGCGCAGTGGGCAAGGCCTCCTGGTTGCATGCGGTTGAAACAGGGAAGGAGTCGTTATCTGAGTATGCCAACGGATAACGACCTTTCTTTTTCCGCGGGCCCCGCGTTCTTTCTTTGACGGCAACCAAGTTTTTTATTATCGTAGCCCGATCTTCGTGAATTTCCATCCTCTTCGAGGCGATCATTTCGAGTCATGACCCGGCCCGCCCGCCATCTTGCACCGCTTATTCTCTTTATTGTCACCAGCCTGCTGTTGGTCGGCTTCCTGGTCTATCGAGAGCAGAAGACCGAGCGTCCTGCCCAGTTGGCCGTAACCACCTCGGGCATGGTCGACATGTGCCTCAACTGTCATAAGAAGGAAAAACTCGACGGTGCCCACGACGGGTTGGTCATTGGTTGCTCACCCTGTCATCTGGGGGATCCCCTGGCAATCGAGAAGAACAAGGCCCATGCCGGCATGGTGCTCAATCCAGGGGATCTGCGGGTCGCTCCCAGAACCTGCGGCGTAGAAGGGTGCCACCCGACCGATATAACCAAGGTCAAACATTCGCTCATGGCCACCAACCGCGGCATCCTTTCAACCCTGCTCTATTACTGGGGCGAACGTGAGCATCAGAATGCCGATATTACGGTTGAACAACTGCTGAAATCCGGGGAAACCTCCCTGGCCCTCGATTATTACCGCAAACTCTGCGCCACCTGTCATCTGTGGAAGCAGAAGAATGACCTGGCCGGAGCTCCCGCCTTTTTCAATGAAAAGGGGGGCGGTTGCTCTGCCTGCCATTACATTCTTCCGCCGGGCACGCCCCGCAACACGGTGACCAGGCAGCTGACTGCAGCAGAACAGGAGGCCCTTGACAAAGACCGTCCCCATCCGCTGGTGGTCAAGCAGGTGCCCGAGGAAAACTGTATCCGTTGCCACAACCGCTCAGGACGAATCGGCATCTCCTATATCGGTGTCTACGAGGCCGAAGGCTACGGCACTCCCTATGAGCACGGTGAGCAAAGTTCGCAGGGGCTTCCCGGAGATCGCTTTTACCTCAAGATTTCTCCGGATATCCACCATGTAAAAGGCATGGCCTGTATCGATTGCCACACCCGTGACGAGATCATGGGAGACGGCACCAGCTATGCGCATTATGAAGAACAGCTGGAGATCACCTGCGAGAGTTGCCACAGTGCCACGCCTGGGTTGACCCGCAAGAATAATCGCCTGACCAATGTGGAGAACGACGGTGAGAGGTACCTGCTCAAGGGCAAGATCGACGGCAAACTCCATTCCCTGAAGCAACCCGATGCATCCGCCTGTGATGCGCCTTTTCACAGGCGGGTAACCTGTGCTGCCTGCCATTCCACCTGGGTGCCGCAATGTTACGGCTGCCATGTCAAGCGGGACAAGCGGGATACGCATCTTGATAAACTGACCCTGAAGAATACGCCTGGCTGGTGGGAAGAAGGGCGTTCCTACATCCGCTATGAAGAACCGATGCTGGCGGTCTGGAATGACGAGGTGGTCATTGTCACCCCAGGCTGCCAGGATCTGGTGACCCTGATCGACGAAAAGGGGAAAGAGGAGGGTGGTTTCGACCGCTTTACCATGGCCGCGATCAATCCCCACACCATTCAGGGCAAAGGGCGCAGTTGCCGCGACTGTCATGCCTCGACCAAGACCGTGGGCCTGGGCAAGGGGACGGTGGTCAAGCAGGAAGGCAAGTGGCAGTTCACCCCGGTTGATCAAGGCGTTGCAGGGGATCGCGAGCGGACCCCCGGTTTTGACACCTTTGTCACAATCGACGGTACTGCGCTGCAGTATGGTTCGCGCAAAAATCTCCGCCCCTTCAACCGGGAGGAGCTGCATCGTATTCTTCGTGTCGGTCTATGCCTGCAGTGCCATACCCAAGCGGATGATGCGGCCTATCGCAACTATTCCCCGGATCGCCCCTGTCCTGTTTTTGTCGAACCCTGAAGCAGGGGCAGGTGTGCAGGCATCGAGGGCAACGGCCTTACGTGTCCCCCAGAGCGTTTGTAAAGATGAAAGGGGGCTCTGTGAGGCTGTGGCCGGGGATAGGGCAGGTGTGGCCAGGTACGTTTTGGGTAATCAAGAGGCTTTACGCGCTGCTGAAGGCATTGGTCGCCATTTCTGCAAAGGGCATGACAGAGGGCATTGAGAAAAAATCACTTCAAATAGCGAAATTTTTCCGGATTTAATTTTTTGGACTTGTTAAAATTGCGTAAAAGCGTTACAGCGCACTGTTTTTTGTATTAACCGGAGAACATGGGTTCACAGAAGGAGTATTGAGAAGATGTTGCCAGAAAAGTTTGTACTTGCGGAGAGAGTGCTGCAAGTCGCTCCCTCGCCGACGCTTGCCGTCAATGCCAAGGCGAAGGCACTCAGGGCCGCTGGTGCGGATATTTTGAACTTTAGCGTAGGGGAGCCGGATATGTCGACCCCTGCCCACGTCTGCGAGGCTGGTAAAAAAGCCATCGACGATGGGCATACCCGTTATACTCCGGTGTCGGGTATTGTTGAATTGCGGGAGGCCATTGTCGCCAGGCTGAAGCAGGATAAGGGCTGGGAGTATGAGGCCGATCAGGTTCAGGTCTGCTGTGGTGGCAAACACGGACTGTACAACATATTCCAGGCGATTTTGAATCCTGGGGATGAGGTTCTGATTCCGGCGCCCTACTGGGTTTCCTATCCGCCCATGGTTCAGTTGGCCGGCGGAACGCCGGTCATTGTTCCCCTCAAGGAGGAAAACGATTTCGATTTCGACACCGAGGTGCTGGCGCAGTACGTGACGCCAAAAACCAAGGCGATCGTGCTCAACAGTCCCTCCAACCCGACAGGGTCGGTTTTCTCGCAGGAGTCCCTGGCCGCCGTCGGGAAGATGGCCTATGACAATGGCTGGTTGGTGATCACCGACGACATGTACGAGGAGATCTCCTACATCGATGGCAAGATTCCGCATATTCTACATGCCATTCCCCGTCTGCGGGACCAGATCGTCCTCTCCAACGGCGTCTCCAAATCCTTTGCCATGACCGGATGGCGTATTGGCTGGTCCATTGGCCCGATCGAGGTCATCAAGGCGATGAACAAGATTCAAAGCCAATCGACCTCGAATCCGGCGGCCCCTTCCCAATATGCCGCGTTGGCCGCTCTCACCGGGCCCCAGGATTTTCCGCGTCAGTTGCTCAAGGCCTTCGTTCCCCGCCGGACCTATTTTGTCGAGGCCCTGCGCTCGATCCCGGGAGTAAGCTGTGTGAATCCCATGGGCGCGTTTTATGTCTTCCCCAATTTTTCCGCCTATTACGGAAAGACATTCAACGGGCAGGTCATTGACGGATCGCTTGCCCTGGCAGACTACCTCCTCAGTGAGGCCAATGTCGCTTCGGTACCGGGCGCTGCCTTTGGTGCGGATGCCTTTATCCGTTTTTCTTTTGCCACATCCATGGATGTGATCAAGAAGGGGATGGAGCGTATTACTGCTGCCCTGGCTGCGCTGAAATAGAGAAGCGCTTGCGGGTTGTGCCAGGCAAAAACGGACAGAGAGTTCACTCTCTGTCCGTTTTTGCATGTTTACGGTGATGTGGGGTGGGGCTGAAGGTACGTTGGCCGGAGGGTTAGGCGGTTTTTTCCTTGCCGGGGCGAGCTGCTTCTTTTTCCAGTTTGCTCTGGGCCAGAAGCGACTGCAGTTTCCAGGGGGAGGCGAGGCACTCGCGTCCCAGGTGATTTTTGGCCACTACATTGCAGAACTGGAGAAACTCCGACATGAGGCGGGTGATGATCTTGTCCTTGTGCTGGATGATCCAGAGTTGCCGGCTCATGTCGATGCCCTCGATGGGGAGTGTCTTCAGCCATCCCTCCTCTTCCTCGCGGCAAACGGTGAGCATGGACAGACAGGCCGCACCGACGCCCGATTCCACCGCTTTTTTTATCGCCTCGGTGTGGCCGGTTTTGGTGACGACTTTCAGCAGCGAGGCATAACGCCCCAACTTTTTTGTGAAGATTTCCGCTGTGCCCGATCCTTCCTCGCGCATGACCCAGCTGGTTTCCTTCAGATCATCGGGGATGATGAACGTCTCCCGCTCGGCCAACTTGTGGTGCGGACTGATGACGATGCCCAATTCGTCTTCGAACCAGGAGGTGGCAACGAGGGAATCCACGTTGATATCGCCTTCGACGAAACCGAGGTCGGCCTGGCCGGTGGCCACCAGTTTTTCGGCGGTCATGGTGTTGACCACCAGCATGTTGATGTGGGCCTCGGGGTGGAGACGCATGAAGGCGCCGATCAAATAGGGGAGAACGTAGTTGCCGATGGTGGTGGAGGCCACAATCTCAAGCACCCCGGCCACCGTGTCCTGTTGTTCGGTGAGGATGGTTTCGATGTTCGCCACCTGGTGCAGGATGGCCTTGGAGAGGGGCAGGAGATAGCGGCCGCGATCGTTGAGCAGCAGGCTGCGGCCATGTCGGTCAAAGAGCGGGCCGCCGAGTTGGTTTTCCAACTCTCCCAAAGCCATGCTCACGGCGGACTGGGTCAGCAGCAGTTTTTTACTGGCCCTCGTCACCTGTTGGGTTTCGGCAACGGCAATGAAGATTTCCAGTTGTCTGAAGGTTATCGCCATGGGATCTCTTTTGGCATCAGCCTTATTGATTATTTGTATGACCTGAATTGAAGCATCGCTACCCTAACATCTGGAGAGAATAGGTCAATGATTTTTAACGGCGGGTCAAATATTCCCATGAAACGGGTCAAAAGGTCCCTCGTGTGGAATCGAGAATTAATTCGTTATTTAGGCGAATTATGCTTGACATGAAGGATCTATTTCAGTAGCTTGATAAGATGTGCTGATCAAACGCATCAGTTGGATTGATGCAGATAGGTTTCGCTGTTGAGGAGAGAAAATGGACCAAGTTGTTCAAACCAATATCATCTATGTGACCCTGTTTCTTATCGGGGCACTGTTGTTCGGGTTTGGCCCGATCATCATCGTCAAACTGTTGAGTCCTTCATCGCACACGCGTCAGACTGTCGGCCGTACCGGGCAACTGATCGAGTGCGGTATGGAGCCCATCGGCAGTGCCTGGATTCGTTTTGGTATCATCTACTATCTTTATGCCCTCATCTTCCTCGCTTTTGATGTGGATGTGCTTTTCCTTTTTCCGGTCGCCGTCGCCTACAATAGCCCGGAGCTGGGGCTGCGGGATTTCTATGAGGTCCTGCTGTTCGTCGCTATTCTATCGCTCGCCATTGTCTATGCGTGGCGCAAAGGAGTGTTCTCGTGGGAGAAGAAATCGTACCTTCATCAATAGTCCAGTTTGCTCAGCTTGATCAGTTGCTCAACCTGGGGCGGGCCAACTCCCTCTGGCCGATGACCTTCGGGTTGGCCTGCTGTGCAATTGAAATGATGTGCACCGGTGGTTCCCGCTACGATATTTCACGCTTCGGCGCCGAGGTTTTTCGCCCCTCGCCCCGTCAGAGTGATGTCATGATCGTTGCTGGAACCATCAACAAGAAGTTGGAGTTGGCCGTTAAAACCCTCTACGACCAGATGCCGGAGCCCAAGTGGGTTATTGCCATGGGCAACTGCGCCATTTCCGGTGGGCCGTTCAAGGTGAAGGAAAACTATAACGTTGTCGAAGGGGCGGATAAGCTCTTTCCGGTGGATGTCTACATTCCCGGATGTCCCCCCCGTCCTGAGGCGCTTCTCGAGGGGATTATGACCCTGGAGGAGAAGATAACTGGAAAACGTCGCTGGCCACGGATACAGCCTGACTGAGAGGCAAACGTTGTCGCTCTTTGAAAAATAGTGAGAACGACGAACCTCGCATGGACGTATCGAGCTGGTGGTAGGCGGCTTTTGATCTTTTATTTATAACGAACCCATCGAAATTCATGGCATTACAAGAGACTACACTGAATGCTCTGCAAGAGCTTTTTCCCGGAGTTGCATTCCCAGCCCAGGAAGAAGGGCTCGTCGAGGCTCCCGGGATACGGGTGACCGACCCGGTCAAGCACGGCCACCATATCGAGGTGCTCTGCCCCTCCCCGCAGGTGGTTGCCCTTGCCGAGGTAATGAACCGGGACGGTTATTTTCTGGAATCAATTTCCGGCGTGGACTGGCCTGACCAAGAGCAGTTGGAGGTGGTGTACGATTTCAACCGCCTGGGAGGCGAGCACTGCCGCGTGATGGTCCGGACCCGTATTCCACGCGAGACTCCGGCAATTCCCACCATTACTGGTGTTTTCCCCTCTGCCGACTGGCACGAGCGGGAAACCTTTGATTTCTATGGCGTCCTGTTCCAGGATCATCCCAATCTGATCCGCATTCTCCTGCCGGAAGACGCTGACTTTTTCCCCCTTCGTAAGGATTATATGCCATGACCGTACCAGTAGCACCACGGCATGATGAAACCTTTGTCCTCAATGTAGGGCCACAGCATCCTGCCACCCACGGCGTCCTGCGAGTAAAAATGACCATGGACGGCGAGTATATCGTCAAGGCAGAGCCGGTCCTGGGCTATATTCACCGCATGCATGAGAAACTGGCCGAAGCTGGTACCTATGCGCAGTTTATGCCCAATACCGCTCGCATGGATTATCTCCATGCGCTTGCCTTCAACCATGGCTGGGCCCTGGCGGTGGAAAAAGCCGCCGGCATCGAGGTGCCCGAACGGGCTGAGTACATCCGGGTCATCACCGTTGAACTCAACCGCATTGCCAGTCATCTGCTCTGGTGGGCCGCATTTCTCCTCGACCTCGGTGGGTTCACCCCACTGCTCTATGCCTTTGACGATCGCGAACAGATCATTGATCTGCTCGAACGCATCACCGGATCGCGACTGACCTACTGCTATATGCGTTTTGGTGGGGTGTACAACGATATCGATGACGAGTTCATCACCGGTACCCGCGCCTTTATCAAACGGTTGCGCAGTCGCTGGCAGCGGATGTACCACGACCTGGTGACCGGCAATATTATTCTGATCAAACGTATCAAGGATATCGGATTCATCTCTGCGGAGCAGTGCCGCCGTTACGGGGCCACCGGGCCTGTTGCCCGTGGATCCGGAATCAATTACGACGTCCGTAAGAACGAATCCTACTCGGTCTACTCCGAATTCGACTTTGATATTCCAGTGTATCACGAGTGCGACTCCATGGCCCGCTACATGGTGCGCATGGATGAGGTGGAGCAGTCGTTGCGCATCATTGAACAGGCCCTGGACAAACTGCCCGACGGACCGGTCATGGCCAAGGTGCCCAAGGTACTTAAGCCCGAAGCCGGATACTACTACTCCGCAGTTGAAACTGCCCGTGGTGCCCTGGGCCATCGGTTGGTCTGCACAGGGGACAAGAATCCGTACAAGCTCAAACTGCGTTCGCCGACATTTTGCAACCTCAGTCTGTTCGGCGAGGTGGCCGAAGGCATGCTGATTGCCGATGCCCTGGCTTTTATGGGCAGCCTTGACCTTGTTATTCCCGAGATTGATCGCTGATCATGTGAGGTAAGAGTTATATGGAAACAAGTATTTGGCGCGCCCTCTTGTATTGGGTGGGCATACTCGCTTTTGCCGGCGTCAACGCCGCATGGCTAGGGTGGTGCGAGCGTAAAGGCGCTGCCCGCATTCAACGTCGTACCGGTCCCACCGAGGCCGGTTTTGCCGGACTCCTGCAACCCCTGTGCGATGGCCTGAAGCTTTTGAGCAAGCAGCTGCTCGTTCCCCAGGGGGTTGATGGGATTCTTTTTCGGGTGGCCCCGGTTCTGGCTATGATCCCGGCGATCACCTCCATGGCGGTCATTCCCTTTTCGGAAAATGTCGGCGCCCGCAACATGGAGTTGTCCGTCCTGTTGCTCTTTGCCCTGGCCTCCATAGGGATGATCGCTATCCTCCTCGGCGGCTGGGCCTCGGGCAATAAGTACGCCATCATCTCCGGCGCCCGTTCGGTGTCGCAGAACCTGGCCTATGAAATTCCCATGCTGCTCACTGTAATCACGGTGGTCATGATCTCTGGTTCCATGAACCTGCGGGATATTGCCCTCGATCAGCAGGGTGGATTCTGGCACTGGAACATTTTCCGGGTGGAGAATGGCCATTTCATCACCATGTGGATCTCCTTCATCATCTTCTTTATCTGCTCGGTGGCGGAAACAAACCGCGCACCCTTTGACATGGCCGAGGCGGAAAGCGAGCTGGTGGCTGGCTTCATGACCGAGTACAGCTCCATGGGTTTTGGCCTCTTCATGATGGGGGAGTATCTCAACATCGTGGTCGGCGCCTGTCTGACAGCGACCCTCTTTCTCGGCGGCTGGGACTGCCCCTTTGGCATGACACCCGGCATCTGGTGGTTCTTGATTAAAATTTACATCCTGATCTTCACCTTTATCTGGATCCGTTGGACCTTCCCGCGTGTCCAGATCTATCGACTGCTCAACCTGAGCTGGAAGATCCTGATTCCCTTTTCCTTGGCTAATCTGTTGATTACCGCAGCCCTGATCAAGGTGTTCTGACATGAGTGGCTATTGGAGCGATATAATCACCGGCGGTAAAAGCCTGATCACCGGCATGATGATCACCGCCCGGGAGTTTTTTAAACCGGTGGTGACCGAACACTATCCCTGGGAGGTGCCGACCATGACACCGAAATTCCGGGGGCACATCGAGTTGATTGGCAACGAGGAGACCGGTGCACCCAACTGCGTTGCCTGCGGTATGTGCCAGCGCGCCTGTCCCTCCGGATGCATCAGCCTCTCCAGCAAGAAAAACGAGGATGGCAAGGGAAAGGTTCTCACTTCCTATGTACTGGATTTTACCAAATGCAGTCTCTGTGGTTCATGCGTGGAAAGTTGTAATTTCAATGCCATCCGCTACTCCAGGGTCTACAATTTGGCCAGCTTTGACAAAAATGACTTTATCATCGATCTGATGAAACGGTTGGAGGATCAGAATTCATGCAAACGTTAGTCTGTCAGACGGGTGCTGCCCCCAGCCTGTTTTCCCCGGAGGGCGTGGTAGGCGTCATCTTTTTGCTGACCGTGGCCCTGGTCATCAGCGGCGCAATGATTGCGGTCAATGCCAATCGGCTGGTCCGTGCCGTTGCCGGTCTTGCCGTCTGTTTTACCGGTTTGGCCGGGGTGTATTACTTTCTGCTGAGTCCTTTTCTGGCCATGATGCAGATGTTGATCTATGTCGGTGCGGTCTCCATCCTGATTGCCTTCGGTATCATGATGGCCACCCCCGAGGAGCAGCAGTCCACCGGCATGAAGAGCCGCTCCGCCCTGGCGGGACCGCTTGCCGCCTCTGTTGCCGGTCTGCTCTTTGCTGCGCTGACCCTGCTCGGACTGAAAACCGATTGGCAGGTCTTCACCCGACAGGGGGCCGGCGACATCAAGGCTGTTGGTTTGGCCCTTTTAACCAACTACGGTTTTGTGTTTGAACTTATTTCCGTCGTCCTGCTCTTGGCCATCATCGGCGCCTTGGTGCTTGCACAGAGAGGGAGAAATTAACCGATGCAACTGCTTAATCTTCACAATTGCCTCACCACCTACCTGGTGATCGGCGCCGTGCTGTTCTCCTTTGGGGTGTACGGCATGGTGGTGCGCCGAACCGTGATCGGTATGCTGGTCTCCTCGGAGTTCATCCTGGCTGCCGCCTCAACCAACTTCATGGCCTTCAGCCGTTTTACCTCGCCCGATCCGACGGTCGGCCAGATTTTTACCCTGTTCATCATGGCCATCGCTGCGGCTGAAGCGGCGATTGCCGTCAGTATTTTGATCGCAGTCTATCGCAATTACAAGTCGATAGAAACCGACGACCTCACTGATCTTCAAGGATAAGGGGAGAAGACTACCATGCACGCTGTTACCCCTGATCTTGCCCGAGTCGTTGAAAATGCCAACCTGCTGCTGGCGGTGCTTATCCCCCTGGCCGGCAGCCTGGTGGTGATGAACCTGAAAAAGCAACCCAATCTGCGGGAGTTCGTCTCCTCCGCCGCTTCGGTTCTGCTTTTTATCATGGTCCTGTCCTTCATTCCGGCCATCAGGGCCGGTGAAACCCTGAAGTACACCCTGTTCACCCTGCTGCCGGGACTGTCCATCACCCTGCGGGCAGACGGCTTTTCCATGATCTTTGCCCTGGTGGCCTCCTCCCTGTGGATCATCGCGGTCTACTATTCGATGGGCTACATGCGCGCCCACGATGAACCCTGCCAGACTCGGTTCAACGCCTGTTTTGCCCTGGCCATCTTCGGTGCCATCGGTGTGGCGTTTTCCGATAACCTGCTGACCCTCTATCTCTTCTACGAGATCGTCTCGGTCTGCACCTATCCGCTGGTTGCCCATCATCAGGATGCGGAGTCCTATGACGGCGCCCGCAAATACATCATCTATCTGACGACCACGGCGAAATTCTTTCTCCTGCCGGCGATCATCCTCATCTATGTGCTCTCCGGGACACTCGATTTTCCGCACTCCATCAGCGCGGGGATCATTCCCACCACGGCCAAGGATTGGGTGGTGATCATGCTCTATGTCTTCTGCATCTTCGGCTTTGCCAAAAACGGTGTGATGCCGTTTCACCACTGGCTGCCTGGAGCGATGGTCGCGCCCACCCCGGTTTCCGCACTCCTCCATGCGGTGGCCGTTGTTAAGGTCGGTGTGTTCTGCACCACCCGCACCATGCTCTACGTCTTTGGCGTGGACACCATGGCCCGGTTGCATCTCGGAATACCCACCGCCTATTTCGTCGGATTCACGATCATCGTCGCCTCGATGATCGCCCTGTCCAAGGATAATCTGAAAGCGCGTCTGGCCTACTCCACGGTCAGCCAGTTGTCCTACATTATCCTTGGTGTAGCCATGCTCACTCCCCATGGGATCGAAGGCGGTCTGATCCACATCGTCAATCACGCCTTTTCCAAAATCACCCTGTTCTTCTGTGCCGGTGCGATCTATATCGCCGCCCACAAGAAATATATCTCCGAAATGAGCGGGCTGGGGCGGACCATGCCCTTTACCTTCGGTGCCTTTGCCGTGGCCTCGCTCTCCATGATCGGTGCTCCTCCGGTGGCCGGGTTCGTCTCCAAGTGGTACCTGTTGGTCGGATCCATGGAAGCGCATCAGATAGGGATCCTCTTGATCCTGATCGCCTCCACGGTGCTCAACGTCGCCTATTTTGCCCCGATCACCTTCAAGGCCTTTTTCGGCAAGCGGCCCAGTGGTCAGGCCGAGACCGGCATTAAAGAGGCGCCGCTGAGCATGTTGATACCGCTTTTGATCGCTGCAACCGTCTCGGTCATCATCGGTATCTATCCCAACTTCATGATGCAATTTGTCAGGATGGTCATAGGATGATTGGTGTAATCAAGTACCTGCAAGCCCGGTTGAAAACCGTGGTGGTGGTCTGCTACGTGTTGCTCGCGGTCATAGCCGCCTGCTCCAACCTGGTGGACACCCATCACGCCCATACCTGGGTGGAGCAGCACGTTCCCTGTTTTTGGTCTCTGTTTGGTTTTGCGGCGGCTGCCGTGATTATCGGTGCGGCACGTTGGTTCGGACGTTCCGGAATCCAGGCGCCGACCGATTTTTATACCCGTTCCCAATCCAGTGAGGAAGAAGCATGACCCCTGGTTTCATTCATCCCTCATTGCTCCTGATAGGGGGGGCGTTGCTCCTGCCCTTTATTCAGGGGCCGTTGCGTAAGCCCTATCTCTTTCTCGTGCCGCTCCTGGCCCTGAGTGCCATTGCGCTCAACACCACCTTGTCCGGTACCTTCGGCCTGGTTCAGTTCATGGACTGGCAACTGGTGTTCGGCCGGGTTGACAAGCTTTCCACTGTCTTTGCCCTGATCATGGGGTTGATGGCGGTTATCGGTACCCTGTACGGCTTGAAGGTCGAACGTGCCGGAGAACACATGGCGGCCTGGTTCTACGCTGCCGGTTCCCTGGGAACCATCTACTGTGGCGACTACCTGAGCCTGTTTTTCTTCTGGGAGATGATGGCCTTTGCCTCTGTCTTTCTCATCTGGTTTCGACGGGGACCGCAGTCGCTGCAAGTTGGCTATCGCTACCTTCTGATTCATACCATCGGCGGAATCATCCTTCTTGCCGGTATCATGCTGCGCTACAAGGCAATGGGCAACATCACCTTTGATCTTCTCGATGTCACCCATCCGCAGTTCTACACCTGGCTGATCATGATCGGCTTCGGTTTGAACGCCGCCATGGTCCCGATGCATTCCTGGTTGCCCGAGGCCTACTCCGAGGCCTCCTTCAACGGTGCGGTCTTCCTCTGCGCCTTCACCACCAAGACCGCTGTCTACACCCTGGCCCGCGCCTGCGCCGGCATGGAAATCTTGGTCGTGCTTGGCGTAATCATGGCCCTCTACGGCGTCATCTACGCGGTGATGGAGAACGATATCCGCAAACTGCTCGCCTGGTCGATTGTCTCCCAGGTCGGTTACATGGTCGCGGCCATCGGTATTGGCACCGAGATGGCGATCAACGGTGCGGTTGCACACGCAGTTGCCCACATTTTGTATAAGAGCCTGCTGTTCATGGGAACCGGGACGGTGCTCTACATGACCGGCAAAACCAAGTTCACCGAACTCGGGGGGCTCTATGCAAAAATGCCGTTTACCTTCTTTTTCACCATGGTCGGCTGTCTGTCGATATCGGCGGCGCCCTTTTTTGCGGCCTACGCCAGTAAGTCGATGATCATCACCGCAGGTTTTGAACATCACCTCAACTGGGCCTCCTGGCTGTTGATGTTCGGGGCCACCGGCACCTTCATGTACAACGGTCTCAAACTGCCGTATTTTCTTTTCTTCGGCAAAAACAACTGCAGCGAGGAAACCTTTGATCGCGCTGGTGACCCGCCCTGGAACATGATGATAGCCATGACCCTGGGCTCGACCCTCTGCATTGTTGTCGGCACTGCACCGGGATTTCTCTACGACCTGCTGCCTTACCATGTGGAATACAATCCGCACACCATGTACCATTTCATGGAGACCTTGCAGTTGCTCGGTTTTGCCGCCTTGGCCTTCTTTGTCTTGAAACGCTCTGTGGAACCTGTGGATCGGATCTGTCTGGATATCGACTGGCTCTATCGCAAGGCTGCCTGCGGATTCATGTGGTGCATCAAAAAGCCGATTCAGGGAGTGGATACGGCCTGGGGCGAGGCCTACCGGGTTGTCGGACTTTTCTCGCTGATGTCCCTGAGCCGGTTCTGGAGTTGGTTTGACTGGAACGCCATTGACGGCGTAGTAGACGGTATCGCCCGTTTAGTGCGTGGACTCGGCAGCAAGGTGCGTCTGCTGCAAAGCGGCCAGATTCAAATTTCCCTGTATTACGCATTCTCCCTTGCCGCCGTTCTCCTGGTAACCTTCATCTCTTTTCAGCTGCTCTAAGGGGAAATAGGACATGGATTTATTAGTCATTCAAGAGGGATTTCCCCTGCTCAGTTTTCTTATCTTCTTCCCCCTGGCGGGCGCCTTCGTCCTGCTCTTTTTCCGGGGGGAGAATTTTGCCCGTCGGTGGGCTCTGGCCATCACCAGCATCACCGCGATCTGCTCTATTCCGTTGCTGTTCGGCTTTGATGCATCCAGCAACAAGTACCAGTTCGCCGAGGCGTATAAATGGATTCCCCAGTTCCATATCAACTACATCGTTGGCATGGACGGGATTTCCATTCTGCTAGTGCTGTTGACCACACTCATCATGCCCTTTTGCGTGCTGGCGAGTTGGAGATACATTCAGAAGCGGGTCACCCCATTCATGTTCTGCCTCCTGATTATGGAGACCTCGATGATCGGCGTGTTCGTTGCGCTTGACTTCATCCTGTTCTACGTCTTCTGGGAGTTCATGCTGATCCCGATGTATCTGTTGATTGCCATCTGGGGCGGACCGCGTAAGGTCTATGCGTCGATCAAGTTTTTCCTCTACACCTTGGCCGGATCTGTCCTTCTGCTGGTGGCGATCATCGCGCTCTACCTCAAGACCGGCTCCTTCTTCATTCCGGAGATGATGTGGCAGCCCTACTCACAGACCTTCCAGTTGCTGGTGTTTTTGGCCTTCTTTCTCGCCTTCGCGATCAAGGTGCCGATGTTTCCCTTTCACACCTGGTTGCCGGCAGCCCATGTCGAGGCTCCGACCGCCGGTTCGGTCATTCTGGCCTCGATCCTGCTGAAGATGGGCACCTACGGTCTGCTTCGTTTCTGTCTGCCGATTACCCCCGATGCGACCGTGCTGCTGGCGCAGCCGATCCTGTGGCTCTCCATTGCAGGGATCATCTACGGCGGTTTTACCGCGCTTGCCCAGCATGACATGAAAAAACTGATCGCCTACTCCTCGGTGGGCCACATGGGGTTTGTCACCCTCGGTATTTTCGTGCTCAACACTCGAGGCCTTGAAGGTGCCATCCTGCAGATGATCAACCACGGTGTGACCACCGGTGGCCTCTTTCTCTGCGTGGGCATGATCTACGAACGGACCCACAGCCGCGAACTGTCGCTGGCCACGGGGCTGGGCAAGTACATGCCCTGGTTTGTCACCTTTCTCGCCTTTTTCTCGCTGTCGTCCTTCGGCTTCCCGGGAACCAACTCTTTTATCGGTGAGTTCCTGGTGCTGGCCGGAACCTTTGAACACAACATTTTCATGGCCCTGGCAGCCATTCCCGGTGCGGTGTTGGCGGCAGCCTATATGTTGCGCATGCTGCAGAAGATCGTTTGGGGTGGAACCGACAATCCCGACCAGTCCTACCTGAAGGATCTGGGCGTGCGCGAGATCATCGTGCTGACCCCTTTCCTTCTTTTTGTCCTCTGGATCGGTCTTGGTCCGCAGCCCTTTATCGATCTGATCCATGGTTCGGTTGGCCACCTGCTGGATCAGTTCCATGCCTGGCAGCAGCATCCCCAGGTAGCCGCCACCCTGCTGCGATAACGATATTTTCCTAACCCGTTACTCTGACCAACCCGTCTCCCTGACCGGGAGGCGGTGTTTGGGGAAACCCGAAGAAAGGCACTTCCTATGGTTATTCTTCCCGAACTTGTGCTGACCATCGGCGCGCTTGCGCTCTTTTTGCTCAGCCTTGGAAAAAATGTCTCCGAACAGGCACCCAAATCGGTGGCCCTCACCTTTGGGCTCGCAACCTTTGCCGCTACGCTGCTTGCCTTTAATAAACAGGCAACCTTGTTTTACGGAGCCTACTCTGTTGATCAGTATTCCCAGCTGTTCAAGATGATGATAGGTTCGGCGCTGGCCATCTTTCTCCTGTTCAGCCAGAACCTCAAGGCGATCGATCGTAAGATAAGGCCTGAGTACTACATGTTCCTTTTCCTCAGCGTGCTTGGCCTGATGATGCTGGTCAGCTCGGTAGAGTTGATGGCGATTTTCATCTCGCTCGAACTTTCCTCCTTTGCTCTGTACCTGCTGGTGCCGATGCGCGACGACAGCACCGGTACACGGTCGCAGATGGAAGCGGGCATCAAGTACATCCTCTTTGGCGTCATGGGAACCGGCTTCATGCTCTACGGCATGAGCCTGCTCTTTGGCCTCACCGGGACCACCTACCTCAAGGGCATCTTTGCATTTCTCGGCGAGGGCAACCTTCAGCCCACCGTGGTTGTCGCCCTGGTGATGGTGCTCGCCGGTTTTCTCTACAAGCTGGCGGTCTTCCCCATGCACTTCTGGGTACCGGATATCTATCAGGGGGCATCCAATGAAACCACCGGTTTCATTGCCACCATCCCCAAATTCGGTGCTGTGGCCCTGTTGATTCGTTTTCTCTCCCTGCCCACCGATCATTCCGCCTTTCTTATCCAACTGCTGGCGGTACTTGCACTGGCCTCCATGTTCTACGGCAACCTCAGTGCCCTGGTGCAAAAGGATATCAAGCGTATGCTCGGCTTCTCGGGTATCGCCCATGCAGGCTTTATCGTCCTTGGCCTGCTGTCGCTGGACAGTGAAGGGTACGGACTGGCAATCTACTACATCGCCGGTTACGTGGTGATGAACCTTGCCTGCTTCCTGGTGATCAGCAACGTCTCGCAGAAAGGTGAGAATCTCACCATCGAAGATTTCAACGGGCTGTACAAGCGCCAGCCGGTGATGGCTTTTGTCCTTGCTGCCGGTCTGTTCGGCTTGGCCGGTATCCCACCCTTTGTCGGCTTCATGGGAAAATTCATGATCCTGACCTCGGCCCTGCGGGCCGATCATCTGGTGGCGGTCTGTCTTGCGGCAATCAATACCGCCATTGCCATCTACTACTATCTCTCCGTGGTCAAGGCAGCCTATACCGGTGAGCCCGGTGAGCGGCCCGATATCCTGGTCCACCCCGTGATTCAGGTCACCGGTGTGGTCCTGGTGGTAGCCATCTGCCTCATGGGAGCGCTTCCGGCCAAGTTCGTCGACTTCGCCGGGACGGTTGTGCAGACGCTGCAATAACATTTGCCTGCAAATACAAAAGGGGACGCTGATCAGCGTCCCCTTTTTTTTGCCTTGATGGCGATGCCAGGTTACATCAGATGATCCAGGCCGGGAGCAGGGAATTGGGCGCAGAGGGCCTTGACTGCCTCGGCAGTTTCTGCCTGCAGTCCGGTATTGTTCGGGTCGGCGATGATGGCATCGATCCACAGACCGATTTGAACCATCTGCTCCTCCTTGAAGCCGCGGGAGGTGACTGCCGCAGCCCCCAGGCGAATGCCGCTGGGATCAAAGGGCTTGCGCTTGTCGTAGGGTACGGCGTTGTAGTTCAGGACGATGCCGGCCGCATCAAGGGCCTTTGCAGCGATCTTGCCGGTGACCTCCTTGTTGGTCAGGTCGATAAGCATCAGGTGGTTCTCGGTGCCGCCGGTGACCAGGTTGAATCCCTTGTCGATCAGGGTTTTGGCCAGGGCCTGGGCATTTTTCACAATCTGTGCCGCATACCCCTTGAACTCGTCGGTGGCGGCCTCTTTAAGGGCCACGGCAATGGCCGCGGTGGTATTGTTGTGCGGGCCACCCTGCAGGCCAGGAAAAACCGCCTTGTCGATTGCGGCCGCATATTCCTGTTTGCACATGATCATCGCGCCGCGCGGGCCGCGCAGGGATTTGTGGGTCGTGGTGGTGACGATGTCAGCATAGGGAAAGGGCGACGGATGGGCGCCACCGGCGACCAGGCCGGCAAAGTGGGCCATATCGACCATGAGCATGGCACCGCAGGCATCGGCGATCTCGCGGAACTTGGCGAAATCAAGCACGCGCGGATAGGCCGAATGGCCTGCGATAAGGATTTTCGGTGTACAGGCCAGGGCCTTTTCACGGATGGTGTCGTAGTTGAGCAGACCGGTTTGTTCATCCAGCGAGTACGATTCGGCATTAAAATATTTGCCGGAAATTGAAACCTTGGCACCGTGGGTCAGATGGCCGCCGTGGGGCAGGGCCATGCCGAGGATGGTATCGCCAGGGCTCATGAAGGCCAGGTAGACAGCCAGGTTGGCCGGTGAGCCGGAATAGGACTGCACATTGACATGCTCGGCACCGAACAGATCCTTGGCGCGCTGGATAGCCAGGCTCTCGACCTGGTCGATATACTGCTGCCCCTCATAGTAGCGTTTACCCGGGTAGCCTTCGGAGTACTTGTTGGTTAAAACCGAACCGGTGGCCTCCATGACGGCTTTGGACACATAATTTTCCGAGGCGATCAGACGGATTTTATCCTTTTGACGAAACTCTTCCTGCTGGATCAGGCTGAAAATATCCGGATCTTGCTGTTGTAGGGTATGCATGTTGACTCCTTCGATGTCTGAAAGGGTGGCCCGGTCAACAGTACCGGACGAACCATTTGCTGGGTGATGCGGTGATCTCGGTTAGGTCCGTGTTCCCGCGATGGATTGTGGGGTTCGGGCCTGCCGCTGAAAAATAATCACTTTACTCAACCTGTCTGCTCTTGAACAGTAGAAAATCTGCAGTTTTTCTCATGGTAGCCGCCTCGTCCACTTCAGGGGGGCATGCTATTGCGGCAATCCACGGAGAGGAACGGTGAGCCTCATCGTTAAGGATGAAGATGTGGTTGAGATTTTACTGATATAAATCTTCTCCCCTTGGAAAAACTGCGCCAGTGGAGTATCTTTCGCGTTCACAATTTGCAGCAGCACAGTGGCTGATAGCCATGAGGAACGGATGGTGATCCTCACATGGTGACGACAAGAGGGGGCAACGCTAATTTCAAGTGGAGTAGAGGGGAATTGAAACAAGGTTAGACAGTGAAGAACACAGCACATGGTGAACGGCCGTGTGTTGCACGTGGTATCGGTGTGACAGTTGGGTGCTGTTGCCCTTTTGCCTCGACGCTCGTCAGGGGGAACGTCTTGGTTTGACCAAATTCAAAGCTATCGAATAACCAGGTAAGGATAATGGAAAAGAGAGCGTTATTTTGTTATGGGACATTACAATCGCCACTTGTAATGAAGGCCGTGACCGGGCAGTCCTACAACGGACAGGAAGCAACTCTGAATAACTGGGCCCGTTTTCGCGTCCGCGGTTCGGAATATCCGGGAATTATACGCAAAGAGGAGTCAGCCGTCCCTGGCAAGGTCTACTGGGATCTTGATGAGCCCACCATGGAGATGCTCGACGAATTTGAAGGGGAAAAATACGAGAGGGTCATTGTCGAGGTGACCATGGCCGACGGTACCATCATGGATGCCTGGGCCTATGCCATTAAGGATGACTGTAAAAAGATGCTTTCCGACGATCCTTGGGATTTTGATCGTTTTATGCAGTATGGGCTGGAAAAATTCATTCACTGGTTTGTTGAGGATCGCCGCGATCTTTTTGACCGGGGCGATCTGTAAACACTATCCGCCTGCGCGTCCCTGGTCTTTCCGTCTGGGCGGAAAGACCAGGGCACCACTTCCTCACCACGCAATCCTTTTTGCCGCCGGTAAATCGGTGTTGGGTCGATAAAGGAGGACCATGCGTCCAATGACCTGCACCAGGGCGGCCTGACACAGCCCCGCCAGCTGCTCTCCCGCAGTTTCCCGTTCGAGGGGGCAATTCTGCCCCAGTTTGATTTTTATCAGTTCATGGGCCGTGAGCGAGGCCTCCACCGACTGCTGCAGCGGTTTGGACAACCCCTCTTTGCCCACATAGACAGCCGGTTCCAAATGATGGCCAAGGCTGCGCAATTTTTTCTTCTGGGAGCTGGTCAGCTCCGGCCTGATGTCGATTTTTTCCGTTGTACTCATAGCGATGGTGTGAAAAGGTCTACCGCCCCTATTGGGCGAGTGTGCTGAAAATTTTATAGCCGCCCACCCAGGTTCCAGCGACCGAGCCCAGGGTGGTGAGCAGAAAAACAAGAAAAATACGAAGCAGTTTGTTGTGCCACCACCCCTTCACCGAACCGATATCAACGCTGACCTGCTCGAACTCCTTGACCACCGGTGGCTTGGCCATGACCTGGATAAAGGCGCAGACATAGCCGGCGCCGATCAGGGGCGTGAGGCTGGTGATGGGGGAGGCGGCAAAGGCGGAGAGGACAGTCAGAGGGTGGGCCATGGCCAGGACCGCGCCGATTGAGGTGGGGATGCCGTTGGCCAGAACCCAGTAGAGGGCATTGGCGCTCAGTTCATGCACTCCATGAACAAGACCGATGCTCAGCAGGGCCAGGAGGATGAGCGCGGGGATGGTCCAGCCGAGAATCTTGCCCATGCGTGATCCCGGAAAGTCCGAGCTGATCGCCTCCAGAAGGTGGCGGTTGTCCTCCTGCAGGGACCGCTTGATCCCTTCCATGTGTCCGGCTCCTACCACGGCCACCAATCGTTGGCCATCCGTTTGTTTGATCTTTTCCGCCATGAAGATGTCGCGCTCATCAATGAGCACCGCCTTTGTTTGCGGCAGGGCGGTCCCCAACTCCTGAATCAGTTGACTGAGCACATCCTTGCTACGCATCTCCGTTAGCTTGTCCTCGTCAAGCTCGGTGCGGTCAAAGAGCGAGGTTACCAGGGTTGCGAGAAGAAGGCCTTTTTTCCAGAGGGAGGTGGCTTTCCAGGCGCGGCGCAGGGTCACGCGGACATCCCGGTCGCACAAGGCTATGGGAATGTTGAACCGTTGCGCAGCCTGGGCAGCGGTCAGGAGTTCGGTCCCCGGCATAATTCCCAGTTGCCCACCCAGTTTCTTTTGGTAGGTGGCAAGCACGAGGTTGACCAAAAGTGTGGCCAGTTGCCGTGTTTTGATGACCTGCTTCAAGTCGAGGTTTTCCCAGGCATTGGGACGGGAGAGTGCGGTGTAACGTTTCTCGTCGAGTTCGATGCAGACGGCATCGGGTTGCTCCTGTTCAATGACCTGTTGGACAAGGTCCGTTGACTGCCTGGAGATATGGGCCGTCCCAACGAGAAGGATAGTTTTGCCCCCCTGCTGGAGGACTACCACATCATCGGGATAGGTCTGTCGGGGAAAGGTATCTGCTGCCATAGTTGCGAGAAAAAGGTCGTTCTCGGAAAAAGTCGCGAAAATTCGCAGAAGGTGATTTCCAGGTTGTTGGCGTTTTACAAGGTTTCAAAAACGAGCATGTGGTCGAAAGGCCGCCACTATACCGCATTTTAAGCTTGTTTGGGTAAAAAAATCTGTAAAGCAGATTGCGCGGCTGCTGCGCCTTCAGGGCAGCGTTGTTGTCCGTTCAATGATTTTTTTGCTGAGCATGGGGAAGATACGGGCATGAAAGGGAAGCACCGCATACCAGTATACGCGCCCCCAGAGTCCCTGAGGAATGAAATGGGCGGTTTGTACCAGACGCTCCGCCTGGACGTCAAACTCCAACCAGGCCTTCCCCGGGAGTTTCATTTGTGCCTGGAGCAGCAGCCGTTTGTCGGGAACCAGATCGACCACGTTCCAGAAATCGAGAGCATCACCGATGCGCAGTTTCTCCTGATGGCGGCGTCCCCGATTAAGGCCGCAACCTCCGATCATTTTATCGATAAAACCACGCAATCGCCACAGGCTGTCATAGCTCAGCCACCCCTGTTGCCCTCCTATGGCGCAGAGGCTGGCAAAGACTTTTTTTGCCGTAATGCCGGAAAAAGAGGTAATGCGAGTATCGCGAAAAACAAGCGCATTGGCCCGTTCCTGCTCGCTGATATCGCAGACCGCGCCGGGGCTTGCATCACACCAGCGACTCAGGACCTGATCGTTTTCCAGTTCCCGCAGAGCCTGGTGCACGCACTGGACAAAGGAGGCGGGTTTAATCTGGGGAAAAGCGATTTGTGCCCGGTCATTGGGCACAAGGGTAGGGGATTTGAGCCCTTCCACCAGGGCGAAGCCGACCCTGTAGGGAACCGGCGTGACCAGGGCCAGCCAATAGGAGCTCAGCTTGGGGCTGAGCAAGGGGACCGGAACAAATAGTGCGTCGCAGCCCCATTGTCTGAGCAGCCTGGCTGAGCATTGCCAAAAAGGACATCGGCTCCGTTCCAATATCAACCACCATGTTTCCGGTGTCCTCAAGATTGATGGCTGCCGAAAGGTAGGCAAGAACATCATTGATACCAATCGGCTGGGGGCAGCGTATGGACCCAGCGCGGGGTGATCATGAGCGGCAACTTTTCCACCAGATGGCGGATGATTTCAAAGCTGGTGCTGCCGGAGCCGATGATCACGCCGGCACGAAACCAGATGGTCTGTACCTCCTGGGGACAGCTCGAGAGAATATCACCGGTTTCGATACGGCTGGCCAGATGTTTGGAGGCCGACTGCGGCTGGCCGAGGCCGCCCAGGTAGATAATGCGGCGTACCTTGCATTCTCGGCAGGCAGCAAGAAAATTTTCCGCACTGATTCGGTCAAGCCGGCTGAAATCATCTCCGGTTGCCATGGAGTGGATCAGGTAAAAGGCGGTGTCCACCCCTTCAAGGGCCTGGTGGAGGGTGTCCCGGGAAAAGGTGTCGCCCTCTATGACCTCGGCATGACTGCGGGTCATGCTCGAAAGTTTTCGTGCGTCGCGTACCAGCAGCTTGAGGGTTATCTTTTTGTCTGCACGAAGAATCCTCTCAAGTCTTCTGCCGATGTAGCCGGTAGCCCCGGTTAGTAACACTGTGTGCATCCAATTCCCCTCCTCAGAAGAGATAATAGCCTAGGAATCAAAGGTAGAAAACTTGGGCAAAAGACGAGGGGGGAAAGAGAGGGAAAAGGAGGGAACCGCCCGGAGAAGATGCTCCGGGCGGGATGGACAGATGCCTTAGCTCTTCTTGACCAGCAGTTTATTGCCGGTACGAACGGTGTTGTCGCTGAGTTTATTGAGTTTACGTAGATCGGTGGTGGATGTGTTGAAACGACGGGCGATGGTGCTGAGTGTATCGCCGTTTTTGATGGTATACCAGGTCGGCTGGGGTACAGCTGCCTTGGCGACAACCACGGCCGCCTTCTTTTTGGCCGGAGTAATGGGAGAGGAACTTGCCACGTTTTTCTTTTTTGCGGCAGCAAGGACTACCGTGGCCTTGGGAGCGGCAGCTGCCTTGGAAGCTGCTGCAACTGCTTTTTTGCTCCCCTGGGAGGCGCGGGCAACGGTGACGGTGGGAACCTGTCGGGTCACAAACACTGCAAGCTGTTGGCCCTGGCGGATCTTGTTTTGGTTGCTGATCTTGTTCCAGCGCATCAGGTCTTTGATCGAAACCCCGTACTTACGTGCTACAGAGGCCAAGGTTTCCTTGGATTTCAGTTGATGTTTGACGCTCTGCTGGATCGTCGTTGCCCTTGCCTGGTTGCTGCGGCTGGGGGCATCCTGCTTGGCAACAACATATTGGGAGGTTGTTGTTGGAATCTGCAGCCGTTGGCCGGTACGCAGACCGGCGCTGCGAAGATTGTTGGCCTTGAGGATGTTGGTCATGCTCACATGGTAACGCTGACAGATCGCCGTCAAGGTATCGCCGCGCTTCACCGTATGGGTCGCATAGACGGTGTGGCTGACAGGTTTGAGATTGTGAATATTGGCGGCGACCAGTTCTTTAGTCCCCAGGGGAACACGCAGGGTATACCGGCCATCGGGCGGCGTTTGATTCTTGCGCAGTTCGTTGTTGAGGGTTCGCAGCTCTTTGAGATCAATATTGGCGAGTTCTGCAACCGCGGCCAGGGAGGAGCCGCCGGGAACGGAAATCTGCTCGTAGCGTTCGGGGGCCTGGTATTTGATGTCGGTAAACCCGTACCGCTCCGGATCCCGTCCGATAATGATGGCCGCGATCAGCTTGGGCACATAGCGCTTGGTTTCCATGTACAGGCTTTCCGTGTCGGAAATCGCCCAGAAGTCCTTGGTGTTGTAGGTCTCAATGGCATCGGCGATTCTTCCTTCGCCGGTGTTGTAGGCGGCCACGGCCAGGTACCAGTTGTCGAACTGGCGGTGCAGTTTGGACAGGTAGCCGATGGCGGCCTGGGTAGCCTTGACCGGTTCACGCCGCTCGTCAATCCAGGGGTCGATGGTCAGGCCGTAGGTGCGCCCTGTTCCGGCGATGAATTGCCACAAGCCACAGGCGTTGGCCGGGGAGTAGGCCGAGGGATTGTAGCCTGATTCGATCATGGCCAGGAACACCAGATCCCTGGGAAGGCCGGCTTTTTTCAGTTCAGCCTCGATATGGGGACGATATGCGGTTGACCGGGCAAGCCAGCGCGCATAATAGTTGCGTTGCTTCCCCTGGAAGAGGTCCAGATAATATTGGACCTGATCGTTGAGCACGATGGGAAAATCATATTTACTGGCGTCGATTCCCGCCTGCTCCAGGGTCATTCGTTGCTCGGCGCTCAGGCCTTTGAGGGCTGCAAGTTCCTCGTTGGCGCTTTCTTCGGGCTCCGATGCCGAGATCTCATCCTCGCCATTGATGCCGGACCCGATTTGATGTCCGTTGCGGGTGGCGAATTTAGAGTTGTGGGAAGAACAGGATGTGAGGGAGAGGCAGAGAAGGGCGATACAACACGGGGTCAGCAGAACTGGCAATATTTTCATAGAATGATTTCCGGTCTATGCAACCTAGGGATGCAATGAAGGGATATTGGGCTTTCTGCGATCAACATAACAGTGAACACAATAAAAAATACAAACTGTTTCCTTTAACATTAATTTTCACAGGAAAACAAGAAAAAGTCTTTAATCCCATACTTTTCCGGAAGAGCTCTGTGGGCTAATTGACTGAATGGCCATTGTTTTTCCGGTTTTACGGATTGGGGGAGCGATGGTGCCTCCAGGTCATTGGTTGAGGCAGTCGATGGTGGTGAGTGTTAATAACTCACTGTAATTTTATCTTTTTTCAGCTGCACCCTTTCTGCTGCCGACCGCAGTGGTTGACCCGCCCAGGCAGGCCTTTTCCCCAGCTGTTTTTCATGGAAAAAGAAAGGTTGTTGGTTATTGCCGACAAAAAAAAGATGGGGGCGAAGGAGAATGCAAAACGAGGTTTTTCTTTCTGTCAATACCCGAGTCTGGTATCTTTGCCGATTCTATCCCAAGCGATCATGAGCGGTCTCCGGCGAACGCATCGTCAACAATGTTCCGATTTTCCTCATCGAGGGAACTGCCCATAGGCGACTTCACGAATTTGGACTATCAAGACCAATGGTATGCAACACCGGTGAATTGGTGTACCTCTTTCACGGGCTGTCTGCCTGAGCAGGCAACCACTGCAAACTCATCCACGTTATGCTGAAATTTTTTAAATACTGTTTTGTCACTCTCCTGCTCTGTTCTCTTCTCGCTGGGCTGGCCGGAGTAGCCGGGCTGTACTATCTGGTGGCCATTGCGCCCTGTCCGGAGATGGATGAGTCGGCGATTGCCGCTATCCTCAGCCGGGAAAGTCCGGTCTACTACCGTGACGGAACAACCAAAATTGGCGTATTGTTCGAGGGGATTCACCGCCAGTATCTGAAATACGGGGAAATCCCGCAAAACTTCATCAATGCCCTGATCGCCTCCGAAGATGATGAATACTTCAATCATTTCGGTGTCGATGTGCCCGGTATCCTCAGGGCCATGGTGGCCAATCTCCGCGCCGGTCATGTGGTCCAGGGCGGCAGCACCATTACCCAGCAGACGGCCAAAAATTTGTTCAAGCGTGAATCCCGCTCCATTCAGGCCAAGCTGAAGGAACTGCTCTATGCCTTGCGGCTTGAGCACCGATACAGCAAGGAAAAGATCCTCGAATTTTACTGCAACCAATTTTTTGTCAGTGGCAACGGCCATGGCCTCGGGGTGGCAGCCCGCTATTTTTTCGATAAGGATCCCCAGGATCTGACCCTTCTTGAGTGCGCCTTCATCGCCGGCAGCGTCAAGCGGCCCAACTATTACAATCCTTTTCTCCGAAAGAATAGAGAAAACGCCGAGGAGGTGCGGTTGCGGGACGAGGAGCGGATCAATTACGTTCTTGGCAAGATGCACAAGGCAAACATGATTTCCGCGGCCGAATTTGCCCAGTTGAAGGCCAGTGATCTCGTGTTCAACCAAGGACGCATGGCCTATGTGCATAATACGGTCATAGACCTGGTCAAGGAAGGTCTGGAAACGCCCTTCATCGCCGATGTTCTGGAGGAAAACGGTATCTCCAACATATCGACGTCCGGTGCCCGGATCATCACCTCCCTGGATAAGGATCTGCAGGCGAGCACCCTGCAGGCGCTGAGGCGTCAACTCTCCCAGCTCGATGTTCGCCTGCGGGGATACAAGCGGGATGCGGTCCAGAAAGAGTACGAGGCCTTGAGTTATTCCGGGGACGATACCACCCTGCCGGGCAACTTTGTCTTTGGTACCATTGCTTCGGTTTCCTCTGCGCGCGACAAAGAAACCTCGGTCGAGGTGCAGTGCAATGGGGCAGGGGAAATCGGCCACCTATCTCAAGAGGGCTTCGGCCGCATTGCCGATGCCTATGCAAAGTTTACCCGTGGCGCCAGCCGGGCAAGTGCGAACGATCGCAAGGGGTTGCTGCAGCAGCTGCAACCCGGTGATCGGATTTATGTTTCCATCCGTTCGGTCAATGAGGACGGGTCTCTGGAGCTCGATCTGGAGAAGTATCCGCAGGTGGAGGGGGCAGCCTATGTGCTCCAGGAAGGGGCGGTTCGCGCCATGGGCGGCGGCATGTCCAATAAAAACTACAACCGCGCAACTTCGGCCAAACGGTTGATGGGGTCGACCTTCAAGATCTTTCTTTTTACCGCGGCAATGCAGCTTGGGTGGAGTCCGGTGGATATGATCGACAACAATCGGCAGACCTTCACCTTCATGCGCCAATCTTACACACCGCAGCCTGACCATCGCAGTCCCTTCTCCGAGGTCAGTTTGAGTTGGGCCGGGGTTACCTCGGAGAACGTGGCATCGGTCTGGCTGCTCTATCATCTGACCGACCACCTCACCACCGACCAGATCAAAGAGCTGGCCGCCCATCTCGATATGGCACCGCGGATGCGCGAAGGTGCAATCGAATCCTACCAGCATTACAAACAGCGGATGCGCGATAATTTCGGCATCATCGTCACCCAGAGTTCCATCGGTTCTGGGGTCTACGCTTCGGCCATCAATGCCTTGAAACCGGATTTTGTCTTTGACAACCGTACCGACGAGTATGCCCGGATCGAAGAGCTCAGTTATGGCGAATTCACGCAACTGCGGGGACTGGTCGATCGTCTCAACGAATTCAGGCAGTCGCCCTTGCAGGGAGGGGTTGTCGATGCCGACAGCGCCTTTGACAATCCCGGTGGAGTCCTGCCGGCCAGCAGGGGGCGACTCGTCCGGGACAGCCTGGGCCGTTTCATCTTCACCCAGCGCACCGAGTTGCCGCCCAACTGGCAGATGCTGGATGCCATCACGCTCTCCGATTACCTGATTTCCTTACCGTCAGGACAGTATGATAGGTTCTGGAATGAGCAGGTGCAGCTGGAAGGCGTGCTCTCCTGCAACACCGTACGTCAGATCGAGGCTCAGATCCAGCAGGAGCGGAGCAAGGTCGACAGCGACAAGCTTTATACCTTGGATGTGCTGAGTTCTATTCAGGAATTTCGGGTGATGCTGGGGCTGCAGTACATGGTCCATATGGCCAAGGCCTGCGGCGTCGACAGCAACTTCGAGCCGGTCCTGTCCATGCCGCTTGGTTCCAACGTGGTGACGCTTTCCGAGATGACACGCCTGTACGAATCCATAGTCAGTGGAAGCCGCCATGATGCCGCCGATGCTGGCACCCTGGCTGCGGCTGAGCTCGACGGCCATGTGGATCCGGATGCGGCGTCGATCATCGAGCGAATCGAGACCCCGGAGGGGAGAGTGGTCTACACCCGACAGGTGGTCAAGACCCGGGTGGTTGATCCCAAGAGTTCGGCGGCTGTCTGCAATATTTTGCAAAACGTCATTCCCTATGGTACCGGGCGTTATGCCCAGAGCCATGTGCAACTGCGCAGCGATGATCCCGAGCGGCAGAAGATGCTGGATAAGCTCCGGCAGTCGTATCCGCTTCTGGGCAAGACCGGGACCGCCAACGACTACCGCAACGCAGCCTTTCTCGGCTATGTCCCTGTTCTGGCTCAGGATCAGTCGGGGCTGAACCTCCAATCCGGCTATGTGGTCGGGGTTTATACCGGATTTGATGCCAACATGCCGATGGTCAAGGGCAGCTTCCATGTGAGCGGTGCCCAGGGGGCACTGCCGGTGTGGAGCGATATCGCCCAGGGGATTCTTGATGTGGAAAAGGTCGCCGACCGGATCGATTCGGTTGACTTGAGCTTCAACGGGCTGAGTCTGCAGTACCCCAGTGTGGGAGAGGTCTTTGTGCCGGTGAACCCTGCCGCAGGCGGCGCCATGGTCTATGGGGCAAACCCGTACAAACAGAATACGCCGCCCGGTCGTCCGGCCAGTTTGTGTTTCGGGGCGGTTGGTGACAATGGTCGCTTCGTGCCGGAGCGTTTGTTCATGCCCTACTGGAAAAACAGGTAATCCCCAAAAAAGCTTCCTGTGAGGATCTTAGGCTCAAGGAATCCGTGTCGGCGTGCCTCCTCCGATCTTTTTCCGGGGCAGACGAGAAAGCGATTGTTCCCCCAGGGCTTATTTGCTATTGTTACGGCAATTTTTATGCGTGTTGCGAGAGAATCCATGCCAGTTGCGTCTTTTGACCGAACCGGGATGAGGTACAGGGGATGTTTCCGTTCTCTGTTCAACCAGGTACGGCTCGCTCACGAGCATCTCGCAAGGGCGTTGAGCCCGTGCATGTTGTCCCAAAAGCCCAACGGACCCGATTGTCGCTTATTTTTGCGGTCATCACCATCACTCCATACTACAACTATGTTCTTGCAAAATACCTCCAGAAAAAATCTGGTGATTGTCTCCTGTGTCTGCGGAGCTCTGCTTTCCGGTTGTGCCGGGGACAGTCAATACATTGATCCCTATCAGGCCCGGGCACAGCGTGAAGCCGCCATGCAGCAGGGGGGAGCCGGTCAGGCTTCGCCCAAGGCCGCCAACCGGGACGTGTTGATGCCGGCCATGACCTCCATCAATACCCGTATCCATGCCTATGAGGAAAAACTCAAGAACTGGCAGGATGTCGAGCGTCGGGCAGGCGCCATGGGGCTTCCGTCCGATCAGCAGAACCGAATCAACCAGTGTCGTTCCCAACTGGAGGATATCCTCCTCGAGTATACCGGCCTGCAGAAGCAGCTGCAGCAGGAGACACGCGTCGACACTGCTCAGTTGCTTGCAGCAAATTCGCTTTTACAGTTGAATCAGCAAGATATCGACTATCTGGAGAGCGGCTGCGGCAACTTTCTGGCGGAACTGAACAAGGTGCAGACGCCCACCGCGGCTGCCCCGGCGGATCCGCAAATCAATGCCGCGTTCAACAACGGCGATTATGCCCAGGTCATCAATCTCTACAATCAGATGGCTCAGACCCCCGGGGTGACGCCGTCCCCGGTCACTGCGTTTCAGTATGGCCAGGCCCTGGTCAAGAATCATCAGGACGGTGAAGCCTTTCGAGAGCTTTCCGCCTTGCTGGAGAGGATGCGCCAGCAACCGACCAAGGACGCCCCGTACCTGCCCCTGCTGCAGCTTGTGGGCGATCTGGATTTTACCCGCGAAGCCTACGACGATGCCCGCAAAAACTATGAAGAGGTGATTCGCGTCTCCATTGAAAAGGGGGCGCAAAAGGACGAGTGGGCAGGGCTGCAGTTGGCTGCATTGCAACCGGGAGTGGCCCAGCCTGCGGAGTTGAGGGACTTCGGCGGGGTGCTGAAAAATTATCTGAGCTACGTGCCCAAGCGCGACGGGTTTTCCGTGGTCGAGGCGGTCAACGGCTTTCGCCAACAGCACCCCTATACGACCATGGCGCCCAACGTCAATTTCCTGGGGAAAAATGCACGCAGTCAGGCCGATGCCTGGTTGAATCGCAGCGTTGATCAGGTGCAGGCCAGTGGCGACGGGCAGCCACAGCAGGGCGAGCAGCCTCCCGCGGGGCCGAGCGTCACTCCGGTGCAGCCGGTAACTGCGGCGACTCCACCTGCCACACCTGCTGTTGACAATGTGCAGCCAACCAATGTGCAGCCAAACAGTGCTGTTCCGGCATCCACGGATACCCCGTCGCTTCAGGCGCAGTACGACAAGGGAGTGGCCCTGCTCAATGCCAAGGAGTATGACCAGGCCCTTGGTCAGTTCAGAGGACTGCAGAACACCGCAATGGATGCCAAGGCCCAGCCGATGATTGTTGAGGCTTCGAAACAGGCCGGCCAGGCCATTCGCCAGAAGGCGGCCGAGCTCTTTGTTCGCGCCCGCAACAGTCGCGATACGGAGGAGAAACGGAAAATGCTGCTCTCCTCCCGTGATCTTTTACAGAGCATTCTCAGCAAATATCCCCAGTCCGGGTTGGATGAAAAGGTCCAGAAGAACCTGGCGCGGATCAATGCCGACTTAAACGCCCTTGATGGGGCAAGTTCCAGTCCCTATTCCGGCGGAGCCTACGTGCCGCCCCAGAGTGGCGGGACCATGCGATAAATTTCAGAAAAAACGATTCGCAACAAAAGCCCTTCCTGCCCCTGGCGGAAGGGCTTTTGTTGCTTGCCCCTCAACCCATTGCAGGGAGATGTCCCATGGCAGAGGGGGGCGGGAAATCCTGGTCAGGAGGACAAGAATTTTTTCTCGTCGTTGACAAAGCCAGCCGGGTCGCTTACTTCTGTCGCTGTCTTATGCCGTTCGTTGCCGATAAGCCCACCGGAGGAAAATATGGCACAGATACTTGAGAAGACAATTGATTTGGATGGCTGCACCGTCCATGCGCTGGAGGCCGGCTCCGTAGGCGGGACAACGGTGGTGCTCCTGCACGGGATGAAATTCCAGGCCGAAACCTGGCGTGAGTTGGGGACGCTGGCGGCCCTGGCCGAGCTTGGCCTGCATGTGCTGGCCATCGATATGCCGGGCTTTGGCAAGAGTGCGGCCAGCGACCTTGCCCCGGTCGAGGTCCTTGCCCGTCTGTTTGCGCAGCAGCAGTGGACCCGGGCGGCACTTATCGGTCCTTCCATGGGCGGCCGCATTGCCCTGGAGTTTGCTATTGCCCACCCGGAGATGATCACTGGCCTGGTGCTGGTTGGTGCGGTGGGGGTTGCCGAAAACCAATCCGGATTGTCGCGTATCAGCGCATCGGTCCTGGTCGTCTGGGGCGAAGAGGATCAAGTCTCGCCCCTGAGCAACAGCGATATCCTGGTCCGAGAGCTCGCCGACGCCAGGCGGGAAATCTATCCCCAGGCCCCCCATCCCTGTTATCTGGGGCAGCCTGATCGGTGGCACGCGAGCTTGCAAAGGTTTTTTACCGATCTGAATCGGTAGTTGACCTGAGACTATCCGAGACTTTTATACGAGATACGACAAGTCCGAGCGCATATCAAGAATTCTTCGGGCTTGAAAGGTTGTTCCCTCTACCTGTGCGGGAACGACAGACAACACCTGAGACCACACCATCCGTTCCATGGGAAAAACACTGATTATCGCCGAGAAGCCGAGCGTTGCCGCAGACATCGTCAAAGCCCTTCCCGGAAAATTTACCAATGCCAAAACCCACTTCGAAAGTGATGACTATGTGGTCTCGTACGCCATCGGCCACCTGGTCTCCATTGCTTATCCGGAGGAAATCAACCCCGCATTCCAGAAATGGACCCTCGACAACCTGCCCATTCTGCCCGAGGAGTTTCCCCTGGCGGTCCTGCCGGACACCAAGGCGCAATTCAATGCCCTGACCAAATTGATTCGCCGCCGGGATGTGGAGGTGATCGTCAACGGTTGCGACGCCGGGCGCGAGGGAGAGTTGATTTTTAAGTACATCCTCAAGCAGGCCCATAACCGCAGTGTGGAAAGCAAGCGGATTCAGCGCCTCTGGCTGCAGTCGATGACCCTGGATGCCATCCGCGACGGACTCGGAAGGCTCAAGGATGACCAGGAGATGCGGCCGCTCGAGGACACCGCCCTCTGCCGTTCCGAGGCGGACTGGTTGATCGGCATCAACGCGACCCGCGCGCTCACCTGTTACAACTCCCGTTTTGGCGGATTCAAGAAAACCCCCTGCGGCCGGGTGCAGACCCCGACCCTGTCGATGCTGGTCAAGCGGGAAACCGAGCGGCGCGAATTTGTGGCCACCACCTACTGGGAGCTCCATGCCCGCTTTGATTGCGGTCCGGTGCAGTATGAAGGTGTGTGGATCGACCCGAGCTTTACCAAGGATGAGAGCAATGCGCACGCTCGCCGCAACCGGCTCTGGGATGCAGCCAAGGCGGCTGCGATTCATACGCTTTGCAGCGGCAAGCCGGCCAAGGTGGAAGAGAGCAGCAAGAAATCGACCAAGGGCGCGCCTCCGCTCTATGATCTGACCCTCTTGCAGCGCGAGGCCAACAGCCGCTTCGGTTTTTCCGCCAAAAACACCCTGGGCCTTGCCCAGGCACTGTATGAGCGGCATAAACTGATCACCTATCCGCGTACCGACAGCCGCTGCCTGCCCGAGGATTATCTGCCCACGGTGGAAAAGGTTGTGCGGCAGCAGCAGCAGTGGCAGTTCGGCCGGTTCGCCACCGAGGCACTGGAAAAGAAGTACCTCAAAAAAGACAAACGCATCTTCAACAACAAGAAGATCTCCGATCACTTTGCCATCATTCCCACCCCAGGCCTGCCCACCACCCTGAGCGAGCCGGAGATGAAGATCTACCAGATGATCGTGCAGCGTTTTCTTGCCGTCTTCTTCCCGCCCGCGGTGTATCATAACACCACCCGGCATTCGCTGGTGGAGGGCGAGACCTTTCTCACCGAGGGCAAAATCCTGGTGGAACCCGGATGGCGGGCCATCTACGGTGCGATGAGCGAGGAGGACGGCGACAAGGAGTTGCAGGCCCTCCCCGAGAACACGCCGGTCAACTGCAGCGAAATCGAACAGCAGGAGCACCAGACCAAACCGCCGCCACGATTCAGCGAGGCGACCCTGCTCTCGGCCATGGAAAATTCGGGCAAACTGGTTGAGGATGAAGAGCTGGCCGAGGCGATGAAGGAGCGTGGTCTGGGCACGCCGGCCACCCGGGCGGCGATCATCGAGAAGCTGATCAACGAAAAGTACATTGTCCGTGAACAGCGTGAACTGGTGCCCACGGGGAAGGCATTCGAGTTGCTCAGTCTCTTGGAGGCACGCAAGATCGATGTGCTCGCCTCCCCGGAGTTGACCGGGGAGTGGGAGTTTAAGCTCAACCAGATCATCAGCGGTGCCATGACCCGGCCCCAGTTCATGCGCGAGATTCGGGACATGACCGGAGCCATTGTCGAGAAGGTGCGCAGCGGCGGCGGGGATGAGCGCCACGAGGCGTCGTTTTCGCCGGTCAATGGCGTTCGCTATTTCGAGACCGCCTCCGCCTTTGAATCCGAGGATAAAAAAGTGATGATCCGCAAGGTCCTCGGCGGGCGGGTGATGGAACCCGCGGAAATTGTCGAATTGATCAAGGGCAAAACCCTGGGGCCACTCAGTGATTTTCGCTCGAAGAAGGGCAAGCCCTTCACCGCCTCGATTCATCTGGCCAACTCCAAGGTCGAGTTTCTCTTTGCCGACTCCACCGAAGAGCTGGATCTGGATGCGATCCGGGCCCAGGAACCCTTGGGTATTTCGCCCATTGATCAGACCAGGGTGTTTGAAACCCCGGCCGGGTTCCTCTCCGAATCCGCCCTTGAAGGCGATCAGAAAAATGGGCTGCGTATCTCCAAGATGATCCTTGGCAGACGCCTTGATCCGGAGCATATCGGCCAACTGCTCAAAGAGGGGCGCACCGAGTTGATAACCGGATTCATATCGAAAAAGAAAAAACCCTTTGACGCCTTTTTACTGCTGGATGCCAAGGGCAAGTTGAGTTTTGAATTCCCCCCCCGCAAGAAAAAGGGTGCGGCCAAGGAAGACGACCAGGGCTGATGCCATGATCGCGGGGAAAACGCAGTTCCGTGACGGCAGAACATGCGTCCAACAGAAGAAGACCGTCATTACCCTACAGGATGTATGAGAAAATTAAAAAAAGAGTTTGCCCATCAAGACGGCCGTGATTTGGCAGCGGCATGTGTCCGCATTGCCCTGGAGACCAAGGCTGAGGATGTGGTTGTGTTGGATGTCCGTGGACTGGCCTCCTTTACCGATTATTTTGTGATCATGAGCGGCCGCTCGACCCGGCATGTACAGGGCTTGGCCGAGGCCATCGAGGGGGAGCTGAGCGCCAAACGGGTCAACAGCAAACATAGCGAGGGGTTGCAGGAGGGCATGTGGGTGCTGTCCGACTTCGGTGATGTGGTGGTGCACGTCTTCTACCACGAAAAACGAAGTTTCTACGACCTGGAAGGGTTGTGGCACGATGCCCCCCGAATCGATGTCGATACGCTCCTGGCCGATACGACCAAGAAAAATTGAGGAGACCCGCCCATGTCTGTTCCTGTTCCTGTCATTCTTGCCATCCTCGATGGTTGGGGCCTGGCCGAGCCCTCGGCCACCAATGCGGTGTCCGTGGCCCAAACCCCCAATATGGACAGGCTGATGGCCGAGTATCCCATGACCACCTTGGTGGCGCATAACGGTCTGGTCGGACTCCCCGAAGGACAGATGGGCAACTCCGAGGTCGGTCATCTCAACATCGGTGCCGGCCGTATTGTCTATCAGGACTATACCCGCATCAACCGGGCGGTCGATCAGGGCGAGTTTGCCGCCAACCCGGTCTTCGCCCAGCTGATGGAGCAGGTGAAGGGGGCTGGCTCCCGCCTGCATCTCTGCGGCCTGGTGTCCGACGGCGGGGTGCACAGTCACATTCGCCATCTGATCGCCCTGGTGGAACTGGCGCAGACCAAGGGGATCGAGGTCTTGATTCACTGTTTCATGGATGGCCGCGATACGCCGCCGCACAGCGGGATCGACTACCTCAGCGAACTGCAGCAGGCGCTTGATCGCATCGACTGCGGCCGGATCGCCACCGTCTCCGGCCGGTACTATGCCATGGACCGCGACAAACGCTGGGATCGGGTCAAGAAGGCCTGGGATGCCATGGTCCTCGGGGAGGGAACAACTGCCCAAGATGCCCTTGCCCTGGTGCGCGAATCCTACGAAAAGGAGGTCACCGACGAGTTCATTCTTCCCACGGTGCTCGTCGATGAAGCAGGACAGCCGCTGGGACGGATTCAAGACGGGGACGGCGTGCTTTTTTTCAACTTCCGCGCCGACCGCGTGCGTGAACTCTGCCATGCCTTTGGCGATGCCGAGTTCACCGGCTTTGATCCCGGTGTTCGGCCCCAGTTGACCGGTCTGGCAACCATGACCGAGTATGAGGCGGACTTCACCTTTCCCGTCGCCTTTCCTCCAGTGCCCCTGACCCATATCCTGGGCGAGGAGCTCAGTGTCCACGGCAAGCGGCAGCTGCGCATCGCCGAAACCGAGAAGTATGCCCATGTGACCTACTTCTTCAATGGCGGCAATGAGGTCCCCTTTGCAGGCGAAGATCGCATCCTGATCAACTCGCCCCGCGATGTGGCCACCTACGACCAGAAACCGCAGATGAGCGCGGTCGAGGTGACCGACACCCTGCTGGAGACACTGACCAGAAAGGAAGAGGAAGGCACGCCCTATGATGCAATCATCCTCAATTTTGCCAACGGCGACATGGTTGGCCATACCGGTGTCATGGCCGCGGCGGTGGCGGCTTGCGAGACGGTTGATCGCTGTATCGGTCGCATCGAGGAGTTTGTCGGTAAACGGTCCGGGGTGTTGCTCATTACCGCGGACCACGGCAATGCCGAGCAGATGCTTGACCCGGAAAACGGCGGTCCCTACACCGCTCATACGCTCAGTCCGGTTCCCTTTATCGTGGTGAGCGAGCGGTGCAAAGGGGGCTCGCTGCGCAGCGGTGGAGCCCTCAAGGACATTGCCCCCACCATCCTCAGCCTGATGGAGTTGCCCATTCCTCGGGAAATGGAAGGGGAGAGCCTCATTCTCTAAATTCACTTGGCCGGGAAGCTCCTGTGGGAAACTTACCGGCCTCAGCTTTATTGACGTATTGCCTGAACAAGGAAGACAACCATGCGCTATATCAGTACTCGGGGCGGGATCGAGCCCCTGAAATTTCAGGATGCCGTGATGATGGGCCTGGCCCGCGACGGAGGGCTGTTGCTGCCGGAGCACCTGCCCACGGTCAGTCGCGAGATGCTTGATCGCTGGCAGCACCTGCCGTATCAGTATCTTGCCCGCGAGATTCTCTCCCTGTTCATCGATGATATTCCCGCCCTGGATCTGGAGGAACTGGTCGAGCGTTCCTATGGAACCTTTCGCCATCCCCAGGTGACCCCGGTTACCAAGCAGGGCGATGTGTACATCATGGAGTTGTTCCATGGCCCGACCCTGGCCTTCAAAGACGTGGCCCTGCAGCTTCTGGGCAACCTGTTCGAGTATGTCCTTGCCCGCAGCGGCGGTTTCATGAACATCCTCGGCGCCACCTCCGGCGATACCGGCAGTGCGGCCATTGCCGGCGTGCGCGGCAAGAACAACATCAACATCTTCATTCTCCATCCACATGGCCGGACCAGCCCGATCCAGGCCCTGCAGATGACCACCGTGCTCGATCCCAACGTGTTCAACATCGCGGTCCGCGGCACCTTCGACGATGCCCAAAGTATCGTCAAATCCATCTTCAATGACCTCGATTTCCGCGATACCTACAAGTTGGGTGCGGTCAACTCGATCAACTGGGCACGGGTCCTGGCCCAGGTGGTGTATTATGTCTATGCCTTTCTCAAGCTGCGCAAACTGGGCAATGAGAGCGTTGATTTTTCCGTGCCCACCGGCAACTTCGGCGACATCTTCGCCGGGTTCATTGCCCGCAAGCTGCTGCCCGAGGGCTCGATCAACACCCTGATTCTTGCCACCAATGCCAATGATATCCTCACCCGCTTCGTGACCCACGGCGATTATTCCCGCGGTCAGGTGCAGGTCACCAGCAGCCCTTCGATGGATATTCAGATCGCCTCCAACTTCGAGCGCTACCTCTATTATCTGCGCGGGGAGAACGGTGCCGCGGTCAAGGCCGACATGGAGGGATTTGCCGCCAGCGGTCGGCTCGATCTTTCCGCCTTTACCGCCCAGGTGGCTGGTGATTTTTGTTCCCGTTCGGTTTCCGAGGAGGAGACCATTGCCACCATCGGCACCTTCCATAAGGAGTACGGCTATCTGCTCGATCCCCATACTGCGGTCGGTGTCAAGGCGGCCCAGGAACTACGCGATCCCTCCCGGCCGGTAATCTGTCTGGCAACGGCCCATCCGGCCAAGTTCGGTGCTGCCGTGACCAAGGCGATCGGTTCCGAGCCGCCGCTGCCGCCGGCGCTTGCCGATCTGGAGAGCCGCGAGAGCCGTTGCGAGGTGCTCGACGCCGACATGGAGGCGATCAAGGCCTTTGTCGCCCAGAACGCCTTGCGCTGAGACGACCAGGGGAAAACCGGAGCAGCCATGATCGACATTGCCGAGCATAAGGCCCAGGTTGAGGCAGCGGTTGCCTTTTTACAGGCCCGTATCGGCAACACGCCGGAGGTGTTGATTCAACTGGGGACCGGCCTGGGAGAACTGGCCAAGGCCATGCAGGGGGCCACCTCCATCGCCTACGAGGAGATTCCCCATTTTCCCCGCTCCACCGTAACCAGCCATGCGGGCAATCTGGTTGTTGGCCGATTGGCCGGGAAATCGACGGTCATCCTTCAGGGGCGGTTCCACTTTTATGAAGGCTATTCGGCCCGTGAGGTTGCCTTTCCCATCCGTGTCCTCTCGCTGCTTGGCGTCAAAACCGCCATTATCACCAACGCCAGCGGTGGGTTGAACCCGAGTTATCGGCCCGGGACACTGATGGTCTTTGCGGACCATCTCAACCTCTTGGGCGACAATCCCCTGCGCGGCCCCAATATCGATGCCTGGGGGGAGCGCTTCCCCGATCTCTCCACCCCCTATGCCCCGGAGTTGCGGCAACTGGCACTGGAACGTGCCAAATGCATGGGCCTGGATGAGGTCGTCACTGGCACCTACGTCTGTATACCCGGGCCCAGTCTGGAAACACCGGCCGAGACCCGTTACCTGCGCATGATCGGCGCCGATGCCGTGGGCATGTCGTCCGTGCCGGAGATCCTGGTGGCGCTCCATGGCGGCATGCGAGTACTGGGACTGTCGGTGGTGGCCAACGTCAACGACCCTGATCATTTTCAGCCGATCCTGATCGAAGACGTCATTGCCGCAGCACGAAAGGCTGAACCGCGCCTGCAGCAGCTGATCATCAATATTTTGGCGGAGATGGGCCTATGAACGCAACGGCGGAGTTGATTCTCACCGGTCAGTACCTGTTGACCATGGACGCGGAACAGCGTGTCATTCCAGAGGGCGGGGTAGCGATCTGCGGCGATTCGATTGTCGAGGTGGGCAAGGGCAGTGAGCTGCAGGCCCGCTATCCTCAGGCACGGGTGATGGCCGAGCCCCATGGCCTGATCATGCCCGGCCTGGTCAATACCCATACCCATGCAGCCATGTCGCTCTTTCGCGGACTGGCCGATGACCTTGAGCTGATGCAGTGGCTGCAGGAGTACATCTTTCCGCTGGAGGCGACCCTCACCGCGGAGATCGTCAATCAGGGGGCCCTGCTCTCCATTGCCGAGATGATCAAGTCCGGCACCACCTCCTTTTGCGACATGTACCTCTTTGCCGGCGATGTGGCCCGGGCCGCTACGGAGGCGGGCATGCGAGCCTGGATCGGCGAGGTCCTCTATGATTTTCCCTCGCCCAACTACGGCGAGTTGGAAAACGGTTTCGCCTACACCCGGGAACTTTTCGCCCGCTATCGCAACCATCCCCTGGTGACCATCACGGTCGATCCCCACGCGGTCTATACCTGTTCCCCTGAGCTTCTGATCAATCTCAGTGTCCTGGCCCGCGAGCAGCAAGCGCTGTACGTGATTCACCTCTCGGAAAACGAGGCCGAGGTCCGCACCTGCCGCGAGCGCTACGGTCGAAGTCCGGTGGATCATCTCGAATCCCTTGGGGTGCTGGGACCGCATGTGGTTGCGGACCACTGCGTTATGCTGACCAACAGCGAGATCGAGCTCCTGGCCAAGCGCGGGGTGAAGGTGGCCCATTGCCCGGAGTCGAACCTGAAGCTGGCCTCGGGGATTGCACCGGTGGTACAGATGCTGGATGCCGGTCTCTGTGTGGGGATCGGTACCGACGGCAGCGCTTCCAACAACGATGTGGACATGTTTGGCGAGATGAACACCGCCGCCAAGATTCATAAGGTGGACCGCATGGACCCCACGGTGATGAATGCGACCACCACCCTCCATGCCGCCACCATGGGCGGCGCCCGCGTGCTTGGCGCAGAACAGATGATCGGCAGCCTGGAGCCGGGAAAAAAGGCCGATTGTATCGTCCTTGATCTGGATCAGCCGCATCTCACGCCGATCTACAATCCGGTTTCCCATCTGGTGTACGCGGCCCGCGGCGGCGACGTGATCCATTCGGTGATCAACGGGTGCGTAGTGATGGAAAATCGTCGGCTCCTCACCATCGACGAACAGGGGGTCCTGGCCCGCGCAGCCGAGATCGGCACCGGTTTTCGCAAGAGCCGCAAAGGCGGTTGACAGGCACGGAGTGCTGGTGCTATTATCAATTTCTTCGTTGTTTTTCGTTGATTTTTCGTTCTCCACAGATACTGCGGGGTCGATGTACCTGCTTTGCAAGGGAATTTTCTCTGCAGGGCGCTTTTTGGATTTTTGCTTGAGACAAATCCGCCAATTTTGCACGAGGTGTCACCATGTTCGGACTCGGAATGCCTGAACTGATTGTTATTTTGGTCATTATTGTCATCATTTTCGGGGCAGGCAAGCTGCCCGAGATCGGTACCGGTATTGGGAAGGGCATCCGCAACTTTAAAGATGCGACCAAGAAAGAGGAAGAGGCCGCCAAATCGATTGAGGATGAGACAAAAAAGGATGCCTGATAAGAGGGTGCCTGTTACCTGCGAGGAGTAAGTGATGTTTGGACTTGGAACACCTGAACTGATTGTTATCCTGGTCATTGCCTTTCTTTTCTTTGGCGGCAAGAAGCTGCCGGAGATCGGATCCGGACTGGGCAAGGCGATCGGTTCGTTTAAAAAGGGCCTGAGCGATGTGGAAGAGGCCGGTGGTGAGCTGAAAAACAGCATCCCCATGGTCAAGGAAATTTCAGAAGTGAAACAAACCCTGGATAAGGCGAAAGATCTCACCTCCGTTCTCGGAAAATAATTCCTTCCTTCCTGGCCCCCTCGGAGAGAGTTGCAAAGGCTTGACCTGTTGCCGCTCTTTGCGAGGGGGTCCTTTGTTCTTGACAACTTTTTCCCTTTTCAGTAAATGCTTTTCCTCGCAACCATTGTCAATTCTGTGATTTTGTGATCACAAAATTGTGTGATATCTACATTTTTGTGTTTTCCGTCCCGGTTGTCTCGTCTGATCAAGATAGACCTTTCAGGAGCCGTTCATGTGCCGATTAGCCTTAAAAAGCGCAGATACACCCTTTTCGCCCTATGAAGTCCTCACGGCCATGGAGGCCATGCAGGAAGGGTACGACGGCAGCGGGCTTGGCCTGTTGCTGCGAGGGGTGGAATTTGATGAATTCAAACTCAAGCCCCACCATGTGGTCCTCTCCGGTATTGCCCATACCGACGCCGCCTTCCATCGTCTCACCGACTGGATGGGTAATCAGGGTTTTCAAATAAAGTACGCCCACGAGTTCGAGCGTCGTCCGCAGCTGATCGAAGCCAAGGACCGGTTTAATTATATGGTCCGGGTCTACCGGATGCCGGAAGCCTGGATCAATCTCAGCCCTGAAGAGATCGACGACAAGTTGCTCCAAACCCGTCTGGCGATCCGTCGTGACGGCGACGCCCACGGCGGGGACGTGACCGTCTTTTCCCTCTATCGGGATGTGGTCATGATCAAGGAGGTCGGTTGGCCTCTGGAGGTCGGTGATGCCCTTGGTCTCAACGACGGCCGCATCAAGGCTCGGGTGGTCATGGCCCAGGGACGTCAGAACACCAACTACGGCATCAACCTCTATGCCTGCCATCCTTTCTTCATTCAGGGAATCGGCACCATGACCAACGGTGAAAACACCGCCTTCGTGCCGATCAAGGAATGGCTTTTGGGGAAGAATATTCCAGGATACATGGGGTATCATAGTGACTCGGAGACCTTCACCCATATCCTCCACTATGTGACCAAGAAGCTGAAGCTGCCGCTGGAGTTGTACAAACACGTCATCACCCCGCTGAAGACCGAAGAGTTGGATGTGCATCCCAACGGCGATTTTCTCAAAGGGCTGCGCACCGCCTGCCGCCGCCTGATCATCGACGGCCCCAACGCGGTGATCGCGACTCTGCCCGATGAAACCTGCATGCTGGTCATGGATCAAAAGAAAATGCGTCCCGCCACCGTCGGCGGTCGACCCGGAGCCTGGGCCATTGCCTCGGAAATGTGCGGCGTTGATGCCCTTGTTCCGGATCGCGATCCGTCCCTTGACTTTCAGCCCATGCGGGAACACTCCGTTATTATTTCACCCGAGCGAAAGGAACTTACAGTATGGTCTCAGTTCGATCAATTTACACTTCCCCAAGCAGCTTAAGTTACCACGATCTTCCCTGGATCATCGAGCATCGGGAAGATCGCTGCACCCTGTGTGGGCGGTGCACCTCTGTTTGCCCGACTGGTGCCATTTCGCTGTCCTATTTCCGTCAGCGCGTACCGAAACTCGATGTGCTGCAGAAGAAACGGGGCAATGAATACCGCCATTTTACCGGCATTCATCAGAGTACGGATATCGCCAAGCGTTGCATCGGTTGCGGTATGTGCGCCTCGGTCTGCCCCAATGAGGCGATCGGGCCGCACGCTAACGACAACGAGCATCGTGCCGTTTTTCATCTGAACCAGAAGGGCGATGCCTTCAAGCGTGGCGGTCGCCGCAACGCGCCGGGAAAAACCGTGCTCGACCGGATCTCCTTTGGCCGTATTTCGATGCTGACCGATCCGGCGCTCGATGCCGGACGTCACGAGTTCAACATCAACACTATCCTCGGCCGTGTGCTCTCGCCGGAGGAGTTCCTCCGCCGCAAGCTCGCCGGTGAGTGGATTCCGCCGACCCGCGAGATCTTCCCGTTCGTTATCGGTTCGATGTCCTTTGGTGCGCTTTCACCCAATATGTGGCTCGGTCTGCTGCAGGGGGTTGCCTACTGCAACGAGGTCCTCGGCATACCGGTGGTCATGGCGACCGGTGAGGGTGGGTGCCCGCCCTGGGTCCTGAAGAGTCCCTTCTTGAAGTACATCATTCTCCAGATCGCCTCCGGCTACTTTGGTTGGGACGAGATCATCCGCGCCATCCCCGAGATGCAGTGCGATCCCGCCGCGATCGAGATCAAGTACGGCCAGGGCGCCAAGCCCGGCGACGGTGGTCTGTTGATGTGGTTCAAGGTCAGCAAGTTGATCGCCCGCCTGCGCGGTGTCCCCGAAGGGGTCGACCTGCCTTCCCCGCCGGTTCATCAGACACTCTACTCCATTGAGGAGAGCGTCATGAAGATGATCCAGACCATGTCCATGGCCTTTGGCTTCCGGGTGCCGGTCTATCCCAAGATCTCCGGTTCGACTTCGGCCAAGGCTGTGCTCAACAACCTGGTGCGGAACCCCTATGCCGGTGGTCTGTTGATCGACGGTATCGACGGTGGGACCGGTGCGGCCTACAACGTCAGCATGGACGCCACCGGTCACCCGATCGCCTCCAACCTGCGCGAATGCTATCTCGATCTGGTCCGCCAGGGACGTCAGAACGAAATCCCGCTCTTTGCCGCCGGTGGTGTGGGCAAAAACGGCAACGTGACCCAAAACGGAATGGCCTTGATCATGCTCGGCGCCTCCGGTGTTCACATCGGCAAGTACATCATGCAGGCCTGTGCCGGCTGTCTGGGCAACGAGATGGGACGCTGCAACGTCTGCAACGTCGGCCTCTGTCCCAAAGGTATCACCAGTCAGAATCCGAAACTCTATCGCCGCCTTGATCCGGATGATGTGGCCCAGCGCGTGGTCGACGTGTTCATGTCTATCCGTACCGAAATGAAGAAGATCATGGCACCGCTTGGTCGCTCGCAGAGTCTGCCCATCGGCATGTCCGATGCCCTGGGGGTTGACGACAAGGCCATCGCGGACCGGCTGCAGATTAATTACATCTGCTGAGATAGGCTTCAGCACAGGACTTATTGAACTATGAGCGATACAAAGCAATCAGTGACCACTGTCCGCGGCCTTGATGCACAGGGGAAGCGGATATCATCAAAAGACTTCGAAGAGGCGGTCCGCAAGGCTGCAAAAAAAGCTGACGAGCTGATCCTGGAATCCTTTGGGCAGCACAATATCGGACTGCGCCTGGGATCCGTGGAACGCCCCCTGACCATTCGTGTCAAAGGCCCTGCCGGTCAGCGTCTGGGCTGCATGGGAATGCCCGGCTCCACCATCATCTGCGAGGGGTCCACCTCAGATGATGTCGGGTATCTCAATATCGGCGCGGACGTCATCGTCAAGGGCGATGCCTCCAACGGCGCCTGTAACGCCATGGCCGGCGGTCGGGTCATGATCGGTGGCTCCATCGGTGCCCGTGGTCTGACCATGACCAAGTGGAACCCGGACTACGAGCGTCCCGAGATGTGGGTTCTGGGTTCGGTGGGCGACACCTTTGCCGAGTTCAACTGCGGTGGATTAGGTGTTGTCTGTGGTGTCGAACCGAAAAATCCGGCCAATGTACTTGGTTACCGGCCCTGTGTTGGCATGGTCGGCGGCAAGATCTATTACCGTGGGGAGACCGACGGCACCTACGCGCAAACCAACGCCAAGTTGGCCCCCCCCACCGATGAAGAGTGGCAGTGGCTGATCGAGCGGTTGCCCGAATATCTGGAGAAAATCGACCGCAGCGAGTTGTTGCCTGTGCTTTCTGTACGGGCAGAGTGGAACGTGCTTGCCTCGATTACCCCGCAGGAACGGGCCCTGATGTTTTCCGGTCCCATGCCCATGGCCGAGTTTCGGCGACGTATCTGGGATCGTGGATTCGGTGGCGGCGATCCTCTGCGTGACTTGGCCCCCGGCCTGGAACGTGATCTCATCGGCGTGATCGAAACCGGTGATGCCCGCCGGAAAAAACCGTTCTGGGCCAACCGGGATTCCGCCGCCCCTTGTACCTTTTTCTGCCCGATTCATATCCCGACCATCGATCGCCTCCGTTTGATCCGTGAAGGCCGGACCGAAGAAGCCTACGAGATGCTGCTGCGCTACACCCCGTTGCCGGCATCGGTCTGCGGTGCCATCTGTCCGAACCTCTGTATCCAGAACTGTTCACGCGAGAAGATCGACTACTCGATCGATGCCTCGGTGCTCGGTCGGGCGATCCATGCGGTCGATCCGCCCACCTCCAAGGATCCCATCGGCAAGAAGGTGGCAATCATCGGTGGTGGCCCTGCCGGTATGTCAGCCGCCTGGCATCTGGCCCTCAACGGTGTGGAAGCCCATATCTTTGAACGCGACGAGCGTCTTGGCGGCAAGCTTGCCCAAACCATTCCCTGGGAACGTCTGTCCCAGGCGGTTTGGGACGTGGAGATCGAACGCTTTCTCAAGACCAAGAACCTGCATGTCAACCTCGGCGTCAGCTTGAGTAAAGACAAGGTTGAGGAACTGAAGAAAGAGTTCGACTATGTGCTCATCGCCGTTGGTACCCACCAACCGCGGACCCTGTCCTTCCCTGGGCACGAACGGGTGATTCCGGCCCTGGACTACCTCAAGGCCGCCAAAAGCGACAGCCCCATGGCCACCGGCAAGCAGGTGGTTATCATTGGTGCCGGTAATGTCGGTTGCGACGTTGCCGCCGAAGCCTATCGTCTCGGTGCCGATCAGGTGACCCTGGTCGATGTTCGTAAGCCGCTGGCCTTTGGTAAGGAGCGTACAGCGGCCGAGGCCCTTGGCGCCACCTTCAAGTGGCCGTTTATGACCCGCGAGGTGACTGCAGAGGGCGTTGTCGGGGCCGACGGAACTCTTCTGCCTGCGCAGACGGTCATCATCTCCATCGGCGACATCCCGAGTCTGCCCTTTCTGCCGGATTCTGTGGATGTGGTCCAGGTCGCAGGCGCCTCCTGGATCAAGACCGATGAGGCCGGACGGACCTCGGATCCTCAGATTCTTGCGGTGGGTGACGTTGAGAAGCCCGGTTTGGCCACCAATGCCCTGGGAGCCGGGAAACGAAGTGCCGACTATCTCATTGCCACCTTCAAGGGAGAAGATTGGCTGCCGTTCCGGCAGCGGATGATCGATTATGAGGCCTTGACCCTGGCCCACTATGACCCGGTTACGGACCGCGGTGTGACCGAGGATCAGCAGGCCGCTCGCTGTCTCAGCTGTGGTTCCTGCCGTGATTGTCATTTCTGCGAAACCATCTGTCCCCCCGGTGCCATTTCCCGACGGGAGATTGTTCCTGGGCCCGATGGTGTGAACTATGAGTATGTTTCCGATGACGACAAGTGTATCGCTTGCGGATTCTGTGCCGATACCTGTCCCTGCGGTATCTGGGTGATGCGTCCGTTTTAAGGCGTCCCCTCAGCTCACCACAACAAAGCCCCGGGCCTGCTCAGCAGGCCGGGGCTTTGACGTTTGACTCCCTGTTTTTTCCGTTTGTTCCCGTGTTATGCCAGAATCGATTTTTCAGCCTCTTCAATGCAGCGTTTGAATCGTTCGGTCGAAAGGCGTAACTGGCATCCCGGGCAGCATGTTCCCGGTTTCTTGAACCAGGCAGCGCTATTTTTGATCTTGATACCGCATTTGGGACAGGTCACTTCAAGCACTTTATCGTCCATCATCAGTTCTCCTTGGATGAAGATTGAGAGGTTAGGGAGCGTTATCCTCCCCATTCTTACTGCGAACCGTGCAATCAGGTACAACCTTGGTCAATGCGTGGTGGCGCACATTGTTGTCGCTTTAAGGCGACAGTGATTAAATTGGGCGGGTTGTTGCCCCTGTCACCCGCAAACTTGGAAAACTTTGAAAAAATCCGAAAAAGGAGTCTTTTGGCTCTTTTCTTCGCCTAAATTACGCCATATAATTCCTGTGAATCGGAACTGAGTTTTAAAAATTCAGAAAAAAGGAATTTTTAAAGGTTGGATTGGCTAGCTTCCTGAGATAATGACGGATATTTTGTAAAAAATCCAGCCATAACACACTGGAAATTTCGTCTCGGCATTAAAACGAAAGTTGAGGCGAGGCATGGCCGTAGCTTCAGCATGTTCTACAGTTCAAAATAATGGTTCCCCAACCTGTTATGTCGGGGGGACGGGGGCATAGGGCAACGGATTGACAGATGCCATGACTCCAATACAGATGGCTTCAAGGTTGTGGTGGTAGGGTATGAAAAAACTATACAGGTTCATCGATAACAACGCATCAACATGGCTCGCCTTTTTGACGGCACGGAAATTCCTCGCTGCGGCTGTTGGGGTGAGTTGTCTTGTTTGGGGAGGTATCGCTCTTGTTGACCGTGCAGCCAATGATGGCGTTGTCAGTCGTTCAGCAATAAGCAGGGGCTCGGCAGACAGGACAACGACTCCCACAGGACAACCTCAGCCGAACGAGAGAGAGCTTGTCCGTGTCAAGCAGGAAATATCACAAATTGAGGATGCCAGTAGCGAAAAAGATGGGAAATGGTTGGGACTTTGTCAAAAACAAAGTATAAAGAGCATAGAGGATTTTCGGAGAACCGTTGAAAATGACCCGACACTTTCTGTCTATTACGCTGGCTTTAATTGGGAAGAGGCGAAACTCGGCAGTTTGAAGGAAGACGTCATGGCATACGTTTCCCACAGAAAAGGAGAGGTTATTGCGCAAACCGCAAAGCCGATCAAGTTGCCCAAAGGGGACGGCTTCATCACCGATGGTGTTCGTACGGCTCGAACCTATTGCTGTAATGACATTGAATTGACACCTTCCGCAGGAAGCCCCACTCCAGGATCTTCGGTTTTTCCTCCGGTTGATCCCCTTGGTGCGTTGCCTCAGTTACTTGCACCGCAGCATTTGCCCTTGACGATACCTAGTTATCCTTTACTCTCCAACAGTCCTGGAAATATCGTCTACGACCGGACCCCTGATTCTCCGCCCAAAGATTCAACTTCTCCCCCGGTTCCTGAACCGGGAACGCTGCTCCTTATGGGAGTTGGCCTGCTTGCTCTGGCTGCGGTTGGTCGAAACAAATAATTTTCGGTTTTCACCTCCGTTGTTCTCGTGAAATAGCCTCGAGAATGACCTTTTGAGCTTCGGAACACACTGATTTCACGATATGTGACCTTTGGTTTTTTGGCTTTTTACGAGGTTATCACCTATGGACAACCATCCGTGCTGGCTCCCGACAGGCCCTTGATCAGGATACAAGGAAGGGGGGTGCGGATCTGTTGTTTGACCTTGCGCGCGTTTATTGCCACCGCTCTGTTGGCATGCCTCTCGGGAGCACTTCACGCTGCACAACCGTTTACCATAGACCAGCAATCACTGCTCTGGGCCCAACAGCATTACGGGGTAGAAGGCCGTCGTCGGCTGTTGGCGTGGCAGGATTTCATGCGCCGAGTCGATGGAGATGAGCTCGTCTTTGTCGAACAGGTCAATACCTTCTTCAATTCCTTTGTTTTTGTCAGTGACGCGCAACACTGGAGGCGGTCTGACTATTGGGCCACGCCAACCGAGTTTATCGCCAGTGGTGGCGGAGACTGCGAAGATTTTGCCATAGCCAAATTCTTTTCCCTCAAAAGTCTCGGAATTTCCAGCGACAGACTCGCCCTCAACTACGTTTTTGCCTCCCGCCTCAACCAGAGCCATCTCGTTCTCGCCTATTACCCTCTGCCTGGCAAGGAACCCTGGGTCCTTGATAATCTGATGGATGCCATCAAGCCCGCATCCCAGCGAACCGACCTCGTCCCCATCTACAGTTTCAACGCCAATACCCTGTGGGAGGGCAAAGCGATGGAGAGGGAAAAACAGATCGGCAACAGTCGTCGCATCCGGCCCTGGCGTGAACTGTTGACGCGGATGAAGCGATAATGGGCTGTTCATTTATGAGAGAAATCATGGTGCCAACATTCCGCATGTCGTCTTCTGGCAATTTTGCCAAAGACTTGGTAATGAGCACACCTGCAGATGCCCCGAGGCATAGCCTGCCATTATGACGCTATCGCCCCAAGGGGCAATTTTGTGAACACTTGTTTCCTACTGTCCGTGAACAGGACCGATCACCGTTGCAAAGAGCAGTTGAGATGTCCATTATGGAGTATCCCGTACTATGAGTTTATATAAGCAATTACTGCTCAGTACCTTCGCAATTCTCCTTTGTTTGTGTTCAGCCCTGTGGATTGGTGAGCTGAAGCGGACCCGCGATTATCTCACCCTGCAGATGACAACCGAGACCCAGGAGAGCGCCAACTTTCTTGGTCTTTCCCTCTCCACGGTTCAGGGGGGCAGTGAGCGTCCGATCATGCAGACCATGGTTGACGCACTTTTTGACAGTGGAACCTATCGCCTCATTGAGGTCCGTGATTTGGAAGGGCGCGTCCTTGTTGCACGAAGCATCGACGAAGTCTCCCTCCTCCCGGTCCCTGCGTGGTTTCGGCGGACAGTCGAGTTGTCCATCCCTCAGGCATCGGCGAAAATAATGCAGGGCTGGGTGCAGACCGCAACCGTACGGATCGAGAACCAAACCGATATCGCCTATCTCAACTTGTGGGGGGGGGCAAAAAACACCGCAATTTGGTGTGGGGTCGCATGGCTTGTCTTTACCGCCCTTGGTGGGCTTGTGCTTCGATCCATCCTGCTTCCGCTCAAGCGTATTGAAGAGCAGGCCACGGCGCTTTGCGAACGGCAAATTGATATCCGGCAGGAAGTCCCAAAGACACGGGAACTGCGTCGGGTCGTGGAGGCCATGAACGTGATGACGGCCCGAATCGCACAGATCTTTCGCGAGCATGCGGCCATTGCCGATCGTCTCAACCAGGAGGTGTATCAGGATCCCCTGACCGGACTTGGCAACAGGCGCTACCTGGAGTCGCAGTTCGCAGCCAGATCGGCGGACGCGGAACATCGATTGTTGGGCAGCTTTGTTCTGCTTCAGTTGCAGTCCCTCAAAGAGCTTAATGAACAGTGCGGCTATCAGCAGGGAGACCGGGTCCTCCAGGAACTCGCCCGTCGAGTGCGGGAAGGCTGTCAGAAAATCTCAGATAGCCTGCTTGCCCGCCTGGGGGGGGGAGACCTGGCCCTGCTGTTACCGGGAACCGATGCCCTGCAGGTGCGCACACTCTGGGAAGAGGAGCTGGTGCCCGCTTATGGCGGGAGCTCGCACGATTTGGGTGATGTTCTGCAGAGTGTGTCGCTCATCGGTGGCGCTGTCTCTTTCGAGCAGGCAGCCTCCCTGCAGGAGCTCCTGGCTGCAGCAGATATGGCCCTTGCAAAGGCCCGAACCGCGGGCGGATGCAACCTGCAGATCGTCTCTTTGGGCCGGGCAGGGGAACTCTCGATGCAGGGGCGGATGCACTGGAAGGAAACGATCCTGGAACTCATTGCTGAAAAAAATATCGTATTCTACTCGCAACCAACCGTTGAGAAGGGCAATACACAGCTTCCCTTTGCCCAGGAAGTCTTTACCCGGGTGGTGGACTCCTCTGGTGCACATGTTTCCCTGGGGATGTACCTGGCCGTGGCCGAACAATTCGGTTTGACCGCCGATCTGGAGCAGATGATTGTCGAGAAGCTGCTGCAGCTTCCCCTGCAACAGCTGTTTGCTCAACCCATTACACTCAATATTTCGCCGAGCTCACTTGCCGACCCCTCCTTTTTCTCCTGGATCTGCGAGCAGTTGGTCAAGTGCGGCAACACCGGTCTGCATTTCACCCTTGAGCTGCCTGAAACATCCCTCACAACCCATGGCGGTCTGGTCAAGGACTTTGCCGCGGCAGTAAAAACCGCAGGGCATGGCATCGGTGTGGATCATTTCGGTCAGGGAGGGACCGGCTTGACCTACCTGCAGTGGCTCATGCCTGATTATGTCAAATTGGATCGCGCAATAACCGATGATCTTCTGCGGCAGAACCATGAGGTCGGATTTTTCATTAATGCCCTGTGTTCAGTTGCCCACAGCATCGGGGTGAAGGTGATCATGAAAAATGTCGAGACGGTGCAGCAGGTTGAGATGCTCTCTCCCCTCAATATCGATGCCCTGCAGGGAAACGCTCTCCAGGAGCCGGTTTTGGTGGAGCCTGCCTAGAAACCAGGCCTAGCAGTGATCCAATCACGGCGGAGTGCACAGTAAAAAGCCCCCGACAGAACCTCTGTCGGGGGCTTTTTTTGGGGGATCACTTCTTCATGAATCGAAGCATGACCTTATAGTTTTTGATGTCCAGGTCCTTGGGCAGGGAAGAACCATCGGGAATGAGCAGGGTGAGTACTCTCCCCCGCTGCGGATCTTGTCGTGGCTGTCGTCGCCGTTCCTGTCCTAGGGGGCCGATGACCCGTTGTCGTGGTTCCCGAATATTGAGCAATTCCGCTTCCACCGTTTTGGGGCTGGGGGGCGGTTGCGTGGGGGATGGGGTAATGGGCTCGATTGAGCCGATGATAATATCGACCATGCAATTTCCTCCTTGATATTCTTTTGCCCCCCTACCTAGCCTATTTTTATCAAAAATTCGCGTGTTATTTGCGCCGTGGCAGGCTGTTTTTTTCCAGATCGAGCAGGGCCTGCTTCATCGGCAGGCCGCCGCCGAACCCGGTGAGTTTGCCCCCGGCGCCGAGCAACCGATGGCAGGGGACGACAATGGCAATGGGATTTGCATGGGCCGCTCCGCCCACCGCCCTGGCCTTGCCCCGGTTGCCGAGACGCTTGGCCAGTTCTCCGTAGGTCCGTGTCTCGCCATAGGGGATGGAGAGCAGTTCCCGCCAGACCTGCTGTTGAAATGGGGTGCCTGTGAGGGACAGGGGCAGATCAAAGACGTGCAATTCTCCGGCAAGGTAAGCCTGCAGTTGCCGCCCGGCCTCGGCGAGCAGGGGATGGGCCTGGAGATCGATTTCCTCCGTGGGCTCAACGAGGAGGCGAGGTCCCGTGCTTGGCAGGTGGAGGGCACAGAGGCCCTGGTTGTCGATGGCAAGGGTGAAAATTCCAAGGGACGAACTGATTCGGGAAAAGGCTAGCATGGCGCTTTTTTTACCGATCGCCGTGGCGAAGAATCTCGAGGAGCAGGGTCTCGATTTCGATCTGCAGCGTGAGCACCGATGCCGTGCACTGCTCCAGCACGACCAGTGCCGTCGGGGCACCACCCGTGAGAATGTGGGTGCAGTTGTAATTGAGGCAGAAGATCGGTTTGGCCATGAACAGGCAGCCCCGGGGCCCGAGGAAACAGCAGTCGTTATCCGCCGGTTCCCGTGGGGACAGCTCCACCCCGAGCAGCAGGTTGATCACCATCTGCATGCTGTCGGTATTGTCGGCCATGTAGGCGCTGCAGCAGCCCCCCCCCGGCTGCGAACCACAGCGGCAGCAGAGCTGGCCCAGTTGCATGGTGTTCATGTGGGTAGACAACTCATGACAACCGTTGCGTAAGCCTTCGATTTTTAATAGGAACGGAGCGTCGAGCCGCGCATCGGTTGTAAGGTGGGAGAACAGGGCTCTGGCTTCCGCGAGTTTTTCTTTGGGGCTGCCGTTGTACCACTTCTGAAAACGTGTGCTGGAATACATAAAATAACCAATTAGTTGAGGGCTTGCTGCATGAAGTGTTTCCAGGCAGGGGCTGCGGCCCTTCCACCGGTCTCACCATTGCCGAGGGGGGTGTCGCGGTCGTGGCCGAACCAAACCCCTGCCGTCAGTCCCTGAGCCGAGCCGACGAACCAGGCGTCGATATTGTTGTCGGTGGTGCCGGTCTTGCCGACAGCGCCCGGCACGCCCGAGGCGTTTTTTCCTGTTCCCCGTTCCACCACCTGGCGCATGGCCTCCTGCATCCAGGCTGCGGTATACTCTGAAACCACCCGGTGTGCGGATTCCCTCGGCCATATCCTGATGTTGCCGTCTTGCTCGCGAACGCGGGTGATGGCCACCGACGGCGCATGGATACCCTGGTTGGCAAAACAGGTGTAGGCCGAGGTCAACTCCAAGAGCGAGACAGGAGAGGCGCCCAAGGCCAGGGTCAGGTTACCCGCCAGCGGCGCGCTGATGCCCAGTTTTTTCGCCATGTGCGCGGCCGCATCCACCCCAATCTGCTGCAGCAGGCGGACGGCAATCACATTGCTCGATTGCACCAGAGCCTCGCCCAGGGGGATGGAACCGCGATACTTTTGGGCGAAGTTATGCGGCCGCCAGGGATGTTTGCCGCCGCTGTTGAGGGAAATGGGGGCATCGTTATAGCGGGTGGACGGAACCACCCCCTGCTCCAGGGCCGCGGCATAGACCACCGGCTTGAAGGCGGATCCGGGCTGGCGGTTGGCCTGCACCGCCCGGTTGAACTGGTTCTCGGTGAAGTCCGCTCCCCCTATCATGGCCAGAAGATGTCCACTACGACTGTCGATGGCCACCAGGGCGCCCTGGGGAGGCGGGGTATCAAGGTGGCGCATGGCGATCCGGGTGACCCCGGCCTGAACGGCCTTGGCCGCATATTCCTGCAGGCGTGAATCCACGGTGGTGGCCACGGAGAGGCCCTTTTCAAAGAGATCCTTTTCCGAGTAGGTGCCCAGAAGGAGACTGCGGACATAGAGGCCGAAATAGCCGTTGGTCGATTTGCGCCAGTTGCCGGTCAACTGCAGCCCCTGGTCATAGGCCCGGCGGGCCTCCTCGTCATTGACGATACCGTCTTCGGCCATGCGATTGAGTACGTAACGCTGCCGGTTCCTCGCCGCCTCCGCTTGCCTGAGCGGTGAGTAGTTCGACGGCGACTGCGGCAGGCCCGCCAGCAGGGCGACCTCCCCCAGATTCAGCTCCCGGGCATGTTTGCCGAAGTAGGTCCTCGCCGCCGCCTCGACCCCGTAGGCACCCTCGCCGAGGTAGATCTCGTTGAGGTAGATGGTGAGGATCTCCTCCTTGCTCAGCATATGCTCCAGCCGGTAGGAGAGAATGACCTCGGCCAGTTTTCGGGTATAGCTTTTTTCCCGAGTCAACAGCAGGGCGCGGGTGACCTGCTGGGTGATGGTGGAGCCCCCCTGACTGCGGCGGCCGGAGCGGAGGTTGTTGAAGGCGGCGCGGGCAATGGACCACAGGTCCAACCCCTCGTGCTCCCAGAAGCGACTGTCTTCGGCGGCGACAAAGGCCTTGGGCAGCAGGGGCGGAAACTCCTCATACGGAATAAGAATGCGGAATTCTTTGCCGATGGCATCGATGGGCTGGTACTTTCTATCCAGGATCAGGGTCGCCACCTGGGGATGGTAGTCGTTGATGGAGCGAATATCCGGCAGCGAGGAAAACCAGGCCAGGGCCGTACCGATGCAAACGGTGAGAATTCCGGCGATCACCAGCAGCAACTTGGTGAGATGATGCTGGTTCAGTACCCGGCCGCGAAAGGGCGGCGGATCGGGGCACTGCTCGGGTTGGTTCGATGCGATGGTGGACAAGAGAACAAAGACGCTGTAGTGTTGCTGGTTGAAGAACAGGTGGAATCGTTTCCACCATTGTTACCATGAATTGAGCAATTCAGCATCGCTAAACCCCAACCTGCCCATCCGCCCTTGTCTCGCATACGCATTCTCTCCGAACAGTTGGCCAACCAGATTGCCGCCGGCGAGGTGGTGGAACGTCCCGCCTCGGTGGTCAAGGAACTGGTGGAAAACAGTCTTGATGCCGGCGCCGACCGGATCGATATTCATGTCGAGGGCAGCGGTTCCCGTCTGCTGCGCATCGCCGACAACGGCGAAGGCATGGATGGCGATGATGTGCTCCTTTCCCTGGAACGTCATGCCACCTCCAAGATTCGCGAGGAGGCACAGTTGGCGGCCATAGCCACCTTGGGCTTTCGTGGTGAGGCCATCCCCAGTATCGCCTCGGTTTCCTGGATGACCATCGTCTCCAGGACCCGGCAGCAGGAACTGGGCACGCGGGTAGAGATCCGCTACGGCAGTCTGCAGGCAGTGCATGAACACGGTTGCAGCTACGGCACCCTGATCGAGATTCGCCACCTGTTCGGCAACATGCCCGCGCGCAAGAAATTTCTCAAATCGGCGCGTACCGAGATGCACCATATCGAGGAGGTGGTCAAGAACCAGGCCCTGGCCCACCCCCATGTCGGTTTCACCCTTCATGTCGATGGCCGGGTAAGCCTTGAATACCAGCCCGGCGCGAGCCTTGAACAGCGGGTGCGGGAGGTGTTCCGTTACCGCGGCAAGCTGCTCGGATTGCGCGCCGAGGCGGGTGAAGAGGAGCTTCTTGCCCTGGAAGGCTATTTGCTGCTGCCGGAAACAGCCCCGGCCTCAACCGCCCGGCTGCGCATTCTGGTCAACGACCGTCCGGTGCAGGATGCGATGATCCGCCATGCCGTGGCCGAGGGGATGCAGGGTTTTCTCATGAAAGGCTACCAGGCCGCCGGTACCTTGCTCCTCACCGTTGCCCCGGACCAGGTGGACGTCAATGTTCATCCGGCAAAACGCGAGATTCGTTTTCGCCAGGGGGAGCGCGTACACAGGTTCATCGCCGCAGCGGTGCGCAAGGCGCTGGAAGCGCATCAGGAAACCCTGCGGACCAGTCTCTTCGGCCTGCCCCAGGAAGGACGACCGCTCCCGCTAGATAAACCCGTCGAGCCGGCTCACCATTCCCCGGTCGCGGTTATCGCATCTGCCCCTGCAGAGGCCGTTCTGAGGACCGCCGAGCCGGAACCTCGTCAGCCACGGCTGCCGCCAACAGGCAGAAGCACTCCTGGAAGGACAGTGCCACAGCCTGCAGCAGTCCGGGAAATACCGTTGCAGCCGACAAGTCCGGTGGAGGAATCCGAGCCCCCCGATTCCCTTGCTGGCGAAGTGATGGAAACCGCCTATGGCGGACTCCACCTCATCGGTCAGCTCTTTTCCCTCTACCTGCTCTGTGAGAAAGAGGGCGAGTTGATTGTGATCGACCAGCACGCGGCCCATGAGCGGTTGTTGTACGGGCAGTTGCTCCAGGGCTATCAGGCCGCTAGGATTCCTCAACAGAGTTTGCTCTTCCCGGCCACTGTGGAGTTGACACCCGTTCAGCAGGAGACCTTGGAGGCGCATCAAGCGACCATGGTCGCCCTTGGCCTGCAGGCTGTCCATTTCGGCGATGCCACCTATGTGATCAAGGCCGTTCCCGCGCTGGTCCGCCAGGAAGATCCCGGCAGCCTGTTACGCGAGGTCCTTGACGGCCTGCGCGGCACCCGGGCGGAGCAGGGTAAACGTCCGCTGACCCAGGCAGTGGATGATTTGCTCGCTTCCATGGCCTGCAAGGCGGCGATCAAGGCGGGGAACCGGTTGCAACCCGAGGAGATGTTGAAGCTTTTGGCGCAGATGGAGGCGAGCTCCGTTTTTTCCCACTGCCCCCATGGTCGCCCGGTGATCAAGGCCTTTACCGCCCAGGAGGTGGAGCGCTGGTTCCATCGCCACGGCGGCTGAATTTTTTCTCGGATTTTCCCGCAGGGTACATTGACACTGGCCCTGCTTTCATGCTAAAAAAACGGCTTTTTCAGACCGGTTTCCGGTGGTTGTTCGTAGAGAGGTTGATAGACGCGATGGATGTGAAGACGATAACGATCAGTACCCCCGAGGGGGAGCGGTGCCGGGCGGCCCTGCGCAACCGTTTTGCCGAGGAAAGCGACGATACCTGCCGCAAAACGGTGACGGAAATTTTGGAGCGGGTTCGCCAGGAAGGTGACGTGGCCCTGGTGGATTACTGCCGCCGCTTTGACTGCCCGGTCATGGACCTGGCACACCTCCGGGTCAGCCCCGAGGAGTTTGCCGAGGCCGAAAAGGCGGTGGATGCCGAGTTCCGCACCACCCTCAAGCTGGCTGCCGAGCGCATCCGTCGTTTTCATGAGCGCGAACTGGAAGATTCCTGGATGATGACCCGGGAGGACGGCACCATCACCGGTCGTCTGGTGCGCCCGGTGGACAGTGCCGGCCTCTATGTCCCCGGTGGCAAGGAAGGCTCCACGCCGCTTGTTTCCTCTGTCTTGATGAACGGCATTCCCGCCCAGATTGCCGGTGTTGGCAAACGGGTGATGGTGACCCCGCCCAATCCCGAGGGCAAGGTGAGTCCGGCCCTGTTGGCGGCCGCGAGCGAGATCGGTATCGATGAGGTCTACAAGGTGGGTTCCGCCTGGGCTGTTGCCGGACTGGCCTTTGGAACCGAGTCGATCCCGGCGGTGGATGTGATCGTCGGTCCGGGCAACCAGTACGTGGCTGAGGCCAAGCGTCAGGTCATGGGTCGAGTGCGGATCGACATGATTGCCGGGCCAAGCGAGGTGCTGATCGTGGCCGACGAGAGCGCGGATCCCGCCTTTGTCGCCGCCGATATGCTGGCCCAGGCCGAGCACGATCCCCAGGCCCTGGCCATCGTCATCACCACCAGCGAGCCCCTGGTTGACGGCATCAAGGCCGCCCTGGCCGATCAGCTGCCCAAATTGCCGAGGGTCGAAATCGCGCGGACAAGCCTTGCAAATCGCGGCCTGATCCTGGTTGCCGAGGATCTCTCCCGGGCGATCGAGCTGGCCAACGAGATTGCCATCGAGCATCTGGAACTGCAGATCGTCGAGCCCTGGCAGTGGCTGCCGAAAATCCGCCATGCCGGGGCAATTTTCCTCGGCCCCTGGACTCCGGAGGCCGCTGGCGACTATGTGGCCGGCCCCAACCATGTCCTGCCGACCATGGGCACCGCCCGCATTTCCTCGGCCCTGGGAGTTGAGACCTTTTTGAAGAAAAGCTCGATCATCTCCTATTCGAAAACCGCCCTGGAAAACGATGGTGCCCATATCAGACGTTTGGCGGCCTTGGAAGGGCTGACCGCCCACGGCAACTCGGTGGCGATTCGCCTTGGCGACAACTAATCGCGACCTGCTCGCGCGGGGCATTGAGCAGCTTGGCCTCGATGTCGACGAGCAGGGGCTCGAGCGGTTGCTTGTCTACCTGGGGGAGTTGCTCAAGTGGCGGCGCAAGGTCAACCTCATTGCCCGCGATACCCCGGAGCCGCAGGTCATTGAAAATCATTTTCTCGACTCGCTGACCTTGCTGCCGCTGCTTCAGGGACGGGAGATCCACCTGCTCGATGTCGGCACCGGTGCCGGTTTTCCCGGGCTGGTACTGGCCTCGGTGCTGCCCGAGGCATGTTTTACCCTGGTGGAGCCGCGGCAGAAGCGGGTCAGTTTCCTGCGCCATGTCATTCGTACCCTGGGGCTGACCAATACCGAGGTAGTGGCCGACCGGATCGAACCGTTCATCGCGAAGTGGCAGGGCCGGTTCACCCATATTACCAGCCGGGCCGTGGCCGAACCCGCCCTTTTTCTCCCCCTGATTCGCGGTTTGGTGACGCCGCAGGTCGAGGTGTTGCTCATGCTGGCCCATGAGCAGGCACTTGCTTCACTCGATCACCTGGATGACGGGTTCTGGCGAATACGGGCACTCCATCGGCTGACCCTCCCCTTTTCCTCGGCCCCGCGGCTGTTGGCCATGGTTGGAGCCGCCTGAGGGGCAGGGGCTTGAGTTGCTGCATTCTTGCCGACCGGGGAGGGCAGGAAAAAGTCGCAACGTTGCAGGCTCTCTTGCATGCAGGGTGTACAGTGGCGGCAGAACAGGAAGAACCATTCCGCATTTCGCCGCCTGGCTTGAAGAAATATATCTGTCGTTTTCAGCTATAGTGTGAAAACGACCTCTCTTGCTTTGTAATACACAGTTTTTTACGAAGTTCTCATTTTTTCGTTTTCCCAAGAGGATAAACATGGCACACAAGATTGCAGTTCTGGCCGGTGACGGTATCGGCCCGGAAGTGATGGCCGAGGCCATCAAGGTACTGGACGCTGTTCAGCATAAATTCGGTTTTTCCCTGGAGTACACAGCTGCCGATGTCGGCGGCATTGCCATCGACAATCACGGCGAGGCCCTGCCTGCGTCCACCCTGGCTGTCTGCGAGGCCAGCGAGGCGATTCTGTTCGGTTCGGTCGGCGGTCCCAAGTGGGAGGGCCTGCCGCCCGCACAGCAGCCCGAGCGTGCCGCCCTGCTGCCGCTGCGCAAGCATTTTGACCTGTTTTGCAACCTGCGCCCGGCCAAGGTCTTCAAGGCGTTGGCCGCAGCCTGTCCCCTGCGTGCCGATATCGTGGGCGAGGGCTTTGACGTGCTGGTTGTGCGCGAGCTGACCTCGGGCATCTATTTCGGCCAGCCCAAGGGGCGTGAAGGCAGCGGTCCGGAGGAGAAGGCCTGGGATACCAAGATCTACAAGCGTTCGGAGATCGAACGCATCGCCCGCATGGCCTTTGAGGCCGCTCGCGTGCGCAGCAAGAAGGTGACCTCGGTGGACAAGGCCAATGTCCTCACCTGCATGGTCTTCTGGCGCGAGGTGGTCAAGGAAGTGGCCAAGGACTACCCGGATGTGGAGCTGAACCATATCTACATCGACAATGCCACCATGCAGTTGGTCAAGGATCCGCACCAGTTTGATGTTATGCTCTGTGGCAACATGTTCGGCGACATCATCTCCGATGAGGCCGCCATGCTCACCGGCTCCATGGGTATGCTCGCCTCGGCCAGCCTCAATAGTTCCAAGTTTGGCATGTTTGAGCCGGCTGGCGGCTCCGCGCCGGACATCGCCGGGAAGGGTATTGCCAACCCCATCGCCCAGATCCTCTCCGCCGCGATGATGCTCAAATACAGCCTCGGCCAAGACAAGGCGGCAGAAGCCATTGAGGCAGCCGTCTCCGCCATCCTCGAGAAAAAGATCATGACCAGCGACATCGCCACCCCGGGCGTAACCCCGGTTTCGACCAGCGCCATCGGTGATGCGATCGTCAGCGAAATTCTGGCCAACTAACCTGCATGGCCGGGAACATCCTCCCGGCCATTTCCATGAATGAGAGCCGACCCGTCCACACGGGCCGGTTTCCAGAGCCAAGGGAGGGAAGGGGATGCCACGAAGAAAAAATATGGTTCTGATAGGAACCAGCGCAACCACCGCACTCACGGCCAAGGTTGCCCGGGAACTGGATGTAGCGGTGACCGAAATGATCACCCGCACCTTTGCCGACGGTGAGACCTATCATGCCTTTCCCCGCGATATCGCCGGCTGCGACCTTGTGATAGTCGCCAGCACGCCGGACGACAGTTCGCACCAGGAGTTGATCGACTTGATCGCCGGTGCCCGCTACTGGAACGCGCTCTCGGTCAACGTGATTATCCCCTACCTGGGGTATTCGACCATGGAGCGGGCCAAGCCCGATTCGGGCGAGATTCCCAAGGGGATCACCCGCACCCGGCAGATCTTTCGTGCCCGGCCGGATTATGTCGCCTTTCTCGATCTTCATTCCGAGTCGGTGATGCATGCCCATAGCGGTGAGATCCGTACCCGCCACCTCTGGACCGAGCAGTTGGCTGCGGAGAAGATCAAACAGATGTCGCTGAGCGACATTGTGCTCGTTTCGCCGGACTATGGTTTTTCCAAACGGGTTGCCCGGCTGGCCGGCCTGCTCGACTGTCCGCACACCGCGGCCAACAAGGACCGCTACGACGTCGACAAGACCATTGTCGGCCAACTGTCCGGGGCGGTGCGCGGGCGGACCGCGATCATCTGCGACGACATGATCCGTACCGGCGGCTCCATGTTGCAGACCGTGGATCGTTGCTATCAGGCCGGGGCCGTGGGGGTGATGGTCATGGCCACCCACCTGGTGCTTGCGGGCAATGCACGCGAGCGTTTTCTCGAAAAGGGGATCGGCTGTATTATCGGCGCCGACACCTATCCGGGCACGGTCAGCGACGACCTGGTGCAGGCCTACACCGTGGCCCCGGTCATTGCCGATGAACTGAAAAGTTATTTTCGCCTGCAGTAGGCAGGCGTCACCTTTATGAATACAAGCGGAAGGAAAATATGAAAAAGGTAGGTATTGTCGGCTGGCGCGGTATGGTTGGTTCCGTGCTCATGGAGCGGATGCGCCAGGAAGGAGATTTTCAAGGGTACGAGCCCCGCTTTTTTTCCACATCCCAGGCCGGCCAGGGCGGGCCGGAGGTCAACGGCACGGTCTATGAGCTGCTTGACGCTCTCGATGTGGCCCTGCTTGCCGAAATGGATATCATCGTCTCCTGTCAGGGTGGCAGCTACACCGCCGAGGTCTATCCCCAATTGATGGCGAAAAACTGGCAGGGGTACTGGATCGATGCCGCCTCCAAACTGCGTCTGGATGCGGATTCGATCATTGTCCTTGATCCGGTCAACCGCGGGGTGATCGATCAGGGCTTGACCAAAGGGATCAAGAAATACATCGGTGGCAACTGCACTGTCTCCCTGATGTTGATGGCCCTGGGCGGGCTGTTTGAAAAGGGTTGGGTGGAGTGGATCACCAGCCAGACCTACCAGGCCGCCTCCGGTGCCGGGGCGAAAAACATGCGCGAGCTGGTCAGCCAGATGCGGCTGGTGGGCGAGAATGCGGAGATGCTTTTGGATGATCCTTCCACGGCTATCCTTGATCTGGATCGCAACGTGGTCGAAACCCTGCGCAATCCTGCCTTTCCCACTACCAACTTCGGTGCCGCTCTTGCCGGCAGCCTCATCCCCTGGATCGATTCGGCCATGGACAACGGCCAGACCCGCGAGGAGTGGAAGGGCATTACCGAGACCAACAAGATTCTTGGCCTGAATCCCGGAACCATCCCGGTGGATGGCTGCTGCGTGCGTATCGGTGCCATGCGCTGCCACAGCCAGGCCTTTTCCATCAAGCTCAAAGAGGATATCCCCCTGGCCGAGATCGAGCAGGTCATCGCTAGCCACAACCCGTGGGTCTACCTGGTGGAGAACACCAAGGAGCAGACCTTGAAAGAGCTGACCCCGGCCCGGGTGACCGGCACTCTCGATATCCCGGTGGGCCGCCTGCGCAAGATGAACCTCGGGCCCCAGTATTTGAGTGCCTTTTCCGTGGGCGATCAGCTCCTCTGGGGGGCGGCCGAGCCGGTTCGCCGCATGCTCAAGATCGCCCTGGAGTACATCGGTTAAGCATTGCTGCTACGGGTTTTATTGAGAACAAAAAAGCCGCTTCCCCCAGAGGGAGGCGGCTTTTTTTGATTGAGACTAAAAAACTCAGTTTGTCGGCCGGACCGGCAAAGGGGCAAATTCGATGGGTACCCAGGCGTACCTGCCTGCACCGTCGGCACGAACATGGCCGATTCCCGGAAAAGGCAGGTGCATCCCCGCCACCAGTTCACCCCTGTTCGCCACCTCCGCCATCAGCGCCTTACGGGTGGCTATTGCTTGCTTCTGGTCGACATCAAATTCGATCGAGACCTCAGGCCTGCTAAACTGCACCGCATGGGCGTGGACGATGTCGCCCCAGATCAACAGTTTTTTTCCCTCGGATTCGATGGCAAAGGCGGTATGTCCCGGTGTATGGCCGTTTGCCGTAACCGCCTGGATACCGGGAACAATCACCGTGCCCGCAGAAAAGGTCTGCCACCGTTTGTCGGCCCGGTACGGGGCGGATGCCTCCTTGGCCGTCTCAAATCCAGGACGGCGTCCTTCCGGTGCAGCCGCTGCCTGCGTATCGGAGAGCCAATAATCATTCTCCGCTGCTGCCACCCAGACCGTGGCTCTGGTGTAGAACGGTTTGTCATCCCCATCGTTGAGGCCACCAATATGGTCGCGGTGCAGATGGGTGAGGATGACGGTATCCACCTGATCGGGGTGGTAGCCGCTGGCCTCCATGTTTTTCCGAATAAAACCAAGTGTTGAGCCAAACAGGTCGCCTGCCCCTGCATCGATGAGCATCAGATGCTCGCCGGTGTTGATGAGATACGCGTTCACCGCGGTCTGCATCTTGGGACTGCCGACAAATTTTCTCGCGAGCAGCTGATGAAGATCGGTCTGGCCAATGTTGTGCAGCAGTTTGGTGTCAAGCTGGACCGCACCGTCGTACAGGGCGGTGATTTCGAATTTTCCCAGTTGCATCCGATAATAGCCGGGCACCTGGGTGCCGACCGGCGGGGCCTGGGCATGGAGAGGGGCAACCGAAAGGAGTGCAATGAACGAGGCGAAGACAAAAAACAGAGATTTGAACATGGAAAACCTCCTCGGGTTGGATTCACGGGAATACCACAGAGTATAACCATTCTGAACCCGAAGGCAGGTCTCTCCCGCTCAAAAAACAATCAGGTTTCCCGAATCAACCGCAGCAGCTCGTCTGCGGACAAGGTGGCGCCGGTCTCGGTTTCCTCGAGGAGGCTGTCGGCCAGATCGCGTTTTTCCGCGTGGAGGCGGACGATTTTTTCTTCGATGGTGTGCTTGGCCACCAGCCGGTACACGGTGACCGGCCGCTCCTGGCCCATGCGGTGAGCCCGGTCCGAGGCCTGATCCTCCACCGCCGGATTCCACCAGGGATCCATGTGGATGACGTAATCGGCCGCGGTCAGGTTAAGGCCGAGGCCGCCGGCCTTGAGGCTGATGAGGAAAAGATCACCCTGACCGGCCTGAAAGGCTTCGACCTCCTGCTGTCGTTGCTTGGCCGGGGTGGAACCGTCCAGATAGCGATAGTCGATACCTTTGCTCTCCAGGTATGCACGGATCAGGGAGAGATGGCCCACAAATTGGCTGAACACCAGGGCCTTGTGCCCATTTTCCAGCAGTTCGGTGATCACCTCGGCAAAGAGCTGTAGTTTGGCGCCGCTCAGTTTGCTTTCGGGAGCAATCAGTTTCGGATGACAGCAGGCCTGGCGCAGCCGGGTGATCTCGGCAAGGATGCGCATCGGGGCGCCGCCGTTTGCGTCCTGCTCGGCCTCGATCCGTTCTAGGGCCTGGCGGCGCAGGGCCTCGTAAAAGGCAGTCTCCTCCGGACTGAGTTCCACCTCGAGTATGACCTCGGTGCGAGGCGGAAGCTCCTCGAGCACCTGGCTCTTGAGGCGACGGAGGATAAAGGGGCGCACCAGCTTTTTCAGGCGCCGGCCTGCCTCGCGGTCGTGCAGCCGCTCAATGGGGACTGCAAAGCGGGTGTTGAACCGTTCTTTGGAACCGAGCAGACCGGGATTGATGAAGTTGAACAGGGTCCAGAACTCGCTCAGATGGTTTTCGATTGGCGTGCCGGTGGTGATCAGCTTAAAGTTGGCCTGGAGGTGCATCGCTGTCTGGGAACGCTTGGTGGCGGCGTTTTTGATCGCCTGGGCCTCGTCCAGGACCACGGTCTGCCATTCAACGGCTGTGAGCAATTCCGCCTCCTGGTAGAGCAGGCCGTAGCTGGTGATCACCAGGTCCAGGGGGCCGAGATCAGTCAACTGTCCTGCGCGGTCAGTGCCGCCGAAGGGAATCAGTTTGAGTGTTGGCGCAAAACGGTGGGCCTCCAAGAGCCAGTTGCCGCAGACCGAGGTGGGCGCAACCACCAGGGTCGGACCTTTATCGGCGCAGTGGATGATGGTGGCCAGGGCTTGGATGGTCTTGCCCAGGCCCATGTCGTCGGCAAGGCAGGCGCCGAAACCGAGTTGGGCCAACCGGGCCAGCCACTGAAAACCCTCCAGTTGGTAGTCGCGCAAATTGGCCTTGAGGGTGGACGGCGGCTCAGGTGTCTGCGCCATGGACGCACGGATCGAGGCAAGTCGCTCGCGCCACTGAGGTGCGGCATCAAGCATGCCGACCTGATCGGTCAACTCCTCCATGGCTAGGGCCGCCAGGGGATGGAGCCGTAGTTTTTTGCCCTTGTGATCGGCATAGGCGGCCAACTCGTCGAGCCGCTTGCGCAGCTCGCGGGAGAGCACCATGAACTCGCCCTCGCCCAGGGGAAGAAAGCGGTGAGGTGTGGTCGCGAGCAGATCGAGTAGCTGGCGCATGTCCAGCACCCGTCCATCATCGACGCGGATCTCTCCGTCGACATCGAACCAGGACTGGCCGCTGCCGAGGCGCAGGTGCATATCGGCAAAGGACAACGGCCTGCCGATTCGCAGTTTTTCCCCCTCCGGCCATTCCACCCTCACTTCGTCCCGCGCCTGGGCCGCCTGGAGATCCAGCAGCAGTTGCAAGGCCTCGTCGACCTGGTCGGCAAACCACTGGCCATCCATTTCCGGCAGGACGGCCAAGCTGGGAAGACCTCGGACCAGGACGTCTGCCCGTTGATTTTCCTCTTCCAGGTTGCGCTCGACCTGGCAACGCCGACCGTCGATATCGGCCATCAGATTGCCGGCCCCCAAGCCCGGTTTGAGATACGGTCCCCCCTTGCCGAGTGGCTTGACAAAAATTTCCAGGCGCAAGCCCTCGCCATGGGGCAGAAGGTGGGCCCTGGGCTGGGTGTCGGCGGACACGGTTTCCACGGAAAGAGCCGTGCCCGGGAACGTCGAGTGGACAGGGAGCAGGGCTGCGGCCGAGGAGAGCAGGGGGCTCAGTTCATTAATGGCCGAGGCTGGCAGACTCAATCCCTTGGAGCCGAGGATGCGTGCCATATGGCGGTGGGTTTCGTTCAGTTCGACCAATCGGTAACGGGTTGGTGTCTCGCGGATCAGGGTGGAGTGTGCCTCCGGGGCGACCTCGGGAGTGAAGCGAACGACAATGGCCTTGCCCTGCGCCACCACCTGGAGTTCGGGCTCCCCACGAATGATCTCCACCCGCGTGGTGGGCGAGTTGGCAAGAAACAGCAGGGGGTGGCCTACGAGAAAGGGCAGGGCATCTTCGCAATTGAACTCGTATTGACGGCCGTAATAAGGGGAGCGGCTGATCGCTGTACGCAGGGCCAGGTCGGTTTCGTTTAGACCTTCGAGTTTTTGTCCGCTCATGAACCGTTCCAGGGCGATTGTCCTCCCCTTGCTCCAGATGCCCTTGGCACTGAGTTTCTGCTCCAGCGGGATGATGTCGGTCAGCGAGGTGGAACCGTTGAATGCGAGCAGATAGGCGATGCGTGATTGCGAGGCCGCCTTCTCCACCCTGTTTTTGGGGTTGGCCGCCTCTTCCACTGTCAGTTGCAAGGCGCGCAGGCTTTTGCGCCAGGGTTCCTCGATCGTGATTGCCTGCACCAGCGGTGTGATGCCGGTATCCTGGAGAACTCGGTCGATGTATTGGCGGCGTTCAGCGGTTTCCTTGTCGGCCCGGCAGAGCAACAGGGTGTATTCCAGGGCCGGCCAGTCAAGTCCGGCATGCTGGCAGCGCTCGCGAGCCTGCTCGAGCACCGAGATGTCCTTGCGGCTTAACCGTCCGTTGATGGAGAGCAGGGCCATGGCCACAAACAGTGGTCCCAGTGGCCCGTCTGTGAACAGCAGGTTCGGGCTCAGCTGCGGCAGATACTCAAGGGCAGCCTCCGGCTCGGCCCCGTTCAGGCTGGCCAGGATTGCCTCCAGGGCTTCGTATTCGACCGGGAATGCGTCGTCATTCTGCTTGTTCGCCTGATTGAGCAAGGTCCCGGCCTGGGTCAGACCGGCCAGGTCGCCCCGCCGAAGCAGGGTCAGGATGTAATACGGACCGGTCTGGTTGTTCAAAAAAATGGTCCGTTTTCGGTGCCGCTTTCGCAGCAGCTTGAGTTGCTCCTCAAACAGGGTCGATGCCTCCTGGACATTGCCTGTGAGCAGCGCAATCCAGCCGTTCAGGCCGAAATCATAGTCGCCGGTATCCTTTTCGTGCATGATGTGCAACAATGCCCGCGCCGCTTCAAACCGTCCGGCCAGAATCAGGCGAACCACGAGGCGAAAGATCAGATCTATTCTCCGTTTCGGTGTCAGGCGGTTATACAGCTCCGGATCGAGTGCCGCTTCCAGGGCCTGGTGATCGTCCTCGAGGTTGTAATGGGAGTGGATGAAAATTCGCTCGAAGAGAGAGGCCTGCCGGTTCGGTGGCAGCGACTTGATCCAGGCTGGGTCAAAGGGGGTGTTTACCATGCGTACCACCGGATCAACCCAGGGGGCGGCGGCTGAGGAGGATGGAAGGCAGTAGGCCATCAGTTGGTGGGTCAGATAGTGCATCTCAGTGTCGTCTTTGCCGACAAGGCACAGCCTGAGTTCGCGCAATTTTCGACGGCAGGCCCTGGTTAACTTATTGCCCTCTAAGTGAAAAAAGTAATCAACGACCGGCAACTGGGTTCGAATCGTATCGACGATGGCCTGGGCCAGGGGCACGGACGGCTGCTTGGCGACCGGCTGCTCCGGGATAATCGGCAGTTTCTGGGCCTTGGGACCTTTGGTTTTGTTTTCCGCCGGCCTGGGAGGGGTGACTTTGGTCTGCTCGTCTCCAAAGACCCGACGAACAATCACTTCGACAATCATCTCATTGACCTGGTGATCGTTGTCAATGAGGCCCAGTTTTTTGAGTCGACGTAACTCGGGGGCCAGACTTTCGGGAGGAGCGGGCAACAGTCCCGTTCGGGTACAGAGAGGCAGAACTTCCGTGGCTTTCATGGGTTCATCGGCCACGGCCAGGACTTGGAGAACAGCCAACTCCGAGGGGGAAAGTTGGTCAACCCTTTGCAGGAGAGCCTGAAACGTCGGATCGTTGAGAGAGAGCGTCATGGGCGTGTCGGTAGCGGACGTGGTTGTTAACGCATATCCATCCAGAAAAATGCTGAAAAGACCATTGCTGGATGAATTCTATCGGAGAATAAACCCCAGTACCTTCAGACCCTTTGCCCACCCAGACCAATGACCGCTCACAAAGGTGGCGGTCATGGTGCGGGGATAAAAGATCACTGTGGCATCAAGGTCCAAATGGCATTTGCGGTCATAGTTGGTGTGGCTGATGCGCAGACTCCAGGTACCGTCGCCATTGCAGCGGGCTTCCTCGACATAGGCCGGATGGCCGGTGTGGATCCTTCGTTTAGGATGGGCGTCAATCACGATCACCGATCCCGCCACAGGCATCTTGGAGGTCGCGCCGTTTTTCTCGGCGCAGGCAAACCACTGCACCGGGCTGGTGTTGCCCAGACGGCAGGTGTCGATCCCGGTCCGGCAGCGGGCATAGATCAGGCTTTGCGGCTGGCAGAGCCCGACGGTGCGCACAACCTTTGTCGTTCGACGCGCTTTCTTTTGGGTGTATTTCGCCGATGATTTCTTGGTCGCGATCTTGGTTTTTTTCCCTTTGCCCTTACCTTTGTCGGGGATTGTTTGCCTGGTCACCACGGTAGGAGCCGGTCGCAGGTTGTAACAGCCAGCCCGATTGAGCTCGCTGCTGCGCACCGTTGCAGGATCAATGAAGGGGCCGGCCTCCGTTGCGGCCTCTGACGATTCTTGCGAGAAGGGCTGCGCCTCGGTCGAGGCGTCTTCACAGGCAGGTGCGGCGGTGGACGGGGAATGGGGATGTTGGCCACAGCTCTGCAGCAAGAGGAGGCCAAGGGTCAGGGAACAGAGAAGCCGACAGGGCCGGTGCATAGCGATCCCGAAATGCTGAGGTTATTGCAGGCTGCCGTCAACCAGGGTGAGGCAGCGATCCATGGCCCGCGCGAGTTCCATGTTGTGGGTCACCATGACGACCGACAGGCCAAGGTTGGCACTCAACTCCTTGAGCAGGGCAAAGACCCGATTGCCGCTGGCGGAGTCGAGGTTGCCGGTGGGTTCGTCGGCCAGGAGCAGGGCCGGATCCATCACCAGGGCGCGGGCCAGGGCCACCCGCTGCTGCTCGCCGCCGGAGAGTTCGCCGCTTCTGTGGTCAAGACGTTTGCCCAGACCGACCTGTTCCAACAGCTGTTGCGCTTTTTGCTGTATTTTTGTGCGTGGGCGTCCGTTGATCAGCCCCGGCATCATCACGTTTTCCAGGGCGGTGAACTCGGGCAGGAGATGGTGGAATTGGAAGATGAATCCGATATGACGGTTGCGGTGCTCCGCCAGCGCGGGTTCGCTTTTACCGGTCAGATCGCTCCCCTGAAAGAACAACTGGCCGGAATCGGGTATGTCCAGAGTGCCGAGGATCTGCAGCAGGGTGGTCTTGCCGGAGCCGGAGGCACCGACAATGGCGGTCATCTCACCGGGCTCAATAGAGAGATCCACCGATTTGAGCACTGAAATCGCCGCTTCGCCGCTGCGGTAAGATTTGCTGAGGGCCGTGGCTGCAAGCAGGGGATTATTCATAGCTGAGCGCCTCCGCCGGACGGACCCGTGATGCCTTCCACGAGGGATAGAGGGTCGCCAACAGGGTGATGAGAATGGCCGAGATGGCGATCAGGCTGACATCAAAGGGTACCACCTTGATCGGCATGGTGGACATGGGATAAACATTGGGCGGCAACTCGATGATCTTGTAGCGCGACAGCAGTCCGCAGAGGCCAAGCCCGCCGATCACCCCCAAAACCGTGCCCGAGATACCGATCACCATGCCTTGGTAGAAAAAGATGCGCATGATCGCTTTGGTGGTTGCGCCCATGGATTTGAGGATGGCGATATCGCGGGTCTTCTCCATCACCACCATGATCAGGGCGCTGATGATGTTGAGTGCGGCCACCAGGATGATCAGGTCAAGGGCGATAAAGAGCCCCATCTTTTCCAGTTTGAGTCCGGCAAAGAGGTTGCGGTTGAGCTGCATCCAGTCGCGCACCGAATACCCCCGGCCCAGTGCCTGCTGCACCGCAGCTGCAATCTGGTCGGCCCGGTCGATGTCGCTGACGCGAATCTCGATCCCATGCACGCCCTGGCGCAGGTCGGTGAGGCTGCGCGCGGTCTCCAGGCTGATATAGCCCATGGTGGAGTCGTACTCGAACATGCCGGTCTCAAACACCCCCACCACCTGACAGGTGCGCACCTTGGGCAGGACGCCCATGGGCGAGAGCGGACCGTTGGGGGAGATGAGCCGCACCTTGTCGCCCACCCAGACCTGCAGTTGGGTCGCCATATCGCGACCGAGCACGATTCCCGGAACCTCCAGCACCTTGTCGAGATCGGTCAGTGCTCCGTCCTGCATCTTCTTGCCGATATTGATCACCCGCATGGCCGAGGCCGCATTGATGCCGCGCAGGACAATGCCCGAGGATTGCGCGGCGGAGCTGATCAGGGCCTGGCCGTAGATATAGGGGGTGGTTGCCTCCACCCCGGGAACCGTCTCGACCTTGGCCTGGACCACCTCGGTTTCGGTGATCACCGTGCCGAACCGCTGCACCAGGGCATGGGAATTGACGCCGATGATCTGATCCCTGAGCCCCTCGGTGAAGCCGGTATACACCGAGAGGACCACAATCAGCGCCAATACGCCCACCGCGACCCCGAGAATGGAGATGACGGTGATCAGCGAAATGAACTTCTGCTTGCGCTTGGCCCGCAGGTAGCGCAGGCTGACAAACCATTCGAACGAGGCCATGCTGGTCAGTCCCCGACTACTCGCCAGCCTCCGCCTTCATGTGCGGAAAGAGGATCACGTCGCGGATCGAGGGCGAGTCGGTGAGCAGCATCACCAGACGGTCGATGCCAATCCCCTCGCCCGCCGCCGACGGCATGCCGTATTCCAGGGCACGGACATAGTCGCGGTCGAGCACCGGATGGATCTCGTCGTCGTCGCCGCGCTCGTCGATCTGTTTCTGAAACCGCTGCAACTGATCGATGGGGTCGTTGAGCTCGGAGAAGGCGTTGGCGATCTCGCGGCCGGTGATGAACAACTCGAACCGGTCGGTGACGCTGGGATCCTCCTCGTTGCGGCGGGCAAGCGGCGAAACCTCGGTGGGGTAGGAGGTGATGAAGGTCGGGTTGATCAGTTTTTCCTCGACCAGCAGCTCGAAAAGCTCGGTCTTGGCCTTGCCGATTCCGGCCTCGGGCTGCAGCTTGATCCCCTTTTCCTTGACCAGGGCCATCACCGCATCGTCGTCGGCGAGGATGGCCGGGTCGATGCCGCCGATCTGCACCAGGGACTCCTCCATGGTCAGCCGTTGCCAGGGCGGTGCAAGGTCGACCTCCATCCCCTGGTAGGTGATGTCCATCGAACCGGTGACCTCGTGCGCCAGCCAGGAGACCATCTCCTCGGTCAGGTCCATCAGGTCGTGGTAGGTCGAGTAGGCCTGGTAGAACTCGAGCATGGTGAATTCGGGATTGTGGCGGGTGGACAGTCCTTCGTTGCGGAAGTTGCGGTTGATCTCGAACACCTTTTCAAAGCCGCCCACCAGAAGCCGTTTGAGGTAGAGCTCCGGGGCGATGCGCAGGTAGAGATCCATATCAAGCGCATTGTGATGGGTGCGGAAGGGCTTGGCCGTGGCACCGCCGGGTACCGGCTGCATCATCGGTGTTTCCACTTCCATATAGCCACGGTTGTTGAGGAACTCGCGGATCAGGCGAATGATCTCGACCCGTTTCTTGAACACCTCGCGCGATTCGGGGTTGACGATCAGATCCAGGTAGCGCTGGCGGTAGCGGGTCTCGACATCGGTCAGCCCGTGAAACTTCTCCGGCAGGGGGCGCAACGATTTGGTGATCATGTTCAGGCTTTGGGCCTCGAGCGACAACTCTCCGGTCTTGGTCTTGAACAGGATACCCTCCACGCCGACGATATCGCCCACATCCCACTTCTTGAACTGACCAAAGATCTCCTCGCCCAACAGATCACGGCGGGCATAGACCTGCATCCGCGCGCCGCTGTCCTGGACATGGAAGAAGGCCGCCTTGCCAAATTTGCGCATCGACATCACCCGGCCGGCTATACGGTAGCGATGGCCGGAGTCGTCATGTTCCTCTGCGGCAAGTTCCGCGCCGAGGGGGATGATATCGTCAATGGGTTGCGGAGTCTTGAAACTGTTGCTGAACAGCTTGACGCCGGCCTCGGCCAGGGAATCGGCTTTTTCACGACGCTGCTTGAGAAGATTGCTTGTTGTTTCCATGGAGTATGTATGATCTGTTGGTATGCACCCGGCCTGGAGATTATCCATTTGGAAAAATGCAGACGGGGAGAGACGGTTAGCGAGTTTCGAGCTTTGTAAGGGACTGATTTCACGAGGTGTGATCTTCAGTTTTGGACTTTTTTACGAAGCCGTCATATTTTGACCAAAGCCACCAAAATAGTTCGCAGGATTGCGGATGTCAATTCCTTTCAAGGACGGCCAGGGATTCGATGTGATGTGTCTGGGGGAACATGTCCACCGGTGTGATCCGGCAGAGTCTGTAGCCGCCGACTGTGAGCGTCTGCAGGTCGCGGGCGTGGGTGGCCGGATCGCAGGAGATGGAGATGATCAGCCGCGGCTGCAACAGTGGCAGCAGGGCTGCGGCCTTGCCCAGGCCCTGCCGGGGCGGGTCGAGAAGGATGCAATCCACCTCTTGCCGTTTGCTGATAAGTCTTTGCAACTCGCGCTCCACGTCGGCGGCCATGAAACGGGCCGTGCCCACGGCGTTGTCTCTGCAGTTGCGGGCCGCCCAATGGATGCTTTCCCGATTGTGCTCGATACCAAAGACCTGCGCGCCATCAAGTGCGAGCGGCAGGGAGAAGTTGCCCATACCGCAGAAAAGATCAAGCAGGCCGTAGGGGGGCTCGAGAATGGTGGCGGCCTCGGTGGCGAGACTGATCAGGCGCGGATTCTGCAAAGCATTGACCTGGAAAAAGCAGGCAGGCGTCCATTGCAGGCGGTACGCGTGATCCCGAATAAGGAAATCCTGTGCCAGTAAAGTGGCTGTGGCCTGTTTGCCCCTGCCTGGTTTGCTCGAAGCGAGAACCAGTTCGTCAGCCAGGCCGCTCAGGCTGCTTAAGTCGGAGAGATTCTGCTTGCCCCTGTTTTTGTGCGGATGCAACACCAGCACGACCCGTCCGTCGGTCGGAGATTGAATCAACTCGATTGCCTGGATGCGGCCCTTGAACAGCCCGGAGAGGTCTTGAGCAGCAAGGTTTTTGAGAACCCGGTTGATTGGGTCGGTGGCCAGCATACAGTGCTCGATCGCGACAACCTGGTTGGTCTGGCTGCGGTGATATCCCGGTCGGTCCTTGTCGTCCAGGTGGAGGCGGATGCGAAAGCGATACGCAAAGCTCTCGGGTGAGGGCAGGGTGGGCAGCGGCTGATCTTCCGCTAGCTCCAGGCGTGCCCGCACCAGGGATTCGCGTAGGATCTCGCGTTTGCTGCGCAGTTGGGCCGCATACCCCGCATGCTGCAGGTTGCAGCCGCCGCAGCGACCGTAATAGGGACAGGGCGGAGTGACCCGATCGGGTGAGGGCTCCTCGATGCGAATCAATTCGGCCTCCTTGTGGCCGCGGTGGGCCTTGACTTCGCGTACCCGTACCGTTTCTCCGGGAAGAACCCCGGGAACCATGACCACCATGCCGTCGGCCAGGGTGCCGAGCCCCTTGCCTCCGTGGATGAGCTTGTGTATTGTCAGCATATGTTCCATGGGGGCACTATACCCGTTTCCCGCGAGTATGCCCCTTGTAAAGATGCAACAACAAAGATGGCATCGTAAAAAGTCAAAAACCTGTATCTCACGTCATGTGAAATCAGCGTGTCACGAAGCTCGAAACCCCGTTTTCGCGGCTTTTTACGAGACCGATACAAATGATTGAGGCGGCGACAGGTTCATGGGCGCGCAGACAAAGGCCAAGGTACTGATTGTAGATGATGAGCGGGTGCACCGATTCATGCTGCACTCCCTGTTTTCCGAGTGGGGCTGGGAGGCCGAGGAGGCCGACGACGGCGTCACTGCGGTGGCTGCCGTCGAAGAGGGGCCCTTTGACGCCATTCTCATGGATGTTCGCATGACCACCATGGACGGCATGGAGGCACTCAAGCGGATTCATGCCATCAACCCCGCCATCCCGGTGGTGATCATGACCGCCTTTTCCTCGGTGGATTCCGCGGTGGCGGCGATCAAGCAGGGGGCCCACGATTACCTGACCAAGCCCCTGGATTTCGATCGGCTGAAAACCACGCTCGAGGTGGCCATGGGCCATCGGCACCAGGAGGTGGAATCTGTCGAATCCGGCCAGCCCTTTGGCAACGATGGCCACATTATCGGCAAGTCCGGGCCGATGCAGGCCCTGTGGGAGATGATCATCCATGTCGCCCCCACCGAGGCGACCATTCTCATTAACGGCGAGTCGGGAACCGGCAAGGAGCTGGTGGCCTCGGCCCTCCATTTCAAGAGCCAGAGGGCGGAAGGGCCGTTCATCAAGGTCAACTGTGCCGCCCTGGCGGAAACCCTGCTCGAGTCCGAGTTGTTCGGTCATGAACGTGGTGCCTTCACCGGCGCGGATCGTCGGCGTGAGGGGCGATTTGTTCAGGCGCAGGGGGGGACGCTCTTTCTCGATGAGATCGGCGAAACCAGCCCCGGCATGCAGGCCAAGCTGCTGCGGGTGTTGCAGGAACACGAACTGCAACGGGTCGGCGGTCAGGAAACCCTCAAGGTGGATGCGCGCATTCTCTGCGCCACCAACCGCGATCTGGAGGAGGAGGTGGCGGCCGGCCGGTTTCGCGAAGACCTCTACTACCGTCTCAACGTGGTCGAGCTCGAGGTGCCGCCGCTGAGGGAGCGCCAGGGGGATATCCCGTTGTTGGTCAACTATTTCCTCGAAAAATTTGCGCAGAGAAACGGGCGGGTTGTCAGCGGCGTCACCCCCGAATGCATGGATGTGCTCAACCGCTATCCCTGGCCGGGCAATGTGCGCGAACTGGAGCACTCCATGGAGCGCGGCGTCATCCTCATGCGGGGGGACTACCTGGATCTCGGCGCTCTGCCCCTTGCCATCCAACGCTGGGCCGGAATGAACGAGCCCAAGGAGGTGGAGGAGCCCGCCACTCTCAAGGAGGCGGAAAAGATGTTGATTGTGAAAACCCTGGAGGAAACCGGAGGGAATCGAAGCGAGGCGGCCAGGCGTTTGCAAATTACGCGCAAGACGCTCTTGAACAAGATAAAAAGTTATAATATAACTTGATCCATAAACACAGTGTTAACAATGCCCTCCGCCAATTGGGGGGAGTGATATGGGGTGAGCCTCCCACCCTCTCTCTTGTAACCTTGAGCCAATAGACAAGCGACGACTCTGCATGCAACGAACCCCGACTCTGCTGGAAGCTGCCTATGACGTCAGCCGTTTTCTCCTTCAGGAACGAGATCTCGCCAATCTGCTCCAGGGCGTCTGTGATCGATTGACCGGTGCAGGGACTGCGCGGGCGGCGCTGATTGTTCTCCTTGATCGCGATTCGGGGGGCATTATCACCGCCGAGACCGGTCTGCAGGACGTGCTCCAGCCCTTAGTGGACGGCCTGCAGAAGGGCCAGTTGCCCGATTGCGGGCGCCGGGCCATGGAACCCGACAGGGGTGAGGTGGTTCTGTGCGAGCAGTGCAGCTGCGGTCTTTGCGGCGAGGGCGAGGCGGAGCGGTCCCTGGGGGTGACCATCGTCCTTCACTGCACCTCGAGTTTGTCGGGTTTCCTTACCCTTAAATTTCCGGCCGATTTCCGGCCGACAACGGTTGAAACCACCATTCTCACCGAACTTGCCGAGTCCCTGGGGGTTGCCCTGCGCCAGCTCTTTGCCGAAGAGGCGGTCAAACAGCGGCAACATGAGCTTGAACTGATCGAAGAGCGCTATGAGTTGGCCCTTCAGGCCTCCCAGGCGGGCTTGTGGGACTGGAACATCAGCACCGGTGAGATGTACACCAGTCCGGATCAGTGGGAACTGCTCGATTACCGGGCCGAAGCATCCGATCCTGCAGTGCCGCGGCGCTTTATTCATTCCGACGACCGGGATCAGGTGCTGGCGGTGCTCAATGAGCATCTTTCCGGCAAGACCGACGAGTATCGTATCGAGTATCGGGTCAAGGAGAAAAACGGCGAGTGGACCTGGTTTCTTGATCGTGGCCGGGTGGTCGAGCGGGACGGCAACAACATGCCGGTGCGCATGACCGGCACCCATCAGAACATTACCCTGCAGAAAAAACAGGATCAGGCGGTCGCCCTTGTCCAGCAGCAGCTGCATGAGGCGGTCAATCACGAACGCAATTTCCTCCAGACCGTGATCGACAGTGCCGGTGATCCGGTTATGGTGGTCGATCTCGAATTCAATGTCCTCTTGATCAACCAGGCTGCGATGCGCCTGGTGTGTCGGGAGCACGGTGCCGAGATTGCCCAGGGGGAAAAATGTTATCGTCTGTTTTCCTGCAGCCAAAAGCCCTGTCAGGACCAGCGCTATCCCTGCCCTGTTGTCCGGGTCATGGAGGAGAAAAAACAGGTCAAGATGGTGCACAACCCCTATCACGGCAATGGGGTCAAGAATACCTTTGAGCTCGAGGTCTCACCGCTGCTCGATCGCCAGGGCAACCTCTACGGGATGATCGAGGTGGCACGCGACATCACCGACCGGTTGCGCATCGAAAAAGAGCTCCGGGAGAGCCAGTCGCATCTCTACCGCTTGGCCCACCACGATACGCTCACCGGCCTGCCCAATCGTCTCCTGTTTCGCGATCGCCTCAACCAGGCGGTGAGCAAGGCGGATCGAAACAAGGTCGGCGTTGCGGTGCTCTTTCTTGATTTGGACCGGTTTAAAACCATCAACGATACCCTTGGCCACGATATCGGCGATGTGCTGTTGAAGGAGGTCGCCATTCGCCTGCAGCGGCAGTGCCGCCAGTCGGATACCGTGGCCCGTCTCGGCGGGGACGAGTTTGTCTTTGTGCTCGAGAATATCAACGAGCACAAGGATGCAGGTGTGGTCGCCGAGAAGATCATGGCCGCCTTGGCGCAGCCGGTCCAGGCCAAGGAACACCGGATTCAGGTGTCGACCAGCATCGGTATTGCCATCTACCCCATTGATGCGGAAAACATCGATGAGGTGATTAAGCGTGCCGATATGGCCCTGTATGCAGCCAAAGAGGTTGGGCGCAGCAACTACCAGTTTTTCAGCCAAAATCTGCCCAATACCGGTAATCGGCGCCAGCTCAATGCCCAGCAGTTTCGCCGGGCCTTCACCACCGGAGAACTCTTCATCGAGTATCAGCCGCGCTATACCTTGGGCGACGAGCAGATGCTCGGTCTGCAGGCCTTGCCCTGTTGGCAGCACCCGGACATGGGGTTGCTGCTGCCCGAGGCCTTTGTCGCCGCCAGCCAGGAGTGCGATATGCTCGGGCCCTTGGCCGATTGGCTCTTTGGTCGGCTTGCCGAGGATATACACAGGTGGCACGACCAGGGAAAACAGGTTCTGCCGGTCAGTCTCCCCTGCAGCAGTCGAATGATGCTGGATGCCGGTTTTCTCTCCATGATCGAGCGCTGGTGGCAACAGTACGATCTCCGGCCGGGCCTGCTGACGCTCGAGTTGCGGGAACGGGTGGTCACCGAGGCTACCAGTCAGCTGCTGGAATGCCTGCAGCGGCTCAATGCATGGGGGCTTGGCCTGGCCATCGGAGCATTCGGCAGCGGTCGTTCGCTTTTTCTGAAGATGCAGTCTGTTTCGGTGCGAGCGGTCGTACTCGACAGGGAGATCATCGATGAAATTCCCCACGATGAGGAGAGTAGCCAGTTGGTCGCCGCCCTGGTTCCCTTCTGTCACGCCTTTGAAGTGAGGGTGGTGGCCGACGGGGTCGAGCGGCCGGACCAGCACCGCTTCCTCGCGGAGGTCGGCTGCGATCTGGTCCAGGGGAGCTTTTTCTCCGCCCCCCTTGGTCCTGCCGAGATCGGCAATCTCCTGCCGCCTCCCTGAAAAGGGCAGTTGACGCCTGTTACCCCCTGTGGTAATACCCCAACTTGTTTTTCCTCTTGTGGCGGGCTTTTTCTACGGGGGAGGTTGAAAAAAGTCGCCGCCTGGTGTTCCTGGGAACAACTCCACGCTTAAACCATAAACGAAGAGAGCCTCGCAACAGCTCCACAAGCGAAAAACCGCGGTTGTGCCCTGACGGGAGATCGGTCAGGCGGAACCCGTTTTTCCAAGCCGGTTGCGAAGAAGATAGAGTTAGAGCAATGCGTACGGATATTTTACACGTCGGCGCGGGTGAGCTGAATTACGAGATCCGCAATATCGTCAATGTCGGTGAAAAGCTGCAGAGTCTGGGCGTTCAGGTCAACTGGGAGAACATCGGTGACCCCATTGCCAAGGGCGAGCCGGTTCCGGATTGGATGAAGGAGATCGTCGCCGAGGCGGTCTTCGAAAATGCGAGCTACGGCTACAGTCCGACCAAGGGCTTACTGGAGACCCGCAGATTTGTTGCCCAGTGCACCAACAGCCGTGGCGGCGTGCAGATCGATGCCGAGGACGTCATCTTCTTCAACGGCCTGGGCGATGCCATCTCCAAGGTGTATGGCCTGCTCAAACCCACAGCCCGCGTGCTGGTGCCCACCCCCAGCTACACCACCCACAGTTCCGCCGAAGCGGCCCATGCCGGAACCCAGCCGGTCACCTATATCCTCGACCCCAACCACCTCTGGTATCCGGATCTGGAGGATATCGAGAACCATATCAAGTACAACCCAGCCGTTGCCGGCATTCTCCTGCTCAACCCGGACAACCCCACCGGTGCAGTCTATCCGGCGGACGTGATGCGGGCGCTCGTCGAGATCTGCGAGAAAAACGAACTGTTCATCATCTGCGACGAAATTTACCAGAACATGACCTACAACGGCACCGCCTCCGCACCCCTGTGCACGGTGATCGGCGACAAGGTGCCCGCGATCTGCATGCGGGGTATTTCCAAGGAGATGCCCTGGCCGGGGGCTCGTTGCGGCTGGATCGAGGTCTACAACCGGCATCGGGATCCGATGTTCGCCACCTACGTGCAGTCCATTCTCAACGCCAAGATGCTCGAGGTCTGTTCCACCACCCTGCCGCAGATGGTTCTGCCCCGGATCAAATCGCATCCGCTCTATCTCGAGCATCTCAAGAGCCGCATCAAACGCTACGAGCGATTTTCCAATCTGGCCTACGATATTCTCAAAAACGTCAAAGGACTGCTGGTCAATCGAGCCAACGGCGCCTTCTACATGAGTGCGGTGTTTGAAGAGTGGGTGCTCAACCATAAGCAAAGCCTGCCGATCGAGAACAGCGAGGTGCGGGAAACCATCGAGCGGCTTGTTTCCGGACCCAATATTCAGCCAGACAAGCGTTTCGTCTATTATCTGCTGGCCTCCACCGGCATCTGCGTGGTGCCGCTGTCTTCCTTTGCCACCGATCTCCAGGGATTCCGGGTCACGCTCCTTGAAAAAGAGGAGGAGGAGTTCGTGCAGATTTTTAACACCATCGCCGACAGTATCACCCGCTATGTCAACTCGTCCCAGGGCTGCGGCCACTGCTGTTGAGTAACCAGTTCCAGGGTTTGCATCCAATCCCCTCCCGCCTTGCCGGCGGCAGGGGATTTTTTTTGTGGGCAATAATCATTTGTCGTTGTTTTTCTTGGGATTTTTCATGGGCTAATCTTCAGTAAAAGCCGGTTTCCTTCCCTTGACACTGTATTTTGCCATACTTATTGTTGGCACCAGATTTGACCGGCCCGGCTGTCATCAACGGTGACATGGACAGGGCCGTCGGTGCTCACCGCGCCGTACACCCCAACCAGACGAAAAACCGCAACAGCAGACAAAGGAGAGCGTAGGTGATAGACGAGACAAACAAACAGGATCCTGTCGGTGATCAGCAGTCAACAGAGACCCCCGAAGACCTGGGCGATGTGGAGACTATTACAGAGGAGGAGACCGCTGAGACTTGTGAGTCCGAGGCCTTGCAGGAAAAGCTGGCTGCCACTCAAGACCAGTTGATGCGCGTCGCTGCCGAATTCGAAAATTATAAAAAACGAATGGAGCGCGAGCGAAGCAAGCTGCTTAAATACGCCGGCGAAAATATTCTCCGCGATCTGCTGCCCACGATCGACAACCTCGATCGGGCCGTTGAGCAGGGCAGTGCGGATGCCGAGGACACCGCCAAAAAACTTGAATCCATGCTGCAAGGCATCGAGCTGACGAGAAAGGGACTGGCGGCCACCCTGGAGCGGTACGGCGTGGAAGCGCTGGACGCCATTGGCTTGAGCTTCAATCCCGACGAGCACGATGCCCTGACCATGGAATCCAGCGACGAGATTCCGGCCAACCATGTGCTGCGTGAGTTTGCCAAGGGGTACCGGTTCAAGGATCGCGTCCTGCGCCATGCCCAGGTGGTCGTTTCCAGTGGTCCGGGAAAAGCGGCTTGACAAGCGTCGGTTTGAGCACATTGTTACAAGTTGATATTGTGAAATTTTTAGGCTTTTGCCGGATGTAAATACAGGAGAGAAGGAGAGTCGAATTATGGGTAAGATTATTGGAATTGACTTAGGCACCACCAACTCGTGTGTGGCCATTATGGAGGGTGGTGACCCGAAGGTTATCGAAAATACCGAAGGGAACCGGACCACTCCGTCCATCGTCGCGTTTTCCGACAGCGGCGAGCGTCTGGTCGGACAGATTGCCAAGCGTCAGGCGGTGACCAACCCCACCCGCACACTGTTCGCCATCAAGCGGTTGATCGGCCGCAAGTTCACTGACCCCGAGGTCACAAAATCGATCGGTGTCAGCCCCTTTGCCATTGTTGAAGGCCCCGGAGGCGATGCAGTGGTCGAAGTTGACGGCAAGACCTACACCGCAGCGGAAATTTCCGCCATGATCCTTGGCAAGATGAAACAGACCGCCGAGGAATATTTGGGCGAGTCGGTCACCGACGCCGTTGTCACCGTACCGGCCTACTTCAACGATGCCCAGCGTCAGGCCACCAAGGATGCGGGCAAGATTGCCGGCCTCAATGTCCAGCGTATCATCAACGAGCCCACCGCCGCCTCCCTGGCCTACGGCCTTGACAAAAAAGGTGAGGAAAAAATCGCGGTCTTCGACCTCGGCGGCGGTACCTTCGACGTTTCCATCCTCGAGATCGGCGACGGCGTCTTCGAGGTAAAATCGACCAACGGCGATACCTTCCTTGGCGGCGAGGACTTTGACATGCGCATCGTCAACTGGCTCGCCGACGAGTTCAAGCGCGACCAGGGCGTTGATCTGCGCAACGACAAGATGGCCCTGCAGCGGCTGAAGGAAGAGGCGGAAAAGGCCAAGAAAGAGCTGTCCTCGGCTATGGAGACCGACATCAACCTGCCGTTCATCACCGCAGATGCCTCCGGTCCCAAACATCTCAACGTGAAACTCAGTCGGGCGAAATTGGAGGCCCTGGTTGAGGACCTGATCGATCGCTGCGAGGGACCCTGCCGTACCGCGCTCAAGGATGCAGGCCTAAACGCCTCCGAGATCGACGAGGTTATCCTGGTCGGCGGTATGACTCGTATGCCCAAGGTGCAGGAGAAGGTCAAGGCCATCTTTGGCAAGGATCCGCACAAGGGCGTGAATCCGGACGAGGTCGTGGCCATCGGTGCCGCGATCCAGGGTGGTGTCCTCAAAGGCGACGTGAAGGACGTCCTCCTCCTCGATGTCACCCCGCTCTCCCTGGGAATCGAGACCCTGGGCGGAGTTATGACCAAGCTGATCGAGAAGAACACCACCGTTCCGACTAAGAAGAGCCAGGTCTTCTCCACCGCAGCCGACAGCCAGCCGGCGGTCTCCATCCACGTCCTTCAGGGGGAGCGTGAGATGGCCGCAAACAACAAGACCATCGGTCGCTTCGAATTAGCCGACATCCCGCCGGCACCACGCGGCGTTCCGCAGATCGAGGTCACCTTTGACCTGGATGCCAACGGTATTCTTCATGTGTCGGCCAAGGATCTGGGGACCGGCAAAGAGCAGTCGATCCGCATCACCGCCTCCTCCGGTTTGTCCGAGGAAGAGATCGAGCGGATGAAAAAGGATGCCGAGCTCCATGCCGAGGAAGACAAGAAACGTAAAGAGCTGGTCGAGGCCAAGAACAATGCCGACTCCATGATCCACATGACCACCAAGACCCTGACCGAACTCGGCGACAAGGTGGATGCCGAGACCAAGGCCAACGTCGAGCGTGAGATCGAGAATCTGAAAAAGGTCATGGAAGGTGAGGACGCAGCAGCGATCAAGGCCGCAACCGATGCCCTGACCCAGGCTTCCCATAAACTGGCCGAGTTGATGTATGCCCAGGCCAAGGCGCAGGGAGCAGCACCTGGTGATGGAGGCCCGACCGGCGGTGCTGCCGGCGGCCAGGCCAAGAAAGGCGGCAAGGACGACGATGACGTTGTCGACGCCGATTTCGAAGAAGTCAAATAACCAGGCGTCTTCGAGCAGTTGTAACGAAATTCGACGTTGAGGGAGCGCGGTGGCAAGCCGCGCTCCCATTTTTTTTGCCAATTTTTGAGGAATTGCGCTATAACGTTGCGGTTTGCCCGTGAGACAACCCGTTGACAAGAAGAGAGACCTATGAAACGAACACTTTCAGGAATACAACCTTCAGGAAAACTCCATATTGGGAACTACTTTGGCATGATGCAGCCCATGCTGCAGCAGATGGACAACTCGGAACTCTATGTGTTCATCGTCGACCTCCATGCCCTGACCTCGGTCCAGGACCGTGAGCGCTTGAGCAAGGGCACTCTGGAGGCCGCAGCCGACTTTCTCGCCCTGGGCCTCGATCCCGAAAAGTGCATCTTCTGGGTGCAGTCCGATGTCCCCGAAGTGTGCGAGCTTTCCTGGCTGCTGTCGACCCTGACCCCCATGGGCCTGCTTGAGCGCTGCCACGCCTACAAGGACAAGGTGGCGAAAAACATTCCGGCCAGTCACGGCCTTTTTGCCTATCCGGTGTTGATGGCCGCCGATATTCTCCTCTATCAGTCCGAGGTGGTTCCGGTGGGCAAGGATCAGAAACAGCACGTCGAGGTGGCGCGCGATATTGCCCAACGGTTCAATAACACCTTTGGCGAGACCTTTGTCCTTCCGGAGCCGTTGATCAGCGAGTCCACCGCCATTGTGCCGGGATTGGACGGGCAAAAGATGTCCAAATCCTATGACAACACCATTCCGATTTTTCTTGAGGAGAAACCCCTGCGCAAGCGGATCATGGCCATTCAGACCGATGCGACCCCGGTGGAGGAGCCCAAGGATCCGGATACCTGCAATCTCTACGCGCTGTTGAAACTGTTCGCTTCACAAGAGAAAATGGCTGAGGTGCATGATCTCTATGTCAACGGTGGTGCTGCCTATGGCTACCTCAAGCAGGATCTGTTCGAGTTGATCAACGATCATTTTTCCGCTGCCAGGACAAAAAAGAAGGAGTTGCTCGATAATTCGGACTATCTGCGTCAGGTGTTGCGGCAGGGGGCGGAGAAGGCACGGGCCAAGGCGAGTATGACCATGGATATGGTGCGGGAGCGAATGGGCTTGAAGTACTGAAGAAACCTTTGCCTGCCACAGGCAAGACATTGGAGGCATGAAAAAAGGCGGGAATACATCCCGCCTTTTTTTTTACTATCCTTCTTGAAGAAGGAAAGGGTTAGAAACCGACCAGTTCCACGTCAAAGACCAGCCAGGCATTGGGCGGAATAACGCCGCCGGCTCCGCGCTCACCGTAGGCCAGGTCCGGCGGGATGATCAGGGTGCGTTTCTCGCCCTTGGTCATCTGGCTCAGGGCCTCGTCCCAACCGCGAATGACGCGACCGGTGCCCACCGGAAATGAGATGGGTTCGCCGCGGTCATAGGAACTGTCGAATTTACGGTTGCCCACCAGGAGGCGACCGGTGTAGTGGGCGCTGATCACTGTCCCGGAAGCAGGCGGCTCGCCTTCACCCTTCTCCTCCACCTGGTAGAAGAGGCCGGACTTGGTTTCAATGGCCTTGGGCCACTGTTCCTTGATGAGCTTTTCGATCTTTTCCTTCTGCTCCTGAAAGACCTTGGCCTCCCGTTCCTTGATGGAGGCCAGCGCCGCATCAAAGGCTGCCTGGTCGGTTTTGAAGGCCTCGGCCTCTTTGCCGACGCGAATGATGGTCACCGATTTGATGACATCGCCGCGGTCGATCTTGTCGACCACGTCCTGGCCGTCAACGACCTTGCCGAACACCGTGTGCTTGCCGTCCAGGTGCGGGGTGGGCACATGGGTGATGAAGAACTGGCTGCCGTTGGTGCCGGGGCCGGCATTGGCCATGGAGAGGATCCCGGGGCTGTCGTGGCGCAGGCTGGGATCGATCTCGTCAGGAAAGGTGTAGCCGGGGCCACCGGTGCCAGTGCCCAGCGGGCAACCACCCTGGATCATGAAGTTGGCGATCACGCGGTGAAAGGTCAGGCCATCGTAAAAGGGGCGGCCCAGGGGCTGGGTTGCTCCCCCCAGTTGGAGGGTGCCCTCGGCCAGGCCCACGAAGTTGATCACGGTGAGCGGCGTTTTGGTGGAATAGAGCTTGAGCAGGATATCGCCCTTGGCGGTGGCGATCTTGGCATAAAGTCCGTCTTTCATAGCGATTTTGGCCTCGGTTTCGTTATTTTTTGATTTGGCATCGATACTATACGCTGGTTGTCCGGAACAAAAGAGGAGCACGGACAGGAGCAGTAACGAAAGCAGCCTGGTCATGGAAGTCTCCGCCTAATAATACGTTTTGTTCGTTGTTGATGATGGGTGTTGTTGAGCAGGGCCTCGGAAAACGGAGATCCGGGCATTGGACAAATCCATCATGGTTGGCTTCCCGGAGAAGGGGGAGGCCTCTTGTGAGAATCAGGGTTGCTTACTTGGATGGAGTCTGCTTGTCAACAGAAAATGGGACCTCTGTCTGTTGCCCTCGGTCGGTGCTCCGCTCTTTTTCCGGTCGAGCCTGGTTGTTCGGCCCAGGGGATCAGGGGGAGGAAAAGAAAATTCGGTACCATTGTACAAGAGGCTTGACGCCTCAAGGGGCATTTTGTTAAATAGGTAGATTTTTGCACTGAACACTCACTCTCATCCGGAGGCCGAAGACAATCTTGCTCTATCTGCTCTACAGTACCCTGGGATATGCGCTCTATGCGTTCCTGGTACTGTTGTTGCCAGTGGCCGGGATTTTCGGCCGTCGATACGCCTATGGCTTGGGTCAACGACTCGGGCGCTATGACCCAGAGATCAAGCCGGATGGATCGCGCCCTCTCCTCTGGATTCACGCCTCCTCTGTCGGTGAGGTTCAGGCCGCACTCATCCTGATCAACGCCTTGCTGGGCGCGGACAAATCCGTACAGCTCGTTCTCTCTTCGACCACGGAGCAGGGGCAGAAAATGGCTGCCGCCCGATTGGGAGCAAACATTCCCTGTGTGCTCGCACCCCTTGATTTTCCGCCGGCAGTTCGACGGACCCTTTATTTTTTTAGGCCGACATTGTACATCGGCCTCGAGACCGAGTTGTGGCCGGTGATGTTGACGGCCCTTGGGCGCACCAATGTCCCGAAACTGCTCTTGAATGGGCGGATTTCGGAGCGATCGGTCAAGAGATACCGTCACCTTTTCGATTTTTTCGCACCTCTCATTCGCGGGTTTCAGACCCTGTGTGTCATCGGCTCCGATGATCGGACACGGTTTCTCGCACTTGGTGCGCAAGCGGACAAGGTTGAGGTCTGCGGCAACCTCAAATACGACATGCCTGCCGAGCAGGGGGAGGCCAAACGACGGCAACTGCGTCGAAGGCTTGGTGTTACCGGCGATCAGTCTGTTTTTCTCTGTGGCTCCACCCACGAAGGAGAGGAGGCCTTGCTCGCTCCGCTGGTGCAGACCCTGCAGGAGCAGTGGCCGCTGATCTGGGTGGTCGCCCCCCGGCACTTGGAACGAATACCGGCGGTGATCACTCTTCTTCAACAGCGGGGCTTTGCCTACCACCTCTATTCAGAACTCTCGCAGACCATCCGCAGCCATGAGGTGGTCCTGGTCGATACCATCGGAGATCTTGCGGATCTCTACTGCGCAGCGGATTTTATTTTCTGCGGAGGCAGCCTGGTGGATCGCGGCGGACATAATATAATGGAGGCAGCTCGTTGGGGACGACCGGTCTATTACGGCCCTCACGTGAAAGATCATAAAGATGCCGCCACGTTGCTCCGGGACAGCGGCGGTGGATTCCAGGTGGCTGACATCCAGGCGCTGCTCACGCTCATGCGTGACCACCATTCCCATCCCGAAGCCTACATGCTTGCCTGTCAGCGGGCAGCAGAGACTGCGGCCAGTCAACGCGGTGCGGTTGCGCGCCAGATGGCGATTGTGCTGCAGGCTTTGGAGAGTAGGCCTGACGACCACGCTGAAAGAGGTTGAGTTGCCTGAGTCGACTGGCGCTCTCAGCGTGCATGCTTATCATAACACAGCAAACGGTTGCAGTGGCCACCCGGTGAGGGCAGGCGCTGGAATCGGAACCTCGTTCTTTTCTTTAGGTAGACTATGAAAGCGTTAATCGGACTTGAAGACGGCACGGTAATGACCGCGCGTTCCTTTACCGGCCCCGGTGAGGCGGTGGGGGAAATAGTGTTCAACACCAGCATGAGCGGGTATCAGGAGGTCCTGACCGATCCTTCCTATACCGGCCAGTTGGTCACCATGACCTATCCGCTCATTGGCAACTACGGTGTCAACCCGGAGGACATGGAATCAGCCGGGGTGCATCCCCGCGCTTTTCTTGTTCGTGAATATCAGGATCGGCCGAGCAATCACCGCGCAACCGGCAACCTGGCTGATTTTCTCAAGCAGTACGGTGTGTTGGGTGTTGAGGGCTTTGATACCCGCATGCTCACCCGCAAGATCAGGACCACCGGCGCGATGAAGGCGCTGATTACCACCGAGGATCTTGACCCGGAATCGGTGGTCCGACGGGCCCGGGAATGGTCGGGTCTGGTTGGACGCGACATGGTGGAGCGGGTTGCCAGCCCGACCATGTATCGCTGGGAAGGCGCACCGGTCAACGGCACGGGATTTCCGCAGACAGCCGACGGTCGGTTTAAGGTCGTTGCCTATGATTTCGGTATCAAATACAATCAGTTGCGCCTGTTGACGCAAAAGGGATGCCGCGTGCTGGTCGTGCCGGCGACCACCTCCGCCCAAGAGGTCTTGGCGCTTTCGCCGGATGGTGTCTTCCTGTCCAACGGCCCCGGCGATCCCGCCGGCGTCAAGGGGGTGGTCGAAAACATCCAGCACCTGCTCGGCAAACTGCCCATCTTCGGTATCTGCCTTGGCCACCAGATGCTTGGTCTGGCCTACGGTGGCACGACCTACAAACTCAAATTCGGCCATCGCGGCGGCAACCAGCCGGTCAAGGATCTGCTCACCGGCAAGGTGGAGATCACCTCGCAGAACCATGGTTTCTGCGTTGACCCCAAAAGCCTGCCTGAGAGCGTCGAGGTGACCCATATCAATCTCAACGACGGTAGCCTCGAGGGGATGCGGCACAAAGAGTACCCGGCCTTTTCGGTTCAGTACCATCCCGAGTATGCCCCAGGCCCGCACGATGCGGAATATCTCTTTGACCGGTTCATTCAACTGATGGAGCAGGCGAGCTGAGCGCTCGGCGGATAAGGAAGACAAACGATGCCTAAACGCACAGATATTAAAAAGATACTTATCATCGGCTCCGGGCCGATTATCATCAGCCAGGCCTGCGAGTTCGATTACTCCGGAGCCCAGGCGGTCAAGGCCCTCAAGGAAGAGGGCTACGAGGTGGTGCTGATCAACTCCAACCCGGCCACGATCATGACCGATCCCGGCCTGGCGGACCGCACCTACATCGAACCGATCACACCGGAATGCGTGGCCAAGGTCATCGAGCGCGAGCGGCCCGATGCCCTCCTGCCGACCCTGGGCGGCCAGACCGGTCTCAACACCGCGATCAAGGTCGCGCAGCTGGGGGTGCTTGAAAAGTACGGGGTCGAGTTGCTCGCCGCCAACATCGACGTCATCCGCAAGGCCGAGGGACGCGAGGAGTTCCGTGATGCCATGCGCAAGATTGGGCTCAAGGTTCCTGAGTCGGCCATTGTCCACACCATTGAGGAGGCCATGGCCGCCGGCGAGCGGATCGGTTTCCCGATCATCGTCCGTCCGAGCTTCACCCTCGGCGGCACCGGTGGCGGCGTGGCCTACAATCGGGCCGAACTCAACAAGATGGCCACTGCCGGCATCGATCTGTCCATGACCAACGAGGTCATGCTCGAGCGCTCCCTGCTCGGCTGGAAGGAGTACGAGCTGGAGGTCATGCGCGACAGGAACGACAACGTCGTCATCATCTGCTCAATCGAGAACGTGGATGCCATGGGCGTGCATACCGGTGACTCCATCACCGTAGCGCCGGCCCAGACCCTGACCGACCGCGAGTACCAGGAGATGCGTGATGCCGCCATCGCCATCATCCGTGAGATCGGGGTCGAGACCGGCGGCTCCAACGTCCAGTTTGCGGTCAACCCGGCCGACGGCGAGCTGATGGTCATTGAGATGAACCCGCGCGTCTCCCGCTCCTCGGCCTTGGCCTCCAAGGCCACCGGCTTCCCGATCGCCAAGATCGCGGCCAAGCTGGCGGTTGGCTACACCCTGGATGAAATCAAAAACGATATCACCCGCGAGACCTACGCCTCCTTCGAGCCGACCATCGACTACTGCGTGGTCAAGATCCCCCGCTGGACCTTTGAAAAATTCCCCGAGGCCGAGGATATCCTCACCACCGCGATGAAATCGGTGGGCGAGACCATGGCCATCGGACGAACCTTCAAGGAGGCCTTTCAAAAGGGCATGCGTTCCCTGGAGATCGGTCGGATGGGCTTTGGCTTTGACGGCAAGGTCGATCTGAGCGAGATGCACCAGGACGATCTGGAGCGCGGCCTGACCCGGCCCAACTCCAAACGGATCAACCATATTTTCGAGGCCCTGCGCCGCGGGATCTCGATCGAACGGATCTATGAACTCTGTCAAATCGATCCCTGGTTCCTGCATAACTTTAAACAACTGGTGGACAAGGGCGAGGAGATCCGTTCCCGTGGATTTGTCGGTCTGAACAAGGAGTTTCTCTATGAGGTGAAGCAGTTCGGATTTTCCGATGTGCAGCTGGCTCACCTCACCGGCACCTCGGAGGATGATATTCGTTCCCTCCGCATCAATCTGGGTCTTGAACCGGCCTACAAACTGGTCGACACCTGTGCGGCCGAGTTTGAGTCGTACACCCCCTACTACTACTCCACCTACGAGCAGGAAGACGAGTCCAGCCGCAGCGACCGCAAAAAGATCATGATCCTTGGCGGCGGTCCCAACCGCATCGGCCAGGGGATCGAATTCGACTACTGCTGCGTCCATGCCTCCTTTGCCCTGCACGAGATCGGGGTCGAGTCGATCATGGTCAACTCCAATCCGGAGACCGTATCCACCGACTACGACACCTCGGACAAACTCTATTTCGAGCCGTTGACCCGCGAGGACGTGCTCAACATCATCGAGCGGGAGAAGCCGGACGGGGTCATCGTTCAGTTCGGCGGTCAGACGCCGCTCAACCTGGCCGTGCCCCTGTCCCTGGCAGGCGTGCCCATTGTCGGCACACCGCCGGATGCCATCGACCGCGCCGAGGACCGAAAGCGCTTCCAGCAGTTTCTCCAGAAACTCGGTTTGCGGCAACCGGCCAACGGCACGGCCCACAACCTGGAAGAGGCGTTGGCCGTGGCCCGGGAGATCGGTTTTCCGGTGGTCATGCGGCCCTCCTACGTCCTTGGCGGCCGCGATATGCGCATTGTCTACAACGAGCAGGGGATTCGCGATTTCATGGCCATCCCCGGGATGAGCGGCGGCGAGCATCCGGTGCTCCTGGATCAATTCCTCAAGGATGCGATCGAGGTGGATGTGGATGCAGTCTGCGACGGTACCATGACCGTCCTGGGCGGCATCATGGAGCATATCGAGGAGGCTGGGATTCACTCAGGCGACTCAGCCTGCGTCCTGCCGCCCCATACCCTGCCGGCAAACATGATCGAGGAAATCACCGAGGCCACCAAGGCCATGGCCATGGAGCTCGGTGTTATCGGCCTGATGAATGTCCAGTTTGCAGTCCAGGGCAGCACCCTCTTTGTGCTTGAGGTCAACCCGCGTGCCTCGCGGACCGTGCCTTTTGTCTCCAAGGCCACCGGCGTGCCGCTTGCCAAGATCGCCACCAAGGTGATGCTGGGCATGAGCCTTGAAGCATTGGGTTTCACCAAGGAGAAAACATTGCCCCACTGGGCGGTGAAAGAGGCGGTCTTCCCCTTTGACCGGTTCCAGAACGTTGACACTCTGCTCGGCCCGGAGATGAAATCCACCGGCGAGGTCATGGGGATTGACGACGATCTCGGTCTGGCGCTCGCCAAATCGCAGATGGCCTCCAATATTCAGGTTCCGCAGAAGGGCACCGCCTTTATCAGCGTGCGTCATGGTGACAAGGACGCGGTGGTCCCGGTTGTTCGCCGCCTGGAGGCCCTGGGATTTACCATCATTGCCACCAAAGGCACGGCAGCCAAGCTCAAGGAGAGTGGCATCGCCTGCAGCGAGGTGAACAAGATTTCCCAGGGACGGCCACATATTCTAGATAAAATTCAGGATAACGAGGTGCAGTGGATTCTCAACACCTCGGCCGGCAACCGCACCACGGAGGACAGTTACATTATCCGCCGGGCTGCCCTGGATTACCACATCCCCTACACCACGACCATTACCGGCGGTTTGGCCACGGTTTTGGCCATGGAATCCCTGGGCAACAAGGAAGTCGGGGTCAAGACTATCCAGGAGTTCGCAAAGAACATTGACTGACGCAAAATCGATGTTAATGTAGGTTATCCAATAGAAAAAATGGAGATGCGCCCGCTTGGGCGCACCTACTTTCACGACGATTTTTTGGAGAGGATATTTGAATACCTTCTATAAAAACCTAAGCATGTGGCTGGTCATCGGGCTCACCATGATCCTGTTGTTCCAGCTGTTCAACAAGCCGCAGAGCCAGAGCCATTCCATCACCTACAGCGAATTCTGGTCAAGCGTGGAGAAGGGGGCGATCAACAAGGTCAGCATTCAGGGGGAAGAGATCTCCGGAGTGGGGCAGGATGGACGTCCCTTCAAGACCGTGGCCCCTGACGACGCCGGACTCATCCCCATGCTGAGGGATTCCGATGTTGATATCTTGGTGAAAAAACCTGAAGAAACCCCTTGGTATCTCACTATTTTCATTTCCTGGTTCCCGATGCTGCTCCTGATCGGTGTATGGATTTTTTTCATGCGTCAGATGCAGATGGGCGGCAAGGGCGGAGCACTTTCCTTCGGCAAGACCCGTGCAAAACTGCAGGGCGAGGGGGAGGTCAAGGTCACCTTCAAGGATGTGGCAGGTATCGACGAGGCCAAGGAAGAGCTTGAGGAAATCATCGATTTTCTCCGTGATCCACAAAAGTTCACCAAACTCGGCGGCCGCATTCCCAAAGGCGTGCTGCTCGCCGGATCTCCGGGAACCGGCAAGACCCTGCTTGCCCGGGCCATTGCCGGTGAGGCCGGCGTGCCCTTTTTCACCATTTCCGGTTCTGATTTTGTCGAGATGTTTGTCGGCGTGGGCGCCTCCCGGGTGCGTGATCTCTTCGCCCAGGGCAAAAAGCATGCGCCGTGCATCATCTTTATCGACGAGATCGATGCAGTGGGCCGTCATCGCGGCGCCGGTCTGGGCGGCGGCCATGACGAGCGCGAGCAGACCCTGAACCAGCTGTTGGTTGAGATGGACGGCTTTGAAGGCAATGACGGGGTGATTATCATCGCCGCCACCAACCGCCCCGATGTCCTCGATCCGGCTCTGCTTCGCCCCGGTCGATTCGACCGTCAGGTGGTAGTTCCGGTGCCGGATGTCAAAGGCCGGGAAAAGATTCTCGAGATTTACGGCAAAAAGACCAAGCTGGCCGATGACGTCGACATGGCGGTCATTGCCCGCGGTACGCCCGGATTCTCCGGCGCTGATCTGGAGAACCTGGTCAACGAGGCGGCCTTGATGGCCGCTCGAGATAACAGGGACATGGTCGACGCGGCCATGCTCGAGCGGGCCAAGGACAAGGTGATGATGGGCGCCGAGCGCAAGTCCATGATCATCAGCCCCAAGGAAAAGGAGATCACCGCCTATCACGAGGCCGGTCATGCCCTGGTGGCCAAGCTCCTGCCCGGCACCGATCCGATCCACAAGGTGACCATCATTCCCCGCGGCAGGGCCCTCGGCCTGACCATGCAGCTGCCCATGGATGAAAAATACACCCATGCCAAGGGCTTCCTCCTTAACTCGATCGCCATTCTCTTTGGCGGCCGGGTGGCGGAAAAACTGGTCTTTGACGAGATCACCACCGGCGCGGGCAACGATATCGAGCGGGCCAGCCAGTTGGCGCGCAAGATGGTTTGCGAATGGGGCATGAGCGAAGACCTTGGGCCGCTCGCCTACGGCAAGAAGGAGGAGCATATCTTCCTCGGGCGCGAGATAGCCCAGCATCGCGACTACAGTGAAGACACCGCCCAAAAGATCGATGCCGCGGTCAAACAGATCATCATCGAGGCCAATGATCGGGTGACCAATCTGCTCCAGGAGAACATGGATATTCTCAAGGCCATTGCCGACGAACTGTTGGAAAAAGAAACCATCATGCTCGAGGATATGGAACGAATTATTAATGAGTTACGTGGTGGCGGCGAGGTCATCGAGGCCGAGGAAACTACGGTCGCATAACTATTCCTGATTACCACTGAACATCAGCTGTGGGATTACCTCTTGAGATTTATCACGTTTGTTCGGAATGATATCGATATTGCCGCTCTTTCGGGGGCGAGTCACCCAACCCGGATGTCATCTCGACCAACGGGAGAGATCTCGTCTTTTCAAGCTGAGCATTGGTGGTACGTGCATAAATTTTAGGTTTTTCCAGGTTTACTGGCCACGCCTCCATACAGGCGGGGCAAGGAAAATCTGAAGGTTCAATTACCTCATTTTTCGCGGGCATGGCCTGCTCCTACAGTCTGAGGATGGTTTGTAGGAGCGGGCCATGCCCGCGTTATTGTTTGGAGAACCTCTTGAGTGAAAGGGATGTTCGACAGGTGCGACGCACGACTGCGTTACAAGATGAAACCATGGGTTGTCTTCAGGATATGAGGGCAGCCCATTTTTTATGGAGGAATCCAGATGAAAATTATGGGCATTCTCAATGTCACTCCCGACTCCTTTTCCGATGGCGGCAAATGGTTGAGTCAGGTAGCGCTTGAAAAGCGTATCCATCAGTTGATCAGCGAAGGGGCCGATATCATCGATGTCGGCGGCGAATCCACCCGGCCCTTTGCCGAGCCGGTCAGCGCCGACGAAGAACTTCAACGAGTTATTCCGGCTATCCGGAAAATTCGTGAGATGAGCGGTATACCCATCTCCATCGATACCACCAAGGCCTTGGTCGCCAAGGAATCCATAGCCGCCGGGGCCACCATGATCAACGACATATCCGCCCTCCGCCATGATCCGGCTATGATCGAGGTGGTGCAATCGTTCTCCGGGCAGGTGGTGCTCATGCACATGCAGGGAACGCCGGGTAACATGCAAGTAAATCCTCAGTATTTTGATGTTGTTGCAGAGGTTGAGGCCTTCTTTGCAGAACGTTTGCAATGGCTTGAAAACCAAGGCGTCTTCCGATCGCGGGTTATTCTCGATCCGGGAATAGGATTTGGAAAAACCATGGAGCATAATCTTCTGCTCCTTCGAAATATTAAGGTTTTACGACAAATTGGCTCCCCTCTGCTTGTTGGTCATTCGAGAAAATCGTTTTTGGGACAGTTGTTGGGCGTTGGCGTTGGGGAACGCGACTTTGGCACAGCGTTAATTTCCGGATGGTGCCTGCAGCAGGGCGCCTCCTATGTACGGGTGCACAATGTTGCGATGACCAAACAGGCCCTTACCCTGCAGGAAACGTTGTCTTAGATTTCCTCATTTCCGGATCGTTGACTGGTCTGGTCGCGTGCAGGTAACACCCTCTATTTTTTGCAAAAAAAAATTCAGCATTGTTGATATTCAGAGCTCTTCCGCTTTTTCGAACTTCTCTGGAAAGTCAAGTTCCTCGGTTGACGAACATCCTCATTATTTTTGTCAATAAAATCAAGATGTTGTTTCTTTATCTCAACGTTCGTGAAAAAAGGATCATGTTTTGCAAAGAAAGCTTAAGATTTTAGTTGCTCAACTTACATTCAGGAGGGAAACAGTATGAAAAAGACTCTACTTCTCAGCGCACTCGCTCTTTCTACCACCGCGTTGCTCAACTCCGGTGCACAGGCTGCCACTTCCGCTGCATGGATTTCTCCGCCGGACGGCTCTTCGTACTGCGTTGGAACCGCTGTTACCTTGACCGGCCAGGCCGCTGGTCAGGGCCAAGTTGGCGGTAGCGGCCTTGACCTTGTCTTGGTCATGGATTCTTCCGGGAGCATGTATACCGCGGGACAGATCGCACAGCGGAATGCTGCCTTGGCACTTGTTGCTGCCCTTCCCCAGGCCACCACCTCTGTTGGTATCGTTCAATTTGATTCCTATACTTCCACCGTCATTGGGCTGACACCGCTTGACGGCACCAACACCGCGGTGAATAGCGCCATCAATAGCGTTGACGCATCCGGTGGAACTGCCATTCACGCTGGGGTTGCACAGGGAGCATCTGTCCTTGCAGGGGCAGCGGATGCCAGCAGGATCCAGGCCATGGTTGTCATGTCTGATGGTGAGTCAGATATAACTTCCGCTGACAATGCTGCCGACACAGCAATGGCTTCTGGAAAGGTAGATGCCATTCATTCCGTTGGAATGGGACCGTATGTCTCTGATGCTGCGTTGAAGGCGGTGGTCAATGGTGTTGACGATACTTATGGGAATGCTGACGATTACGGTATGTATGTCGGTGCAGATCTGAGTGCCTTGGTAGGCATCTTTTCCGGAACCAGCGGGAACCTGGTCGGGCTTGATCACATCGACGTTACCCTGCCTGATGGAACTGTCCTGGCTGACTATGCCACCGATGGTTTGGGCAACTTTTCCCTCGGCTACACGCTCGCATTGGGCGCCAATCTTTTCCGTGTGGATGCCTATGGTGATGATGGCTCCACGGCTTCTGCAGAGTGGACGCTCAACGGTGTTCGTTGCGACAACCCCATTCCTGAACCCACCACCATGTTACTCTTCGGGGTAGGACTTGCCGGGTTGGCTGGAGTTGGCAGAATGAGAAGATCCTGATTCTCAGGTTTCATCTTTAGAAAGGGCAAGCATGAAAATGCTTGCCTTTTTTTTTGAGCAGGCAAACACTTCAAGGAAGTGCATCAATACAGAACCGTCGACGCGGACAAGTTGGAGGAGAGCGCAAAATGAGACAGCCAAGGATCCACAAATTTCGCATGTTCCTATCGTTAATTATCGTTCTCATTACTTGGACGCTTGGTGCAGAAGGTTCCGCCGTGACCTTGCAGATGGTAGACGTTGATGATGCTGGAACTCTCCCCACCTCTTTCGCCCAATCTCCGGTGACCCTTGAAGAGCAGATGCAACAGGCCCTTGTTGATGGCAATGTTGAACAGGCAGGGGTGCTTGCAACAGCATTGCTCAAATCGCATCCGGAAAATGGCAATGGTCATGCGCTGAAAAGCCTGTATCTCGCGCTTCACGGTCAACGCGTTCAGGCGCGTGACCATCTGCAGCAGGCCAGGCAACACAAGGCTGATTCGTTCTATCTTGATTCCGTCGATGCAGTCATGCTTCACAATGAAAAAAAACATAGTGAAGCGAAAAAACGATGCAGGCAGGCCATAGCGAAAGCACCCATTCACCCTTATCCGTGGAACATCCTGGGAAAGATCTACTTTGATCAGAAGGAATATGCCCAGGCCATGGAGTGTTATCGCAAATGCATTGAGCTGAACAAGAATTTCACTGTAGCCTATATCAATGCTGGCACCATTGCCTTCGCAATGGGGCAGATGAACGAGGCTGTAATTTTGTTCAAAGAGGCAATCGTAAAAAATAAAGCCTCCTTTGCAGCATTCTGGGGGCTGGCAAATGTCTATGAAAGTCTCGGGCAGAAAGTCCTCGCCTTAGAGAGCTTGAAACGATGCATGGAGTTGCAGCCTGCGAACAGCATGGCCTTGGAAATGGCGGGAAAACTGTTTTTGCAGACAGGGCAGTACGACCAGGCCATAGAGTTAGGAAAAAAGTTGGAGCCTTTTGAGAAGGTAAACGCCTATCTGCTTTTGGGAAATGCCTACCTCCACAAGGGAAGTCTGGCAGAGGCGCTCAGATATGTGGCGATTGTGGCTCCTCTCACGGACGAAGGCGCCTATCTGCAGGCATATTGTTTAATGGCGGATGGCCAGTATGAGCCTGCACTTGAGGTTGTAGAAAAATTATCGAAAAAGAACCCTCGCCATTTTGGTGCACAGTATACCCGTTCGGTAGTGCGCCTCTACCTCGGAATGGCTGGCGATGATTCTCCGAGTTCCGTTGACTCGTTAACCGTGGCGCAGCAACATTTATTGCGTTTCTCCTCTGGCTGCCAGGCCTTGTCGCAGCATCATTTCGATGCGGCGTATCAGGCATTTGCCGATTCTGGTCAGAAAGCCGCAGGTTTTGCTCTTTTTGGCATTGATGAGGGGCAATTTGCCAGCGTCGTGTCTCCGCAGGAGGCAAAATATGTTGATTTGGCGGTCCTCTATCTTTCGGAACAACTCTATTCCTTGAGCCTGCAGCAATTGAAGAAAGCTGCAGACGTCAACAAGCAATCATTGCTGGCAAGGTATCTATCAGCTCAGGTCTTTCTCCGAAAGGGAGATCGATCACAGGCAAAACAGTACATGCAGAATTCGATCAAAATCATGCCGAGTTTCTTTTCGGCATTGTATGCTCTTGGCGAAATTAATTTTAGCGAGGGTAATTTCGATGCAGCAGCTGAATATTATCAGCAGGCTGCTCGAGTTCACGATGATGCGGGGGTGTTGATAAGGCTCGGCCTCTACTTCGAGCACACAGGAAATGTTGGAGCCGCTGTTGCCCAGTACAAAAAAGTGGTCGCAATAGCTCCTGAGTACTATGTGGGCTACAATCAGTTGGCCTGGCTCTATGCAAAAAAAGGTCTGGAGTTGGATACGGCCATGCTCCTGGCGCAGAAGGCCAATACGTTGCAACCTGGGAATGCAAGTGTTCTTGACACGATAGGTTGGATACTTTTCCAGAAAAAACAGTATGCCGACTCCGTTCCCTACTTTGAAAAAGCGTTGCGGATTTCTTCCAATAGTCCCACGTTCCATTATCATCTTGGCCGTGTTTTTCTTGCCATGGGGAAAGAAGAGGCTGGGAGGGAAGAGTTCAAGCGTGCCTTGAGCCTTTCGTCAAATTTTGAAGAAGCTGACGAAGTGAAAAAATTGCTCGATGCATCGAGCAAGAAATAGGGGGCCCAGGGACAGGGAGAGTGTTCCTCCCTGTCCCTGGGCTCTCTCCTTTTTTCCTCTGTCCATGGTGGACATAGATCATCCCGGCTGCTCAACAATGTCTTGGTTTGGCAGAAATATGGAGGTGGTTTGGGATTTGTGATGAGTTTTACGATTACGGGTGGAATGCATGCACGAGTGCAATTTTGATGGCTTCGTAAAAAGTCAAAAACCTGAATGTCACGCATCGTGAAATCAGCAACTTACGAAGCTCGAAACGTCGTTCTCGAGGCTTTTTACGAGAACGACAATTTTTTGGGGGCACAATAATCCCCCTTTCATGCCTAAAAAAACTGCCTTTATATCGAGGCGTGGCGGGGGGGCATCAAAGGTCCGTTGTCGACGGTGAAGTGACGTTTCGGCACCTGGAGTGCCATAGAAACAATACGAAAATAAACGTTTAAGGGAGAAGAATTTCTACCTCTATTTCTGAAGCACATTTTACCAACAGGGGGCCAGTTGATATTGCACATCGTTATTTGGCCGCAGTCATCAAGCTCCGATCCTTGTTTGCTTGCCAGTGCTGCAGACTCACGATGTGCCTAAAAAATCATTAAAAATGACACGCCCCGGGGCACCTTCAGGGAGAGGAGTCGCATGGTCCCTCGCTTGTGGACGAGGCTCAGTTATTCCCCCCTTAAACAGGCGAAGGAGCGCCCCTGCTCCATGAGTTCTGTGTTGCCCATCCTGGTGGCGCTTCCCACCCACTCCAGCTCAACAGCTATTTCCTTTGAAGGGCAGATTATTTCGGCCCCAAACAAGTTTATGGTTCGGTTGCGTCTTTCTTGCGCAACTCACCCTTGTGCGTTGGGTCGTACTGTGGATAAGCAAGGTTGGTTGATTACCATGGTTTCCGCTATTCTGGAAAATCAAGGGCGAGGCATTGTTCGTGCACACTAAGTTGGAATGACTGATACGGTGTTAGGCTTAATGAGGCATTGGAGGTGTGAGTGGTTGAAGTTGGGGGGGGAATGCAGTCTGTCCTCCCCTGATTTTTTTATCCATGGTCTCGTTTTTAAGTTACCTTGAATATTGGCTTGTTTTGTGCATTAAAAATATTTCCGGTTTTATTTTTAATATTTATAATTAATTAAGGAGGATAGGGGTATGAAAAAGAGTTTTCAAGCCTTGGCTGTAGCCTTAGGATTGACGGTTATTGCCAGCGCGGCACAGGCAGACATTATCTATGTCGGATCATGGCAAGTTGATGATGGGCCTTCCTGGGGTACTTATACAGCTTCGACTGCGGATGCTTTAACAATAGCAGCTATGCTCTTCGGGGGAAATTCTTCAGATTATGCGATATCTACTGTAGGGAGTGATCCGAATACGATTGATCATCTTGCATGGTATAATGGCTGGGGTTCAGGTGATTCTACAATTGCAGCTATAGAGCCTAATGGGCAAGGAAGTTATCCTGCAGGATCAAGGCTAGCTGAGACGACTATCATTGATGTGAATGGAAACGGAATATTTGATGAATCCGGAGATTATTCATGTTATGTTACAGATTGGGCGGTAGGTGATTATTATAAAAATTACGTTTTTCGGATTACTGATACACCTGTACCAGAGCCGACAACAATGCTGCTTTTTGGTACAGGGATTGCTGCTTTGACTGCATTTAGCCGCAAACGAATAAAAAAATAATTTTTCATTTGGCGCCCTCTGGTTTATCTTGGGGGCGTCATTTTATGAACAATAGTATTAAATGAAAATTTATATAGAAATTGTAACAGATCAATGGTGCTGAAAATGTGTTCTGTTTTGAGGGGAAACATTACGAAGAAATGTGGTCAGTCCCCTGATTTATTCAATCAACATCTCCAACTTGTGTTACCTCTTCCCCGTAGTATCTTTTCCTCACCGGACTCCCACTTCGCGACCAAGTTTTCTTGACATTTTTTGCGAGAAAAATCCAATAATCCGGAAGAAAAATCGGAAAAATATGACTAATTAATTGAAAACAAATGGTTATCTCCATGTTCTTTCTGAAAATTTAGGAGTTCCTGCCGCAAAACAATTCCTCGGCCCCTCTCAGCTCATCCAATATCCCCCTCCTTTATCCTATCCCCTTGACAGAGCGACAGCTGTTGCCGTATTTTTGCCACATTTTATGGCCCGGTGCGTACCGGTCCTGATCTCCAGTCAGTTGTAGTTGGTTCTATTTCGCAGATTGTTAGGTCCTGTCGACCTTATGCGGAACGTGTTGTTCGCCCCGAAGTATTTCCACATATTCAAATATTGAAGAGGACGAGACCATGAAGCAATTTACCATCAAGACCATCAATGCCATTGCCCAAGAGGGGTTGGCCCTATTCACCGACCGGTTCAAGGTTGGCCCGGAGGAAAGCAACCCGGAGGGAATCGTGGTGCGTAGCACCAAGATCGATCTCGAGGGGTATGGGGATCTGCTGGCCATTGCCCGTGCCGGTGCCGGCGTCAACAATATCCCGGTGGACGAGGCCACGGAAAAGGGAATCTGCGTGTTCAACACGCCGGGAGCCAACGCCAATGCGGTTGTTGAGTTGGTCTATACCTCGTTGGGGATTTGGCTGCGTAATGTGGAGAAATCGATCGAGTTCTGTCAGGGATTGACCGGGATGAACGACGAGGAGATCAACAAGGAGGTCGAGGCCCGCAAAAAGATCTTCAAGGGCGAGGAGATGTCCGGCAAGACCATGGCCGTTTTCGGACTGGGCAAGATCGGTGTTGGCGTGGCCAATGCCGGGCTGCATCACGGTATGCGTGTTCTTGGATTTGATCCGTTTCCGGCCCTGGAGAATATTCACCATCTGGATCCCAATGTGACCCTGGCCCGCTCGCGCAAGGAGGCGCTCAGCGAGGCCGATTTCATCTCGGTGCACATGCCGCTCAACAAAAACACCCGCGGCTATGTCAGCCATAAAGATTTTCTTGAATTTGTCAAAGAGGGGGCGGTGCTGATCAACTATGCCCGCGGGCCGATCGTGGATGAGGATGCGGTGCTGGCAGCCCTGGAGAGCGGCAAGCTGCGCGGCCACATCTCTGATTTTCCCTCGGTGAAATTCCTCGGCAACGAGAAGATTCTCGTCACCCCTCATCTTGGGGCATCAACCGCCGAATCCGAGGAAAATTGTGCGACCATGGCCGTACGTGAACTGAAAAATTACCTGGAGTTCGGCAATATTGTCCATAGCGTCAACTTTCCCAACATTGAAACCATTCCCACGGTTGAGGTGCATACCCGCCTGACGGTGATCAATCGTGACCAGCCGGGCATGATCGGTATGGTGAGTAATCTCCTTGGTAATGAAAGAATCAATATTATCAACTACAACAATAAGAGTAACGGCACGGTAGGGTACAATATCATTGACTGTGCCGGCCCGGTCTCCCCTGAGGTGCAGCAAAAAATCGCTCAGCAGGAAGGGGTGATGCGCGTACGTGTCATTCCCCTGGAGATTCGCGGGAACTGACCCCGGTGTGTAAAGAGTACCCAGCAAGGTTCTGGATTTGTTTTGTTTTATAAAAAATAGTATTTTAGACAACTCGCTGATATGACATTGATTTTTGATAAAATGTGCGAGCTTTGGGGGTGACTGGGTTTAAATTTTTAACTTTTTTGCCCCCCTCTCTTGCTGGTGCGAAGTATGGCTTGGTCTTTAACTTGCTGATAATGTATTATTTTTATTGCTGTAGCTGTTTTTCTTCGAAGTGGCATGCTACGTGCTTTAAAAGTAGCAATTCTTCATCTCTTCTCTCCTTTACCGGCTTGGTTCACTGTGGATCAAGCCGGTTTTTTTTGAACGATGCTCTGTACTGATACCCGTGTCGCCCTCTGTCGCCAGTCGACGTACAACGACGGTTCCCTGGATCCTTCAATTTCTCGGTTGCTGGCCGCACAGTTTTCCCCTGCGACCTGTCGCTCTTCTTCGGTCTTGATCAAGCCGAATCTGATTACCGCCACCAACGGTCGGCTCGCCTGTACCAACGGCAGGGTGATTCTTGCCGCGGTCAGTTTTTTCAAAGAGTTGGGGGCACGGGTTACGGTCGGTGATTCGCCGGCCTTTGGTTCGGCTGAGTCGGTGCTTCGCAGGATTGGTGTCTTGCAGGATCTTGAACGCCTGGATATCCGCGTTGCCGAATTTCGCCAATACATCCCCACGAAGCTCCCTAGCGGTCAGCTGGCGCAGATAGCCCGGCCTGTTTTGGAGTGCGACCATCTCATCAACCTCACCAAGGTGAAGGCGCATGCGCAGATGCGGGTCACCTTGGCGGTGAAAAATTATTTTGGCTGTATCTCCGGGCTGCGTAAACCCTGGTGGCATATGGTGCATGGTGGCCCTGGCGGTCGTTTTGCCGATCTTCTAGTTGAATTGCTCTCTGTCCTGCCGGCAGGATATTCCCTGGTTGACGGTATCGAGGCCATGCATGTCACCGGCCCCATTCATGGGGAGCCGTTTCCGTTGGGGATACTTGCCGCTGGGGAAAATCCGCTGGCCGTGGACACCGCGATTCTTGCCGTGCTTGGGGTTGATCGCCAATCTTCTCCCCTGTGGCTGGCGGCTCAGCAGCAAAATTTGCCCGGCACTGCCCTGGAACATCTGCTTTGTACCCATGATGCTCCCTCATCGTTGCACGCGCAGGGGTTTGTCGTTCCGGAGGAGCTGATGCCGGTCCGTTTCAATCCCTTTCGTTTTGTCAAAAGTACCCTGCAGCGCTTGGTGCATTCTCGAAATCGATAGATGGGGGAGCGCAGACCCAGTGTTGTTTTTTTTATCCTTGCTCTCATGACAGGGCAAATCAACACAAAGGAGGACGAATGATCGACTTGCAAGGGAAGGTCGCGTTGGTGACCGGTGGATCGCGGGGTATCGGTAAGGCGGTGGCCCGGCGTTTGGCCGAGGGCGGTGCCGAGGTGATCATCAACTATGTGCGCCATCGCACCAATGCCAACGAGGTGGTTGCGGAGATCGAAACCAGGGGCGGCACCTGTCTCGCCATGCGCGCCAACCTGGCCGACGAGGAAAACCTGAACAGCATGTTTGCGGAAATCCGCAAACGTTACGAGCGGCTCGACATCGTGGTGTCGAACGCGGCTTCCGGCGTTTTGAAACCGGTTGAGGAGCTCAGGAGTCGGCACTGGGACTGGGCAGTCAACATCAATGCCCGGGCGCTGATGCTCATTACCCAGCAGGCCCTGCCGATGATGGTCAAGGGGGGGCGGATTGTCGCCATCTCCTCCATTGGGGCCATACGGGCCGTGCCCAACTATACCGTGGTCGGAGCCTCAAAGGCCGCTCTTGAATCGCTGGTGCGTCATTTAGCGGTTGAATTGGGGCCAAAAGGAATTACGGTAAACACTGTCAGTGCCGGTGTAGTCGATACCGATGCCTTAAAAAAGTTTCCCAACCGGGCGGAGATCATTGCCGCCGCCATGGAACGCACTCCTTTGGGGCGCTTGACCGTTCCCGAGGATGTGGCCGATATGGTGCTTTTTCTCTGCAGCGAGATGGCGGGCATGGTCCATGGCCATACCCTGGTGGTTGATGGGGGATATGCTATTCACGGCTGAGTCGGCCTGCCAGGTGCCGAACCAGTTCAAAGAGGACAATCGCAACGAGGTAGAGACAGCCCGCTGAGATGAACGAGGGCCAGAGGGTGGCGTTGCTCTGCAACAGTCGTTGCAGGGGGAGATAGAGGCCAGCCATGAGGCCGGATGCATGCAGCACCCAGAACCCGGGAAAGGTGAATCCGATAATCAGATAAAAAACTCGGCGAAAAACGTGCATGGTCTCCACAATGAATTGATCCGGGGGGGCGCACCGAAAGTGCAGCAGTTAGGTGAGGGCACAGGCTCTGACCCTCTGTTGGAAAGTTCGCCATCGTACCGGATAGGGCGCCATTTCCATTGAATTATGAGGCAAGATTGAGTATTTTTACACCCTTTTTTAAGCGCCAAACACTGGACAGGTCAATCTGCGGTCTCGAGAACCTGCACCTGTGAACAGGTAGAGCGGATATGCAAGCGTTTTGGCAGCTGATTTCCCCCAAGACCCTCTATGCCAACGAATGCTGACTTTCCTCTCCGGAACTTGAGCGCCCTCAAATTGTGGGTCGAGCGAGCAAGAACGATTCAAGGTCATCACGATTGATTTTTACCGGCTTCAATGCCGTTTTGCTGTTTTTTTCCTTTCCTCCACAAGGAGACTTGTATGTCTACACATCTTTTTACCTCGGAATCGGTCTCCGAGGGGCATCCCGACAAGGTTGCCGATCAGATCTCCGATGCCATCCTCGATGCCATTCTAACCCAGGACAAACATGCCCGTGTTGCCTGCGAGAGTCTGGTGACCACCGGCATGGCGATGATAGCGGGCGAGATCACGACCTCCGCATGGGTGGATATGCCGCAGATTGTCCGCGAGACCATCCGCGAGATCGGCTATAATTCTTCGGATATGGGCTTTGACTGGCAGTCTTGTGCGGTGTTGACCAGTATCGATAAACAGTCTGCGGATATAGCCCTGGGAGTCGATGAGGGGAGCGGAGTGGACTTGGACCAGGGGGCAGGCGATCAGGGGCTGATGTTCGGCTATGCCTGCGACGAGACCAGCGTGCTCATGCCCATGCCCATCACCTATGCCCACCGTTTGACCAAGCAGCAGGCCGATGTGCGTAAATCCGGAAAGCTCTCCTGGTTGCGCCCTGATGCCAAAAGCCAGGTCACCATTCAATACGTGGACAACATCCCCCAACGGATCGAGGCGGTGGTGCTTTCCACCCAGCACAGCCCGGATGTGAGCTACGAGACCCTCAAGGAAGGCGTGATGGAGGAGATCATCAAACCGGTGCTCCCGGCAGCGATGATCGATAGCCAGACCAAGTTCTTCATCAACCCGACAGGGCGGTTTGTCATCGGTGGTCCGGTCGGCGACTGCGGCGTAACCGGGCGGAAGATCATTGTCGATTCCTATGGCGGCCGAGGCTCGCACGGCGGCGGCGCTTTCTCCGGTAAGGATCCCTCCAAGGTTGATCGTTCCTCCTCCTACATGGGGCGCTATGTGGCCAAAAATATCGTGGCCGCAGGCCTGGCCACCGAGGTTGAGGTCCAGGTTGCCTATGCCATCGGCATTTCCCAACCGGTTTCGATCAACGTCAAGACCTTCGGCACCGGCAAGATTTCCGAGGAGCAGTTGGTCAAGGTGGTCGGCCAGGTGTTCGACCTGCGCCCTAAAGCCATTATCCAGCAACTTGATCTGTTGCGCCCCATCTATCACAAGACCGCCGCCTACGGCCATTTTGGACGGGAGTTGCCGGAGTTCAGCTGGGAAAAGACCGACAAAATCGATGCCCTGCGGGACGCTGCCGGTCTGTAATCTGAAGTTTTATAGCCCCGTCAGGGGCAGTGAGGAACACCAATGAGTGATTATAAAGTTGCCGATATGGGCCTGGCCGAATGGGGCCGCAAAGAGGTCGCCATCGCTGAAACGGAAATGCCTGGGCTGATGGCGCTGCGCGAGGAATTCGGCGCCAGCAAACCCCTTGCCGGGGCCCGTATTGCCGGCTGCCTCCACATGACCATCCAAACCGCGGTCCTGATGGAAACCCTGGTGCATCTCGGTGCTGAGCTGCGCTGGTCGTCCTGCAATATTTTTTCCACCCAGGATCACGCCGCCGCCGCCATGGCTGCTGCCGGCATCCCCACCTTTGCCTGGAAGGGCGAGACCGAGGAGGAGTTCTGGTGGTGCATCGACCAAACCATCTTCGGCCCGGACAACTGGCGGCCGAACATGATTCTCGACGACGGCGGCGACCTGACCCTGGTCATGCATCAGAAATACCCCGAGCTGATGAAGGAAATCCGCGGCATCTCCGAGGAAACCACCACCGGTGTGCATCGCCTCTACGAGATGACCAAGAAGGGGACCCTGATGGCACCGGCCTTCAATGTCAACGATTCGGTCACCAAGTCCAAGTTCGACAACCTCTATGGCTGCCGCGAGTCGCTCATTGACGGTATCAAGCGCGGCACCGACGTGATGGTTGCCGGTAAGATTGCCGTTGTCGTCGGGTACGGCGATGTCGGCAAAGGTTGTGCCCAGGCCCTGCGGGGCATGGGGGCCACCGTGCTCGTCACCGAGATCGACCCCATCTGTGCCCTGCAGGCGGCCATGGAAGGCTACCGGGTCGTTACCATGGAAGAGGCCGCCCCCCTGGGCAACATCTTCGTGACCTGCACCGGCAACCTCAAGGTCATCACCCGTGCCCATATGGAGGCCATGCCCGATCAGGCTATTGTCTGCAACATCGGTCACTTCGACTCAGAGATCGACATCGCCGGCATTCGCCAGCTGCCTTGGGAGAACATCAAGCCCCAGGTGGATCACGTCATCTTTCCCGACGGCAAACGGTTGATCGTCCTTGCCGAGGGCCGCCTGGTCAACCTCGGCTGCGCTACCGGCCATCCCAGCTTTGTCATGAGCAATTCCTTCACCAACCAGGTTTTGGCACAGATGGAGTTGTGGACCAACGGTTCGGCCTACGAGAACAAGGTCTACTTCCTGCCGAAACAGCTTGATGAGAAGGTGGCTCGTCTGCACCTGGCCAAGATCGGCGTCAAGCTCACCGAGCTGACCCCTGAGCAGGCCGAATACATTGGGGTCGATGTCAAAGGCCCCTATAAGCCGGAGCACTATCGCTACTAATCGGCACAACGCTTCGATCTACAGGGCAGGGTGACAATGTCGCTCTGCCCTTTTTTGTGGGAGAAAACATGGACAAGGTGAGGATTATCGGCGGCGGCCTGGCCGGTTGCGAGGCGGCCTGGCAGGTGGCCCAGCGGGGGATTCCGGTCTGTCTCTATGAGATGAAGCCCAAGAGGTACAGTCCGGCCCATGAGTTGCCGCTCTTGGGGGAGCTGGTTTGTTCCAATTCGCTGCGCTCCAATGCGCCGGACACGGCGGCTGGTCTGCTGAAGGAGGAGATGCGCAGGCTTGGTTCCCTGGTGATGCGGGTGGCCGATGAAACCGCTGTTGCCGCCGGGACAGCCCTGGCCGTGGATCGACAGCAATTTGCCCAGGGGCTGACCGAGGCCATTGAAAGGCACCCGCTGATCACCGTTATCCGTGAAGAAGTGGAACAGATCCCTCCGCCCGAGGAGGGCCCGGTTATTCTTGCCGCAGGCCCGCTGTTGACCGGCCCCCTTGCCGAGCAGCTCCAGCGCCTCACCGGTGGAGACCACCTCGCCTTTTATGATGCCATCGCGCCGATTGTCGATGCCGACAGCCTGGACTGGAACATTGTCTACCGCAAGTCCCGTTGGGACGACGAGGGCCCGGGAGACTATCTCAACTGCCCGATGAACAGGGTCCAGTATGAGCATTTTATCGAGATGCTTGCAGCCGCGGAAACCGTGCCCCTGCACGCCTTTGAAACGCCGCATTACTTCGAGGGCTGCCTGCCGGTTGAGGTGATGTGCGAACGTGGTCCGGACACCCTGCGTTTTGGGCCGATGAAGCCCATTGGTCTTGCGCACCCGCTCACCGGAGAGAAATTTTATGCGGTGGTCCAGCTCAGGGCGGAAAACAGCGAGGGCACGGCCTATAATCTGGTCGGCTTCCAGACCAAACTGACCTACGGGGCCCAGCAGCGGGTCTTTCGCACCATTCCCGGCCTGGAACGGGCCGTCTTCCTCCGTCTGGGGTCCGTTCACCGCAATACCTTTGTCTGCGCGCCGCTGGTACTCGATGCCAGTCTGCAGATGCAGCGGGTTCCGGGCATGTTTCTGGCCGGACAGATCTCCGGGGTCGAGGGGTATATCGAGTCGACCGCCATGGGATTGCTCGCTGGTATTCACGCCGCCCGCAGGGTGCAGGGGAAACCGCTTTATTTTCCGCCGCCGGCGACTGCCCATGGGGCGTTGATAGCCCACCTGGTGCAGTCCGATCCGCGCCATTTCCAACCCTCGAACGTCAACTTCGGCCTCTTTCCTCCCTTGATCTTCAGCGGCAAAAAGATCCCCAAAAAGGAGCGGGGCCGGCACCGTGCAAAATTGGCTTTGGAGCTCCTTGCGCAGTGGCAACAAAGCCTGGCTGATTGAACCTTAGCCTTCTTCTTCGATAAACCCCCAATAGGGGTAATCCAGCCGATAGCCGGCAACCCGGCCGGGACTCTGCTCCCGGCTGGCCACCAGCCACAGTTCGTTGCACCGCTTGCTGATTGCACTGTCGTCAAAGGGATCCCACTGCGGCATGAGGACCATGGCGTTGTCGGCCGAGTAGCCGATGTCGCCGGATCCCTTGAACGAGCCCAGATGCGGCTGGCGGTCGAACTGACCGTCCCCGCTGCGCTCGAGCTCGGAGATCACCACAAAACTGACCGACATCTCATCGCGAATCGCCTCCAGTTGACGCAGCCAGCCATCGATGCCGCTGCGTTTGTCGCTGATATCCTTGAACGGCAGTTTGTGCAGGCTGTCGATCACCACCACCGTGTAGGCGGAATTGGTTTCATGGCGGAGAAAATCGATATGCCTGCGCATGGTTTCCGGTGAGAGTTTGCGATCGTTGATCACCCGCAGCCAGAAGAGCATTTTTTTCAGGCGTTGATGCGCCTGGTGCAGGCGCTGCTGTTGCTCGATGGTCAGCGGTCCCCGCTGTATCTGGGCGATGCTGATGCGGCTGAGTCGGCAGAGGGTGCGAAGGTAAATTTTCTGGCGGCCGTTTTCAAAGTCATAGTAGAGAACCGGCAGGCTTTGTTGCGCCATTTCCGTGGCAACCTGGATGCAGAAGGCCGATTTACCCGCCTTGGGGGTGCCGCCGATGATGTTGATGCCGTGAATCCCGCCCAAGGCCTGATCAAGACGGGGAAAACCGCTGACCAGCCGGGTGTAGGCCGTACCCGCCTCCTGAACCAACCGTTCCTTGAAGGCCTGGTATTCAGCCTGGGGGGTGGGGAAGGGGGAAAAGGCGCGGGCGTTTTTAATCAGGGCGGCAACGGTTGTTCCCAGGGATGCGGGATTTTTTACCGCCAGGGAGAAGATGGTCGCGTTTTTCTCCGCCTCCTCGGGCCAGCGGATCATGCGGACCTTGAAACCGATGCGGGTGGCAAAGGCGCGGGCCTTGGCCTCGGATTCGGTGTTGTTGTTCACCCAGAGAAAGATGGTGTGGATCCAGTTGAGGCGGGCAGGATCAATGGCCTCCAGGTCGGCTGCTGCCGGTACGGCAAGACCAGGAAAGCCGAGCTGTTTGATGGGGAGGAGATTTTTTTCCTCCTCAACCAGGAAGAGCGCGCCGTTCTCGCAGCAGTCGATTTCCGGGCCGTTGAATAGGCGGAACTGCTCTGCAAAAAAACGCTCGTCCCCGTACCAGAAGGCATCCTCGGGACGGTCCGGGTTGATGCAGCGGGCAGAGTAGCAGTTGCCGTCGGGCTGGATGTAGGGATAGAGCAGGTATCTGCCATTGAAGCCGATGCGCATCTCTTCGAGCACCTCGGCGCCGATCCCGGCGGCGAAAAAGGGGGCGCATTGCTCGGGGGTGAGCTTTTCCGTGAATTGGATGAGTTCGTTGTTGAGATTTTTTACCGGGTAGTCCGCCTCGTGGCCGTAGTATTCCCGATCGGGATCAAACCCCGGTACCCTGGAAAGCGGCACCTTGGCCCGGCGGGCAAAGTGGAGGGGAAAACCGCCGGTTACGCAACGCTCGGTGCAGCGGAAGTAGCCGTGGAAAAAACTCTCGGTATTCAAGAGCACCTGAATGCGGCCGCCTGTCTCGCGTGGGGGCGTGCCGCAGAAGGGGCAGGGCGCCTGCAGGGTGTGATTGTGGAGCTTGGCCTCAGGCAGGTGCTGGAGGTAAAAGCGGCTGATCGCATCAGGTGTGTGCATGTCTTTTTCCCGTAGCTCGCAGAGCTTGGTCCTTTGGTCGTACGCCCGAGGATTGTTTGCCGTTAGCCGAGGATGGCCTGTAGGTCCTGGCTGTCAAGCGGGTGGTCGAATTTGAAATGAACCGAAAAGTTTCCCAGCAGCTGGCGGTAGGGCTGCACCCCGATGACCAGCCCCTTGAAGTTGAGGTGACCGATTTTTCCTCCCACCGGCAGCACAACCTGCATCCTCCGGCCCAGGAGCAGGCGGGCATTTTCCTGGCGGGAGATGCGGACGAGAAAGGCCAGGCCGCCCTGGGAGATATCCGCGGTTTCCGAGCGAAAGCCACGCCCGATGGGGGCATCGAGGTTGCTGATCGGCTGGACCTGAATCTTGCGGGCGAGGGTAAAGCGCTGATCCTTGCGGCGATCAAGGCCTTTTTTCTTGAGCATCAGGCCGATATTGTTATAGGTCTGGTAATACTCAAAAAGCTTGGCCCGCAGGCCGGGAAATTTGTCCTGCCATTGGGCCAGGGCCTTCTGGGGAAGCAGGTAGAGTCGCGATGGAGTCAAGGAAGTGAGGGTCACGGTCCACAGGGAGGGGGTGAAGAAATTTTCCCCGGCCAGCTGCCCGCGGCTCAGGCTAGTGATGAAAAGCTCCCTTTCGCCGACCAGGTGCGAGACCTTGACGCTGCCCTGGTTGATGAAAAAGAGGGCATCGTTTTTATCCCCCTGACTGACAATGGTCTCCTCCGGCTTGAAGCGCCGCTCGGTGAAGACCTCATAAATGGTGCGGAACTCTTTGGTGCCGAGCCGATCGGTCAGTTCCGCCCAAATCTCCAGGTCCTCTTCGCGAATGCCGCCCTGTTTTTCCTGCTGGATGATTTCCTCGCTGCGAATGACATCCGAAAGCGGCATGGCGTCGATCTCATAGATGCGCTCCCGCAACCGCTCCGCGGTGGCGAAATCACCGGCCCTGGCGGTGCTGCCGATCAGATCGAGCAGTTGTTGCCTGGCCTCACCCTGTTTGCCCTCCCGAACCAGGGCAAAGATGGCCTCTTCTGCAGCCTGAACCGATTCCGCAGCGGCAGTTACCGGGCCTGCACCCTTTGTTGCGGGGGACTCGCCCGGCTGCTCCGGCAATGTATCGTCTTGGTTGAGGTTGGCCAGATGAATCTGCTTGAGGGCGTGCTCCGCCGCCTCCCGGACCTCATCGGCATAACCGGTCAATCCCAGCATGTTCTTACTCTGCACCACCCGGTTCAGCGAGGCGGTGGCCCGGCGTGAGCCGATGGCACCGAGGGTTCTGCAGATACTCACCTGGAGATTGTTTTTATTTTTTCCCAGAAACGGTTTGGTACTCTCCAGCAGGTCGGTCAGTGGACGGACGAACCGCTCATCGTGGTTTGTGGCCACATGATTGATCACGCGAATCTTGAGCGAATCATCGACGTTCTGCAGGGCATGGAGGAGGAAATCCTTGAGATGGTCCCCTCCGATTTTTAAAGCGGTCCCGATAACCTCCTGCTGGACGCGGGGATCACTGTGGCCGATGAAGGGGCGAACCCTGCTGAAGAGCGCCGGGTTGCCAATGTCTCCCAGGAGTCGGATAACGTTACGCAGGACATACCAGGGCGCATCCCTGTGGAGTTGCTCGAGCAGCAGGGCCACCGCCGGGTTGCCGGTTTGCTTGATCAGCTCCAGCAGCCGTTTTCGTTCAAAGCGGCTCTCGCTGTCAAAGAGTGTTTGCAGTTGGAATTTGGCAGAGTCCGGTCCCAGGTCGACCAGTATTTTGCCAACCGTATCCTGCTGTTCCTCTCCATGGAGAAAACGATCAAGCAGCCGTTTGAGTACTTGCTCGGTGCAGAGTGAGGAGAGGGCCTCGCCAGCGGGCTCCTGCAGGTACGCCGGGGCGTTTGTATCGGTGCAGCGTTGGAGAAAATGGATCGTCTCCACAGCCGAGATATACTCATCTTGACCAAGATAATGGCCAGTCAGCGCACCAATGGCGGAAAGGGCCTGGCTGCACCCGGCAGCATCCGCGCCCTGTTGCTGCATCCCCTGCTGCAGGGCAGGCAAGAGTTTGGTAAACCGCTCCCAGTCGCCGATACGGGCCAGATGCTCGGCGGTGGCAGCCAAGGCACGAAAGGCGTTGTGCCGAATCAGGGGCTGTTGATGGGAGAGGCCGATGGCCAACTGCATCAACAGGTTGTCCGCAGTGGCGACTTCACTGTTGAGCAGGAGATTACGCACCTCTTCGGGCACGGCCTGGATAAAGGCCTGGTTTTCAAGCTCCTTGAACTCGCCTTTGAGCAGTCCGTCGAGGCTGCTTTCAATGGTGGCCTTGCGCGCCTCCTCCTTCTGTTTTTTCTGTTCCTGATGCAACTCGATAATCGCCCTCATTTTTTCGCTACGGACCGTTTCCATCAGGCTGCGGTAGGCATCTTCGACATCAACGTCGTGCATCTCCGAAGGCCGTGGCGTTCGCCCCTCGGCCAGATCCCGGAACTGTGCCGCTAGCCGTTCGACCCTTTCCGGAGAAAGTTGGGCAATGACCTGTTGGTAGAGCTGTTCACCAAAAAGATTCTTATATTTTTTGACCAGAACAAGGCCCAGCTCTCGGTCCTCAAAACTGGCGAACTCGGCTCCCGCCTGACTGGCCACCTGCAGCTGCTCTTCCCTGCTGAGGAGGTTGCTGTAGCGCTCCAGTAATTGTTCAAAGTTTGCCAGATGCATGGGCGCACCGGGTTCCGCCATATCCTGATCGAGAATTTGACGGGTGGCGGCGACCAGAATCGGTGCCGACCAGTCCGGCTGATGAAGGCGTGCTGCAAGAGTATCGGGAAACTGGTGGGAGTGCGACGATGCCTTCAGGAGGTGATGGGCATCGATATGTCGGGGGATGGCCTGTGATATTTCCGGCCCCTTGCTTGTCCGGGCCAAACGTTTGAGAACGGTGTCGTCGGCGGGCTTGAAGTCCGGGTCATGGTCTTTGCCTATGTGCAGGGGAATGTCGCTGGTGAAGGTGGCGACCATGCGGTTGAGCTGTTTGGGGGTGAGGTGTTCCACGGTCTCATCGAGCAGAGCATCGGAAACCTGGTTGATCACCTGCTCATAGAGCCGCTCGCCAAAGAGGCCCTTGAACTTCTGGGAGAGGATGTTGCCCAGGGCAACGCCCTCCATGGAGGCAAGCTGTGCGCCCGCCTGTCTGGCGACCTGGGCCTGCTGCCCCTGGTCAAGGAGCTGCTCATACTGGCCGAGCATGCGGTTGAAGGCGGTGAAATCGATCTTGGTGCCGGGTTCGTCCTGGCTTGCCACCACCTGCTGGGCAGCGGAGGCCAGCACCGGTGCCGACCATTCCGGCTGGTGGAGACGTTCCAACAGGTGCGGCGGCAGTTGGCCGATGGTGGTCTCGGGATTGGCGAGCAGATGCCGTGCATCGACGTTGTGGGCAATGGCCTTTTCGATCATTGGCCCCTTTTTGGTCTGGGCCAGTCGTTTGAGAATGGATCCGTCGGCGGGTTTGAAGTCCGGATCGCCGTCCTTGCCGATAAACAGGGGGACCTCGCTGGTGAGGGTGGCGACCATGCGGTTGAGCTGTTTGGGGGTGAGATGTTCCACGGTCTCGTCGAGCAGATCGTCGGAAACCTGGCTGATCACCTGCTCATAGAGCCGCTCGCCAAAGAGGCCTTTGAACTTCTGGGAGAGGATGTTGCCCAGGGCAACGCCCTCCATGGAGGCAAGCTGTGCGCCCGCCTGTCTGGCGACCTGGGCCTGCTGTCCCTGGTCAAGGAGCTGCTCATACTGGCCGAGCATGCGGTTGAAGGCGGTGAAATCGATCTTGGTGCCGGGTTCGTCCTGGCTTGTCACCACCTGCTGGGCAGCGGAGGCCAGCACCGGTGCCGACCATTCCGGCTGGTGGAGACGTTCCAACAGGTGCGGCGGCAGTTGGCCGATGGTGGTCTCGGGATTGGCGAGCAGATGCCGTGCATCGACGTTGTGGGCAATGGCCTTTTCGATCATTGGCCCCTTTTTGGTCTGGGCCAGTCGTTTGAGAATGGATCCGTCGGCGGGTTTGAAGTCCGGATCGCCGTCCTTGCCGATAAACAGGGGGACCTCGCTGGTGAGGGTGGCGACCATGCGGTTGAGCTGTTTGGGGGTGAGATGTTCCACGGTCTCGTCGAGCAGATCGTCGGAAACCTGGCTGATCACCTGCTCATAGAGCCGCTCGCCAAAGAGGCCCTTGAACTTCTGGGAGAGGATGTTGCCTAGGGCAACGCCCTCCATGGAGGCAAGCTGTGCGCCCGCCTGTCTGGCGACCTGGGCCTGCTGTCCCTGGTCAAGGAGCTGCTCATACTGGCCGAGCATTCGGTTGAAGGCGGTGAAATCGATCTTGGTGCCGGGTTCGTCCTGGCTTGCCACCACCTGCTGGGCAGCGGAGGCCAGCACCGGTGCCGACCATTCCGGCTGGTGGAGACGTTCCAACAGGTGCGGCGGCAGTTGGCCGATGGTGGTCTCGGGATTGGCGAGCAGATGCCGGGCATCGACGTTGTGGGCAATGGCCTTTTCGATCATTGGCCCCTTTTTGGTCTGGGCCAGCCGTTTGAGAATGGATCCGTCGGCGGGTTTGAAGTCCGGATCGCCGTCCTTGCCGATAAACAGGGGGACCTCGCTGGTGAGGGTGGCGACCATGCGGTTGAGCTGTTTGGGGGTGAGGTGTTCCACGGTCTCGTCGAGCAGATCGTCGGAAACCTGGCTGATCATCTGCTCATAGAGCCGCTCGCCAAAGAGGCCCTTGAACTTCTGGGAGAGGATGTTGCCCAGGGCAACGCCCTCCATGGAGGCAAGCTGTGCGCCCGCCTGTCTGGCGACCTGGGCCTGCTGCCCCTGGTCAAGGAGCTGCTCATACTGGCCGAGCATGCGGTTGAAGGCGGTGAAATCGATCTTGGTGCCGGGTTCGTCCTGGCTTGTCACCACCTGCTGGGCAGCGGAGGCCAGCACCGGTGCCGACCATTCCGGCTGGTGGAGACGTTCCAACAGGTGCGGCGGCAGTTGGCCGATGGTGGTCTCGGGATTGGCGAGTAGATGCCGGGCATCGACGTTGTGGGCAATGGCCTTTTCGATCATTGGCCCTTTTTTGGTCTGGGCCAGCCGTTTGAGAATGGATCCGTCGGCGGGTTTGAAGTCCGGATCGCCGTCCTTGCCGATAAACAGGGGGACCTCGCTGGTGAGGGTGGCGACCATGCGGTTGAGCTGTTTGGGGGTGAGGTGTTCCACTGTCTCGTCGAGCAGATCGTCGGAAACCTGGCTGATCACCTGCTCATAGAGCCGCTCGCCAAAGAGGCCCTTGAACTTCTGGGAGAGGATGTTGCCCAGGGCAACGCCCTCCATGGAGGCAAGCTGTGCGCCCGCCTGTCTGGCGACCTGGGCCTGCTGTCCCTGGTCAAGGAGCTGCTCATACTGGCCGAGCATTCGGTTGAAGGCGGTGAAATCGATCTTGGTGCCGGGTTCGTCCTGGCTTGCCACCACCTGCTGGGCAGCGGAGGCCAGCACCGGTGCCGACCATTCCGGCTGGTGGAGACGTTCCAACAGGTGTGGCGGCAGCTCGCCTAGGGTCGTTTCTGCAGTAAGGAGGAGGTTCCTCGCATCGACATTCTGTGCAACGGATCGCTGAATTTCCGCCTGTCGGCTGGGGTCGACATCTATGAGCCGCTGCAGGGTCGCGGGAATACTCTCCGGTTGGAGAGTCTGCAGGGGCGCTGCATCAGGTGCGCCCGGCAATACCGTTTGCTGCGCCACCAGTTTGGCAATGAGGGCATTGAGCCTTTGGGGGGACAGTTGCTCGATGGCCGAGCTCAAGACTGCATTCCCTGCCGGGACTTCCGGAAGATTGGCCACCAGTTTGGCCAGCAAAGATGGATCAAGAGCGGACAAAAGTCCAGAGGGGGTGGCATCTGACCCGGGGATACCGGTTGGCCCCTGTTCGCGGCTGAATTTTTGCAGCAGCTCCACCAGTGCTTCCTTGGTCACTGAGCCACCCGCCGAGCCCTCAGCACCTTCGCCGGAGGCGGAAAGTCGGCTGAGCAGTTCCTCAACCAACTTTTTTGAAACCCCGGGGACCGTTGCCTGGTCACCTTTACCTCCCAATACAAAGTTGGTTAGCTCCTCGTCGCTGATATTCAACCCTGTACCGAGGAGCTCCTCGCGAACGACCTGTTCCCCCTCATGAATGGCGACATACCGCTTGGCATCAGCCGACACCGAAAGAATACCGGCCCTGTCGAGCAGGGCGGCAACATTTTCAGAAGGTTCCTTTTCTCCCAGCAGACTTGAAAGCGTTTGACTCATCAGCATGCACTCCTCGGCAGAGAAACTCGGAGAAAAGGAGAGCGAGTGCATTTTGCTGCGGGAAAAGAGGTTGATCAGCCCCTGAATTTGCGGTTTTGCCTGATCCCTGTCAGAGAGATGTTCCCCGCAGACCATGAGTTTTTGGTCGGAAACGGCAAGCACGATCGCTTCGTCGTCGCCACTGTTGAGCAGGGCCTGGAAGGACTGCAGGACCAGTGTGTTGCTCCGTTGCACCTGCGGATTGGTCGGCGGATACAGCCGAATTGTCCGTAAGGCGGTGTAGAAACGGATGGGAAAGTCGAGCAGGAGCTGACTTCGGTCCGGCGGTGCGGAGGCAGGGGAGTTGGCCATGTTATTTCGTTGCTGAAGAGATGAAAGAGCCGTTCTCGTCATCGATCTTTGACATCGGGTCAGCACAGAGATGCTCCGCGCTGATTTGCTTGCTGTGTTGCAGAACGGTCGCAGATTTTACGTCTTCCCTACATTTGCACAAAATAGCGCTGAGATCAATGTGAAGTTCTCAAAGATATTAGGCAGATCGATTGGAACCGCACGGGTGCGGGGAGGTTGGCAGCGTGCATAACCCGCCTCAACCAGGTCGAATGAGCCGGTGTTTGAGCAGAATCGCAAGAAGTTGGCTGACCGGCAAGCCGACAACGTTACTGTAGGATCCGGAAATCGAGTGGACGAGAAAGGTTCCCTGGCCCTGAATGCCATAAGCTCCCGCCTTGTCCATGGGATCACCGGTATCGACATAGGCCTGGAGGATCTCTCGGTCGAAGCGGCTGAAGGTGACAGCGGTGGTTTCGCTGGTCAGCTCTTGAACAGATCGCGTTTTGCACAGAACAGCGACCCCCGTAATGACTTTATGGGTAACTCCCTGGAGTTGTATGAGAATGGAAAGTGCCTCTGTGGGATCGGCGGGTTTGCCGAAGATTGTCTCGCCCAGAGCAACCACGGTATCCGCGGCAACAATGGAGCATTCAGGATGCTGGTCGGCAAGGACCTGGGCTTTGGCGAGAGCCATGCGGCGGGCAAAGGCCTCGGGCGATTCATCGGGCAGCGGCGTTTCGTCGATATGCGCCGGCACAACGGAAAATTGCAGACCGAGTTGCTCGAGAAATTCCCGGCGTCTGGGGGAGTTCGAGGCGAGGATCAACGGGATTCGAGCGGTTAACATGGGGCGTTGGAACGGTTGGAGAAGACGGGAAAGGGATAATAAATATGTTCAAGATAGAGACCGCAGGCCGGTGCGGTCAGTCCGGCATGACGTCGGTCCCGGGCACGGAGGATTCCCGGCAGCGAATGCATGTCCCGTTTGCCCATGCCGATTTCGATCAGGGTACCGGAAAGAATGCGAACCATCTGGCGGAGAAAGCCGTCGCCGGTTACGCGAATGGACCAGCACTCGGGTACGCCGAGGGTGGGGCTGCAGCACAGGGACGTCAAGGTACGAACCGCACCGCGGCCAGCGGTGAGGGTTTTATCCCTGGAGCCGGATCGTTCGAAGCTGGAAAAATCATGGGTGCCGAGCAGATCGTGCAAGGCCTGAGATAACCGGTTTGGATCGAAGGGACCGGGCATGTGGGCGCGGTAGAGACGGGTGCAGGGAGCCTGCACCACACCGGTATAGAAATCGTAGCGGTAGGTTTTGCCGTGGGCATCGAAGCGGCTGTGAAAGTCGGCCTGCGCTTCCTCTGCAGCAACGATGCGTATATCAGGGGGCAACATGGCGTTGAGCCCCCTGTAAAAGGCCACCACGGGAATGGCGGCCCTTGTCTGAAAATGGGCGACCATCCCCAGGGCATGCACGCCGGCATCCGTACGGCCGGCACCGTGGAGGGTGATGGCTTCCTCGCAGAGGTGGGTGAGGCGAAGCTCCAACTCCTGCTGGATGGTCGGCTCCCCCTGTCGCTGCCGCTGCCAGCCGCAGTAGTTGCCGCCGTCATAGGCGATCAACAGGCGGATAGTCCGCGACATCACGGAAAGAAGGGCACTCCCATCAGGCCGGTGGTCTCGTCGAAGCCGTTCATCAGGTTCATGTTCTGCACAGCCTGGCCAGAGGCGCCTTTGACGATATTGTCGATGGCCGACATGACGATCAATCGGCCGGTGCGTGTATCTTTCTGGAGACCGATATCGCAGCAGTTGGATCCGCGCACATGTTGGGTCGCAGGAACAGTGCCGACGGGAAGGACGCGGACGAAAGGCTCGTCACCGTAGGTCTCTTCAAAAAGAGCCTGGAGATCGGCTTCCTTGCCGGCCTCGGTCAGACTGGCATAGATGGTGCTGAGGATACCGCGGGAAATGGGCAGCAGGTGCGGCGTGAAGGAGACCGTGACCGCTTTGCCGGCTGCAAGGGAGAGTTCCTGCTCGATTTCCGGGATATGGCGATGGCTGCCACCGACCTTGTAGGCCTTGAACCCATCGGTGACCTCACAAAAAAGCGAGCCCACACTGGCTGATCGGCCCGCGCCGGAGGTCCCGGATTTGGAGTCGATGATCAGGGTCGCCGGATCGATCAGCCCCGCACGGAGCAGCGGCGTCAGGGCCAGGATGACTGAGGTGGGGTAGCAGCCGGGATTTGCGGTAAGGCGCGCGCTGCGCACCCTGTCACGATACAGTTCGGGCAGACCGTAGGCAGCCTCGGCAAGAAACTGCGGGCTTGAATGCGGCTGATACCAGGCCTCGTACACTGCAGCGTCATGGAGACGGAAATCGGCGCTGAGGTCGACGACTTTTTTCCCGGCCTGCAGCAGCTGGGGAACGATGTCCATCGCCGTTTTATGGGGGACCGCACAGAAAAAGAAATCAGCGCGGTCAATCAACTCCTCGACACCGAGGTTCTCGCAGACAAGGTCAATCCGTTTGCGCAGATTGGGAAACACCTCTGCAAGGGGTTTTCCGGCATACTGGCGGGAGGTCGCGGCAGTAAGACGGACTTCGGGATGCCCGGCAAGAATTCGGGCCAGTTCAACTCCGGTATAGCCGGAGGCTCCAACAATTCCGACGTTCAACATGGGATGTCTCCTCGTTCAGCACCAGGGTGCCCGGGAAGGTGGGGAGGGAACCAACACAGGAGAAAGGGCACCCCTCATCTCCGCATGCAGGCCCAAGGCAAATACGATGGCCTCGTCAAAAGTCGAAAGAACCGACAACCAGGTCTTGGGGAGTCAGGCTGTTACGAGGCTTGAAACGTCATTCTCGGGGCGTTTTACGAGAACGATAAATAAAAAAGGGGAATAACGAACAGATCGTTATTCCCCGAAAAATTCTTTTCCAGTGGTCTGCGGACCAAAAGTCCGCACCACAGTGAAAAAAATTAACGTTTGGAGAACTGGAAGCGGGCGCGGGCACCACGCTGTCCGTATTTTTTACGTTCTTTGGCACGCGGATCGCGGGTCAGCAGGCCAGCTCTCTTGAGGGGGATGCGCATCTCCGGATTCAACTCCTGCAGGGCACGGGCAATACCGTGCACCAGAGCTTCAACCTGGGCAGATTTACCACCGCCCTTGACGGTCGCCATGACGTCGTACTGCTCAAGGGTCTCAGTCACCGCAAAAGGTTTGGCAACCTTGGGCTCAAAGAAGATGTTGCCGAAATAATCGATCATCTCCTGTTTGTTGACTGCCATTTTGCCGTTGCCGGGGGTGAGCCAAACACGGGCGATAGCTGTTTTCCGACGACCTGTTGCGTATGTCTGTTCTGAGGCCATGTGTCTCTACTCCGTAATCAAATCTCAAGATTTTCCGGCTTCTGGGCCTGATGAGGATGTTCTGAGCCGCTGTAGATTTTCAGTTTTTTCAGCTGGGCACGGCCGAGTTTGTTCTTGGGCAGCATGCCTTTGACCGCCATGCGAATCAGCTCTTCGGGCTTTTTGCCCAGAATTTCGCGGGCAGTGGCGGATTTGATGCCGCCCGGATAACCGGTGTGGTGATAGTAGGTCTTGTCGTCCCACTTGTTGCCGGTGAGGTGAACCTTGGCGGCATTGACAACAATAATGAAGTCACCGTTGTCCTGAAAATTACAGAAGGTCGGTTTGTTCTTACCGCGCAGACGATCGGCGATTTCGGTGGCAATGCGTCCAAGAACCTTGCCGTCGGCATCAGCTACATACCATTTGCGTTCTATTTCATTTACCGGCGTTAAATAGGTTTTCATTCTGCGCCTCAACACTGAAAAAAAAAGGCTCGAACGGTGGTCCGAACCTTAAAATATCTTTGGAGCGGGAAACGAGATTCGAACTCGCGACTTCAACCTTGGCAAGGTTGCACTCTACCACTGAGTTATTCCCGCTCGTTGTTTGCTTGACGGCGGCAAATATACAGGAGCGGTTGGAGAAAGTCAATGGAAAAAACTCTGCTGGTCCATTTTTTCCCGCCGCGGCAAAGAATCAACCGTCCTCGGTGGAGAACTGTTGTCATTCGGCGTAAACGGGAATAGTATACGCCCCAATTCATTGAGGAACCTTTGCCGCCAACGAGAGAATGCCATCGATGGCCTCCGGTGTTCACCGTGCCTGACTCATTTTGATAATATCAGAAGTCTGGGTAGTTGGGCAAGCCCGAATGTACCTGTAGAGAAAAAGGTTTCCATTACCCCTTACACGATTAAGAACGGGCTGCAAAACACAGCGTTCGCCGCCCCATCTGAAGGAGTTCCATGGCCGAGATTTACGCCCGCAGCGCCGCCGTACAGCGGACCACCAAGGAAACCGATATCTCCCTGAACCTGAACCTGGATGGGGCCGGTCGGGCCAACATCAGTACCGGTGTCGGCTTCATGGACCATATGCTGACCCTGTTTGCGGTTCACGGTTTTTTTGATCTCGAGATCGCTGCCAGCGGTGACACCCAGGTGGATGACCACCACACGGTCGAGGACCTGGGGATCAGCCTGGGGATGGCCTTTGCCCAGGCACTGGGCGACAAGGGCGGCATCTGTCGGTACGGCCATGCCTACGTGCCCATGGATGAAACCCTGGCCCGAGTCTGCGTCGACTGTTCCAACCGGCCTTTTCTCCATTACGAGGTCGCCGTCAGCGAGCCCAAGATCGGTACCTTTGACACGCCGCTTGCCAAGGAGTTCCTCCGTGCCTTTGCGCTCCATGCCGGGCTTACCCTGCATGTCGATCTGCTCCACGGCGAGAACGGGCATCATATCCTGGAGGCGGTGTTCAAGGCCCTGGCCCGAGCCCTGGCCATTGCCGTGGCGCCCCATTCGAAGGTGAGCGGGCAGCTCTCGTCCAAAGGTGTACTGTAAACAATGTCATCCCGCGCCAGAGGGGGATGACTTATCGAGTCCGATGTTTCTTATCAGGAGGATCAGGTGACCACTCAATCATTGGTACGATGCGGATGTATCGCGAGCAGTCTTATTCTTTTGGCCGGGTGCGCGGAGCAGCAGGCAGCGAAAGTCGAACCGGTTGCGCCGGTCTCGGTTTCCTGCATTGCGGTGATACCGGCCATTCCCGCCGCCGATTACGACGATGCGCCGGCTGAAGAGAGCAGGGACACCCTGGTTACAGGCAGCCGGGTATTCAATACCCTGCTCAAGGAGGAACTGGCCGGTCAAAAGGTCCGGTTCGTTGCGGAACAGGATGTGGCGCTGGGCTCGCCTTCCTTGGAGAAATCACGGGCCATTGCCGCACAGTACCAGTGCAATGCGGTGCTGGATCTCTCGGTCAGCCGTTATGTTGAACGTATCGGCGGTGATTACGGGGTCAAGAAGCCGGCAGCAGTGACCTTTGCCTATCGTCTCTACGAGACCAACGAGGGCAGGGTGCTGTGCCACGGTCGTTTCGACGAGCGCCAGCAGGCATTGATGGAAAATCTGCTGACCCTGCCCAAAGCGAAGAGTCGCGGTCTGACCTGGTTGACCGCCGAGGATCTGGCCCGCGACGGACTGCGGGAAAAATTCGGCGAATGCTCGTATCTGAGTAGCGGGGCCGCCAAGAGCGGCAAATAGGCTGCGGGTGCATTTAGCGCGGGATGTGAATCGGCGAATCGGCCGGGCCATGCATGATTACGGCATGCTGGCCGATTCCGACCGGGTTCTGGTGGCCGTCTCCGGTGGCATGGATTCCCTGGTCCTGCTGGCAGTCTTGTTGCATTGGCGGAAAAAAGCCCCGATCAACTATCAGGTGGAGGCTATCCATGTCGACATGGAACCCGGGTTCGATGCACCGGGAGAGGCGGCAGCCATGATTGCAGGCCAGGTTGCCCGACTCGGCTCTGAGTTGCGCATTCTGCCGGCCGAGTACCATCCCCTGCCCGAGGAGATCGAGCAGGCGGCAGCGGGCGGTCAGGATCTTTGCTTTTTCTGCGCCCGATCCCGCCGCACCCAGCTTTTTGCCCATGCCCGGGACCACCGTTTCAATAAACTGGCGCTTGGCCATCACCGCGACGATATTATCGAAACCTTTCTGTTAAACCTTACCTGTGCCGGCAACATCAGTACCATGTCTCCCATGCAGTCACTCTTTTCCGGCCGGCTTGCAGTGATCAGGCCGCTTGCCTATCTCGACAAGACAGAGATCCACGCCATCGGTCAGGAACTTTCCTTGGAACCGGTTCGATCGGCCTGTCCCCTGTCAGAGCGGACCCGCCGCCGCGACATCCATCAACTGGCCGAGGAGATCTACACCCGCATTCCTGGGGCCAGGGAGCATATTTTTGCCGCCCTGGGCAACGTGCGCACAGCGTACCTGCTCAAGCAGACCGGAGGGAGGCGCCCCTGATGCAAACCGGAAACGATTGCCTGGTCTGTTTCCTGCGCCAGGCCCTGGGGACCGTGCGTCGTTGTACCGACGAGCTGGAACTGCAGTGGCGGATCGTCACCGAGGTCGGGGGGCTGCTGCCCGGGTTCGACCCCAGTCTGTCGCCGCCTGAAAATGCGGTCCATTACTACCGTCTGATCAGTGAGCGAACAGGCGTTGCCGATCCGTTTTTGGCGGAAAAACAAGAGAGCAATCGATTTGCCCTTGATCTTGAGCAACGCTCCCGTGAGCTGATTGCCCTGGAGGCGGATCCTCTTTTGGCAGCCATTCAGTTTGCGATCAATGCCAATGTGCTCGATTACGGAGCCCAGGTTCTGCTGGACCGGGACGCGGCCCTGGCCTCCTGCCGACAGGATCTGGCCATCAACCATTATGCCGCTTTGCGGCAGGTGCTCGATCGTCGGCCCTCGATTCTCTACCTGGCCGACAACTGCGGTGAAATCGTCTTTGACAAACTCTTGATCGAACGGCTGCTTGCCCTTGGCTGCACACTGACCCTGGCAGTGCGCCGTTCGCCGATCATCAACGATGCCACCCCGGAGGATACGCAAGCCTGCGGGTTGGATACCCTCTGCCGGGTGATCGACAACGGGGCCGATATACCCGGGACGCCGCTGCAATCGAGCAATGCGGAGTTTCGCCGCCTGTTTCGCGAGGCCGATTGCATCATCAGCAAGGGGATGGGCAATTTCGAGTGCCTCTCGGAGGTGGCCGCACCGATATTTTTTCTCTTTATCGTCAAGTGCACCACGGTGCGCAACTACCTCAACCAGAAATTTGTCGGTGCCGGCCTGAAGATCGGCTCGCCGGTTCTGCTTGAGGCGGCGGCACTGCAACGCGGTCACGGCTAGGAGGAACGGAGAGGCGTGCGTCTGGCGATCATAGCCGATATCCACGGCAACTCCCGTGCATTGGATGCGGTCATTGCCGATATCTCGAAAATCGGCGTCGACCGGATCGTCTCCCTTGGCGATAATATCGGCTACGGTCCCGAACCCGAAGAGGTGGTGCGCACTCTGCAAGGGTACCGGGTGCTGTCGGTGATGGGCAATCACGAGCTTGCCCTGATCAGTCGCAGCTATTTCCAGCGACTGCATGCCAATGCCCGTCAGTCGCTGCTGACCACCCGCTGCCTGCTCAGTGAACAATCCCTGGCCTGGCTTGAACAGCTCCCACCGGTGCGTTGCCTCTTCGGTGCCCGTTTTGTCCATGGCTGCCCGCCGCAATCGATGACCGTCTACCTGCACAATCCCACTGCAACCCGTCTGCAGCGTCTGTTTGGCGAGTTCAAGGAGCGTTGCTGTTTTGCCGGCCATACCCACACCTTTGGCTGGTACGTCAGCACCCAGGGGAGGGTGCAGTCCCGAGAGGTAAAACTGGGCCAGAGGCGGCTCGATCCGCAAAGCCGCTACCTCATCCTTCCGGGGAGTGTGGGCCAACCCCGGGATACGCTTGGCTGGCAGGCAAAGTATCTCTTCTGGGATCAGGAGGCCGAGCTCATGGACCTTCGGGCGGTGGACTACGATGTCCAGACCACGATCCACCTGATCAAGGAGCGCGGCTTTCCCTTGGTCAATGCGCAGAGGCTTTATTGGTAATTAGATGCAATATATAGGGAAATACGAGATAATCCGCCGGCTGGGGCGCGGCGGCATGGGGGCGGTCTACAAGGGGCTTGTGCCGGTGATCGACAAGGTGGTGGCGATCAAGCTCCTCCAGCCGGGGGAATTGCTCGAGGATATGGTCGGCCTTAAGCAGCTGGAGGAGATTTTCACCTTTGAGGCGCGGACCATGGCCGCCTTTACCCAGCCCTTTCTGGTGACAACCCATGATTTCGATCGTGACCAGGAGGGGCGGCCGTTCTTCGTCATGGATTACATCTGCAACAATCTTGGCGATATGATCGGGGAAACCTATATTCTCGAAGAACCCTCCCGCGTTATCCGCGCGGAAAAGGTGCTGCAGTACGGTCGGCAGATTCTCCGGGCCCTGGATTTTCTCCATCACAACCAGATCGTCCACCGGGATATCAAGCCGCAAAACATTCTCGTCACCGACGACGACACCATCAAAATTTGCGATTTCGGCATGGCCCTGGTCAAGGGGGTGAGCTTCTCCGGGCCGGACAACATGCAGGTCGGATCTCCGTACTATACCCCTCCGGAACAGCGCCGACAGCCAGAGGCCGTGGATGGTCGGGCGGACCTCTATTCCGCGGCCGTCCTGTTGTACCGCATGCTGACCGGGCAACTTCCCGGCATGCAGAGTTTTTCCCTTTCCCTGGTGAATCCGCGTTACGATCAGGCCTGGGACGCTTTTTTCACCCGGGCGCTCAAGTGGAAACCCGAAGAGCGCTATCAGAGTGGAGCGGAGATGCTTGCCGCCTTTGACCGGCTGCAGCTGGGGCCTCCCACTGTCTCGGGCGTCTGCCGGCTTGATGAACACGGCAACCAGGTGGTACGGCTGCGCACCGAACCGGCCAATGTCTGCCGTTCAAGGGCCCGGGAACTGTTCGCGGTTAATAGCCAATTTCGCCCCCTTGCACCGATCTGCAATCGCCTCCAGTTCGAGGATGGGGGTGTTGTTGATCAGGCGACCGGATTGCTTTGGTGTGCTCAGACCAGCCGTTATCCCTTGAGTTTTGCCGCTGCGCAGGACTATGTGGCCGAATTGAACCGGGGCGCAGTTCACGGGATCAGTTGGTGGCGGGTGCCGACGGTCGACGAACTGCTCAGTCTCCTGGCCGATGGCGACGTCTTCTCCTTTTCCGAGCAATCGGGCCAGAAGGTGCGCTGGTTGTGGAGCTGCGATCGGCATGGGCGTCACGAAAGCTGGTATGTCAACCTGGACATGGGATTTGCCGGTGTTCAGGATGCCAGCTGCCTCAATTACGTGCGCGCCGTTGCCGAGCTCCGGTCCTGACCATGCTTCTTTCCGCGAGTGCCCTATCCGAGCGATAACCTTTTCAAAGAGTGTGTGCATTCACCCATGGAATATCCCATATCTCATTATTTTCTCGTGCGATCGAAATCCGGAATTGCCGCTGCCCATCATGTGGAGCGCTATCTTGCTGGCAACCAACTGATCAGCTACGCCGAATTTTTTGTCCAGCCGGAAGAGGTGCTGGGCGGAGATCACGAAAAATTTTGGGATACCCTGGGCATGGGGTTGGTGGCCAACGATGTCTTTGCCCGGCGCATGCTCGCCCATCTCAAGGATGAGGGGGTGACGACCCTGGACCAACTTCTGGAGCTTAAACAGGGCTACGCCACCAAAATTCTCCACACCCTGACCCATCTGCTTGACGGGTTTATCGGCATAGACTCAGTCTTCTACAACCTGGTGGAAGACTCCCATTGGGTCAGCGACGAGTTGTCGGAGGCCATCCGTGGCCGAGTTTCCGAATACTGGCTGGTGCCGGTTCGCACCGGCATGCTGGAAAATTCCGTGCTCCATCCGGTTGATTGAACCACGATGTTCGCGGCAGAAGAAATATCGAGGCAGGGGATCAGGCCTGCTGGTTTTGCTGCAACTGGAGCAACTCGTTGTTGAGAGCGGCCAGTTCTTCCAGCTTGGCATTCATCTCAACCCGAGCCGCCTCGTCGGTACGGGCCTTGGCAGCGAGTTCGGCAATTTCTTTTTCCAGCTCCGCGATCTGTTCTTTCAACTCCTCAACGGTGGAATCGGTTGAACTCTGCGAGGATTCGCTGGATGAACCTGCGGCGGCTGCCTCTGAGGAGCCGCTTTCCTCGCCGGTGGCAGAGGTATCTTCTTCGTTGGTTGCGTCGCTTGCCTGGCTTGCCAGGGCGTACCCCTCCTCCGAGATTTCCACCGTGTCGCCACCGGCAGAGGTGGTGGTTGCGGTCTCCTCGCTCCTCGTTTTTTGGGTTGTGGTGTCGATCTGCATGGTTGCCTGGGCAGTCACGGAATTTATCGATGCAAGGGTCATGGCGAACTCCATGGCGTGAAGGAAAAATGGGTTGTCTTTCCTCTAGCCTAGCGGCCAGCTGACCGGGCGACAAATTTTTCTTGGTTCGTTTGCAGAGTTTTACCTTTCTTTACCGCGTCACTTGGGGGGGGGCCCTTGCCTGCAGTTCCCAGGGGAAAGCGGAGGGAAGGACTCGTGTTTTTATTGAACTGGCCCGCTGGTTCAGGGTATGAAAAGAGACTAAAAATCATGAAGGGATACAGGTCCCTTCGTCAACATGAGGTGTACAGTCCATGGGAAAAATCGGAAGAAATCATCCCTGTCCGTGTGGTTCGGGAAAAAAATACAAGCACTGCTGCCTGCCCGGCCAACAGGCAGGGGCTCCGGCCAGTGCGGCCAATCAGATGAAGGTATCGTTGATGGCGGCCATTGAAAAAGTGCAGGGCATCGCCGCAACCCAAAAATCCAGCTTTCACGAGCTCGGTGTCTTTCTCTTCTACTCCGATGCAGCTGGGGATGCCTGGATGCTTGAGGTCACGGAATCCGATGCGGTGCAGATCGCCCAGGGGGGAGAAGCCTTGCCGGTGCCCATTGATGAGAATCCTGAAACCATCGAAATCAACTTCAGCCATACCTTTGCCCTTGAAAATCGCCAGTTGACGGTCACCGCCTATGTGGACAAAGCCGAAACCGTGCTCACCCAGGCACCCACCCAGCAGATCAGTGCGGCCATCCGCCGGCTGCACAAACGCTATCCCAAAGAGATGCTCGCAAAAATGCATGTTCCTCAGGACGAGGACAGCGCTGTCTGATATACGTCCATGAGGTTCTCCTACACCTGGCTGAGAGTGGTGCCGCTGATCGGTGTCATGAGCCTTATCTTTTACCTGTCGCATTTGCCTGGAAAAAGCCTGCATCTGCCACCGGTCGCCAATATTGACAAGGTCCTGCATTGTTTTGCCTATGCGACCTTGGGTGGGGCCTATCTCATGGCCATGTCCGCGCAGTGGCATCGCCGCCCGCAATTGGTCGGCCTCTCGGTGCCGCTCTTTTGTTTGGTGTATGGTCTGTCCGATGAGTTTCATCAATCCTTTGTCCCCGGTCGTTCGGTGAGTGGAGCGGATGTGGCGGCGGACGTCGCGGGCGGGATGGTGGCGCTGGCTGTTTTTTGGGTCTGGCAACGGTTCCGACGAAGAACGGTTCCGAGGTGAGGTGTCCCCTGCAATGATCGCTCCCAACCAGGAAGTACATCACCAGCTGTTGCCCGGCAGGACGGATTTGCCGGTTCTCGTCTTTCTCCATGAGGGACTGGGATCGGTTGCCCAGTGGCGGAATTTTCCTGATCAGCTCTGCAGCCGAACCCGCTGCCCTGGGCTGATCTATGACCGGATCGGACATGGCCTTTCCCCAGCTTCGGGACAAAGGCGCTCCATCCATTACCTGCACCGCCATGCCCTGGTGGAGTTGCCCCTGGTTGTGGAGGCCCTGATTCCCGGGCGCCCCTATATGCTCATCGGCCACTCGGACGGAGGCAGTATCGCCCTCATTGCCGGAGCTGAACGATCACCCCTGCTGCAGGGAATCATAACCATGGCGGCCCATGTGCGGATCGAGGACTGCACGCTTGCCGGAATTGAAGCGGCCAAACGGGATTTCGCCCAGGGGAAGATGCGTCTGGCCCTGCGTCGCTACCACGGCGAACAGACCGATACCCTATTCCATGCCTGGGCAGACACCTGGACCAGCCCCTGGTTCCGCTCGTGGAATATCGAATATCTCCTGCCATCGATCGAAACACCGCTTCTCGTGCTGCAGGGGCGCAATGATCAGTACGGGACAACTGCCCAGGTGGACGCCATAGTCGGCCAGAGTGGAGGATCGGCCACACCGCTCTTGCTTGAAGATTGCGGCCATGCACCGCATCTCGAGTTCCCTGAACTCTGCCTTGATCTGATGGCCTGCTTCATCAACCGCCAGAGACGATAAAAAAAGCCGGCTGTCGAAAGACAGCCGGCTTCGCAGAACACACAAACCGTGTGCAAGGATCAGCCTTGGTTGGCTCGCAGCAGTTTGGCCATCTCCTTGGCAAAGTAGGTCAGAATCATATCCGCACCGGCGCGCCGGATTGAGATCAGGCTTTCGGCCATCACCTTCTCGCCATCAATCCAGCCCTTTTCCGCGGCCGCCTTGATCATGGCATACTCGCCGCTGACCTGGTAGGCGGCCACCGGCAGGTCGAATTCGTCATGCAGCCGGCTGATGATATCGAGATAGGCCAAGGCCGGCTTGACCATGAGAATGTCCGCACCTTCCTCCACATCCAGGGTGGCCTCGCGCAGGGCCTCGCGGCTGTTGGCCGGATCCATCTGGTAGGACCGCCGATCGCCGAACTGCGGGGCGCACTCGGCGGCGTCGCGAAAGGGGCCGTAAAAGGCGGAGGCATACTTGACCGCATAGGACATTATCGGCACCATGTGATAGGACTCCTCGTCCAGGGTCGAACGGATCTCGCTGATGCGGCCATCCATCATGTCAGAGGGTGCCACCATGTCGGCACCGGCCTGGGCATGGGAGAGGGCGGTCTTGGCCAGGAGTTCCAGGGTGGCATCGTTATCGACCGTTTCCCCGACCAGGCAGCCGCAGTGGCCGTGATCGGTGTACTCGCAGAGGCAGACATCGGTCACAACCGTCATTTCCGCGGCCTTGTTTTTCAACTCGCGGATGGCCTGTTGAATAATGCCGTTTTTGGCATAGGCACCCGAACCCAGGGCGTCTTTTTTCTCGGGAAGGCCGAACAGGATAACCGAACGCACGCCCAGGGCAAGGCATTCCTTGGCCTCCTTGGCCAACTGGTCCACCGAAAGGCGAAACACCCCGGGCATGGACGGCACCTCCTCGCGTATCCCTTTTCCAGGAAGCACGAAAAGGGGATAGATCATCTGTTCGGCAGCCAGCCGGGTCTCGCGGATCATGGAGCGAAAGGTCTCTGACTGGCGCATTCTACGCGGACGATATTCTGGGAAAACCATGGGATACCTCATGAAGGGGAAAATGTGCAGGAAGGGGAGAGGTCGTTTTCTACTCCCCGGATGAATTCGACAGGCAGGGGGCTATTTGACCGCTATCCCCAGGGCCTTGACTTTTTTATGAAGGTGGCTGCGTTCCATACCGATCTGTTCCGCGGTCTTGGAGATGTTGCCGTCGTTTTCCGCCAGTTTGGCGTTGAGATAGTCGGTTTCAAAACGACGTCGGGCCTCCTTGAAGGGGAGGTCGCCGTAGGTCGCGGGTGCGCCCAAGGGCGGTATAGCATCTGGCGGGGGGGGGCCGAGGAAGAGGGCGACATCGTCTGCTTCAATCAGATCCCCTGGTGTCATGATCACCAGCCGTTCGACCAGGTTGCGCAGCTCGCGGACGTTGCCTGGCCAGTTGTGCTGCTGCAGGAGCTTGAGGGCATCAAGGGCGAACTGTTTGACCCCCACCCCTTTCTTACTGAACTGACTGACGAAATCCGTAACCAACAGGGGGATGTCCTCCCGACGGTCGTTCAAGTCCGGCACCTCGATCGGCACCACGTTGAGCCGATAGAAGAGATCGGCGCGGAAGTTGCCCAGCTCGATCTCCTCTTCCAGATTCTTGTTGGTCGCGGCCAGCACGCGGACATCGACTTCGATGGTGCGCGACCCTCCCACCCGTTCAAAGCGTTGTTCCTGGAGGATGCGTAGCACCTTGGCCTGGCTTTTCAGGCTCATGTCGCCGATTTCATCAAGGAAGAGGGTGGAACCGTTGGCCAGATCGAATTTACCCTTCTTGGTTTCCGTGGCCCCGGTAAAGGCGCCCTTGACGTGGCCGAACAGTTCGGATTCGATCAGCTCTTCGGGAATGGCCGCACAGTTGACCGCCACCATCGGGTGTTTGCCGCGTTGGGAGTGGCGATGTATGGTCTGGGCCACCAGCTCCTTGCCGGTTCCGTGCCCGCCGCGGATCAACACCCAGGCATCGGTGGGCGCGACCCGTTCAATCTGTTGCCGCAGCAGGGCGACCTGGGGGCTGCTGCCGGTGATGCGCTTGAGCACCGGCCGGCTTTCCCGCAGCGCCTGGTTGTCCCGCTCCAGCTGGGCAAGCTGCAGGCCTTTGCGGATGGCGAGGATGGTTTTGTCGTAGGAGAGCGGTTTCTCGATGAAATCAAAGGCGCCGATGCGGGTGGCCTGCACTGCGGTTTCAATGGTGCCGTGCCCGGAGATCATGATCACCGGCAGGCTGAAGCGCTGTTTGATCAGCTTGAGCGCCTCGAGTCCGTCCATGCCCGGAAGCCAGATATCCAGCAGCACCAGATGGATGTCCTTTTCATCCAGTATCTGCAGTCCCTCCTCGGCCGTAGGAGCGAGCAGGGGGACAAAGCCCTCGTCGGAGAGTATTCCGCCCAGACTTTCGCAGATGGCTTTTTCGTCGTCGATGATGAGGATGGTTTCAGGCATAAAACGGTGCAGTGGCTGTGGCAAAAACCGGGGGAAAGGGTCGCCTTGAGCGGGCATCTTATCAGGTCTGAAGCGGCAGCTCAACCGCAAAGACCGCGCCTGCGGGGAGGTTGTCGCTTGCTCGAATGAGGCCGCCGTGCTCGTGGACAATGGTTTGGGCAATGGCCAGGCCCAAGCCGGTTCCTGTTTTGCGGGTGGAGAAGTAGGGTTCGAAAACCCGCAGCTTGACCTCGTCGCTCATACCTGGTCCGTTGTCCGCCACTTCAAGCCGGGCGGTGGCGTCGTCCTGGCCGAACCCTAGGCTCACTGAAATATGCCCTTCCTTTCCCATCACCGAGACCGCGTTATCCAACAGATTGATCAGCACCCGTTTGATCTGCACCGCATCAAAAAGAAACTCCGGCAGCCTTGGGTCGATGTCGCAGCTGATGGCGAGGTGCTTGTGGGCTTCCTGGTAGAGCAGGACCATCTCGCGGACCAGGCGGCCCAGGTCCTTGCGTTCCTTGTGCAGTTGCGGCATGCGGGCAAAGTCGGAGAATTCGCTCACCAGGTTTTTGATCTCCTCCACCTGGTTGATGATAGTGGCTGTGCACTGGTCGAAAATATCGCGATTATCCGGGATGGTCTCCAGGTAGCGCTTGCGCAACCGTTGGGCCGAGAGCTGGATCGGGGTGAGCGGATTTTTGATCTCATGGGCAATGCGCCGGGCAACCTCCTGCCAGGCAGCCAACCGTTGCGCCTTTTCCAGGTTGGTGAGGTTGTCGAACACAAAGACGAACCCGATCGGCTGCTGCCGTTCATCGATCATGCGGGTGGCGTTGACCTGCAGGCTCAAGGCCTCACCCCGGCGGATGGTGATCCGCAGGTGGCGCTCGATGGTCGCCTTGCCGCTATGCAGGAGTTCGCGTAAAAAACTCTCGACAATCTGGGCATGCTGTTTGGGCAGGGCTTGATGAAAATTGCGCCCGATAAAGGACTCTGGACGAATCGCGAGCAACTCTTCGGCAAAACGGTTGATGGTGGTGATGCGGTTGTTTTCGTCCAGGGCGATAACGCCGGCAGCGACGTTTTTGAGGATCGTCTCCAGGTAGCGCCGCCGCTGCTCGGAGATCTCGTTGCTGTTTTCAAGAGCCCGATGGGTCTGGGCCAGCTGCCGGTTGGAGGCGAGGATCTCCGCGGTCATGGAGTTGAAGGAGTCGATCAGCATGCCCATCTCGTCATCGGTCTCCTTCTCGACGATGAATTCCACGTCCCCGTCCGCGACCCTCTTGGTGGCCTCGGCCAGTTTGTTGATTGGGCCGGTCAGTCCTCGGGCAATGTAGAAACCGAACCATATGGCCCCAAAGAGGATCAAGAGGGTGATGATCAACAGCATGATGATCAGGCTGAACTTGATCGGTGCCTTGAGCATGATCATCTGCTGATAACCGGTGATGCCCTCGGAGATGGCCTGCATGGTCTCCAGCTGTGCCGAGGGCAGGAGCAGGCTGGTGATGAGAAACCAGGTCTGCTCCTGGTCGTACCGCACCCGGATCGGGACGATGGCCTGGAGGAGTTCGCCGATGGTGGTCCGTCGGGTCACCAGTTCGATTTGATCGGTGTCGGCGGTCAGGCGAAGGGCCTCTGAGGGCAGGGAAGGCGAGGCAATCTGCTGCAGCCGCGGCCCTCGAATGGCCACAAGCTGCTCGTGCTGGGGATTGAGCAGCATCAGGCTGTCGGGTGAGGCCGGAAGGCCGGAGACCATACTGGTGGTGAAGAACCGTTCCAGGGCCTGCTGATCGTTGAGATCGACCAGCCCGTTTTCCAGGAGTGCGGCAAAGTGCTTGCCCAGGTACTTGACCTGTTCCTGGCTCTGGTGCAGGGTGTTCTGCGCCAGCTGCAGGGAGGCCTGCAGGGACTCTTCCACCCGGGCATTGAACCAGTAATCCATGGAGGTGGACACGAAGCGCAGTGCTATGATAAAGAGAATGGCCGTGGGAATGAGGGAGAGGGAAATAAAACTGATTACCAGACGGGTTCGCAGCCTGGAGCCGAGCAGGCGCTGATTGCGCTCGAAGGCCAGCTCCACCAGGTTGCGCAGCACTAGGTAGAGCATGAGCAGCAGGAGCAGCCCGTTGATATTGATCAGGGCAAAGATGAGGACGGTGCTCGAAAGCGGCAGGGAGAGGTCGCCGCTGAGCAGGCTGCGCTGAATATATCCTAAAAAAGGAATAAGCAGCAGGCAGCAGCCAATGACAGCACGGATCAACCGTTGTTTTTTCTTTCTCTGTTCCGCGGTCAGCATGGACTAGAGGCGGAGATCAGTAGCGGAATTCGATGGTGCGCCAGTCGGTTTCGAAATTCCAGAGCGAAGAGAAGGGAAGGATTTTCTGCATCCCCAGGGGCAGGGACCCTTTCTTGAGCACCACCTTGAAGTGGATCGCATAGGGGGCATCGGGAACCAGGTTGGCAAGCGCGATCACCTTGACGCCATTGAGTTCGGCCATCAGTTTTTTTGCCTGCTCCAGGTCCTTGGTCGTCATTGCTTTGTTCGGCAGGTTGGAAAAGGCGATCCGGTATTCCTGCAGCAGGGGATCGTAACTCAGGGTATGGGTCACCGCCGTTTCTACCAGACTGGTATCCAGCCAGTGATCGCTGGTTTTGACCAACTCCAGATTGAAGGTGAAAACGATCGGGGTTCCGGATTGGACCTCTTGGACCATCTCCTGGGTGAAGCCGTTTTTCACCGTGGCAAACAGTAAGAGATCGGCATCGGAGGTGGTGACGATAATATCTTTTATTTCCGGGGCGATCTCCCTGGCGGACCAGGCCATGCCGGGATGGATGACCAGAAGGAAGCCACAGAGGAGCAGCAGTGGTAGGTGTCGTTGTTTCATCGTATGGTAAAAGGACGCGAGAAGGGCGGCCTCGATCTTGATGGACTCGTAAGTACCCATATAAGTGAACAAGCGCGCTTTTTCGGCCAAGGGGCAAGGCGGGCGCGGAACGGTGTTGCCGGTCATTGAGAACGACTCTTCTGAACCATCAAAAAACATTCTTTGTGGATATACCTGATCGGGGCGGTTTTGTCCATGACTAGCGACGCCTGGCCTTGCCCCTTCCGGAGAAGCGGAAAGCGATCTCGAGGGAGCATGGGCCCGGTGGATGGCGGTGATGCACCGGGCGTCTACCATTCGACCCGCAGGACATTGTCCATCGGGCGAACCCGGGAGAGGCGGATACGAATCGTATCCCCGGGATCAACGGGAAAGGCCGGGTTGGGCGGCAGGTCCACATCAAAGAGGCAATCGCAGAGCAGCAGGTTGACCCGTTTGGGGCCAATGCCGACGACCAGTGCATTGAGTCGTTGCCCCTCTTTCGGGGCAAGATAGCGCAGAATCCAGTAGCGGTGCCGCTGCTGGCGCAGTGCGTTGGCCCGGCCGAGTTTCTGCTGAATCACCCCGGCAAAGGTCTTGCATTCCTCGCCGGAGAAGAGGATGCCCCGACCGTGGATCATGTGGCTCAACTGGTGCTGCATGGCCAGGTCGAGAAATCGGCGTATGGGGGAGGTGATGGTGGTGTAGCTGTTGAGACCCAGGCCGCTGTGCGGTTTGGGATGGGAGGTCAGCTCGCCGCGGGAAAGGAATCTTCGCTGGTAGGCGATATCCGCCAAGCTGTTCTGCACCCCGGAGATGATCCGTCGTCTGGGCGGCGGCTGCGAGCGGAACAGGCCCGGCGCCTCTCGGTTGGTCATGTAGGCCGCGGCCAGGCCGTTGGCCAGGATCATCAGTTCGGAGATCAGGTTGCGCGAGGGCGTATCCACCGGGCTGAGGATGACCTGGATATTCTGGCGATCGCGGATGTCGAGGTTGACATCCGGCAGCGACAGCAGAAGCGCACCGCGATCGACCCGCTGTTGGCGCAGCTGCTGGCGGATGGTGTTGAGCAGCTTGAGATCGGGATCGCGGTCGATGAGGCTGTCGGCCTCGCGGTAGTTCAGCTGCCTTTTGACCTCGATGATCGAGGGCACGATCGAGCTGCGGAGGAGGGTACCCTGGGCGTCAAAGTTGACCAGGAAACTGATGGCCGGACGAATTTTCCCCTGGATCAGGCTGCAGAGGTCGAGGGAGAGGTTCTTGGGCAGCATGGGAATCTGCCCCTCGGGGAAATAGATCGAGGTTGCGCGTTCCCGGGCCTCGGCAAAGAGAGCGCTCTTGGGCGAGACATAGTAACTGACATCGGTGATGTGGATCCCCACCTCGATCAGCCCGCCCTCCTTGCGGCAGACATGGACCGCATCGTCGAAATCTCGGGTAAAGGTACCGTCGATGGTCAGGGTGTTCAGGCTGCGCAGATCCTTGCGCTTGGCATCGGCGAGCAACTCGTCCAAGGTGGCCTCCCTGAGGGAAAGAGCCTCCTCCTGGCTAGCATCGTCGAATTCGATGGGCTGGTCGGAACGCAACAGGGTCAGATTTTCGTCGGGCTCCCAGATCCCGGCCTGGACCAGGAGGTCCAATCCGGCATGGGGAGCGTGCAACCCGGCCTTTTTCAGGACCTGGCGGATGAACTCGTCTTCGCTTGCCTCGGCACCGAACAGGACCGATTGACGCAGCCACTCAAGACACTGCTCCCGCTCAAGCCAGGCCTCGCCCTCCAGGTTTTTCCCCTGACTGAGGGCTTGAAACCCGCTGACCGCCTGTTCAAGCAGTTGCTCCTTTTCCGCCTCGCGCTGTCGCTGCAGCTGCAGCTGCTCCACCTGTTCCGGGGTGTGGGTGGCGATGAGGCCGTTCTTGAACTTGAAATAGAGGGGATCGGCAAAGACGGCGCGGAGAAAGGCCGCATGCTGGTCATCACTGCTGGCGCTGCCGAACAGCAGGTCGGCAAACAGGTCGGGGGCCAAGTCCTGGTCGGCGTCTTCATGGATGATTTCCCACAACTCCGCCAGGTCGATGGTCTTGGCCAGTTGGGCGCGTTCAGCTGCAGCCTGCTGCAAAACAGCGGTCAGCGCCTCGCGGGTCGGGGGCAGGGCCAGGGGATTTCGGGAAACGGAAAGGACACGGGAGGCGGCCAGATACATCTCGCGGCCGTTCTGGCTGACAAGTTGGATCTTTTTTTCGGCAACGCCGGTGACGAAGCCGCAATGGAACTTGCCACCGTCAATAAATTCGATAAGGCTGCCGGAGGAGATCATTGGTACTTTACTTTGTGCAATTTAAAGGTCATGGTAAGCTACAGTGGATAGCAGGATTCCACCTCTTTGTCATTACTTTCTTCTGGGAAATTCCCCCAATAGCGCCTCGAGGCACGTAATTATTTTGAACACCATCAGCCATCGCTCCGGGGTGACCGCAATTATCGGCCCGCCCAATGCCGGTAAGTCGACATTGCTCAACCACCTGTTGCAACTCAAGATCGCCATCGTCACTCCCAAGCCGCAAACCACCCGCAACCGGATCATGGGGATTGTCACCGGCGAAAACTACCAGATGATTCTGCTCGATACCCCCGGTCTGCACAAGGCGCGGGAGGAGATGAACCGGCAGATGGTCCGGGTGGCGTTTGAGAGCCTTGCAGAGGCGGACGTGGTGCTCTTTCTGGTCGATGCGACCGACATGCTGGCCAAGAAGCTGGAACAGCGGGCGGAAGAGTATAAGGGCTACCTGGACCAAATCACCACGCCGGTGGTTTTGGCGCTCAACAAGGTCGACCTGCTCGAGCCGACGCAGCTGCTGCCGGTGATGGAGTGGTACGGCGCGCTTCATCCCTTCAGCGCCATTGTCCCCATCTCCGCCTTGCAGGGAAGCGGCGTCGATATCGTCACCGACGAGTTGGTGCGGCATCTGCCCGAAGGACCGCAGTATTACCCCGACGATCTGCCCACCGATGCCACCGAGCGGTTCATCGCCTCGGAAATCATCCGGGAAAAGGTGTTTCTCCTCACCCGGGACGAGGTGCCCTATTCAACGGCGGTGGTGATCGACAGTTTCGAGGAGGGACAACCGGTAGTGATCCATGCCACCATCTTGGTGGAACGCAGTTCCCAGAAGGGGATCCTGGTCGGCCAGAAGGGACAGATGCTGGCAACGATCCGCAAGCAGGCCACCGCCGATATCGAGCACCTGCTCGGCTGCCGGGTGCGATTGCATCTGTGGATCAAGGTGCGAAAAAACTGGACCGGTAACCAGACCATTCTCAAGGACCTGGGCCTGGCCTAGCAGGCGGTTGCAGGGCCCATCACAGCCGCGCGAGTCCGTCGCGCCTGTCTGTTGGGGGAGAATTACTTTTTCCCTTTGCGCTGATCAGCGGCAAAGTGGAGACTTTTGAGGATGATCAGCGCTGTGCGCAACTGGTTGTCCTGTTCCAGGCGCTTGCTGACCTGCTGGATTTCGTCGACCCGCTGGAAGTTCTCCTCCTGATTCCCCACCTCTTTTTCCTTGGCGGGCCGCTTTCCCGGACCAAGGGTCTCGTTTTTCAAATGGTTGGGCAGGTCCTTTTCGCGGACCGTGGCCGTTGCTTGCACAGGGGTGTCGGTTTTTTCCTTGCTGTCGGCAAGATACGGATTCAGGGGGACCACCATGTCCGGCTTGATGCCGGTGGCCTGAATGGAGTCGCCGCTGGGGGTGTAGTACTTGGCTGTGGTCAGACGCAGTCCGGCTCCCTCCGGCAGCGGCAGCACGGTTTGCACCGACCCCTTGCCAAAGGTGGTCGTGCCGAGAATGATGGCCCGCTTGTGGTCTTGCAACGCTCCGGCCACGATCTCCGAGCCGCTGGCGCTGCCGCTGTTGACCAAGACCACCATGGTGAAATCGTTGGGCTGCCCGTCGGGGTGGGCCTCGAAGATCATCTGTTCTTCCTTGTAGCGCCCCCTGGTGGTGACGATGACGCCCTTGTCGAGAAAGATGTCGGAAACTTTGACCGCCTGGTCAAGCAGTCCGCCCGGATTGTTGCGCAGGTCCAGGATCAGCCCCTGCAGGGGCCGTTTTTTGCGCAAATTGTTCAGCGCGTCCAGGGTATCCTTGGTGGTAGAGGTCTGAAAGTTGGAGATGCGGATGTAGCCAAATCCCGGCTCCAGTTCCATGGAGTTGACCGAGATCAGGGGAATGGCTTCACGGGTCAGGACATAATCCTTGGGTTCCTTCCACTCGGTCCGATGGATGGTGATGGTGACTTTGGTGCCGACCTCGCCCCGCAGCTTTTTCACCGCATCCATCAAGGTCATGGTTTTGGTCAGCTCGCCATTTATGCGGATGATCTGATCGCCCGGCTTGATCCCCTGCTTGTCCGCCGGCGTGCCCTCGATGGGGGCCACAGCGGTGAGGACCCCGTCACGGACGGAAATCTCTATGCCGATACCGGTGAAACTGCCGGAGGTTTCCTCTTCCAGGGCCTTGAAATCCTCCGCGGTCATGTAGGCCGAGTGGGGGTCCAGCGAGCCGAGCATGCCGTTTATCGCCCCATTGATCACCTTGCTGCTGTTCACCTCGTCCACATAGTACTGCTGGATCAGGGTCAACACGTTGGCAAAGGTTTCCAGGTCCCGGTAGAGGTCCCGTTCTTGTTTACCGTTTTCGGCATGGACAGTGGATACCGCGAAAAAACAACAGACAAAGAAAGTGAGTATTGGGCGTGTCATGAAGTTGGCCAGGCACCGGAGACGGCAGCGTTCGAGATGAAATGATCTCAGGGGCAGAGTAATGCCGCGAATTACATGTAGTTTAACGGGATTTAGCCGATGAGGCAATGGTTATCCTTGTCCGGCCCCCAATCCATGCTCCCTGCATCAGGGCAAGGCAAGGCTGCCGGGACTCAGCCAGGTCAACGGATCTTCCGCAACGGCGTCGCGACGGATTTCAAAGTAAAATTCGCCGCCGCGGCGATCACTGTTTTTCCCGGTGGCGCCGATAATCTGACCTGGGCTGATGGTTTGTTTCGGCCGCACGCGGAGTTGTCCCAGGCGGGCGCTGACCGAATAGTATTGCTGGCGGTGATCGATGATGACCATGTTGCCGTAGCCGAGCATGGGGCCGGCGAAGAGGACCGTACCGCTGAAGACGGCGTACACCTCGGTGTTGGCCGGGGTTTTGATGGTTATGCCGTTTTCAAAGGTGGGGTCGTCGTCCGTATCCGGTTGATGAAACCGGCGAACGACCTCGCCCCAGAGCGGCGGCTGCAACAGGCCTTTGTTGTCTACAAAGGTGCCTGTCAGCGGGGGAGAAGAAGGCTGCTCCCTGTTGCGAAGATGTGCCTCGAGCTCGCGTTCTGCCTTGTGCATCTCCTTGAGAGCCAACTGATACAAGCCTTTTTGTGCCTGCACCCGTTTGAGGAGCTCGTTTTTTTCCGCAGAGGTTTTTTTCAGGGCCGTATTTTCCTGATCCGCATCGGCGAGGAACTTCTCCAGCATGGTCTTTTCCAGGGTCTTTGCCTCCGTGACCCGCTTGATCTCGGTGATACTCTGCCGGTATTCCTTGAACAGCTCCTGGTCATAGGTCACCAGCGAGCCGAAGGCGTCCTGGGAGCGGAGCAACTCGGGCAGGGGGGTGCCAGAAAAGGCGATGGTGAAAAAGCCGTTGCGGCCCATCACGTAGTAGGCCTTGAGCCGTTTCATCAGATTGTTGCGCAGGCTCTCGTTTTGCCGCATGAGGCTGATCATCTCCTGCTCTTTGATCTGGAGAATCCGCTGCTGCTCATCTATCTTGTCCGTGAGCGCCGCGATTTTTTGGTGATGCGCAAGGATCTCTTGGTGAAGACGGGCCAGTTCGTCGAGCAGTTGTTGTTCTTGTTGCCCACTCTGTTTGAGCAAGAGTTCCTGGTCGTTGATGCCGAAACGCAGTTTGCCGATGGAGATGGCATCGTTCTGGGAGATCCGTGAATCTGCATAGGCGCATCGGGTACAGACCAGGACACAGGTGATGACGAGACAAAACCGTTTCATCTGCGACTAGAGGCGGAGAAAGCGTCTGATGGCGGAGAAACTGCCCAGAATGCAGAGCAGTGCGGCCAGTCCGACAATGAGACCGATGGCGGGCCAGGGGAGGAAGGTGAACGGCAGGGGCGTACTCACCGGTCCGGCAAACTGAAGCTTGATCCAGTTGAAGAGAAGCAGCAGTGCGGCAACGCCGCTCCCGGCACCGATGAACCCCTGGAGAGCGCCTTCGAAGAGAAAGGGCATGCGAATATAGTTGTTGGTCGCGCCAACGAGACGGAGCAGTTCCAGCTCCTGTTGACGAAAGACCAGGGTGAGACGGATGGTATGGGCCACCATGAAGGTGGTGGTCATGACCAGAAGGGCGCCGGAGAGGAGGATAACCACCCGTATAACCTGAATAAAGGAATGAAAACGATCGATCCACTGCTTGCCGTACTGGACCTTGAGCACACCGGGCAGGGTCTGCAGGTAGTCGGAAAAACGCTTGATTCTCGACAGGCTGTCCAGCGAGCGGATGGGGGAGACCTCGATCGAGGCGGGGAGGAAGTCTTCAGGCACACCGGTGAGTATGTCGCTGTCAGCTCCGAGGGTCTGTTCGAAACGTTTGTAGGCCTCTTTGCTGCTGACAAACTCGATTTTTTCAACCTGGTCGAATTTGAGGATTTTACTGCGGTACTGGGCCTGCATCGGGGGAGACGGCTCCTCGTCGAGATAGACGATCAGGCGGAGATCATCGTCGAGCGAGGCGCTGACCTGCATGGCATTGGTGTACACCAGGTAGAAAAACGAGAAAATCAATACCGAAAGAGAAACCGTAAACAGGGTCATGCACTGGGATTTCCAGGTCAGCAGCATGTTGCGGAGTGTATGGCGGAAGGTGACGGCCAGAAAACGCATTGCTTAGTCCTCCTCTGCGGAATCGGTTGGATCGAGGAGCGTATCCGCAACGGCGGGCTCGGCCTGCAGCGAGGAGCGCAGGCGCCCGTAGCGCAGTTCAATCACGCGATCCCTGCCCGGACGGTAGATGGAGGTGTCGTGGGTGGCGATCAAGAGGGTCGACCCCTTGCGGTTGAGCCGGTAGAACAGATCCATCACCCTGGCGGTGGTTTCACCATCGAGGTTGCCGGTGGGCTCATCGGCAATGACGATTTCCGGAACATTGGCCACGGCCCGGGCAATGGCGACCCGCTGCTGCTCGCCGCGGGAAAGTTCCGCAGTACGGGTGGCGTATTTACGGTTTAAATCCAGCTGTTCCAAGAGTTCCCGCGTACGGCGTTCAATGGTGGCTCTGGGGGTGTAGAGCACTTCCATGGCAACGGCGATGTTGTCGGCCACGGTCCGATCGGGCAGGAGTTTGAAGTCCTGGTAGGCCATGCCGATCTTGCGCCGCAGCAGGTGGATTTTTCCCTCGGGCAGCTTGGCGAGATCAAATCCGGCCACATCGAGCATGCCCTTGGTGGGTTTTTCCATGCGGCTGATCAGGCGCAGCAGGGTGGTTTTGCCCGCCCCGCTCATTCCCGTGAGATAGACGATTTCACCCCGTTGGACACTCAGGGAAATATCGCTGAGCGCCTGGACGTCGGGCGGGTAGGATTTGCTGACCTTGATCAGGTCGATGATTATGTCTGGCGGTGGTGTGTCGGTGGTCATGCATGCACCGTGGCAAGGGGCAAGAGGTGACGAAGAAGGCTGAACCCCCAGCTACAGCAGGGATTGTCGGTTGATATATATTTTAAAAGATTCATTTTTTCAAGTGTATCCCATCAGCATCCTTTGTACAGCGAAATTCGCGTACCTTTGCATGCCCGCTCATAGGCCGATATCCGCAGATCAGGGATAAAATCGTTTACGTCGCTCAGTTCCTGTGATTATAGTTTGCGGCACCCATGGTATAAGGGCGGGCAGGAGCGTTGCACATTGCATCGAAAGGATGCCCCGGCCTCCTGGCACTGTATGTCTTTTTCGTTGTCCCTGCCGTCCCCCCGTCAACGGCTGTTGCCCGCGTTTTTATGGAAACGCCATGGAAAACGAGGTGCCGGTTGTCTCCCCGCGGCATTTCAGAAGGATGTCGTTCTTGTAAAAAGCCTCGAAAACGACGTTTTGATCTTTGTAATGTACTGATTTTACTGTACTTGACTTTTAAATTTTTTTGATTACCACAAAGCTCAGCTTGAAAGGAGGAGATCTCTCCCGATGGTCGAGATGACCTCGAGGGCGTACGAGGCTCCCTAGAAAGAGCCGCCTCATCGATGTCATCCCGAACGTATGTCAGGGATCTCGTCTTTGTTTCCCTTGAGCTGAGGTTCAGTGGTCATCAGTTGAATTTTTGATTTTTTGACGAGACTGTCAAAATGTGTGACCACATTTTCGTCTCTGTGGCGGAAATGGAATTTATTGAGAAGGAGTAGAAAAACAATGAGTTACAAAGCGGTCCTTTTCGACCTTGACGGGACCTTACTCGACACTCTGGAGGATCTGGCCAATGCAGGCAATCGGGTCCTTGCCGCCCAATCGCTTCCCCAGCATCCTGTTGATGCCTACCGCTATTTTGTCGGTGCCGGCATTGCTACCCTGGTGGAGAAAATTCTGCCGCCCAGCCATCGACAGCAAGAGGTGATTCAATCCACAGTCGCCCAGTTTGAACGCGTCTATGCCGAGAACTGGCAGGAGTGCACCGTGCCCTATGCCGGAATTCCGGAGATGCTCGACCGGCTTGTTGCAGGCGGGTTGCAGTTGGCCATTCTTTCCAACAAACCCGATGACTTCACCCAAATATGCGTTCGGGAACTGTTACCGCAGTGGTCCTTTCAACCGGTGTTCGGCCAACGGCCGGGCGTGGCCAAAAAGCCGGATCCGGCGGGAGCCCTGGAAGCTGCGGCAACGCTTGGGTGCAGCCCCGAAGAAGTGCTCTATGTGGGGGATACCTCCATCGACATGCAGACTGCCCGATCCGCGGGGATGCGTCCGGTGGGCGTCCTCTGGGGATTCCGCGGCGCAGAGGAACTCAAGGCCTCCGGTGCCGCCTGGCTGATCAGCCACCCCCAAGAACTGCTGTCCATCGCCCTGTCGTCTTCCCGTTAACCCTTCCTCTAGGTACCTTACCGTGCTCACCCTTGATAGCTCACTCCTGACCACCCTGGCCCATCCCTGCATTGGCGCCTTTATCGGCTACCTGACCAACCGTATCGCCATCCGCATGCTGTTTCGCCCCCTGGAGCCCTGGTTTCTTTTCGGACTGCAGGTACCGATGACGCCGGGCGTCATTCCTTCCAAGCGACATGTCCTCGCGGAGAACATCGGTGAGATGGTGGGGCGTCACCTCCTGACCAGCAAGGATATCGGCGGCGCCATCTCCGAGGAACCCTTCCAAATGCATCTGGCCGGGTTGGTCGAGCGGCGGGTCCGGGAGATCATGCTGCGCGATCTCGGCCCGATTGGCGAGGAGATTCCGCGCAAGTTCAAGGCCTACTTCAAAGTCGGCGTCAAAACGCTGAAATACCAGCTCAGCGATGGCGTCAATACCTATCTCGAGAGTGATCAGTTCGAAATGCAGCTGCGGGGGGCGATTGATGATCGGCTCGGTACCCTGGCGCAGCAGGAGATCAACGGACTGCTGTCCCCGGAGAACAGGCAGGGGATGTACCTCTTTCTGGTGGGAATCATCCAGGATCTCCTCCAGGGGGAGCAGGTGGGGCTGTGGTTGGGCGATTCACTGGCCCAGAGCCTGCGCAAGGCGGCAGGCCAAGGAAAATCCCTGGCCGATCTGCTGCCCCAGGAGATGGTGCCCCTGATCAAGGCCATCGTCCTGGAACACTCCACCCAGATCCTGGAGGGGATGGGGCACCAGGTGGCTGATCCGCTGATTCGGGGGCAGGTCATTTCCGGGGTGTTGAAGGGGGTGGACCATTTTCTCGATACCCTTGGTCCCATGGGGGCCATGGCCCGGGGTTTTCTCGAAAAGGAGACCCTGGAGAATACGATCAACCAGTACCTCTCCGACAAGGAGGCGGATCTTGTTGCCTGGTTTGCCAGTCCGGAGATTCAGGCACGGATGCGGACGGTGCTCGACAAAGCCATCGACGCTCTCCTGGAAAAACCGCTTGGCGAGTTGCTTGCCCGGGTGTCGGATGCGGAACTCACCCAGATGAGTCGCAACGCAGCAACCCGTTTGCTGACCCTTTTACGGGAGGAGGGGGCGCTCAACGGTGTCAGCGCCCTGGTGCATGTGGGCATGGAGGACCTCATCGATGGCGGGCGGATGAGTTGTACTCAGCTGGGGCAAAAATTCTTTGACAAAGAGCAGGGTAGGGCGCTGCGCGAGGTGTTTTTCCAGGAGGTTATTGGCCTGCTTCGTTCCCACAGGACCCAACGGCTCATCGGCACCATGCTTGGCTCCATGGTCGACGCTCTGATCAACCGGCCGATCGGTATGGTCTACGACCTGGTGCCGCACGGCGTGCGACGGGCCCTGAACAATGGGCTCACCCTCACGGTCAGCCGCGTGCTGCTGCAGGAGGTTCCCGGGGTGGTTGAATCCTTGAACATCAAACGGTTGGTCACCGAGAAGATCGATGGTCTCGATTTGCTGCAGCTTGAGCGGCTGCTGCTCTCCATCATGGAGGAACAGTTCAAGTACATCAACCTGTTCGGTGCCTTTTTGGGATTTCTCCTGGGGCTGATCAATCTGGTCCTGGTGGAATTCATGTAATCCGGATAACCACCGTTTCGTTGCGGAGGGCAGGGACCTTCTTTCGTCTGCCAACAAAAAGGCCCGCACTCAATCGAGTGCGGGCCTTTTTGTTGGATTCCGGTGTTTACCATCAAGGGTGCAGCGGATGCAGTTCAACCCGGCGATTTTTCTGCCGACCTGCCGCGGTCCGGTTATCGGCAATGGGGTTGTCCTGACCATAACCGGAGACAACCAACCGTTTGGTGTCAATGCCCTTGCTGCCGAAATAGGTGGCAACGGCCTGGGAGCGCTGTTTGCTCAGGGCCAGGTTGTACTGGGCGTTGCCGGCTGAATCGGTGTAGCCAGCCACCTCGACCTTCAACTCAGGCACCTCTTTGAGCACGGCAATGATTCTGTTGAGGGGTTTTTCTGATTCGGGGGTGAAGAGGGCGGTTCCCGATTTGAAGTTGACGCCTTCGATGACAATGCCCTGGCCTGCCGGACAGCCAAGCGCATTTACCTTTGTGCCTATTTTGCTATTGTCGCAGAGGTCGGCTTTGTCGGCCACGCCGTCCTTATCCTGATCGGCCATGACCTGCACAGGTGCTGCCTCCTCACCCTTCTCCGGCTCCACCTGGGGCGGTGCTGTTGCCGGAGCGGCAGGTTCAACAGGCTTTTGCTCCATTGCAGTCTTTTCGGCCTCGAGCTGTTGGCGCAGGGCTTCATTTTCAGTCACCAACTCTGCAACCCGTTTGGCGGCAGCCTGAGCCTCCTCGTTTTTCACCTGGGAGGCGGCAGCAGCCGTGTCGAGTTCGGTTTTCATGGTGGCCGCATTTGCTTCCATCTGCGAGACCTGCTCATGCAGGCTCGCCACCTGCTGTTTGAGTGCATCCACCTGCTCGGTTTGCGCCTGTTGGGCGCTGGTATCGGAGAGCGCCCTGATCTTGTCATGGGCTGCAGCCAGCTCGGTCTGCATGGCCTGCAGTTTTTCCCCGTTGGCGTTGAGGCTCTGGTTCAGCTGGCTAATGGCCGCCTGGCTCTCTGCAGCCTTCACCTCTGCAGCCTGCTTGGCCTGTTCACTCTCGGCCAGCTTGGCCTTGAGGCTCTCAAGCTGTTCTGAGGATTCACCGCGATCCTGCAGCTTTCCCTCAGCCTCCGCCAGGGCGGCAGTCTTCTCTTCAAGGGATTTTTTCAGGGATTCGTGTTCCTGAATCTGCGCCTGGGCCACGGCCAATTGACTCTCTGCTTCAGCCTTGGCCGTTTCCATCTGCTGCAGCGCTGTCGCACTGTTCTCGGCCTGGGTGGTGAGTTCGCTGACCTTGCTTTGCAGGGCACCAAGTTCAGCCGCCTTCTGGAGCGCCTCGTTCAGCGCGGTCTGTTTTTGTTCCAGCTGCTGCACGAGATCCGTGTTCTGGGTCTGCAGAGCAGCAAAGTTGGCCAACGCTGCCTTTGCCTTGCTCACAGCCTCCTCATGCTTGTCAAAGGAGGTCTTGATATTGAGCAGACGTTTGTTGTCATCGCGGAGGGCTTGCAACTGGCTGGCCAATCCGATTTTTTCGTCATTGGCCGCCGTCAGCTGGGCTGCCAACTCTTTGCTTTTTTCCTTATCGGCCAGGGCGGCAGCCAGGTTGCCCTTGGTCTCCTCCAGGGCGGCCTGCAGTTTTTCCACCTCAGCCTGTGCAGCCTCAGCCGCAGCCTGGGATTCGCTCAGCTTTTTCTGTTGCTCCTCACTGCTCTGTTGCAGTGCTGCGAGTTGTCCCTTGAGCTCGTCAAAACTTGCCGCGGCTGCATCCTTCAGCTGCTGCATCTCTGCACTTTTGCCTTCAAGCGCCTGTTGCAGACCGGCAATGGCCTGCGGATGCGCCTCGACCTGCTGGCGCAACGCTTCAACTGACTGTGTGGCTGCATTGAGGGCTTCGGTTTTTTCCTGCAGTTCCTTTTCCTGGGCTGATTTCTGTTGGGTCAACTCGGCAATCTGCGCCTCCTTCTCGCTCAGGCCCTGCTGGAGTGCGCTCAGGTTCTGTTCGGTCTCGGCCTGCTTCGTGGATGCCGCCAGGGATTGCTCCTTGAGCGAGTTCAACTCGGTCTGCATGCTTTCCGCATTGGTCCTGATTTGGGCGATCAGGGTCTCTTTTTCGGCATTGGCCTGTTTCAGTGCTTCGGCTGTTGTTTTTGCCTCAGCAATCTGTTGTTCCTTTTCGCTGACAGTCTGCTGGAGACCTGCCAAGGCATTGTCAGTCTCTGCCTGCTTAGCGGTCGCCGTCTGGAGCTTGTCGGTTGCGTCTTTGAGTGCAGCCTGGAGAACCGTGGTCGCGGCGGTCATCTGTTCAATCTGCTGTTCCTTTTCACTGACAGCCTGCTTGAGCGCTGCCATGGCGCTTTCGGTCTCGGTCTGTTTTGCGGTCGCCGCCTGGAGCTTGTCGGAGGCGTCTTTGAGCTCAGCCTGGAGAGCCTCAGCCGCCGAGTTCATCTTCTCGATCTGCTGTTCCTTTTCACTGACAGCCTGCTGGAGGCCTGCCATGGCGCTTTCGGTCTCGGTCTGTTTTGCGGTCGCCGCCTGGAGCTTGTCGGAGGCGTCTTTGAGCTCAGCCTGGAGAGCCTCAGCCGCCGAGTTCATCTTCTCGATCTGCTGCTCCTTTTCGCTGGCAGCCTGCTGGAGGCCTGCCATGGCGCTTTCGGTCTCGGTCTGTTTTGCGGTCGCCGCCTGGAGCTTGTCGGAGGCGTCTTTGAGCTCAGCCTGGAGAGCCTCAGCCGCGGCGTTCATCTTCTCGATCTGCTGCTCCTTTTCGCTGGCAGCCTGCTGGAGGCCTGCCATGGCGCTTTCGGTCTCGGTCTGTTTTGCGGTCGCCGCCTGGAGCTTGTCGGAGGCGTCTTTGAGCTCAGCCTGGAGAGCCTCAGCCGCGGCGTTCATCTTCTCGATCCGCTGCTCCTTTTCGCTGACGGTCTGCTGGAAGCCTGCCAGGGCGTTGTCGGTCTCTGCCTGCTTTGCGGCCGCTGCCTGGAGTTTGTCGGTTGCGTCTTTGAGCTCAGCCTGGAGAGCCGCCGCCGCTGCGTTCATCTGGCTAATCTGCTGCTCTTTCTCGCTGGCGGCCTGTCTGAGCGCTGCCATGGCCTTGTCGATCTCCGCCTGCTTTGCGGTCGCCGCCTGGAGTTTGTCGGTTGCGTCCTTGAGCTCAGCCTGGAGAGCCGTGGTCGCGGCGTTCATCTGGTTAATCTGTTGTTCCTTTTCATTGAGGGCCTGCTTGAGCGCTGCCGTGGTGCTCTCGGTGTCATCCTGATTTGCGGTTGCTGCCTGGAGTTTGTCGCCTGCATCTTTGAGTTCTTTCTGCAGATTCTCAGTAGCTACGCTCATCTGTTCGATCTGCTGCTCTTTTTCAGTGACAGCCTGCTTGAGCGCTGCCATGGCGTTGTCGGTATCGACCTGTTTTGCAGTTGCCACCTGGAGTTTGTCGCCAGTGTCTTTGAGTTCCTTCTGCAGGGCCTCAGTCGCTGCGTTCATCTGTTCGATCTGCTGTTCCTTTTCGCTGAGGGCCTGCTGGAGTTTGCTGACAGATTCACCATTTGCAGTCTGTTGCGCATGCGCTGCCTGCAGTTTTTCGCTTGCAGCGTTCAATTCCGCCTGAAGGGACTCGGCGGTTTTGCCTAAGGCTTCAATCTGCTGTTCTTTGGCGGCGACAGATTCCTGGAGTGCGGCAACGGTGGTCTTCAGGTCAGCCTGTTCCGCAGTTGCTGCCTGGAGTTTCTCGACCGTGTTGTTCAGCTCGGTTTTCAGACTCTCGTCAGCCTTGGCCGCCTGTTCGATCTGCTGCTCCTTTTCGGCAACTGCCTGCTTGAGGCCTTCCACGGTGGTGTCGGTCTCGCTCTGTTTGGTGGCAGCCGCCTCAAGCTTATCTGTCGCCTCTTTGAGTTGGCTCTTCAGTGTTTCGATGGCCTGTGCCAGCTCCGCAATTCGCACCTCCTTGACGCTGAGCGTTTTTTGCAGGCCGCTCACCGTCGTCTCGCTATCGCCTTGTTGGGCGTTTGCCGCCTGGAGCTGATCAACGGCCTGCTTCAGTTCTGCCTGAAGTTTTTCCTTTGTTGTCGATAACGCAGTAATTTGCAGCTCTTTATCGGCAACGGTCTGCTTGTAGGTGTTGATTGCGTTGTCGCTGACGATCTCCTTGGCATTTGCCGCCTGGAGCTGGAGCTTGACGTTTTTCAGTTCGGTCTGCAGTTCTTCGCTGACCTTGCTCAACTCGGCAATCTGCTGCTCCTTATTGGCCACGGCCTGCTTCAGGGTGTTGAGCGCGTTTTCGGCCTCAGCCTGTTTTCCCTGGGCAGTCTGCAACTGACCGTTGACGTTATTGAGTTCCGCCTGCAAAGCCTCCTTGGCGCTATGCTCCTCCTGCACCTGCTGCTCCAGGGCCGCAATACGGGTTTTTTGCTCATCGATCAGGGCCTGGTTCTTTTCCAGCGATTCCTTGCCCTGCTCGATTTTTCCGCTTGTGTCAGTGACCTGTGCCTGCAAGGCCTCAAGCTCCGCTACCCGCGCCTTCAACTGCTGCTCAAGGTCCCCAACAAGGGCCGTTTTTTCCTCAAGGGCCTTCTGGGTGGAGGCGGCCAGGGCCTTCAGACCGGAGACTTCTTCTTCATTGGTTCCGACATTTTTCTGCAAAGCGGCCAGTTGATCGCTTAAGCTCTGCTTTTCGGCGGTCAGGTTCTGGATTTGTTCATTGCTCGATGCCTGCAGTTCCTTGAGCTGCTGCTCGGTTGTACGCACCTGGGCTGCAGTATTTTGCTTCAGTTCCGCGAGTTCTGCAGTGCGGGCATCGAGCAGCTGTTGCACGGTTGCCACCGCCTGGGGCTGGGAGGATATCTCCTGGCGAAGGGCCTGGATGGTGTACAAGGTTTTGTCGAGCTCGGCGGCCTTTTGTTGGTATGCCTCTTCCTTGGCCTGTTTCGCCTCGCTCAACTGGCTGATCTGCACCTCTTTCTGGCCCAGTGTTTCCTGCAAGGTAGCCAGGGATTGCTCGGTTTGCTGTTGCTTGGCCGTAGCCGCTGCCAATTCAGCCTTGAGCGACTCCTCGGCTCGCTTGGACTGGTTGAGCATCTCCTCAAGCTTTGCCGACAAAGCCTGATTTTCCTTGGTCAGTGCCACCATTTTTTCGTCGGTCAGCTGGTTGGCCTGCTGCAGGGTGGTGAGCTGTGTTTTCAGCTCCTCGATCTGTGCCTCCTGCTTGTTTTTTTGCAGATCGGACTGACCAAGAAGCGCTACTTTTTCCACCAGCGTCTTCTTGGCCAAGGACGCGGCCGCCTTGGCTTCGTTGAGAAGATCGTTCAGCTCACCCGTGGTGGCCTTGGCGGTGGCGAGCTCTTGATTCAGCTGTTTGTTGTCGCTGATCAGGGTTGCAATTTGTTGTGATTTTTCAGCGAGCTTTGCCTCAAGGTCCTGATCAGGTTTTGATTCCTGCAGGGCTTTGGCCAAGAGTTCTTCATACTTGGCTTTGATCGCCTCCTGGGCCTTGATCAACTGGGCGATCTGTTGCTCCCTGGTGGCGACATCCTGCTCCAACTTCTTGACTTCGGCACCGGGCTCCACCGCTACCGCCTGCACCACAACCTCAGTCGGTGCCGCAGGCTTGGTTTCTGGCTCTTTGCCAGTCATCTCCTGGGGAACTGGCTCCCTGTCCGCTGCAGGTTTTTCGATCACCCGGGGCTGGGGTTCCGTCACATGCTGCCTCGTCGGAGCAACGCCAGGCTGGGGCTGATCCACCACAGGCTGGGTGTGGGAAATCGCCGGCGGGGTGGGCTTGGGGAGTGAGGATTCCCTGATGATTTTACTGTTGAAGTTGGCGAGCACAACATAGGCGGCAACACCGGCAATGGAGACGAGTATCAGACGGGTTTTCATGGCTTGTGTGGTGTGGTTGAAGTCATATGAAGAGAATACCTAAAAGACAGTTAAAGCGGGCATGGCTGCAACATGAGCGTTGACAGCGGCGGCAGGGTCAGAGAGAGGCTGTGTGCAAAGGTGTGGCTCGCTATGGGGTCGGTATGCAACTCCGGCCCGTTGTCGACGCCGCTGCCACCGTATATGGCAAGATCGGAGTTGATCAGTTCCCGGTACCCGCCGTCCTGGGGGACACCGATGCGGTAGCCGCGGCGGACGATTGGGGTCATGTTGCAGACGACGATGACGTACTGTTGGCGATTTTCCGCGTAACGGACAAAGGAGATAACCGAGTTGTCGGAGTCGTTGGCGTCGATCCACTGGAATCCGTTCCAGTCAAAGTCGACCTGGTAGAGGGCCGGTTGATGGCGATAGACCAGGTTCAGATCGCGAACCAGCCGCTGCACACCCTCGTGAGCCGGCGCCGTCAAGGCCTTCCATTCCAGGCCGCTATCATGGTTCCACTCCTGCCACTGGCCGAATTCACAACCCATGAACAACAGTTTTTTGCCCGAATAGCCCCACATGAACCCGAGATAGGCGCGGAGATTGGCAAATTTCTGCCACTCGTCCCCGCTCATTTTCCCCAGCAGCGAGCCCTTTCCATGGACCACCTCATCGTGGCTGATGGGAAGGATGAAGTTTTCGTGGAAGGCATAGAGCATGCCAAAGGTCATCTGATTGTGGTGGAAACGGCGATACAACGGATCCTTGGCCATGTAGCCGAGGGTGTCGTGCATCCAACCCATATTCCACTTGAGGCTGAAGCCCAGCCCGCCGAGGTAGGTCGGACGGCTGACCATGGGCCAGGAGGTCGATTCTTCGGCAATGGTGAGTACGCCGGGAAAGATGCCGTGGACCACCTCGTTGACCTTCTGCAGGAAGGTGATAGCCGCCAGGTTTTCCCGGCCGCCGTATTCGTTGGGAATCCACTGTCCGGCCTCGCGGGAATAGTCGAGGTAGAGCATGGAGGCCACTGCATCGACCCGCAACCCGTCGATGTGGTATTTATCGATCCAGAACAGGGCGTTGGAAATGAGAAACGAACGAACCTCGTTGCGGCTGTAGTTGAAGATCATCGTCCCCCAGTCCTGGTGCTCGCCCTGCATCGGGTTGGCGTGGGCATAGAGATGGGTGCCGTCGAACAGGTTGAGACCTGCGCCGTCCTTGGGGAAGTGGGCCGGGACCCAGTCAAGGATCACGCCCAGGCCGGCGGCGTGACACTGGTCCACGAAGTACATGAAGTCTTCCGGTGTGCCGAAACGCGAGGTGGGGGCGAAAAAACCCAGGACCTGGTACCCCCAGGAACCGTCAAAGGGATATTCGGCAATGGGCAGCAACTCGATATGGGTGTAGCCCAGTTCCACCACATAGGGAATGAGCGTCTCGGCCAGTTCCCGATAGGAGAGGTAGCGACGGTCCCACTGCTTGTCGACAACTTTGCGCCAGGAACCGAGATGCACCTCATAGATGGCAATGGGGCCGTTGAGGGCCTGGCGGTCTTGGCGGCCGGCAATCCAGGCCTGGTCCTGCCACTGGTAGCGGTCGAGATCGGCGACCACCGAACCGGTCCGGGGCCGTTCCTCCATGGAAAAACCATAGGGGTCGGACTTGTCCTGCTCTTCGCCGAATTGGGTGGTGATGCGGTATTTGTAGACGGTGAATTCGCTGAGTTCGGGGATGAAGAGGGTCCAGATGCCGCTTTCGGAGGGGTTCATGGGGTGCGAACCGCCGTCCCAGTGGTTGAAGTCGCCAATAACCGCAACCTGGCGGGCATTGGGAGCCCAGACCGCGAAGACCACGCCGGTTTCTTTGCCGAAGCGGATCAGGTGGGCACCGAGCTTTTCATACGCCCGTTCGTGGGTCCCCTCGCTGATCAGGTATCGGTCAAAATTGCTCAGCCAATCCGCCGGTACAGCCTGCCCATCCGGGATTTCATTTTTCATCGTCTGGTTTAGCCTAATCGAGGGTCAATCAAGAGAGATTCGTTCACAACCCTGACGTAATCTTCGCGGGTTGCAGGGAGGGTACTGCCGTTTTTACTTGGATATGCAACGCATTTACTCATGATGCAAAACAAGGTCAATGTACCGTATGCACCTGCGAATGTCATGGAGAAAGAGTAATTTTCTCCCGGGAACGGTCCCTGCTTGCGGCTCAGCAGCAGCGCTTGAGGATGGCGGTCACCCGTTCCGGGGTATACTCCCGCAGGCGCCAGATCCGGGCCAGGGCCTGGGTGTTTTCGCTGATCGCGGGGATGTCCTCGGGGGCAATGGCGAGTTCTTTGAGTGTGGTCGGCACCCGGACCGCGACAAGCCACTGCCGCAGTGCATCGATGGTCGCCAGGGCGAGGCTCTGTTCCGAGGGGGCTTTGAGGGCAAAGACCCGTCTGCCCAGCTGGGCGATTCGCAGGGCATGGGTTTGGCTGTGGTCCCTGAGCCAGCCGAGCATGACCACCGCTAGGCCGGCACCGTGGGGCACATCATAAAGGGCACTGAGCGAGTGTTCGATCAGGTGCATGGGAAATTCCACCCGGCCAAGGCCTGCTGCGGTCAAGCCGCTCAAGGCCAGGGAAGCGGTCCACATCAGGTCGGCGCGGGCGTTGTACTCATAAGGATCGATGAGGCAGCGGTTGCAGGCAGCCATGGCGTTTTCCATCAGCCCCTCCATCAATCGGTCCTGGACCGCGGTCTCTGGCTCGCCGGTGGTGAGGTAGAACTCCAGCACATGGCTGAAGATATCCACCGCGCCATAGGCGGTATAACTGGGCGGAACGGTGCAGGTGATTTGCGGGTCAAGAATCGAGACCTTAGGAAAGAGCAGCCGATGGCCGAAACCGAATTTTTGCAGGGTATGGTCGTTGGTCAGGACCATGCCCGAGTTCATTTCAGAACCAGAGGCCGCGAGGGTGGGTACGGTCAGGACCGGAAGGGTCGATTTGACCCCTTTCTTGCCGATAAAAAATTTCCATACATCGTGGTCGACCACGCTGCCAGCACCGATGGCCTTGGCCGTGTCCAATACCGAGCCCCCGCCGACGGCCACCACAACCTCCACTTTCCCGGCCTTTGCCTTGGCAATGCCGTCTCGGGCATGGGAGAGCAGCGGGTTGGATTGAACGCCGCCGTGCTCGATGATCTCCACTCCGGCCGCCTCAAGGCTGTCCAGGATCTGCGCGTAGCAGGGGCCGGTTTTGAGGCTGTTTTTTCCGTACACCAGCAGCGCTTTTCTGCCCCAGACGGCAGTCTCTGCTCCCAGGGCGGAGAGGGTGCCTCTGCCAAAGAGAATCTTGGTCGGATTGTGGAAGACAAAGTTATGCATGGATCATAAAAGGTCGTCGCTGGCCCGTGTTCTTGGGGATTCGAAGGGGAGGCACAGCGAATGCGCACCAATCCTCAAGTCCCGGAAGAGGGGCGGTCGTTGAGCAGATGCTTTTGTTGGCGTTTTGCCCGCAGTTTGCTGAAAAAACGATAGACCGGGAAATACGTGAGCAGTCCCGTGGGAATGGCCAGGATCAAACCTCCGGTGAGCATCACCAGGACTGTGTCCCAGCCCATGGCCTGGAGAACGCTCACGCTGTCCATAAGCCCCTGGGATTTGATGAGTTCCAAGGTGTGCTTGATTTTTTCCCAACTGAGACGGTTGGGGAGGAAAAAATTACCGATCTTCCAGGCCAGAAAGTATTGGGGGCCAAAGGTGAGGGGGTTGCTGACCACGGTACCTGCGATGATTCCGGCAATGGGATTGGATCGCAGAGGCAGGGTCAGGGAGAGAATGATGAGGTTGTGCAGGGGCAGGGTCGGCGTGACACCGACCGCTGAACCTATGGCTGCACCCAGGGCAAGGGAATGCGGTGACCCTTGCAACCGCTTAAATCGAATCAAATAAAAGCGAGCAGTACGTGATAAGCTCATGATCCCGGCAGATAAAAGGCTCAATAGATCTTCTGGCAAGGGGCACAGGGCCCGCCCAGATAGAGGATATTTTCTTGTACGCTATTTTACCAGTATTGCCAAGAGCCGGTTGCATAGACGAACCAGGCCAGGGTGATATTGGTCACGGCATGGGCCGTGATACAGGCGAGCAGGTCCTGGCGCTTGACCCACAGCAGGGCCATGAGCAGACCGTAGGCGACGGCTGCCGGCCACTCCTGGGTGGCATGACCGGAGGTGAAGGCCAGGGTGGAAATGAGCACTGCCATCCACGACCAGGCTCCGGGGGCGACTTCATCGATTGAATGTTCGTCAAGGGCACGGTGCAGGGCGTTGTCGACCCCTGCCTTGCGCAGGGTGTCCCATTGCAGGGCCAGGCGAAAGACAAAGCCACGCATCATCAGTTCCTCAAACACCGGTACCACCAGACCGGCGCTGAGCAGGCGAAAGACAAAGGCGGCCACCGACCAGGGCTGGGTTTCTGCGGGCTGGGTAAAGGGGGTGAGCAGGGCAACCCAGACGATTAAACCGACCAGGCCGGCGAGTATGCCAACGGTGATCGAGCCCCATGGTGAACGAGGGCCAACGAGGGGGCAGTACCAGCGGCGCCCCCAGAGCAGCAGCAGGATAACCGCGACGATGCGCAGCGGATAACTGACTTCCATGGGAAGGATATCCTCGTTGATGGAGGCGATACCCACATAGGCCAGATAGGGTGCTGCGTAGGGGAAGATCAGCTGTCGGTTGGTAACCATGATTGCGTTGGCTCAGGAGTCCATCGGTTTGGTGGATGCTTGTTCGTCCTTTGCCTCTACTTTTGTTTTTTCCGCCTGTTCCCGCTTGTGGGTGCGCCAGAGATCGATAGCCCCCCAGAGGAGCAGCACCCCGGCCGCGATGCGGTTGAACGTCTGATGCTCGACCATTTCCGGATTTGAGGTCAGCCACCCATCGTAAGCGCACCAGAGGCCGAAACCGAGGAGGAGAATGGGAAAAACGTAAGGATTGATCTGCGGCGGTGCGGGTCTGTTTTCACTCATGGGGGCCTCTCGGGGGGATAAGAATTACAAAGCGGTGGACAGGGCTTGGTCGATGGAGCGGGTCAGGTCGACGAACTGTTGCGGGGTCAGGGTCTCCGCCCGAATCGAGGGATTGAGTCCGGCAGCTTCGATGGCGGCAATCAGCTGCGATTTTTCCGCAAGCAGCCGGCCACTTGTCAGGCCGTTGAGCAGGGTCTTGCGGCGTTGGCCGAAGGCGGCATGGACAATGCGGGTGAAAAGGGGGCGGTTGAATTCGCCCAGTGCCTCGACATGTTTGGGCGTGGGGTGAAAGCTGATGCGGATCACCAGGGAATCGACCTTGGGCTGGGGATGAAATTCCGCCGGGTGGACGGAAAGCAGCGGCTCCACTGTGGCACAGGCGGCGAGCAGCACCGTGGGCGCGCCGTACTCCTTGGTTCCGGGGGCGGCGGCAAGGCGCTGGGCAAGCTCTTTTTGCAGCATCACCACCGCAAAGTCCATCAGATGGGCATGCTCGATCAGGCGGAAAAGAAAGGGGCTGGAGATCGAGTAGGGCAGGTTGGCGACAATTTTCAGACGTTTGCCCGGTTCGTGCAGCCGGGAAAAATCCACCTTGAGTACGTCGGCATGGATCAGTTCCACATTGGCGGGCAGGTCGCCGTCTTGCAGGTGCATGCGAATGATGCCCGAATCCGCCTCAATCCCGATCACCTTGGCGGCGGCCTCGGCAAGGGGGCGGGTGAGCGCGCCAAGACCGACCCCGACCTCGATCACCTGATCTTCGGGCCTCAGGCCTGCGAGCTCGACAATTCGCCGTGGAGTCCGCTCATGAATAAGAAAATTTTGCCCGAGTTTTTTTTGCGGGGCCAGTCCCTGCCGCTTGAGCAGGTGTTTTGTCGGTTGATGGACCATGCAATCAGTTGAGCGGTGAGCGGGAGTAGGCGTCAGCGTCGGCATCGACCAGTTGTCCCGCGAGATAACGGTAATAGCCGGCAACCCCGATCATGGCGGCATTGTCGGTGCAGTAGTCAAGCGAGGGCATGAACAGTTCGACGCCCTGCGCTGTGCAGCGCTCATCCAAGAGTTCCCGCAGCCGGGGATTGGCCGCGACGCCGCCGCCGATGACGATCCGCTCATGACCGGTCTGGCGCGCAGCATCAAGGGTCTTGTCGACCAGGACCTCGACCACCGCTTCCTGAAAGGAGGCGCAGATATCGTTGAACGCCAGTTCCTGACCGTTGCGGCGACAGGTCTCCACATACCCGGCCACCGAGGTCTTGAGGCCGCTGAAGCTGAAGTCGAGGGAGTGTTCGCTCAACCGGGCGCGGGGAAAACGGATGGCCGCGGGGTTACCGTGCCTGGCCAAGCTGCTGATCACCGGGCCGCCGGGATAGCCGAGATCAAGCATCTTGGCCACCTTGTCAAAGGCCTCGCCGGCGGCATCGTCGCGGGTGCGGCCAAGCCGGGTGAAACTCAGCGGTGATTCCACGCTGAACAGGGAGGTGTTGCCTCCGGAGACGATCAGGGCGGTGAAGGGAAAGCTCGGCTGGCGTTCTTCCAAGAGACAGGAGAGCAGGTGGCCTGCCATATGATCCACACCGACGCAGGGCAGATCGCGGACCATGGCCAGGCCCTTGGCAAAGGTGAAGCCCACCAGGAGCGAGCCCACCAGGCCCGGGCCCTGGGTTGCGGCAATGAGATCGATATCATCCAAGGTGACACCGGCTCGGGAAAGGGCCTCGTCCACCACCGGTTCGATCATCTCGATGTGGCGTCGCGAGGCCAGTTCGGGGACAATGCCGCCGAAACGGGCGTGAATTTCGTTTTGGCTGCTGATGATCGAGGAGCGGACCCGATATTCGGGTTCCAGCACGGCCGCTGCCGTATCGTCACAGGAGCTTTCAATGGCAAGAATTAACATGGGACAGCAGGTTGCAAACAGTTCTTTTCAGTGTTATCAGTAGCGAAATCGTTGCTCGCCGATTTTTCGAAATGTGCTGGCAGCGAACGCCGGCAGGCTTATCGAAGTCATGTTCGGTTAAATCAATATCTTGCGTCGCCCAAGGAATCATCCTTGGAGCTCCGTAGGGAAATACGTTTTGGCGCCACATCGCTTTGTCGCAAGCAGCATACACAATGATACATAAAAATTCCAGTTTTCCGCCCCCGGGAAATGATCTGACCGATTTATTTTCAAGGTCTATCTCCTATTTGCGTCTCAGTCTGACCGATCGTTGCAACCTCAAGTGTATGTACTGCGTCACCGAGGACGAGTCTTCCGGTTGTTTGACCAAACTCAAACAGGAGGAGCTGCTGACCTACGAAGAACTGCTCCGGGTCGTGCGCGTGGCCGTGGGCATGGGCATTACCAAGGTGCGGCTCACCGGCGGGGAACCCCTGGTCCGGCGTGGCGTTCTGGACTTTATCCGGGAAATGATGGCCATCGACGGCCTGGATGATGTCCGCATGACCACCAATGGCGTTCTTCTGGCGCAATGTGCCCAGGAATTGCTGGATGCCGGGGTGAGCAAGGTCAACATCAGCCTTGATTCGCTGAGGCCGGAGCGGGTTCACGACATCACCGGGGTTGACTGCTTCGACGCGGTGTGGAAGGGGATCGAAACCGTGCTGGCCCTTGGTTTTGCCCCGGTGAAACTCAACATGGTGGCCATGCGGCACATCAACGACGACGAGATCCTTGAATTCGCGCGCATGTCGCAGCGGTTACCCCTGCAGGTTCGTTTTATCGAGTTCATGCCCATCGGCGCTTCCAGCCGCTGGAATGCCGACACCTATATCAGTTCCGACGAGATCATGGAACGGATCTCCACCATAGGCGAGTTGATCCCGCTGCAGAAAGGGCGCAACGACGGTCCGGCCAAAGTCTTTCGCCTCGGCTATGACTCCGCCGGTTCATTGGGGTTCATCAGTCCCTTGAGCCACCATTTCTGCGATCGTTGCAACCGCTTGCGCCTGACCTCCGCCGGTGCCCTCCGCTCCTGCCTGCTGCACGACAGCGAGGTCGATCTGCGCTCGGTGCTGCGCAATCAGCCCACCGACGCATCCATCCGCGAGGCCATGATCGAGGCCATTCGCAACAAGCCCAGAGGCCACCAGTTGGCAGAGCGCATGCAACAATCCGGGGCCGACTGTCACGGGCGGATGTCGCGCATCGGCGGCTAACGCCCCTGTTTCGGTGAAGAAATCCGCCCCAATTGCAACCAGGCTTCAATCCGGTCAAAGGCCGCATTGATCTCCGTCTCCTCCCCTCCAAAGGAGAGGCGGAGATGTCCCTCGCCTCCCGGCCCGTACGATCCGCCGGGGATGGTAATCACTCGCGCGCCATCCAGGAGGCTGTCGGCCACCTCATGGGAAGGACGGTCGCTGAACAGGTAGCGCGCCATCACGTAAAAGGCCCCTTGGGGCGGCACATAGCTGAAATAGTCGCCAAGCGCGTCCAGGCGCTGGCAGCAGAGTTGCCGTCGGCAATCGAGTTGTCTGCGGCACTCCTCCAGCCACTGGCCATCCATGTCCAGAGCGGCCAGGGCTGCGAACTGCGAAGGCGTGGGCGCGCAGATGGTGGCGGCATCATGGACCTTCATGATGCCCTCCATAAGTGATTCCGTTGCGGTCACCCAGCCTATCCGCCAGCCGGTGAGGGCGAATTTTTTCGAGAGCGAGGAGACGCTCACCACATGCTCCCGGTATTGCGGCAGCGACAGCGGGTTGAGCGGCATTGCCCGGCCGTAGACCAGGTAGTCGTAGGTGGCATCGAAAATCAGCACGAAGTTGTGCTTGAGGGCCAACGCGCAGAGCTCCATCACCTCCCGGTTGCCGATGAGATTGCCGGTGGGGTTGCCGGGGTTGCACAGCATCAGGGCCCTGGTTTTCGGGGTGATCGCGCGGGCGATCGCCTCCAGATCCAGGCTCCAATCGGTATTGAGCGGTGCATACACCGGTACTCCGCCGCAGAGGTGGATCTGTTCGGTATAGGAGGCATAGGTCGGGGAAGGGAGAATGACCTCGTCGCCCGGATCCACCAGGCTCATCAAGGCGGCCAGCAGTCCTTCCATGGCGCCGACGGTGAGGCAGATCTCCCGCTCGGGATCGATGCTGATGCCCTGTTCCTCTGAAAGCTGGCGGGCAATGCGCCGGCGCAGCGCAAGCATCCCGGTCTGCAGGGTGTACTTGCCGCAGGCCGGATTGGTGGCGAGCATCTCCGTGATCTGGACAACCACTTCTCCGGGCGTGGCAAAGGACGGCACCCCCTGACCAAGGCTGACGCAATCCCCTCTCAGAGCCGCCTTTTCCGCCATGGCCTTGGTGGCGGAGACGGCGATGTTGCCCACCCGTTTGCTCAGCAAGGGGTTGCGGGGATTCATGGAAATACCTTGCCCGGGTTGAGGATCTGGTTGGGATCAAACAGCGCCTTGATCCCCTTCTGCAGGCTGATCGAGGTCGGGGAGAGCTCCATGGCGAGGAACTCGCGCTTGGCAAGGCCGATGCCGTGCTCCCCGGAGATGGTGCCGGCCAGAGAGAGCACCAGCTGCAGCAGGGCGCGCACCCCCTCCATGACCCGCGGTCGCCGGGCTCTATCCTGGGTGGTGATGTTGAGATGGATATTGCCGTCGCCGGCATGGCCAAAGGCAAAGATCTCCAGTCCATACCTGCGTTCATATTCGGGAAGGGCATCGACCAGACGGGCGATGGCGCTCAGCGGCACGGCCACGTCCTCGGAGATGTAGAGGGCGGCGTAATCGTGGATGCGCAGGCTCACCTGGCGGCGCACGTCCCAGATCTGCTGCCGTTTGGCCTCATCCGCTGCCTGCAGGGTTTCAAAGGCACCTTCCTCCCCTGCCAGGGCAAGGACCGTTTCCAGTTCTCCGGCTATCTGGGAGAGGGGCCCATCGAGTTCGATCAACAGCAGCGAGGGCTTTCCTCCGGGCAGGGCAAAGGGCAGCATCTCCCCGATCAGATCCAGGCAGCGGCTATCGAGAAACTCGATCGCACTGGGCAGGTGCCCTTGAGCCATGATTTTCGCCACGGCCCGCATGGCATCCCCCATGGAGCGAAAGGCGCAGAGTGCGCTGACCGTGGCCGGTGGGCGGGGGATGAGCTTCAGGGTCAGGGCGGTGATCACCCCCAGGGTCCCCTCGCTGCCCACCAGGAGATTGGTCATGTCGTAGCCCACCACCCCTTTGCGGGTGCGGACACCGGTGGTGATCAGCTCGCCGCTGGGCAGGACCGCCTCCAGACCGAGGATATAGTCGCGGGTGGTGCCGTACTTGACACAGGCCGGGCCGCCGGCATCGGTGGCGGCGTTGCCGCCGATGGTACTCAGGTCCATACCCGCCGGATCCGGCGGATAGAAGAGGTCGCAACCTGCCGCCGCCTCCCGGACCTGGTTGCTGATCACCCCGGCCTCCACCTCCATGGTGAAGTTGGCCGGGTCGATGTGGCGAATGGAGTTGAGTCCGCGGGTGGAGAGCACCACACCGCCCAGATCGGCCAGACAGGCCCCGGCCAGACCGGAACCACCGCCGCGCGGAATCACCGGGAAGCGGTACTGGTTGGCCAGCCGCAGCAGGTGCTGCACATCTGCAACCGTGCGGGCACGTACCACCAGTTCGGGGGGGAAATTGAGACCGGAACCATCGGAGGCAGCATCGGCAATCTCCTTGGCGGCGGTGACGATCGAGCCGGGACTCAACTGCTCCTCGATGCGGGCGCGGATGTTTGGAGTAATAGGGCTGTAGAGAGGCATGGAATCGTTTTTGTTCAAGGACAGCGGAGGTGCCGAGGTTTATTGGTGGCCGAAACCGGGGATAAACAGCCGCTGTTCGATTTTTTTGAGGAGAAAGATGGCCAGGGTGACAAGCAGCAGATAGTAGAGGCCGATGATGGCAAAGACTTCGGTGAAGCGGAAATATTCGGTGGCCACGGTCTTGCCTTCGCCGGTCAACTCCATGCAGGTAACGATATAGGCCAGGGAGGAGTACTTGATCAGGTAGATGATCTCGTTGCCGCAGCCGTGGATCGCCCGGCGGATGGCCTGGGGCACGATGATGTGGACCACGCTCTGCCAGGTGGTGAAGCCCAGGGCCTGGGCCCCGAGGTACTGGCCCCGCTTGATCGAGAGCAGCGCGCCCCGCACGTATTCGGACTGGTAGGCGCCGCTGCAGAGCATGAACCCGATTACCGCCGCTGCATAGGGCGTGAGATAGAGGCCGAGGTTGGGCAGGCCGAAGTAGAGCACGAAGAGCTGCACCACCAGCGGCGTGCCTCGGAACAGGGCTGCGTAGCCGTCGCCCAGCCTGCGTGCCCAGGGGCCGGCAAAAACACGGACCGCACCGGCCGAGATGCCGATGCAGACCCCGCCGATGGCCGAGGGGATGATCAGGGCCAGGCTCATCAGCAGGCCGCGGTTGAGCGCTGCAAACAGCTCCTGATAAAAGGGCGAAAACTCAACCATCAGCAGCCACCGTCGGCCAGGTCGTTGAGCCGGTCGCAGAATCCCTGGCTCTTAGAGCCGCTGCCCGCAGCCAGCAGTTGGGCCGGCGTGCCCTGCTCGACGATGGCGCCGCTTTCCATGAAGAGGATATCGTCGGCAATGGTGGAGATCAGGCTGATCTGGTGGGTGGCCATGATCATGGTCATGCCTTTGGTCGCCAGGTTGCGGATAACGGTGATCACCTCGCCAATCAGCTCCGGATCCAGAGCCGAGGTCGGTTCGTCCAGGAGCAGGACCTTGGGATCCATGGCCAGGGCGCGGGCAATGGCGACCCGCTGTTTCTGCCCGCCTGAGAGTTGGGCCGGGTAGAGCTCGCCTTTTTCCGCAAGCCCGACCTGTTCAAGCTCGAAACGGGCGCGCGCAAGTGCCTCCTTCTTGCCGATCTGTTTCACCTTGCGCAGGGCGATGGTGATGTTGTCCAGAGCGGTGAGGTGGTCAAAGAGGTTGAAATCCTGAAAGATCATGCCCACCTCCTGGCGGAGGCGATAGAGATCGCTCTTGCGGCTGCGGTCGATGTGGACGCCGTCGAGGTAGATCTCGCCCCCATCGGGTTGGACCAGGCAGTTGATGCACTGCAACAGGGTCGATTTTCCGCCCCCGGAGGGGCCGATCAGGACCTTGATCTCGCCCTTGCGCAGGGTCAGGCTGACCGATTTGAGGATACAGATCTCACCGAAAGATTTGCTGATATTGTCGACCCGAAGAATGGGCGGGGAAGTTGTACTCATTGCATACCATGTTGGGTGTAGCCGGGAATGCGGACCCGTTGTTCCAATTTGCGCAGGCCCCAGACGCCAAGCCAGGTGAGGATAAAGTAGAGCAGGCCGGCGGTGATGTAGAGCGGCAGGTGCTGATAGGTGCGTGAGGCCACGAAATGGGTCCTGGCCATGATTTCCGGGGCACCGATGACAAAGGCCAGGGCCGAGTCTTTGAGGATGATGGAATATTCGTTGGACCAGGCAGGAATCGAGATACGCAGGATCTGGGGCAAAATGATGGCGCGGATCGCCTGGCCGTCACTCATGCCGAGCGCGCTTGCCGCCTTGAACTGGCCGCGCGGCAGGGAGAGCATCGCCCCCTTGAAGATGTTGGCCTGGTAGGCGCCGGTGGTCATTCCGAGGACAAGGGCCATGGCGAAAAAGGCGTTGATGCGCAGGTTGAGGTAGGTGAACAGCCCGAAATAAAAGAGAAACAGCAACACCAATACCGGAACGCCGCGAAAGAACCAGACATAGAAGCCGAAAAGCCCACGAACAAGACGATTGCCGTAGACCAGGCCCACCGCGATGCAGATACCGAGCACCAGACCCAGAAGCATTGCCGCGACGACAATACCGGCGGTGTTGAGGGTACCCAGCAGGAGGTAGGGCAGGGAGTCGAAAATAATGGCAAGGGAGGCGGGCATGACGAATGAAAACTGGGCAAAAGGGGAGGTTAAGGACGAACGAACAACCGGCACGGGCAACGGCTGAAAACAGTGCAGGCGGAGCCGTCGACCCCGCCCGCAGCTGTAAGATTTTTGTCATTCTCGCAAAACGCCTCCAGAATGACGTTTCTATCTCTATAACGCACTGATTTCACAATACATGCTTTTCAGTTTTTGACTTTTGACGATGCCGTTATCATTCGCCCGGTTTATATTTCTTTTTCAGGGCCTCCCACTCGGGAGAAGCCATCAGCTTGTGCAGACTGGCGTTGACCTTCTTCAGCAGTTCGTCGTCCCCTTTACGCACCGCATAGCCGAACTCTTCATCGGACATGCCGAATGTGCCGAGCACCTGGACCTCTTTCTTGGATGCTGCATCGTAAGCCGGCGCATCGTCCATGGCAGCGGCATCGATGCGGCCGTTGAGAATGTCTTCAATGGCCAGGGGTGAGGAGTTGTAATAGCGCAGTTGGAAGTTGTATCCTTTGGCCTTGGCCTCCTCCTTGAGCCATTTGGCCTCGGAGGTCCCCTGCTGTACACCGAGAATTTTCTTGCCGGTGAGGATGTCGTTGATGCTGAGGGGCGAACCCTTTTTGGTCACCATCACCTGTTTGATCACCCAGTAGGGGATAGTGAAGTTGACCTGCTTGGCCCGGTCGGCGGTGATGGACATGCCCGAGGCGATGATGTCGATCTTTTTGGTCACAAGGCTGGTGATGATGCCGTCCCATTCGATCGGCTCATGGACAACCGTAACCCCCATATCCTTGGCAATCCAGTTCATGGCCTCGACATCGAAGCCGCTGGGAGCACCGGTTTTGTCGATAAAGGCAAAGGGCGGAAAGTTGGCGTCGATGCCGTTGATTAATTTGCTGGCCGCCAGGGCGGGGGAGCTGAGCAGAACCAGAGCACTGAGCAGAAGCAGCAGATGTTTGCGAAGCATGGCAGTATCCTTGTATCGTTGCTGTTTTCCCGGACGCAACCGGGGAAAGACGTCAATCCGGCAGCCCAGAACTTGGCGCGGTGACAAACAATGGTCGAGTCTATAGTGAAATTACCTCCGAGTGTCAACGGGATTTGCGGCGAGGATATCCCCCAAATTCCGGGGAGGACGGGGTCAGGAGGTCTGGAGCGCGGAAACGATGGCCCTGCTCAAACTGCTGATGGCATAGGGCTTTTGCAGGTAGGCGGAGACCCCCAGGCGCAGGGCTTGGCGGACCTCTTCGTTTTCGGAAAAGCCGCTGACGATCAGGGCCTTCTGGCCCGGATGGCGTTGGATGATGCGGGCGTAGGTTTCCCGGCCGTTGATGCCAGTGCCCATGATCATATCGAGCAGCACCAGGTCCACCCGATGGTCCTGGAGGTAGGCCACCGCCTCCTCGCCCGAGGGCAGGGCCAGTGCGTGGTAACCGAGTGTGTCGAGAATCTGGGTGGCGATTTCCCGCTGCAGGGGTTCATCGTCGACGATTAAAACGGTTTCGCCGTTCCCTCTGCAGATCTCGTTATTGACATTTTCCTCCATGAGCTGAACCTCCTGCTCGGTTGCGGGAAAAGAGAGCGAAAAAATGGTTCCCTGTTCGGAACTCGACACTGCAATCGCGCCCTTGTGATCCTCGACCGTGTTCCAGACCACTGCAAGCCCCAGACCGGTGCCGCTTCGTCCCATCACTTTTCTGGTATAAAAGGGTTCAAAGATATGGTCAAGATCTTCCTGGGCGATGCCGGAACCGGAATCCATCACCTCAAGCAGCACATAGACCCCGGGCTGAATGCCTTGCGCTTGCGCCTCAGACTCGGTTACTTCCCGTTTTCGGGTGGAAACGGTGACCATGCCGATGTTTTCGATGGCCTCGGCTGCGTTGGTGACCAGGTTCATCAAACTTTTTTTGATATGAAGCGGCGAACAGGGAAAAGGCCAGAGCTGATTGGAACACTCTGTGTGCCACTGGATATTGGGATAGAGCTGCGCCAGGGCCTCAAACTCCGGTGATTGGAAATACTCGCTGATGAGTTGATTGAGCGAACATATTTTTTTCTCGCTGCTTACGCCGCGGGCCACGGTCAATAGATCCGCCACCACAGCCGCAGCCCGTTGACCGGATTCCTGGATGGCGAGAATCGGCTTGCGCAGTTCGCTATCTTCATCCAGTTGCAACAACAGCAGGTCCGGATAGCTGACGATGCCCGAGAGAATATTGTTGAGGTCATGGGCCACCCCGCCGGCCAGCAGGCCAATGGCCTCCATCTTGCGCGAGCGCTGCAGTTTGGCCTCGAATGCCTGGCGTTGTCGCTCGCCCTGTTTGAGCTCGGTGATATCGTCGTAGACAATGACCACCTCACCTGAGGGGATTTTGTAGAGATGGCCCTGGCGCCAGCGCCGCCGATGCTGATAGGCATAGAAAAACGGCGGCATGATCTCCGCCTTGCCTGTACGCCAGACCCGTTGCAGCATGGCGAGCAGGCCGCTTGGCTCGACCCCTGGAAAACATTCGGTCATGGAGCGGCCTCGAATCTCGTCAATGCGGTACCCCTCGATGCGCTCAACTGCGGGATTGGCATCCTTGATCAGGAAATCCCGTCCCTCGTCCACCGCTTCAAGGACACCCACACCGCTGCTGATATGTTCAAACAGACTGCGATAGATCAGGCTCTGCAGGGCGCGCTCTTCCTCGACCTGTTTGAGTTCGCTCAGATCCAGGTGGATACTGTACAGCTCCTTGTCTCCCTCGGAGGTCTCAAGATCAAAGGAGGCCACATATACCGGTACCGGAGTGCCGTCCTGGCGACAGAACTGCATTTCGCCCTCAATGCTCTGCTCCTGCCGCAACCAGGCTGAGAGGCGATCTGCAAACTGCCCCTGCTCCTCTTGGGGGGCGATAAGTTCGGCAAGCGGCTTGCCCATGGCCTCCGTGCTGCTGAGCCCATAGAGTTGCTTACAGGCGTGGTTCCAGAAAAATACCCGGCCATGGTGGTCAAGACCGATGATGCCGACATGGGGCAACTGATCGGCAATGGAGCGGAATCGGTACTCGGACAGCCGCAATTGAGCGGTACGTTCGGAGATGGTTTGCTCGAGTTGCTCCACCATCAAACGAATGCGGCGGCTCATCAGGTTCAAGGTCTGCCCGAGCTGTCCGAGTTCGTCGGAGGGGGATTCGTCGGCACGAATGTCCAATTGCCCCTTTTGCACATCGGCCGCACACCGGGTCAGGACCGTTATACGCTGGCTGATGGTTTGGGAAATGAAACGGCTGATCACCAAGGCGGTGATAATCGTGGTCAGCAGACAGAAGGCCAGGGAGAGCATGGCACCGTGAATGTTGTTCTCCGCCGCCTGTTGGGCAGAGGCCACCTCCTGGGCTGCCTCGTCGACCAGCAGGCGGGCAATGGGCTGCACAGTCGCCGATTGGAGGTTGAAGTCGTTGATCCTGGATTTAATGTCCGCATCAACCTCGAGGATATCCTCACCTGTCCGTTGCAGTTGCTCCGCCAGTGCGTGCAGTGATCGGGAACCTTCGGGGGGGGCGGCCGGGATGTCATCGTCTATGTGGCTGAGGGTATTGAACATCGACTGCATGACATGGCGCTGCCGGTTGACCCTGTACTCCTGGAAGAGCAGCTGCACTTTCCGGGGCAACTCGGACAGAGCGGGAATTTGAGCCGTTGCCTTCTCCAGGCGGAGGATTTGTTGGGTAAAGGCGGCCTCCAGACCGTTGTCCGGGGCGGCGAGCCGGGTGATCAGTTCTATGGATTCGATGGAGGTATCGGCAAAGCGTTTGGCTGAGGCCAGGTAGAGATTGATCTCCACCTGGTGGCCGTGCAACCGTTTATTCACCCCGGAACGGGCGATCATCTTCTTGAGCTCGCTGCTCGCCGAGACGGCCTCGGCCACCAGACGAATCGAAGGCTGGGCAAACTGGACATGGGCTGTGTTCAGGCCGATATGGTTGTACTGCAGGAAAAAATCACCATGGAGGCGCCGCGCCTTTTCCAGGAGACGATCCATGTTGAGCACTGTCCGTTCGATGGCCATGCATTGAGTGATGGTGTTGCGGGCCTGGTTGACCGTATGCAGGCTCCACAACCAGACCATCATAATCAGGGCGATGAGGAGGAAGGCCAGGCCGAATCCCAGGCGGAGTTTTCCGGCGATGGTTGCAGGCGCGAGGGCTCGGGAGATATTCATGGCCTGCTTTCTGCAGTGCGTTTTGGAGTGTAGCTGGCCTGAATGCTGCGCTGCAAGCCCTCGACACCCTGGCTGGGGTCGCTCAGACGGAGAATGTTGAACAGGGGTGCGCTACAGTCTCCGAACTCATCGCAGGCGAGACGGCCGGTTGCCCCGACTGCATCATGGGTGGCATAGAGGGATTGGCGCAGCTTACCACGGCCAATGACAAGGCCTCCGTCCTTGGTTTGCTGAGCAGCGCGTTCAATGGCGTTCAGCAGTAACTGGGCGGCATCATAGCCATGGAGATAATATTGGGTCGCCGGAACGGCTGCAAAGGCGGATACGTAGGCCTGTGCCAGTCGATGGCTCTCTTGGGTGTCGGTTATGCCCGGGCCGACAAAGTACATGCCGCGGGCAAGATCACCCATTTCGGCAATAAAGGAGTTTTCGATCAGGGCACCATCACTCATGAGAATGGTTTTTTCCAGGGGGGGACGCCTCCGGATTGCAGCCAAGAGATAGTTGCCCTCGGGCTGGAACAGGGGGAAAAAGAGCAGTTCCGCCTTGGCCTCGACCACGGCATCGAGGATCGGGCCCATTTCCCGTTCACCCTTTTCAACGGCCGCATCAAGGACAATGGTTCCGCCAAGTTTGGTGAACATATGGGCAAAGCCCTGGGTCAGGCCGCGGGTATAGATATCGCCGTCATTGATGGTGGCGACTCGACGGAGACCAAGCTGCTGAAAGGCAAATTTGGCGGCTGCCTGGCCGGAATGCTCTTCGTTGGGGGCGGTGCGGAAATACCCCGCTTGCCAGTTCGGCGCCCGCTTGTTGCCAATCGAGGTGAGAAAGGGGGCGCTGTTGTTGCCTGAGATCATGGTCAACCCGGCATCGGACATGGCCTTGGAAGCGGTTGCCGCCGCGCTTGAACAGGTGGTGCCGAAAATGGCCACGGTTTGCGGATCGGCCAGGACCTTGAGGGCGGCATTGGCTCCGCCTTCGCTGGTGCAGCCGGTATCCTCGACCTGGAGTGCGATGGAGTGGCCAAGCAGCCGGTGGTGCCGTTCGTTCAAGGCCAGCTCCAGGCCACGGATCTGTTCCTGGCCAAGGGGCGCGATTTTGCCGGAAAGCGATTGCAGTACCCCGATTTTCAGCGGATTGCCGGGATCGATGAAAACACATCCCAGGGGATCGCTGCAGGTCGTCATTGTTTCCTCCTTGTGGCAGGAGGAGCAAAGGAGGGCACAAAAAATCGCCGCAATGGCGTGAAAAAGGACCATGGACATGGCGAACTCCTCTCTGGCTAAACGACGGATGGAGTGGCAAGGAAAGAACAGTTTTCGGAACCTTTTTCGCAGTATACGCCAAAAGCCTAAGCGGAACCAAGAAAAGTGTTGCGGACGGGGGAAGACTTACGGAGGGGAGGGGGATTTACTCCCCCTGTTTGCGCTGCTCGAGTTCGTTCCAGCGTTCGTAGAGGCGATCGGTTTCGGCCTGAAGGGCTTGCTGCTCCTGCCAGCATTGGTGCAGTCGATCCGGATCGGCCATGACCTCAGGATCGGTCATCATCTGCTGGACCTCTTCCAGTCGTTCCTCCAGCTCGAGAATTTTCTCCTCCATCTGATCGTATTCCCGTTGATCCATGTAGGAGAGTTTTCCCTGCTTTGATTTGATGGCCTGTTTGTCCTGTTTGACAGGGGCGGGTTTGACGGCGGCGAGGTCCTGGCGCTCCAACTCCTGCAGCATCTCAAGCCACTGCTCGTAGTCGGCAAAGTATTCGGCCTTGCCCCGGCCATCAAAGCCGAGCACCTGGTTGCAGACCCGGTCGAGGAGAAAGCGGTCGTGGGTGACCAGCACCAGGGCTCCGGGAAATTCACTCAGGCTTTCTTCGAGTACGTCCAGAGAGGGGATGTCGAGATCGTTGGTCGGCTCGTCGAGCAGGAGAATATCAGCGGGCTGCAGCATCAGGCGGGCAAGGAGAATGCGGGCCTGCTCGCCGCCGGAGAGGCGGTTGGCCGGGGTTTCCAGCTGGTCGGCACGAAAGAGGAATCGTTTGGCCCAGGAGACGACATGCAGGCTGCGGCCCTGGTAGAGCACGCTGTCCCCTTCGGGAGCCAGGGCCCGGCGCAGGGTCTCGTCGGTATCGAGCTGTTCGCGGCGCTGATCGAAGCTGACGATGCGCACCCCATCGGCGGTGGCCAGCGTCCCCAGGTCCGGCTTGGGGCCGTTTTCATCATTGGCTGCGGCAAGGATCTGCATCAGGGTGGACTTGCCGCTGCCGTTGCGGCCGAGCAACCCCAGCCTTGTCCCCGGAGAGAGGATGAGGTCAAGATCGGAGAACAGGGACCTGCCATCGAATCCCTTGCACAGTCCCTTGGCTTCCAGCAGCTTTTTCGTTTTCCGTTGGGTGCCCTCAAAGGCGATGCCCACCTGGCCGACGCTGCGGTTTTTGCTGCGTACATCGCCCAGCTCATCCTGCAGCCTGCCTGCCTCCTCGATGCGGTAGCGGGCTTTGGTGGCCCGGGCCTTGGGACCGCGCCGCAGCCACTCGGTCTCCCGGCGGACCTTGTTGGCGAGCCGTTCTTCCAGGTTTTGCCGTTGGAGGAGGTATTCGGATTTCTTTTCGAGAAAGTCGCTGTAGGTGCCGCGGACCTGGAAAGATCCTTCCGGATAGATTGGTGCCAGTTCGATCACCCGGTTGACGGTGTTCTCCAAAAAACGGCGGTCATGGCTGACCAGCATGAAGGCGCTCGGGCTTTCCGGCAGGTTGGCGGCCAGCAGTTTTTCCAGCCAGAGAATGCCTTCGATGTCCAGGTGGTTGGTCGGCTCGTCCATGATCAGCACTTCCGGGCCGCTCACCAGGGCACGGCAAAGGGAGAGCCGCTTGCGCCAGCCGCCGGAAAGGAGGCTGACCTTCTGCTCCGGATCGGGGAATCCGCCCCGGCTGAGCAGGGCATGCACCCGGTTGTATTGCTCGGAGGCATCGATATCGAGCTCGCGCACCCCCTGGTAGAGGTTGTCCACACAGCTGGCATCCTCGTCAAAACTGTCGTCCTGGGCCACATAGCTGATGCGCATCAGCTTTTGGGTGTAGATCGAACCGCTGTCCGGCTGTTCCAGCCCGCAGAAGATCTTGAGCAGGGTCGATTTGCCGGAACCGTTGGGACCGATCAGGCCGACACGGTCGCCGGCGTCAACCATGAGGGTGACGCCGGCAAAGAGACTCTGGGCGCCATAGGCCTTGGACAGGTCCTGGCAACTGAGAAGGGCACACATAAAAAGAGATGGCGGTTAAGAAAGGATCAGCCCGCAGAACCGTTCAGGTCGACGTCATCGGCCCGCGGGTAGGAGCCGAGCAGTTCGTAGTAGGCGCAGATCTGTTTGAGGATGTTGCAGGCCTCGTGGATGACCGGGTCTTCGATATGGCCGATCATGTCAAGGAAGAACAGGTATTTCCACTGTTTGTCCTTGGTCGGGCGGGACTCGATCTTGGCCAGGTCGATGTTCTTGGCCGAAAGGATGGTGAGGATTTCGTTGAGCGCACCGGGACGGTTGATCAGGCCCAACAGCACCGAGGTCTTGTCGCGGCCGCTCTTTTTGGGCGATTTACGGCCGAGCACCAAGAAGCGGGTGGTGTTGCCCTGGTGGTCTTCAATGCCGCGGACAACCACCTGCAGTCCGTAGGTGGAGATGGCCAGGCTCGAGGCAATGGCGCCGATATTGGGATTGTTGGCCGCCATCTGCGCTGCGGCACCGGTGGAGAAAACCTCCAGGGTCGGGGTTTTGGGCAGGTTTTTGCGCAGCCAGTAGCGGCACTGGGCAAGCGGCTGGGAGTGCGAGGCAACAGTTTGAATATCCTCGATATTCCCGGATCGACAGACCAGGTTGTGGGAGATGGGCAGTTGGATCTCGCCGCAGATCTGGACCTTGAAACGCAAAAAGGCGTCCAGGGAGTAGGTGACCGCACCCTCGATGGAGTTTTCCACCGGCACGATGCCGTACTCGACCCGCTCTTTTTCCACCTCTTCAAAGACTTCGGCAATGGACTCCATGGGGAGGTATTCCGCACTCTGGCCAAAGTATTTGACACCGGCCAGGTGAGTAAAGGTAGCCTCCGGACCGAGATAGGCAACGGTTGCCTTGCGTTGCGACAGGCGGCAGGTGGTGATGATCTCGTGAAAGATGGAATGGAGAGCCTTGTAGGGGAAGATGTCGCTATTTTTCAGGCGCAGCCGGTCATAAATTTCCAGTTCGCGCTGCGGGTCCCATTTGGCCCGGTTGATCTCGCTTTTCAGCAAGCCGATGGTCTTGGCACAATCAAGGCGCTCTTTCAATAGCTCCAAGATGGTGTCGTCAATTTCGTCGATTCGTTGGCGTACCTTGGGGATGTCGAGTTTTTCGTCCATAGTGCCTGCTGCATACCCCTGATCACTAAGCTGCCGGGGATGCGTCCCAGCACAAACCGGTTCAGGGAGAAGATGAAAAAAGGAGGAATTCACGTCGGTTAGCGTCTGCCTGCGACGGCATTTCGATGATCAGCCCCACACTATAACATTGATGTAAGGTTATGGAAACCTTTATCAGGTGCGGGCTGGAATATGGTCGGGGGATCACCGCCCCCAGTGGCTGAGGGCGGTTTCCAGGTCGTTTTGAATCTCGGCAACGTTCTCGTAAAAGATGTCGGTACCGGCGGAGAAGTGGAGCAAAATGTTGTTGAGACTGTCGGGAATGTAGGGGAAGAGTTTTTGCAGGTTGACCACCCGGTTCTGCACCAGCAGGGAAAAATCGCCGGGTATTAGGGTTTGCACCACCCTTTGTCCAAGCGCCGGGTCCGCGAGAATCTCCCGTGGATGAAAATCGCCGCGGCCGACCAGGTAGATCAGGATATTGCCGAGCTCGCAGAGATCCAGGGCAAAGGGTTTTTCCGGCAGATGAAAGTCGTAGTCAAAATCAATCCAGTAATAGAGGCCGGTGTCTCGGTGGACAAAGACATGGTCACGACGGATATCGCCGTGACGAAAACCGTTTTGATGCAAGAACTGGATTCCCTGAATGCAGCCGAGGAACTGGCTCAGGATCTCGGGTAACTCCTGGGTGAAATAGTCCTGATGCGAGGAGTCGCTGTGGATCACCTTGTCGAGGCGGTTGCCGCTCACCGGCTCCAGCACCCGCACCAGATTGCCGGCCGCATCCACCAGGGTTCTGCCCTGCATGAAATGGGGGCGTCCTCGGACCAGCTCGAGAATCCGCGCCTCCTTCTGCGGACTGCGGTAGCAGGTGATCGAGAGCTGGCCCATGCGCATATCAAAGGTTTCATGGAATTCCAGCTTGAGGATATAGTGGGCCATGGACTCCAGGTCCACCACCTTGGGAACCCAGGGCTTGATCTGCTCGTCCACGCCGAATCGCCCTTCCTTGGTGTAGGAGGTGATGAGAAAATGGCGATTTTCGACACTGATCACATCTCCATAGTCAATGGAGGTGAAATCAGTGGTATCCGTATACACCCGTGACGGCCGGCGCATGCTGCGGGTGACCCGATGGTTGGCAAGGTTGCTGGCCGCCTGCTCGGGAAGGACGGCCACACCTGTGTAGGCAACCATCAGCCGATGACCCAGACCGCGATGTCACGACCGTTGTGGATAAGGGCATTGGAGATGGAGCCGAAGAGAAACTCTTCCGCCTTGGAGATGCCGCGTTTGCCCACCACAATGGTGCCGTAATCTTCCTTGGTCTGCAACTGGAGGATGGCATCGCTTATGGACTGCCCGCCGGCCATGCGGCAGCGGGAGACGATCACCTGGGGATTGATGCCGTGTTTTTGCAGAATTTTTTGTGCCTGAGCGGAGAGCATTTTGGCCTTCTCTTCCTGTTCCTCGCGGTACTCATCGAGCGTTGCTCCGGACGCGTAGTAACCGGGTGGCGGTTCGGGATAGATGTGCAGCAGGCAGAGGTGGATGTCGGCAAGATGTCCGGCAATACTGCCGACGTACTCAACCGCGTTGGTTGAACGGGGGGAATCGTCGATGGCGATGATCATCCGTTTCCAGTCACTCATGCAGCACCTCCTTGGAGAAGAGGAAAAAAAGGTCTGTCTGGATCAGATCATTTACAACAGAAAACAATTTGAGAGCCCGGCACCTCAATCCGGGGATGCGCTGATTTTTATGAGCTATTAAAGACTGAATTGTCCGGCCGTGTGCACGAAAAACAGGCGCCAGGCATCGGTGGCATTGAGGATGACCGCACCGATGGTTTTCCCGCCCCACCCGGTCTTCTGCCAGCGCGGCTCGATCTGCAGGACAGGCAGCCCCGGGTTGTCGCTGGAGAAGACGGTCAGTTTTCCCGAGTTTTTATAGAGTTGTTCCGGAAGGTTGCAGAGGCAGAGCCCTGTAGGGGAAATGTTTTCCAAGAGGGCGGTTGAAAAGAGGCAGCCATCGGTCACGTGCACCATGGTGTTGCGCAGGGCCACTCGAGGGTGTTGCCGTTGGTCGCTGGGGGCGGGACTGTGCTGTTCCCCATGATGCGGTAGAAGGGACTGGGAGGAAAAAGCGGAGAACATCAACCCCAGAATCGATAGCAATCGCTGCACAAGCGGCCGTATTCTCTGCACCAGGGCGGCTGAAAATTTGTGGAGGTAACCGTGTTCCATGGTGAATTCCTCGCCACAAAGCGCTGAACAACAGGGGGGAACACCCAAGGGTGCTTGTCGATGTCTCATTATAGGGGCGAGGCGGGGGACGATGCAAAGAAAAGATCGTCAAATGCTCCAAGGAATTTCGGTTTTCCGCAGGCGCAGGCGCAGGGGCGAATAAATGGTCCGCGGTCATACCATTTCCCTATCGCTCACCTTCTTCGCTCTTTGTCCGGAAATCGACCGGACAACGCACCAGCTTGCCGGCCTTGTTGGTAAAGAGGAGGTACCCGTTTTCCAGGCCAAAGAGAAACAGGTCCTTGGTCACCTCGACATCCCGGCGGCAGTAGTCGATGATCTTGTCGATACGTCCCTCGCGGTACCATTTGAGCGCCATCAACCCATCCGCGGATTTTTTGACGCCCAGGGTGTTTTGGGCCAGGTTGTCGAGGCTGAGGCGATATCCCAGCCGGTTCTTGACCCGTTCGAGGATGTCCACCGTGGGGCGTTGGGCCAACCCATGGTGGCCGTACCCGGCGAGGACCTGGTTGTCGAAGCGTTTGTTGTTGAACCCCACCACCAGATCAAGGCCCTGCAGATGGCGAATCAGTTCGTCCACTTCACCCTCGCGAAACACCAGATACTCATCCAGGGAGGAGTCATAGACCACGGCGACGCTGACCAGCATTTTTTCCGCCTTGTGCCAGCCGCCGACCTCGGCCGCGGATTTCTGCGTTTCGATGTCAAAAACGCCGAAGCGTGGCGGGAGTTGTATCTGGCCCTTTTCTTCGGTTTCTACGGGCGTCTTTGAACCGTCTGTCGAGTCTGCTTGCTCCTGTTCTTCAATGGCTACGGTCAGCTGGTGCCAATGGGCAGGGTCCTTGTCCGCGCCCAGGCCAAGGAGCAGTTGTTTGGCCGCCTCCTTGTCGATCGGCCGGTTGCCGGAGCCGCATTTGGGCGAGTGGACACAGGAGGGACAGCCGGTTTCGCAGGGGCAGGAGGCAATCACCGCAAGCGTTTTGGCAAGCAGTTCGCCCACCTTGGCGAAGGCTTCGCGGCAGAGGCCCACTCCGCCGGGATGGCCGTCGTAGATGAACACCGCAGATGTATTCAGCTGGGGATGAAAGGGGTAGGAAATGCCTCCGACATCGTTGCGATCACAGAGCACCAGCAGGGGGAAGATGCCGATGGCCGCATGCTCCAGGGCGTGGATGCCGCCCATGAAGTGGAGCAGTCCGTTTTCGATGCGCTCCTGCAGGTGTTGCGGGATCTCGATCCATAGACCCTCGGTCTCAAAGACGGTTGGCGGCAGGTTGAGCGGCTGGGTGGCAATCACCTTGTGGCCCCTGACCAGGCGGCGTTGAAAACCAGTGACCTGATCGGTGACCTTGAGCCGGCCCAGGGCAACGCGATACTGCAGGCCGGCATCCTCCAGCCGGTGTTCCACCATGGCGTTGATCTTGAGGATCTCGGTCTCCTTGTTCCCCATGGTGCGGGTGAAATAGTTGACCTCCCTGCGGGTGGCGATCACCTCCTGGGCTTCCAGGTCAAGATCAGCGATCAGGTAGGTTTCGCCCCGGTGAAGATAGATGGCCCCGGGATGACATTCCTTGAGGCAACGTCCGCCATCGATCTGTCCGAGGATCTTACCTCGATCACCAGCGAGGCGGATGACAAAGGAGCGGCCGTTCCCCCGCAGGTCCACCCCCCGGTGCGGATACTTGCGACCGGTGTACCAGGTGCGGCCATCGGAACCGAGGAGCAGCTCCGCCTCCGAAACCAGTTCCGCCACCGCGGCCTGGGCCGCCTCGCCGGCAATAATCGCTTCCCCCTTGCGAATCGGAACTTCGGTGGCGGCGCAGAGCAGATGCTGCTTGGCAATGACCGGATTGTCCGGGTTGAGCACCGCCGATTCCACCTCCCGCTCAAAAAAATCCTCGGGATGGCGGAGAAAATACTGATCCAGGGCATCCTCCTGCCCCACCATGATGATCAGCGAGTCCCGCTGTCGCCGTCCCACCCGACCGCCACGCTGCCAGGTGGCCATGAGCGTTCCCGGATAACCCACGAGAATACAGATGTCCAGGCTGCCGATATCAATGCCCAGTTCCAGGGCGCTGGTGGAAATCACGCCCAATAGTTCTCCGCCGGAGAGTTTCGCTTCTATTTCCCGTCGTTCCTCGGGCAGAAAACCGGCCCGGTAGGAGGTGAGTTTGTCGTTCAGCTCACCCAGCCGCTCCCGGGTCCAAATATAGAGGAGCTCGGTCATCTTGCGCGCCTGGGTGTAGACAATGGTGCGCAGTCCCCGCTTGAGGGCGGCCTCGAGGAGTTGACTGGCGGCAAAGGCGGCGGACTCAAGCGGATCAATGAAGATGAAATGACGCGTGCCCCGCGGCGCACCGCTTTCACGGATCACACTGAACCTGCGGTTGACAAGTGTTTTCGCCAGTTCGTCCGGATTACCGACAGTGGCGGAGGAGAGGATGAATTGGGGGCTAGCGCCGAATTTTGCGCAGATGCGGGAAAGCCGGCGCATTACCCAGGCCATGTGGCTGCCGAAAACGCCGCGGTAGGTATGGACCTCGTCGATGACGATGTGGGTCAGTCCCTGCCAAAGGGCGGCCCAGTTCTCGTTGTAGCCGAGCATCGACAGATGGAGCATGTCGGGGTTGCTGATGAGGATGCGCGGCGGCTGCTCGCGGATCTTGCGGCGGCGGTAGTCCGAGGTGTCGCCGTCGCAGATCTGGGCCAGCTGCTTGCCCAATCCCGGGACACCGCTGGCAAAGTCGTCTATCCAGCGCAACTGGTCCTGGGCCAGGGCCTTGAGCGGAAAGAGGTAGAGGGCGTTGGAAGCGGGATCAGTGAGCAGCCGTTCCATCACCGGAATGTTGTAGATCAGGCTCTTGCCGCTGGCGGTCGGCGTGGCGACGATAACATCCTCGCCTGCGCGAATGCGATCGATGGCCTCCTGTTGGTGGCTGAAAAAACGGGAATAGCCTGCCTGGTTAAGCGCCTGTGCCAGGGGAGGGGGCAGCGGCTGGGCGAGATCGGCAAAGCGGGCATCGCACCCCGCAAGTTCTTCATGGTGGGCCACTTGCCGGCCAAAGCGGGGGGAATGCTTCAGTGCCTCGATGTATTCGGTAACCCCTATTGGGTGTTTGGCGTGAGGTGGCATGGGGCGTGATGACCGGGACGGGAGGCAGAATAAACGGACTTTGGGCTCAACAGGTGGAGAAGGTAAATGATGTACACCCAGATGTCATCATTTACCTGCTGGTGAGGCGTGAGATGCGGAGGTCCGCATGGCCTGCAGGACCATCTCGGCACTGATCGGCAGTTGCCGACAAAAAACACCAACGGCGTTTGCGATCGCATGGGCAATAGCTGGGGCGGGGGTGTTGCAGCCGATTTCGCCGATGGATTTGGCCCCGAACGGTCCCGTGGGTTCATAGCTGGGGACAAACTCCACCTGGAGCGTCGGGATGTCGAGGCGGGATGGGATGTTGTAGTCCAAAAACGAGTTGGTGTTGAGGCGACCCCTTGCACTGTGTCGAACCTCCTCGAATAACGCCAGGCCAATCCCCATCACCAGACCGCCCTCAACCTGGATGCGGGCCAGGTTGCTGTTGAGCACCGTACCGCAATCCACGGTTGCAACATAATCCGTCAACCGACACTCACCGGTCTCCAGATCGACCTCGACCTCGGCAAAACCGGCGATAAAGGGTGGGGGCGAGGTGGTGCCGCCATAGGTCCCCTTGGCAATCAGCTGGTCCTTGCCGGAAAAGGAGCAGAGGCTGCGCGCCAGTTCGGCCAGCGACATCGTGCCACCAGGACCGGTGAACATGCCCTGGCAATAGGTGATCTCGTTGAGATCCGCTTGCAGCTGGGTTGCCGCGGCAGCTCGCATTTGGCTGAGCATGTCTTCGGCCGCTCGCTGGGTGGCCCTGCCGGTGACATGGGTACCGCTGGAGGCATAGGCGCCGGTATCGTAGGGCAGGGTGTCGAGATCAAGGCTGCAGACCACGATCTGATCCATTTCCACCTCAAGGAGTTCGGCGGCAATCTGGCAGAGGACGGTGTCCGAACCCTGCCCCATATCCGAGGCTGCATGACTCAGGGTGAAAAAGCCGTCTTCATTGAGTTTGATCATCACGGAACCGGTATCGATGCCGGCAATGCCCGAGCCCTGCATGGTGACCGCCATCCCGTAGCCACGCACCTTGGTTTTGCTCATAGCAACCCGGGGGTACTTGGCCTGCCAACCGATCAACTCCTTCCCTCTGGCAATACACTGGGCGAGACTGCTGCTGGCGAGCACAACCGATGCTCCGGCGGTGGAGCCAGCAAGGGCCGGATGGGGTTCTCCCTGATTGAGCAGGTTCTGCAGGCGCAACTCCGCCGGATCCATGGCCAACTGTGCGGCCAGCTCGTTGATGGCCGATTCCAAGGCAAAGGTGCCCTGGGTGGCGCCGTAGCCGCGCAGGGCACCGCCGGGGACCTTGTTGGTGTAGACCGCGTGGCCATGGTAGCGGCAGGCCCTGGTTTTTCCATAGAGGGGTAGCGTCTTGTGCCCCACTGCACCAAGAACGGTGGAGGCGTGTTCTCCATAGGCCCCGGTATCGGACAGACAGGAGATGTCGATCACGCGGATATTTCCCTTTCGGTCGGCGCCCAGGCGAACGGTGAGGTGCATGGCGTGGCGACTGGTGGAACAGGCAAAGGTTTCCTCGCGGCTGTAGACGATCCGGGCCGGTTTGCCGGTCTTGAGGGTGACCAGGGAGGGAAAGATCTCCGCACTGGCCGTCTGTTTGCCCCCGAATCCGCCGCCGACCCGAGGCTTGATCACCTTGATCCTGCTTGCGGGCAGGCCAAGGGCGCGGGCAAGGTGGCGCCGCACGTGAAAGGGGATCTGGGTGGAGGTCGTTACCTGCAGCCGGCCGTTGCCATCAAGGCAGGTCGTGGTCCGGTGGGTCTCCATCATGGCATGGGCCTGGGCCTGGGTGGTGTAGGTTCGTTCGATAACCACCTCGCACCGGGTCAGTTCGGCCTCGACATCGCCATGTTCGGTCGTGTAACTGGCTGCGATGTTGCGGCTGGCATCGCTGCCGATATCGAAATGGGTAAAAGGTTGTTCCCCGTGCACCCGGTGTTCGTTGTCGATCGCCGTTGTCGGGTCCAGCACCGGGGGCAGGACCTCGTAATCGACGTTGATTGTATCCAGGGCGAGCAGCGCGGTCGGCTCGTCGACCGCGGCGACAATGGCCACCGCATCCCCCACATAGCGGACCTGGCTGTCGAGGATGCGTCGATCATAGGGGGAAGGCTCGGGAAAGGATTGGCCCGCGAGGGTAAAGCGCGTCTCTGGGGCATCGTGGTGGGTGAGCACGCACTCCACCCCGGGTAGGGCAAGAGCCTTGCTGGTATCGATGGCAAGAATGCGGGCTGCGGCATGGGGGCTGCGCAGGATCTTGACCGTCAACGCCTGGTTGTTGAGGTCAAGGTCGCTGGTATAGACCGGTTTTCCGGTGACGATCGCCAGCCCATCCACCTTTGCCACTGGTTGACCGATTACTCGCATGGTTGCATCCCCATGAATTTCTTGATGGCCCGCATCTGCCCCTGGTAGCCGGAGCAGCGGCAGAGGTTGCCGGAGAGATAATTGTTGATCGCTGCCTCCGTCGGTTCGCTGAGTTCCCGTTTCATCGCCAGCACGGTCATGGTTAGGCCGGGGGCACAGAAGCCGCACTGTTCCGCCCCCTCTGCAACCATGCAACGGGCAAAGACGGCCGCCTCTTCGGGCACGCCTTCGATGGTGGTGATCTCTCTGGCGCTCACCCGCGCGGTGAGGGTGCAGCAGGAGAGCACCGGACGTCCGTCCAGCCAGACGGTGCACAGGCCGCAGGAGCCGGTATCACAGCCCTGCTTGACGCTCAGGTAGCCATAGCGGCGCAAGGTCGTTGCCAGGAATTCGTCCGCTGGCGCCTCAAGGGTGACCATGCGGCCGTTGATGCGGGTCTCAGTGCGCATGCAGGACCTCCTCCAAGCTTCGCCTGATGAGGACCGGGCAGACGGAACGCCGGTAATCGCCACTGGCCCGGGCATTGTCACCGAAGGCCAACTCCTCCGTGGCCAGCTGCGCCGCCTCTGTTGCCGTGTGCCTGTCCAGTCCCTGATGATTGAGAGCCGCCTCCGCAGCCAGGGCCCGCATGGCCCGTCCGGGGCGGCTGCCGACCACAATGCGGAAACCGTCGTCACACCGGGCAACGGCCGTGTTGAGCACGGCAAAATCGGTGGCAGCCTTGCGAATGCTGGCAAAGGCGGCGACGCGTTCGTCCAGGGGGAGGATGATCTTTTCGACGATATCTTTGTCGCCCGGCGATTGCAGATAGGTCGAAAGTTCAATCCTCCCTTGGTGATAGAGTTGGACCACGCCATCCAGGGCCAGGAGGGCGGTGATCGGGTCGGAAAAGGGATAGCGACCGACCACCGTGCCCCCGATGGTGACGCAGTTGCGCAGTTGCACCCCGACGATATGGGCAAGGGCGCTGCGCAGGACACCCTGTGCCAGGCTGCCGGTCAGGGGGTGGGTCTCGATGGTGCGCAGCGAGGTCATGGCCCCGATCTCGACCGTATCGCCAACGCGGTGTATCTGGTCGAGCCCAAGGCGCGACAGGTCAATGGCCGTCTCGATTTTACGCGCGCCCAGACGGAGATATCCGCAGCCGCCAAGGACAACGCTACCGGGCTCCGTAACCAGGATCTCGTAGGCCTCGGCAAGGCTGGCAACAGAACGAAAATTCGTTATTCGGAGCATGGTTTCTCCTCCTCGGCAAGCACCGCCTCCCAGTATCGGTCGACCCGTTCCTGGATGGCAGCGAGCAGGTTCTCCTGCGGGTGCGGGCTGAAGAGATGTTTGAACCTGGACTGGCGTTTGAGGTATTCCTCCACCGGCAGCCGCTCTTTGGGAATCTTGGTGTGCACCACCTTGCCGTTTCGATATTCCTTGAGCGGCCAGACGCCGGTGGCAACCGCCAACTTGCCGATCTCCACCGTCTCGCTCGGATCATAGCCCCAGCCGGTGGGGCAGGGCGCCAGCGAGAGGATGAGCTTGGGGCCGGTGATATCGCGGGCCTGTTCCACCTTCTTTGCCAGGTCCAGCGGGTAGGCGCCAACCACCGTGGCCACATAGCTCGGATTATGGGCAGCCCAGATGGCAAACAGATCCTTTTTCTGCCGCACATTGCCCTCGCTTCCCGTACTGGTCGCCGTCTGCGCCCCCAGGGGTGTGGCCGGGGAAGACTGATGTCCGGTGTTACCGTAGCCCTCGTTGTCATAGCAGAGATAGAGAAAATCCAATCCCCGGTCCATGGCACCGGAGGTGGCGGACAGCCCCATGCCGTAGGCCGATCCGTCACCACTGAGGACGATGACCGAGAGATCCTCTTCCTCGCTGATCCGTCCCTTGGCCTTGAGGATGTCCAGTGCGTCGCGCACTCCTTGGGCACCGGCCGGTGCCGAGGCCATGGCAGTATAAAGCCAGGAACTGCGGAAGGGGGTGCAGGGATAGACGGCAAGCAGGGTCATGCAGCCGGCCGCATTGACCATTACGCTCCGGGCACCGAGCAGGTCATAGATTTGATGCAGGGTCTGCAAACCGCCGCAACCGGCGCACATCGGCGTGCCGGTGCCGAGCAGATGGCGGGAAGGCAGTTCCCGCAGCGATGTGATAGCGTGCTGGCTCATGCTTTCCCTCCCTCTTCGTGAAAATGGATACCGGCGACCTTCTGCAGCCCCCTGATGCCGCGCAACTCCTCCTCGGTGTAGAGCAGCCGCGGGGCAGGTGTGATTCCCGATTGAACGGCCTCCTCCACCACCCGCACCATCTGGTAAAACTCGGCGGGTGCGATGTCGCGTCCGCCCAGACCGCCGACAAAGCTGGCGAGAATGGGCGGCGCATCGGCTTGACCGTACAGGGCTGAGGCCAGTTCCGTATGGAGGATGCCGCCCTTGCCCATGGAGAGATTCTGGTCGACCACGGCCAAACCTCGTTTCCCGGCCAGGGCCTGGCGCAGGGGTTCCACCGGCAGGGGGCGGATCAGCCTCGGCCGCACCAGGCCGACCTTCTGCCCTGCCTCGCGCAGCCGGTCCACCGCTTCCTTGGCCTTGGTGGCAAAACAGCCCATCATCACCAGGGCGATCTCCGCATCCTTGCAGCGGTATGCCTCCACGGGGCCGTAGCTTCTGCCAAACAGGGCGCCAAACTCACGTCCGATTTCGCTGTAGGCCGCTACCCCGTTGAGGTTGGCCAGATGGGTCTGGTAGCGGAAGTAGGAATAGGCCGGGCCGCCCAACACCGCAACCCCCTGGCTGATCGGCTGGCTGCGACGAAAATGGAGGTTGGCGGGATCAAAAGGCGGGAGGAATTGGTCCACGCTTTCCTGCTCGGGGATGATCACCGGCTCGCGGGTGAACGAGAGGTAAAACCCGTCAAGGTTGACCAGGACCGGCAAACGGATCTGGGGATCTTCGGCCAGGCGATAGGCCATGAGCACATGGTCGAGCACCTCCTGGCAGGTGGCGCAGTGGAGTTGGAGAAAGCCGCAGTCGCGCATGGCAAGCACGTCGTTATGGTCCGGTTCCAGGGTGATGGGCGCGGAGAGGCCCCGCGAAACATTCACCAACACCAGGGGGACCCGCCAACCGGCCACGGTATAGAGCATCTCGGCCGCATAGAGCAGTCCCTGGCTGGAGGTGGCGGTGAAGACCCGGACCCCGGTGGCGGCAGCCGCACCCGCGGCGGTGACCATGGAGTGTTCCGACTCAAGTGTGGTCATCTTGCAGGCCATGTCGCCACGACTGATCCACTTGCCGAGGGTTTCGATGATCTCCGTTTGCGGAGTGATGGGGAAGGCGGGCAGGTACTCAACACGGGCGAGGCGGGCACCCCAGGCTGCAGCGCCATTGCCGGTCATGAGTTCTCGCATCATGGCTCTTCACCTCCGTGCGCCTCGCTCTCGGGCTGGGCGCTGATTGCCTGGGCCGGGCATTGGCTCATGCAGACCATACAGCCCTTGCAGTGCTGATAATCGATGATCGGCCGTTTTTCCGCATCCACCTGGATTGCCCCATCCGGACAGAGGGTGGAGCAGATCCACCAGCAGCGCCGGCAACGGTCACGATCGATCACCGGCCGCCTGCTGCGCCAGAGACCGGTGGGCACGATCTCGCTGGTGCACGCACCAACGATGACGGGTGCGGAGACAGTCGCCGGCTCAAAGGGAAGATCGATCCACTGCGGCCGTGGCCACTGGCTTGCCAAGAGATCCTTACGCTCATGGACAATACCTGCCTGATCGGCCCCCTCCTCATAGGCCCTGCGGGCGACACCCAAGTTGGCGGCCACGGTGGCCTTGCCCAGAGAGGCCAGTTCCTTGGTGACCGCCTCCAGGAGGTGATCCAGTGAAACCAGACCCAAGAGGCGTGCAGCCGCGGCTGCGCAGGCCACACCGATATACGGGCGCTCCTCCTCCGTAAGCGGCCTGAAAAGGACGATGCGCCCAGCCTGCGGCAGTTCCTTGCGCCACAGGGCTTCCACCTGCTCACTGAACAGCACCACCACCGTCTGCTGGTCAACGCCGGCGGCAACACCACCACTGGCCATGGTGACGAGATTCTCATCGCTGACGACGACCAGGTCGGGACTCAGGATGATTCCCCGTTCGTTGACCGGCTGTCTGTCGGCGCGGACATAGGCAAAGAGCGGTGCGCCCCTGCGTTCGGCCCCGTAACGGGGCGCATCCTGGACGTCAAAACCCGCCAGGAACAGGGCGGTGCCGATGATGCGGCTCGCGGTCTTGATGCCCTGGCCGCCCCGGGCGTGAAACCTGATACGATACATGGCATCTCCTCTTTGAGGATTTCTCTCGGACTAGCGAAAAGCGTTTAAAAGATCCCCCAGCGCTTGAGCTCCATGGCCTTCAGGACCCTGCGTTTGGCTATATGCAGGGCTGCCTCCCTGGGCAGGGTTTTTTCGCGTTTGACCTCCTCGAGCATCGTGCGGGTATTGGCGCTGATCTTATCGCGAATCGCCTCCATTGCCGCGGTCTGGGTGGCTCCATGGTATTCCATGGCCGCACAGATGACGCCGCCGGCATTGGCCATGAAATCGGGCAGGTTGAGGATGCCCTTGGCGTGGAGATACTGCTCAGCCTCCTTGGTCAGGGCGATATTGGCCCCCTGGGCCACCAGCTTGGCCCGCAAACGATGGACATTGTCCTTGTGGAGAATGTCGGGCCGGGCCGCAGGGACCCATATTTCACAATCGAGATCGATCACCGCATCGGTCCCAAGCTTCCTGCCCCGGGGGTAATCCAGAACCGAGCCGCCGCGCGCTTTGATCCGGATCAACTCCTCCACATCGATGCCTTCCGGATCAGAGAGGGTTGCCTTGGAGTCGGCCACACCCACGAGGATGGCACCCCGTTGCGCGAGAAAGCGGGCCGCATGACTGCCCACCGCGCCAAATCCCTGAACCACCAGGCGGGCGCCGGCAAGGGAAAAGTCGCAGTATTCGATCGCAACTTCGATGGCCTGCTGCAGGCCAAAGCCGGTGGCACCGATCTTGTCCAGGGGGATGCCGCCCAACTCCAGGGGCAATCCCACGCTGCGACCTATCTCGTCCTTGATCCAGCCCATGCACTCCTCGTTGGTGCCCATGTCCGGGCCAAAGATGTAGTCTGTCTCGTTGCGCAGGGCATGGGCAAAGGCCCGTATCAACTGCTCCTTTTTTTTGACTTCCATGTTCGGATTGCCGATGAGCACGGACTTGCCGCCGCCATGGGGCAGCGCCGCCGCCGCATTCTTCAAGGTCATGGCCCTGGCCAGGCGGGCGCATTCAACCGTGTCGACATCCTCAGCCATGCGCAGCCCGCCGATGGCAGGGCCGGTGGCGACGTTGTCCACCACAAGGACGCCTTTAAGTCCGAGGTGCGGCTGAGAGACATGAATAACCTTGGCTGGTCCGAGATTGTCACCCAATGCAAAGATATCGTTCATGACAAACGTGCCTCCTTGGTGATGGATATCGTGCCGTTCCGCTCTTTTTCGCATGCCAGGTTCTCGCAGGCGAACAGCTCATCCTTTACTTTCAGATTATGTAACCTAAGTGAAAATTGCAAATATTTAAGCGGAGTTGCCTGTGGGGTAAGCCGGTATTAAGAAGAACGGATGATTAGGCGGTTGAGCAAGGAGTGAGACTTGAATATCAGGGCCAGGCGGGGTTAAATTACTGCATCATATACGTATTTCAGGTCTATAGGGGACCTGCCATGGATGTCGGTTTTCGGTAGATCGTTCTTTTCGTGTCTCTTGAAGGTGAAATTTCCGGTATTTCAGTGAAATCAAAAAGTTATGTAACTATTCAGCACAAACCGAAACCACAAGCGTACTCATAAAATCGGGCCATCTGCCCTGGAAGAGTAAGCGCAGTGCTTTGGACGCAGTAATGCCTTGTTTTCTACAGGTCGTGATGTAGCTACGGATACGGCAGAAAGTCTCTGCACCTTCCATTGAACGGAAGCACCCTGACACCTTCTGCTGCACCTTGATCATCCGCAGGTCATTTTCTGCCTGGTTATTGGTGAAAGGCACCAGCGGATCGTCCAAGAACCGAAGAACGTCGTTTTCAAAGCTCTGTAATCGCTCCAGCAGGTTTCTGGATTTCGATTTGGCTATTCGTCCCCGTTTTCCGTTGTTGAGCTTAGGGGCCGGTGCCGGGCATTCCAGTTCGGCTTGTTGCAAGAGTTCTCGATATCGCACCCTGTACTGCTCTGCCGTGGCGGAATCGAGACATCCGCCAGCGCCATGGACCATCTCATTGGCCTCCTTGAGCAGCAGGCTGAGCTGCTGGGCCCATTGTTGACCATCTTGCTCCCAGGCCCGTTCCAGTTCACGCAAATGGTGCGCATTGCACAAGGCATGAACCCGGCCGTAATGGAAATAGGGTTTCCAATGATCGTGGCAGAGTATCCCGTGGAAACCTGGGAGGATACCGATGGACTCTATTGCCTCACCGCCCCGTTTTGCATGGGGAGCGAAATGGCTTAACCCAAGACTGGAAACATTATGCAGCCAGCATCGTTTGCCACCGATGTTGATCCCTGTCTCGTCGACATGAAGCAAGTCCTCTTGTTGCAACGCCTTTTGCACCCACTGCTCGAAGAAGGTCAGACGATCAAAGGCGTCACGGTTGAAATTGACAATGGAACCGCTACTGACCGGAATACCCATCTGCTCCAGGAAGTGGTCCTCGATCCGATTATATGGCACCATCTGGAACTGCGACATATACACAGCATTGACCTTCACGCCGATGCCATACTGTACCGGCCTGGTGATCCCTTCCGGAAACGGTGCGACATGACGTCTGCCCTGTTCATCCACCACGATCTCGGCACGCCATTCGGTCACCAGGGTGGTGATGTCCAGGTCAATGACCTGGCGTGCCTCGTGGCCGCTGCTGCGATAGCGCCCAGGGGGAAGCAGGCTGCGATCGATAACAATCTCCTTGATGATATCGGGATCACTGACAGGTCTCAGTGTCGTTCCGGCATGACCAGGCTGACCGCCGGGTTTGCGACCACTCGCAGAACGAGGTTTTTTAGTGCGGAAAGGATCGGTCGACGGCGGCTTGCTACTGTTTTTGCTATTGAGACCAAGGCGATTCAACAACAATGAAACCAAGAGCAACAGAACTTCCAGGCTGCTTTTCAGCGCCGGTGAAAGATCCTGCTCAGCGGCTATCAAGCTGGTAACCCGCTGGATTGTCTCTTCTACATTGATGTTATCGATTGTCACTCCAACCCCCGTGTTTGTGTCTTGCCGACACTATACCACGGGTTTTAAAATCGAAATTTTAGTCCCAAAACTGCCCCTGGGACGGTTTGTAATTTTTTCTGCGATCCGCCTGCCGCGTGCCCTCGATCAACATGCACCAAAAGGCCGTAGCGGTGCTTCAATGGGGGGAATTGGGCAGTTTGCCAATCGCACTGGAAAATACAAAATTTAACCGAAAACCATGTCAAGCACTTTTTTAACAAATTCAGCATGGTGAGCTGAATAGTTACAAAGTTATTTGCATTGTTCTTGGCTCGGGCAGGCAGATGGAGAGGAAGCGAATATGGAAAATATTGTTTTCAAGCAAGCAACAGAAATCATAAAGATGGTCAGGGAAAAGCAATGTTCATGTGTCGACCTGTTGGAGGCGCATTTACGGCAGGTTGGAAAATATAATAACAAAATCAATGCAATTGTAACACTGGATAGGGAACGAGCGAGATTGCAGGCCAAAGAGGCAGACCTGGCAATTTCTTCTGGGAGAGAATTAGGTCCATTGCATGGACTCCCCATAACCGTCAAGGACAATTACGACACAGAAGGGCTCACTACGAGTAAAGGGAGCTCACGATTTATGAACTATATACCCAAGAAGGATGCAACAGTCGTTGCAAGGCTTCGGCAAGCCGGGGCTCTTGTTTATGGGAAGACAAATTTGCCCTTTCTTGGGTTGGATTGGCAATGCAAACATCCTCACTTTGGTCGAACGAACAATCCTTGGAATGTAAGCTATACCTCCGGTGGAAGCTCAGGCGGTGCTGCCGCTGCCCTCGCTTCCGGATTCACCTCTCTTGAATTTGGCAACGATGTGGCCGGATCGCTCCGTGTCCCCGCGCATTTTTGTGGTGTCTGTGCCATTCGGCCAACAGAAAAGAGTGTTTCCGATAGAGGTGTTTCGCATGCACCTGGATATCCGCGATGTATTCGCAATCTTGTGATGAATGGCCCCATGGCGCGATGTGTTCAAGATCTCCAATTGGCCCTTTCGTTGATATGGGGGCCGGATGAGCACCAGTGGCAGATTCCTCCCATCGCTTTCGATTATGCAAAGCCAGTGCACGGCTTGGCGGATCTTAAAGTGGGCTGGACCGCTGAACTTGGAAACATTCCGGTCAACGCAGATGTGAAGGAGGCCATTGTCGATTTGGTTGGAAAGTTAAAAAAAGCTGGCTGTCAGGTGACCCATGACGCACCTCAAACAATTGATTTTCAAGAGGCGGTGGAAATGTGGGGCCATATATTTGGTTTTGAATTCGTCTCACATGGAGACCCGAAAATACGGTTGCTGACGTGGATATTCAGCCTGGGGTTGATGCGATCGATATATGGCACGGGAGAATTTGCAAAAGGATTTGCGGCTGGCTTGAGAATGAATTCAAAAAGATACTTTACGGCCTTGTCCTGCAGAGAAAAAATTGTTGCACTGACAGAGGCCTTTTTCTCAAAGTATGATGTTTGGCTCTGTCCAGTCTCCTCGACCACGGCATTTCCTCACCAGAGGATGGGGAAGCCGCTCAACGTCGATGGCAAAAAAGTATCGTATTCCATGGCCATGGGCATGTACAACTGTACCTCTGCCTTGGCCGGAAATCCGGTTGTGGTTTTGCCTATCGGGAGATCTGAAGAGGGGCTTCCCATCGGAGTGCAAATGCAGGCAAAACGATGGGATGATTTCCGTTTGCTCAGCATAGCTGAGCATATTGAAAAAATTGCGGGGGGATTTCAACAACCGCCAAAATTTAATGGCCTCAGTGATGAGAGAGCCTGATGCTGAAGTGGACTTGCGTCCGATGATCTACGCCGCCTTGCCTCTCCTGCACTCAGGCCCGCGTCGGCCACTCAACAAGGAATGATCCTGAACATACCCCGGTGGATCGAACGAAAGAACCATACCTCGTTGATGGTTTCGCCGATTCATCCCAAGGGGACAAACAACGGCACAATCGAAGCCACAAAACCGATTATCCCCTGCACCAAAAATTTGTCTGTGATCGCTGAGAAGGTTCTGAGAACAGGCACCAGGCTGCACAACAACTGGCCACTGCAAAGAGCGATCACGACGGACAGTCCCACGATGGCGAAGGAAAAATTACCCGACGAAAACAACAAATACGGCACCATAATCATGCAGTACCCAAACGAAGCCCCCGTGACGGAGAGCGTTAGAAACGATCTTTCATCATCCAGCACCGCCCACTGGGTCAGGTATGCCCCGATCAACTCAGCCATGTAGCCTAAGGAATACGAGAAAAAATAAATCTCATCCTGGTAACGGTGATAGAGCATCAACCAAAAGAATCCCGGCATGGTCACGGCGAGGAGAGCGTTGATCGTGTAGGTATTTCCTGTGTTCTTCTTCCTGCTTATATCGAGAAACAGGTAATTGGCAAAAACAATGACCGGGGCCACAGCCCATTGCCAACCGCCGATCGTAACCACCAGAAAGGGAACAAGGCTAGCCCCGAGCAACGAGGCATCGTCAAAATTCGTCCGTGATCTGACCGCGAACAGCAGGGCCAGGGTGAGCAGGATCAACCCGAGCCTGAAACAGAGCTGCTGCACATCGGCCTGCTGATAGGCATCGAGAAAAATACAGACCGAGATGGGGATGAAGAGGTTGTCGAGCCCCCGCCAGGAGACGGCCTCGATGATCGTCACCAAGACGCCAATCAGCAGGGCGAGTAGCAGGCTTTGGGCCCTTCCGATATCGGTGAGCAGCAGCAAGGGGATATGGATGCACAGGAACGTGATCAGGAAAAAGACGACACTGCCCTCCCAGGTCTTGTAGCCCTCCAGGGTCGTGTATCGCTTGCGCCCGTATCGTGTGCCGACAAGGGCCGCAAAGGCGTCCGCCAGGGCCAGCACCAGTATGGAAAGGCTGTAGAAGAGGGGGTGTTTGTTGGCAACGATCCAGACGGTGGCCACCGCCACCGGGAAATAGATTTCTCCGAGGGATGGGCGACCGACGCCATGCAGGGGCGGCCCTAACGACTTTTTTAATGCCGGCAGCAATCTGATCATGCCCAGCATCAGGACGGCTGTTGCCGCGATAAAGATAACCGGCCACAGGGTGGAGAAAAGAAAGGGAAAACAGGCGCTCGTCAATCCCAAGCCGATATGAATGATCTTTCGGCTCAATTCCGGCGAAAGGCCCAGCGGTCGCGCCCAAACCCTGCATCCGATGATCAGTCCGAAAAATGCACCGGTCGCGATCAGGATGCCGATCCAGGGGCTCATAGCACCTCTTCGACCACAAAGATGGTGTAAAAAAAAGTCTTGTCAATCTGATGCAAACGATCCCCTAGCTCCCGCAGCCGCCGTACCCGTTCGTTCCACTCCGCCGGACAACTCCTGGGCACCAGCATGTTCCAATAGGCCAGGCGACCATTGCCGCGCGTTGCCCTCACGACGTTTTCCAGGACCTTGTTGGCACCTTTCTCTGACATATATTCAAAAATATCGCTGAGATTTAGTCTGTCCAGGCCCTTTTTCCCCTCGATTTCCAGTGTGCTTTCAAGCGATGCCAAACGGCATTCCAGTCGATCGATGTTGTCCCGGATCACGGCAAAATGTTCAGGTCTCAGGGCATGCGGCAGGGCCTCGCCATGGGTTCCGGTCAAAATCCAATGCAGGTAGGGGTTCTCTCCCGGATTCGATTCCCGGAGGGCATGCCGCGTTCGCGATAAAATCCGATCCGCCACGGAACCCTCCACATAGGCAAAAAACGAGGGGTCCCGCCCCAGTCTCCCCATGAGCCAGCGGCTGAAAAAGAACTTGAACAACAAGCGCCAGCGCCAGTTGTCCCAACGCTGATCGTAAAATAGCCGGCATTCCTGTTGTCCTTTGACCTGGAATAGCTGGTCGATCCTGGTGCGAGAGTGAATCAGGGGCAGTACAGAGCGACGGGCAAGACGCAGGTAGTGCTCAAACCTGCCTGCGCCACCAATTCCCTGTTCGATCAACGGCTTGCGCTCCCGCCAAAAGGCCGCGGTTTTCTCGGGCAAAGCAGGAGCGCACCGCTCAAAAAGTTGCATCCGTTGTTCACTGGGACGGGAGCCGATCAGTTCGAGCAGTTCGTGATGGTGCAGACATTTGTACGCGGCCACCCGCAGTTCCAGGCAGGCCAATTGGGCCGGGTTGATATCCACCGCGATCACTATCGCGGGATGACGGGTGAGCATGGAGAGGCAGTTGTCACCGGCCGAGGCAATCCCCAGGCAGACGTCTCCTTTTTGAATATCCAACCCCTCCAGCAAAATATCCGCGTCTTCCCAGCACTGGGCATAACGGATTGTATCGAAGGCAACCTTGCCGGTAATTTCGGTCTCCATCATTTTTGCCTCCATGGCCATTCCCCTCGATCAGGACATCGGTATCTTCATTGGGTCTCCCTTGGTTATCGTTTGCGGGCCAGGTCGACATGTGCCCTGGTGAAATCTCCCGCGGCCATGGAACCACCGATGGAAACCTCGCCAGCCAGGGCCGCAGCGGCGCATACCTCGGCAAAGGCCCTGGCATGCCCGCTGCCGGCCAACCCCATGATCTCCAGGGCAGCCCGTTGACTCGGCAATTTCGTCCCGCCGCCGATGGTGCCGACGATCAGATTGGGCAGGGTGGCGGAAACATAGAGGGCGCCGTCGGGCCGTTTTTCAAACCGGGTGACCCCCACCGCCGCCTCCGCGACACAGGCGGCATCCTGGCCGCAGGCAATGAACAGGGCAGCCAGGCCATTGGCATAATGTCCTTGGATACCGATGGTTCCCGTCATCACCCCGCCCAAGGCCGACATCCGCCAGGCCTCGACCATCCTGTCGGTTGTCGTGTGCAGGAACCGCTCCACCACGTGGCCGGGGATGAGGGCCTCGGCAGTCACCTTTTTGCCGCGAACGGACATGAAGGACTGGGCCGAGGCCTTTTTGTCGCCGGAGGCATTGGCCTCCACCAACCAGTATTTGGGCTTCACCGGAGCGTTGTCCACCAGATGTTCGCACAGGGCCTGGGTGGCGATGGTGGCCATATTTTGACCGGCGGCATCGCCCGTGGAGTATTCGCAGAGGAGATAGAGAAGGTTGCCCTGGGCGGCAAACCTGATGTCTTCCAGGCGGCCATGCCCTGTGGTCCGGTTGGCGGCTTCCTGCAACTCGGGCCGGTGGCTGAGCACCCAGTGAGAAAAGATGAGCATTTCGATCAGCGAATCAAAGGCAAAGCCTGGCGAACGGGTGACGCCCTCGGTCAAAAGGGCTGTCGAGCATCCCCCGACTTTGGACAGGACCACCGCGCCCCGGTGAAAGCTGGCGACCAGTGCGGCCTCGGTGGTCGCCAGGGGCAGCAGATAATCACCCTTGGCGAAACAGCCGTTGACCCGCACCGGTCCGGCGATGCCCACCGGGATTTTCACGGTGCCGATGCAATGCTCGATATTGGCATGGTAGACCTCCAGATCCTCACCAGCATACAGGGAGGGAGGAATGTCGCCCCCCTTCTCGGTGAGCCAATGCCACCGATGGATGAGCTCGTCCCGACCGCATCCGGCGAAATTGGGGAAGTGAGAATAGGGGCGGGCAGGGTCGGGTATTAAGACCTGCCGCAACTCCTCGACTGTCCGGTTGTGCAACAGCAGCTCCGCCAACGCTTCGATCTTTTTGAATGGCGTCGTCATGGTCTCGTTTCCTCGAGGTTGAGGTTCAGGGCACATCCTTGCATCTGCCTTGTCGCCCAATGGAGTCGCCCATGCGAATGGAGGTTTCCAGGCCGCGTTCGGTGTTTGCCAGAAGATCCTCGTCAAAATCAATGACGCCTTTCTTGAAGAGCAAGACCACGGTGGAGCCGCCCGGCGCAAAGAATCCCTTTCGCTCCCCCTTGCCGACCCTTGTCCCTGGTCGATAGAGTTGGTGGATCGATCCCACGGCCATGGCGCCGATCTCGACCAGCAGCATTGGTCCGAAATGATCGGCCTCAAAGGGTGTCCTGACCCGATGATTTTCCGCATAGAAGGGGACCAGGCCATGTTCGGCATACGGACCACCGGCGTGCAAGAATCCGGGAATGGAGACTGCTGCGCCGGGAACACCGGAGTCGGGAAAGTGGAAGTGGTGATACTCCCGAAAACAGAGGCGGCCGATCATCATTGATCCGCCGTTGTAGTCCCTGGCCAGACCGCTGTCGGCGAGAAAGCTCTCCAGGTTGAACGCACTGCGCTTGACCCGGAAGGTCGTGCCTGCCCGGACATGGGAATAGGCCAGCACCTTGCCATCGGTCGGTGCGATGCACACCCGGCCTTCAGGGTGCACGGGGCGTTTGCCGAGGTCGATCTCACGGGTGAAAAAGGCGTGAAAACTGCCATAGCTCGCCAATGGACGGGTGATCTCCGTGGTATCGACATGCATCTTTTTCACAAAGGGTCGAATCATCCGCCGGCTCATCGGTTGCCTGCAGTACCAGCCGTACAACCGGGAAAAGCAGGGCTGCTTCAGGACGAGGGCCAGGATCCAGCGTCCGCAGCGGGTGTTGTAGGCCCAGGCGAGCAGGGAATCCGCATAGACCTGCTCCTGTTCCACCCTTTGACGGTATCGATCGTAATAGCGGATCGCAGGTAAGAGCTTCATCGATTGTATTCGTAGAGGGCGTATTCCCGCGTCGCTGGCGGGGCATCATGCACCAGAAATCTGTGCGCCAGATTGTCCTTGACCATCAGGGGAACCAGGAGACGCTCAAAACCCAAGTCCAGGATGTTGCCCACGACGTGGGAAAACATGGCCCCGCCCAGGCCGCTTCGCTTCCTCTTTTCCTCCGGAGTGATCCCGCTGATAAAAAAGTTGATGGTGTCGACACGGCGTCGTTTGAGCAGAAAGCGTATTTTTCCCAAGAAACCGGATCCGCCCTTGAGAACGCGAATCGCCTGGGATAATTCGAGAAAGGCGGCGGCAAATCCGGCCACCAGCCCCTGGCTGTCGTACCAAAAATAGCAGAGTCGGGGATGCAGGGCCCAGCGCAGCCGCGGTGCGAACAACGCCTCGAAATTGCTGAGATCAATTGGGGTGAAGCAGAGAAAGCCGCCAAAGGAGCGACTCAGCACCTCGTGCAAAGTGCCGATCTCGTTGTGCAATCGATGCAGGTCAAACGGTCTGCACCGATACCCGTGTCCTGTCAGCATCGTCAACCGTTCCCGGTAACGGGCCGCCAGTCTGGCCAAAGTCGGTTGCCCGGTGACCTCCACCGTGTCCCAGAGATATTGCTCCTGAAATCCATTGTTCAGGAACATCTGCCGGTAATAGGGCTTGTTGTACGGCTCTCCGTAAAAGGTCCTCTCCTCGAACCCTCGGATCATCAGACGATAGGCGTGCCAGATATCGAAATTCATCGGCCCCCGAATTTTCGCCGCCTTTGACTCCTGCCCGAGCCATGTGATTGCCGCCGTAAAGAGTTCCTCTGCCACGGTGTCGTCATTCCGGGATTCAAAAAAACCGATGGCCGCCACGGCCGTACCGTCGGCATCGTGCATGGCAGCGTTGACGAAGGCCGAGATGCGGCCCATGACCTGTCCCTCCCGCTTGACCAGAAAATGCCGGTGCCGGTTTTCCGGGACCTGATAAAAGGGAGAGTCGGGTGAGAACTGGGCAACGAGATCGGCCCGCAACGGCTGGATCCAGTGGGGATCGCCGCGATACAGTTCCTCGCCAAAGCGAAGAAATTCGGCCGTCAGATCCGGGTTGAAGGTAAAGTCTACAAGAGCCAACGAATCTCTCCTGTTCCACCGTCGATGATGATGCGGGCGCCATCGGGGATCTGCCGTGTCGCATCCTTGACGCCGACAATGGTTGGGATGCCCAGTTCCCTGCCGATAATGGCCGTATGGGAGAGGAGGCTGCCCTTTTCGACCACCAAGCCCTTGGACATCACCATGAGAAAGACCCAGCCCGGATCGGTTGATTTGGTCACCAGAATGAAATCGCCATCACCAGCGGCCTGTTCGGCCGGGGAATGGATGACCCTCGCAGTCCCGGAGGCGATTCCCGAAACACATCCCACCCCCTGCAAGGTATTGGAGGTATGGGGCCAAGTCTCCAGTCCATGCACCGCACTGAGGGTGGGGATGCCTTCGGTCCTGAAACGGTCAACGACCGCAATGTGCGCAAATCGTTCATATTCGGACCTGCGGATTTCCACCAGACGCATGGGCTGGTGATTGACTGAGGTCCCACGGCAAAACCCGAAAATATCCTCAACGGTCAGGTAGAAGATATCCTGGGCATCGTGCAGAATTCCTTGCTCGCACCAGAGTTGCCCCATACGGAGGAACAGCCGCCGGGCCAGGCCAAAGATGCGGCTGCGGCGAAAGCGCATATTCTCGCGGTTGGCGATGGCGCTCCGGGTGTTAGCGAGGACAAAGCCGAACACCAGGCGTTTCCATGGGGATGCCAGCGGATGCCGGATCTTTCGCTCCGCAGCGTTCCGTATCTGTCTATTTTCCGTGCTCATCCTGTCCACGCTCAATCCCAGGGAAACGTAGTTCCGGATCAGGCCAACCAGCGCCGCAGGATCGTCGCGATAACTCGACTTCTCCAGCTTCAGTTCTTCCGCGGCTCGGTCCCCGTAGCGTTGCAGATATACCTTCAATGCCTCCTGCACCTGCAATGGCGCGTCCTCGCCACTGAGGTATTCCCACATTTCCCGGTCGTCTTTTTGGGTGAGCAAATCCTTGAGCCTGGAATCCGCCTGGAACATCTCGGCTATTCGCATGAGGGCATGCACCACCGCGACACTCTCCACCCCCTCTTCCCCGCACAGGAGATCGTTGTACAGGTTGGGTTCAGAAACCAGTCCCCAGCGCTCACTGAGGCGTTTTAGCCAGTCATAGTATTTGATGGCGCTGTAATCGTTGTACAGGGTGAGATGCCAGTGTTGCAGGAGTTCCCTTTCCATGGTCTCGTAGGTCGCCATCAGGTCGTCCACGTCAGCGGCAGCGAAGTCCAGATCGCCATATTTCTGGTAGAAACGGTCAAACAACCTGGAAAAAACTTCTGCGTTTCGCCTGAGCGTCAGCAGCCGGAAAATTGCCATTCCCCAACCGTAGCAGCGATTGATGGATGAGAGCTCGGCGGCAGGACACGCAAGTCCCTCTTGGATGCCGATCATCTCGTCCCAGGATTTCCGGTATTGCTCGTATCCCGGCAGATACGACATCATCTTGTACCAGTGGGGGAGATTGTAATAGATGCGGCCGTTCAACAGCCCCACCATGCTGGTGAAGATGCCAAGATCCTTGCCGATATCCTTCTTGCGGAGGAGAAAGCCGAGGGTTGCGTTGCGCAAGAGGTGTTCGTAGCAGTTCCGGATGAAGCTGAAGGTGAGGGGCAGGGTGATGCCGGGATAGCCTTCGACGATGTTGGCGTTGTCCCAGACACGCACCGTCTTCCCCTTTGCTGAAGAGTGCTGGCGAAAAACGATGGGACGCGACTGAAGGACAAAGAGTCGGCCCTGCGCATCAAAGGCCCACTCCATGTCCTGGGGGCTGCCAAAATACTGCGCTCCCCTAGCGCCGATCATTGCCAGCTCCCGGATCTGTTCTTCGGAGAGAATCTGCCGCCGCTGCCGTTCAGGGGGCAGAGGCTCAGCCCGCACCCCGCCCGATTCGGCAAAAACCATTTGTCGCTCTTTTAGCGGTATATCTCTGCAGACAATAACGAGATCCCTGCTGACGGTGTAGGTGTCGGTTTCGACCTTGTTGGCGACCACCCCCTCGCCGACGCCAAATCCGGCGGCTATGACGCAGCGCGACTCACCGGAGCGTGGATCGTGGGAAAACAGGACGCCGGAGGCATAGGGGACGATCATCTCCTGGACGATCACCGCTGCCGAAATGCCGTCGAAGCCGATCTGGGCGCGTTGCCGGTAGACCAGGGCCCGCACCGAAAAGGCCGAGGCCCACACCTTTTTGACCGCCTCTTCCACCGCGCTCTTGGGGATATTGAGAAACGAATCCATCTGCCCGGCATAGGAGTGCTCGGCAGAGTCCTCCCCAACAATAGATGAGCGCACCGAAAAAGAGGCATGCCCGCCAAACAGGGTGGAGAGCGCTTCATCAAGCCCATTGCTGAGCGAGGCGGGGAACGCAAGCCCCATGATTCGGGATCCGATTTGGACGGAGATCTCCTTGATGGCTGCGCTGTCGGTACAATCAAGACCCTGCAGGAGGGTGGCGATGGTCTCCCGGTGCGGGGCAACCAGCGTGTCGAACATGGTGCTGCCGATGATCAGCCATGGCGGAACGGGAAACTGGCCGGCCTTCAGTCGAAACAGGTTCCAACCCTTGCCACCTGCCTGACGGTGGGAGATGGAATCCAGCGGTGTCGTATGCAGCAGAAGGGAAGAGGTCATGTCGGTTCCCGCTCCCCTACAGAGGTAGAATGGCTGACAGGATTTGCGCCGCGAACAGGCAGATGCCGTATTGTTCCGCAACAGGTCGCAATTTCGACGTGGTGGAGCTTGGGTGCGCGAGAAACCTGAGGTAGGCAAGAACGATTCTGACGTACCCCGAGGTTAAGATCAGGGGGAACACCCATGAAAGGGGCAAAGTCCTGTAGAAGTACATGCCGAGGATGAATGCAACCGTCTGCGCCCCCAAGACCAGGGCAACGGCTCCCCTGGGGCCGAGAATTTGCGAGTAGGTCACGTAGGCGGTTTCCTCCTCGGGCGCTCTGATTTTTCGGGAGATTTCCCAGGCGAACAGAACCGACCAGTACATGAGGATCAGGATCATGATGTGGGGCCAGTCAAGACGGGACAGAGGCACCCCCTGCTCCGTGGCAAAGAGAACCACGAGATAGGTTAAGAGAATAGCGGTGACCGGGTTGTGGGTCAGGAGGTTGAGCAGTAAATATTTGCAGAGAATCAGTGGGATAAAGAAATATTTGAACATCAATAAAGAATATCCCAGCAGGATCAAGGTGATCCACAAGACCCGAGGAATCCACAGGTGCGCCAGGAGGAACAGCAGGATCACAGACGTCAGGCTCGTCACGATGTCGCTCTCCCGAACTCGACCCGAAGGGAGGGGACGCTGGGCGAACAACTGTCGATCGATCTCCCGATCCTTCAACTCGTCCATGAGACGGAGGATCAGCATGAAGGAAAAGACCGCCCAGATGGCAACCAGAGTGTACGGCGTGAACAGGGGAGAGGGAAGGTTATGAATGGCGGCCAAAAAGGAGAGAAAGCTGATGGAAAAAATCGCGGCAAAGAACAGCCTTTGGGGGATGGGATACATTTCGTCAAAATAGATCCGCATTCGTGCAGCAAACCTGCTCGACTGAACGTTATCCATGGATTGCCTCCAACTTGGGTGGAGTTTTAGTCGGCTGAGGCAATGGAGCGCTTTGAATTAGTATAGGTCGCAATAGATAAAATGAAAGGGGAGATAAAAAGCTGCATGCCTTTCCGTCCAGGGCGGGAGAGGCGGAAAACTATTTTTCAGCAAAAAATAAGTGGATACGCGAATAAACTTGAAAAAAATGATAAGTTTTGTACGTTTTGTAAACGAGGCTTCACTTGAGATAACTATCTAATCATTCGATGCTATTGAAGAGTTTGGTTGGGAGGGTTCGCCTTGCCCGTGCAACGCCACTAAAACGATAGAGATACATGAAAGGAGGTTTCGCCATGGAAATGAAACGCATTCTTGTTATTCTGGTTGCGGCGTTCTGCCTGACGACGGCAGAAAGTAACGCCTCTTCGTACAGTGCCGTCATTGTTTACGGTGACAGTCTCTCCGACAACGGGAACCTCTATAACGCTAGCCAACAGACCGTACCTCCTGCCCCGTATTACAACGGTCGTCGATCAAATGGTCCGGTTGCGGTGGAATACCTTGCGCAGGAGCTCGGTACCGGGTTGATTGATTTTGCATGGATCGGAGCGACAACCGGTATCGGCAACTACGCCGACAATGGGACAACGACCGACTTCGGCCAGCATTCCCTGCCGGGCATGACAACCACTTACGATGCAACGAAAAGCTTTCTCAGTCCCTATATTGCAACCGGGCTTTTCGTCGTCTGGGGTGGGCCTAATGATTTTCTCGCACCATCTCCGTATGATGTTAAGGATGATGGGAGTACTGATTGGGGAGCTGTCATATTGAGAGCTGTGACCAATGAGCTGGGTATAATTAGCGATTTGGTCAAAAATATGGGCGTGAAGAATATTCTCGTGCCAGGAATGCCTGACCTTGGGCTCACACCCTATTTTCAGGGGATTGGCCAAGTAGCAGAGGCCTCGGCCCTCTCAGATGCATTCAACGATCTCCTCCGTGTGAGTCTCCCTGCTGGAGTCATTTTTTTCGATACTGCAGCACTGATGCAATCCGTCGTGAGCGATCCTGCCGCGTACGGATTCACAAACGTGAGCGACGCCTGTTTTGATGGTACGACTGTTTGTGACAATCCCACCCAATACCTTTTCTTTGATGACTTCCACCCGACTACCGCAACCCACGAGATATTGGGCAAAAGTTTTGCCGCCGCGGTTGTTCCTGAGCCCTCAACAATCGTTCTCTTTTTCACAGGACTGTGCGGCTTGGCGAGGTTGCAGCGACGGAAACTCCATTGATCTTTGCACGGCTTTCCATCGGAAGTTGTGCAGGTTATGGACCCTTGGGGGATAGTGTTGATGATTTGTAACACGCTGAAAACAATTAGAATCTTTCTTTATGTGAAGTGATTGTCACTGGCGTCCGTCCAGGCGCAGTTCATTCCCGGCAATGGAGATACAGACAATCCCCATTGCCGGGATTTTTTTTCTGGAAAAGACGGCCCTCTTCAACGGAATCGATTGAGCCCAAAGGATCATTACAGCCAGGAAAGGCCAGATTCGATACCGGCACGAAATTTCTGCAACGCTGTAGAGACGGCAGCACTTCCCCCTATCGCCTCCTTGGCCAAGATCTTGTAGGGCCGGGACGTATATGCTACTGTTCTGATCCGGAATCCTGCCGATTTCCACACGGTGCTGACCAGGCACGAGCTGGATATCCGTCGAACACAGAGGGAACAGGGGTTGCGCTCTCTCTTCACCTCAGAATGAATGTGTTTTTTTCAATGATTACCACAAAAACTGAGCCTGCAGACATGAGATCTCTCCCTTTGGTCGAGATGACACCCGGGTGGTGCGATACCCCTCGGATCGACCCTCAATTTCGATGTCATCCCGAACAAATGTGAGGGATTTCAAAATCAGATCCTTGAGTTGAGCTTCAACGGTAATCAATTTTTTTAAAAGCTGCACAAACGTGCATCCCGCCTGGCAACAAGGGGCGTTCCCGTGGCCAATGATTTTGTGGAGGGCAGCAACCAATGACAGCGGAAATTGTTCTTGTCCTGGCCATTCTGGCCGTGGTTATCCTGGTGCTGATGACCGAGTGGATGCCGCTGGAGGTCCTGGCGCTTCTCGTCCTCGGGATCCTCGCCGTGACCGGCCTGGTCGACCCCATTGAAGCCTTGGCCGGATTCAGCAACCCGGCGGTGGTGACCATCTGGGCGGTCTTTATCCTCAGCGGCGGCCTGACCCGGACCGGTATCGCCGATATTCTTGGCCGCTCTCTGCTCAGACTGGTCGGCAAGAATAGCTCCCGGCTGGTGATCGTGATCATGGTTATTTCCGGAGGGTTGTCGTCCTTTATGAACAATATCGCGGTGGCGGCCCTGATGTTGCCCGTGGTCATGGACCTGGCCCGCAAGACCGGCCAATCTCCCTCGCTGTTGCTGATGCCCCTGGCCTACGGCACCCTACTCGGCGGTCTGACCACCATGATCGGCACCCCGCCCAATATTTTGGTGAGCGAAGCCCTGCGCGCCAACAACCTGGAACCCTTCAAGCTCTTTGATTTTTCCCCGATCGGCCTGCTGGTCATGGGAATCGGCACCTTGTTTGTCGCCTTGGTCGGCGTCCGCCTGTTGCCGAAGAGCAGCGCCCTGGTCAGTGCGGAGGGGTTGAGCAAAAATGGGGGACTGGCACAGTATCGTCTGCAGGAACGAGTGTTCCGCATTAAAATTCCGGAACACTCCGCCCTGATCGGCAAAACCCTGGTGGAGAGTCACCTCGGCTCCAGCCTGGGGCTGAATGTCATCGGTATAACCCGCGGCCGCATATCGACCTTGGCCCCGGAGATCAGCGAGGTCATTCGCATGGGCGATGAGTTGATCGTGGAAGGGCGGTTTGACCGGATTGTGGAAATGAACAACTGGGGGCAGCTGCTCAACGAGATCCCCCTTCCGGCACAATCAAGCCTGCACGAGTATGGGCTGGAGGTGGCGGAAATTCCCCTTGGGGCGGGGCCCGAATGGCTCGGGCAAACCATTGCGGAAACCGAATTCCGCAACCGGTATGGGCTCAATATCCTTTCCATCAAGCGGCAGGGGGACACCATTACCGAGCATGTCAAATTCGTTCCCCTGCGGGAAGGGGATATCCTGGTGGTCTGTGGCCCGCTGGATCGGGTGCTGGCCCTGAGCCAGGAGACAGGTTTTCTTCCGCCGACGTTGCTTGCGCCATCGGAGGTCCGTCGAACCTACGGATTTGGCAAGGAAATCCGCCTGCTCAGCGTGCCCAATGATTCCCAGCTCCTTGGCCAGAGCGTCACTGAAAGTTGTCTCGGCGATGCCTTGGATGTGCAGATCCTTTGTATCGTCCGCGAAGACGGCACCGCCTTGATCCCTGCCTCGGATATGCTCTTCGAGCCGGGGGACAGGTTGATTATCTCAGGCCTTTCGGACATGATCGCGGTCTTTCTCCTGCGCGGCCTTGAAGGGGTGTTTGTCAGGGGCGACGAGCGATTTGAGGACGTCTCCATCCTGGAAAATGAAAAGGTGGGGCTGGTGGAGGTGGTGCTCTCCCCCTATTCAAATCTCCTTGGCCATACCTTGCAGGAAATCAAATTTCGTGAAAAATACGGGGTGACCGTTCTTGCTGCCTGGCGCAAGGGGGAGGTCAAGCGGTCGGGGCTGCGCGACCTGCGGTTGCAGTTGGGAGATGCCCTGCTCCTCTTTGGCGACTGGAAGCGGTTGGCGCTTTTGGGAAGGGCGCCGGATTTTCTCATGCTTACCGAAAATATGCAGGAACCGGCCCGGGAGGAGAAGGCAAAAGTGGCCCTGGCCATCATGGGGGCGGTGCTGCTGCCGGTCATTCTCGGCTGGGTGCCGATCTACATCGCGGTGGTGATCGGGGCGGCCTTGATGGTCCTCAGTAAGTGCTTGACCATGGAGGAGGCCTACCGCTATATTGAGTGGAAGGCGGTTTTTCTCATCGCAGGGATGCTCCCCCTGGGCGTTGCCCTGGAAAAATCAGGGGCTGCCGCCTTGATCGCCGCCTCGGTGATCGATATTCTCGGGCCCTATGGGCCGCATGCGATTCTCTTTGGGATGATGAGCATCACCTTTCTCGCCACCAGTATCATTCCCACTGCGGCCCTGGTGGTGTTGATGGTGCCCATTGCCCTGAAAACCTCGACAGGCCTAGGCATCTCTCCCTATCCCCTGATGATGGGGATCGCCATGGCCGCCTCCTCCAGCTTCACCTCGCCCATCTCCCATCCGGCCAATGTCCTGGTCATGGGGCCGGGCGGTTACCGGTTCATGGATTACGTCAAGGTCGGGGTTCCCTTGACCCTGCTGATTCTGGTGGTGTTGATGATCGCCATCCCCCTGTTCTGGCCGCTTGTTCCCTGAGCCGGGGGGGGAGGCTGTCACACCCGAATCTGGGTGATGAACTCACGCAGGTTGTGCTGCACCTTTTCGGTCTGTTCAATGAGCGCGGAGATTTTCTCGCCCACCAGGTGTGCGGCCTGCCCCGTTGCATCGGTTGCAGCGACCACGTCGCCCAGTCCCTTGGACATCCCAGAGGTTTCACAGGCCACGGTTTGCGTGCTCTGGGTAATTTCATGGCTCACGTCCAGCTGGGTCGAGACGGCGAGCTCGATTTCTTTGGAGATCGTGTTGATCCGTTCCAGGGTCGCAGAGATCGACTCGATCGAGTTGGCGGAATCGGAGGTGGCATGTTGAATATTTCTGATCTGGTCGGAAATTTTCGCAGTGGAGGTTTTGGTCTGGAAGGCCAACTCCTTGACCTCGGTGGCGACAACCGCAAAGCCTTTTCCGGCGTCTCCCGCCCTGGCCGCCTCGATGGTGGCGTTGAGCGCGAGGAGATTGGTCTGTTCGGCAATGTCGGAGATAATGGAAATGATATTCTCTATTTCCTTGGCATTGACGTTGAGCTTGTTGGCAACCTCTCTCGCCGCCATGATCGATTTGACCGCCTCGGACGATACGGAAGACGCTTCCAGAACCTTTGCACTGATGCCGTTGTTGGTGGCATTCATCTCCTCAATGGCTGCGGCCACGGATTGGATGTTTGCGGTGGTCGATTGCGAAGAGGTGACCGACGTCTCGGAAATTGCAATGGTCGTTTTGGCGGTGTCCAGAACCGTTTTTACGGCTTCATCGATATTGTTCAGCTCGACAAGCACTGAGGTGAGGGTCGAACCCACATTCTCTTCAAACTCCCCAGCCAACCCGCTCATCCGTCTTTCCAGTTGATCTTTTGCCTGCGCATTCTGCTTGAAGACCTGTATCGCTCTCGCCATTTCGCCAATCTCGTCACGCCGGTGCTCACCGGGAATCTGCACATGGAGTTCATTGTCGGCAAGAAGACGCATTGTTTTGGTCATCTGCAAAACCGGGGTGGTGATGGTCCTGGTCAGGAAAAAGAGGAGGACGCCGACAACGCTCACCAGAGCTGCACAACCGTAAATGAGCATCATCCGCTGATTGGTGATGGATTCGTTGAGAGGCCGCAGGTCGTAGGCGAGTTGGATGATGCCTCCGAGTTCATTGGTGCGCCAGCCCTGGTGGCAGCGGATGCAATCTGTATTCGCCACCTGGGGGGTGACCACCAGCATGGCATCCTCGGTCAGGGTGACGAACTGCTGTTTTTCCGTCTGCGAACGGGTGAAGATCTCCCTGGCCAGGACTTCGCTGTCGCCCCTGTCGGCCGACATCTGGCTCGAGGTCATGTTCAACCGACCGTCCTTGCTGTAGAGGGAGACATCGAGAATCCCCTTGATCTTCCGCTGGTTCCAGAGAATCTTCTGGAAGTTGCCCATTTGTCCCCGTTCCAACGATCCTTTCACGGCCTCATGCAGCGATTCGGCAAGGATGAGGACGGATTTTTTATACGATTCTGTCAGCTTCTCACTGATATAGCGGTCAAAAATCAGGCCTGCCCCTGTCAACAGGATGATCAAGACCGGGGCTATGGAGAGGATGAACTTGCTCGAGATGCGAAGCCGTGCAAAGAGGCGGGCCATGATCGTCTCCTCTACTCTATTTCGGTTCGATAGAAGGGGAACTCTTTCTTCAGGGCAAAGGTCGGTGAGGCGCAACCGATACAGGGGGCATTGGCACCGACGCACCAGGCCTTCCCGTCATTCCACCAACGGGTCGGGCAGTCGGCAAAGGTGGTCGGGCCAAGGCAACCCAGCTTGAACAGGCATCCTGGATCGCCCAGTTTTTTGGCAAAGATCTCTTCCTGGAAAAAGTGATACCTGGGGCAGGAGTTGTGCAGATTCTGGCCGAAAAAGAGTTTCGGCGATTTGTGGTCGGTCAACTCCGGCACCCCGACCTTCACCAGGTGGGTGATGGTGTGCCACACCCAATCCGGGTGGACCGGGCAACCGGGTATGGTGATCAGCAGCGTGTCGATCCCTCGTTTTTCCAGGAATTGCGGTACGCTGACGGCACCGGTTGGATTGCCCTCGGCAGCCGGAATCCCACCGAAGGAGGCGCAGGTGCCCACCGCAATTATCCCGGCAGCCGTGCGCGCGCCCTCGGCAATATAACTGCTCAAGGGTTTCGGGCCAATCTTGCAGGCCTCCGGCATCCCTTCCGGGATGGCCCCTTCAATGGCGAGGAAGTACTCGCCAGCCCCCCCACTGAGGAAATGGTCGATCAGTTCCAAGGCCTGTTTCCCCGACGTTGCCGAAAGATCCGCATGAAAGCTCAGATTCGCGTATTCGGTGATACACTGCAGGGGCGAGGGATTGGCGGTCTGGAGCAAAGAGATGGAGCACCCCGTGCATGATAGCCCCTGGAGGTAGATCACCTGGGGCAGGGCATCGAGATTGGATTTTTTGAGCGCAGCCTGGACCGGTTCCGGCAAACCGGCAAACCCGAACATGGCGGCAAGGGCCGTGGCATACTGCAAGGCCTGCCGTCGATTGATCTTGATCTCATCCATGGTGCAGACCTCTCAATGAACGGCGCAGGCCAGGCAGGGGTCAAAAGAGTGGATGACCCGCAGTGACTCCAGTTGCTGCTCCGGAGAGGCGACGTGCAGGCCGATAAGGGCTGACTCCAACGCTCCGGGCACATCCTTGCCGTCTCGCGGGGAGCAGTTCCAGGTCGTGGGTACGACGCATTCGTATTTGTCGATCACGCCCTTGCGTACGCGCAGATAATGCAGCAGGGCGCCGCGGGAGGCCTCGGTCATGCCCATTCCTTCTCCGCTTGCGGGTATTTTGTACTCCGCCATGGTCGGCTCTCCTGGCGTTAGTTGTTCACATGCCTCGAGCAGGTAATCGGCGATGATCACTGCATTGATCCCCCGGCTCAGATGTCGGCCGAGAACGGAGTTGAGGTGGGACACGCGAAGGTTCAACGCTTGCAGGTAGCCGTCCACCACCTCCTTGATCCTGGTGTCCTTGGGGTGATGATAGGAGACGATCAAACGGGCGGATGGACCGACTTCCATGGCCTGCCCCTGATAGCGGGGGGCCTTTATCCAGGAGTATCCCCGGGAGGGATCGGGAACAAGGGTCCCATCTTTAATGTTGGACGGTCCTCTAAGTGCATAGCGGGAATGGGTCGTCTCCTCCGTGAGATCGTCAAGGGCAAACGGTGCCGCCGGTGTTGCCTGCTCGGTCACGAATCCCGCCGAGAAGAGGCGATCCGTGTCGGCTTCAGGGCCACGGGGAAAGAGGCCCGCAGAGAGGAAGCCTCCTTTGGACGCGCCGATGGTCCAATATTCGGGGTAGAGGGAGGCGACGGCCTTGATGTCGGCAAGGTAATTGTTGTGGATGAAGGCCCTGACCTCCTCGATCATCGATTTGTAGGCGAGGATCAGGTCGATACGAGCCTCCTGGGTGCATCCTCCCGGGAAAATTGAGGTCGAATGGGGGAACTTGCCACCGAAGATCGCAGAGGCCTGGTTGCTTTTTCGCTGTATCTCCAGGGATTTGATGTAATTGTTGAGGGCGCCGATATTGATTTCGGCGCTCTCCACATAGTCACCCTGGAGGCGGGGGAGAAAGGGGGCAGGTCCATGGGACTTGCCACTTGCAAGTTTGTGTTGCACCCAAGCCTTGAGGTGGTTGAGGTCGCGATCGTTGCCGGAGTACTTGAGGATTGCGGTGACATCGATAAAATCGATCGCGCTCAGTTGGTAAAAGTTGAGCAGGTAATCATAGAGGTGATTTGCCCCCTGAATCAGGTTTTGCAGGATACGGCCGTTTTCCGGGGCAGAGATGTTGTAAGCCGCCTCCTGTGCATAGGAGGAGGCCAGGGCATGGGCATAGGGGCAGATGCCGCAAATTCTCTGGGTGATCTGCTGGGCGTCAAGGGGATGCCTTCCCTGGAGGATGCGCTCGAACCCGCGGAACATCTCTCCTTCGCATCGAGCGTCAACAACCCTATTGTCGGCGACCTCGGTCTTGACATTCAGATGTCCCTCCAGCCGCGTTACAGGTCCAAGTTCAACTTTCATCAATCCTCCCCCGTGAAGGATACATCCAGCAGAGTTTTGTGGAGCTTTACCGCAAACGGTTTCAAGGATGAAATCAGGAGCTGACAAATTGATGTGTCGTTCAAGCTGGTGTCAGTCCGCACTGTTTTCATTATAGGAGTCAAAATGTTACGTTCAAATTATTTTTATTTTGTGTGCAAAAAACCGGCTACACCTCCATGATCTGTTCTCCGCTGCAGAGCCCCTGTTTTCTTTCGTGTTTGAGAGGCGTTGGGAAAATTGCAATTTGTATGAAATAAAAGACGAACTCTTTTGATATAATCCGACTATCTGTGGACGGCCCTGCGAGAAACGCCTGCGGTGGTGGTCTACTGGAGGGGAGGAGGGATCTTTCCGCTCTTCTATGAAATCTGCATGTCCGTCAAGGAGGCGACAACCCATGCCACATAATGCTGGCAAATATCAAAACCAAAGGAGGTCCTATGCAAATGATGCGGAATTTTATCGTTTTCACCACTTTTTTCATGTTCGCTCTTGGAACCGCGCAAGCGGAACAACTCACCCTCTATGCTGCGGGCAGTTTGAAAAACGCTCTTGGTGATGTGGCAGCCGCCTATGAGAAGACCTACCAGGTCAAGGTGACCACTAAATTCGGACCAAGCGGCCTGCTGCGAAAAGCCATAGAGGGCGGCGAAGCCCCGGATGTCTTTGCGTCAGCGAACATGGCCCACCCGGAAAAATTGGCAGCCAGCGGTTGGGGAAGCCCGGTTACCTTGTTTACCCGCAACCAGCTCTGTGCGATTGCCCAGGCTGAGGTTGAGGTGCGTCCGGAGAATCTGCTCGAGACCATGCTGAAGAAAGATATCAGATTAGGAACCTCGACCCCCAAGGCGGATCCGAGCGGGGACTATGCCTGGAAACTATTTGAAATGGCCGACAAGGTCAAGCCAGGCAGCTTTGCATCCCTCTCGCAAAAGGCGCTGCAACTCACCGGTGGTCCGGCCAGCGAGAAAGCTCCCCAAGGCCGCAATCAGTACGGTTGGGTCATGGGAGAGAAGAGGGCGGATGTCTTTCTGACCTACTGCACCAACGCGGTGTTGGCGCAAAAGGAAGTGCCGGCGCTCAAGATTGTCGCCATTCCGGAAGATTTGGCTGTCGGCGCCGATTATGGCCTGCTGGTCAGGAACGGTGCCTCCGCTGAGGCTTGGCGGCTGGCCATGTTTATCCTTTCCCCTGCTGGCCAGGAAATCCTCAAGCAATATGGTTTTGAAGCGGTAGCCCTGCCCAGATTCAACTAATCAGTCCCCATATTTGAGGCCGACGGGCTTTTGGCATTGCCAGGGGCCGGTCAGCCTCAATCGTTTTTCCTGCTGCCCGCTTTCGCAGAAGCCTCTGCCGTTTGCTCGGGAGGGCACCAACACGGTGATCCCCCTGTTTTCGTTTTCGCTTCGACGGCTTTATTGCTGTTTGTAGATGAATCTCTATTTACAGGTTGCCGGGGCGAGCCAGTCCAGGGCGTTGCCGCCGATTCCCGCATAGGGAGAGCCGAAGGCGTTGAACACCAGGTCACGACCGACTGCCAGTTTGCGCCAATACGAATCCCAAGCACCCCGGAAGTACGGTCGGAACTCCTTGGTCTTCGCATCTCCCCGCTCTAGCTCTCTTTTTTAGCATCATCTTGCGCTTCTCGGCCGGATCAACCGGTATCCAGCCCTATACCGGCAGAAAGAACTCCACCCAACAGTGCTGCCGGGTGCTGATTCCCTCTGGCGGACGAGCAACAGTAGGGAAACCTTGTTCTCGCTTGCGAGAACTGCTATCGTTTTACAAGCATATTCAATGAGTTTCCTCTTTCGTCAGGAGCTGCTATGTCGTGGACGAGTGAGACCCAAAATGGAGAAAAGTTCCAGAGGCTGTTGTGGAGCACCATCCTGCTGTGGATTGTGATTGTTCTCATGTCCCTGGCTTGGAACTGCCATCAGGTGGAGTCCTCGGTTTTTGAACTCGCTCGTATCCAGGCCCAATCCCATTTCGATAAGGATGTCCTCTACAGACGTTGGAACGCGATACGCGGCGGCGTTTATGTGCCGCCGAGCGAATACACGCCACCCAATCCATTCCTCTCGGACCTCAACCGGCGGGACGTGGTCACCACCTCAGGTCTGCCTCTCACCCTGATCAACCCTGCCTATATGACCCGGCAGGTCCATGAACTTGGGGCCACACAGGGCGGCATACGGGGCCATATCACCAGTTTGAAGCCTGTCAGGCCGCAAAACGCACCGGATCCCTGGGAGCGAATGGCCTTGCTCTCGTTTGCACAGGGGGCCGGGGAACAAGTCGAGTTGGTGGAGCAGGATAACGGTACGGATTTACGCTATATGCGTCCTCTTGTAACCGAGCAATCCTGCCTGCAATGCCACCAGACGCAGGGATACAAGGTAGGGGATGTGCGTGGCGGCATCAGCGTGTCTGTTCCCTTTGTTCCCTTTCGGACAATAATAGGCCAGCAAATCCAGGGGCTTCTTTGGGGCCATGGCGTTATCGGGGTACTTGGCCTGCTCGGCCTGTGGGGAGGGGGCAGGGGGCTGAGCAGATCCCGAAAACTGCTGGTGACGTCATTGGAGGAGACGAGGCATCTGGCCGCCAGGGATCAGTTGTTGCTGGCCAGTCTCGGTGAAGGGGTATACGGCACCGACCACAATGGGCGGTGCATTTTCATCAACCCCGCTGCCTTGAGCATGCTGGGGTATCGTGAAGAGGAGGTCGTTGGCGGATATCCGCAGATATTGTTTTGTGAACCTCAAGCCGAGTGCGAAGCGCATACTGCCATGGATTGCCCGATGCTGCAGACGCTGCAGGACGGGCAGCCCCGGGAGGCGGAGGGCACTTTTATCTGCAAGGATGGGCGCGTGTTGCCGGTGAGTCTTCTGGTGACGGCCATACAAGGCCCACAGGGCAGTACAGGTCAGGAAGGCATGATCGTTTCTTTTCGTGACATCACCGAGCAGAAACGTGCGGTGCAGGAGTTGTCCAGGAGCAGAGAGGAACTCCAACGGGCCCAGGCCGTGGCCCAAGTCGGCAGTTGGTCCTTTGATATCCTCGCCAATGAGCTGCGCTGGTCCGAGGAAACCAGCCGCATGTTCGCTACGCTGCCCGAGATGCCCATCCCCCTTGAGACCTTCATGGACATGGTCCACCCGGACGACCGGAAAATGGTGTCATCGGCCTGGGAGGCGGCGCTGCGAGGCGAGCCTTATGATATCGAACACCGGACCCTGGTTCAAGGACGGATGCGATGGGTCAGGGAGCGGGCCGAGGTCATGTTCGATAAGTCGGATAAGCCGGTCGTCGGCATCGGCACAATCCAGGATATCACCGCCTCCAAACAGGCCCAGCATGACTTGGAGGAGAGTGAACATCGTTTTCGCACCCTCTTTTCCGATTCGCCGGACGCCTATTTCATCATGGAACTGGGCGGCGGGCGCGTCACTGAATGCAACCGTGCCGCCGAAATTATGCTCCGAGGCAGCCGCGATCAGATAATCGGCCTCACCCCCGGCGATCTTTCCCCCCCCAGCCAACCCGACGGGACCTCCTCTCTTGTGGCGGTTGCCGCAAAGATTCAAGACTTGCTTCGCGATGAACGGCTTCATTTCGAATGGGTCCATCGCCGTCTGAATGGTGAGGAGTTCTGGGTAGAGGTTTCGTCTGCCGTTGCCACATACGAGGGGCGGCTGGTGATGTTTGTGTCCTGGCGTGAGATTGGCGACCGAAAACGATTTGAGCGTGAGCTGCGTGCAAGCGAGGAGCGTTTCCGCGCCACCATCAACGCCACCCCCGTACCCAAGGTCCTTGTTGATGGGAAGGAGCAGGTGGTCTTTCTCAACCCAGCCTTTGTCCGAACTTTCGGGTATAAGCTGGACGATATCCCCACCCTGGAGGATTGGTGGGGCAAAACCTGCCCGGATACCAATTACCGAAAGCAGATGATCCGCATATGGCGAGAGCGGATCAGGGAGGCGGATGAAGGGAAAATGTTCCAGCCCTTGGAGATGCTCCTGCATTGCAGGGATGGTGAAATTCGTACCATCCAGGCGGAGGGGACACGACTGCGAGACGGCGAGCAATCACTGAGCCTGATCACCCTGTTTGACCTCACCCAAGTAAGGCGCGTGACCAAACGCCTGAAAACCCTTTTGGAGAACGCCAGCGACGGCATCCACATCCTTGATGAAGCAGGCAATGTGGTGGAGTGCAGCCAATCCTTCGCCCGCATGCTGGGCTATACAGCGGAAGAAACCGTAGGCTTGAATGTGGCTGATTGGGACACAACCATCCCCCCGAATATCCAAGTCACCCTCATGCACCAACTCATCGAGGAACAAGCCGTCTTTGAAACCAGGCACCGGCGCAAGGATGGCTCGTTTTTTGATGTGGAAATCAACGCCCGTGGGGTGAGCATTGATGGGCAGAATTATCTCTATGCCTCGTCCCGCGATATTACCCGGCGCAAGGAGATGGAAAAAGCGCTGCAGGAAACCAAGAATCATCTCGCCACTGTGGTCAACAATATTCCGGACCTCATATGGCTCAAGGATACCCAGGGCATCTATCTCGCCTGTAACCCGGAGTTCGAACTATTTTTTGGTGCAGCGGAGGAGGACATTCTCGGCAAGACCGACTACGATTTCGTGTCCCGCGATTTGGCCGATTTCTTCCGTGAAAAAGACCTGGAGGCCATCGACTCCGGCCGGGTGATCATCAATGAGGAGGAGATCGTCTACCGTTCAGACGGTCGCCGCGTCACCCTGGAAACCCGCAAGGTGCCCTTTCAGGATGTACATGGTCATGTCCTTGGCATCCTCGGCATAGGTCGTGATATTACTGAACGAAAGCATGCCGAACGGCGGTTGATTGAGAGCAATCTCCAGTTGAATTCGGCCATGGAACGGCTGGAACTGGCCACGAAAGCGGCGGGTATTGGCATCTGGCAATGGAACTTTGCTGAGAACACGTTCACCTGGGACGAGCGGATGTACCAAATGTACGGTGCAACCGACAGGGAAGGGGGAACCTCTGTCAATGCCGACTTTTGGAAATCATGCTGTCATCCCGATGATCGGAAACGCGTCGGAGAGGAACTGATGGCAGCGGTGAATGGTGAACAGTATTTCGACACCGGTTTCCGCATCCTCTTGCCCAGCGGCGAACTGCGATATATTCACGCGGCCTCGATTGTTGAACGGGATGAATCCGGACACCCTGTGCGTATGGTGGGCATGAATCGGGATGTGACCGAGGTCGTGCAGGCAGAATCCGCTCTGCGGGAGGCCAAGGAAGCAGCGGAGGCCACCAGCCGGGCCAAAAGCGGATTCATTGCCAATATGAGTCACGAAATCCGCACGCCGATGAACGCGATCATCGGGCTATCCGAGCTGGGCCTCAAACTCCCGGACCTTTCTCCCCGCTTGCTCGACTACCTGGGCAAAATACGGACCTCATCCAAGGCCTTGCTGTCCATCATCAACGACATCCTCGATTTTTCGAAAATCGAAGCCGGTCATCTGGCGCTGGATGCAGTGCCCTTCGACCTGGAGGAGGTTTTGCAAAGTGTTGCCGATCTTTTCAGTGTCGGCGCTGACGAGAAGGGGGTGGAACTGGTGGTCGAGCTTGCGCCAAACGTTCCGCGACGGTTGCGCAGCGATCCTGTGCGTCTTGGCCAGGTGCTCAACAATCTGGTGGGCAATGCGGTGAAATTCACCCAGGCGGGCGAGGTCTGGGTCAGGGTGCATTGCCTGCGTGAACCACCCCATGCCGGGGATTCGGCGGTGATCCAATTTATCGTGCGCGATACCGGCATCGGTATCGATAAAGAGATGCAGGAACACCTGTTCAAACCCTTTCAGCAGGCAGATGGATCGATTACCCGCCGTTTCGGCGGCACCGGGCTGGGGTTGACCATATCCAGATATCTGGTGCAGCGGATGGGGGGCGAACTGAGTGTGGAAAGCGAGCTCGGCCGGGGCAGCTGCTTTTCTTTTACCCTGGTCTTGCCCGTTGAGGCCCGGGATGATGCCGCCCGTTTTCAGGAAGAGATGGGCACCATGCGGGTGCTGGTCGTCGATGACCTGGACAGCTCCCGCGAAATGTTGAGAAAAACCCTCCACTCGTGGAATTTTGATGTAAGCGAGGCCTCTTCGGGCCCTGATGCGCTGGAATGTTTGCTCCAGACCGGCAAGGACATGCAGCCCCCCTATGATTTGATCCTGTTGGACTGGGCGATGCCGGAAATGGGGGGAATGATGGTGGCAAAACGGTTGCAGGAGATGGTTGCGCGCGGAGTCTTGCCGCAGACACCCATTATCATGCTGATTACCGCACAGGGGCCGGAGCAACTGCTGCCCTCGATTCCGGATCTGCAACTGGCGGCCGTTTTGACCAAGCCGGTCATGCCGTCCCGCCTGTTCGATGCCATCATGGATGTACGAGGTGCAGGGCGTCGTAAGTCGTCGCTGGGGATCAAGGAAAGTCTCGAAGATCGGGCCATGCCCCTGCGCGGTGCAAAGGTTTTGCTGGTTGAGGACAACGAGACCAATCAGCTCGTGGCGCGCCACATATTGGAACGAATGGGCATGATCGTCACCCCGGCCTGGAATGGTGCACAGGCCCTCAGACTGCTGAACGAGAAACCGTTTGATGCGGTGCTGATGGATCTGCACATGCCTGAGATGGATGGCCTGGAGGCCACCCGCCGCATCCGTGCCCAAGGCCAGTTCAATGCCCTTCCGGTTATCGCCATGACCGCAGCGGTGATGGCAAAGGACCGGACCGCCTGTGCGGCAGCCGGAATGAATGATCATCTCCCCAAGCCGATCAATCAGGAGGATTTACTCGCCTGCCTGCTTCGTTGGATTGCACCGCAGAACGGAAAGGACCTGCCTGCACCAGCCCTGCCTTCGCTCCCGGCAGCTTCGGTGGGTGAGCTCGGTATTGCCGGGCTTGACAGCCGGATGGCTCTCAAGCGGCTCAATGGCGATCTCGAATTGTTCCATTCCCTCCTCCGGCCCCTGGTGGAAAAAGACACTGCACTGCTTGAAGCGCTTGGCCGGGATCTGGCAAACAACCGATGGGACGAGGCCGCCGCCGGGTTGCACACCCTGCGCGGCATGCTGGGGAACATTGGCGCAACAGAGGTGGCCATGCAGGCCCTGGCGTTGGAGGAGCAGATCAAAAGTGGCGCGAATCCCAGGGCTGACGCTGCCCTTGCACAGCTGGGGAATGCTCTGCACCGTCTCCACGATGGCGTTGACAAGTATTTGCGCGGTGTGGAAAATGGTACAGGACTGGAGAGTGATGCCCGCACCACAGATCTCGATCGCAAGGCCCTTGGAGAGCTCATTCGAGCCCTGGACGAGCAGAATCTTGCGGCCCTGGAGCAGTTCGAGACAATGGCTCCGGCCATGGCCAACCATCTTTCCGCCGATCAACGCCGGCGTCTGCGCGATGCCATGGATTGCCTCGATTTCAGAGCGGCACTGGATATTTTGCAACAGCTTGGACAAACGACATGCAAAAGCAACTGATGGCTGAACACGAATCCCGCATCCTGGTGATCGACGATGATCCCGGAGCAATCCGCCTTCTGGCCACTCTCCTCAAAGGGTGCGGCAAGGTCTATTTTACCACCCGGGGAAGCGAGGCCCGAACAATGGCTCAGGCGATCAATCCCGATCTGGTTTTGCTGGACATCGTTATGCCGGACCGGGATGGCCTGAAAGTCTGTCAAGAATTCAAGCAAGATCCGTTGCTGGCCGAGATCCCTATCCTGTTCGTCACCTCCCAGACCGACGCTGACATGGAAACCCAGGCGCTGGAAGCCGGTGCCCTTGATTTCATCCACAAGCCTCCGCATCCGCAGATCGTCAAGGCCAGGGTGAGCAATTACCTGGCGCTCAAACATCACACCGATCAGTTGCGAATGCTCAGCACCCAGGACGGTCTGACAGGCATCGCCAATCGGCGTTCTTTCGACAAGGCGATAGAGAACGAGTGGCGGCGTGCCTGCCGAAACAGGTACCCCTTGTCCCTGTTGATGCTCGATATCGATCATTTCAAACAGTTCAACGACCGGTATGGGCACCAGGCTGGAGACGACTGCCTGCGTACCGTGGCCGGTTATCTGGCCACACGGGTGCGGCGTCCGGGGGACCTGGTGGCCCGCTACGGAGGTGAGGAGTTTGCTATGCTGTTGCCCAAGTGCCCGTTGGAATACGCCCTCGAGTTTGCCGAATCGATCCTTGCGGACATAGCCGAGCTGGAAATCGACCATACCGAAGGCGAAGAGACGAGGCGGGTGACCGTCAGTATTGGCGTTGGCTGCAGCCAGAATGTCTGTAAGGGCAGGAGGGCCTGCTGGCATGAGGCGCACAGACTGGATCAGGATCTGCTGTGCGGCATGACGTCGGCAAATCTGATCAGGCAGGCGGATATGGCGCTGTATCAGGCCAAGCAGAACGGCAGAAACCGGATTGAGGTTTCGTCCATGCCTCTCGCTTTCGAAGAGCATTCTGAAGGAGCTTGACCTTGTGTCTTTTGAGGATGGGGAAGGGCATTGACCACGCGGGCCCAGTCAAATGCGGTTCCTTTTCCCCCCGGTGGCTTCTTTTGAGATCTTTTCACAGACAGAAGAGCGATTGCTGCCTCATACTCCTTACCTGGACAAAGATCCTGTTCCCTTCATGCATTCGGAGCGACCATGACTACATCCTATCCCCGGACAGTTATCACGCCGCATCGGCCGATCCCCATGGAAATACCGGCAGGTGTTGCCCCCACGGAGTTTTTTAACAGCCCGTGCAACCTGCGGCATCTTGCCCGGGAAAACGGTCTGCTCAGAACTGATGAGGGGTTTCTCCTTTACAGGAAGGCTATCGGTCATTCCAATCTCTTTGATACCTCCATCATCTTCGATACTTCCACCAAGGTGCTGGATCCCATGGGGCGTCCGGTCCGTCGCGACCAACTCACGCAGGAAGAAAATCTGACCTTCAGCAGGATGACCAATGTCGTCTTTCAGTACATGCTGGAGAAATATCCGGATCCGGAGGAGTATCTGGTTTTTTGCGGTGAGGCCAGTCTCGACGCAACATGGCCGATCAACAAACCAGGGGTGCCGAGCATCAGGATGATTCATAATCATTTCATGGTGTTCGAGAAGGCGTTACTCGCGTCGTCAGCGCCTGCTGCCGAGGATGACCCGAATCTGACCGACGGTGGCCAGAACGGCCTGTTTCTCAGCTTCCTCAGCGATGTCTATCTGCAGTTTCTGGAGGTTTTCGACCTTAAGGTTCTCCGCCCGATCTCACCGGATGCAGGCAAACTGTCGATCACCGGTTACCCCCAGGGGTTACCGAGCTGGGAAGTGGTCGGAGGGGCGGAGCAGCTGAAAAAAGGCCAGTTCTGGAAGGAATACGATATGGTCTTGTGCGGTTTTCTTGAGTTCTATCGAACCTTTTTCAATCTTGTCGCTTCAGGGGATACAAAAATCCCGGCCGGGGTCGCCTATGCCGACCATATTGAAGATATTCTCCTCTATAGCGACCAGTTTCACCAGGCTGCCCGCATCCTGCGACTGCAGGTGATCGAAGATCCCATGTTTGCCAATGAGATTCGTTGGCAACCGGCGTATAAGCAGCTTCTCTACCGGGATGATAGCGGTCGATTGATTGTGACCATAAGCCAAAATTCGGTCGGTAACGCCATCACCGAGCTGTTGGGCATCGTTGTCAACCGGGTAGCGGACGAGGCTGCCTATGCACACGTCGAGGAGGCGCTTGTGACCCAGTTGCTTGAGCTGAGAAACAGGCTTGTCAGCTATGGCTTGGGCAGGCACCTGGCAACAGCCGCCTGGCCGGGCGGTCGATTCGTGCCACCCGGTCAACGTCCGTAGCCTTTTTTTGCTCAATTGATCAGCTCACCGGGACAACAGCGTCTCTCAGCAGCTGGTGCCAAATGTCCCGGCATGAGCGGGGGGAGGCGTGGTGCTCAGCCGAGCCGTTCCTGGATATAGTGCTGGATCTGATTGAAGATCTCCTCAATCTCGGTTGATGCGGGGAGAGCGGCTTTCAGGAGACTGAGGTGGCCTCGTCTGTGGAGGATGTCCAGGGAAGGGGTGAAATTAAGATCATAGACCCAGCCGGCCTTCAGGAGATGAAAGTCGCCAAGACTTCGTACCATGCCGTATTCCACCAGCTGTCTTCGGGCCAGGGCGTGAACGATCTCTGGAGATACCTGGCCTGCACCCGCTGGAAATACCGTGGGAAATCTGCTGCCGTTTTTCAGATAACTGCAGGTGAGATAGATGATATCGAGCTTGTCCGCATCCCGCACGAGACGGGTATGGAGGGTTTCCCGCTTGGAAAGAGTGGTTGGGATATCGATCTTGTTGTGGTGAAGAATCGCGCAACTCAGTATTTCGCGCAGATCGTTGTCGAGACCCTGTAACGGTCCGACCTCGCAGAGCAGTTTCGCGCCAACCTCTCCATGATCGAAGGAGACCTTGTCATGGAAGCTCTGGTAACGGGTGTACTGCTCGAATCTGGCAATATCGTGCAGCAACCCAATCAGTTTTGCCAGGACTCTCTCTTCATCGGAGAGCCCCAGTTCCCTGGCAAGGACGCCAATGAGGGCCGCAACCCTGAGGCTGTGTTTTTGTTTGAGCAGAATATGCTCCTGACAGTTGGCATCGTCTGAGAAATACGATTTTGCATAGGAAAAGTACCATGCAAGGGTCTGTTGAAAAAGGGGTTCTGTAACGGGAAGCATTGCTTGAAGAGGAGGGAGTGGGTTGGGGCGTTTTTGGCTCATTTGTCCATTTAAAACTTGTTTCAATATCGGAAAATAATGGGTTCAGGCAGTTTTGCGAGAAATTTTTTCCGTATTTCCTGATGTCTCCTTTGCCTGTCCTTGTTTGGTACCTGGCAGTCTCTGATTTCCTTGTTCCGGTGTTCTGCCCTTACCCCTCAGGGGCAGACTATGAATGATAGGGTTGGAGTTGATTCGACCAGAGGGCTGATCCCGATCATCTTCGCAGTGGCAGTGCTTCCACGAATTTATGCCGAGAGACGGGCCGATCTGGCCCACTTCAGCGCTTCATCACGAGTTGGGAAAACAGCGAACTCCCATTTCGGCACCAACTGTCGCGCGTATGTCACATAACTGTTCACTACGCTGAACGCATAGCTCTCCTTGACAACAAACACGACCCTCACGCTGTGCAAAGTTGTTTTCGATGCCACGCTGTCTGTGACTGCAGGGAATTCAGCGTCTTCTTCGGTGACGGAAGAGAGGTTTGCGTCCAATAAATCGATGACTTGGTATGTATGATAATCAAAGTAGTAGTGGGTCTGAATTTCTCCATTGGCGCGATTCAATTCTTCGATGGAGACATTGCCCGCGAAGTGGACAAGGAACCCTTTTTCAGCGTAGCTTAATTCGTACGACACACCTAATTCCCCCCGGCAGAACGATTCTTCCCGCCATAAACAGGCACGGTCTTTCGTTATTCGTCATGGTTCAAACGCTTGTGAACTAAAGGAGCCGTTGGCTACTGTGTCAACGAATTCGATTGGAGTCAACTTCAATATAGGCAAACCCCCTCGGCTATTCCGTGATCGACTGTTCAACCTCAAGTGCGGGGAAGAAAGAGGGATGCGTTGAAATTATCAAAATAGTATCTTGGAATTGTGCCGTGTGTATTTTGCATAACTATATAAAAGTGTTGTAAAATATTGATTTTTTGAGGGTGGGAAGTGTTCTGCCCTATCTCCCCGCTCCTGTCAGCCTCGCTAATCGGATCGTCCTTACGGTGGAAAATTCATATCGCCGAGGCCGTTTCAGCGGGTTTCTTCCGCAACACCTCCAGGAAGTGCTCCACTCCGCCAGTACCACTTGAAGCGATTATCGGAATGGTGTCCGCTGCCCGCACAGTATTGATCAGCTCGATGTTAAAGTGGTAAACGCCTCCATGGCCTCATCTGCATTGGTCTTTTTGGTGAGCAGAATTTCTGCGCCGCCATTTCCCAGGACAAAACCCGGACCTTTTCCCGACTGATCCTGCAACGAGAGTAACACAGTCAGGCCGTTTTCCAGGAGCCACTGCGCAACCTTGATCCCTTTGGCTTTCTCTTCCTGGAGAAAGGGATTTTCCAGCAGTCGGTCATTGATGACGGTGTTTTGTGGGTGCTGGAGCGTGACTATGCGAAAGAGAGGTGCCTCGCCAAAATGCGCTGAGATGGTTTGGCCATCGGCACTGAGGGGCATGGCAATAACTTCATTTGCGTTTCCTTGCGCCTGGAAATGAATCAGTACCCGGTCAACTTGGGTAATCTCCATTTTGACCCTGTTTTCAATCTCCTCCGAGATTCGGTGCCCGCGTTCCAGGTCATGGACTCGCAAAATGAGATCCAGCTCGACGAATTTATAGCGTCCGGCATTTCTCGCCCAGAGGTGATTGATCCGGGCGACGCGAGGGTCGGCGAGAACGGTTTTTCGGATTCGGGTGATGGTGTCAAAATCAAGGGAGGCGTCGAGCAGCACCCGAACCGAATCAACCAGAATGGTCAGGGCGGAGCGCGCTATAAAAAAGACCACAATCACCGCGGCAAAGGTGTCCAAAGCAAGATCGAAGGCGCTGCCCACTAGCGAGACAAGGATAACGAGTGTGGAGAGCATATCCGTCCAGATGTGACGGGCATCGGCAATGAGGCTCGGTGAGCCGGTCTTTCGGCCTATTTTCAGCTCGTATCTGGAAAAGAGCCAGGTGATCACCAGGGTCGAGCTGATGCCGATCAAGGAAAGGGGGATATGTTCGGGAAGGGGACGGCTGCCTCCGAAAAACACCGTCTTGAGAATTTCATAACCGGCAAAGAGGATGCAGACAGAGGTAATCAGGGCAACCAGGTTTTCCACTTTGTAGAGCCCATAGGGGAAACCACGTGCCGGTCTCCGGGCTATCTTGATGCCGATGAGAATAATGACTGCAGAAACAACATCCGTCAGCGAATGTACGGCATCTGCCAGAACTGCAACACTTCCGGAAGCCAGGGCAATCGCTGCTTTGATGCAGGCAAGCGAGATATTGGTGAGAATGGATAGCCAGGCGGTTTTTTCAGAAGATTCCATCGTAACCTCCGTGAGTGCCTCAACAAGAGTCCCCTCTAGATTGCATACAGATGGGAAAAGCCCCTCCCTTACTCTTGATTGAATAAACCCCAGTGAACCCGATACAACGACAAAAAAACTATTTCCGGGGGAATGCGAAGTTGCTGAAAGGGGTGAAGGACGGGTGATAAATTCAAAACGGTAAAATAGAGAGGCCTATCCTTTCCTCCGGGCTGGTTTAAACGGGAAATCGAGGATGAGTCAATTGCTCAGCAAGCCTCGCCGAAGAATCTGACTTTCCTGACTGTTACAGGGAGTGCTTCGGGATACATCGCGAAGGGAAAAATCTCAAGATTTTCCGTCAAGGAACAGGTTGAGACTGGCAGCATCCTTCTCATCGTGCCTCAGAATCGTTATCAATTTTTTTCTCCTCTTCTCTACGGTTTTCTTTTTCATAGTTCGAAACGAAACGGGCAATGAGAATCGCAATATACATGATGCCGACAAGTGACTCTAGTACGCTCAAAGCCCTTGCAGCGGGGGTGTAAGGAGAAACATCTCCGTAACCGACGGTGGCAAGGGTCACAAAGCTGTAGTAGAGCACGTGACTGGTTCCGATTGTCCCTTCGGAAAAACGTGACGGATCGAAGTATATAGAATTACCCTGAATGTAAATTGAGATCTCATAGAGTTGAGTGAAAAGAATCCCCAGGAGGAGATAAACGCTAATCGCCCCAAAAATCTGCTGTCTGCCGACACGAGGCGAGTTGAAAACGTGAAAAAATACAATCCATGCCAGTGAACCGGTGAAAAAGAACCAGAGACCATTGTCCAGGACATTAAGCCAACTGGGAGCATACTCGGTGGGGAAAATAATGTGAAAAAACCAAGAATATACCGGTGGTGCGGATCACGCAAGGCAATGATCAAGTACAAGGAAATAAGGAGGACCAAAAGCAGTATGAAATAATTTTTATTGCTATCCATTGTGCAGCAGCCCCATATGCTTAATAGCCGAGCAACAGCAGCAGTATTTTGGACATAAGAGCCTTTGATGTTGAAGTGTGGTCTCAACCGGTATGCCTGGCATCGTGATTGAACACGGGCCATGCTGAGTGATCTGGTCCATCAGAATCGCTGAAGAGCGCATAAAGCTTGTGATCGCTTGATCCAACATAGATGGTTCCGTCTGCATTTATGACTGGTGAGGAATCCACCCAGCCCCCGGTGGCAAAGGTCCACTTCAGGGTACCGTTGGATTTGATCGCATAGCGTTTCTTATCCTCTGGTCCAACGTAAATGGTCCCGTCTGCACCTAGGGACGGTTGGTTCCCCTGCTCCCGATGTTAAAGGCCCACTTTTTAAGCTGCCAGGATTGCACCATCTGTGATCACAAGGCGCTCATCCTCAACTATTTTCGGCCAAAAAAAGAGTACTCATCGGGAACGGTTGAGGGCTTTACCAACAAAGCAAAATTGATGGCTTCGTAAAAAGTCAAAAGCATGAATGTCACGCATCGTGAAATCAGCAATTTACGAAGCTCGAAACGTCGTTCTCGGGCCTTTTTACGAGGACGACAAAACTGACGGCAAGAAAATCCTCCCGGGGGCGAAGCGATGAAATTAGAGAAAATGGGCTATATCATACGCTTGGTAACTTGCCCTTGCCGGGGTTCACCCACCTTTTTCTGTGAACAGGCCGATATTGTTTTTCCTTCTTGCCCATTTCCTGCTGAGTAGGGAGATAAAACCGGAGGAAGTACATCGCCAGATAACTGTCAGGCACCGGCAAAGGCAGGCATCTATTGACTCAGCATATACCCAACAGGGGCTGACAAAGGTGACAAAGTAGAATTGAGTTCTGGGGTGCTATAAATTTCTTTGAGTAGCTCGCTTATTTTGCGATTCTCCGATGCACTGAGTTTCGAGTCTGGCTTCAACATGTCACGCAACACCTGATTTTATGCCGCCTTTTTGCGAAGGGAGGATTTCCCTCTTGACCAAAAAATCCAGCTGAATTGCTGCATCGAGGGCAATTCCCCATCTTGCTCTTTTTCTTCTATGTTTTATTATGGTTGCATGCGAGCCATGCGTGAGAGGTACTCTTCATGAACACGCAACTCTTCCGGGACCAAGATATCATCGAAGGACTGCAGATGCAGGCCCGATCCCTTGGCGCATCCGCAACCGGCCTTCTTCCCACAGCACAACTCGTGGTTGAAGCCCGTTTTGCAAACATGTGCGCCGGTCCCACTCCCTGCCCCAGTTATGGTCAATCGCCCGGCTGCCCACCCCATGCACCGGCACCCGACACCTTCAAACGGTTGTTGCAGGATTTCCACACCGTACTTGTGTTCAAAATCGATGCACCGGTATCTGAGCTAATGGGAGAAGGACGTTTACCTCTTGCCCGCACAATTCATCGCATTGCTGCTACCTTGGAGCATTCTGCCTTAAGCAGAGGAGTCGATAAGGCCAAGGCTATGGCGGCGGGTTCCTGCAAAGAACTTTTTTGCGGTGATGAAGAGGTCTGCGTGGTCTTGGCAGAAAAAATCCCCTGCCTGCATCCGGAGTTGGCACGTCCCTCCATTTCGGCAGTGGGGGTTGATTTTGCCGCGATGGCTCATCAGCTCGGTTGGCCTTTTGGCAAACTTTTCCCCAACGACAAAATGACCGCGGAGCCTGCAATGGGCCTCATGGCTGGTCTTGTCCTTCTGGGCTGAGAGATATAACTCCCAACAATAAGAAAGGACTCTCTATGCATACAGATGAATATGAAATCTCCATCAACCGTGAACTCAATCACTGCATCAGTGTCGTGAAAAAAACCCGTTCCAATCTTGAGCAATTGCAGCAAAAGTATGGGATGGAATTTGAGCAGGCGGGATAGCGGCCGGTGAAAACCGGCTTCGTATATCAGCCAAGGATCTGGCCAAATGGCAGGATGACTCGGCGGCGCTGCCCCAGTGGGAGCAGCGCCGCCAGGAATATCGCGTGGCCCTGTCGAACATGCGCATTTCAGCCGCGTAAATTTTTTCAACAAACGCGAGGATGGGGAGCGATCTCCATCCTCACGCCTCTTTCAATGCCCTCCCGGAAAAAGCCATCTACTTAAAAAATAGAGAATAAAGAGCGAACCAACGCCAATCCCGATGCTCCACCGAATCAGGGATAATTCCACCGGTGCCAATGGTTCGTACTCCATCTTTTCTATCTCTTCCGACATCTTGCTCTTCTGGTCCATACCTTCGCACCTCTCTTAAGATATAATGGGCGGCTTCACCCCGTGAAAGAACAGCCAAGAGATAAAGAGTCCAACCCAGATGATAAAACCAAACAGGCAGACGCAGTACACAGCCGCAAGTTTGCCGATTCCCTCTTCCATCAACTTCTTAAAATTCGACACCAGGCCGATGGTGAAGAAGCAGAGGAGGAAGAAAATCCCGCGGAAAACATCGCCCTGACCACTGGCTGATTTGGCGTTTCCCAGGAGTTTCTTCGGTTCTTTTATCCTGCTGTTCACCTCCTTCTCCTGAGCCTTTGCCGCATCGAGATCCACCTTGATCGCGGCCTGAGCCATAATATCCGGTGTTGCCGCGACTTTTTTCTCAAGACTGGTGATCGTTGCCTTCAATTCGGCCAACTCTTTTTCAGCCGGCCCCATTGCCTTGGCCGACGGCCAGCAGATCACCACCATGACGATAAAAGTAAGTACATAGCCGATGACGAATTTGGGAAACCGATGCCAGATCTCAGCGGCATTGACCTTCTGCCCGGGCCGGACATCGATTTTGGCGCACCAGATCCAGGCCAGGAGAAAGGCCCAAACGCCGATAAATATATCGATAAACATCTTGACCGTGGTTGCGGTCATGGTGATCCAACCTTCGGCATAATGTACCCCGGATGCATCCAGTGCCTGCGCCCGAATGAGGGCGTCGGTGATGGCACCGGAGGCAATGGCACCACCGTCGGATTTGACGGCCAGCCCCATCCAGGCTCCGGCGACCAGGGGCTCGCTCCAGAGATAAAACTTGGCCAGAAACGGGAGAATGACCATTTCAACAGCGACAAAGATGACGACCAGGGAGGAGACCATGATCGGGACGATGGGCCGGGCACGGATGGCACCACCAGTTGCAATGGCAGCGGAAACGCCGCAGATGGAGATCCCAGAGGCCAGAGGCGCGGCCCATTCCCGACTGAATTTAAAATATTTGCGGGAAACATAGTACACAACTGCCCAGTAAATCAGATAGGCCTCAACAATGGCACAGAACCCCCGGAACATGATGTTGGAGGCCAGACCAAAGGACTGGGCGGCCTTGATGCCCAACCCCGCTCCCATGATGACGATACCGGTTTTGATGTAGAGTTCCGGCCGTGCGGCCTCCTTCATCTTGCTGGTGAGGCCCGGGAAAAAGTTGCCGATAATCAAACCGGCAATCAAGGCGATGATAAAGCCAAATTCACCGGTCATACTCATGGCCCAGGAGATGCCGAATTTTGCCGTCTGCTCCTTTGTCGCGGCAATGAAGGCAAAATGCCCCATGAACCAGCAGAGATAGGCAATCCAGAAAGCAAGACTGAACCCGACGACGAATTTCCGCAGATTCGCCCCCAGGGCGATCGCCCCGAGCGACATGATCACCAGGGCAAAACCATAGGTCAGGATCAACGACACCAAGGGTGACATCCCTTTTCGTTCATATTGATCGCCTACCTTGAGGCTGGAGACATCGCCCTCAACGGTGACAGATGCTTCCTTGCCATCCTTCTTTTTCACCGTTACCTTCTGGCCGTCGATCTTAGTGATTTCACCGCCAACGGTCTGATAGCTGGTCGATATAGCGGTGATTGCCTTGGCTGGGTTGATCCACACTCCGGTCTTTGCCCCCCAGCCCAGCAGGTCGTTGCCTTTGAACGACCCCAGGCCCAGACCAAAAATGATCAATCCCAAAATCAAGGCCAACCAATCCTCACTGATCCAGCCTCCCCCTTCCCCAGTTTTACTGGGCATGTTTTCCTGCTCCATACAACCTCCTTATTAGGAATGAATGAAACTGCCCTTAACTCGTACAACCTCAAACGATACAACAACGCAGAACGGTCTTGCAGCACTACGCATTGCACTCAAGTACGGAGGATAGTGGTCCATCGTGGCATGTACAACTCTGGGCAAAGAAGGCATCAAGGACAATTTTTCATAAAAAATTTAATAATACTTGCAAGTTAAACATTGCATTACCAGACAACGCTTACCGTCTTCTCTGATTTTTATGGTTGATTGGCTCTCCTTTTCTCCTTCTCTTTAACCACTTTATAATTATAGATTTTTTATATTTTTAACAGGAAAAACATCCAATTTTTCATTTAATACATTAAAATTAAAAACTAAAATTTATAATTTTTTCTGATATGAAATGCCAGTAAATTCCGGATATTCATGGAAATATCCACAATAATATAAGCTCCCGTTCAACACTATATCTTATCTTGAACCTCGATATACACGATGTAATTCATTTATTTTTATTGAAAAATAATATGTACATTACATGAGGAAACCAAGAAATCGAAAACCGATATCGAAAGAAAGACTGACGTACAGAGACGAGAAGGCAAAGAGAAGCAATACAGCAGGAGGCTGAGCAATATTTCATAAAATACATGGGCTAATCTCCCCAAAACTTCATGCGAACAACAATGATCAACCAAACATCTCTCGAAATTTTTCCCCAGATAATGTAACTAGAGTTAGCGTCATAACTGTATACTGACGTTGGCACATGCAAACTAAAAAATACACATAAAAGATCTACAAGAACAGCAACATGTTGAATTCTCGAAACTTTCATTCCTCCTTCGGCTTTGCACATCAATTGCACTGATAAATGAAACTTTTCCAGCCCTATCATTCTCAAAAATGGAGGGAACTTTCTATGGCGCAAGATGAAAACACTGTCATTGATCACGGGAAGAGCCAGTGGTCGGATCTTTGGACCAAGGAGGACTTTCTGGCCATCTGGCTGGGGTTCGCCATAATCGCGGTTTGCCTGTTTGCCTATTTCGTTTTTGGGCCCAAGGCTGAATTCGCGCCGAAAATTGAAGCAGCCAATCAGATTCAACAGGCTGAAATGGCAAAAGCCCCATTCAAGACTATTGCCTGGTATAAGGCCCAGGATGATAAGGGCAAGCTGAAGGCCTCTGGTTCGGGATTTGGCAAGTTCGTCACCCACTGGACCAAAAAACCCGGTTCGTGGAAATCCAACCCCAAGGACGCTTTTTATATCGATGAGGCCACCGCCAAAGCGATGAATGAGAAGGCTATGCCCGCCTATGAGGCGGCCAAGGCCAAGGAAGGGGATTCGCTAGCCGCGGCCAAACTTGCCGAGGAAACAGCAGCCACATCCGAGTTCAAGGATGCAGGCTTGAACAGTGATGCCGAGGCCAAAATCGCTGCATGGCGTGCGGATCATAAAAAGGCCAGTGCGGCCAAGAAGAAAACCACCCATAAACCCCACAACTCTATCCCCAGCCTGATTGGCCTGTGCATTTTCATGATTCTCATCTTCGGCGCCGGTATCCACCTAATGGGCATGAGCTTCGGCGCCTTTGCCAAGGGGTTCGGCGTGGTGTTTTTCGTCGCTGTCTTGGCCTACATGCTTGGCAGCCAAGCCATCTCCAAGCAGTACGGGTTTGGTGCAGAGGCCTGGGCCGTGTTGCTAGGTATGGTCCTGGCCAACACCATCGGCACTCCCCGCTGGGTGCTGCCCGCCTGTCAGGTTGAATTCTTCATCAAAACCGGCCTGGTCCTACTCGGTGCGGAGGTTCTCTTTAGCAAAATCCTGGCCATCGGCATTCCCGGTATCTTTGTTGCTTGGGTCGTTACGCCGATCGTCTTGATCTGCACCTATATCTTTGGGCAGAAAGTACTGAAGATGGAGTCCAAAACCCTCAATATCGTTATTTCCGCCGATATGTCCGTCTGCGGCACCTCCGCAGCCATCGCCACCGCAGCCGCCTGCCGGGCCAAGAAGGAGGAGTTGACCCTCTCCATTGGCCTGTCCCTGGTGTTCACCGCCATCATGATGATCGTCATGCCGGCAATCATCAAGGCTATAGGCATGCCGGAAATCCTTGGCGGCGCCTGGATGGGTGGCACCATTGACTCCACCGGTGCGGTTGCCGCGGCCGGTGCCTTCCTTGGCGAGAAGGCGATGTACGTTGCCGCAACCATCAAGATGATTCAGAACGTCATGATCGGTGTCACCGCCTTTTTCGTGGCCATGTACTGGTGCTTCAAGGTAGAGAGCGAAGCCGGCCGCACCGTCGGCGCTGGCGAAATCTGGAATCGTTTCCCCAAATTCGTCCTTGGCTTTCTGGCCGCTTCCATCCTGTTTTCGATGATTGATGCCAACCTGGGGCCTGACCTGAGCGGCGCCATGATCGACCAGGGCGTTGTTCGCGGCGGCACCCGCTTGCTCCGCGGCTGGTTCTTTGCCCTGTCCTTTGCAGCCATCGGCCTGTCCACCAATTTCCGTGAACTGGCCAAGTACTTCAAGGGCGGCAAGCCGTTGATCCTCTATGTCTGCGGCCAGAGCTTCAACCTGGTATTGACCCTCACCATGGCCTACATCATGTTCTATCTGGTCTTCCCGGAAATTACAGCCAAGATCTAAAACTGCACCATCCTGGCCGGGAGTCCTCCTCCCGGCCATTCTGGAGATTGCCATGAACCCAAAAAGTTTCCCCATCCGCCTTCGCAACTTCGTGCTCACCCTTGGATCGCTGATGGTCTTTATCTATGTGCTTTTGCCCATGCTGACCGATGCCTGCCCGATTCTCCACCGCATGTCGGTCTATCTGGACAACAACGGCATCGACCCGACCCGGTATTACTACACCGATGTGGAACAGGTGAAGGAATCGGAGAGGTATATCCGCGCTGCGATCAATTTTAATTGACCTGAGGGCAAGTCCTCCTCAAACAAGCACTCTTGTGGGGAAAATTGGGGGTCAGACCACGGTTTATGATGAGTTTCTATATCTCCTCTTTATATTGACCAAGTCACTAGCACGCTCTTCCCCCTCCAAATAAAAAAAAGACGCCTGACCACAACCGATCAAGCGCCTTTTCATTCCAGCTCTGACGAGGCAAATCCTACACCGGTCGAATCTCCACCTTGCCGGTCAGAAATCCCTTTACCTCACCGATGGGTACTTCCTTCCGGTGAAAGATGCCCGCCGCCAGAGCAGCCTCAGCCGGAGTCTTCCTGAACACCTCCAAGAAATGCTCAGCACAACCAGCGCCACTTGAGGCAATCACCGGAATAGTGACAGCCGCCCGTACGGCATTGATCAGTTCGATATCAAATCCGGAGTTGGTGCCGTCCTTATCTATGCAGTTCAAGAGAATCTCGCCCGCACCCAGTTGTTCGCAGACGCTAGCCAGGGTAACCGCATCCAGAGGACGACCTTCCCGGCCACCTTTGATGGTGCACTGGTACCAGCAATTTAGGGAAAATCGTTCTTATTTTTTAGTGTTTTCAAGGTGTTGGGGGTGGTTTTTCTGTTTTTCGGTCCCACCACCCAACAACTTCCCAACCCGCCAAAGTGCGCTTCTGGGCTGACTCCAAAGTGAAAATTTCTTACCTCAGCCGGGTCTCAGATGCCCACCCACTCATCACCCAACCCATCTCACCTTTGATGCCGCCGCGTCCACAGCCGCCAGTAGAGTTTCCTGGCTGAGGTGTGCATATCGCTGGGTGGTTTTCAGTTGACTATGCCCAAGCACTTTGGCCACCTCGTAGATCGACCTGCCGGAGTTGACCATATTGGAGGCCATACTATGGCGGAGATCGTGCATCCGGACATCGGGCAACCCGGCAGCCTTCCGGGCGTTATCCCAGGCTCGGTGGATCTGCGTATAGGGCAACTTGGTATCCGGATTAGGAATCACATAGGGACAGCCCTCCCACCGGGGAAGCTGCTCCAGGATCTCTATGGCAGTTTTGGAGAGAGGGACATATCTGACTTTCCCTGATTTCGACATAGGTATACGCCAAGTCCTGCGTTCCAAATCGAAATCTTCCCAGCGGCTATCGAGCAATTCCCGTTTCCGGCATCCCAGCAGCAGGAGTAGGGGAACGATGTATTTGAGTTGGGGATTCTTGCTTTTCTCTAGATGCTCCAACAAACGTTGGGTTTCTTCTGCTGAGAGATACCGTTCTCTGGCTGCTGCTTCATACAGCTTCACATCAACAGCCGGATTGACTTTGATGTCCGGAGTCTCCCATTTGATTGCCAGATTGAAGATATACTTGAGCAGGACCAAGACGCGATTGGCCATGCCCGATGCATACCCTTGGGTTCTCATGGAGTGATGCAGATCAGCAACCATGGATTGAGTGATTTCATTCATGCGATACGTACCGAGGGGTGGGAGCAGGTGATTACGGAGGAGGGAGTCATCACTCTTCCAACTACGTTTATAGCTTTTGGCGAACGGGAGATAGCGCTCATCACAGAACTCAGCCAAGGTGGGAACAGCCTTCTTGCTCTTTCGTTCTTCAGCAGGACTATCACCCAGCACCACCTGAGAGCGCAACACCTTGGCAGCATTCCGGGCCTTGTCAAAGGTGATGGACTTGGCATCTCCGATTTTATGCTGGATTTGTTTTCCATGCTGGTCCTTGTAGCGCAGGGCATAGGTCTTGCCACCGGTGGACCGAACTTCGATGATGAAGCCAGTGATGATTGAGTCATAATAGTTTTCTTTCTTCTTTCCTTCAGGACAGACCACGTTACGAACAAAGTCTGCTGACAATTTGACTACAGGCATTTTTAATACCTCCTGTTTTTGATGATGGTGGGAAATGGTGAGGGTACCCAGCCGGTCTTGCCAGCTGTCGCCACCGGAGGGGCGAGTGGGCACCTAGCGGGACCGGAGGGCAGCGTTTCGGGGACAGCCATGGCCAGGGTATGGGCCGGGGCGAGGGACCGGCAGCGGGACGTCTCGGGTGCCACTAGGCGGTTTCCTCCTCCGGGTACCGCACTCCAACCACCACCACCACCTCGTGTAACTGGCGGACAAAGGTGGTAAAGGCGGCAAAGGGGGCTCCGGGGTGCTGCCTACCACCTTCACCATCTTCACCACCTTTTTTGGGCACCGGTCACGGTCAGGTTACGAGGGCGGCGATGCGCCCACCAACCGCAGATTTTACGAAAATAAAGGCGGTAAAACCGGTAAAGGTGGCGGGCCTTCACCGGTCCTCTGTTGTAAGTGCTAACTATTCATTTTAATTTATAATAGACAGGATATTCATGGAGAGAATCGGCAATGGTGAGCGGCAAATCTCCGGTGAGAACGAGGTGCTTCATGCACCAGCCAGCTTGCTTTTGCTCGCCGGGGGTGAGCTCGTTCCAGAACTCATCACCGCAGATCGTTTTCAAGGTATACCCCACACCAGGTACTAAACCGGGGATCATTTCAGCCACTAACACCTTAATTAATTGGAGAAAATCGTTATTCACAAACCGACCATTTTTCAAATAAACGTTTACAACCTTCATTTCATGCCTCCTTTTCTTTTGTCACTTCAACGACGCGCCAAGCTGTGCGTCCATCAGCTTCAGCTTTTTGGAATTCGAATCCATTTACGATACGGTTCGCATTCTTCTTTAGCACCCAACCCAGCTTCGATCTGTTGATGAAGCCCTTCTCCTCGACGGGGAACTCGCGCAGGGCATCCATCAGGTCTTCGTCATCAAGAGCGGCAGCGACAGCCTTCCGCACAGTTGTTGGGGCGGAGCCGAAACGATGTCTCCACTCGAACATCAAGCAACCAAGGGCATCAGCATCAGGGTCATGCTTTACCTGCTCCAGCAATGTTGATGCCGGATCAGGGCACCCTAACCACAGTAAGGGCTGGCGGCAGTAATCCGACCATGCACCACCAAACGAAACGATGCTCTCGACTTCGGTCTTAGGTGCCCCGCATTGCCGCCAGGCCTGTATGATGGTCAGCACGGCAGCAACGTACTTGCCCCGCTCTTTGCGGACCTGCTCGACTGGGGTTCCTTGGTATTGGATCGTGGCTGGCGTCGAACTGCGTGGATCAACCTGGATCGTCAGGACCCGCCGTAATAAGTCACGAACAGGGCCAACATTGTTCCCAGATCCAAGAAAGAGGGTCCGTGTGCTTACGGTGGCCGTCTTGCTGTACCCAAGGATTCGATCGGTGATGTTTTCGGCGGTCAGCGTTCTCAAAACGATGCCATGGGGAATCCAGTCCGTGTCCATATCATCGAACTCAATCACCGCCGGATTAGTGAGGAGCAAGGAAAGAATCGCCTTACTTGCCTCCTCCGAGGTCTTGGGATAACTCACCTTCGCATTACTGCCAGGACTTGCAAAGGCACCGATGAGTTCACAAAGGTAGGACTTTCCACTTCCGTAAGAGGGGGCTTTTACATGAAACGCTGGAGCATGAGGCAGAGTCGGCCTCACAACAGCGGTGAAGATCGCCGAAAGAGCAGCCGATTTATCAGCAGGGGACACAAAATGGAACTCAACGAGCAGATCTTCGAGAAGAACCAGTGCAGCCTGCGCTGCATCGAAGGAAAGTTCTTGGGGAATCGAAAATTGGCGCGGATCAAACACGCCAAACATCTTCGATCGCTCGTCATAACCGGGCTCGATAACCAACCCTCCATCGGATTCCCGAAAATACGGCTGACGTGCCACTCCTGCCAGAGGGGGCAGGTATTGAAAGTGCTTTGAATCGTAGAGGATGGACGTATGGCGAGTTGGAGGATCGCATCGAGTCCAACCCTTTCCGGAGGTTGATTTTTCCCAGATAGCGATAACAGACAATTGCCTCGTCAGTGCAGACATACCGATAGCGGCTATTGATGGGTTACCTGTTGACGGATCGGTGGATACGGAGGCGATCATCCCTCCATACTGATAGAAATTTCCCCCCCTTGCTAATTCCCTTTCAGCAGCATCCACAACACGGTGCAACTCGCCTGAGACAACACGGATAACTGGCTTGTTCCGTGCCTCCGAGCTAGGGACACCAAGATATTCAAGCAACTCCTTGATGTGGTATTGTTCTCGATGGGAATGGTGGCAGCAAAAACCACCGAGCGGATATACATCATCAGGCTCGAAATACGCCGCGCCATTATCGAGCTGATCTGTGTGCTCTTGGACCCATGGGCAGGTGATGTCATGCTTGCCGGAACCTAGCGGGGTCTTGTACAGCCCCCTGTTTTTTAGGGCGGTGATGACTGGGTTCTCGTTGGCTTGAGGGGTAAAGACATCGTCGGCAATACGACGAGAGCCAACCTCCTTCTTTTCAGGCAGCTCCAGCCTCAAGCCTGCGATGATCTCATCCGGTGTATACCGTCGTTCCGGATTCCACTGAGTCAGGTTGCACCGAAAAGGCTCACCTTTCTCATCGCGGTACTTCTCTTTGCCGTTGATACCGTTGGGTAAGCGTGCCCAACGAGTTGCTGGCCCCGTAGCTCCAGGATCGCAGAGTCCTTTGGCAATCAAAGCATCCAAGAGACTATGGAGGAGGGCAAGATCGGTGACTGGCTCCTTGAAGAGGATTAGCGCTTGATAATTGCTGGGGCTGGTTTCAATCAGGCAAGACGGTAGAAAATCACCGAGCTGGTCCAGAGGAACTTTGGTGCCGACATCATCCAGTAAGAGGCCGTAACAAGCAACAAACTGCTCTTTGCGGACCTTGAAGCTGCCATCATCACATGGGCGAAAGGTTGAACAAACGAAGTAGTTGTTGTTGGTATCCGGGAGGTTGGCGGAATCAGCCGATTGAGCAGGCCACCCTCCTGTCGTTGGATCACCTGGCTTGGAGCAAACTACTACCGATGTTCCTGCTTTTACATCCGGGATAATGGCAGAGATAAATTTCTCGTTGGTGATGTTATCTTGTACGAGAGGGGGGAGGAGTTCCTCATCAGGTCTTGGGGTTGATTCTTGCGCTGGTGTTGCTGGTACAGTTACTTTTTCTTCCACTTCCTTCTCCAAAATTTGAGTTAGGAGATGGTCGGAAAAGAACAACCGTTGTACCAGATCCGCATCTCCTATAGAGAAGGCGTTTCCAGTTATGGAAAAAGCGGATCCTGCAAAATAAAAATGATGTTAAATTAAAAAATTATGTGAAATTAAAAGGTTATGTTGCAAAGTTTTTTCACCTTAGCTATTCAGCGTTATGGTTACCAGTAACTGAATGTGACGATTTTGTTTCGTCAAACTCTTCGGGTTTATTCTTGCCTTCTTCACGCTCATTGGCGTTATTTCTATCATCAATTAATGTGAATCTAGGTTTCCAGCCGTCATACTCATTGTATCGTATAAAAGGGTCGCCTGATAAGTTCGTGAGCTTAACAAGAGCTTGTCTGAGTTTCGAGACTGCTGTTTTATCTTTCGCTTCGGATCTCCCCCCTGATGGAAATTTTTTCCCCTCGCTGAGGCCGATCAAAATGATGCCATTTTTATTTGCTACGTTTTTAACCGACCCCATGAGACCAATATTTCGAAAATGAGACCTTTTGAATGAACCGCCCTTGATTGAATACCCAATTTTGTGATCCTCCCAAATCTTGATAGTGACATCTTCCCATATTGGTTTTTGAGTAGTAACTTCCTTCAAGTCAGCATTCTCTTCAGGAGTTCGATTTGCTTGTATACTCGGCTTCGGTCTCGAAATACCGATTCCATACCTATCAGCTGCCCAATCTGAAACACTTTCGAAGGTGAGTCGTTGCTTACCAAAAGACTCATCGGCAAGGACAATCATTGAGCCATCTCGATGCTCGACTTCATTTTGAAGACTTTCTAAGAGGTGTTCCGCTAAGGCGTATCTTTCCTGGCATGCATGAATGCGGATTTCCATTACCTTGATTTGCTCTTCTGGAAGCCGGTCGATTTGACCATTGTGATGTTCAACCTCTGCCTCTTCCCGAAAAGCTGCCAGCATGTCAAGCAAAGTGAACCCGGCCGGGATGTAATCCATGTTCACCATTTCGGATACGGCTTCTTCCACAGTGATTGTCGATGGGCCTTCTCTACGCATATTCATCTCCTTTTTGAAAAGCTTTATTTACATGCTATCATTGTATTTTTCGAGAGTGAACCGTTGATGGCGGCACACAGGCTTGATTAATTCTGCAATAACGGACTGTAGGGGGGCGGCGAAGCCGGTGAAGGCGGCGGCCAGCACCACCCCCGCTCACCGGGGCGGAAAAAAGAGGGTAAAGGCGGAGAAGGGGGGGGGCTTCGCCACCTTTTTCGCGGATTCAGTCTATTGCCCGGAAGATTGCCTCTCGTTCCGGATGTTCAAACAAAAACTCCCTTAGTCGGTGATACTGCTCTGCGCAAATTCCCGGCAGCTTGGGGATATTCAGGAAGGACATCTGGCTGTATACGTACAGGCAGACCGTTATCCCAAAGGCGTCACCGGACATGGTGTTCTCAGCCAGCACGGTGAATGTTTTCTTATTCGGAGCCATATAGAATCCTCCGTTATCCAACTCGTACATCAGCCAGTAGCCACCGTCGTATGCCCCGGAGAGGAAACTGGCGACGTTATAGATGGATGGTTCCACCCGAAATGGAAAGTGTGCGCCGAATATCTTGGCTGTAATGCCCATTCGTTCTGAATCATGTAATAATTTTCTATTCATAGTCTTCTCTTTGAGTAAAAATAGATGGCGATACCAACGGCCACCAAAACCATGGCAGGTATTGGATACAGGAAAGTCAGGACAGTGATGCAGATAATCCCGATGCCTTGAGTGGAGCGGAAGAACATGCTCAGGACGGCAGCGGTGATCAGAGCGCAGGTCAAAGAAACGATCATTTGAGCACCTCCTGGATGAATGCTCCGGGATCGCAGCATCGGTAAGTGTGCCTTTCCACCGCTTGAACCAGACCTTCCCTCAGGAGAACCGCAAGGAGGAAACCGCCGGTATTGGCTGATTTCCCTTTGAAGTTTGCCTGGATAGAATCAGAGGAGATGAGCCTTTGATCTTCCACGCCCATTTCTTCCAGCGTGATCCACTCTTTACAGAAGAAACCGCCGTTCGAGTTCTCGTGGAGTTGAATATAGACCTTCTGCTCCTTTCTGCCGATGCGGTAGGTCAGAGAAGTCCTACCTGACAGCGATGGGCAGTGTCCTATCTTGATGATCTTGATCATAATGCCTCCCTGCTGATTTCCCAGGCATCCAGCCCCATGTCGATGTAGTCGCGTTCATCCAGGTTGTGCTCGATGGCTGCCTTCACTTCCTCCATTGCGAGTTGGAGATCTTCCGGTGTGAGGTTGAGGGCCTCCACTCCAAGTCGGTGAACGATGGCACGGAGAACGGATTCAGGGGTGATGCTGTGGATTGCTTCTTGAGGACTGATTCGAGAGAGTAGGGTGATGATTTCTTGATGGTTCATGGTTCGCTCCTAATAAAAAAGCCCTATGGCTGGGTAGCCACAGGGCAATAAAGCTGCTATCTGTTATTTTGAGTTAAAACACTTCGAACACCTGTTTTCTCCAGGGATAGAACTCACAAGAACCATCCCGTCACCGCTCGCGTCGAATACTTCCCGGCCACACTTGCCACACGGTGTCGGTTTGGCCCTCATTTTCACCAGCAGTTCGGTGAAAGTCTTCTTCATATCATTGAAAACCTCCCTCAACTCAGGAGGAACTTCAAAAGAAAGAAGAGAACCAAAGAGCTTGGCGTCTTTTTCGTGGAGGTCCGAATTAGATTCGATGTAGGTCGTTACTCGCCAATGCTTACGACCGGTCCTCGTTTTGTACTCCCAAACCCTGAAGTCGGTGATAAATGGAGGGATTGACATCATTCTAAAATCGATCTCGATTCTTCCTCCGTCTTCCAAGAACAGTCTACGGCGGAAGTAGCTCCTGTTCCCGATCACTCCCGGTCTGCATTTAGTCGTCTTGACTATTTTCATGATGCGCTCCTATTCGCTGAAATAAAAAAAGCCCCATGGCTGAGTAGCCACAGGGCGGATTAGGGTTTCATATAAGATGGCGAGTTGCGCGAAATAGGAGCGGATGCTGTTGAATTAAAAAGGGGGAAAGTATCAGCTTATTGATTAGTTATACGCAATTTATCCTCGTGATTAGGTAGAATTACCTGGGTTGCGGTCATGTTAGCTTTGGGGTAGAAAAAAATATCATTCTAAATGTTAAATTAAGCAGTTCTGGCCTAAGATGTTCGTGTCCGATTAGGAATTGATCCCCTCCAGCAAGCCTTATATCAAGGCAAGCATTTATGAGGGGCAAGTGCTGGTGAATTTTGCATTGGCGGAATCGCGATGCATTGGGAAAAAGTGTCACATATTAGCTTGTTACCATAAATTGTTGCTAATTTTTTATGTAAAAACAAGTCAGTCGCATAAACAATATTCACGAGTTTGGTAATTAAATATGATATCTGAATTGGCCGGATACACATTGACACGCACAATCCCTGATAACATTCTAGCTGGAGTACTGAGCGGCGCATACAAAATATATGGCGGCGTTGTCAGGGATGGTTCCGGTCAGATAATGGCACACCTTGTTAATTCAGGAGCTTCTTCGAACTTACTTTCTATATTTTTATCGCCAATCAACACCGCATTCTCTGGATTAAACACTTATCAGATTTATCGTGTTGGTTCAGATGTAAAGCAATTATTGGGACTTGCTCAAGCAAGCATGGTGATATCAGGATTAACATTGGCTGTCAGTTCTGCAGGTTTTCTTTTCTTGAGTAATAAGATTTATAAAATTGATAAAAAATTAGCGGAAATATCTTCAGAAATAAAATCAATAAAGAAATTTCTAGAATTGCAAGAACGGGCTAAGCTGATAACAGCTTTGAAAGACATTAGAGACCTGAATCAAATAAAAGACGAATCAGCAAAAACACAAATATTAATAAATAGCAGGCAGGCTCTTGGTGAATTGCATGAAAAATATAAATCATTGCTTACAGGCGATATTCATATTAAAGAAATGATGCCCATTGAAGAGTATTTTACAATTACTACAATCGGTCACTCGTTATGTTCTGCTGAGCTTGGAATGTATGATCAGGCAAAAAATGATCTTATAGAATCTCAATCTATATGGAGAAAAGCAGCTAAAGAATTTGTTGGCCAGATAACTTTAGGAAAAAATCCTCAGAGATTGCTTGCAAAAAAATACGTAAATCATGTTAAATCAGAAGAAATTGCCAATTGGGTAGACTTTGCAGAAGATACCGATTTTGGAATTGATAGAATTGACCAGCTTAGAGGGATGTCTCCAATGGTTGGTATCAATATATCAAAATCTATAAAAAAAGAAGAGAAAATAGCGATCGGCGTTACTAGGAAAATTGTGCAAAGAGATAGAGTATTGCAGGGATACATTGATCAATATGAATATTTTTCTTCTATAAAAAAGAAGCCGTCTGAGATTCAAGAGTATATTGATAGTCTATCAAAGCAAGACGAGGTGAATAATTTTTATATATTTTTGAAGAATAACAAGGTTGATATTGTTAGATGACAATAAATAGACCATCACTTTCAGTGAAGATACGGAAGAGATCTGAATCAAAACTATCCGAGTCAACATGGATTGAAAAAGTTGTATTAGATCGTAATGGATTGCGGTGCGGGGAGAATCTAAGGATAAGCTGAAAGTCATGACTTATTGGAAGTATACGTAACAAAACCTGTTTTCTCTATTTATATTAGGCAATTGCCTGATATTAGTTTCTCTTTTGGCTCCCGAGAAGTCAAGCATTTTCCGAGAGGGAGCCACGCCAAGGGCCGGGTGCGAGAATGGGCCCCTACTTATTGCTCGTCGGAGCACCCGGCCCTTGGCGTGGCGGGTTAATTCTCCGCATTCTCTGCGGGTGTGCTTTTGCTTTTTTCTATTATTCTGTCAACGGCCCTATAATAATCACGCTGTGCTTTCATATTGGAAAGATGACAATACCTCATGGTCGTTTTGATTCTTGTATGGCCGAGCAAATATTGAATGGTGACCAAATCTGCATCAGCATTGAGGAGTTGGGTTGCCATGGTATGCCGCAATTGGTGGCAGGAAACGGCTATCCCACTTTTCTTTGAATAGTACTCAATTCGTTTTTGGATGCCTCGAACCGATATGGGCTTTCCTTTAAGGGGGCCTTTCTCAACTAAAAAGACTTTCTGTTCATTCGTGTGAAACCTTATCCGCAAATACGCTGCCAGTGCGTCTGTGGCATCGTTGCTGATAAAAACGACCCTGTCCTTACCTCCTTTACCCGATTTGACCAGGATCCGGTTTCGTTGATAATCAATGGCATCGAGTGTGAGATCTGCCACCTCTTCAACTCTAAGGCCACAACGTAACATAAGCATAAATATTGCCTGATCCCGACTTCTGGTGACCACCTCAAAAAATCGCGGAATATCAACGTCCCTCAAATGCCGGGGTAACGGCTTGGCAACCCGTAGCAATAAACCTTTACCAACTGGATTATCCACCTTTATCTCTCCTTCGTCCTTCAGGAATTCGTAAAACATCCTGATAACGACAAGGTGTCCATTGATAGTCTGGGCAGAAATTTGATGTTGTAGTAGAAAATCGATATACCATTTTACATTCTCCCGTCTTGCTGCCTCGAGAGGAACCGGGAGCCATGCGAAGAACCTTTGCAGCCTATGCAGATAATTTTTTACGGTGTGAGGTGAATAATTTTTTCTCTTCAAATACCGCCTGTAATTGAGTACTGATTCTGTGAGATGCATTTTGCCCTCCTTTTTCAATAACGGTCATAGCACGGAGATATTCATTTTCACGTGTAGCATCTGATAGCCTTGCATAGCGTAAGGTCATTTCGATTGATTGGTGACCAAGGATTTGTTGTAAGACCTCTATCCGTAATCCGGCGTTGAGCATGTCTGTGGCAAAAGTGTGGCGCAGGCAATGGAAGCTGTACCCATAGTGGGATAAATCGGCCCTTTTGAGAATTTGAACAAATGCCTTTCTCGCTGCCGCATATGATATTTTCTCATTTCGCGGACTGTAGAAAAGATAGTCCTTTTGCAGGTCCCTTCTTTTCAGCCATTCGCGAAGGGCAGAGTCAGCATCTGAGCTGAAGTAAACCACACGACCCTGGTCATTTTTTTCTGCCAGGTAAATCAAGATCTTCCTTTCCGGGAGAACGATGTCTGAGATTTTCACATTGAGCAATTCGCCAATTCTCAGGCCTGTCCGCAGTAAAAGAAGGACCAAGGCGTGATTTCGAGGGTTGCCGGTGGCTGAAAGCAAAAGGTCGACATGTTCCGACGGAATAGCTCTGGGTAAAGAGTCAGGTGGCTTCAGTCGAATCTTTTTAGATAGAACTGCCAGTGGAAGAATCTTTCGTTCAACCAGGAAGATAAGAAACGTGTACACACTTCTTAAATTGCATATTACCGAGTTTGCCTTCAACCCACGATCCTGCCCATGCTCGACGAAGGCACAGATATCTTGACGGGTAACGCTGAAAATATTGGCACCTGTTTTGTCCAAGAACTGCAGGAAGGATAAGACTACATAGGCGGCCTGTTTTATGGTGAAAATCGAGTTGTTTTTACGATATTTTTCTCGAAGATAGGTCACGGCGAGGTCAGCTCCGATCAGACCAGTACCTGTGAGCCGAGAACAAAGATGATCGACTTCTTGATGTTTTTTGCTGGTGCATCCGTCAGGTGGTGACCAGTCTGATTGAGGTGGAGAGCTTGGAGGGGATCTTAGGAATCTTGCTTCGTCTGGGGCGTCTAAAGGAAAATTGACGGAGCTGTATTTTTCCTGCAGAACAGCGGCCCACTCGCTGGAGTGATAATTGGCAGGTATCCAATGTTGTTCGGCCATGATAACCTCCTTTTTCTTTTGTAGAAAAAACAGGTTGTTATTGACCGAATTATACCATTTATCCGGCTGCTATTTTGTTACGTATAAATTGGAACAATATTGACCGGCTCGGTACGAAAAATGAGAAAATGTATCTTTACTTGATACAGATACCAAAAAATAATCTCAATAAAATAATTAATTAAGAGCTATTATTAAAAAACTTTTAAAGATTTGACCTGTATTACCTAAAATCTTCTCCTGAAAAATTACACAGGAATGACTATGAGCCAAATTTTTAAAATCAAATTAAATGTGTGGCGGAGATTATATATAGTATTGAGTGTTTTGTATTTCTTTCCGGTTTTATTCATGGGGATAGACAAATTCCCATCAGATTCATCATATTATAAACCAGAATTTGAAACTATTGAGGACTGTGTAAAAGTGGTCAGGTCGCATAAACCTGATCCTGGACACCCATCTTTACTTGATTTAAGCCCAAAAGGTATATCGTTAGAAAAATATTTACATGATAATGCTTTGGAAATTTGCAAAGAGAAAGTTGAAAATGAGAAAAATGAAAAGAAAAAAATTGAAAATAAATTATTACATGACATTAGAATCCATATCGTATTGTTTTTAAGTTTATGGATTGTACCAGTTTTGATCGTCTATATATTAGGGATGGCTACAGCGTGGATATATCATGGTTTCAACGAAAATTAATGTGATATATAAAAAAATTTTGGATTTTAGAATATTTCTATAAATTTTGATATAATTTTCAATGAATTACGAATATTTTGATGTGTTTTACCGACAGTTTGGTTACTTCTAAACCTTAGAAGTTAATATATCTCCTATCGATCGTGACTTTCGTTAAATAGGTGGGTAGAGATCTGGACATAGTGGTCGAGTCAAAAAGGATTAGAAGTGTGTTGACTAGCTGTAGTGAATCATAATGTTTAATATTAAACTCGTATCCTTTTAGCGATAATTTGCTTGATTTGCGACATTGGATAAGAAAATAATTGTAAAAGGTTTCAACTAAGTGAATAAAGAGCCAACACCGACTTTAAATGATCTTGCAATGAAGCCAAACGTTTATAGTTGGTCTTCGAAAGTCGATTTCGTTATCAATAACGTAGGAGGCTTTAAGGATTATAAAGAGTCGTCTTTATGCCTACTTTGGAAGCAACCATTTATCTTGACACTTGAAAAGAAGAAAATTCACCCACATCTTGAAGAATCTGGAGCATCGGGATACCGGTTAAAAATAGATGCGTCCTTAACAGCTTGTGAGGCTGAAAGGGCTGGTAAAAGGCTAGTTTATGCCCTGCTCTCTGTCGCTATATTTCGATATTGGGGTGTCACTTTATCTTGGCAGGACACTCCACTGCCTTGTCGTGTGATTGACCGTACGGTTTCTGGAGGGATGCGAGTTCAAGGATTTGCTTCTGTTAAAAATGATATTTCTTTAGGGGAATTTGCTGAGAAATTAAGCCACAGTTTTTCTGAATTGAATGAAATCCCTTACACTTTACTTCTTTCGATGGAGTTGTGCGCATCATCTAGATTTCAAACAGATGATAGAACAAAGCTTATATTATTGATTAGTGCGTTGGAGGCTATAGCGGAACAGCGTAATATTTCCAGCGAAGTTGGTGACCTTATTTTGTCCTTAAAATCACTGGTAAATGACTATAAATTTACTGATGAATCTCTGAAAAATTCATTAATTGGTCAAATAGGAAATCTAGTTCGAGAATCTTCAAGGCGTGCAATAAAGAGAGTTCTACTTAGTGCAGATATTAATAAAGAGGATATTAATTTCGTAGAAGAAGCGTATGGTGCAAGAAGCAAAATTGTTCATGAAGGTCATCGAATACCCGAGATGAGCATTATGAACGCGAGGATTGATAGAATTTTACAGTCAGTATATAAGCGCTATGTTTATGGAATAACCACATAATCTATATACATTTTCTCAACTACATGTTTGTAAGGATACGAGAACAACTACGGCCCTCGTGACAACACGTTATGAGTTACTATTTCTCCTGTTTATATTAACTAAATTATATCAATTGCGTTCGTCTTGGCTCCTTCATCAACAAAAAAGCGCCTGACCACAATAGATCAAGCGCCTTTCTAACCTAATTATTTCGGGAGCAACTTACACCGGTCGAATCTCCACCTTGCCGGTCAAAAAAGCCTTCACTTCGCCAATTGGCACCTCTTTCCTATGAAAGATTCCAGCAGCCAGAGCAGCCTCAGCAGGCGTTTTTTCGAACACCTCGAGAAAATGCTCGGCACAACCAGCTCCGCTTGAGGCAATCACCGGAATGGTCACCGCAGCCCGAACCGCATTGATCAGCTCGATGTCAAAGCCGGAGTTGGTGCCGTCCTTGTCTATGCAGTTCAAGAGAATCTCGCCAGCGCCCAGTTGTTCGCAGACGCTAGCCAGGGTAACCGCATCCAAAGGGCGTCCTTCACGACCACCCTTGATGGTGCACTGGTACCAGCAATACTGCTCGCCGTTGGGGCCGGGAAAATTGGTCTTGATTACCTTGTGGGGAACGGCATCGGGTGCATCCACATAGACCCGGTGCGGGTCAACCGAGATCACCACCGCCTGGTTGCCGTAGACCCGGGCGATCTGCTCGATCGAGCTCAGGCCGGTGGCCTTGCCGGTTTTGAGAACCTCCTCGACAATGAGCACCGCATCCGAGCCGATGGAGATTTTGTCCGCACCGGAGCGAAAATACTGGGAGGCCACCTCGAGCGCGCTGTAAAAACGGCCATTGCAGTCGGTGAAATCGCGGATTCCGCCACCGATGGTCAGGGGGACAAAGACGTTTTTCGAGGTCTGTTGCAACACCTCGAGCATGGGCATGTCTTCCAGGGGGAAATCGCGGAATCCGGTGATGTTGAGGAAGGTGACCTCGTCCGCGCCCTGCTCGTAGTACTCCCCGGCCAACTCCACCGGTTTGCCCAGGTTGCGCACGTTACCCTCTTCGCGAACGTCGTACTGATCGCCCTTGGTCACCACCAGGTCGCCGCGGTCGTTGGTGCGTACGTCGAGGCAGGCGATGATGCGTTTGGCAAGCTCCGTCTTCTCCGGGCAACCGGTCGGCTTGATCGCCTCCTGGGTGCCGGAAAGGAAGTTCTCCAGCAGTTTAAGCCCGGCCTTGCCGCTTTTTTCCGGATGGAACTGGGTGGCCACCATGGCGCCACGCTGAACGGCGCTGACATACTCGTAGCCGTAATCGGTGGTGGTGAGTACGTCGGCATCGGTTTCCGGGGCGACATGATAGGAGTGGACAAAATAGAACTTCTCGTTGCCTGCCAAGCCCTGGAACAGGGGGGATGCCTGACACGCCTTGATGCCGTTCCAGCCGATATGGGGGATAGCCAAGTCGCAGGTGAACCGCTGTACCCGGCCGGGGAGGATACCCAGCCCCGGTTCTTCAGGCGCCTCTTCGCTGGAGGAAAACAGCGCCTGCAGGGCGACGCAGATGCCGAAAAAAGGTTTGCCCGAGTGGAGGTAGCGGATCAGGGGATCGCGCAGATCCTTTTCGCGCAGAGTGCGCATCAGGGCGCCGAAGTTGCCCACGCCGGGAAAAACCAGTCGTTCGGCGCGGTCGATATCCGCACCGCTGTTGACCAAAACCACGGTTTCGCCCAGCCGTTCGATGGCATTAATTACCGATCGAACATTGCCGGCACCGTAATCAAGCAGAGTAATCATGATTTTTTCTTATTCGAAGGCTTGCAAGGAGAGAAGAGAAACAGTACAAGGTCAGGCGGATCGGTCGACCGTTTTATCCGGTTGCTGCCGTTCATGCCTGGAGTCAGAAAATATTCTTTACTCATCGTTGCGGTCGTGCCCATTCAGACGCCGCAATGGGTTGTTCCGTGTTCGCTGTGGTCGGCCCCCCAGGCCGCGCCGCAAGCGTACTGGCCGGAAAAGCTGATTTGTAGTGGAGTTTCCGGCTCAAGTCAAGATCAATTCCAAAATCACCGTTATGCAAGCCATTGTTCTCGCCGCAGGGTTTGGCACCCGTTTGCGGCCCTATACCGCTGTTCGTCCCAAACCGCTGTTTCCTGTCGTCAACCAGATGCTGTTGCATCGTCTGTTGGCGCAGCTTGCCGCCTGCGATTGCCAGCGTGTGGTGGTGAACTGCCATCATCTGCCGGAACAGATCGAGGCGGCCCTGACACAGTGGCCGGGGGTGCAGCTGCAGGTCGAGCCCGAGATCCTCGGGACCGGCGGGGCACTGCGCAAGGCGCTGGACAACATGGACAATGATCCCATCCTGGTGATGAACGGCGATCTCTACCATGAGATCGATCCGGAATGGGTCTACCATCGGCATCTGCTTTCAAAAAATGATGTCACCATGGCGCTGCACGACTATCCGCGTTTCAATACCGTGCGCGTGGGCGGCGAGCGGGTACTCGGCTTTTCCGGCTGTGCCCAGGACAACTGCCTCGCCTTCACCGGCATCCATGTGGTCGATCCCGAACCGCTCGAGCGGATCGCCTTGGGAGAATTTCATCATATCATCGATCTCTATCAGGAACTGGCCGAGGAGGACCGGGTGGGCTACTGCCGCACCGATAGTGCCTTCTGGTACGATATTGGCACGCCGAGCGACTATCTCCAGCTGCACTCCCGTCTGCTCGAGCATGGCGGCGCATGGCGGATCGAACCAACGGCGCGGATCGGCGAGGGGGCGCAGCTCAGCGGTTGGGGCTGTATCGGTGAGGAGGCGAACATCGGCGCGAACGCGATGCTGCACAACTGCGTCGTCTGGCCCGGAGCCGAGGTGCCGCCGGGCGTTCGCGTCGAGAGCGCGATTATCACCGGGGTCGCCGAGGTCGACCAGGTCCTGTGGAACCGGGGAGAGAGGGGCGCATGAATCCTGACCAGCTGGTTCAGCTCTGCGGGCAACTGCTCGGGCTCTCCTCAAAGGACTGGAACCGGGACACGGTCCGGTTGCAGCCGCTTGTCCCGGATGGATCGAGCCGTCGCTTCTATCGCCTGCAGGGGCCGGATCAGGCCATGATTGCCATCCTCCCGCCGGAAAAGGACGAGTGGGGCCAGGCCGAGGCCAGGGCATTTTACCGGATCGGCAGCCATCTGCAGCAATGCGGTGCGCCTACTCCGGCCATGCTTGCCTTTGACAAACAGAGCGGACTTGCCCTCTGCGAGGACCTGGGGGAACAGCGGCTCTACGAGCAGGTGCAGACCCTGGGGGTGGCGGCGGCCCTGCCTCTGTACGAGCAGGCGGTGCGCGAGCTGGCGCGGGTGCAGGTACGCGGTGGCCACGGTTTTGATCCCACCTGGTGCTGGGATACGCCGGTCTACGACCGCGAGTTGATGCTTGTGCGCGAGTCCGGCTATTTTGTCGAGGCCTGCTGTCTCGATCTCTTGCAGCTTGATTTTGATCGGGACGCGGTACAGGCCGAATGCGTGCACCTGGCCGAGGCAGCTGCCCAGGCACCGGCCCGGTTCTTTTTGTACCGTGATTTTCAGAGCCGCAACATCATGGTCAGCCGGGGACGGGTGCGTTTCATCGATTTCCAGGGGGGGCGCCTGGGGCCGCTTGCCTACGATCTGGCATCGCTGTTGATCGATCCCTACGTCAATCTCGAGTCCGAGGTGCAGGACCATCTGCAGGCCGTCTATCTGCAGGCCCTGCAACAGGAAACAGCCTACGATCCCGAGCAGTTTCGTCGCGAATACCTGCTCCTCGCCCTGCAGCGCAATCTGCAGATCCTCGGTGCCTTTGCCTTCTTGAGCCGGGTGAGGCAAAAACCTTTTTTTGCGCAATTTCTGGCCCCCGCCCTGGACTCGCTCCGGGGCCTGCTTGCCAAACCCGAGGCTGGCGGGTATGCTGCCTTAAGCGATCTTTGCCGACTCTGCCGCCGAAAACTGGAAGAGCAGCCGCTCACTTAAACATCGTTGCAACCGGGTTTCGTTCGTACAGCCTGCTTCCCCCATCCTTCTATTTTGAGTTTCATCTATTTATGAGTACTGAAAACGCAACCCTGGTTGCCCTCATCGGACGCCCCAACGTGGGCAAATCCACCCTGTTCAACCGCATGATCAAGCGTCGCGACGCCCTGGTCGACCCGACTCCGGGGGTGACCCGCGATCGCCACTACGGCCGGGTGACCTATGAGGAGCATCCCTTTGTCCTGGTCGACACCGGCGGTATCGACGACGAGGAAGATACCATCAACAGCCACATTCGCAATCAGGCCCTGCAGGCCATCGATGAGGCGGATGTGATCTTTTTTCTCATGGATGGCCGCGAGGGGCTGACCCCCAGCGACCACGAGATCGTCAACATCCTGCGGCGAACGGAAAAAAAGGTCTTTTTCATTGTCAACAAGATCGACAGCCCGGAGATCGAGGACACCCTGCTGACGCCGTTCTGGGAACTGGGGGTGGACAAGCTCTGGGCCCTTTCCGGCGACCACGGCTACGGGTTCACCACCCTGATGGAAGGGTTGCTGCCCCATCTGGAGAAGTCCGAGATGGAGATGGATCTGCCGGAAGACACCATGCGGATCGCCTTTCTCGGGCGACCCAACGTGGGCAAATCCTCCATGGTCAACGCCATCATCGGCCAGGAGCGGATGGTGGTGTCCAACATCGCCGGCACCACCCGCGATTCGGTGGATACCCTGGTCAGCCGCGATCAGTACAACTACCTGCTGATCGACACCGCAGGCATCCGCAGGCGCGGCAAGACCAAGGACAAGCTGGAGAAGTTTTCGGTCCTCAAGGCGCTCAAGGCCATCGGCCGCTGCGACATCGCCATTGTGGTCCTGGATGCCGAAGAGGGGATTACCGAGCAGGATACCAAGGTCATCAGCTATACCCAGGACCAGGGGCGGGCGCTGATCATTTTGATCAACAAGTGGGATTTGATTGCAGAGGATAAGAGGCGGCAGGAGCAACTTATGCTCGAGGTGGAACTGGCGCTGAAGTTCATTCCCTATGCGCCGGTGCTCAAGGTCTCAGCTTTGACCGGCAAGGGGATCAGGCGGCTTTTTCCGGAGATCGGCAAGGTCTATCGCCAATTTCATCAGCGATTTCCGACTTCGGCCCTCAACCGACTGCTTGCCGAGGCGGTGGAGCGGCACGAACCGGCCTACTATCATGGCCGCCGGCTCAAGTTTTACTACACCGCCCAGCTGGGAACCGCCCCGCCGCTGTTTGCGGTGGTGGCCAATGATCCCAAGGGCATCCATTTTTCTTATCAGCGTTATCTCGCCAACTGTTTTCGTGATGGGCTGGGTCTTGATCGGGTGCCGGTGAAGCTTTTGTTTCGGGAGCGGAAGGGCAGGAAGAACAAGTAGGGCAGGTGCAGGAACCTCACCACTCATCGGAGAAGCGGGACACGGTGTATTGCAGTTCGGAGATCAACTCCTGGTAATTCTCGGCGCCGGTGCCGCTTTTGCACTGTTTTTCGATGGCGTAGGCGGTTTCCGCCAGATCCAGCAAACCGATGTTCAACAGCGCCCCTTTGACCGCATGGCTGGCTTGGCCCAGTTGTGCGGTATCGCCGCTGGCCGCCAGGTCGGCGAGATGATTCATGTGGGTATGCAGGGTGTCGAGGAAGATGGGGATCATGGTCTCAATCTTCTCCTCGCTGAGAAGATAGGCGGTTTTCAAATGTTCTTTCACCATGTCCAGATAGAACTGCGCATCCATCGTTGCCCACCCCTGCTCAAGAAATATTCTCATTCACTTCGGTCAGCATAGAGTATTTTCACCCCCGATTCAAGCCATGACCAGTAAGAAACCCATTCTTCACCCCCTGGAATACAGAATTGCCAAGGATCTGGCTGTCCTGGGCCGCACCGCATCCGACCGGCGGCTGCTGGTCGGGGTTTCCGCCGGTGCCGATTCCATGGCGCTTATGCATATTCTTGCCGCTCTTGCGGACCGGTTTCAGTGGCAGCTGGTCGCCGCCTATATCGATCATGGCCTTCGTCCTGGGGAAACACCGGCCGAGTGGGAGAGGGTGCAGACGGCTGCCCAAGTCTTGGGCGTCCAGGCCGATCGCATGGAGGTCGCTGTGCGTGAGAAGGCAGCAACACAACACCAGTCCCTTGAACATGCGGCGCGAGATCTGCGCTACCAGGCTTTTGCAGAACTTGCGGAGAAATGGGGCACCAGTCTTCTGGCAGTGGCCCATACGGCCGACGATCAGGTCGAGGAGGTGCTGCTGCGCCTGTTTCGTGGTGGTGGCCGTAGGGCCCTTTCCGGAATGCGTTTTTACGACGGCTATATCCTCAGGCCGCTGCTCGGGGTGCGCAAGCAGGAATTGCTTGTTTATCTGGCCGAAAAGAAGATCGCCTTTTGTGAGGATTCGAGCAATGCGGAGCGAAGGTTTTTGCGCAACCGCATCAGGCTCGGTCTGCTCCCTCTTCTGGAGGCGGAGTATGATCCCGGTATCCGCCAGGCCATTTTGAAAACAGCGGCCAATCTGCAGCAGGATGAAGACCTGCTTGCATCGCTTTTGGAGGAGAACTGGCCGCAGGTCGTTTTCCTTGAATCTTCCCCGGATGAGCTGCCCTTGGCACGGCTTGACCGCCAGGCATTCAGCGCCCTGCATCCCGCCTTGCAGCGCCGCCTGATGGAAAAATTGCTCTGGCTGATGAAAAGTGTCGCCCGCTACGAGCAGATTCTCGCGATGTGCTCCCTGGCACGTCAGGGGCAGAGCGGCCAGGAGTTGCATCTCTCCCGGGGATTGCGGGTGGCAGTGAGCCGCGAATCCCTGCTTTTTTCCTACCCCAAAGGCCGCGGTGCCCTGCGCGGACGGCTGCAGCAGTAACTCCGAACCGCCCTTTCGACAATTGCGTCGAGCCCTTCCCGGCGATTGTCGAATCCCTCTGAGCCAGTTTTACGTTCATTCTTACTTAACATCTTTAAATTTAAGGATAATTCTTTGCATTCTGCCTTGGCACGGTTGTTGATTAAATACAAGCGAAGACAAGGTTGCCCCCCGATGGGGCAGCAAACAATCACACAACCCAATGAGGTGCAGTATGAAATCGTTGAAAAAAACACTGGTCGTCCTTGGCGCATTGATGATGGTTGCCACCGCAGCCTGGGCCGTGGATTACTCCAAGATGTCCAACGATGAGCTGAGCACGTACCGAGGCAAAATGTATGATGCTAACCGTGACGAGTGGCATGCCTTTCACACCGAATGGTGGAAACGTCTCAGTCAAATGAGCCCGACGGAGCGCGAAAAATATATGGGGCCCGGCATGATGGGAAGGGGCCATGGACGCGGCATGGGCTACGGCATGGGCCAGGGCCCAGGCAAAGGTATGGGCAAGGGCATGGGGCGCGGATACAACTGCTGCCGTCCGTGCTGGAACAACGACACCCCGGAGAAGACCCTGCCCGCACAACAGTAGTTTTTTTCATGCTCTCACGCCACCAACCTCCCCGGGCTGGTGGCGTTTTTTTTTGTGTGAATCCGCGCGATCTCGGTTGAGGACAAGGACAGCGGAGTTTGAATCAAGCATCATTTCAATGACCTGGGGCAGGGGAGCGCTGGCGCCACCTGCCCATGGTTGAGGCAATAGCCCTGTTACTTTTTGGCAATCCCCAGCCGATCCATCTTGTAGCGCAGCACCCGTTCGCTGATGCCCAGGGAATCAGCCGCCCGTGTCTGCACCCAGTTGTGTTTTTCCAGGGCATCGGTGAGCATCTGCCGTTCCACTTCTGCCAATTTCTGGTTGAGATCCCCGTTGTCGCCCACCGGCCCGCGGTAATCGCGGATTTCCGGGGGCAGGTCCCGCAGGCCGATCCGCGGTGATCGGGCCAGGGTAAGGGTCCGTTGGAGGATATGCTCCAACTCGCGGATATTTCCCGGGAACTGGTATTTGGTCAGCTGGTTGACCGCCTGGTCGTCGAAAACGGCCTGGCTCTGGTACTTGGCGAGGAAAAAGTCGATCAAGGCCGGAATATCCTCTTTGCGTTCCCTCAGCGGAGGAATATCGATGGTGATGACGTTGAGGCGAAAATAGAGATCCTCGCGGAAGTTGCCCTCGCCAGACATCCTTTTCAAGTCGCGGTTGGTGGCAGCCACAATGCGCGCATCCACCGGCAGCTGCTGTTCGCCGCCGACCCGGGTGATGGTCTTCTCCTGCAGGGAGCGCAGCAGTTTCGCCTGGACCGGCAGGGGCAGTTCACCCACCTCATCGAGAAAAAGCGTTCCCCCGTCGGCCTGTTCAAAGACACCGCGCCTGCGGTTGGCCGCACCGGTAAAAGCGCCTTTTTCATGGCCAAAGAGCTCGGATTCAAACAACCCTTCCGGCACTGCCGCACAGTTCAGGGGGATGAAGGGATTGTCCTTGCGCGGGCTGAGCTGGTGGATCAGGCGGGCGACCAGATCCTTGCCGGTCCCGGTTTCGCCGACGATGAGCACGGTCCAGGGGCTGGGGGCGGCGCGTAGGGCCAGGGACAGTACCTGCTGCATACCGGCGCTGGCACCGATCATCCGTACCGGCAGGGCGGCTGTGTCTATCGATTCCTCCACCCGGGCCACGTCATCGCGGATGAACAGCTTCTCCTCGATTCGGCGGATCTTGGCCAGCAATCCCTCGAGATCAACCGGTTTTTCGAGAAAATCGCTTGCTCCCAACTGCATGACCTTCACCGCCGTTTCCACGGCTCCGTAGGCGGTAATCATGATCACCCGTGCCTGGGGATTGATCGCCTTGATCCGTTCCAGAACCTCGTCGCCCCGCATGTCCGCCATTTTATGGTCAAGCAGGATCAGATCTATGGGTTCTTGGAAAAAACGGTCGATGGCTTTCTGGCCGCACTCGGCCTCAACGACCTCAAATCCCTGTTTCTTGAGAAAACCGCCAAGAAGTTCCCGTTGCAGGGATTCGTCGTCGACTATCAGGATGCGCACGCTTGTCCTCCTTGGGTGGCGTCGGTTGCAGGTATGGGTATCAGAGGCGTTTGGGGAAGGGTGAGGCGAACGGTGATCTGCTGATGGCGGCTGTCGGGTGCCAACTCGAGCTGTCCGCCATGGGCCTCGGCGATCTTGCGGCACAGGGCCAGACCAAGGCCGGTGCCCCTGGTTTTGGTGGTGAAGTAGGGCTCGCCCAGGCGCTGGCCTTGCTCGAGGCTCAAGCGGTAGCCGCCGTTGGTGAGGCTGCACTGCCAGGATGTCTGGTCCCGGCCGCTCTCAAGACGAATAAAACCGCCGTCGGTTTGGGCCTCGATGGCGTTTCGCAGCAGATTTTCCACCAGTTCCGCCACAAGGTCGGCATCGGCCCGGATAGGGACATCTTCGTTCTCAATCAGTTCAAGGTCGATGCCCTGATCCTGCAACTGTTGCCGATAGAGGGCGAGTACACGGTTGACCACCGTCATGGGTGCAAGGCGCTCGATACGGGGAACAAGCGGCCGGGTGAAACGCTGCAGCTCGGTGATGATGAGCCCGGCGCGGCGAACCGACTCTTTGATGGCATCGATCAGCTGCTGCTGGTCCGCATCCAGTTGCGGAGATTCGATGCTCAGCCGTTGCAGGCCCATGTTGATTGCATTGAGCGGATTGCGCACCTCATGGGCGATGGTGGCTGTGGCCCGGCCAAGGGCGGCGGCCTCGTGTTCCCTGGCCAGAAGTCGTTCAAAGTTGCGGGTGCGTTGCAGGTCTCGCTGTTGGTAGCGGTAGAGCAACCAGGAGAAAAAGAACCCCAGCCCCAGGAGCAGGGCGGTAAACAGGAGGAACTGACGCCGCAGTTGATTCAGGCGGCTGTAATGGTTGGCTGCATCCAGGCCGACGACAAGCAGTCCCTTGGAGGTGGAGAGACGAGCCTCTGCGGTCATTTCGCCTTGGGCGTTGAGCAGGCGGACAGGATCGTGCACCTCCTGGGGAGGCAAGGGGGCAATGCGCACATAGTGAATGCCGGGAAGGCGGGAGAGGTTGTTGAGGAGTACGGGGAGGGCGGTCTTTTGCCGCAGTTCGAGGATCGCGTGTGCATCCATGCCCACCAGGATGCAGCTCGCCTCCGCGGATTTTCCCGGATAGGCGTAGAGTACTCTCTGCTGGTCTTGCTGGTAGAGCAGCCGATCTGTCTGGCTTTCACAGTTGGGCCGGTTGTTGAGCCAGTTTTGCGGTCCTTCGGTGAGGCTGCCGGTGCTGTTGATCACACTCAGGCCGAGCAGGCCCGTTTCCCGGGCGAGGGCTTCGAGTTCTTCGCTCTGCAGGGGATCTATGCCGTTGAGGTAGGCGACAAAGCGGGCCTTGTCGCGCAGAAAGCTGGTTGTCAGGGTGTCGATGGTTGTCGCGGCAAGATTTCCGTTGGTCAGGATCTCCTCGATGATGGCTGCCATCATTTGCGTACGGCTGAGGGTATTGCGTTGCAGATCGCGGTCCATGGCCGCAATCTGCCAGGAAAAAGCAACAATGACGACCCCGATCAAAAGGCCGAAACCAAAGAGGTTTATCACCCAGGAGGGCAGAGGCGGTTTGTTCGGCCTCAGGGCTTTTTGTTCCACGGTTGTTCTCCATCGGCGCAGGGATGGTTGGTGCCGTGCATGGGACCTCGGCCATGCCCATTTCCCCTGCCATGGCCCATGCCATGTCCACCGCCATGTCCGCGACGGCACATGCCCAGGCGGGCTCGAACCCCGGTGGGATCTTTGCCGTAACGTTGTCGCAGAGCCCGCATATCCTCTCCCTCGCGCGTTTGCGGCGCGAGAACGGGTTGTGATGTTTCTGCCTGCTGCGATGTGGGTGGGGCCTTGACTGATTCATCTGCTGCCGATACGGCGGTCGTCGGCCAGGCAAGGGCACAGGTCAGCAACAGAAGAAAGATCCTAACGCGTCTGAACTGCTTCATAAATCAACTCGTAGATGCTGTGGGGATCGGTGTTGTGGGCGGCGGCAATCTCCTTTAAGGACTGGTGCGGCTCTGCCTTGATTCCTTGGGCGAGAAGCGCGGCCAGCACCTTGTGCTCGTCAAGACCGTACTGGCGGCAGAGATCGCCCAATGCCTTTTGCCCAATGCCGCCAGTGGGGTGTGCGGGGAGAGTGACCGGTGCTCCGGAATCGCTGGTGGCGGTCATGACGTCGTACACCGCCTTGGGCGTTTTCCCATTGGCCTTGGCAATGGCGAGGATGGTCTGGTCAGGACCGGTCCATTGAAAGCCGGCCTTGGTCAGGTTCTGCTGGATCGTTGTAAGGTCAAGACCGGTGCGCTTGGCAAAAAGCCGCAGCGGAGAGAGTTCGGCATGACCGTAGGGCGGTTCGCCGTATTTGCGCGCAGCCGCATCCTTGAATGAGTGACCGAAGTCGAGAATGGATTGGAAGGGCGGGACTCCAGAAAGTGTTCCGGCCACCACCACCAGGTTGATGACCAGCGCGATTACCATGGCAGGGGCTAAAAGCTGGACCTGTTTTGCCCGATTTTTCAAATACCCCACGATCGGTTTCCAGTTGTAGCCCAGGTGGAGCAATCCGGCTGCGAGAAAGAGAAAGCCGCTGTTGGTGTGGATGTCTCCCCATTGGCTCTTGCTGAGCCACAGCCAGCGCCAATCGGACCAGTAGGCCACCCGTCCCTCGGGCACGACGTAGAGGACCAGGCTGGTGAGTATCAGGAGGATAAAGGAGAGCAGCAGGGTGAGTGAGGTGATTTTGCGGACTGTCACGGTGGGCCTCCGGAGTATGAGGAAAGGTGATGGGTTCAGCACTTTTTAGCAGTATACATGCCTGAACCGTTTGTCGAGCAATTTAGCACTGTTTTCGGTCTGTTGTTTATCCGTGTACAGCTTGTTGCGATAATATTTCTCTTTCACTCGACAACTTTGTCGAATTGAGGACAGGGATCGTCGAGTTCGTGCGCAGCAAGGCCAGGATAGGGTTGAAAAGAAAAGCAGAGTCACCTATAACCTGGAAATAGCAGAACAATGACAAATTTACCTCAGTTGGAATTGTATTCCGTTTATTTATTGCAGATCAACAATCAGGGAGGCGGTGATGAAGGAAGCCTATCAGGATATCAGTGTGGATCGTCTACGCGAGTATATGTCCAGGCGCCAGGAAAACGATTACGTGCTGGTCGATGTTCGTCAACCCGATGAATATGCGCAGGGACACATTCCGGGATCAGTCCTGATTCCATTGTCTGAGGTCCCAGAGCGTTTGGGGGAATTGCCGGTGGACAAGGATCTGGTGGTCTACTGCCGATCAGGCCATCGTTCCAAGGCGGCTGCCCTGTTCATCGGCTCCCGGCCCTATGTGGCCGGGGCGGTATTCAACATGGTTGGCGGTGTTCTTGCCTGGAATGGCCATCTCCTGCCGGCGACCCCCAACCTGAAAGTCTATGATCTCGAAGGGACGGATCAGGATGTGCTCTATCGGGCCATGGATCTGGAAAAGGGTGCAGACCGTTTCTATACCGCTCTACGCCAGCGCTATCAGGAGGTCGATTGGGCGGAGAGTCTTTCGGCCTTGGCCGGTGCCGAGGAGGCCCATGCACGGCTTATCCATGCCCAGTGGGCTGCCGGGGAAAACGATCCGCGGTCTTTTGAGGAGGTGTATGCACAACTTCCGGGGGATATCGTCGAGGGCGGCTATACCTGTGCGGCCCTGCTGGCCAGCCTTGAAGAGCAACCGCTTGAACCCTGCCGATCCACCCTGGAGATGGCACTGACCGTGGAATATTCTGCCTACGATCTTTCGCGTAACATTGCCCACCGTTTTCAGGGGACACCCCTGGAGGCGATGTTCAATTCCATTGCCGAGGCGGAAAAGGAACACATGCATCTGGCGGCCCAGGCGCTGGCGCTCTGTCCGGGGATACAACCCGCCTAGATGACAGAGGCCACTTCCTGAATAAGCATGAATGAAAATTCATTGATGAATGAATAAGAGAGTTCTTGCAGGGGGTTAATGGGCGTGGTACCGTTTGTCTTAAGGACCGCAAAGGTCGGTCCGTTTCACGTTTTTCCGGTGCGTCTTGGGCCGGGGGGAGCTGTCGACGAGCAAAGGGAAAGCAATGATCATTCTTGAGCCTCATCAAGGAGGGTTGTATGCACCACTTTTCGTACAGAAAGAGTACGTATCAGGTCGACGAACAGGGATTTTTACTCAATGAGAAGTTTTGGGATACCAATTTTGCCGAGGGGGTAGCGAAAGAGAGCGGGATTAATGGACTGACCAGCGAACATTGGGATGCGATCACCTATCTGCGAGAACTCTTTGCCGAGTCCGGACGCTGTCCCACCATCTTTGCTGTCTGCAAGGGAACGGGACTGCGGCCACGGGAAATGAAGCAACTCTTTCCCCAAGGTTTTCACCGCGGCCTTTGCCGTATGGCCGGCGTGCATTACCGAACCTATCGCTTGCCGAACAACGGCCACCTGCGTGAGATGCAGGAAGACCTCGAGGCCATTTCCGGCGATAAGCACTATCAGGTGGATGCACGTGGATTTCTGGTGGATCCGGTAGCCTGGGACGAGCACTACGCCCTGCATCGGGCGCTTGACATGCGCATTCCCCAGGGGCAGCTTTCCGACGATCACTGGCGGGTCATCCATTTTTTACGGGCATACTTTTGGGAAACAACGCGCATTCCCACCATCTATGAAACCTGCGATCGTTGTCATCTGGATCTGGAGCAGATGGAGGCCTTGTTTCCGGACGGTTACCACCGTGGTGCCGTAAAAATCGCAGGGTTACGGTTTGTGAAATAGACGGCTGGTCACGCCATCAGTCCGAATAACCACACACAACCGCCGCCATGGATTGAGATGACCGCCACAGGGCGGCGGGACATGAGAAGGGAGCACAACTTATGACCGTATTTCAATATAAAGAGAGCGACTATACCTTAGACGAACAGGGCTGCCTCATTGATTCCGCAACCTGGACCCGTGATTTTGCCGAAGGCATGGCCCGGGAGTGCGAAATTCCCGTGCTTTCCAACGAACACTGGGACGTCATCCAGTATGTGCGCGACGCCTATGAGCAGCAGGGGGTCTGTCCGACCATCTATGCCGCCTGCAAGGCGACCAGTCTCAGACCGGAGGAAATGCAGAAACTCTTTCCCACCGGCTATCACCGCGGACTCTGCCGGGTGGCGGGGGTGCATTACCGGGTGAGCCACATGCCCTATGGCAAGCATCTTCGGGAGAGTGTGGCGGATCTGCGGGCCCTGTCTGCTGATAAAAATTATGCCACCGACGTACGCGGGTTTCTTGTTGACCCCGAATCCTGGGACGAGAACTACGCCGTACATCGGGCAGCGGATATGTCCATTGAAAACGGTAAGCTCACCGAGGAGCACTGGAAGGTCATCTACTATCTGCGTGATGCCTATCTGGTCGAGCACCGTATCCCCAATATTTATGAAACCTGTGAGAGCTGCAATCTGGATCTGGCAACCCTGGAGCGGTTGTTTCCCACCGGGTACCATCGGGGGGCGTTGAAGATAGCCGGTATCCGCTTCGTTAAATAAAACAGGGGGGCCAAGGGGCCATATTGCCCGGGGGCATCCGGCAATGGCTCACAGCCTCCGTTATTTGCGTTTATTGGGCGGCTTCGGCCGCCTTTTTCTATGAAAACACGATCCGTTCCTGCAGTGGCCAATGAAGGCGTGCTCCTGCTCCACGGCCTGGCCCGCACCCGTCGTTCGATGGAGCCCATGGCCAGGTTTCTCTACGACAAGGGGTATCTCGTCCACAACCAGGGCTACCCGTCCCTGCGTGCACCCATCGAAGCCTTGGCGCTCGAGGCCCTGGAGCACGGTTTTGCCCACCTGCGCGATAGGGGCGCCCAGAGAGTTCATGTGGTGACCCATTCCATGGGAGGCATTTTGCTGCGCAGCTACTGGCAAAGACGACGGCCGCAGCAACTGGCCAGGGTGGTGATGCTCAGTCCGCCCAATCAGGGCAGCGAGCTGGTGGATGTGCTGGCGAGGTTTGCCTGGTTTCGCCTGATGTTCGGCCCGGCCGGATCCCAGCTGGGAACAGGCGAGGAGAGCCTGCCCCGGCGTCTTGGCCCGGTTGATTTTCCCCTGGGGGTGATCACCGGTAATCGTCCGGCCATCGGCCTGAAAATTTTTTTCCCCGGCCCCAGCGACGGCAAGGTCTCGGTGCAACGGGCCCAAGTCGAGGGCATGGAGGATTTTCTTGTCCTGCCCTGTGGTCACTCCATGATCATGCGTAAAACGGTGGTCAAGGAGCAGGTGCTGGCCTATCTGCAAGCAGGCAGGTTCAATCGGTAGCCGGTGCGATCAGTTCTTGCGCAGAACCCGTTTGTTGTCGATACGGATGGTGAGTTTGATCTTGTCGAAGTACTCGAGCAGGGGAATGGAGAATTTTCGGGTCAGACCGGTGAGATCTTTAAAGCGCTGGGCATCGATCTCGCCTTCGTTGCGGATGCAGGCCACCACATCCTCTTGCAGTTGAGCAATGGCAGGACCATGGAAAAAGAGGACCTCGCTGACCTTGATCAGCTCGCCCTTCTTGATCAACAGATCAATGACCTGGCGAATCTGTTTTTCCGGGAACTCGGCAAAGGTAGCCAGCACATCCTTGAGAATGGGTGGAGCGAGCCCGGCTTCCCGATAGAGTCCGGCAATCTTTTGCTCCATCTCCTGTTCATCGACCTGGAGTTTGACCTCGTGCCCGCTGAGCTTGACTTCGGCGCCGGTTTGTTCGATCTCCCCCTTTTTGCCGAGATTGGAGAGCAGGGTCTGCAGTACCCGCAGGTCCACCATCGGTTTGAGCTGGGAACGGATCTCCTCCTTGGCGATACCGCTTTTGAGCGGATTGTCGCGGTGAAAGGCTTCCATGATGGTAAGAATCTGTTGGCTGAGTCCCTCTGCCACCGGAGCGGCCAGCAGGCGCTGACTTTCCGAGTCGACCATCAAGAGCTCGCCAGCGGAAATGGGCCGTTGCAGGTTCTTTTTCAGCCGCTTGCTGAAGATACCGCTGCGGGCGGCCAACTCGTCGGCGGTAATGCCGTTATAGCCGCTTTCCTCGGCCAGCATCATCAGCCGTTGTTCAGTGTCGGCAGCCTCCAGGATTTCAAAATACCGTCTGTTGATCTCCCGGTCGCGTTCCAGGGTCCGCTTGCGTTTTTTCGGCGCGGCATTCAATAGGGTACCACCGCCGATGGTGGTAATGGGGGAGTAACTGCGGATCACGTAATGGTCCCCCGGCCAGATAGCCACCGGTTCCTGCAGGCTGAGCTGAACATGGGTGGATTCGCCCGGCTTCAAGGTCTCGCATTCCAGAAGGACCAGACGGCCGACGATTTCCCGGGTGCCGACATGGACCCGTACCTGGCTACGATTTTTGAGTTCCTTGGCGTTTGCGGCCAGGTAGTGAAAGTTGGCATCGAGCAGGGTGGTGGCGATCATGCTGCCAGGGGTGGCGGCCATGTCGCCGCGGTTGATCTCTTCCTTTTCGATCCCCTGCAGGTTGATCGCGGTCCGATGGCCGGCCTCGACCACGGTCACCTCCTGGCCATGGACCTGGATGCCCCGAATCTTGGCAGTGAGCCCGCCGGGATAGAACATCATCTCAGAACCGGTTTCGATGCGGCCGGAGAGCGAGGTGCCGGTGATCACCGTACCGAATCCCTTCATGGTGAAGACGCGGTCAACCGCCATGCGAAAGGGACCGAACTCTTCGTGAAAATTGATTGCGGCCACATGGGCATCGAGCAATCGTTTGATCTCTTCGATCCCCTCGCCGGTGATGGAGTTCACCGCTACAATCGGCGAATTTTCGAGGAAACTGTCGGCAAAGAAGTCGCGGACCTCCTCGATGACCATATCCAGCCAGTCATTTTCAACTGTGTCCTTCTTGGTGAGGATAATCAGACCGTCGCGGACGCCGAGCAGTTTGCAGATTTCAAAGTGCTCCACGGTCTGCGGCATGATGCCCTCGTCCGCGGCAATGACAAAGGCCACCAGATCCATGCCTGCGGCACCGGCCACCATGTTGCGGATAAACTTCTCATGGCCTGGAACATCGACAATGCCCAATCGGTGCCCGCAGGGCAAATCCAGATAGGCAAAGCCCAGTTCGATGGTGATGCCGCGTTCCTTTTCTTCTTTGAGCCTATCGGTTTCAATACCGGTGAGCGCGCGGATGAGACTTGTTTTTCCGTGGTCGACATGACCGGCGGTGCCGAGAATTATTTCACGCATGGAGGCAATCTGCTGGATCGATTTCTGCCCTTTGGCCAAAATTGATGACCTCGAAAAAAGTGGAAAACCTGAAAGTCACACACCAAAAAAAATCAGTATCTCGCGAAGCTCGAAACATCATTCTTGAGACTTTTTACGAGAATGGCAACGTTACATGTCAAGATAAGGGTTGCCCTGGGCCTCGCGGGCAATGGTCGACTGCGAACCGCCGTAACCGTGACCAGGCCAGACGATGGTCTCCGGCGGGAGGGTCAGGATTCGGGTTTTGATCGCATCGATCATCTGGCGCATGGAGCCGCCGGGGAAATCGGTCCGACCGACCGCGCCGACAAAGAGGGTGTCGCCGGTGAAGCAGTGGGGGGCACTGTAGAGGCAGATTCCGCCCGGGGTATGGCCGGGAGTGTGAATGACCAGCAGCTCTTCATTGCCGATCTTGATGGTGTCGCCGTCCTTGACGATTACGTCTGCAGGTGGGGAAGGCGGCAGGCCGAGTCCGGAGAAATACTCCTTGATCCGCGGATCGGAAAAATACGTCACATCGTCGGCGTGGAGTACGATCTTGGCGCCGGTGGCCTCCTTGATGCGGCCGTTGCCGCAGTCGTGATCCGGATGGCCGTGGGTGTTGATGATGTAGACGACCTCAAGTCCCTTGGTCGTGCAGTAGTCCAGGATGCGGTCTTCGTCACCGCCGGGGTCGATGACGGCGGCTTGTTTGGTTTGTTCGCACGAAACGATGTAACAGCAGACTCCCATCATGCCGACGGTGAGTTGTTTGACAAGCATGGTCATGATCCTTTTGCCTCTGGGGTTGGCGGGGAAGGTGGCGTGCCGCAAGGTATCCTCTGCAGCCAAGCTCCGGCTGCAGAGGAAGATGGGACAACTTACTTGGAACCGCAGCCGCTGCAGCCGCAGCCGCCGGCAAAGGGGTTCACGGTGACCGGTCCGGGGGGCAGACGCTGTTCGACCGCGGAGACCACGGTGTCAAAGGCCTTGATCGCGGGGCTGTCCTCGTTGCTGGACAGATACGGGGTTCCGGTATCGCCGGCCATGACCACGCGGGGATCCATGGGCACGCGGCCGAGGAAGGGCAGCTCGAAGTCGCGGGCGGTCTGCTCGCCGCCGCCCTTGCTGAAGATATCCACGGTCTCGCCGCAGTGGGGGCAGATGAACCCGGACATATTCTCGACCACGCCGACGATCGGCATCTCGACCGCCTTGCAGAAGTTGATCGACTTGCGCACGTCGGCCAGGGCAACCGCCTGGGGGGTGGTGACGACAACGGCCTGCACCCCGGGGATGGTCTGGGCAATGGACAGCGGCTCGTCACCGGTGCCGGGAGGGGCGTCCACGATCAGGTAGTCGAGCTCGCCCCAGTCCATGTCGGCCACGAACTGACGAATGGCCTGGATTTTGAGCGGACCGCGCCAGATGATGGCATCGTCGCGGTTTTTCATCATGTATTCCAGGGAAACAACCTTGAGGTTGTCGCTGTAGGCCAGCGGCGGAATCAGGTCGTCGGGATTTTCCGGGGCCATGAGGGAACCGGTGAGATTCAGCATGCGGCAGACGTCCGGTCCGTGCAGGTCGACATCCATCAGGCCGACCTTGTGTCCCTTCTTGGCCAGGCACAGCGCCAGGTTGACGGCCACGGTGGACTTGCCGACGCCGCCCTTGCCGCTCATGACAAGGATCTTGTTTTTGATGCGTCCCAGGGACCGGGTGATGGCGATATCCTGCTGAGCCAAACGGGCATCGCCCGAACCGCAAGTGCCGCTTTGATCGCTCCCGCAGGAACTTCCACAAGAACTACTCATAATTGTTGCCTCCAACAGTCGGTAGAGAAAAGAAAAAGGAAAAAATCCATGGGTGTTTGCCTTCGGGGCGGGGGTGAGCTGGAAATACCTCGTAACCTCACAAGATAGGTTTCCCCGGCACTCGAAAAATATGAGCCCGCGCATATCCTGGGCAAAAAGAGGGCCGGAGATGCCACGGGTGCACGAGTTCAGTATAATTTGGGGCTATACTCTAATGTCGGAGTGTTGAAAAGCAAATAAAAAATCATCGGCCTGCCCTGAGCGGCTGAAGCCCCGTTTGCCTGTGTTTTTGTTGATTTATGATTGCCGCAAAAGGTATAGTGCTTACTTATACCTGAACTCTGAAAGAGGCGAATCGACTCTTCACCGCCGCGCCAAGCGGCTTGGCCGCGGTCTCGGCAGGGGAAACCTGTTCGAGGCAAGCGGCATGTGGTGCAAAAGAATTCGGGTGCTCTTGCACATTGTCCCGAGGATAACAAAATTGAGTGAATAGGCCGGTATCGAGCCGGAAGCCTATGCGTTGGGGGAGGACCTGATGGACCCGTTCAGTAAAAAACTGTTGGAAGAGCTGGAGCAGATGCAGCAGCATACAGGGCGCATTCTGCGGACCATGTCTTTGCCGCGAATGATGTCATCCGACGGTGGGGCCTGGCAGCCGGCAGTGGATATTTATGAGGCGGAAAGCGCGATCTTCGTCTATGCCGAACTCGCCGGCGTGGCCGCCGAGAGCTTGAAGGTGACCGTGGACGGACAGCGGGTGAGTATCGCTGGCGTTCGGCAGCTCCCGGACCATAAGTCGATCGCCTGTATTCATCAGCTGGAAATCGAGCTCGGCAGCTTCCAGCGAACCCTGACCCTGCCGTCGGCGGTGGAAATGGAGGGGGTGGAATCGACCTATGTCAACGGTATGCTCATGGTGACTCTGCCCAAACGCGTACGTAAGGGCAAGGTGACTATCAGGATAACACCTGGAGAATAAAATGGAAAATGAACAACAAGCCCCGCACAAGAAACAGGATCCCTCGCAGCTGGAACTTCCGGAAACCCTGCCCATCATGCCCCTGCACGGATTTGTGTTCTATCCGGGGATGGGCTTTCCGTTGCAGGTTTCCAGCGAAACCTCCAAAAAGCTGATCGATGATGTCCTCTTGGGCGATCGGATGATGGGGATGGTATCCAGCCGACGTGCCCAGGTTTCGGATGACGATATCCTCGGACCGGAAGATCTCTACCAGATCGGCGTGGTCGGCTACCTGCATAAGCTCAACAAGGGGCCTGAGGGCCAGTATCAGATCCTGGTCAGCGGCACCAAGAAGTTTGCGGTGAGCGAATTCGTCGACTCTGAAAATTATCTTCGTGCCAAGGTAATCGAGGTCCCGATGGAGATTGTCGAGGACAAGAAGATCGAGGCGCTTCTGTTCAACATTCGTGCCCAGTTCCAGAAACTGGTCAGCTCCACCGAGCTGCCTCAGGAGTTGGTGGCCACCATCAACTCGCTGACCAACCCCTTCTACGTCGCCTACCTGGTGACCTCCCAGCTGAACCTGAAATTGGAAATGGAGCAGGAGGTGCTTGAGATCACCCCGTTGCACGACCTGCTGCACCGGGTGGCCCAGGAATTGGCCAAACGGCTGGAAACGGTGGAGATGAGCAACCAGCTCCAGGCCTCGATGAAAAAAGACATGGATGAACGCCAGCGCGAATTCTTCCTTCGTCAGCAGCTGCAGGCCATTCGCAAGGAACTTGGTGAGGGGGACGAGGACAAGGTCGAGGTCAAGGAGCTCAAGGACAAGATCGCGGAAAAGGCACTCTCTCCCCAGGCCAAGGCCGTGGTCGACAAGGAGTTGGGGCGGCTGGAGCGGATTCAGCCCTCGTCGCCCGAGTATTCGGTCTCGCGCAACTATATCGACTGGATCCTCGATCTGCCCTGGATGGATTCAACCACCGACACCCTGGATTTGAACAAGGCGGCGGAGGACCTTGATCAGGATCATTACGGCCTGAAAAAAATCAAGAAGCGGATTCTCGAATTCCTCGCGGTGCGCAAACTCAAGGAAGATATCCACGGCCCGATTTTGTGTTTTGTCGGTCCTCCCGGTGTGGGCAAGACCTCGCTTGGCCAATCCATTGCCCGGACCATGAACCGCAAGTTCGTTCGCATCGCCCTTGGCGGTGTGCGCGACGAGGCCGAAATCCGCGGCCATCGGCGTACCTACATCGGTGCCCTGCCGGGCCGGATCATCGAGAGCCTGAAGCGGGCGGGGGCCAACAACCCGGTTTTCCTCCTCGACGAGATCGACAAGGTCGGCAGCGATTTTCGCGGCGATCCCTCCTCGGCCCTGCTGGAAGTTCTGGATCCGGAGCAGAATTCGACCTTTACCGATCATTATCTCGATATTGAGTTTGACCTCTCCAAGGTGATGTTCATCGCAACGGCCAACGTCCTGGATACCATTCCCGGCCCGCTACGCGATCGTATGGAGGTGGTGGAACTCTCCGGCTACACCCTGCAGGAGAAGGTGGCCATTGCCGAACGTTATCTGTTGCCCAAACAGATCGAGGCCCATGCCCTTCGCGACGATGATTTGGAAATGCCCAAGGAAAGCATCGAGGCGCTGATCAGCTCCTATACCCGTGAGGCCGGCGTGCGCAATCTCGAGCGCGAGATCGCCGCCATCTGCCGCGGGACAGCGGCTGAGGTTGCCCGAGGGCGCACCGAGAAGACGGTCGTCACCCCGGAAAAGCTCTACGATTTTCTCGGCCCGCAACGGTTCTTCCCGGAGATGAAGGCCCGCAGTTGGGGGCCCGGGTTGGCCACCGGCCTTGCATGGACCCCGGTCGGCGGCCAGATCCTTTTCATCGAAACCTCGAAGATGAAAGGCCGGGGCGGGCTCACCCTCACCGGCAAGCTCGGCGAGGTGATGAAGGAGTCGGCCACGGCGGCGCTCACCTATATAAAATCCCATGCCAAGGACCTGGACATCGATGAGGATGTCTTTGCCTCGATCGACCTGCACGTGCATGTGCCCGAGGGCGCCATTCCCAAGGACGGGCCCTCGGCCGGTGTGGCCATGGTCTCTTCGCTGGTGTCGGTGATTCTCGGTCGTCCGGTGCGCCCGGATGTGGCTATGACCGGCGAGATCACCCTGCGCGGCGATGTCCTGCCCGTGGGTGGTATCGGCGAAAAGGTGTTGGCCGCATTGCGGGCCGGTATCCGGGAGTTGATTCTGCCGGTGCTTAATGAAAAGGATGTGTTGGAAATACCGGAAGATATCCGTGAAGGAGTTATTTTCCATTATCCCCAGACCATTAGCGAAGTTTTGGAGATCGCCATGGAAAAATCTGAGGCCCAAGGCTGATGCTGGGCTGGTTTAAGAAAAAATTCGGTAAGAAAGAGGTTGAAGAGGAGGTTCTCGAACACGAGCTCCATGCAGGACCTCGGGTGACGGAGCTTGAACAGGAACTGGCACAGCCGGTTGCTGAATCTGCCCAGGTCGAGAAACATGCTGCCCCTGTACTTGATGGCGCGGAGCCTGCGGACGAAAAGGAGTTCCCCTCTTTTGCCGAAACCGGGAAAGAGGAGGATTCCGCAGGACCAGAGGCTGCGTCGGTTGAGGAGGAATCGGTCTTCTCCATTTCGCCGAAACAGGATATTGCCTTTGACATTGCAGAAGAGTTGAGTGCATTCTTTCCAGAGCCAGAGCCAGAGCCAGAGCCAGAGCCAGAGCCAGAGCCAGAGCCAGAGCCAGAGCCAGAGCCAGAAGTTCGTGAGGAGTTGCCGCAGGCGGCTGTTGAGCCCGCTGTGTCAATAGAGCTTCCGAAGGAAGCGGCTGCGGATACGGAACGGACGCTTGCGACCGAAGAGGTTGTCGATCAGCCGCTTGCTGCTGTGGAGGATGTTGCACCGCCGGCAATAGAGGTTGAACCCGAGGAGGGGGAAGAAGAGGTCGGTGCGTCTGCGAGGTCTTCTTTAGAAGCCGAATCCGTGGCCGCAACGGCTCACGAAGAAGCAGAAGTGGGACTAAACGAGCGCACAGAGCCTCCGCCGGAGTCCCCCTTGCCATCGGTGGAAGAGGTGCCTGCAGCACTGGAGGAGGTCGACGAAGAAGAAGCCACTGTTGTGGATGAAGGAGAAATCGCAAAACGGGAAGAGAGAAGTATCGTTCCCGCTGCACCCCTTGCCGAGAAAACCCAGGAAAAACCAGCGAGCAAATCGCTCTTTTCCCGTCTGCGCGATCGGTTGGGGAAGACCCGCGACGCCTTCATCTACCGCCTTGACCGGCTCTTTCTCGGCAAAAAGGAGATCGATCAAGACCTCTTTGAGCAGCTTGAAGAGATTCTCATCACCGCCGATCTGGGCGTGAGCACCACTTTGGAGCTGATGGACGAGGCCCGTAAAAAGGTCAAGCGTGATCAGCTCAGCGATCCCCAGGCACTGAAAACCATCATCCGTGACGAGATCCTGGCCTATATCGAGGCCTCCGATCAACCCGCCGAGCTGGTCATGCCTGACGAAGGGCCGTTTGTTATCATGGTGGTCGGGGTCAACGGCGTTGGCAAGACCACTACCATCGGCAAGGTTGCGGCCAAGTTTGTCCGTTCCGGCCAGTCGGTCCTGTTGGTTGCCGGCGATACCTTCCGCGCCGCTGCCATCAATCAGCTCCGTATCTGGGGTGAGCGGGTGGGGGTTGAAGTGATTGCCCAGAAACCCGGGGCCGACCCGTCTTCGGTGGTCTTTGACGGCCTGGAATATGGTGCGGCCCACGATTACGATGTCATTCTCATCGATACCGCAGGCCGTCTCCATACCAGCGTCAATCTGATGGAGGAGTTGAAGAAGATCAAGCGGGTCATTGGCAAGAAGATGCCCGGCGCACCGCACGAGGTCATGCTGGTGCTCGATGCCACCACCGGCCAGAACGGCATTTCCCAGGCAAAAATGTTTCACGAGGCGGTCGGTGTGAGCGGGTTGGCGCTGACCAAACTTGACGGCACTGCCAAAGGGGGGATCGTGGCCAATGTTTGCCGCGAGATCGGTATTCCGGTGCGCTTTATCGGTATTGGCGAACAGATCGATGATCTGCGTGATTTTGATGCGCGGGAATTCGTCGACGCGCTTTTCGCCGAGCCGGATCGCTGATCCGATTCTTTCGTGAACGGAACGAAATCGAAATTTTGCGTGGTGTAGTGAGCGGGGACCATGTCCACATTCTCGTTTCTGCACCACCCAGCACTCGCTATCGACAAGCATGCGATGGGTAAAAGGCCGCACCTCTCGTATGCTCTTTGAAGAATTTTCCCATGTAAAGAAGCGATATTGGGGACGGCCCTTTTGGGGCCGTGGAGGGGCGTAACGGCTGGCGAGATGACAAAAGAAATGATCGAAGAAGACCTCGCGCATCCTTTTGAATCCAAGCCCAATGACTGTTTCGATATTGAGCCTTCCACCGGCTGTGCAGCCTTCCGGTATTGCTGGATTTTCACTTCGCCATTATAATCCCACCGACTTACAGTCGTTGGTTGGTATCTCTTGCAGAAGGCTGATGTCAAAGGAAAGACGTATCTCCCTTGGTTCAGCTATTGCCCATGATCATTACGTGTTCAGTTTTGATGGCCTGGTAAAAAACGAATGCCAAAATGATATGCATGTAGATTCAGCATATTACAAAGTTCGAAACGTCATTCTCGGGGCTGTTTACGAGAAGAGCAATTTTTTCATGCCGATACTCCACTCCTCTCCCCTTGGAATTTCAATAAAGAAGAGGAACATCGTCCCTGATTTCCCTCTCCCCTTGGTTGGGAAGGCTTGCCAGGAAATAAAGGGGTTCCTTTTTTATCTAAAATACGGTACTTAACCCACCGGAATTACGGCTATCAGACGAAAAAGAGAAGGATGGCGGGTTCACCTGCGAGGTTGTGCATGCTCACGGGAAAATTTTCAATTATTGCTATAATCCTTTTTATTACAACTGGTTAAAGGATAACTCTCTTGGATTCATATCGACAACACAACCAACCCGGATGCGGCGGCTGCCTGCTGCTTATTGCCCTGTTTGCCCTGATCACCGGCGGTGCCCAGGGGCTGCTCAATCTTTTCGGTTTTCTCATTTACTCCGGTCTGGCGGGGATCCTGGTCCTGATCGGCGCCTTTTGGGCCTTCTCCTATTACGTCAAACGCAAGGTTTCGACCTACGAGGCTTCCCAGAGCGAAAGTCATAATCGCTTTGTCTACCTGCTGGTCAATATTCTGGTCAAAATAGCCCAGGCCGACAGTCACTTTACCCGTGCCGAACTGAGCGCGATTCTCAACTTTTTCCAGTACAACCTCCGTTATAACCAGGATCAGATGTATTGGGTCAAGCAGCTGATCAAGGAGGCCCGGGACAATACCACCGACCTGCGTCAACTGCTCGACGAGTTCCGCACCAGCTTTGCCTACGAACCACGGCTGATCCTGCTTGAACTGATCTATCAGATCATCTACACCAAGCAGCCGCCGCCGGACAACGAGCTGCGCATGGCGCGTGAAATCGCCCAGCTGCTGCAGATCTCGATTTATGACCAGCGGACCATCGAGGCCAAGTACATGTACCGTCAGCGGCAGCAGGCTACAAGTGCGGCCAGCCAGGAAGAGCAGTACTACGCGGTGCTCGGTTTGGAGAAGGGGGCGGATTTTGCCGAAATCAAGAAGGCCTACCGCAAGCTGTCGATGCAGTACCATCCGGACAAGGTCGGCCATTTGGGCGAGGAATTCAAGAAGGTTGCGGAAGAGAAGATGAAAGAGATCAACGTCGCCTACGGTTATTTTGAAAAGAAATTCGCGAACCGGTAATACAACAGTTACAGACTGCAGTCTAACAACCTATACCAAGAGAGGCATGCTATGAGCGGTGTGGCCAAGAAGATGCAAGCATTTGCAGAGAAATCCTCCTGGATTCGCAAGATGTTTGAGGAGGGGGCGAAAATGAAGGCCGAGTTCGGTGCGGACAAGGTCTTTGATTTCAGTATCGGCAACCCCGATGTGCCGCCGCCGGCCAAGTTCTACACCGTGCTTCGTCAGCTGGCCCAGGATGAGCAGCCGGGGATCCACGGCTATATGCCCAATGCCGGGTATCCCATGGTGCGCGAGGCCCTGGCCAAGCGGCTGGGTGGCGAACAGGGGGTGAAGTTTGACATCAACGATATCCTCATGACCTGCGGTGCGGCCGGCGGTCTGAACGTCATTTTCAAGGCCCTGCTTGACCCCGGTGATGAAGTCATCATTCTCGCACCGTTTTTTGTCGAATATAACTTCTACATCGATAACCATGGCGGTGTGCCCAAGATCGTACCCACGGACAAAGATTTCAATCTCGACCTCGCAGCCATCGAGGCGGCGCTTTCCGAGAAGACCAAGGTGGTGCTGATCAACAGCCCCAACAATCCCACCGGTCAGATTTACTCAAGCCAGTCGCTCAAGCAGCTTGGGCAGCTGTTGGACCAGGCCGGTGCCAAATTCGGCACCACCATCTATCTGGTCAGCGACGAGCCGTATCGCAACATCGTTTTCGACGGCACCGAGGTTCCGCCGCTGATGAACACCACCACCAACGCCATATTGGCCTCGTCCTACTCCAAGGAGTTGTCGCTGCCGGGTGAGCGCATCGGCTATCTGGCGGTTCATCCCGATATGGCGGACAAGGGGCAGGTGATTGGCGCCCTGACCCTGGCCAACCGCATTCTCGGCTTTGTCAATGCCCCGGCTCTGATGCAGCGGGCAGTGGCACAGCTGCAGGATGTCTCTGCCGATAATACCATCTATGCCCGCCGTCTGGAGGTGTTCTGCAAGGTGCTTGACGAGGCCGGCATGAGCTATGTTCGTCCCAAAGGAGCCTTCTATCTCTTCCCTCAGACACCGATCGACGATGTCGAGTTCTGCAAGCTCCTGGCCGAGCAGAAAATCCTCGCCGTTCCCGGACGCGGCTTCGGCCTGCCCGGCTACATCCGTCTTGCCTTCTGTGTCGATGAGAAGGTGATCGCCGGCTCGGTCGAGGGGTTTAAAAAGGCCATGGCCGCTGCCAAGAAATAAGAAGCACCTGTTTTCCGGAAAGAACAAAGGCCGCTCCCTCTCCAGGGAAGCGGCCTTTGTGTATACAGGGAAGTAAACAGTGTCAGCCGCGATCGGCCTTGCGGATCACCTCGCAGAGCTCATTGGCGATGGTGGTGATTTCCTGCTCGTCCTCGCCCTCGGTCATGACCCGGATCACCGGTTCGGTGCCTGATGGGCGTACCAGAACGCGGCCACGACTCCCCAGGGCGGACTCCGCCTTGCCCAGGGCTTCGTTGAACCCGGTGATATGCTCCGGGGCAATCTTGGTGGCCATACGCACATTTTTCAGCACCTGGGGAAAGGTGGTCATGATGGTGGCCAGTTCGGAAAGCGGCTTGTTCTTTTTGATCATGATCGCCAGCAGCTGCAGGCCGGCGAGGATGCCGTCGCCCGTGGTGTTGTGATCCAAAAACACCAGATGCCCGGATTGCTCCCCGCCGAAGTTGTAGCCCTTGGCGCGCATGGCCTCGACCACGTAGCGATCACCCACCTGGGTACGGATCATCTCCCCCCCCATGGCCTGCATGGCCTGCTCTAGCCCCATGTTGGACATGACCGTGGCGACCAGGGTCTTTTTCTTGAGTTTGCGGCGGTGCATCAGCTCACTGGCGCAGATGGCCATGATGTGGTCGCCGTCGACGATGTTGCCGTGCTCGTCGCAGACGATCAGCCGGTCGCCGTCGCCATCCAGGGCCAGGCCGATATTGGCGCCCAGCTGCTTGACCTTCTCGGCCATGATTTCCGGATGGAGGGCGCCGCAATCGTGGTTGATGTTCTTGCCGTCAGGATCGGCGCCGATCAGGGTGACCTTGGCGCCCAGCTCGGAGAAGACGTAGGGCGCGACCTTGTAGGTGGCGCCATGGGCGCAGTCGAGCACTATATGGAAATCGTCGAGCACGTAATTTTTGGGGAAGGTGTTCTTGAGGTAGACGATGTAACGGCCCGATGCGTCTTCGATCCGCGAGGCCTTGCCGATCTCGTCGGCCACCGGGCGCAGCGCGGCCATCTTCTGCGAGAAGATCAGGTCTTCAATATCCGCCTCCTGTTCATCGGGAAGCTTAAACCCGTCGGCGGAAAAGATCTTGATGCCATTGTCCTGAAAGGGGTTGTGCGAGGCGGAGATCACCACCCCGGCGTCGGCGCGCATCGAAGTGGTGATAAAGGCGATGCCAGGGGTGGGCAGCGGCCCGACCAGCTGGACATTGACCCCCATGGAGCAGATGCCTGCGGCCAGGGCATTTTCCAGCATGTACCCAGAAAGGCGGGTATCCTTGCCAATGACAATGGTGTTGCCCTTGACCTGGTTCTTGACGATAAAGGCGATCGCCCGGCCGATCTGCATCGCGATCTCGGTGGTCATGGGATAGATATTGGCAACACCGCGGACGCCGTCGGTTCCAAAAAGTTTTTTCATGGTTGTACCTGGGATTGAATCAATGAAGTGAACAGTCTGGTTTATTTGCTGAGATGGACCTTTTGCGGATTGACGCTCTGAATGATAATCGGGGCGTGTCCGGGAAGTGTGATCGGATTGACTTCAACCGCCGCCTCGGTGGCCGTTTTGTCTTTCGGCAGGGCAAGCGTGGCACGGAAGAGCAACGAGAGCTCCGGGGTGTCCTTGGCCACCAGTTCCGGGATGTCGGCCTCGATGGTCACCTTGCTGGGGGCAAATTGTATTGCCTCGTTTTGCGGTTTCTTAATGCTTACCCGTGTGATCTTTCTACGGACCATGTTTTCCTTGAGGGCGACATTGACCTCTATGACTGTCTCGCCGATCAGTTTGACCAGGGAATCATTGAGCTCGAGATGCACCTGCAATGTGCTTGAGCGATTCATACCCTCAATGGAAATGAGGGAGGTCTTGAGCTCCTGCTCTTTGGCCAAAGTGGTCTCGGGGCCGGTCACCGTGATCTTGGGTGGTTTGAGAGTGAGGCTTTCAAGGGTGAACCCCTCGGCGACCTTACCGGTGGTCACCGGCTTGATCGTAAAATCTTTTTGAATGAGCCGGTCGATGAGCAGGGTAATGGTCGCCGGCTGCACGCGCTGTACGCTGATGCCTTGCGGCAGCAGGATGGATTCCGCCTTGTTCTGGATGACCATGGCGCCGGGCTCGGCCTTGCCCAGATCAATGGGGAGCGAGGTGTTCTGTTGGCGCATCTCCTGGATAAGGCGCTTGGGCCCGCTGATGGCCACCTCGATGTCTCGTTTGTACTGATTGGCAATCACCAGATTGGTCGGGAGGTTGCGAATTTCAAGCGGCATGGAAACGATCAGGTCGACCCGATCCTCGCCCACCACGAAATACCACAGGCTTGCGCCAATGATCAGCGAGAGCAGTTTGAGCAGCCAATTTCGGGAGAGGGCGGCACTATCAGGCATGGCGTTCGCGGCGTTTATTTCTGCTGAAAAAGCGGGACAGCAGAGGTTGACGTTTGGGCGTGGTGATCAGCTCGGTCAAGGCTGCACTCAGAATCTTCTCGTCATGGAAGGCGGTGATCTGTCCCTCCCGGACAAGGGAGATCTCCTGGGTTTCTTCGGAAACCACAATAACGATGGCATCGGTCTCTTCGCTCAGGCCCAGCGCTGCCCGATGGCGGGTGCCGTAGCGCTTGTCGATGGCCGGGTTGCGCGAGAGCGGCAGCAGGCAGCCGGAAGAGTGGATTTTTCCCTTGCTGATAATGACACCGCCATCGTGCATGGGCGAGGAGGGGAGGAAGATGGCCACCAGCAACTCGGCTTTGAGCCGGGCGTCGAGTCGGTGACCGCTGTCGAGGTAGTCGCGCAGGCCATTGTCCCGCTCCAGGACGATGAGCGCGCCAATGCGGCGTCTGGCCATATAGGTGGCGGCGCGGATAATCTCTTCCACTTCCCGATCCCCGACCTTGTCGGCTGCGTGAAAGGGGGTCTTGCCCATTTGGGTCAGGGCCCGGCGGATATCGGTCTGAAAGAGAATGACGAGCACCACCAGAATGGAGCCGAGAAAGGTCTTCAATAACCAGTGCAGGGTCTGGAGTTCAAACTTGCCGGAAAGGTAATAGATGATAATAATGAGCGCAATGCCGACCAGCATCTGGACCGCCCGCGTGCCGCGGATGAGCAGCATGATGCGGTAGATGATGAAGGAGACGATGAGGATATCGAGGATATCCGTCAGCCGCATGGGATTGAGCGCTTCAAGTAGGGTCGGCATAAGTATGAGAAATAAGAGTAAGTATTACCTTAATATGTAGCATGTTAGGTAGGGGCAAACAAGGGAAAGAAGACGATGGGGAGACGGGCGTTCCGCATTTTCACTGTCTCTGAACCTGGCGCAGATTGATCTCTACAAGGAGAGGTGGACCTATGATGCAAGATTTGATTCGACGGACGCGGACTGTTCGCAGGTATGAGGAAGAGAGGCCCCTTGAAGTGGGGTTGTTGCGCAACCTGGTCGACATGGCGCGCTTGGGAGGATCGGCGCGCAATGCACAGTCGTTGAAATATGGAATTATCACCGAGAAAAAGCAGCGAGAGCAGCTCTTCCCACTCCTGGCCTGGGCAGGGTACCTGCCGCATTGGCCGGGGCCGGAGGAGGGGGAACGTCCTTCAGCCTATGTGGTGTGCCTGTTGGATTCGGCCCTGCAGAAAGGACCGGAAACAGAGGCCCATTTTGATTTGGGCATCGCCACCCAAAATATGCTTCTCGCCGCCGCCGAGCAAGGCGTGTTTGGTTGCCGCATAGGAGCCTTTTCCCCGGCAAAGGTGCAGGAGTTGCTCAAGCTGCCGGAGCAGTTCAAACCTCTGCTTGTGGTGGCTCTGGGGTATCCGAGGGAGGACGTGGTCCTGGAAGAGGTCGGAGAGAACGGGGATATTCGTTACTGGCATGATGAGCAGGGCGTGCATCATGTGCCCAAGCGGAAGCTCGAAGACATGCTGGTTGATTTGTCCACTGTTGCACAACAAGAATGCCGAATATAGATATGCTGGAACTCCTTGGGCTTTTCTCCTTGCTCACCTTTGTCGGCAGCCTGATCGCTGTGCCCTGGATGATCGGCCGTTTGCCAGCGGATTATTTCCTCACCCATTGGCAGGAGGTTGATCAGCGGAGGCACCGTCATTTCGTTGTCGCGATTGTACTTCATGTAGTACGCAATTTTTTGGGGTTGTTGCTTCTGCTCGCCGGTATTGCCATGCTTGTCTTACCTGGGCAAGGACTTCTGACCATACTTGTTGGACTCTCGGTCATGGATTTTCCTGCAAAGCGCAAGGTGCTGGCGACTGTTGTGGCAAAGGGGGCAGTTCAAAGGGGGCTCAATTGGATCAGGAGAAAGCAGGGAAAGATGGAATTTTTCTATTTGGAGAGCTGAAAATACTTTGATAAAAGGCGACAGATCCTATTTGGAAGAAAAAAGGCCCCGGCAAAAAATGACCGGGGCCTTCCATTCTGAAAAGTTCAGAATTGTGTGTGCACAGAACTTATTTCCGGCGACGAGCAAGCCCTGCCAGACCCAAGATGCCCGTACCAAAAAGGGCCATGGTGGCGGGCTCAGGAACAGCAGTAACACCTACTGCATCGATGTCAAAGCCATCGAAGGTGTCATTGAGACTAGAGGTGTCAGCGATTTGCAAGTAGGACCAGATCCCCGCAGGAAGGGTGACCTGCACTGTCCCACTCTGATTGTCGATGGATTGGGCAGGAGTCCAGGTTAAGCCGTCGGTGGAAACGGAGACATCCGCGGTTTCAAGGTATTGGGTGACGTCACCATAAGTGATCTCGATGATTGAGGACTCACCATAAAAATCCACGCCAAAGCTGAAAACGGCTGAGCCGCCGACTCCAAGGCTCAGGAAATCGTTATCAGCGACGCCAAGTGCGTTGTCAGTATTGGAACGCGAGGCGACTACATTGCCGTTTGTGCCTACGGTCCAAGACTCAACAGTGGTGGCCCAGGTGTAGGTTGTAGCGGAAGAAACTGCGGGAACTGCCATAACAGCTGCGGCAACCAGTGCTGCTTTTAACAAATGTTTTTTCATCTTACCCTCCTAAGGTCTTCAGAAATTTATTTTCAGAACAGAAAATAAAAATGCATATACCCTTTCTATCCATTTGTCGTGCCATTTTTCAGGAAATGCGTTTTTTAAAGTCGACTGGGTCTGGAAAATTCAATTTTTTTACTAATATTCTAGGTGGTTAGGGTTGTTTTCTTGCTTGCTGAGATGCCAGGTTGTGCAGTTGCAACTTTCCAGGATTGGTGAGCAATAAAATATGGAATTAATATTTTGTTGTCAAAAAAAAGATATTTTTCAAAAAAAATTCCGTCATTGCAACATGTTGTGGTGAGTTCGCAATTCCGGATATCCGTAATGAACATGCCGGAGAGCCCACCAAGAGGTCTATAGGGGAAGTCGGTATCCCCCTCCATAGAAACAATGCTCAGGGGGAATGCTTCGGTATCTGTGGAAAAAAAGAAAGGGCGATCTCGACAAATGCTTTAGGCTTGGGGAGGTTCGGAAAAGGAGATGCCTGCGTGGAAAAGAGACGTTTTTTCAATAGGTTCTGTCCAGACTATTCGTCCTTGTCCCTGCGTGATGTTTAACTCATTCTCGCCTTCAAGGGTAAAGCGGATAAGGGTGTTTGGCTTTAAATAGCGGTAAGTTGCAAAACGGGCGCCGTGTTTGCTGATATCGATGGTCCAGGTTTCTTCCAGTCGATTTTCCGGTAACTTCCCACTGGTATTGATTTCAGCAAAGCGGAAAATCTGATATCGGGGGACACGAATTGAGCGGCGGCGGTTGCTGGACGATTGTTCCGTTGAGGGCAGCTCCTCTTGCAGGGGGGAGAGGAGTTGATAATGATGGCAGGAGGGGTAGTACTGGGAACTGCAATAGGCTGAGATATGTGCCTGAACGGGCAAGAAAAGACCATCCTTGACCAGGAGGCATGCCTTACTTGTTGCGGCCCAATAGGGACAGGCGCATCTTTGCTGTTGTGGACAAGGTTTATCCGGATCTATGGATAAGTTTTGGGTATTTTTCTTATGCATGATGTTTATTGATGCAAAGATTACACCATAAAACGATTGTCGTATGGGCGAGCGCCGCGGATACATGCGCCTTGACCAATCGAATCAATGGTTAGAACGCTCATCTTTAAGTATTTTATTCTACTCATTTCTTTCGTTGTTATCAATTGTTGATGGGCATGTGAAAAAATAATGAAAATTTGGAATTGCGTGACGTTAAATCAGTGTGTTGCCAGGCTCCAAACGTTGTTCTCGTAAAAAGCTTCGAGAACGACAATTGTTGACGATCTCATCAAAAGTTGGGATATGGGGTTTGCTCAGAGAAAGTGCGCGTGTGGCGCGCCCCTTGTACCGTCTTCACACGACCATCGTGAACGGCGAGTATCCTGTCTGCGCTCTTGAAAAAAAATCGAAATGGGGAAACAGTGAAAAGCAATATCCTACTCATCGGCTTTATGGGCGTGGGTAAGGGCCGGACGGCGCGTGCGTTGGCTGCGGAGACCGGTCGCTTTGCCGTGGATACCGATGATCTTATCGAGTCGTTTGTGAAACAAAAAATCCGGACTATTTTTGCCCAGCAGGGAGAACCGGTTTTTCGCACAGTCGAGCAGCAGGTCGGGCTTTGGCTGGAGACGCATGTGCAGGGAACCATCGTCTCCACCGGCGGGGGATTTTTCATGGTCGAGAATCTGAACCGAATCGGCAAGGTGGTTTATCTGCATTCAAGCCTCAGTGGCATCATCAGTACCCTGAAGCAGCATCCAAAAGCGGCAGGGAAGATCAAAAAACGACCGCTCCTCCAGGACATGGACAAGGCGACGGCTCTGTATCAGGCTCGTTTGCCCCTGTATCGACAGGCAGCGGATTATGAGGTGAGTGTCGAGGGGAGAAAAACCTCAGAGATAGTTGCTGAAATCAAATCCCTGCTTGAAGCTGACGGGGTTCTGTAGACGGTGCTTGCGGTGAAAAACCATTTCTTGCTTGCGTTTGTGCGCGTATCCCGGCAGACTGGAAAGTTCACAGACGCAAGGTAGAGCTTTTTCCTTTGGAGAACCACCGTTAGGACCCCGCATGAGTGAGATTACCCGTTATGTGAAAGGTCAGGATCCGGACAGGGACGCCTGGCTGACCAACTTTTTTACCGAGAACCACCTGGCCTACGAAACCTTTCCCGATGTAGTCGCCTCGCCCGAACAACTGAAATTCATCGTCCATCTGGAGGATGAGCAGATCTATTATCCCTGTTCGGACGAGTTGTTCCAGGCCATTATCGATAAACGGGCGGACACGGCCCTCACCTCCGCCTACATCGGCATCTGGACCCGCCTGGAAAAGTTGGTGAGTGAGGTGGTCACCGATCCCTACAAACAGCGCTACCTGTTGAGTCTTTTGACCATCAAGTACAACCACGAAACCATGCACAAGGTGCAGCTGCCCGGAAGGATTGAAAAACGTCTTTTGGGCATCTTTACCACCATCAGCGAGATTGACCGTCCGCTGGCGGCCGAGCGTGAGTTGGAAAACAAACGGGCTGCCGATTTTCTCCGATCCGAGGATTTTGAGAAAACCTTTAACTCTCCCGAGGGCCTGGAGGTCGGCACGGAAACGACCCTGACCGATATTGACCTGCAGCTGCATCTCTTGCGCCTGAAACGACTCCTGCTTCTTTCCGCGATGCGTCCCATCTGGCGCCAGGAGCAACCGCCGGATATCGAGACCATCCGTCAGGTGATCAACAAATCCCTGGAAACCCCTGAGTGGCAATGGCTCTGCAACTGGCTGCGCGACGTGGTTTCCGGGAAAAGAAGGCCATGCGTTCTCTGGGTCGGCGGGCGATCCGGCGAGATTGTCTTTGACCTGGCCATTCTCCGCATTCTGATGAAGATGGGAATCAAGGTTATCCTTGCGGTGAAGCAGAGTTTCTTTTATCACCGCGTCTCCTTTGTCGATCTGCTCGAGGACCCGACCCTGGACGAGCTGCTCAAGGATTCGGACCTGATCGGCGATCCCAAAATATCAAAAAACCAACTGCTGCGATATCTCGACAGCGACAACCGTTTGCTGGTGATCTCCGATGGCACCCGCGAACCCTTCAATCCTCTGCTGACCTCGGTCACCTATGCCCGCGCCTTCAAGGAGGCGGATCTGGTGGTCTATCGCAACCCGGGAGGGCGGTCCAATATCACCAACCATTTCGAGTTCACCCGCGATATCATCTCCATCATTCCCGCGGATGACGGTGAGATTGACATGCTGCTCAAGCCGCATCATCCCAAGGCCATTCGCTTTTCTCGGGCGGAATTGCGGAAAATGGCAGACAACCTGATTACCATGGTGGTTCGGGAAAAGGCCCAGGGCAAGACCATCATGTTCTACTCGGCCATCGTCGGCTCGATTCCCGGCCAGTTGAAGACCGCCAAGGACATTCTCAACGTTTTTGTCGAACATCTGCGGGCCTCCCTGGTCGATGTGGTGATCATCAATCCCGGCGAGCATTTTGTCGAGGGCATGGATGCCGACGATATCATGTATATGTGGGAGATTTTCCAGCGCTCCGGCCATATTGATATCTGGCGCTTTCAAAGTGTGGATGATATTGTCAAATCCTTTGAGCTCATGGGCAAGAAGGTGCCGCCGGAATGGACCGGCAAGGATGCCACCTATTCCACCGGCTGCACCAAGGAGATGGAGATCGCAATGCAGATGCAGAAGCTCTTCCCCGAAATGCAGTTGATCGGCCCGCCCTACGAAAAATTTCAGCGCCGCAAGGAGTACGGGGTCGGCAAACTCTACGACCGAACCCTGGCCGGCAGTGAGTAAATCGGATTTTTCCACCGGTTTTCTTCATTCATCAGAGAACCTTAATGCAGCATGGGGCGACTTGCCCCGCTTTGACCACTCCTATGAAGTTAAGCATAAAGCCCGCCGAGGGCGTCAGTTTTCTTGAAACGACCTTCCGTTCCATCTATCCGCAGGATTACGATTACCGCCAACAGTCCGAGGCCCGGCTCAAGCAGTTGACCATGCCCCTGTGGGCCATGGGAGACCTGATGGATCTGGCTGTTGATCTCGCCGGCATGACCAGGTCGATGCAGCCGCAGGTCACCCGGAAAAAGGTGGTGGTGATGGTTGGCGATCACGGAGTTGCCGCTGAGGGCGTGTCGCAGTATCCGGCCGAGGTGACCAGCCAGATGGTGCGCAACTTCGTTCATGGCGGTGCGGCCGTCAATGTCCTTGCCCGCAGGGCCGGAGCCGATGTCTGTGTGGTTGATGTCGGTTCACAGGACGACTTCACCGATCTGGTCCAATCCGGCAAGATTATGGCCAAAAAAATCGGTCGCGGTACGGCCAACATGGTCTATGGCCCTGCCATGACCCGCACCCATGCGGTGATGGCGGTGGAGGCCGGGATCGAGGTGGCCAATGGGCTTGTGGAAGAGGTGGATGTCTTTGCCACCGGCGAGATGGGCATCGGCAACACCACGCCCAGTACGGCCATTGCCGCGGTTTTCACCGGGAAAAAGGTGGCTGAGCTCACCGGTCGCGGTACCGGTATCGATGATGCGCGCCTGCAGCACAAGATTGCCGTTATCGAAAAGGCCCTGACCCGCAACAATCCCAATGCCAAGGACGGCCTCGATGTTTTGGCCAAGGTCGGCGGATTTGAAATCGGTGCCATTGCTGGCCTGATTCTCGGTGCGGCTGCCAAGCGCAAGCCGGTGATTGTCGACGGTTTTATCTCCACCGCCGGCGCCATGATTGCCTGCAGCCTCGAGCCCTTTGTGCGCGATTATATCATCTGCGCCCATCGTAGTACCGAGCCCGGCCATGTTGCCCTGCTTGAAAAGCTGCAGCAGCGACCGCTGTTGGATCTCAATTTACGGCTGGGGGAGGGCACCGGAGCTGTTTTGGCAATGGGACTGGTGGATGCGGCGGTGGCACTGCTCACGGAAATGGCGACCTTTGCCGAGGCGGGCGTTTTCCGAGCCTAGGGGGTAGAGGGGTATAAAAATTTGTACTCATTGTGGTCCGGCTGTTGACGCGGCCTGGAGTTTGTGTTATATTTATTAAAATTACGAAGGTATTGCCCTTTTGTCCAAAATAATCATGGTCGTGGTGCAATCGTGAAAATCTTGATTGCGGGAACAGCCATAGTCGGTTGCCTTGTACTCTCTTGTCCCAATTGGGCCTGCGCAGGCGATGCCCAAGAGATGAGCCTACGTACGGAGGTAGCCCGCCCCTACGATATTCCGTCTCGCCTGAACGCAGAGGAGCGGAAGTGGTTCATTACCTTCCAGGAAGGCAATTTCCTCTCCGAGGGCTGGCAGTCGATCTCTGCGGAAATCATGTCCAAAACCCCGCTGGAGCAGCAGCCGGAACAAAAACGTGCCTTGGCCAGACTGGGCAACAAGATAGGCACCGAGTGGTGCCGAGCCAATGCGGTGCGTCGGGTGAACTCCTCCATGCTGAAGGAGTGGGGCGATATTTTACGGAAAACCGCTCGCACCAATCCCCGTAAGCTCGCCTCTGCCATCGCCTACATCAACCAGGAAGTCGACGCGGTTCTCGATTAATCCCCCTTCTCTTCGCCTGTTTCACACACCTCTTCCACCCGGCAGAACAGCCTGCCGTGGTGGAGCATTGCCTCGATTTTCTCCCCTGCTCGTACCTGTGATGCCTGCCTGAGCACATGCGGCCGTTCGCCGCGGGTGCGGATGATGGCATAGCCGCGGGCCAGGGTGGCCAGGGGGCTGACCGCGTGGAGAATGGAGGCAGTCCGGGCAAAACGGTCCCCCCGTTCCTGGAGCCCCTGGCGCATGGCTTGGACGAGTCGACCTTGAACGGCTGCAAGTCGCTGTTCGGCCAGTTGCAGCCGATGAACCGGGCTGTAGCTGTCGAGTTTGAGTCGTGCCGCCTCAATGCGGTGCCCGTCTTGAAACAGTCTGTGGCGCAGGCCGTTGTGCAGGCGTGTGGCGAGGTGATCAAGCCTGAGCATGAGTCGATCAAGGGGGTGCACCATGGACTCCATCCGCTGGTTGCAGAGGCGCAGGCGTTGGTTGGCCGAGGCGAGATGATGTTCCAGGCCCCGCACCAGGCGGTTGTGGCACTGAAAAAGCGTATGCTTGATCACCCGATTTTCCGGCGTGACCAGCTCGGCAGCCGCACTGGGGGTAGGCGCACGCAGGTCGGCGGCGAAATCGGCAATGGTGAAGTCGATTTCATGGCCGACGGCGCTGACTACGGGGATCCTTGAGCTGCGGAGAGCGCGGGCAAGCTGCTCATCGTTGAAGCACCACAGATCTTCAATGGAGCCACCGCCACGGCAGAGGACGATGATATCCGGCTCGAGTCGCTTATTGACCGTCTCCAGCGCATCGATCATTTCCCGTGCCGCCGACTCTCCCTGCACCGAGACCGGATACACCGAAATCCGCAGTGCGGGCCAGCGCCTGATGGCGATGCGGAGGAAATCGTGGACCGCAGCCCCCTTGGGCGAGGTGATCAGCGCGATATGCTCGGGAAACTGCGGCAAGGGGCGTTTGCGGTGTTCGTCGAAGAGGCCTTCGGCGGCCAGTCGCCGTTTGAGTTGATCAAAGGCCTGCTGCAGGGCCCCCGCTCCCTGGTATTCCACCGTATCGACGATCAGCTGGTAATCGCCTCGCGGCTCGTAGACGGAAATTCTCCCCCGGCAGACCACCTGATCACCGTCCTTGATCGGTTTGGCCAGGTAGCGCTGCTGCGGCTTGAACAGCACGGCCTTGATTTGGGCGCCGCTGTCCTTCAAGGTAAAATAGGCATGGCCGGAGAAGGGACGGTGCAGGTTGGATATTTCCCCGGCAACGCTGATGAACGGATAGCGGGATTCAAGCAGGGCGCGGATGGCGCTGTTGAGTTCGGTGACAGTGAAAATTCGCCGCTCATCCACGATGCACCTCCTGGACAGAGGGGATTGGATGTTGAGGCGCTGTGAGGTGGAAGGCTTTTTGTCTCTTCAATTCCGATTGCCTGATGCTTTTTTTTTTCGCTGGGTTATAATCGCCGGTTTAATGTATGGACAGTGGCCTGTTTTGTACCGGCTTCCACCGCTGACCGCAACGGCAAATTCCCGGCCACCTGGAGCCTATACGTGCCGCAAACATTTTCCCCCTGATTTTTCCCCTCACGGAGAGCTGAGATATGAGCGAGCCCACCGCCTTTGATTCCAACAACCTGAAGATGCAACCCCTGGGACCGCCTGAAGGGTTGTTGGACCAGTTTAACCTGCCGCCGAAAATGATCGCCTTCATTCGTCGCAATCAGCGGGCGCTTTGGGCAGCCTTTATCCTGGTGGTGGTGGTCTCCCTGGGCGTGGCCGGGTTCAACGCCTACCGTGAGCATCGGGAACAGCAGGCGGCCTCGGCCCTTGACGCGGCCATTCTCGCTCCCACGGACAATGCCGCCCAGTTGCAGAAGGTTGTGGCCGAGTACGGATCGACCGAGTCTGGGCTGTGGGCCCGGGTGGAGTTGGCTGCCCTGGAAGAGAAGGCAGGGCGGTCGGAAGAGGCGCTCGCGGCAATGGAGCGCATCAATGCCGGTCTTGGCATAAGCTCATCGCTCAAACCGCTGCTGCTCAGTAAACTGGCCGCACTCTACGAGAATAACAAACAGCTGGATAAGGCCCTGGCCCTGTATGCCGAGCTGGCCACCTATGAGACTTTTTCCGCCGAGGCCTATCGGTCTCTGGGGCGGGTCAATGAGCAGTTGGGCAAGAAAGAGGACGCCGTGGCAATGTACGGCAAGTATCTTGATTCGGAAAACGGACAGTCCCGTCCGGGACAGGCCAATCCGGTTCGAGAGATGGTGCAAACCAGACTGAACCAATTGAAAAAATAATGGACATTATCAGCAATCCGCAGGAGATGTATGCCTGGTCGCGGGCGCAGGCAAAAGCGGTGCACACCGTTTGCTTGGTGCCGACCATGGGCTATTTTCACGAAGGCCATCTCAGCCTGATGCGCAGGGGCGCGCAACTCTGTGACCGGGTGGTGGTGAGCCTCTTTGTCAATCCGACCCAGTTCGGTCCCAATGAGGATCTGGAGAAATATCCGCGGGATTTTGAGCGCGATATGTCGCTGGTGCGTGGCGAACAGGTGGCAGCCGTGTTTGCCCCCACCCCGGAGCTGATGTATTTGCCGGGATACCAGACCGAAATTCGGGTCAAGGAGTTGTCCACCCATCTCTGCGGCAAAAGCAGACCGGTCCATTTTGCCGGTGTGGCCACGGTGGTGACCAAACTCTTCAACGTGGTCCAGCCGGATGTGGCCGTGTTCGGCGAAAAAGATTTTCAGCAGCTGGCCATTATCCGCCGCATGGTGCAGGATCTCAATATCCCGGTCAAGATTGTCGGTCATCCCATTGTTCGCGAACCCGATGGCCTGGCTATGAGTTCACGCAACGCCTATCTTGATCCGGCCAACCGGACTGCGGCACTGAGCCTCTCCACCGGAATGGCCAAGGTGCGCGAGATGGCTGCCGGTGGCGAACGTTCGGTTGCCGCGCTGACGAACATGCTTGTAACCTATATCCACTCCTTCCGCGGTACTGCCATCGACTATGCCGCCTTTGTCCACGCCGATACCCTGGAGAATGTGGACAGCGTCGATGAAAAGACCGTGCTTGCCTTGGCGGTCCATATCGATGGCAAGGTGCGGTTGATCGATAACGGGTACGTACTGCCGCAGACTGCGGAGTAGGATTTCATTAACAACCGCGGAGACGGCCCGGTGCCGGCTTCGGTGAACAAGGAGAGGTGCATTCGTGCCTGGTTTTGAAATATTTGGTGCAGAGGAAAAGGCGCAGGTCATGGAAGTGCTCGACAGCGGTGTGCTGTTCCGCTACGAGTTTGCCGCCCAGCGCAACAACGTATGGAAGGTCCTCGAGTTTGAACGGGCCTTTGCCGCCTATACCGGCGCAACGCACGCCCAGGCGGTGACCTCGGGCTCCGCAGCCCTCAAGGTGGGCTTGACCGCCCTTGGCATCGGCGCCGGGGACGAGGTCATCACCCAGGGATTTACCTTTGTCGCCACCTGGGAGGCCATTCTTGATTGCGGCGCGATTCCGGTGTTTACCGAGGTCGATACGACCCTGAACATGGATCCCTCCGATCTGGAGAAAAAGATCACCGCCAAGACCAAGGCCATCATTCCGGTGCACATGATGGGTGCCCCGGCGCGGATAAAGGAGATCAAGGCCATTGCCGATCGCCACAACATTCCGGTCCTCGAGGACACGGCCCAGGCCGCCGGTTGTCGGTTGGGCGGCAAGCATCTGGGGACTTTCGGCGCGGTCGGAACCTTCTCCTTTGATTCGGTCAAGACCATGACCACCGGTGAGGGCGGCATGTGCATCACCAGCGATCCCGCCCTGTGGCAGCGGATGTCGGAATATCAGGATCATGGCCATGACCATGTACCGAATCCAGGCGGCCGCGGCGGCGAAGGTCGGCCCTTTATCGGCTTCAACTTTCGGATGATGGAGATTCAGGGTGCCATAGGTCTGGCGCAGCTGGCCAAACTCGACGGCATGGTTGCGGCCCAGCAGAAAAACAAACAGTTTTTCCAGGAGGCGGCCAGCGTACTTCCTGGCGTGGTTTTCCGCGAGATCCTCGATGCCGAGGGCGATTCCGCCACCTTCTTCTCCTTTCTCCTGCCGGACCGGGAGCGTGCCAAGGCGGTGAATGCGGTCCTGCGCGAGGCCGGTGTCGGGGCAATCAGCTGGAGCGAGAACGGCTGGCACTACTACCCCAACTGGGAGCATCTGCTCGAGGGGAAAACCCCCTGTGCCAACGGCTGGCCGTTCAATGCCCACGGCAAGCGGCGGGTGATCTACGATCCCCAGGCCCTGCCCAACTCCGCAGCCCTCCTTGAGCGGACCCTGACCTATCAGGTGCCGATTCTCCTGGCTGAGGAGCAGAAAACCAAGATCGCCGCCGCGTTGAAAAAAGCTGTCTGAGACAATACCTGCTCAACGCTACGTTGTTTGATCCCCTGTTCAGCCCGGGAGTTCTCCGGGGTGTTCAGGGGATTGCTGTTTTCCGGGGCCGACATAGACATCAAAGCGGATCGCCTTGCCCTTGAGGGCGTAGGAGGGCACCCTGCCGGCGAGGTGTTCTCCCTTGAGCGGCCGTTTGACCACCACCTTTTTCGCGCCCACCGCCAGGGCCGTCTCGAGCAGGGCTTCAGGGGCAACCCTGTGATCATCCAGCAACTGCAGCAGGCGCAGGTTCTGCTTGACCTTGGCGCTCTTGCTGCGTTGGGGAAACATCGGGTCGAGGTAGATCACATCCGGAAGAGGAGATGGGTGTGCCAGGATGTCGAGGCTGTTGCCTGAAACAAGCCTTAGGCACTCGGTCACCGGCAGGAGATGCGGCAGGCGGCCAGCCCGGGCCAGCCCGTCGGCAAGCAGGGCGGCGACAACGGGATTGATCTCGATCATCTCCACCCGAAAGCCGTGGCTTGCCAAGAGAAATGCGTCCCTTCCCAGTCCGGCGGTGGCGTCGATCAACAGGGGATGGGCTTCCCTGCGCACTTTTGCAGCCTGAATGAGCAGTTCGCTGCCGGTGTGGCCGCAGCGACGTCTGGCGGTGGTGGAGTCGAACTCCACCCAGAGCCCGCCTGTCAACTCGGGGTGTCCTAGGATGCGAAATTCCAGCCGTTGCTCAACAAGACAGAGGATCGGCCCGCTTGCAGGCAGAGTCTGCACAAGGACCAGCCCGAGTTGTTGGGCCAACGCCTCGGCCTGGGCCGGCGGTATGTCCGGTGCTGCCCACAGGGCTGGCAGGGGAAGAGGGGAGAGCATGAATCTTTGTTGTAACCTGATGGATTTTTTGCTGATTGCCTTTTGAATGGTCGCACTGTATCATGGGCAATATCAGCCGTGCAAACCATTGTTGCCCTTAAGCGGGCATTGCCCCCAGGATTATTGATGAGTACCTCGACACCCAACGTTATCGCCATTATTCCCGCCCGATATCACTCCAATCGCTTTGAGGGTAAACCCTTGGCCCTGATCCAGGGTAAACCCATGATTCAGCACGTGGTTGAGCGTGCCCAGCGGGTTGATCTGCTTTCCCAGGTGGTCGTTGCCACCGATGATGAACGCATTGCCAAGGTCGTCGAAGGGTTTGGCGGATCCTGGGTCATGACCCGTCGCGACCATGCCACCGGCACCGACCGCCTGGCCGAAGCCGCCGGCTTGCTGAAGATTTCCGATCAGGATGTGATCGTCAACATTCAGGGGGATCAGCCCATGTTTCCCGGCGAGATCGTCGAGCAGGTGGCACGTCCTTTGATCGACGATCCCTCCCTGCCCATGTCGACCCTCATCTACCGGATTGTGCGGCCGGAGGAGATTCCCGACCCCAACCATGTCAAGACCGTGTTCGACTGCCACGGCAATGCCCTGTATTTCTCCCGCGCACCGATTCCCTTTCAGCGCGATCCCGAGGAGAGCGAGGCTCCGACCTATTACAAACACCTGGGATTCTACGCCTACCGCAAAGGGTTTTTGATGACCTTTGTCGGCCTGCCCGAAGGACAATGGGAGCGGTTTGAGAAACTTGAGCAGCTGCGCGCCCTGGAATTCGGCTATACCATCCGCGTGGTCCTGACCGATCATGACTCGGCAGAGGTCGATACCCCCAAAGACCTGCTGCGGGTCGAAGAACTGCTGAACTCGGGCCACTGAAGCGGGCGGTTCGTTTCTTGGGGACATCGCATTTATGGCCGGAGCGCAACAGCTGAAGTCGCAACTGCAGTTTCTCACCTCCCAGGGATTTTCCGTGCTCGATGTCTTGCCGGAATCAAGCCTGGCGGAGAAGGTGACCTCCATTGTCCTGGAGAGCACCGCAGACTTTTCGCCGGCGATTACGGCACTGTTCTCCAAGCTCAAACGCCAGGTCGACGAGCTCGATACCCGTGGTACGCGGGTGGTGGTTTTTGGGGGAGGGACCGGACTGTCGAATATCGTCGGCGGTGATTCCAGACGGCTTGATTGGGCGCGCAGACCCTTTACCGGTCTCAAGGAACTCTTTCCCCAGCTGGCCTCCGTGGTCTGCGTCACCGATGACGGCGGCTCCACCGGCGAGCTGCAAAAGGATCTGCCCCTGGTTGCCCTGGGAGACCTGCGTCACGTGCTGGTGTCCTCGATCCGCCAGGAAAACCTGCGGCGCAGCTATGGGCTCGATCGCGTTGGTGCCAGGCGGTGCGCGGCGGCTGTGCATGCGATTTTTAATTACCGTTTCATTTCCCGTCCCGAGTCAGCCATGCAGTTGCTGCGGGACACCGGGGGCAAAGCGGCCGATCTGCCCGCGGAGCTGGGCACGCAGCTCTCGGCGCTGATCGAACGGATCTTCGCCGATGTTCGCCTCCAGCCCACCCTGAACCGGCCGCAATGCCTGGGAAATCTGCTGATCGCGGCCGCAATCTACAGGCAGCTTGATCCCGGCTTGAGTGCGGAGGACCTGCTTGCCTCGCACCAGGTGGTGCGAACCGCCACCATTCGCGGCCTTGGCGAACTCTCCCTCGCCCTTGGCGTGCCGCAGAATTCGGTGTTGCCCTCGACCACCACCCTGGCTCAACTGCAGATGCTCTACAGCAACGGGGTGCTGATCACCAGCGAAGACAAATCGAGCAAAGCCCGGCGCGGATATGCGGTGGATCGGGTCGTGGTCCAGTTCAACCGGACGCCCTTTCTCCAGCCGGAAGTGGTGCAACTGGTACAGCAGGCCGATATCATCCTCTTTGCCCCGGGTAGTCTCTATACCTCCATCATCCCGATCCTGCAGGTGCCGGGGCTGGCAGAGACCATTCGTCAAAACACCAACGCGCTCAAGGTGCTGGTCGCCAATATCTGGGTGCAGAAGGGGGAAACCGACGTCGCCCGCGACGCCCCGGATCGCAAGTTTTACGTCTCCGACCTTATTCGCGCCTATCATCGCAATATTCCCGGCGGGGTGGATGCGCTCTTTTCCCATGTCATTACCCTGGACCTGACCGATATCCCCGGTTCGATCCTGCAGCGCTATGCCCTGGAGGAAAAAGAACCCATCTACATCGATCGAAACCGGATCCGGGCGCTTGGCTTCGCCTCGGTCGAGGCCCGGGTTTTTGCCGAGGATCAGTTGCGTCACCGGGGCGCCATTCAGCACGACCCCGATGCCCTGGCACGTACGGTCAAGGCTCTGTGGGCCCTGCACCATGCCGGTTGGCTGCAGACCCCCTCCTGCAGGGAGTCTCTACCCAGGGCTGATTTCATCGCACGGACAACCTTGCCGACGCGGATTCCCCCCTGCCATCGCTATGCAAAGATCCGTTCGCAGCTCGGGTACTGCAGCACAGAACAGCTGCAGGCCGGCTCCCTGCTGATAGTTAGGATGAACGAGATCGAGCGCAGGTGGCTTCTGGACCGGGTCCTGGAGATTCTCTGGCTGCATCCCGACATCTCTCTGGAGCATCTCCAGTTCGTCCGCGGGATCACCCTGGTGGAACCGGAGGCCTGGAAGCGCTGCCAGGAGTGGGATAACATCTACTCCTTCTACGATCCCCATGATCAGCGGATAAAGATTCGTCAGGATCAGGCTGAGAGTTTTCACCGTTTTGAAATGGTCTTCCTCGTGGCCCTTGGTCAGTCGCTTTTGGGCAACTATGCGCTCAACAAGCAGATCGAAGAGGTGTACTGCGATCAGGCCGTAGTCGGCAGGGTCTATAAGCTCCGAATCCGTGAACAGGAGCAGCTGCTGAGTTATCTGTCGCCGGGGGACTTGGACATCTATCTTCAGCTCTCGCGCATGCACCGGCAACCCGAGCAGGAGCGGCTCTACACCCGGGTCATCAATCCCAGGGAAGGATTCACCCCGCCCGGACTGTTTTTTGGACTTTTTTACGCCTGGTATCTGGACAACAGGTTTGCAGCCAACATAGAATATAAAATGTCCATCATGAGAAATACCATCTCTGATTTAATTCCTGAACAGATACGGATAGTTGATCGACGCCGGAAAACGATCGACTTTTTCCGTGAACGTATTTTCAGACAACACTCTCCCGAACTTTCCGGAAAGATAAAGTGATCATCCTGTGCTGACTCTCGCCTGCCTGCTTCTGGCCATTTATGCGCTTTTTACCGTCCTGTTCTACGTCATTCACCTGCGACCTAAGCTCGGTGCCTTTGGCCATGATTCTTCTGAGGCTGAGGGCCGTGCGGACAGCCCTCTGGTGGAAGCCGAGCTGCAGCATGCCCTCGAGCAGTGGCAGTATACCTATGATGCCATCATCGATCCGGTCCTGATTCTTGATGCGGACCTCCATGTGGTCAGGGCCAACCAGGCCGCCCAGCAGCTGTTGTCGGTCAACGGCAGCCCGATCGAGGGGAAAAAATGTCATCAGTTGTTTGCCGGTTCCGAGGAAACATGCCCCTTTTGTCCGGTGCCGAGCGTGCGGATGGAGCGAAAATCCCAACAGCGCGAACAGAACTTCCGCTATCTCGGCCGCACCTTTTCGGTGAGTTGTTCGCCGCTTTTTGCCCGTGAAGAGATCGTTGGTTTTGTCTATTTCGCCAAGGACATCAGTGTGCAGCGCAATCTGGAAAAGCGTTTGGTCCATGCCCACAAGCTGGAGTCCATTGCCACCCTGGCCGGAGGCATCGCCCATGACTTCAACAATATCCTCGGGGCTATTCTCGGCAACGCCGATCTGCTGCTCTATCGCCTGCCCAGCCCGAAGCAGGATCGTTCGGCCAAGGAGCCTGTCGGTCCTGCAATCAGTTCAGAGGAGATCGGCGAACATATCCAGGCGATCCGTCGAGCCGGCACCCGTGCCAAGGAACTGGTCACCCAGATCCTTGCCTTCAGTCGCCAGTCAACCAACCAGCGGCGCAACCTGCTCATCGCACCGGTGGTGAAGGAGTCCTGCCGCCTGCTCAGGGCATCATTGCCGGCCACCATCGAGATGCGTGTTTCCGTGGCCGAGAACGTCGGCATGATTTACGCCGACCCCGGGCAGATCCAGCAGGTGGTGATGCATCTTTGCACCAACGCGGCGCAGGCCCTGAAACAGCAAACCGGCGTGATCGAGATTTCTCTCAGGGAAAGCGAGACCGGCAAGGCGGAGCAACTGCGCTATCACAATCTCGCGCCGGGCAAGTATGTGGTCCTGACCGTCAAGGACAATGGCCGGGGCATGCCTGCGGAAATGCTTGAGCGCATCTTCGATCCCTTTTTCACCACCAGGGAGGTGGGAGAAGGCTCGGGTATGGGCCTGGCCGTACTCCATGGGATCATCGTCTCCCATGACGGGGTGATCGACGTCTCTTCGGAGGTGGGCAAGGGCTCCGCCTTCACCGTCTTTTTCCCGCGCATCCATGATGAGGCCGAGGAGGACGTCGATGCGGCCACCGCCATGCCCAGGGGCACGGAAACCATCTTGTTTGTTGACGATGAGGAGGATATTGTTACCATGCGGACACGGATGCTCTCCTACCTGGGGTACCGTGTCCTGCCGGCAACCAGCCCGGAACAGGCGCTCAGCTATTTCAACAGCGGACAGGAACAGATCGATCTGGTGATCACCGATCACACCATGCCGCGCATGACCGGCCTGCAGCTGGCCACGGAGATTATGACCAACTTTCCCAATATTCCGATCATCCTCTGCTCCGGATACAGCGAGGCCGTGACCCTGGAGGAGGCGCTTGATGCGGGTGTCCGTCGTTTTCTGGCCAAGCCGGTCGATATGCGGCTTTTGGCCATTGCCATTCGGGAAATTTTGCCCAACCGCAATGGAGGAAACCTATGAGAATTCTCGTCATTGACGATGACGATCAGATGCGGGTTCTACTGCGACAGGTGATGGAATGGGCCGGTTACGAGGTGATGGAAGCCGAGGATGGGCGCGAAGGCATGCAGAAACAGCGGAAACAGCCCGCTGACCTGGTGATCACCGATCTGATCATGCCCGAACAGGAGGGGTTGGAAACCATCGGCCTGCTGCGCAAGGAATTTCCAGGAACGCGGATCATCGCCATCTCCGGCGGCGGTCGTATCGGCCCGGAGGCCTATCTGCCCGCAGCCCAGGAACTGGGGGCTGACCGGGTCTTTAGTAAACCTTTTGACGTCCGTGAGTTGGCCGGCGCGGTGAAGGAGTTGCTTGGCGATGACTGATATTCACGTACTTGTTGTTGACAACTCCCCGGTTATTCGCCGCGTCCTCAGTTACGTCCTTGAGGGGGAAGGCTGTGTGGTCGATGCGGCCGAGGACGGCCTTGAGGCGCTGGACTGCATTCGCCGGCGGAGGCCGGACATCATCTTCACCGATTTGATCATGCCCAAGATCGACGGGGAAAAATTGGGTTATATCATCCGCAATACTCCGGAGTTGAAGGATATTTTTCTGGTGGTGCTCTCCGGTGTCGCCCTGGAGGACAACGACTCCACCCTGCGTATCGGCGCCGACGTCTGTATTGCCAAGGGCACGGTCACGACCATGAAGGTCCATATCAAGGCCGCCCTGGAGCGGTACCGCAACAACGAGCGCGGTGCCAGCCATACGATCGAGGGGCTCGAGGGGTTGTATCCCCGGGAAGTTACCGCCGAACTGCTGGTGAGCAAAAAGCACCGTGACGTGGTGCTGGCCCGCATGACCGAAGGCGTGGTCGAGCTCAATCACCAGGGGCGGATCGTCATGGCCAACACGGCTGCCCTGGGTATCTTTGAGCGACCGGAGGCGCAGGTGCTGGGGGCCTCCCTGCCCCAGCTGCTCCCGGAGGAGTTCGGACAACGGATCGAAGCCTGGATGACGCGGATTCAAACTTCAGGCGAGTACGAACCCCTGGTGTTCACCTATGACGAACCCCTGCAGATGGGTGAGCGGCAGCTGGTGTGCAATCTGGTGCCGGTGCCGGAAGACGAGGTCTTTTTCGTTATCGGCATCCTCCAGGATGTCAGTCGCCGTAAGGCCCTGGAGCTGCGGCAGCGGCAGCTGGAAAAGGAACTGCAGCGTATCCGCAAACTGGACGCCATGTCGATGATGGCCAGCGGCATTGCCCATGATTTCAACAATCTCTTGACCATCATCAGCGGCAATCTCGAGATGGCCCGCTATGTCAGCCGCGATGAGAACGTCAATCAGCTGTTGGCCGAATCTGCCAAGGCGCTGACCCTGACCACCCAGTTGATCCGGCAGTTCACCACCTTTTCCGATAACTATCTGCCGCAGAAATCCCAGGTGCAGCTGCCAGGGCTGATCGATGAAATTTTGACCAATGCCCTGGAGAGCACCGATATCACCTTTCAACTGGAGAGCTCCAGTATGGATCTTGGGATCACCCTGGATCCGAATCTCATCCGTCAGGTCTTTACCAACCTGGTCAACAATGCCATCGACGCCATGGGCAATGAGGGGAGCGTTGTGGTCCGCATCGATCAGGTCGAGGGTGTCGACGAGGCGGCCCAGACCGGCCAACCTATCCCGGCCGGTAAACTTGCCCGAATCGCCTTTCACGACTCCGGGCCGGGCATCGCGCCCACCATTGTCGATCAGGTCTTTGATCCGTATTTTTCCACCAAACAGAAAGGGGCGCAGAAAGGGATGGGCCTGGGCCTGACCATTGTCCATTCCATCGTCAAGAAACATGGCGGCCTAGTCTGGATCGACTCGTCGGAAGGGAAGGGGTGCAAGGTGCTGCTCTACTTTCCCCTGCAGGAGCAGGGGGCTGTCAGCGACGAGATCAAAACCGCGCCCGGCCGTGGCCGACGGGTTCTGGTGATGGATGACGAGGAGATGATGCGCCTGATCAATCGCAAGATGTTTGAGCATTACGGCTGTACGGTCACCGTGGCCACCACGGGTGAGGAAGCGGTCAAATGCTATCAACAGCAGTTGGATGTGGGCAAGCCCTTTGACCTCTGTCTGCTCGATCTTCGCGTTCATGGCGGCATGGGCGGTTTGGAGGCAGCCCGGGAAATAGTGGCCCTGGATCGAGAGGCCAGATTGATCGCGGTCAGCGGTGATCCCGCTTCGGAGGAGATGCAGCATTACGGCAACTATCGCTTCATTGCCGCCCTGGCCAAACCGTTTTCCATCGATGCGGTGGAGGACATTGTCCGCCGCTTTTTTTAAAGGCTGGGCTGAGAACCCTATTGCCCCATGTATTTAGCCCGTAAGGAAACCGGCCCCCGGCAACAGAGCTTTGTTCTTCGCGAAACCTACCGCGAGGGCGGTGTCCTGTTTTCCCGTGACCTTGCCGATCTCGGCAGTGATCCCGGGAGGATCTTCATCTATGACGACGAGGCCTCCTGTCATATCGACGAAAAATTCCTCAGCCATCTCCAGTCTTTGGGAGTGGAGATCAACGACGCGGAGCTCGAAGAGATCTTTTTCCCCTTTCTCGACCCCTACATCAAGCATCGTCTGCAACCCTTTCGCAGCCGCAACAGGTATCGCAACTGGCGTCCGGCCGACCAGGAACTGCGGCGGCGGGCACTTGAAGAGACCCAGGCCCTGGATCGTCGCCGCCTCCATTTTCTTCGTCTTGGCCGGTCCGCTGCCGCCACCGACACAGGCGATAAGGGCGCAGCCCTCTACACCAGCCTGCTTGATAAATCCCGCGATGAAATCGAGCAGATGATCATGCAGCAGGAACTGGTGCTCCAGCCCCGGGAGTACCAGAGTTACCTCTTCACTACCTTTGATCTCGCGCGTTTTTTTTCGGAGAGCTATGCCCGGACCATGCCGCATGCCCTCAACCCGGACCGGTTGGACCAGATCTTTCTTGCCGAGATCTGCCGCCTGGCCGCCGATGCGGCCTTCTGGCAGGGCTATCCCGCCCACTTGGGGCTGCAACCTTCCTTGATCCGCTATCTGATCATGTACTTTGACGGCGTACCGGAGCAGACGCCCGCCTGGGACCGATTCGCCCGATCGGGCCGGTCGCGCCGCTTTCGTCGATCCCAGTTCACGCCAAGCGAGCAGGTGACGCGCAGCCAGGCCTTTGCCATCTTTGGCCTGAGCCCCGTCCAGCTCACCTCCATGCGCAAGCGCGATCTCACCCGGCTCTATCGTCAGAAGGCACTGGAACTGCATCCGGACAAGGGCGGCGATACCGAGCAGTTTATCCGCCTGACGGCAGCCTATGAAGAGCTGCTGCCCTCCCTGCAATGAGGGACCCTCTTTTGCACCAAGATCGCACCCAACAGCAAACCCAGGAACAACAGGCCTCGATCACAACCCTTCTCGGTCTCATCGCTCCGGCATTCCGCCGTCATTGGCCGCGTCTTGCGGGCGGGTTTATCGCCCTGGTTGTGGTTGATTTCCTCCAGCTGATTATTCCCCGATTTGTCAAGACAGCGGTGGATTCTCTCACCGCCCAGGCGGCGAGCCCCGGTTTCCTGCTGCGGTTGAGCGTCTCGATCTGTCTGATTGCGGTGCTGGTGGCGCTGCTCCGCTTTTCCTGGCGGTATCTGATCATCGGTTTTTCGCGCATTCTTGAGAAAATGCTGCGCGACCGGCTCTTTGATCATATCCTGCGCATGGATCAACCCTTTTTTGAGCGGTGGACCATTGGCGATCTCATGGCCCATGCCAGCAACGACCTGACCACGGTGCAGATGGCCTGCGGCATGGGGCTGGTCGCCCTGGTGGATGCCCTGGTGATGTCCTCGGCCGCCCTGGGCTTCATGATGTTCATTAGCGTCAAACTGACGCTCATTGCCCTGTTGCCCATGCCGGTGCTCATCGTCTGCACCCGCATCCTCTCCGGTCGGCTGCACCACCGGTTCAACCTGGTGCAGGAGCAGTTTTCCCTGCTCACCGAGTTTGCCCGTGCCACCCTGGTGAGCGTACGCCTGATAAAGGCCTATACCCTGGAGCGATTCCAGGAGGGGCGCTTCAGCCGTCTTGGCGCGGAGTATGTCCGCAGCAACCTCAAGGTCGCCGCCATCCAGGGGTTGCTCTTTCCCATTGCCACCCTGGTGGGCAACGTGGGGATGCTCCTTCTCCTCTACTACGGGGGGATTCTGGTGATCAGGGACACGATAAGCATCGGTTCCTTTGTTGCCTTTATCAGCTATCTCTACATGCTCATCTGGCCGATGATGGCCGTCGGCTGGGTCGCCAATCTGTTTCAGCGCGGCATCACCAGCCTCCGTCGTATCCACCGGGTACTCGATCAGCAGCCGGTGGTCAGCGTCGGCCCGACCCAATCCCTGCCCAGGGGCGGGCTGTTCACCTACGACTGCCGTCATCTCAGTTTCCGCTATACGGGGGCGAAGCATAACGCTCTGGAGTCGATCGACCTGCGGATCGGTCCCGGGCTGGTGGGAATGACCGGGCGCACCGGCTCGGGCAAGTCGACCCTGTGCAAACTGTTGCTGCGGATGTATCCGGTGGACGACGGCATGCTCTTTTTGCAGGACACGGACGTCAATCGTCTCTCCCAGGCCGATATTCGCGATCTGATAGCCTATGTGGGGCAGGAACCGGTGGTCTTTGCCGATACCGTTGCCGCCAATATCGCCTTTGGCCGGCCAGGAGCGAGCATGGCAGAGATCGAGGCAGCCGCCCGGGCAGCGGCCATCGACAGTGATATCCGCAGCTTTTCCCAGGGGTACCGATCGATGATCGGCGAGCGCGGGGTCAAGCTCTCCGGCGGGCAGCGGCAGCGCTTGGCACTCGCCCGGGCCCTGCTCTGCGACCGGCCGTTTTTGATTATCGACGATGCCCTGTCTGCGATCGATGTCGAGACCGAGCGGCAGGTGCTCAAGGGGATCCTCAACCGTCTGGCGGGCAAATCGGTGCTGCTGATTTCGCACCGGGTGAATGTACTGCGCCACGCCGATCGAATCGTCCTCCTCGATGAGGGGCGGATCGTCGATGAGGGGCGGCACGAGGAGTTGTTGGCCCATCCTTTTTACCGCATCATGGTGGAGAAGCAGCGCAATGATGCATAATTTCGGCTACACGGAAGAGGGGCAAAACCGGTCCATAGGGGATCTCCGCCTGTGGCGGCGGGTGCTGCAGTACTGCCGCAACCATAGCCTGGCGTTGGTCGGGGCGGTGGTGTTGTCGCTGATGGTCACAGTGGCTTCCCTGGGGTTGCCCCGTCTGATGCAGATGGGGATTGACCAGTATATCGTCAATCCCGATCTCGCCGATGCCGTACGCATCGCCGGTCTGGGCAAGGTGGCCTTCTGGTACGGGCTGCTGGTGGGGCTGGTCTTCCTGATCACCTTTCTCCAGGTGGTGGTCTTGGAATGGATTGGCCAATCGATCATGCACCGTCTGCGGCAGGACCTCTTCGGCCATCTGCTGGCCCTTGATTTGGGCTACTTCCACAATCAGCCCGCCGGACGATTGGTCACCAGGTTGACCAACGATATCCAGAACATGCACGAGATGTTCACCTCGGTGATGGTGACCCTCTTCAACGACGGGCTCAAGCTGGTGGGGATCTTCTGGTTTCTCTTTGTGATGAACTGGCACCTGGCTCTGGTGATGACCGTCTTTATTCCGCTGGCCGTGGTGCTCACCGTGGTTTTCTCCCGCTTCGCCCGGGAGAAATTTCGGGCTATCCGTGCCCAACTGGCCAAGCTCAACAGCTTCCTGGCCGAATCGCTCGCCGCAGTCGCCGTGATCCAGAGCTTTGGTGCCCAAGATCGCAGCAGCACCGCCCATGGAAATCTCAGCCGCGAATACATGCTGCGCTCCTTTGGCCAGATCAAGGTCTTTGGCGCCTTTATGCCGTTGATCGAGCTGATGAGCTCGGTGGCGGTGGCGTTGATCGTCTGGTACGGCGGCGGCGAGGTCCTCCGGGCGCATCTCACCATTGGCGAGCTGGCCGCCTTTATCTCCTACATGCGCCTGTTTTTTCAGCCGCTGCGGGAGCTTTCGCAGAAATATTCCGTTGTCCAGTCGGCCATGGCCTCGGCTGAGCGCATCTTTCAGACCCTGGATACCAATTCGACCATCCGTCCTCTAGTTGATGAAACGCTGGCACCACCTGTTACCGGTGAAAATCAGGGAAGAATCGAATTTCAGGGGATTGATTTTGCCTACGAGGAGGGCCAGCCGATTCTCTCGGGGATCGACCTGTCCATAGCAGCGGGGGAAACCGTCGCCCTGGTCGGCTCTACCGGTGCCGGCAAGTCCACCCTCATTTCTCTCTTGGTGCGCTTCTATGATCCGCTCAGGGGAGCGGTGCTGGTGGATGGCGTGGATGTCCGCCGACTGCCGCTTGCCCAGTTGCGAAGGCGGGTCGGCATCATCATGCAGGATATTTTTATCCTTCCGGATACGGTCCGGGCCAATATCATCCTCGATCAGCCCGACGACCACAGGCGACTGGAGGACATTCTCAGTCAAACCGGCCTGCAATCCTTCATCGATCGTCTGCCCCAGGGGCTCGATACCCGTATCGGCGAGGGCGCGCTCAATCTCAGCCTGGGCGAAAAGCAGCTGCTCTCCTTTGTGCGCGCGCTGTACCGCAATCCGGCCATCCTGGTGCTTGATGAGGCCACGGCCTCGATCGATACCGAATCGGAGAACATGCTGGAACAGGCCATTGCCGCCGGTTTTCAGGGGCGGACCTCGCTGGTGATCGCCCACCGTCTCTCCACCATCCGGAGGGCGGACCGGATCGTGGTCATGGACCACGGCCGCATCGTCGAGCAGGGAACCCATGAGGAGCTCATGGCTCGGGAGTCCCTCTACCGGGCCCTGGTGCGGCTGGATGGCCGGGGATGAGCGGACTGTAAGCGGTCGATGAACAACACTTCCATCCCCGGGGTCTCGGTGCGGATTCCCGGCTGGTAGAGGTAGCCTGAGAGACGGGCGTAGTTGTCGAGATCACTGCGCCAGAGGTAGGTGATCTCGTAGTGTTTTCCCTCGCGGACAAAGCGAACCCGCAGGACATCGGCTGCGTCCGACCCCAGGGCATGTTCAATGGTTGCCGTTCCCTGCAGCCGCTCCCCGCCGATCCAGCGTTCCACCTGGAGGCATTCCCCCTGCCGTCGCAAGACCACCCGGCCGAGATAGGTGCGCTCGCTGTCGAGCTCCTTCCCCACAACCGTATAGCTGCCGGCAAGAAAGTCGCATGAATCCGCATGCCGGCCTGGATCGCCAGCCTGCGCCGAACCACAGGAGATCAGGACGGCCGCAGCCACAGGCAGGATTTTGCTGCAGAGTCTGCCCATGGAGCGGGTCATGGGTTGGGGCTGTAGGCGGTGTTGCGATAAAAGGGAATGGTCCGGGTGAGCATGCGTTCGAGTGTGCCGTTGTGTTGCAACTGGGCAAGGTAGTGGTTGGCCGCCTGCCGCAACTCGGCATCATCCGGGCGGACGGCCCAGGCCAGGGGCTCCCGGGTCAAGAGGGTGACGCCCGGGGTCAGGCCCTGTTCGACAAATCGGGCCGCGAAATAGTCGTTGGCCGGCAGGTCGTGGACAAACACATCGATCTTGTCCATGATCAGCGCCCGTAATCCGGCCACTCCCGAGGGATAGCGGCTGACCGTCCCCTTGCCCCCCAGGTTCTTGATCAGAACGTCCCCTGGGCTTCCCGCCACCACCCCCAGACGGAGGCCGGCCATGCTCAGGTTGCGCGCTCCACGACCGAACTGCTTGAAATCGTCCAGCCGTAGCAGGACCACCTGTCCTGAGATGAGATAGGGATCGGTGGCGCTCAATTTCTGTTGGTGGGCGTCAGCCACCCGCATTCCCGCCATGATGATATCGATCTTCTTGGCCAACAGGGCTGCGGCCAGCTGCTCCCTGGGCAGTTCCACCAATTCCAAGGGGCGATCGAGCGACTGGGCCAGTCCACGGGCGAACTCGAGTTCAAGCCCCGTGGTCTGGCCGTTTTTTTTCATAATCAACGGCGGATAATCGGTGGCTATGCCCACCTTGAGCGGCTTCACCGAAACGAGGGGGTGGAACAGCCCCTTGGATCGGAACGCATGGCACCCGGCCAGGGTGAGGGCGAGGCAGACGGTGAGGAGAAGGCAGAAAAGGCGAGTCATGATGTCGATTTCCCCAAAAAAAAACCGGTGTGATTCTCAGCGTCCCGGGGTGCCTTTGATGACCCTGCCGGTGGAGATGAAGGAGATGCCCTGCTGCATCTTGGTGCCGATCATGACCGATTCGACGATCGGTTCGATCACCGCTGTCTTCGCCTCCCAGTCCACCAGGAATTTCGCCCCGGACCCGCCCTTGGATTCGGATTCCGGAACAATGAAACGGATCGAACTCAGGGGGGCGATGGAGGTGGGTTTGTCCAGGTACTGCTGCAGCAGTTTCCCCTGGGAATCATAGTAGCGGACACTGGTCAGGGTCAGCGGATTGTCCGGATCCGTGTTGCGGATGCTCAGGGTGGCGGTGAGCTGGAAGGGGGTGTCGCGGTAGCGTTCGTCGGCGTAAATATGCGAATAGATAGGCACATAGAGGGTCTGGTTGAGCCATTTTGAGAGTGCCTGGGCAGCCGAACTTGCCTGGGCAAGGGCAAGCACCAGCAGAAAGGAGCAAAGCGCGCGATATGTTGTCATGGCATATTCAGGGTGTTGATGTGGACGTGACCTTTGCCGAGATGCTGACGGCGATCTCCCGGCTGAGATCGGCAACAGCTCGTGAAGCAGCTGCAACATAGCCTGAATATCCAGGCTTGTCGATGGGACGATTTTGCTGGAACCGTTTGCGAACAAGAATGCGCTTGCTCGATCGGTCGCTCAAGGTATAGGTGGCCAGGGCGGTAAAGGTTTGACCGTTGCCGCTGAACTCCTCGATCTCGATCTCCACTTGAAAGCGGCTGACCCCATAGCGGGGCCCGGGAAAGAGTGCAATGTCAGCACTGTTCAGCAGATGCTGCAGGTGGCTGGTGAGCTTCTGACCGATCTGCTTATCCAGGGTGGCTGCCCAGAGATGGGTCGCGGCGGCCCGGCTTTCCCCGTTTGTCTGTTGGAAGAGTATGGACCGGCCCTGCAGATGGGCGGCCACCTGCACCGGCATCACCAGGACCATGCCGGAGAGGTGGGGCGGGGGGACAAGGGGGGGCTGATCGACCAACTGCAGGCTGTACAGGGTCGCGGTCTTGGTCGCCGCCAGACAGCCGGAGAGCAGGAGTAGCGCGGCGAACAACAACAGGGCGTGGGCAGGTCGGCAGGGGGGCTTGTTCATCGCGATCACTCCTTGGGCCCAAAAACCAGGGCATTGGGATTTTGTTGGAGATAGTCGGTAATCTCCCGTACCGAGGCCGCTGCACGCTCGACCTCCCGCAGGGTGGCTTCCACCTGATAGACAACCCGCGAGTCCTGGTCGGTCAGCTGCTGCAGGTTGCTCAGGGTTTTGCCAAGGGTGGCGGAGGCTTTGGTCAGCCCTGAGAGCAGTGTACTGATCTCGCCTTTCAGCGCAGGGAGTTCCCGGTCGGCCTTGACGAGCAGCTTTCCGGCCGAATCCGCTGCCTGGGAAATTTTTGCGAGGCTTTTTTTCAGTTCGGCAATGAGTTGCGGCAGTTCCTTATCGGCATTGGTCAAGAGACTGTTCAGCCGGTCCAGGGCGACCCCCGCCGAACTGAGGGCTTTTTGGGTCGACTCGGCGTTGAGGAGACTGTTGATGCCATCTAAGGCGACAGCGGCCTTGTTGAGAATCTCCGCAAGGGGAAGGCTTTCAAGCTTTTGCGTGATCTGTTCCAAACCGGAAGGCATGGTTGGAATCTCGAAGACCTTTTGATCGCTGCCACGAAAGGTCGCCGGATGTTCCGGATACAGGGCCAGGTCGATGTAGAGCTTTCCGGTGAGAAAACTGGTGATTTTCAACTGGGCGCGGAGCCCTTTTTCGATCATTTGGTCCAGGGTGGCGCGAACGGTGTTTGGGTCCCATTGCTCGGCCCGAATGCCCGAGAGGTTGGTCGCCTTTTCGATGTCGATTGCAACGGGAATGAGGTAGTTGTTCTGTTCTCTGTCGTAGTTGATGCGAACCGCGCTGACTCGACCGATGTTGACCCCGCGAAAGGTCACCGGTGCGCCCACGTCAAGTCCGTAGAGGGAGCCGGTGAAATAGGCCACGCATCGAAAGCGGTCATCGCGCAACTTGACCTGGCCCAGGACGACGATGGCCATGATGGTGATCGCCAGCGCCACCAGGACAAAGGCGCCGATCAGGGTGGGATTGGCTTTTTTGCTCAAACCGTACGCACCTCCCGTTTCCCGGTTCCCCGGGTGAGAAAATTTACGACCGTCCGGTCCTGACAGTCGCGCAGCAGGATTTTGGGATCACCGGTGGCCAGCATGGTTCCGGCTTCGCTGTCGAGAAAGACCGAATTGGTGCCGATGGCATAGATCGAGGCCAACTCATGGGTCACAATGACCACCGTGGCCCCGAGGCTTCCGCGTAACTCCAGGATAAGCTGATCCAGGTTGCGGGCGCTGATCGGATCCAGCCCGGCCGAGGGTTCATCGAAAAAGAGAAAATCCGGATCCAGGGCAATGGCCCTGGCCAGGGCGGCCCGTTTCCGCATGCCGCCGGAAAGTTCTGCAGGGTAGAAGGCCTCAAATCCGGCCAGGCCCACCAGGGAGAGCTTGAAGGAGACCAGTTCGTCGATGACCTTGGGCGCGAGATCGGTGTAGTGGAGAAGGGGCAGAGCCACATTTTCTCCGAGGGTCATGGAACTCCACAGGGCCCCCGACTGGTAGAGGACACCCGCCTTCCTCAGCAAGGCGGCCCGCCCCTCGTCGTCGAGCTCCCAGAAATTCTCTTCCCCATACCAGACCGACCCCCTGGCCGGTGGTTTGAGGCCGATCATGTGCCGCAGCAGGGTCGATTTGCCGCAGCCCGAGCCACCCATGATCACGAAAATGTCACCGCGGTTGATGGTGAAGTCAAGATCCCGTTGGAGGACGAAACTGCCGTAGGCCATGGTCAGGTTCCGTACGCTGATGGCCGCGGGTGGCGTCGTGGTGCGGGGATCGTTCATCGATAGAGAAAATAGGTGATGATGGAGTCGGAAACCACGATCAGGACAATGGAGGTCACAACCGCGGAGGTGGTCGCTTCACCCACGGCCAGGGCGCTGCGGCCGCACTGCATGCCGCGCAGACAACCGGCAAAGCCGATCAGCACACCGAACACCGAACTCTTCAACAGCCCCTGACCGCACTGGCTGAGGTGCAGGGTCTTGCGCGTCTGCTCGAGAAACTCGATCAGGGAAAGATCAAGCATGCTCACTCCGATGATGGAACCGCCGAGAATGCCCATGACGTCGGCGTAGATGCAGAGCAGCGGCAGCATCAGCATCAGGGCCAGCATGCGCGGCAGGACGAGAAAGCCAACCGGCGAGATGCCCATGGTACGAAGGGCGTCGATCTCTTCATTGACCTGCATCGTGCCCAGTTGAGCCGCGTAGGAGGCACCGATACGGCCGGCGATGATCACCCCGCTCATCAGGGCGCCCATCTCCAGCACCATGCCCAGGCCGACCAGGTTGGCCACGTAGATCTGGGCACCGAACATCTGCAGCTGGACCGCGCCGACAAAGGAGAGGATCACCCCCACCAGAACCGAGATCAGGGTGACGATCGGCAGCGATTCCACGCCGCAGTTCTGGACAAAGGCAAAAAAATCACGCGATTTGAAGGGGCGCTTCCCGCTGGCCAGGGCAACGAAGGCAAGCACGATTTCGCCGATGAAGGTGGCAACCTCCCGGGAGTGGTCCATAAGGAGCATGACCTTGCGGCCGATGCGGGTGACGAAATTCTCGCGGGGGCGCGTCCTCGCTGCGGTCTGTTCCGGGACAGCCTCGGCAAGCGCGAGGAGATCGCGGACCCCTTCCGGCAGGCCGTCAAGGTGTACCGCTACCTCCTGGGCACGGGCATGGGTGAGGATGTTTTTGAGAAAGATAAGTAGCCGGGTATCCCAGGCTGCCAGCGAGGTGCTGGAAAAGCTCAGGCTCAGGCGGCGGTCGCCATCCAGTGCGTTCAGGATCGGATCGGGAGCAGGCGGATCGGAACGTATGGTCCAACTCCCGCTGAGTTCCACATGGTGGTGATCGCCGCTGCTCTCAAGGTGAAATTGGGGTGGTTGCATCGCGCCCGCCGTTACCTGGGGCAAACCAAGGCAGACGCCCGCAACATCGGATCAGCGACCAAGGGGTTGGGCATTGGCGACCGGATGCGGCAGGAGTTTACGCAAAACGTCAGCCTGCGGATTTTGCCATTTTTGATTAATGAGAATATCAAAAATTTGGACCGGTGAACGGTAGTAGGCGCGGTTCCAGTCATCCAGGGGAGAGATGGCCGCACCCTCAAGGCTGATGCCTCCGTACAACCCCTGAGACCTACCAAAGGCAAGGATATCCGCGGTTTGTGCCTTGGCCGAGACGCCGACCGGTCCGGCGGCCACCGCTACATCGGCCCCGAGTTTGAAATCGGTTGAGAGCATGGCACTTAACCCCCGATCCGTCATGATCAGCAAGATGATCTCCGAGGCATCGGCCCCGATCTGAAAGCCAAGCGAAATGCTGCCCATACTGTAGAAGGCGGGAGAACTCCAACGCCCGGAACCTGGGTCCTGGGCGAGCAGGACGCCCCGTCCGCCCGAGCCGCCGACGATGAAACCGCCTCGCAGCATCTGGGGAACAATGAAAATCCCGCAGGCGTTGACTGCATTGCGGCGGAACCACTCCATATCGGGATCGGCGAGGAAGCCGCGGTAAACAACCGTCGCCTGGTTCACCAGCGCGGCTGGATCACTGTAATATTCGGCGAATGCCGGTCTGTGGAGCAGCAAGAGGCTGAACAGGGCGATGAAGGTGACCAAAAGCGATCGGACACGAGAAGACATGGGGACGCCTCCGTGGAGAAAGAGGGGAGATGGATTCCTACCAGCCGGAATTGCAAATGATATGGTATGATCCTTGTTTCGACAATAAAAAATTGCCGTTCTCGTAAAAAGGCCCGAGAACGACGTTCCGAGCTTTGTAACCTCCTGATTTCACGAGATGTGAATATTCCGATTTTGACTTTTTACGAAGGCATCAAAGCTGATCGACTATGGCGAGGCGTGCAAAAGAGAGTGACTGGCGGAAGCCGCAGTCGTAGGGGCTGAATCCGTGATTGTCGGGAAAATATCGCGGATTCAGCGTGATGGATCAGTCTACGGCGTAGAAATACTCTTTTTCCGCTCCGCATTTGGGGCAGACCCAATCGTCGGGCAGGTCGGCAAAGGCGGTACCGGGAGCGACACCGTTTTCATAGTCGCCTTCTTCGGGGTCGTACACATAGCCGCAAGGGCATTCCATTTTCTGCATGAAGTTTCTCCGGGAAGAGGGGTATGAACACCGCACGCGCCGGGAAAACGACGGGTGCGATCTGGTAAAAATGTCATTCTCGTAAAAAGCCCCGAGAGCGACGTTTCGAACTTCGTGAAATACTGGTTTCACTCTACCTGATTTTCAGTTTTTGGGCTTTTGACGAAGCCCGCAAAATTTCTTGACGTTACACTATTGTTTTTTGTCGATGGGGACAAGGAAAAGAAGGGGGAGATGAGGAATATTCTCCTCCTTTGTGGCAGTGTTGTTGCCGGTGTCCCCTTGAGCGCAAACGGCAACGGCAGGGAAAGAGGTGCTCGTTTGAAGGGAAAAGGGTGAAGTTGAAACATTCCACTTGACAGATATCCCCCTTATCGGGTTAAATTACACGTTCTGCGAATACATATTTTCATTGGAATTGTGTCGTCCTTGCGCTCAGGCGTGAGAATGACTGTTCTCGCTTCGTAAATAGCCGTTTTACCGCTGCCCCGTTCCCGGCTGAAGTTTACCTGCGAGGCCATTTTTTGTCGTTTTGGCAGCTTCTGCACAAACGGCATGCGGTGCATCGAATTCGATGCCCGGTTTTCCCTCTTTGGGTTTGAACGAGTTTATTAATTTGATTGTCGTTATAGATATTGAGGATAGAGAGGAGGAGTCGCATGTATGCAATAGTTCGGACCGGCGGTAAGCAGTACCAGGTTGAGGCCGGTGATACGCTTCGCGTTGAAAAACTTCAAGGTGAAGTCGGCGACACGGTAGAGTTGACGGACATTCTGTTGGTAGTTGACGGCGAGGCGGTCACCATCGGCCAGCCTGTGGTTGATGGTGCCAAAGTCGTGGCCAAAATCGTTGAGCAGGGTCGGCATAAAAAAATACTCGTTTTCAAAAAACGTCGCCGGCAGGGATATCAGGTCATGCGTGGACATCGTCAGATGTACACCGCCCTGAACATCGAGACGATCTCAGCGTAAACGACAAACTGATTTATTGGAGAGTATACCATGGCTCATAAGAAAGCGGGCGGCAGTTCACGCAACGGTCGCGACAGTATAGGGCAACGGCGCGGCATCAAGCGGTTCGGTGGACAGGTCGTCAAGGCGGGCAACATCCTCGTCCGTCAGTTGGGCACCGTTATCCATCCCGGGACCAACGTCGGCTGCGGCCGCGATTACACCCTGTTTGCCAAGGTTGACGGCGAGGTGAAATACGAAACTTTCGGCAAGGATCGCAAACGCGTTTCCGTTTACCCCGTCGAATAGCGGGCTGCTCCGTAGGGAGCGGTGATCCGTACCTCCTTGTCAAACAAGCGAGGTTCCCGCTAGTTTAGTTGCGGACCCGGCATCAGTCTCTTGATGCCGGGTTTTTTTGTAGTCACGCCTTGCAAGAGGGGCTGGAAGCATATGGGGTTCGTTGACGAGGCAAAATTTTATGTCAAGGCTGGCGATGGCGGCAATGGCTGCGTCAGTTTCCTCCGTGAAAAATTCATACCCAAGGGCGGCCCGAACGGCGGCGACGGCGGCAAGGGCGGTGACGTCTACCTGGTGGCCGACCGCAACCTCCGTTCCCTGATCGACTTTCGCTACCGCTCGCATTTCAAGGCGGAATCCGGTGCGGGCGGCCAGGGCAGCGACAAACATGGCCGCGGCGGCAAGGATGCAACCATCCGCGTTCCCCTGGGGTCGGTGATCAAGGATGCCGAGACCGGTGTTGTTCTGGTGGATCTCGTCGAGGACGGGCAAATCTTTCTTGTGGCCGAGGGCGGCAAGGGGGGATTGGGCAACACCCGTTTCGCCACCTCCACCAATCGTGCGCCCAGAAAGGCAACGCCCGGGCGTCCGGGCGAGGAACGATGGCTGGTCATTGAGCTCAAGTTGCTGGCCGATGTCGGCCTGATCGGTCTGCCCAACGCCGGCAAATCGACCCTGCTCTCCAAGCTCTCCGCCGCCAACCCCAAGATCGCGGCCTATCCCTTTACCACCCTGGAACCACAGCTGGGCGTCCTTCACCTCAAGTACAGCGAGCCGTGCATCATCGCCGATATTCCCGGCCTGATCGAGGGTGCCCACCAGGGGGTTGGCCTGGGGCACCAGTTTCTGCGGCACATCGAGCGCACATCCATCCTGTTGCATCTCATCGACGCCTCCGGCGAAGAGGACCAGCCCCTTGCCGATTACCAGGTCCTGGCTGCGGAACTGGCTGCCTACAAGGAGGAGCTGCTGCAACGCGCCCACCTGGTGCTGCTCAACAAGATCGATCTGATCGATGAGGAGCGTCTTGCCGAGGTGCAGGCGCTGTTTGCCCAGCAAGGTATTTCGGTCATGACCATTTCCGCCGAATGCGGAGATGGCTTGGAACAGTTGAAGACAACGCTTGGTGATTTGCTCGAACAGCAGCGGGCAGAGGACGATCATGACCTTTCAGGTGAATAAGGACGACGGCCTCTTTTACCGTCAAACCCTTTTTGATCAGGCCAAACGGGTGGTGCTCAAGGTCGGCAGCGCCGTCCTCACCAACGACAACGGCCTGGACCTCGACATCATCGCCAACATCGCCCGCCAGGTGAGTTTTCTCCATGCCACCGGCCGGGAGGTGATCCTGGTCAGTTCCGGTGCGGTGGCTGCCGGGCGCAAGCGACTGGGCATCGTCAAGACACCGCACGAAGAGCTCAAGGTCAAGCAGGCCCTGGCCGCCACCGGGCAGGGGTTGCTGATGCAGGCCTACGAGCAGGCCTTTGCCGAGTTCGACCAATCGGTGGCCCAGGTACTGCTCACCCACGCCGACCTTTCCAATCGCGGCCGCTATCTCAATGTCCGCAACACCATCCTCACCCTGTTCGAGTTCGGGGTCGTGCCGATCATCAACGAAAACGACACTGTTTCGGCCGAGGAGCTCCGCTTTTCCGACAACGATACCCTCGGCGCCCTGATGACCAACATGATCGGGGCCGATATGTTCATCATTCTCACCGATGTCGACAGCCTCTATACCGGTAATCCGTCGGTGGACAGTGAGGCCAGGCCGATTTATACCATTGCCAGCATCACCAAGGACATCGAGAAGATGGCCGGGAACTCCACCAGTTCCCTCGGCACCGGCGGGATGATGGCCAAGATCCGTGCCGCAAAGATGGTGGCAGCCTGCGGCGGCTGTTCCTTTATCGGTCCGGGCAAGCATCCGGAGATCCTCAAGACCCTGTTCAGCGGCGAGTTGGTCGGTACCTTTTTCCTGCCCGGCCAGGGCAAGATCAACCGGCGTAAACACTGGATTGCCTACGTGCTCAAGCCCCAGGGCTTTGTCGTGGTGGACAACGGTGCCCGCCGGGCCCTGGTCGAACAGGGCAAGAGTCTGCTGCCCTCGGGAATCACCGAGATTCGCGGCAGTTTTCCCGTCGGCGCCCCGGTCCACTGCCTGGATGGGGAGGGCACGGTGATCGCCGCCGGTCTGAGCAACTACAGCAGTGCGGATCTGGAACGAATCAAAGGGCTGAAATCCCGGGAAATTTTTGACATCCTGGGGCGAAAAGAACACGACGAGGTCATCCACCGCGATAACCTGGTTTTAATGGCCAATGAAGGACTGGCTGCACGCACTGCTTTACAAGACGAGCCCATCGGGTCATAGTGGATGGGTAACGTGGACAAGAGCTGAACGAGTTAACGTACCGAGAGGAGGACGCAATGGATCAGGCACAGATTGAAGCAACCGTTCTGGAGATGGTGAAAAAGGCCAAGGGGGCCGGGCGCAGTATCGGTGCCATGCCGACGGCGCTGAAAAATACCATTCTCCTCGAGGTTGGTGAAGCTCTCCTGGCCCAGCAACCGTTCATCATCTCCGAGAACGCCAAGGATATGGCCGCGGGCAAGTCCAAAGGGTTGACCCCGGCCATGCTCAACCGCTTGCAGATCACCGAGAAGGGCATTCAGGACATGGTCCAGGGGTTGCGCGAAGTGGCCGCCCTCGAGGATCCGGTGGGCGAGATCAGCGAGATGCGCAACCGTCCCAGCGGTATCACCGTCGGGCGGATGCGGGTGCCCTTGGGCGTCATTCTCATGATCTACGAATCCCGACCCAACGTGACCATCGATTCCGCCGCGCTCTGCCTCAAGGCGGGCAATGCGGTGATCCTCCGCGGCGGTTCCGAGGCGATCCATTCCAACCTCGCCCTGGCCAAGATCCTCCAGGAGGTGCTGGCCAAACATGAGGTCGACCCGGCAATTGTCCAGGTGCTCTCCTTTACCGAGCGTGAAGGCATCGACTGCCTGCTCGAGCAGGAAGAGTACATCGACCTGGTCATCCCCCGGGGCGGCGAGGGGTTGATCCGCGCGGTGACCCGCAAATCCCGTATTCCGGTGCTGAAACATTACAAGGGGGTCTGCCATTGCTTTGTCGACGAGAACGCCGATCAGGAGATGGCCATCCGCATCATCAAGAATGCCAAGGTACAGCGTCCCGGGGTGTGCAACGCCCTGGAGGGGGTGCTGGTGCATCGCGAGGTCGCCGCCGAGTTCCTCCCCAAGATGGCCCAGGCGCTGCAAGAGGACAAGGTGCGCATGCTCGGCTGTCATTCCAGCTGCCTGTTGACCGGCGAGATGATGGAACCGGCCGGTGACGACGACTGGGGAACCGAGTTTCTCGATCTCGCCCTGGTGGTCAAGGTCGTGGCCGATATGGAGGAGGCCATGGATTATATCGACACCTACGGCTCCAGACACACCGAAATCATCATCACCCAGTCCTACGAGCGGAGCCAGCGGTTCCTGCGCGAGGTCGACGCCTCCGCGGTGATGGTGAACGCCTCGACCCGGTTCAACGACGGCGGCCAGTTCGGGCTCGGTGCGGAGATCGGCATCTCCACCACCAAGCTCCATGCCTATGGCCCCATGGGCCTCAAGGAGCTGACCACCCGCAAGTTCATCGTCTACGGCGCAGGTGAGACCCGCGCCTGAACGTGGCCCACTGTGCCCGACATGCGGCCGTCGGCCTGTTCGGCGGCACCTTTGATCCGGTTCACTCAGGCCACCTGGAACTGGCACGGCACGTATTCAACCGCTGCCGGCTGGACCGGGTGCTGTTTATCCCCGCACTGCAACCGCCGCACAAGGAGCAGCCGCGCAGCTCCTTTGCCGACCGTGTGGCCATGCTCGAGGCAGCCCTGAGCGAGGCCGGAGAGGGCGGGCGAATGCGCTGTTCCCGCCTCGAGGCCGACCTGCCCTCGCCCTCGTACACGGTGCAGACGGTCGCGGCCCTGCAGCAAAGCGGTGAGAACTGCGAGTATTTTTTTATTATCGGCGGTGATTCCCTGCGCGATCTGCCGAGCTGGCATCGTGCAGGCGACCTGCTGGCCACGGTCAACCTGATCGCAGTGCATCGCGACACCCTCGATCCCCGTGCCATCGGCCCTCTCCTCCAGTCGCTGGACCCTAGTTTCGCCTTCGATGCCGACGCCGGCCTGTGGCGGAACCGCCAGGGAAAGACGGTGCGCTATCTCGATGATCTCGAGTTACCCGTCTCCTCCTCCCTGGTGCGACAGATGCTCGCGCAGGGCCAGGTCCCGGCCATGCTGCCCCCCTCGGTCTTCCGCTACATTCGCCAACACCATCTCTACGGCTGGCAGGAGGGCTGATGCGTTTCATTGCCGATCTCCACATCCACTCCCACTACTCCCGGGCCACGAGCAAGGCGAGCAACCTCTTCGGCCTGGCAGCCTGGGCTGCGGTCAAAGGAATCGACGTGGTCGGAACCGGCGATTTCACCCATCCCGCCTGGTTTGCCCATCTGCACGAATATCTTCAGCCGGCGGAGCCGGGGTTGTTCACCCTCAAACCCAATGCGGGCTGCAATTGCGCCGAACTCCTCCCGCCCGGGCTGCAGCCTGCCATTGCCCCGGAAAGTGTCCGCTTTGTCTGCAGTGCGGAAATCAGCTCGATCTACAAACGGGGCGGCAAGGTCCGCAAGGTGCACAACCTGCTGTATGCCCCGGATCTCGAGGCGGTACGCCGCATCAACGCTACCCTCGCCACCCTGGGCAACATCAGCTCCGACGGGCGGCCCATCCTCGGGCTCGACTCCCGCGACCTGCTGGAAATCCTCCTTGAAAAGGCACCGGAGGGGTTCCTCGTTCCCGCCCATATCTGGACCCCCTGGTTCTCCCTCTTTGGTTCCAAATCCGGCTTTGATTGTTTGGAGGAGTGTTTCGGTGATCTCAGCGAGCATATCTTTGCCCTGGAAACCGGGCTCTCCTCCGATCCGGAGATGAATAGGTTGATCTCAGGACTGGATCGCTTCACCCTTGTCTCCAACTCCGATTGTCATTCTCCGGCCAAGCTGGGCCGCGAGGCCAATATCTTCACCACCGAGATGAGTTTTGCCGGCATCCGCGAGGCCCTGCGGCAACCGCGCGGTGACCATGGCGAACAGCGGTTGAGCGCCACCGTGGAGTTTTATCCCGAGGAGGGCAAGTACCACTGCGATGGCCACCGCAAATGCAATGTCTGTCTCGAGCCACCGGAAACACGCAAGTTGGGGGGCCTGTGCCCGGTCTGCGGCAAGCCGCTGACCATCGGTGTGCTCCACCGGGTGATGGAGTTGGCCGATCGCGAGGAGCCGCTCTATCCGGAGGACAGTCCTGCGGTGCACAGCCTGATTCCCCTGCAGGAGATCGTGGCCGAGTTGCTGGGCTGCGGTCCGGCCACCAAGAAGGCAACCGAGGGGTACTCCCGTTTGATTACCCTGTTCGGCTCGGAATTTGGGTTGTTGCTCGATACCCCGCTTGAGGAGATCAAATCCAAGGGAGGCAGCCTCATGGCCGAGGCGGTTGAACGGGTGCGGACCAATCGGGTGATCCGTCAGCCCGGCTTTGACGGCGAGTTTGGTGTCATTCGCGTCTTTGACGAGGGTGAGCGGGCCAATCTCTCCGGTCAGGGAAACCTCTTTGGCCTGGGAACACGCCGTGCCCGCACGACAACCCGGAAGAAGACTCAAGCCCTGCCTGCGCAACAGGGAAAAACTCCGACCGATGCTGCGCCCAAATCGCTCAACCTGGCCCAGGACCAGGCCGTGCTGAGTACAGCTCAATTGATCGTTGTCCAGGCCGGGCCGGGTACGGGAAAAACCCACACCCTGGTCAGCCGGGTGCAACGGGTGGCCCGAGAGAGCGACATCCCCTCTACGGTGATTACCTTCACCAACAAGGCTGCCGGGGAGGTGCGCGACCGGTTGGCCAAGGACGAAAAGTCCGCGAGCAAGGTTTTTGTGGCCACCTTCCATGGTTACTGCCTCCATTACCTCCGCAGGTTTTCCCCCGGACTGCGGGTGGTCGGGCCGGAAGAGCGGTTGCTGGTCGTTGAAGAACTCCTGCCTCAAAGCCGCCCGGAAGAGCGGGCTGCGCTTTTTGATGCCCTGACCAGCTACAGCCGAAGCGGTGTCGTCCCCCCGTCCGAGGGACTCAAACAATACCGGCGGCACCTCAGCTCTCAGGGCCTGATCGATCTGGATTGCCTGGTGCCCGATCTGGTGGCTATTCTGCAGGCCGATGGCGAACCGGCCCGGGAGATCTGCCAAGACACCGGTCATCTCTTTGTCGATGAGTTTCAGGATGTGAACCAGGCGCAGTATCAGCTGGTGGCGCTTCTGGCCCGGCACGGGGCGAGTGTGTTTGCCATCGGTGATCCTGATCAGGCCATTTACGGCTTTCGCGGTTCCGATCCGCTCTGGTTTCATTCCTTTGTCCGCGAGTTCGGGCCCGAATGTCACCAGTTGGTCTGCAACTACCGTAGCGGCAGCGCCATTCTTCAGGCTGCGGAGACCCTCATCGGACACAATCCCCATCGCCTGGCCCTGGCAGCCATGGAGCCGCAGGCAGCCTTTCCCGGTCATCTCTACCAGCTGGTCAGTGCAAGCCCGGAACAGGAGGCGATGATGATTGCCGATCAGATTGAGGTGCAGCTCGGCGGCACCTCCCACCGCGCTCTGGAGCGTCTCGATGCCACTGGTACGGCCCAGGTCGGCCTGGGGGATATCGGCATTCTCTTTCGTACCTCCCGCCAGGCCGAGGTGGTCGGCCGGGTGCTGAACCAGCGCGGTCTTCCCTTTCAACTGGTTGATCTGGAAGCCTATTACACCAAAGCGCCTTGCCGTCCGATCTATGCCTGGCTCCTGGTGCTCGCCGGTCTGGCCGAAGCCCAGCATCTGTTGTGGCTTGTGGAGGAGGAGCGTCGGCTGGGACGATCAATCCCAACCGATCTGCACGGCATCCTCAAACAGGGGTTCCGTGATCAAGAGCCTGGTCAGGCTGTCGAATTTTGTTTCAACGAGCTGGCGGCACAGGGGCTTGCCCCCTTGCAACAGCTGCGCCGGTCCCTTGTGGAGGGCGGAGCCGATCAGTCCCTCGCAAACCTCTTTGCCCGCCTCACCGCCTATTACCAGCTGGATATCCAGGAGGAGCGTCTTACGCGTTTCTACAACGAGGCCTTGAGTGTGCAGCAAAGCCTGCCACAGCTTGCCCGCCATCTGCTGCAGTATTCCGACTCGATCAGCTACGACAGACGTGCCGAGGCCGTCACCCTTTCCACCCTCCATGCGGCCAAAGGATTGGAATTCCCCATTGTTTTTATTGCCGGGGTGGAAGAGGGGCTGTTGCCCCTGGCCTCGCGGAAGGGGCTTTCGGCCGAGCAGGTCCAGGTGCAGCTCGAGGAGGAGCGCCGCCTCTTTTTTGTCGGTATCACCCGCGCCATTGCCACCCTCTATCTCAGCTGGAGCCGCAAGCGGGCCCTCTATGGCGGTCCTGCGCAGGAATGCCAGCCCTCATCCTTTCTGGCAGAGCTGCCCGCGAACCTGCTCGCGCCCCCACCCCTGATCAAGGGGAGCGGAAAACGTAAGGCAACGCACCGTCAACTCTCACTTTTTTCCTGAAACCATGCTCGCTCCCAAGACCGAACAGCAACGTCTCCTCGAGCTCGAGGCCAAGGTGCTTCGACTGGAGCAGGAGAACCGGCAGTTGCGCCAGCAGGCCCGGCAGGCGGATTCCGCCAATCAGGCCAAATCCGATTTCCTTGCCATGATCAGCCACGAGATCCGCACGCCCATGAACGGGGTTATCGGCATCAGCGAACTCCTGCTTGATACCGAACTCGAGCCCCGGCAGAAGCATTTTGCCCAGCTGATCCGCACCTCTGCCTCGAGCCTGCTCACCCTGATCAACAATCTGCTTGATTTCAGTAAGATTGAAGCCAACAAGATGGCCTTGGATATCGAGCCCTTCAATCTGCGGATGCTCCTTGAGCAGCTGCTGACCCTGTATCAGGTCACCGGCAAGCGCAAGGGGCTGGTGGTCAGCGGCCGCATTGATCCGGCCTTGGCCCCTCAGTATGAGGGGGACAGTTTTCGCCTGCGCCAGATTCTAGTCAACCTCCTTGGCAATGCGATCAAATTTACCGAGCAGGGGACGGTAGAGCTCCAGGTGGAGCGATTGGCACAGGAAGAACAGGGCGACCTGTTGCGTTTTGCCGTGCATGACTCAGGGGTCGGCATCGAGGGAGAATCCATTGCCAAGCTGTTTCAACCGTTTTCCCAGGTCGACAGCTCCTCGACCCGCCGTTATGGCGGCACCGGCCTGGGGCTGTCGATCTGTGCCAAGCTGATCAAGCTGATGGACGGTGAATTCGGGGTGGATTCCGAGTTCGGCACCGGCTCCACCTTCTGGTTCACCCTGGTCTTGCCGTGTCATGCGGCGGAGACCCCACCCACGGCAGCCCCGGTGCTTTCCGATCCCCCGCCTCTTGAGGAGGCCGTCTCGACCACTCCTCCCGGAGCGGCGGAAGAGCAGGGGCTGCGTCTCTTGCTGGTCGATGACGAGGAGACCAACAGGATTGTCATGGCCGAGACCTTTCGCCGCACCGGGGTTGAGGTGGTTGCAGCGGCAAACGGCCAGGAAGCGATCGAACTCTGCCGCACCACTCTTTTTCATATCGTCTTCATGGACTGCCAGATGCCGGTTGTCGACGGCTATGAGGCCACCAGAACCATCTTGCACGAGGCGGAACGGCAGCACCGGAGCGCTCCCCCCATCGTCGCCCTGACCGCTGATGCCACGGCTGCGGCCCAGAAGCGGTGTCAGGAGGTCGGTATGGTGGATTACCTGGTCAAACCCCTTGATTTCAACAGGCTGCAGGGAGTGCTCTCCCGTTGGCTGCCTGAACTGAAGACAACGGTGGTGCCCAAGGCGGCCCTGCGGGAGTCGGTGGAGGGGCAGCCGCCAGGCAGTAACGGAACGGTGATCAACGCGGCCTCCCTGGAACGGTTGCGGGAGCATGTCGGTGATATCACACCGGTTGTGGGCGTTTTCCTCCGCTCCCTGGATCGGCGGCTCAATGAACTGCAACAGGCGATTGGCAAGCGGGATGCCCAGGCGGTGAACAAGGTCGCCCATACGATGAAGGGAAGCAGCTCCCAGTTCGGTGCCGAGGAGCTGGCCGGACTTTGCCTCCTGGCCGAGCAGATGGGCAAGAGCGGTAACCTTCGCCAGGGGGAAAAAATTTTGGCGCAGATTGCTCAGGCTGTTGCCAGGGTTAAACAATTTTTCATGGAACAGCTTGATTAATCAGGGAATTATCCTACAATAACTGAGATGGTCCTCATTTGATTCATTTTTTGCCGTGGAGATGTGCAGGTTATGACAGTTTCCCTGTTGTCGGGGGCTACTCCGGTCATTCTCATAGTTGATGATGATGAGGTTATCCGCATGCTCATGCGTCAGTTCCTCGAAGGGGAGGGCTATGCCGTGGTGGAGGCGGAGGACGGTCACGCGGCCCTGGACAAGGTGGCGGAGCGCTCATTTGACCTGGTCATTCTCGATATCGCCATGCCGGGGATCGACGGGCCCGGGGTCTGCGAGCAGATCCGCACCACCATGACCGATCCGCCGCCGGTGCTCATGGTCACCGCCCTGGATGACGAAAAGAGCATCGAACGGTCCTACGCCGCCGGCGCGGTCGACTACATCCGCAAACCCCTGCGCTGGCCGGTCCTCAAAAACCGTATCCGCTACATTCTCGGCTCCCACCGTGCCAAGCAGGAATTGGAACTGCTCTCCCGCAATTACGAGATGATTCTCGATGCCGCCGCCAACGGTATCTGCGGTGTCGACGATCGCGGTCTGATCAGCTACATCAACCCCGCGGCACTGAAGATGCTCGGCTACAGCAACGACGAGGTCCGGGGCGAGCACTGCATGGATGTGTTCAAGGTGTCCGTTCCCGGGAGCGACGATTTCTCGGTCGACTGCTGCCCCTTTTTCACCCAGGGCGACGCGACGGTGACGGTCTGTTATGACGAGGCGCGCATGCTGCGCAAGGACGGGACCAGTTTCCCGGTGGATTTCCGATCCACCCCCATCCGCCAGGGACATCGCCTGGTCGGCGGGGTGCTGGTGTTCCAGGATGTGACCGAGCGCCAGGAGGCCGCCGAGCTGATCCGTTACATGGCCAATCACGATCCGCTTACCAATTTGCCCAACCGCAACTACTTCCGCCGCCGTCTCCCCCAGGCCATATCGCTGGCCAAGCGCTACGGCCGCATTCTCTGTCTGCTCTTCATTGATCTGGATCGGTTCAAGCCGATCAACGATCAGTTCGGCCACGGAGTGGGTGATATCGTGCTGATGCAGGTGGCAGAACGGCTCCGCGGTGTCCTCCGTTCTTCGGATTCGGTCTGTCGCCTCGGCGGCGACGAGTTCGTCATCCTGCTCGAGAGTACCGAAACCCTCGACGGTTCGACCCTGGTTGCACAAAAGGTGATCGAATCGCTCAACGAGCCGATCGAGGCCAACGACCATATCTGCTTCATCGGCGCCAGTATCGGTATCTCCGTCTTTCCCAAGGACTGCAGCGATGCCGAGACCATGCTCCGTCATGCCGACATCGCCATGTACGAGGCTAAGAAAAAGGGGCGCAACTGCTGGCAGCTCTACGAACCCCTGGTCACTTCCCCTGGGCAATCGTCCTGATAATATCGGATTTGCCGATTATTCCCACCAACTGTTCGTCATCCAGCACCGGCAGGGTATGCACCTTCTTCTCTGCCATGAGGGTGGCAATCTCCTCGAGTTCGGTTTCCGGACCAACGGTGATGGGTTGCTCCGAACAGATATCTCCCACCTTGGCACCGGCCATTTTTTTCAGTTCCTGTTCCGTCCTCTCCGGTGATTCGAGAAAGACAAAGGCATCGAGAATGGCCACTGCCGTGGGCAGATGGACCCTCTTGTTCTGAAAGATGAGATCACTCTCGGTCACCACCCCGAGGACCTTGCCGGCGTCGTCCACCACCGGAGCGCCGCTGATCTTTCGTTCCAGCAACAGAGAGGCCAACTCGCGGACACTGGTCTGCGGGTGTACGGTAACTACATTGGTCGTCATGATATCACGGGCTTTCAGCATAGTGGCTCCTTTTGGCGGTTGTTCAACAGCATACCCAGAACCCGCGGCAGGGCCTGGGCGACTTCAGTGGCGGTATACCCATGGGGCTGGTCGGTAGCGATGGAGTCGGCGGCCAGTCCGTGGAGATAGACGCCAAGGGTGGCCGCTGCCCACGGGGAATGTCCCTGGGCGAGCAGGCCGCCGATGATGCCGGCCAGGACATCGCCCATGCCGCCGGTGCCCATTCCGGGGTTGCCGGTGGTGTTGACGGCCCAGCGGCCGTCATTGGCGGCCACCAGTGTTCCGGCGCCCTTCAGTACCGTAATCATCTCCGGACAGTTGATCGCATCATCCAGCCAGGCTGCGGCCTTGAGCCGGTCCGCCTGGATTTCGCCGATGGTGCAGTCGAGCAGGCGGGCCATCTCGCCGGGATGGGGGGTGAAAATACGCGGCCCCGCAACCAGGCGAAGGACATCGCGATGGTTGGCGAGGATATTGAGCGCGTCGGCATCGATGACCATCGGTGCGGGACAGTCGCAGTACAACCGCAGGATCAGCTCCGCGGTGGCAGGATCGGTGCCGATTCCCGGGCCAAGGACGAGCGCGTCCTTGCCCTGGGCAAGCGCCTCGATCTGGGGAAAGTCGTCGATGGAGAGGCATCGGCGCGAGGCGGGCAGGGCCACGGTCATGGCCTCGGCAAGTGCGGTCTCGAAGATAGGGTTGAGATCGCCGGGAACGGCAAAGCTCACCAGGCCGGTCCCACTGCGCAGGGCCCCCTGACCGGCAAGCAGAGCGGCCCCGGTCTTGCCCTCGGAACCGGCAAGGATGAGCAGGTGCCCGTTCGACCCCTTATGGGCATCTTTTTTTCGTGTGGGCAGAAGATCCGCGGTGCTCCCGTCAAGGAGTTCGCCTTTGAGCTTCATCTTCGCCAGGACCTTGGTGGGGATGCCGATATCGACCCGTTGCAGGCGGCCGACACCGATGCCGCCGTGGTGATAGTGACCGGGTTTGGGAAGGCCGTAGGTGACGGTGAGATCGGCCTGGACCGAGATGCCGAGCACCGCTCCGGTGTCGGCGTTGAGCCCTGAGGGCAGGTCAACGCTGACCACCGGAATGGCGTGGCGCTCGCCAAGAATGTTGATGCAGTTGATCACATCCTTGAAATGGCCGTTGACCTCCCGCTGCAACCCGGTGCCGAAGATGGCATCCACCAGGCTGTGCATGGGGTGCATGCGGTTGAGGGTGAGAATGGTGTCGATCAGGGTGAGCATCTTCTCGGAATAGTCGAGGACCTGGTAAGGAAGGCGCAGGTATTTGAAGATCTTGAAGTTCAGTCCGGCATCGCCCTTGAGCTGTTCCGGGTCGAGAAGAAAGAAGACAAAGGGAAAGGCGCCCTTGCCGTGGACCGTACGTGCGATCACCAGCCCGTCGCCACCGTTGTTGCCCGGTCCGGCAAAGATGCAGACCGTCTTGTCCCGCACCGGGCCGATGGCCTGTTCCATCCAATCCACGGTGCCCCGGCCGGCGTTTTCCATCAGCACCATTCCGGGAATGCCTATCTCTTCAATGGTTTGTCGATCGAGTTCGCGCATCTGCGCGGCAAGGGCCAGCTGCATACCGTGATACTCCGTGCTTGAGACCAGAAAGGAAGACGATCACCTGCCAATCGTCATACACCCGTTGAAGCTATTCACACTATACAGCGCCTCCAGCGGGGTGGCAATCCCGACATTTCGGAAATAATTGGGAAAAGCAGCAGGGGGATGAGGTGCAGTGACGGGCGGCATGCCGTTTTGGCGGAGGCCGAAAACGGCATGCCGTGTCGGAAATGCACTCTCAGCGATGGAAAAAGCGGGTCATCAGCAGCCAAAGGCGGCGTAGGATCGGTATAAGGAAGTTCTCCCAACAAAGCCCGCACCGCTGCTGCAGCCATTCGGGCAACAGTGGGCGTTCCTGATCGGCCCGAGCGATGATGCCCACGGTCAGGAGGAAAAAGATGATGTTGGGCATCCACATGCCAAGCACCAGGGGCAGGGTTCCGTCTTCGGCCATCATGCCGGTGGTGGTGTAGATGATGTAATAGAGGATGAAGAATCCCAGCCCCAGGGGGATACCCACCGCCCGTCGTCCGGGAGCGGCCTGCAGACCGAGGGGCAGTCCCAGGAGGCTGAGGAGAAAGCACCCCACCGGCAGAACCAGCCGGTGATGGTACTCGCTGAGGTACTTTTTGGAGATTTTGGAGTTCGGATCCTCCTTGGCTGCAGCCTGGAGCAGCTGGGCCTGGCTCATGGTGCCGCGGCTGCGGTGGTTCAGGTTCTCCCGGCCCACCTTGGACGGGAGCTGCAGACCGATCTGCAGCTGATAGCGGCCGAAGCGAATCACCTGATTATCCTGTTTTTCCTGGTTGTGCAGGCTGCCGTCCTCGAGAACGATGGTCACCCGGAGGTTGTCCATATCCGCTTCCATACGGCCCCGTTTTGCCAGGGTGATCATCGGCTGGGTGCGTCCGCGCATATCCGAGACGTATACGCCATGCCAGGTGTTGCCGTCATCGATTCGGTCCACATAAAGGACGATGTCGCCCAGGGCCTCGGTGAATTCATGGGCGCGAATGCCCTTGTCGATCTTTTCCATGGCCAGCTGGAACATGAGCTGCTTGAAGCCGAGTTCGCCCACCGGAATCAGGCGAATGGAAAAATAGCCGGTGAGCGAGGCGATGGCCGCGGCAATGAGGATCACCGGCGGCAGCATTTGCCGCAGGCTGATGCCGCAGGCCTTGAGCGCCAGGATCTCGCGATCGTTGGTCAGGCGGGTAAAGCCGACAATCACCCCGGCCATGGAGGCCATGGGGATGATGTAGAGCAGCATATGGGGAAAAATGAAGGCAAAGAGGCGGATAAAATCCGCCGGACCGATCTGCAGGGAAAGAACCACCTCCAGAAGCGGGATCAGGCGAACGAGAAAGAAAACACCGTAGAGGATGAGAAAGCTGGCAAAAAAGGGGGCAAGCAGCTCGTTGGCAATGTAGCTGTAGAGCAACAGCGGCGGGGAGCGAAACAGGCCTCCCCGCCGGTTTTCTCTGGGCGCGGACGGGTTCGCCGCTGCCTGCTCAGGACTCATTGAGGGCGGATTTGATGTTGACGTTGATCCAGTGCTGATCCCACCATTGGATGGGGGAGACGAAGATGCCGTGGATCAGCATGGAGAAGTGGAGATGGTCGCCGCCGGCCATCCCGGTGGCCCCGGAATGGGCGATGGGCTGATTTTTTTCCACCATGGCCCCGACCGTGGTCTCGATGCTGCTCAGGTGGGAGTAGAGGCTGGCCACCCCCTGTCCGTGGTCAATGATCACCATGTTGCCGTAGATGCCCAGATAGCCGGCATAAACCACCTTGCCACGGTTGGCGGCACGAATTTCCGCCTTGGCCACCGAGGCGATGTCCACCCCGAGGTGGGTCTGATGGTCCACGGCCTGGCCGTTGTACATATAGGTGCGCTGATCGGCAAAACCGGCGCGTCCGGCACCGGGCATGCGCAGGAACCGGTCGGTCCAGAGTTGGTCCGGTGCAGGTTCGGCGCAGGCCTTGGCAATGGTCTGGGCATTGCTTGTGCGGATCTGGTTGTTGACATAGAGGTACTGCTCAAGCAGATCGCCCTTCATCTCCGGGTAATGTTGATGAAATTCCGGCATCTTGCTCTGGAAGAAACTGTCGCTCAAGTTGATCGTATCGTGCTTTTCGGGGACACTCTTGAAGACCGTGGCAAAGGGGGCAGAACCCTCGTTGCCCGCCTCGTCATAGGCGACGGCCCGGGTTTGGGACGGAGCCTGGGCATTCCAGGGCAGGGCGAAATAGGCCACGTAGGTATCCTTCTTGCCCGTGGGGTAGCCCGGGAAAAAGGAGGTCCCGATGAGCACGCCCTGGCGCTCGGGTTGTTCGGACACCGTATAGACCGCAATGCCTGCGCCGCCGGGTTCGATGGTCCTCTGGCCGTGGAGTACGCTTACCCTGGGAGGCACAGTATCCATGATCACCGGAATCCGTTGCATGGTCTCGTTGCCCTTGAAAAAGCCGTTGAGGGAAAAGTCGCGTACCGAGATCACCAGCTCTGCCTGTCCCTGTTTGATCCCCGCCTTCTGGGCGTCGATCAGCACCTTTTCATTGAGGACCTGGGGGCCTGCCGGCTTGAACCAGGAGGTGCGCGGGAAATGGCGCTCCATGAGGACGGCCGAGGTTTCGCCCTGGGTCAGGGTTATGGTCAGGGCGCTGATGCCGCTTTTCTTGTCGGCCGCGTGCAGGGGCAGCTCGATGGTACCGCCGAGGTATTTGATCTGTTTGTCGAGAACCAGGGTGGGGTGTTCGAACTCAAAGAGCAGAAAAGCGGCAAAGCCTCCGGCAAGCAGGGCAGCGGTGAGGATCGCGGCAAAAAACATCTTGAAGAAACCGCCTTTTTTTCGGGATGAACCACGAAGTCGAATTTGCGTAGACATGGGAAAATAGGAGTGGATTGGGTTGTTGAGAGGAGATGCTTACTCGTTCCAGATCACATCGTAGCGCTTGATGTGCATCTCCGGGACCGGAATGATGGAGAATCGTTTTCCGGTCTGCTGTTCCAGGAGTTCGATGGTAAAGGACTCCTCGTTGAGCAGCATGTCGGCGATATGGGGATGCACCTTGATGGTCACGTGCGAGCCGCCGATCTTGCGGGCATCACGGGAGATCTTGCGAAAAATTTCATGGCAGATGGTCCGCCGCGACTTGATGAAGCCGTCGCCGCCGCAGTAGAGGCAGGGCTCGCACATGGTCTGCATCAGGCTCTCGGAGAGCCGTTTGCGGGTCATCTGCACCAGACCGAATTCGGAGAGCTTGAGGATGTTGACCTTGCTCTTGTCGTTGCGCATGGCCTCCTGGAAGGCGTCGTACAGCTCCTCCCGCTGTTCCTCGTTCTCCATGTCGATGAAGTCGATGATGATGATGCCGCCTAGGTTGCGCAGCCTGAGCTGGCGGGCGATCTCGCGCACCGCCTCCATGTTGGTCTTGAAGATGGTCTCCGCCAGGTCACTGGCACTGACATAGCGGCCGGTGTTGACATCGATCACGGTCAGGGCCTCGGTGGGCTCGATGATGATGTAGCCGCCGGAGCGCAGCCAGACCTTTTTGTCCAGGGCGCTGTTGATGTCGGACTCGACCCCGTAGCGCTCGAAAAGCGGCAGGTCGGAGTTGTAAAAGGTGATCTTGTCGCGCAGCTGCGGGGCAAAGGTCTGGGCGTAGGAGAGCAACTGCTCGTAGACCTCGTAGTTGTCGATCACCAGTTCGTTGGTCTCTTCGGTGAAGAAATCACGCACCGCCCGGAGGATGATGTCCAGGTCCTTGTAGATCAGGCAGGGGGCATGCGCTTTTTCCGCCTTGGTGAGGATCTCGTCCCAGAGCAGGAGGAGAAATTCCATATCCGCTTCCAGGGCCTCGTTGCCGATGTTTTCGGCGACGGTGCGCATGATGAAGCCGGTACCCGGCGGTCGCAGGACCTCGATCTTGTCGCGCAGCTGCTGGCGGGTGGTCTCGTCCTCGATCTTGCGCGAGATACCGATGTGATCGGTGAGCGGCATGAACACCAGGTTGCGGCAGGGCAGGGTGATGTTGCAGGTCAGGCGGGCCCCCTTGGAGCCGATGGGTTCCTTGGCGATCTGCACCAGGATTTCCTGGCCCTCGCGGAGGATGTCGTTGATCGCCGGAGTTTCCGGGAGATGGACCGGCGGCATGGAGCGCAGCTTGTGGCCGGGCATCAGCCGCTGGAAATTTTCCGAAAAGATGTAGAGTGCCTCGTCCACATAGAGAAAGCCGGTTCGTTCCAGGCCGATATCGACAAAGGCCGCATCAATACCCGGCAAAACCCGAACCACCCGCCCCAGGTAGATGTTGCCGATCAACCCTTTTTCCGAAACCCGTTCCAGGTGGAATTCGCGCAGGTTGCCGTTTTCAACCAGGGCGATCCGGTTTTCGTAGAAGGTTGCATTGATGAGGATGTCTGTGTACATACTCGTAGTTGACTGGGTGAATGTTCCGTCGCCTGCGGCCGGGATGCGCAGATGGGCTGACTCGTTAAAAATCCTTACTATACAATACCATCGCTAAACCGCCAGTCTTAATTGGACGTGTTCCGGTTCAGGGCTTCGTCCTTGAGGCAATGGCCAACGAAAAACGAATAAACGTGATTTCCGTCATTCTTCCCACCTATAACCGGGCTTCCTTTCTCGAGCGATCCCTGCGCTCCGTGTTCAGTCAACATCTCCCCTGCGACGAGGTGATCGTGGTCGATGACGGCTCCACCGATAACAGCTGTGCACTGGTCGAGGCAATGGCTGGGCAGGCGCCTTGTGCGCTGCGTCTGCTGCGTCAGCAGAACCTGGGGGCTGCCGCGGCCCGCAATGCCGGTATCCAGGCGGCACGGGGCGAACTGCTCGCCTTCCTCGATTCCGACGACTGGTGGCTGCCGCGCAAGCTGGAACTGCAGCAGGCCGCCATGGCCGCCACCCCGGATATCCTCATCTCCCATACCCGTGAGCTCTGGTTTCGCCACGGACAGCGGGTCAATCAGAAGAAAAAGCACGACCCACCCGGAGGCGACATCTTTGCCGCCAGCCTGCGGATGTGCGTGGTGGGCATGTCCACCACCATGGTGCGGCGGGAACTCTTTGCACGATATGGGCTCTTTGACGAGACCCTGCCCTGCTGCGAGGATTATGATCTCTGGCTGCGGGTGGGATGCCGGGAACCTTTTCTGCGGCTGCCGGAGGCCCTGACCGCAAAGGACGGGGGGCGCGAGGACCAGCTGTCAACGATCCATCGCCTGGGCATGGATGTATATCGTATCCGTGCGCTATGCAACCTGCTCGATTCCGGCGTGCTCAAGCCGTGGCAACAACGGCTGGCAGTGGATGAACTGGCCCGCAAATGTCGCATCTACGCCCAGGGCTGTTACAAGCACGGCCGGCCCGATGAGGGAACCCGCTACCAGAACCTGGCGGCCCATTACCAACTTCAACCCGCAGTGATTTCGTGAAACAGACAACCTCCTACGGTGACCCGGCTCGTTTCGTCACCCAGCTCCATGTGGCCGAGGATTGCCTCGACCTCCCCTATACCCGGGAAATCATTGCCCGGGCCCAACTGCCGGTGACGGTGGTGGCGGATCGGGGCGTTCCCGCGATCGAGGGCGACTATCCTCTCAACTTGACAGCCGGTAAGCATCACCTGCTCTTGTGCCGCAACCGGGGGACATTCTTCAAGCCCTGCCCCGGCACCCGCGAGTACCGCTGCTGCAACTACCAGGTGTTGAACATCGGCATGAACTGCCCCATGGATTGCGTCTACTGCATCCTCCAGGCCTATCTCAACAACCCCTGGCTCAGTTTTTTCGTCAACGTCGAGGACCTTTTTGCCGAACTCGATCAGGGCTTGGACGCCGAACCGGAGCGTTTTTTCCGGATCGGTACCGGCGAGTTCACCGACAGCCTGGCCCTGGACAACCTCACCCATCTCAGTCCCCGGCTGGTCGAGTACATGGCCGGTCGGAGCAACGCGGTACTCGAACTGAAGTCCAAGAGCGTCAACATCGAAAACCTTCAGGGCCTTGATCACCGCGGGCGAACCCTGGTCGCCTGGTCGCTCAACAGCCCGCCGATCATGGCCCATGAAGAGATCCGTACCGCAACACTGGAAGAGCGGCTGGCCGCTGCCGTGCAGTGCGCCGAGTGGGGCTACAAGTTGGCCTTTCACTTTGATCCGATCATTTATCATCAGGGGTGGCAAGAGGGGTACCGTGCGACCATTGACCGCCTCTTTGCGGTGGTTCCGGCCGAGGCGATTGCCTGGATCAGCATGGGGGCGCTCAGGTACCTGCCTGCACTCAAGCAGATTGCGGCCGACCGGTTCCCTGGCTCCCGCTTTTTCTACCAGGAATTCATCGACGGCCTGGACGGCAAACGCCGCTATTTCCGGACCCAGCGGATGGAGATGTACAAGGTGATTGTGGAGCGGCTGCGGCTTCATGCCCATCCGCGCACCTGCATCTACTTCTGCATGGAAAACGATACCATCTGGCGGGAGGTCTTCGGCTTTGCTCCGGAGGAGCAGGGCGGGCTGCCGGCCATGCTCGACCGGTCGGTGGGCTGGACGCCGCCCACAGCCAAGGAGTGAGCGGACAACTCCAGAGGGGGGATGGCGCGCGGGGATGAGATCGGCTAGAGCAGGGAGCCGCGAAAGAGGTAGGCGGTCAGAGCGATCCCGAGCACAGCTACGATCTGGTTGGCCCAGGCGCCCAGGCTGGTGAGGTAGCCGGGGGGGATTTCATCGGGATTTAAACCGGTGAGAAGTCGCTTGTACTGCCAGACTGCCGTGGCTGAGGTCAGCGAACCGAGGATGATGAAGGAAAGACCGATCCAGAAGGAGAGTCCGCGCTGAAGCGGTTCCCCATGGCTGGGAAAGAGGGTGGAGAGAAACAGGCCGAATCGTTCCACCACAAAACCAAAGGCCATCAACGTCAGCGAGGTGCGGGTCCAGGCCAGCAGGGTTCGCTCCGCAGCGAAAAAAACCCGTGGATCTTTCAAAACCGACATGCGTGCTTCCTCGATTAGGGGTACAATGTGGTCATTCAGGGCCTGCAGGCCAGCTGTGCAGGCGATTTTTCCAACTGTAGCATGGCGCAGGTGGCGGGAAAACAGTTTTGTTGCCTCCTGACAACCAATGCTCCCGCTCGACGATCCAATCTTTGTAAGGAAGGTATTGCAATGGGGTGGCTGCCAATCATGGAGAAGGGCAAGAAGGGGGGCTGTCAAAGCGACTGGCCACTTTTCTACATGAATGATTTTTCCAAACTCGGCCTGGTGGTTCCCCAGTTGGCCGAGACCTTGGCCGCACTTCGCGGCAGTGGATTCACCGTTCTTGAAGAGGACCATGGTCCCCTGGTCGAGATAACCGGCCAGGGGCACCTGGGCAGACTGCTGCAGACCTTACGCGGGCATCATCTGCACTTTGAGATGTCCGACTTGGTCAGCTGCGTCTACCAGGGCTGATAGACCCTTTTCCTGCCCGGTGGGCAGGACATCGGCAACCTGTTCTCAAGTATTATTTCCCGCTTGTTGCTCCGTGCCGCACGCGCTATAGTTTTCCTCGTTTTTTTGCGGGAGTCACTTCTGCTGCAAAAAATCCATTTTATTTCAGCGTCTAGCTGAAGATCCGTTTTTTCTTCATCAGAGAGTCATGAACACTGCAAGCCAATTTTCCCAACGACCCGCACCCCAGTGGGTGCCCTTGAGCTTTTCCTTTGGTTTTCTCCTCCGGCATCCCCGGCTGCTCGGCTGGAGCCTGCTGCTGGTGCTGGTGACCGGTTCCCTGACCTGGGCCGGTTATCATTTTGCCGTTGAACTGATGGACTATCTCACAGGCTCCTTTTTCACCACCCCGCCGACGGTGGACAAGCTGTGGCAATGGGGACTGCTCTGGGGCTGGACCGCCCTCAAGTGGATCTTCCTCGTCCTCTCCCGGGTGGTGGCCTTTTACCTGGCGTTCGTGGTCGCCTACAGCCTGACCACGCCGGGCTATGTGTTTTTGAGTACCTGGGCCGGGAATACCTATACTGCCATGGCCGGTGAAGGCGAGGCGACAGTGAGCCTTGCCGGTATCCTGATCGACCTCTGGGAGGGGATAAAAATCGGCGCCATGGGGGTGGTGGTGTCGGTGGTGGCCCTGATGGCCAACTTCATTCCCGTGGCCGGGCAGGCGGCGGTGTTCTGCATCTACGCCTTCTATTCGGCGCTGATGTTTGTCGACTATCCGGCCTCCCGCTACCGCTGGAGTCTGGGCAGAAAGTTGGCCTGGCTGCGGGCCCATTCCAACCAGGCCTTCCGTCTCGGGCTCTTTCCGGCCATGATCAGCATGGTGCCCCTGCTCAACGTCTTTCTCATGGCGCTGTTCTTTCCGCTGTTTACGGTGCACACGACGTTGAATTTCCTCGTCATCGAGGGCCGCGATTCGCAAATAGTTCGAAAGTGACTGTTCAGCGATCGCGCCAGGAAACGACGAAAATCGAGCCGAATCCGATGGCCAGCATTAGGTGGAAGACAAAGAAACTGTACTCCTTGAGCTGCACCCCGACCACCAGGGCGACGGCGAACAGCAGGGTGAGCAGTCCTTCGATGATCACCGTGTTGCTGATCGGATTTTTCTGCCTGCCCTGATCTTGGGTCCGCATGCGACCGACGATGTTGTACTTGGGGGTGCGCACAAACGAGGAGCGGATGCCCAGGTAACCCTCGATCACCGCGACCGTGTTGTGAAAACTCAACCCCATGGACATGGTCAGCAGCAGCGGGAAATAGTAGATCAGGGCCAGCACCTGCTTGAGCGACAACGGCCGTGAGAGCAGGTGGATGTTGGCGAAAAAGTAGACCGAAGCCACCCCCACCAGTCCGAGGAGGGACAATCCGAGGAAGCCGGTCATCCGGCTGAGGTCGTCGAGAAAGGGCAGCAGGGCAACGCTGGTGAGCGCGATCATGAGCACGGCCACAAAGATCGAACTGTTGGCCAGGTGGGCCATGGCGTGGAGCTTGGTCCCCCAGTCAAGGTCGCTTTTCAGCACCATCGGCGTCAGGCGGCGCAGGTTCTCCGCGCCTCCCTTCATCCAGCGGAACTGCTGGGATTTGATGCCGTTCATCTCCGCCGGCAACTCCGCCGGTGCCTCCACATCTTCCAGATAGACGATCTCCCAGTGCTTCATCTGGGCGCGAAAACTCAGATCCAGGTCTTCGGTCAGGGTGTCGGCCTGCCAGCCGCCTGCATCCTCGATGGTTTGCTTGCGCCAGATACCGGCGGTGCCGTTGAACTGGAGAAAGTGGTGTCCCGCCTTACGCCCCATCTGCTCGATGGTGAAGTGGACGTTGAGCTGCAGGGCCTGGAGCTTGGTGAACAGGGAGTAATCGCCGTTGAGATGGGTCCAGCGCGTCTGGACAACACCCACATGCTCGTTTTGGAAGTAGGGCAGGGTGTTTTTGAGAAACTGGGGATTGGGCAGGAAGTCGGCATCGAAGATGGCGACAAACTCCCCCTTGGCTACAAGTAGGCCTTCAGCGAGGGCACCCGCCTTGAAGCCGCTGCGGTCGGTGCGGTGGATCACTGTGATATCCAATCCCTGGGCACGATACTCTTCGGCTTTTGTGCGGCAAAGCTCTGTGGTCGCATCGGTGGAGTCGTCCAGGATCTGCACTTCGAAGCGATCGCGGGGGTACTCCATGGCGGCGATGTTGTCGATCAGTCGTTCAGCGACAAAGGGTTCGTTGAACAGCGGCAGCTGGATGGTGACAAAGGGCAGCGCATCGGGTGCATAGGGAGGCGGCGGCTGCGGCTTTTTTCGACCGAGGTAATGGACCAGGAGGTTGATCTGCAGCAGGTTGTAGACCAAGATCAGGCCAAGAAAAAAGACGTACACGCCAAAGAGGATATACATCGCGCAAGTTTCCTTTTGAAGGTGGGCTGAATAATATGACGTTACTGGGAAAAGTCGGCTTTTCTGGGAGGAGACGTCAGTTGCACACAGGTTGATGAGAGCAGTGTGGCCCCTTCCAGGGGAGGGAGACCGAAAAAAGAGCTCGCTCAGTTTAGCCTTCCCACAAGAACCTGTCAATCATTGTCCGCATGGCGGGCAAATCTTGCGGCAGGGCTCTTGTGGCTTATTTATCGTTTTTTTTTGTCTGGTGCGGTGCGTGGCCCCAGTCTCAGGGGCGGGTTTTCCGTGCGGCTTCCCTTTGCAGGTATTCAAGGTAACGCTGGTTCTCGCGCAGATCGCGGCGAAGCTCGTCGTAACGAAATTCAAGGTCATCGAGGTCCCTACGCAGCAGGCTTCGATCTTCACGGTATCTGCTGGCCTGCAGACGCAGCTCCCTCTCCGAGATCTGGGCCTGGAGGTTGTCCAGCGCCATTTTTGTGCGATAGACCGCATAGGCTGCGTTGTTGTAATGGGCAAAGGTGGCATCGAGCTCCGGCGGGCAGACACCACCATAACGGAGCCCGGCCAGCCCAGTGGTAAAGGCGTTTTCAAGACGGCAGTAGGTTTGTAAACCTTCATTCCGCCCGGAAAAATATTGGCGCTCGTCAATTGTGACCCCGTACTGGCCACAGGCCCGATTATGGACGTTCAACCGGTCAATGCTTTCGCCTGCCTTGCCGTCGATCACCCCCAGGCCATACCAGTCGCCTTCGAGACACTGCCTCTGATTGAGGCTGGCGCAGCCCCCCAGGAGCAGCAGGATCACTATCGAGAGCCACCCTTTCATGGACGATCACTCCGTCTTTGCTGGGCTGTCGGCATCGTTTTGTTGTGAGACGGGTTGCGTCGTCTTAAGCAGGCTATTGAACTTCTGTGGCAGCGGCAGGGTAAAACGGAGCACCTCGCCGCTGGTCGGATGGGGAAAACTGAGCAGGGTGGCATGCACGGCCAGCCGTTTCATGGGGTCGGTCTTGGCCCCGTATTTCTTGTCGCCGACCACCGGATGACCCATGTCGGCCAGGTGAACGCGAAGCTGATTCTTGCGGGCGGTGATCAGGGAGACCTCGACCAGGCTGCATTCCGCAGAGCGGCGAACCACCTGGAACTGCGTTTCCGCATACTTGCCGTCGCTGTCGGTTTTGCCGGTGGCAAACATGCGGTGCGCCTTGGACTCGGCAAGAAAGCCGGTGATGGTTCCCGCATTCTGGAGCAGTGCTCCCTCGACCACCACCAGGAATTTTTTTTCCGCCTGGGGCCAGCTCTGCTGCAGGGCATGCTGGGCGGCCTCGTTCTTGGCAAAGACCAGGAGGCCGGAGGCACCCTGATCGAGGCGATGAATGACAAAGGCCCGGTCTCGCCCCTGGGGGCGGGCGCTGAGGCAGGCGCTGATCTTGGAGAAGACGGTTCTGCTCTTCTCCTTGGCCGAGGCAATGGTCAACAGTCCGGCCGGCTTGTCGATCACCAGGATATCATCGTCTTCATAGACAATGGTGATCCCCGGGCAATCAACGGGCCGCTCGGCCGCCTCTTTTTCGCTGGTCACGGTGAGCGTACTGCCGGGCTTGAGCGGCTGTTCCGCCCTGGTCGCGGCCACGCCGTCCACCTGCACGGCCCGGTATTTGAGCAACTGTTTGATTTTGGTCTTCGAGTGACCGCACTGCAGCAGTACTGCGAGCACGGTGCTCGGTTCCTTGATGGCGATGGATTGCATGGATATCTCCGGTGGCTGCGAAAAAATGCCGCCGTGTAGAGGAAATGTATCGCTCCGTGGGGGAGCGTGTGTTCACGAGGGAGGAGCCTACTTATCCAGAACCCGGCGCACACAGTGGGCCAGGTCGGCCATGATCACGGGCTTGTTGAGAAAGCCCTCGATGCCGATGACCCGCGATTTGTCGCTGTCCAGCTGCTCGCTGAAGCCGGTGCAGATAATCACCCTGATGTCCGGCCGGATTTGCTTGATTTCCTTGTAGAGCTGCAACCCGGTCATCTGCGGCATGGTCAGGTCGGCGATCACCAGATCGATTTTGTCGGCGAGGCTGCGGAAGGCCTCCAGGGCATCGAAGCCGCTGAGACGGACCGTCACCTTGTAGCCGAGACGCTCTAGCATACTGGTGGTCACATCGGCAATGGATTTTTCATCGTCCACCAGAAGAAGATGTTCCGTGCCGCGGGGCATGGGGTCCAGGGGATCGATGGGCTGCAGGGAACCACTGTCAGCCAGCTCAACCACCGGAAAGTAGAGGGTGAAGGTGGTGCCTTGCCCCACTTTGCTTGCCACGCGAATTTCACCGCCATAGCCGCGAAGGATGCCGAGCACCACCGCCAACCCCAGGCCGGTGCCCTTGCCGCGGGGCTTGGTGGTGAAGTAGGGATCGAAGATCTTGGCCATGGTGGCCTCGTCCATGCCATGCCCGGTATCGGCGATGGTGAGCTTCTGGTAGAGGCCCGGGGTGATGTTCAGATCCTGAAAGGCACCCAGGCCCAGGGTGACCGTCTCCAGGCGCAGCTTGAGCTGACCGCCGCTGTCCTCCATGGCATGATAGGCGTTGGTGATCAGATTCATCAACACCTGGTGCAACTGGGTGGAGTCGGCCATGACCCGGGGTGATTTTTCGGGCAGGCGGCAATCGATGTCAATGGTGGCGGGCAGGGTCGGCCGGACCAGTTTGACCACCTCGTTGATCACATCGGCCATGCAGACCGGCTGGATCTCCTGGTCGACCTGGCGACTGAAGGTGAGGATCTGCTTGACCAGGTCCCGGGCGCGGCGGGAGGCGTCGATAATGCCGCGACAGTGCTCGGTTATGGCGGGGTTGCCGCTGTTTTCCACCAGCATCAGTTCGGCCCGACCCATGATCGGTGCGAGGATGTTGTTGAAGTCGTGGGCGATGCCGCCGGCCAGGCTGCCGATCGCTTCCAGCTTCTGGGTCTGCTGCAGCTGTTTTTCAAAGGCCTTGTTTTCGTTTTTGAGTTTCACCTGCTCGGTGATGTCGATCACGGTCACAAAGACCTTGCTCCAACTCTGCTCGAATCCGGCCGCCACCACGACCCTGCGTTCAACGGTCAGCAGGCGCCCATCCAGGGCTTTGTTTTCATAGACCAACTCCGAGGTGCCGTTTTTGAGCAGATTCAGCACCCCCTGTTTGAAGGTGGTGCTGTGCGAATCAGGAAGCACCGTGCCCAGATGAATCAGGTCCTCGCGCGTCTGGGCTGCATACAGTTTGAGCGCCGCCCGGTTGGCTGCGCCGATGCGAACCATGTCGATACACCGTCTGAGGCTTTCCGGGTGCTGCTCGAAGTAGGCGTTGAAGTCGCTGACCCCCTGGACCGTGAGTTGGTCGATGAACTGCTTGACCGCGCTCAGATCCTCTTCCAAAAGGGGGATGGGGGAATGCTCGAACAGCAGGCTGTAGCGGGCTTCGGTTTCTGCCAGTTTCTTTGATTTGCTATGGATGATCCCCTTCTTGCGTTGGTTGAGATAGAGCAGGACAATCAACAGCAGGACAACGATGATCAGGCCGACATCGGTGGGGCGCAGTGAGGTCACCTGGGAAAACGACGTCGAGAAGTTACTGAGCAGGCGGCAGAGGAGGGGAGGGCTATTCTCGGTCATCGGTGTTTCGGCAGGAACAGGGGGGTACCATGATAGGGGAAGGTCCGGGGGAGAGGCTCCTGGACAGAGGGGGCGCAATACCGCTGACAGGATCGAAGGACAACAGGAGTGCTCTCTAACCTCAAGGCGGACATGATTCATTGTAAAAGGCTGGATTCGTTGTTGTCAAAAAGAAAAATGGGGTAAGGCGAAGAGAAACAAGTAGACCAGCGTATAAAATCAGCAGGTTGCATGGTGGGCGAGCATTCTGGCCTTGCCTTGACGGCAAGACCGGTTTCTGGGAATGTCGGGGCAAGCAGCGGCCACAGGGGCTCTGAGAAAGCATTGACAGGGGCCTTGAGATATGTGAAGAAAAAAAATTCGCCTTCTCGGCAGCCGCCCGCAGGATGGGGGCACAAGTCTTTTCCGGTCCGGAGCAGGGGAATGCAGTGCTTTTGTGAGAGAATTTTTTATCCCCTTGAAGGGGGCAGGAGGGGCAGGTGAGTTCCGCTCGGAGATGGCAGTTCTGGATTGATCGCGGCGGTACCTTTACCGACGTGGTGGGCAAGGACCCGCAAGGCGTATTGCATACCCGCAAACTGCTCTCGGAAAATCCGGAGCGGTATGACGATGCAGCCCTGGAAGGCATTCGTCTGCTGTTGGGCGTGGATTCGCAGGCGCCGATCCCCGCCGAACGCATCGAGACGGTGAAGATGGGGACCACCGTGGCCACAAATGCCCTTTTGGAGCGCAAGGGCGAGCCCACCCTGCTTGCCATCACCAGGGGCTTTGCCGACGGCCTGCGGATTGGCTATCAGAATCGGCCCGATCTCTTTGCCCGCCATATCGTCCTGCCGGAGATGCTCTACACCCAGGTGGTGGAAATTGACGAGCGGCTCGATGCCCAGGGGACGGTCGTCCGCCCCCTTGATGAGGCCCGGGCCCGGGTCGACCTGGAGCGGGCCTATGAGTCAGGTCTCCGTTCGATCGCCATCGTCCTCATGCACGCCTATCGCTTTCCCGGCCATGAAACGCGCATTGCCGCCCTGGCCCGTGAGATCGGGTTTCGCCAGATCTCGGTCAGTCATGAGGTCAGCCCGCTGATCAAGCTGATCGCCCGCGGCGACACCACCGTGGTCGATGCCTATCTCTCGCCCATTCTCAGACGGTATGTCGATCGGGTGGCCGGGCAGCTCATCGATCGGGAGGGCATGCCCACCCGGCTGATGTTCATGCAGTCCAGCGGCGGCCTCACCGATGCGGCCCTGTTTCGCGGCAAGGATGCGGTGCTCTCCGGGCCGGCCGGCGGCGTGGTCGGCATGGTGCGTACCGCGGCCATGGCCGGATACAAGCGCTTAATCGGCTTTGACATGGGCGGCACCTCCACCGATGTCACCCACTTTGACGGTGCCTTCGAACGCAGTTTCGAGACCCTGGTGGCCGGGGTGCGCATGCGGGCGCCGATGATGCACATTCACACCGTGGCCGCGGGCGGCGGCTCGATCCTCCATTTTCAGGACGGGCGGTTCCAGGTGGGGCCTGATTCCGCCGGTGCCAATCCCGGTCCGGCCTGCTACCGTCGCGGCGGTCCGCTCACCGTGACCGACTGCAATGTCCTTCTCGGACGGATTCAGCCGGACCATTTTCCCCCAGTTTTCGGACCGGAAGGAGATCAGCCCCTGGACGGCGACATCGTCCGTCTTGGTTTCCACCAACTGGCGCAACAGATTGCCGCCGAGACCGGCCAGGCGATCACGCCCGAGGCGGTGGCCGAGGGGTTTCTCCGGATTGCGGTGGAGAACATGGCCAACGCGATCAAGACCATTTCGGTCCAGCGCGGCTACGATGTCACCGGCTACACCCTGCAATGCTTTGGCGGCGCCGGTGGCCAGCACTGCTGCCGGGTGGCCGATGCCCTGGGCATGGAGCGCATTTTCCTCCACCCCCTGGCCGGGGTGCTCTCGGCCTACGGCATGGGGCTGGCCGACATCCGCAGCCTGCGTGAGGCCCAGATCGAAGTTCCCCTTGCCGCCGATGACCTTGGCCAAGTTTTGAACGAGAGACTTGCCCCACTCATTGAAGCGGTTGCCAGGGAAGTCCAGGCCCAGGGCGTGGAGCAGGAACAGATCGAGGTCCAGCTCAAGGCGCATCTGCGCTACAGCGGCACCGACTCCAGCCTCGAGGTCGACCTGGGGGATGCCCGCTCCATGCTCGTCGCCTTTGAGGCGGCCCACAGACAGCGTTTTGGCTTCATCACCCGCCAGCGGGAACTGATGGTCGAGGCGGTGGTGGTGGAGGCGATCGGCAGGGGCGAACCGCTGTTCGAGCCGGAGATCCAGTCCGTGCAAGGGCGACCGCAGGCCCACCCTCAGGTTGATCTGTGGCTGGACCAGCGGTGGCAGCCGGCACCGCTCTATCTGCGCACCGAACTGCGGCCAGCTCAGGCAATCATGGGACCGGCGCTGATCATCGAGCCCATCGGCACCGTGGTTGTGGAACCGGGCTGGCGGGCGGTCTGCAACAGCCGCAACCATCTCATCCTCGAGCGTGCCACCCCCCGCCTCCGGGAGGAACAGGTGGGCACCACCGTGGACCCGGTGATGCTCGAGGTCTTTGCCAACCTGTTTATGTCGATCGCCGAGCAGATGGGCGTGACCCTGGCCAACACCGCCCATTCGGTGAACATCAAGGAACGCCTCGATTTTTCCTGCGCCCTGTTCGACAGCCAGGGCAACCTGGTGGCCAACGCCCCGCATGTGCCGGTCCACCTGGGCTCCATGGGCGAGTCGGTGCGGGCCATCCTCCACGACAACAAGGGTCGTATCCGCCCGGGCGATGTCTTCATGCAGAACGCCCCCTACAACGGCGGCACCCACCTGCCGGACGTGACCGTGATCACCCCCTGCTGGGACGAGGCTGGCGAGGAGATCCTCTTTGTGGTCGGCTCGCGCGGTCACCATGCCGATATCGGCGGCCGCACGCCGGGCTCCTCGCCGCCGGACTCGCGGCGCATCGAGGAAGAGGGGATCGTGATCGACAACTGGCTGTTGGTCGACCAGGGCGTCTTTCGGGAACAACAGACCCGGCAACTGCTCCTCTCCGGCCCCTATCCCTGCCGCAAGGTGGAGCAGAACCTGGCGGATCTCACCGCCCAGGTCGCGGCCAACGAGACCGGTATCCGCGAGCTGCGGCGCATGGTGGCCCACTTCGGCCTGGACACGGTGCGCGCCTACATGGCCCACGTCCAGGAGAACGCCGAAGAGTCGGTGCGGCGGGTCCTGGCGGTGCTCCGCGACGGCAGCTTCACCTACCCCATGGACGACGGCAGCCGGATTCAGGTCGAGATACGGGTCGATCACCGCAAACGTGAGGCGATCATCGATTTCACCGGCACCTCGGCCCAGCACCCGGGCAACCGCAATGCGCCCCGTTCGGTCTGCAGGGCAGCGGTGCTCTACGTGTTCCGCACCCTGATCGAGAACGATCTGCCGCTCAACGAGGGTTGCCTCAAACCGCTGAAACTGATCATCCCGGAAAAATCCATGATCAATCCCCAGTATCCGGCAGCGGTCATCGCCGGCAACACCGAGGTCTCGCAGGCGATCACCGATTGCCTCTACGGGGCGCTGGGGGCCCTGGCCGCCTCCCAGGGGACGATGAACAACCTGCTCTACGGCAACAGCGAACACCAGAATTACGAGACCATCTGCGGCGGTACCGGGGCCGGGCCGGACTTTGACGGCGCCAGTGCGGTCCACAGCCACATGACCAACACCCGCATGACCGATCCCGAGGTCCTGGAGCTGCGATTTCCGGTGCGGGTGGAAGAGTTTGCCATCCGCCGCGGCTCCGGCGGACAAGGCCGTTTCAGGGGCGGCGACGGGGTGGTGCGCAGCCTGCGTTTCTTGGCCCCCATGACCGCCACCATCCTCTCCTCCTGTCGAATCACCGCGCCCTACGGGTTGGAGGGAGGTGGGCCGGGCAAATCGGGGCGCAATCTCCTTGTCCGCCACGACGGCTCTGAGGTGAGCCTGCAGGGCAACGACGAAGCCGCGGTTTTCCCCGGCGATAGGATCGTGATCAAAACCCCGGGCGGCGGCGGCTACGGTCCGCTGGAGTGAGTTATGTCGCAGATCCTGTTGAAAAAACTGCCCTTCCACTACGGCTGGCTGATCGTTGTGGCCGGCTCCCTGGGGATCTTCGCCTGCATAGGGCTGGCCCGGTTCGCCCTGGGGATGCTGCTGCCGGCCATGGGCGCGGACCTGCACCTCTCCTACGGCCAGATGGGAACCATCTCCACCGCCAACTTCATCGGCTATCTGGCAGGCATTGTTGTTGCTGCCCCCCTGGTGCGGCGGCTGGGCGCGAGGCTGCTCACCACCCTGGCACTGCTTCTTGCCGGCCTGTCCATGGTGGCCATCGGTTGCACCGCGAACTTGTACGCCATCACGGTGCTCTACATCTGCACCGGAGTCGGCACGGCGCTTGCCAACATCCCCATCATGGGCTTGCTCTCCTCCTGGTTTGCCAGCCGCCTGCGGGGCAAGGCCGCGGGATTCGTGGTCAGCGGCAATGGCGCGGCCATCGTCTTTGCCGGGTTGAGCGTGCCCTGGATGAACGGCCTGAGCAGCCTGTCGTGGAGATTGAGCTGGCTGGTGCTGGGATCTCTGGTCGCAGCCATTGCGCTGCTCTGCCTGCTCATCTTCCGCAACCGCCCCCAGGAACTCGGTCTGGAGCCGGCCGGTGCCACGGCGGCCATCCACGGGCAGCAACCGCATCAGCTGGGCTCACGCCGCTCGGTGCCGCTCGGGCTCATTGTCCACTGCGGCGCTCTCTACGCCATCTTCGGCTTTACCTTTGTCAGCTATGCCACCTTTATCGTCACCGCCATGGTCCGCCAATACGGCTTCAGTCAGCAGGTGGCCGGTTCCTTCTGGTCCTGGGTCGGTTTTTTCAGTCTGTTTTCCGGGCCGCTGTTCGGCATGCTGGCCGATCGTTTGGGCCGGCCGATGGCGCTGATGGCCGCCTTTTCGGTACAGACCCTTGCCTACCTGATGGTCGGGTTGAACCTGGGCGAAACTTTTTTGTACCTCTCCATCGGCTGTTTCGGCATTGTCGCCTGGGCGATCCCCTCGATCATGGCCGCGCTCTCCGGCGATTATGCCGGTGCGGACAAGGCCGTGTCCATGTTCAGCGCCATCACCCTCCTCTTTGCCGGCGGCCAGGTCGCGGGTCCCTATCTTGCCGGCCAGATTGCTGAAAAGACCGGAACATTTTCCGGAAGCTTCCTCCTGTCCGCCGCCCTGACCGCAACCGCCGTCCTGCTGGCCCTGTTGCTGCCCAAGCCCCCGGCATCAGGGACGCATTAGTTGGCCGGTTCTGTCCTTCTCGCGCGCCATTGACCGCTCTTGAAAAAAATCTTTCTTGCCTTTTTGGGTAACCTTAAAATAACATTGACAATAATTGTTGATTTCGCTAGCGTTTCCCAAGCATTTTCGGGAACGACCCTCCGCACCTTTTCCAGGAGAGCATTATGGCACTGTTCACTTACGAGGCAAAGGATCTGTTCCAATGGCTGACCACCAAGGAGGATATTGTGGTGGTTGATGTCAGAAACGAAAAGGATTTCAACCAGTTCCACGTAGAATCCCCCTATCCTTTTTCCCTCCACAATATATCCTACTACGAGTTCATGGAGGACGAGGAGGGCTCGGTGGCCCGTGTCCCCAAGGGAAGCCGGGTGCGCATCATCTGCGCCAAGGAGGGCTCTGCCAAATATGTGGCCGAGATTTTTGCCAAGTTCGGCTATGATGTCGGCTACCTCACCGGCGGCATCAAGACCTGGGGCAACCTCCTGGTGCCCAAACTGCTGACCAAGGGGACCGACTACGAACTCTATCAGTTCATCCGTCCGGGCAAGGCCTCCTGCAGCTACGGCCTGGTCTGCAACAAGGAGATGATGCTCTTTGACCCCTCGCGCAATATCGATTTCTACCTCGGGTTTGCCGCGGAAAAGGGCTGCATGATCATCAAGACCTTCGAGACCCACCTCCAGGCCGACTACATTGCCGGCAGTCGCGATATCGCCCGGAAGACCGGGGCCACCTTCTACGGCAACGACGGCGATTTCAGCACCTCGAAAAATCCCTACACCCCGCTCAAGGATGGAGAGATCCACCGCTTCAGCCTGGGCGGGCCCGAGGTGCGGGTGCTGTTCACCCCGGGACACACGCCCGGCTCCACCTCCTTCATCGTTGACGAACGCTTTGTCATCTCCGGCGACATGATGTTCATCCATTCGGTGGGGCGCCCGGATCTGGGCGGCAAGGCCGAGGCCTGGGCAGGCATGTTGTTTGCTTCGATCCAGATGATCAAAAAGCTGGACCCCGCCCTGCTGGTCCTTCCCGGCCACTACATGGACTGGGAGGAGGCCACCCCGGACCTGGTCTTTACCCGCAGCCTCGGCGAGGTGCTGGCGCGGAACAGGGACATCTACGAGCTCCCGACCCTGGCCGCCTTCTATGACTTCATCAAGGCCAACATGCGGCCGCAACCGGAAGAATATGCCGTGATCCGCCTGGTGAACGCCAATCTTCGCGAGGAGGATGAGGAGAAGCAGGAAGAGCTGGATCTCGGCAAGAATGAATGCGCCGCCTCCACCTATGCCAAGCAGCAGGCGGCCAAGGCTGCGGGCGAGTAAGCCGCGGCGGTCACACGCCAAAGTCGATCCGGTGCCATTTCCGGTGGCGGATCGTTTGTTTTTCTTCAACCACTGAGGCCTATGCAAAGTCTTCGCATTTTTTCTCGAATCGTTCAAGGGGCGCTGGTGTCCGCATTGCTTGTGTGGACGGTTCCAGCCGCAAGCGCGGCTGATCTGCCGATCACCCCCAAGGCGGAAAACCTGATGTCGCAAACCCGGACCAAGCTGCAGCGGGAACTGCAGGCCAGGGGGTTTCAGGCAGGCCAGCCAATTTTTGTCCGTATTTTCAAAATTCCCGGTACGTTGGAAGTGTGGATGAACAAGGGGCGGGGGTTTGAACTCTTCAAAGCCTATCGCATCTGCACCTTCTCCGGCTTTCCCGGGCCCAAGGTGAACGAGGGCGACTGGCAGGCCCCGGAAGGGTTTTATTCGGTGACGCCCGAACAGCTCAATCCCAAATCAGGCTACCATCTTGCCTTTGACGTGGGCTATCCCAATGAGTTCGACATCGCCAAGCACCACACCGGCAGCCTGATCATGGTCCATGGCGACTGCCAGTCCGTGGGCTGTTTTGCCATGACCAACCACCGCATCGAAGAGATCTACTTCCTCGCCCACGAGGCCCTGGCCCGGGGGCAGGAGCAGTTCAGTGTCCATATCTTTCCCTTTCCGCTGACCCCGCGCAACCTGCAGAAATTCGCGGCCTCGCCCTGGATCTCCTTCTGGAAGAGTCTCGAGCCCGGCTTCGCGGCCTTTGAGCAGTTCAAGCAGGTCCCGGAGATCGCGGTGCGCAACGGCGAGTATGTGGTCACCTCGCGCGGACCGAAGCTGGCGATGAAGCGGGGAGGGTATTGAGCGGCGGAAGAGTTCCTCGTTATTACTGAAAAAGAATACAGTGGCCATGCCTCCGTATGTCGGCAGGCATGGGGAGACCATACCCATCTCGGTGAACTGCACCGGGATGGGTTTTTTTGTGGAGATTGACCGCTTTGGGGCTGAGGCAATTGGGAAGCGGGAACGGATTTTTTTCGTATAATCGGAATTTTGCGAAATAATTATATTTTAGGTTGGGAAATGTCGAGAGCTTTTCATTTCTTAACAACTGGTTGGCTCAAGCGGGCGTCCTACTCTGTATCAGGGAATCCTATGGCGAGTAAAATTCAGATTGGCGGAAATGATGCTGCTCTGATTTGTCAAGGGAACGATAAATTATATGTTATTTCAAATAAATATACCGATAGGGCAGGAGCGCTTTCCGGAGTGGTTGTATCGGAAAAAAGTGAACCGAAGACCGACGGAAGGCAGGAATGCTGCTTGAATGCGTTGTCGGCATGTTCTGAGGTAGAGTCCAGATTTTGCCGTCAATCTCACAAAACGCTATTCGCTGCTAATATACTGTTTTATTGCTTTTTTTGCATGTGCGGTGCGGAATTTTCGGGTGCTGCCGATAGGAACATGGGGTGGATGGTAAGCATTTCAAGGGCTCCAGGGTTGATTTGTGAAAGGTATGTTTTTTGCTAAGAAATACAGGGTTTCTAGGACTTATTTTTGAAATAGGCAGGTTTTGCTTTTATTGGATTGTTCAATCGAAACTGGAGGGAAAGATGAAGAAAAAGTTGGCTGTTTGCGCTCTCAGTGGATTGCTTGGACTGGGCACGTTAGCTGGTTATGAATGTGCCTTTGCTAGTGATGTTGGTTATTTTGTATATGACAGTACATATGATCATACCGGATTAGGATTCGGTACTCAAATTAATCTCCTGACTTTGCAAGCCCCTAGTAGTGAAACTGGGTCGGTATATTGGACTGGAACTGCGAGCGATTGGACAGGCGATGCTAAGAAAAATGAAACCCAAGCTCAAAGTCTTGGTAAATTTAATACATTATCCGGACTGACACTTATACTTAATGCTGCTGAGAATGATACAACTATAACTATCGGTGCAACCACTGTAATCCTATATAATGCTTCAGGGGGCGTAAATTGTACGCTTGGGCTGGATTTTGCTTCATATCCACAAGAAATAACACTGGTCAATAAAGGGGTTGGGGGGGGGGATGTTGCATTTACTCTTAATGACGACGCTGTGAAATATATCGAAAGTATAAATAGCTGGCAGTCATTGTATTTAGGGATGACGAGTACGCTCACAGGTACAAGTGATGGACCAGATACTTGGATTCTTACACAAAAGGTGAGTGCTGTCCCTGTGCCCTCTTCTGCTTTGCTCCTTGGGAGCAGTATCCTAGGCCTGGTCGGTTTTGCATCACGTCGGCGTAGCTGATAACTTTAAGCAAATATTGATAAAAAAGGCGGAGCCTCAGGCTTCGCCTTTTTGTTTTTAAGCGCCACATAACCAAAGAAGTGCTCCAAAGAAGTGCTAGCTGGTCGCAAAAGCACAATTTTACCCATTGCACTCTGCTTGCTGCTTCCTCCCCTACCTTGAAGCTAACCCGTGTTGGCCAGGGCAACCTCACGGTCGCACCGCCCGCACATACCCCGACTTGGTTTTGAAAAAGGCGCGCTCAGGCCCACACTGATCACCGGTCTCCCAGGACCCGGGATACACCGCACCGTTCTCCTCCTTGAGCCAATAGCTCCCCTCGAGTTTCAGCTTGACCTCCCCGTTTTTCTTCAGGTCGAACACGGAAAACAGGTCATAGAGCTCCCACTTGGTTGGCAATCGCCAGTCGTGAAAGGTGCCTTGGTTGAGCTGGGCAAGGTATTGTTCAGCCTCGGCGGGTGTTCGCACTTTCCTGCTCCGCTCCATCTGCCAGACCAGGCCGCTCTTGCTGTCGTGGACCAGCCCCTCTCCCATGGGGGTGAGCACCGGTGTTGCTGCCAAGGCTGTCGCAGCAATTACCAGCATGGCCCCAACGAACAGAAGCGGCAACAGAGGGCACGGGTGAGCTTTGTGATGAAACTGTCTTGCTGCAATCATTTTTACCTCCCTGGCTGGTAAAATCTCCATTTCATATATACCATACCCATTGATTGTGGATTGAAACAGGGATGAACGCTGCCACTGTGTGGCTGCATTCCGGAGATCGATACCTTGGTGATACATGAGGAGCGTCTATGACACAACAGCAAACCGTGGAAATTCTGTCCATTGGCAATGAACTCCTGCGGGGGGAAATTCTCGATACCAACACCCACTGGATCTGTCAGCTGGTCAACAGCCGGGGCGGAAAGGTGGTGCGGGTGACCCTGTTGCCTGATATCGAGGAGGAGATTGCCGCGGCGGTCAGGGCAGGGATCGATCGCGGGGTGGGGCTGCTACTGACCTCCGGCGGCCTGGGGCCCACCGATGACGACCTGACCCTGGCCGCGGTGGCCCGAGGTGCCGGGGTGGATCTTGTCCTCCACGCCAGGGCCCGGGAGATGGTCCGCCAACGCTACGATGACTTTTTTGCCCAGGGCGTGATGGCCGAAGGGGGGCTCAATCCCTTCCGCGAAAAAATGGCCTGGCTGCCCAGGGGTGCCGAGCCGATCTACAACCCCGCGGGAACCGCACCGGGGGTGCTGCTCCGGGTCGGTTCGACCGCAATCGTCTCCCTGCCCGGCGTTCCCCCGGAACTCAAGGGGATTCTCAGCGAATCGCTCAAGGATTTTCTCGATGAACAGTTCGGCCGCGGCGGCTCCTACGCGCGGATGATCACCGTGCGCTGCAACGACGAATCGATCATGGCGCCCGCCTTGACGAGTGTGGTCGCTGCCTATCCCCAGGTCTATATCAAGTCTTTGGCGCGCGCTTTGGGCGAGGTGCCGGAGCTTGATATCCTCTTCACCGCTGTCAGCGGAAAGGCCGAGGAGTGCGAACGTTGGGTCGACGGCGCTGTCGCCCACCTCCAAGAGGGGCTGAGCGGACTTGGCCTGGAGCATTGGCTGAAAAGAGAATGACTTTTTTTTTATGTGATTTCCCGCGAAACCGAGCTGGAAGGGTATTTTTTTGTCACGGGCGTGGCCCGTTTCTACAACCGTGCAATCATTGTGGGGGGGAGGAGCGGTCTTATTCCACAGAAACAACGAGATCCCTCACATCCGTTCGGGATGACATCCGGGGAGGGGCCAGAGCACCAGAAGTCTGCCCCGCCTCGGTCATCTCGACCAGCGGGAGAGATCTCATCCTGGATAATTGCCGAGATCCCTCACCTTGTTCGGGATGACATCCGGGGAGGGGCCAGAGCACCAGAAGTCTGCCCCGCCTCAGTCATCTCGACCAGCGGGAGAGATCTCATTCTGGATAATCACCGAGATCCCTCACCTTGTTCGGGATGACATCCGGGGAGGGGCCAGAGCACCAGAAGTCTGCCCCGCCTCAGTCATCTCGACCAGCGGGAGAGATCTCATCCTGGATAATTGCCAAGATCCCTCACCTTGTTCGGGATGACATCCGGGGAGGGGCCAGAGCACCAGAAGTCGGCCCCGCCTCGGTCATCTCGACCAGCGGGAGAGATCTCATCCTGGATGATTGCCGAGATCCCTCACCTTGTTCGGGATGACATCCGGGGAGGGGCCAGAGCACCAGAAGTCGGCCCCACCTCGGTCATCTCGACCAGCGGGAGAGATCTCATTCTGGATAATCACCGAGAGTCCTCACCTTGTTCGGGATGACATCCGGGGAGGGGCCAGAGCACCAGAAGTCGGCCCCACCTCGGTCATCTCGACCAGCGGGAGAGATCTCATCCTGGATGATTGCCGAGATCCCTCACCTTGTTCGGGATGACATCCGGGGAGGGGCCAGAGCACCAGAAGTCGGCCCCACTTCGGTCATCTCGACCAGCGGGAGAGATCTCATTCTGGATAATTGCCGAGATCCCTCACCTTCGGGATGACATCCGGGGAGGGGCCAGATCATTCCAAGTCAACCCCGCCTCAGTCATCTCGACCAGCGGGAGAGATCTCATCCTTTGACGCTGAGGTCTAAGGGGACGCATAAACGGTTTTCCCCTGATCAAGGCTCCAGCCAGAGATCGACCGGGGCAAAGCCGCTGGCATCGAACAGTCCCCGGTCGGTGAGCTTGAGCGCCGGGATCACCGGCAGGGCGAGGAAAGAAAGGGCCATGAAGGGCGCCAGGAGACGGCAACCGCAGGCCCGGGCCCTCTCCGTGACCAGACGGTACTCTTCAGCCGCCTGTTCGCAGCTGCCCGCCGTCATCAGCCCGGCAACCGGCAGGGGTATCAGGCTAAGCTCGCCATTGCCGTCGACCGCCGCCAGTCCTCCCCCTTGGGCAATGACCGCATTTGCCGCTTGAGCCATCAAAGCATCGTCGGTTCCGGCACAGATCAGGTGGTGGGAGTCGTGGGCCACGCTGGAGGCGAGGGCCCCTTGCTGCAATCCAAGTCCTGCAACCAGGGCCAGGGCCGGTGCGGGGGTTGCGGCATAGCGGTTGAACACCGCCAGTTTGAGCAGATCCCGCCTGGGATCGGCGATCACCTCGCCGTTGACCACCGTGGGCCGGCAGGCGAGGGCATCGGTCACCAACTCGCCCTCGCGGACGCCGATGACGCGGCAGTCTCCGGGCCTGGCCTGGATGCGGAACTGCGCGGCGTTGACAGGGCGCAGGCAAAAATGATTGGGTCGGTGCAGTGGCTCCTCGAGAGCGAGCCGGGGAGTCCCCTGTTCGGCCACCACCTCGCCTGCGAGCACGGATCGCTGCACGCGAAAATCCTGGAGGTTGTCGACCTCGATCCAATCCGCTGGTTGTCCCGCCTGGAGCAGTCCCAGGGCAATGTTGTAATGCCGGGCCGGATTGAGGCTGGCGGCACGCAGCACGTCAAAGAGATCATAGCCCGCTGCTACGGCCATCCGCACCAGTTCATCGATATGGCCCTGGAGCAGGTCGTCGGGATGCTTGTCATCGCTGCAGAACATGCATTGATCCGGGTAGTGTTGCACAAGCGGCAGCAACTCCTGAAAACTGCGGGCTGCCGAGCCTTGGCGGAGGAGGATGTGCATGCCGAGAGCAGCCTTTTCCCTGGCCTCCGCCAGGCTGAGGCATTCGTGATCGGTGGAGATCCCGGCCTGGATGTACTGGTGCAGGGGGGCTCCCTCCAGGCCCGGAGCGTGGCCGTCGATGGGCTTTCCTGCCCTGCGCGCGGCCGCCAGTTTGGCCGCAACCTCCTTGTCGCCCGTCAACACCCCGGGCACGTTCATCATCTCCGAAAGATGGCTGATCTCCTTGCGTGCCAACAGTTTGGCCACGGCATCACCATCCAGGACCGCCCCGGCGCTGTCAAAGGGCGTGGCCGGGACACAGGACGGCGCGCCGACGGCAAAATGAAAGGGGCTGCGCCCGCATTCCGCGACCATGAATTCCACCCCAGGCACGCCGAGGACATTGGCAATTTCATGGGGATCGATCACGGCCGCCAAGGTGCCACGGCAGACGGCTGCACGGGCAAAGGCGGTAGGGCAGAGCATCGAGCTTTCCACGTGCACATGGGCATCGACAAAACCGGGGAGGATGTAGCCCGGATCGGGACGGTCTTCGTGGTGCATGGCCGCGATCAGGCCGTCATCGTTCACCTCGATGCGGGCCGGGAAAACCCGTCGGTTGACAATGTCCACCACCATGCCGCTTGTCTGTCGTGTGCGTTTCATGCTCACCTCATTGCGCAGAAGGGAGAGGGTCTTGGCGTTGATGTTTGAGAAAGGTTCGGGCCGCCAGGGGTAAAAGAAGGGCAAAACCGCAGGCAAGGGCGAGGAAGGCACTCTGGATGCCCCGGTGGTCGCTGATCCAGCCGATGGCCGGCCCGCTGACGACATAGCCGAGTCGAAACAGCAGGTTGTGCAAGGAGAGGATGGAGGCCCGCATGTGCCGGGTGGCGCGCTCTTGCAACAGGCTGCGGGTGATCGGTCCCTGCAGGCCGCGCATGGCGGTGAGCAGATAGTAGAAGAGAAAACTGCCCGCCATGGAGGTCAGCCCCAGGCCGAGATACCCGCAGAGCACCAGGGCGAGAAAGAGCAGGACCATTCTTTCCAGGCCGAAGCGGTCCAGGAGTTTGTGACTGTGGTAGGCGCAGAAGGCGACCATCAGGTTGGCCCCGGCCCAGATGGGGCCGAACCAGGTCAGGGGCACACCGCAGTCCTGCATGAAGGGTTGCACCAGCCAGACCGGGTAGAAGCTGGAAAGTCCGAGCAGGAGGCCAAAACACATGGTGGCGCGAATGACCGGTTTCTCGGTCAGGGCATAGCGGCTGATGCGCAGCGCCTCGCTGATATGCGAGCTGATGTGCGGCCCCTTTTCCGCTGCCGGTTCCTTGAGCGACAGGGCCACCAACAGGGCCATGGTCCAGACCGCGATCTGGGCCATGAACGGCAGCAGGGGATTGGCAACATACATCAGGCCCGCGCAGAGGGCGCCTCCGGCCTCGCCGATCTGGGCGCAGCTGGCCATGCGGCCGTCGCAGCGGGTGTAAAGCTCGGCGCGCCCATCTGCACGCAGCGATTCGTAGAGCAGGGCATTGTCCGAACCGCTGATAAAGGCGTAGCAGACCCCGAGGAGCAGCTCCGCGCCGATCACCTGCCAGAAGCTGTGGGCAAAGAGATAGGCCGCATACCCGCAGATACCGAAACAGCAGGCAATCACCAGGGAGAGGCGGTAGCCGAGCCGGTCGCTGACGTAACCGGAGGGGTACTCCATCACGAGGTTGGCCGAGGAAAAAAAGACGTTGACCAGGAGAATCTCCGAGAGCGACAGGCCGATATGGTCCTTCCAGAACACGGTGATGATCGCCATGGGAAAGAGCATCATCTTCAGTGAGGCAAAGATATTGAGTTTGAGAATGTTGCCGATCATGGAATGGGAAGCACGTGGAGAGTGAAGGGGACTTGCAGTGCGCGGAGATACCGGCTGTGTTCCGGCATCTCCGTGCAGTCGTTAACGTGCTATACAGTGCGGGACCAATTTTCGCATCCGTTTCCTTGGGTGCAGGATGCGGATGGCGGTCCCCTGAAGTAGGCTGGCGGACAGGCGTGCCGTCCGCTTTCGGGGCACATCGTCTTCCCCCGGCCCATGCCGGAGGAAGACTTCTTGTGGTTGCATACGTGCGCGGAGGCGTTGAATAGTGCTCCGCTTCCGTTACGAGAAAATTTTGTTGCTTGGTTCCTTGTGCTCTTGAGGTTCACTCATCCCATGGCCGTGCGGCGCAGGAAGAGAGGGGGAGGTCCGACGCACGGCCATGGGGCCGCTGGTTCCGCAAAACGCAGGTGGAAGTGGATGGCCTTCCCCCTCATGCCCGATTAATGGAACAGGCCGCCGAAGTCGGTGGCGTAAAAGAGACGTCCCTGGAAAACCTGGGCCTCGACGCCGTAGTTGACCTTGACGTCCTGTTTATACTGGAGCAGGAACTGCCAGCCGGGGGCAAAGTTGAAGGCCATGGATGCACCGAGGGTCTGGGTGTTGATGTTGGTGCCGTCAACCTTGATACCGTCAACCTCGCTTTTATCTCCCCATTGGCCGAAGTAACTCAGGCCGACAACCAGTTTTTCGGTCAGATCGTAGCTCAGATGGCTCTCCAGGGCGAATACCGGATCCTGGGAAAGTTCCTGGTTGCCGAGATAATCATCGTTGTCGCCATAGAAAAAAAGGCTGGGGGAGACTTCAAGGTAGAGATTGTGACCGGGCTGTACCTCCCAGCCTTTGACCAAGCCGACCTCGGCTTGGAAAGCAAAACGGTTGGCACCCAGGTTCACGATTTGATCGTCATCGTAATCGCCGGTGGGCAGGTAGAGATAGGGGGTGAGGCCAACGTAGGTTTTTGTCTCCGGGTTGTTGTACAACCAGAAGGTGCAAAGGAGGATGAGGTCACCGATGCCATCGGAATCATCGCTGCGGGCACCCATGTCAAAGGAAGAGCTGCCAAAGGGGAGAATGAACTGGGGATCGGCCACGATGGAACCGATTTTCATGTAGTACACCTCTCTGAGGAGGAAAAGATTTTGCGAGAGATCGACATCTGCGGCCTTGTGCCCGCCGACATTGAGATCGTCTCCACTGATGTAGTGATAATACAGCAATGAGAGCAAAGTGTCCGGCGGAGCTGGGATATAGTCACGCATGTTGGCCGCAGAACTAACCGATGGAATGAGAAGACACGTACAGATTAATGCCAGAACACCTTTCTTCATTACTTTCTCCCTCTTTTTTGTTGATGTGAAATGACGTCCTGGGGCGAACCGGCCCCAAAATTTTACTGCCTCCTACATTAAAATTTCGTGATACACGAAACGTTACCTTTTGTTTGCGGAAGAATTTTTCTGCACAACGAAAAATAGAGTGATGACCACCAAAGCTCAGCGTGAAAACATGAGAGCCCTCCCCTGGTCGAGATGACACCCGGGTGGTGCGACACTCTTCGGGTCGACCCGCAATTTCGATGTCACCCTGGACGAATGGGAGAGGCACAAAAGCAGAGCCTTGCACTGAGATTCGATGGTCATCAGAAAAAATACTGCATCCACTGCGACAGCCATAAAGCAATGGATGTGCCCAATTCGCAATGAGGCCCTGAAGGAGGTAAGAGACGGCGGCGATCTGTGGGGAGAGAAAGTTTGCAAAGAGGCGCCCTGGGCCGAAAATAGGGAATGTTTTATACGGTTGGAGGGTGACGGGATACCACAAATTTGCTGAAGAAAAAAAGGCGGGGGCGACAAGGTCAGGGAAGAGGAAACGGCCTGAGGTGGTCTAGGTGGGGCATAAGGTTACAGTTATTGATGGTTATGGGGCAGTATGACCGATCGGTGGTGCAGGCACGGTCTCTTGGTCTTCTGGAAAAACAGGGAGGGATGAGGAAGGGGGGCGCTGAAAAAAGGGCCAACCGCCATCCACGCAAGGCGAACGGCGGTTGACTTTCCCGTGAGAGCGAGGGCAATGGATTTCAGAGACTGATCTTGGCCCCTAATTTTTCGACGAACCGGGCAAGCCAAGCCGGATGGGCCGGCCAGGCGGGTGCCGTCACCAGGTTGCCCTCGACGTGGGCGGCGTCCATGGCCACATCCACATACCTGCCGCCGGCCTGGCGAATTTCCGGCGAACAGGCCGGGTAGGCCGAACAGTCGCGTCCGGCGAGCACGCCCGCTGCGGTCAGCAACTGGGCCCCATGGCAGATGGCGGCGATCGGTTTGTTGGCTGCAGCGAAATCTTTGACAATATCCAGCACCTTGTCGTTGAGGCGGAGGTATTCCGGTGCACGGCCACCGGGAATCACCAGGCCAATGTACTCCTCCGGCTTGATCGCGGTGAAATCGGCATTCAGGGTGAAATTATGGCCACGTTTCTCACTGTAGGTCTGGTCACCCTCGAAATCGTGGACAGAGGTGCGGACAAACTCGCCGGCCTTCTTGTCCGGACAGACCGCATCCACCTGGTACCCCAGCATGCTCAGGGCCTGGAACGGCACCATGACTTCATAATCCTCGACATAATCGCCGACCAGCATCAAGATCTTTTTTGCTGTCATTGTTCTCTTCCCTTCGATTGTTTCCTCTGGTTGTCTGTGTGGGCAGAAGAGGCGGCTGCCATGCCGCTGCCCGTTGCGCCCAAACAGTGTAACCACCTCTGTGGAGAAGGCAAGCCCAGGGAAAGAGGGAGGGAATGCGGCTGGGGATCGGAGGGGACTGCTCCCCTCGTGCCCAAAACTCAGCGCTCCTTGAGCCGTTCATGGTCAAGGATGTGGATCGTCTTCCCTTCCACCCGAATCAGGCCTTCCTCAGTCATCTTGTTGAAAATTCGTGACAGGGTTTCCGAACTGGTGCCGAGCAGGCTGGCGAGCTGGCCCTTGGGAATATCGAGCGTGACCTGATCCTGGCGGTTTTGTTCCTCCATCAGGTACTCGAGGTACGAGGCCAGTCGACCGGGGACCTCCTTGAGGGAGAGGTTTTCCACCTGGGTGGTGAAACGGCGCAACCGGAGGGCGAGCACTGCGAGCATGTTGAGGGTCAGCGAAGGCTGGACAGTGATCAGATCGACGAATTCCCTTCTCGGAAAAAAGAGAACCACGCTTTCGCTCAAGGTTTCGGCATTGGCCGGGAAGGGATTGCCATGGAACACCGGCACCTCGCCAAAGGGCTCACCCGGCCCGAAGATGTGCAGGATCTGCTCCTTGCCGTCAAAGGAGGTCTTGAAAATTTTCACCTTGCCTGTGGCGACCATGTAGAATCCGATCCCCGGGTCGCCGTCAAAAAAGATTGCCTCGCCCTTGCGATAGGTCTTGCTGACCGTTATTTCGCTGATTTTTCGAATGTGTTCGTCGGGGAGTCCGCTGAAAAGAAGGCTTGATGCGAGCAGCTTGTTTTTGTTGAGCATGGATTCGTTGTGTTGGAGGGGCAGGGGAGATCCGCATTGACAATTTTTTCCCCCAGGAGACAGAAAAAATATTGTTTTTTGACCTAGGTCAAAGAAGATCTGCATGGTGGGTGTTACAGTACAGGCATACTACTGAGGAACAACGCCTACGGCGACAATAAACCATTTGAGGAGGAATGCCATGTTTTGTAATCAGTGTGAACAGACGGCCAAGGGGATCGGCTGCAATGTCATCGGCGTGTGCGGCAAGAACGAGGAAGTGGCCGATCTTCAGGATCTGCTCATCCACGCCCTGCAGGGCCTGGCCCTGTTTGCCCAGGAAGGCCGCAAGCTGGGTATTGTAGACGAGGCCATTGATCGATTCACCTTTGAGGCGATCTTCTCCACCCTGACCAACGTTGATTTTGATCCGGATCGTTTTGTCGCCCTGATCAACAAGACCGTTGAGTTGCGTGAAGCGATGAAGGCCAGGGTTGCTGCCGCCGGTGGCAAAACCGATTTCAGCGAGGCCCCGGCCACCTTTGTTCCCGCCGGCACTGCCGCCGAGATGGCCGCCCAGGGCAAGGCGCTCAACCTGATCGAGAATCTGGATAGCGATGTCAATATCCGTTCGCTCAAACAGACCCTGCTGTACGGGCTCAAGGGCATTGCCGCCTATGCCGACCATGCCGCCATCCTCGGCCAGACCGATCCGGCCATTGCCGCCTTCTGCTACGAGGCCCTGGCCGTGCTGCTGGTGCCCGGTTTGACCGTTGAGCAGTGTGTGCCGGTGGCGATGAAGGCCGGGGAGATCAACCTGCGCACCATGGAGCTGCTCGATGCGGCCAACACCGGAACCTATGGTCATCCCGTTCCCACGCCGGTACCGCTTGGACATCGCAAGGGCAAATGTATCCTCATTACCGGGCATGATCTCCACGACCTGGAGTTGCTCCTCAAGCAGACCGAGGGCAAGGGGATCGATGTCTATACCCACGGTGAGATGCTGCCCTGTCACGCCTATCCGGAGCTGAAAAAATATCCGCATTTCTACGGCCATTACGGCACGGCCTGGCAGAATCAGCAGAAGGAGTTCCCCAATTTTCCGGGACCGATCCTGTTCACCACCAACTGCATCCAGAAGCCGCGCGAGGAGTATATCGACCGCGTGTTCACCAACGGTCTGGTCGGCTGGCCCGGGGTCAAGCACATCAGCGACAAGGATTACTCCGCTGTGGTGGAGATGGCGCTGGCCATGGACGGTTTCACCGACGATGTCGAGAAAGGCCAGGTCCTGGTCGGTTTTGCCCGCAACTCCGTGCTGGGGGTGGCCGACAAGGTGATCGAGGCGGTCAAGTCCAAGGCGATCCGCCACTTCTTCCTCGTGGGCGGTTGCGACGGCGCCAAGCCCGGGCGGGATTACTTCACCAAGTTTGTCGAGCAGGTGCCCGCTGACTGCATGGTTCTGACGCTCGCCTGCGGCAAGTTCCGTTTCTTTGACAAGAACCTGGGCGATATCGGCGGGATCCCGCGCCTGTTGGATGTGGGCCAGTGCAATGACGCCTACTCCGCCATCCAAATCGCCCTTGCCCTGGCCAAGGCCTTTGACTGCGGCGTCAATGACCTGCCGCTCTCCCTGATCATCTCCTGGTACGAGCAGAAGGCGGTGGCGATTCTTCTGACCCTGCTGTACCTGGGCATCAAGGACATCCGCCTCGGACCGTCGTTGCCGGCCTTCGTCAGCCCGGCGGTGCTCGAGTTCCTGGTGAATACCTTTGATATCAAGCCGGTGGACACTCCTGAGGCTGATCTCAAGGCGATTCTCGGCTAATCCACGATCAATCAAAAATACAGATCATCGGCCGGCATTCAGTCCGGCCGATGATTGCAGGATTTTTTCCATGACTGAAAACTTGAAGACCTATCTCGTGTTGCCCCATTTCGATGCCGGTTTGCTGAGCCCCGAGGATCTTGAGCGGTTGGCCGCCCTGGCCCGCACATACAACATTCCCCAAACCAAGATCACCGGTGCTCAGCGGGTCGCCTTTCTGGGGATGGAAGAGGCGAACATTGCCGCCCTCAAGGCGGAGTTGGGCCTGCCCGTGGGAACTCCGCAAAGCCGTCACCGGGTGCACTATGTCCAGGCCTGTCCGGGCAAGACCTGGTGCAAGTACGGGCATCAGGATGCGCTTGGCCTCGGCGAACGGATCAAAAATCTGGAGTTGGATGGCCCTCTGCCGGCCAAGGTCAAGGTGGGGATTTCCGGGTGCCGTTTTTGTTGCTGCGAGTCCTGGATGCGCGACGTCGGCTTGGCCGGGGAGAGCAAGGGCTGGCGTTTTACCTTTGGCGGCAACGCCGCCGGTCGGCCCCGGGTCGGCGATGTGGTGGCCGATCAGTTGAGCGCGGACGAGGCGGTGGAGCTGGTTGGAAAAACCCTGAATTACTATTTGCAAGAGGCGAAGTTTAAGAGTCGTACGGCCCGGTTCATGGAGCGATTCGGCATAGAGGAACTCAAGAAGGCGGTTCTCGGCTGAAAGAGAGAAGGTGCAACGATGAAAGTATTGCGAAAGATTGTTGAGATTGATGACGAACTCTGCAACGGCTGCGGCCAGTGCGTGCCCGATTGTGCCGAGGGGTCACTGCGGATTGTCGACGGCAAGGCGCGTCTGGTTGCCGATAAGCTCTGTGACGGTCTCGGCGCCTGTCTGGGCTCCTGTCCGACCGGGGCACTGAAGGTTATCGAGCGCGAGGCGGATGAGTTTGACGAGGAGGCGGTGGAGCAGTTCCTCGCCGAGGAGAAAAAGGCAGCGCAAGCCCCTCAAAGCGGCGGCTGCCCTTCGGCGCAGATCCAGCATCTCAGGCCCATGACCCCATGCCAGCAGGCCAATGCGCCCAGCAGCCAGATCGGCTCGGCGCTTTCCCACTGGCCGATTCAGATTCGCCTGATCCTGGCGACCGCGCCCTTTCTGGAAGGCTGCGATCTCCTCGTTGCCGCCGACTGCACCACCCCGGCCTATGCCGGTCTCCAGCAGGATTTTCTCAGCGGTCGGGTGGTGATGATGGGGTGCCCCAAATTTGATGACCAGCAGTTGTATGTCGAGCGGTTCACCGAGATTTTCCGAACCCGTACGCTCAATTCGCTCACCATTCTCATCATGGAGGTCCCCTGTTGCCATGCCATGCTGCAGATCATTGAGCAGGCCTGGAAGGCGGTCAAACCGAAGTTCCCGGTGCGGCATGTGGTGATCTCCACCAAGGGCGAAATCAAGGGGGAAACCACCTGGTAAGAACCTCCTGAAGACATTCCGCTCTTACGCCCCCTGTTCTGGAGATGCATTCTTCGGGCAGGGGGCTTTTTTTGTCGGCGCTCTTTCCGCGGGAAAGCTTGACATTCGCGAATGCCGGGGTAAGGGTTGTGGGCCGCCCTGGTTGCTGTGCGCCAGGGCGAGGGCGTACCAGGAAAGGTGTCATCACAGGGGAGGGAAGACGATGAGGGTACAGCAGATCATGCGGACAGAGTTGCACTGTTGTGGCGAGAACAGCTCTCTGCAGCAGGCCTCGCTGGATCTCGGCAGGGGGCGGGCCGAGGAATTGGTCGTGCTGCGCACCAATGGCACGCCCATGGGGATCCTCAATCGCCATGGCATCGTTGCCGCCGTCTCCCGCGGGCTGTTGCCCAATACGCCGGTGGGCAACCTGCGCTACTCTCCCTTTGGCCAGGTCACCATCGACACCCAGCTCGGCACCCTGGTGGACACCTCCTACACCTACTGGATTGTGGTGGAACAGGACCAGCTGGTCGGCCTGGTGCGCCGTTCCGAGTTGGACCGCATTCTCACCGGCAATCCAACCGCCTTCTTCGCCCGGCTGGAGCCGGTGCTCGACGGTATCGGCGCCCCCATTCTCGCGGTCGACGGCAAGCGCAGGGTGTTGCTGGTCAACCAGGCCGCCTGCAGGGAGATCGGACATGCCAGGGAAGATCTCCTCGGTCGTCCCATAACCGCGGTGCTCGAATCCTGTCATGCCGATGTACCGCCGCTGGTCACAGGCGGTGCGCGTACCGAAACCTTTCGTCTCCACGGCCAGGTCTACCTCACCAGTTGGGCCGCGATGGAGTTGCATGGCAAGCCGCTTGGCGAGTTGGCCTTTCTGCGCGACATCTCCGCCTATACCTCCCTTTCCACCGAACTCGACCGGGTGACGGATCTTTCCATGGAGCTCAACGCCATTATCGACTCCTCCTTTGACGGCATCTATGTCACCGATGGCGCAAGCAAAACCCTGCGGGTCAACCGTGCCTATGAGCGCATCAGCGGTATAAAGAGCAGCGAGGTCGTGGGCAGGACCATGGTGGATTTGGTGGCCGAGGGGTTTTACAACGAGTCCGCCACGCTCAAGGTCCTGGAGGAGAAGCGGCCGGTGACCATTGTCCAGCAGATCATCAAGACCGGAAAGACCATCGTGGTCACCGGCAATCCGGTCTTTGATGATTCCGGCGGCATCTTTCGCGTGGTGACCAATGTGCGCGATGTAACCGAGCTCAACCAGTTGCAGGAAAAGCTCAAGAAGATGGAGCAGCTGCAGAGCCGCTACGAGATGGAGCTCAAGCAGCTGCGGGGGGATGCGGACGATCAGCGTAAGTTTGTGATCAAGTCCAAGAAGATGCTGGAAATCTACGGTCTGGCCTTGAAGCTCGCCAAGGTGGACTCGACCATTCTCATCCAGGGGGATTCCGGCGTGGGCAAGGAGGTGTTCTCCGAGATCGTCCATAAACATGGCGCGCGGCGCAACAAGCCCTTTGTCAAGATCAGTTGCGCCGCCATTCCGGAGAACCTGCTGGAGTCGGAACTCTTTGGTTATGCCCCCGGGGCTTTTACCGGCGCTATTCGCGAAGGGCGGGCCGGAATCTTCGAGGTTGCCCACGGCGGCACCATTTTTCTCGATGAAATCGGGGAGCTGCCGATGAGTCTGCAGGTGAAGCTTTTGCGGGTGCTGCAGGAGCGGGAAATCGTCCGCGTCGGCGGCTCTCGGCCGATCAAGGTGGATACGCGGATCATGGCGGCCACCAACCGCGACCTTGAAGAGATGGTCCGTCAAAAACAGTTTCGCAAAGACCTGTTTTTCCGGCTCAATGTGGTTCCGGTGCTCATTCCGTCCCTGAGGGAGCGCAGGGAGGCCATCTCCCATTTTATTTACTTTTTTCTTGATAAGCACAATCAAAAATACGGCTTCAGCAGGCAGATCACCCCCGAGACGGTCGATGCCCTGGTGGAGTATGACTGGCCCGGAAATGTGCGCGAGTTGGAAAACATGATCGAGCGCATGGTGGTCATGGCCCAGGGCGAGATCATCACCGCCGACGATCTGCCCGGGCGGGTGCGGGGCGGCCAGTGCGCGGATGCCCCGACTTCCCTGGAGGGGAAGCCGCTCAAGATCGCCCTGGCCGAGTTGGAGCAGCAGCTGCTGCGGGCAGCCCTGGAAAAGCACGGCAGCTCGCGCAAGGCGGCAGCAGTCCTGGGGATCGATCAATCCACGGTGGTCCGTAAGGCCGGACGCCTGGGGATCAGGGTTGGTGAATGAAATGCTCGATGCGTTTTTGCATCTTGTGATGTATTTGAGCATCGATTGCTGTTTTTCACGTGAATCCAGCAAGAAAATCGTTTCCTTGTTGCGTTAACTTCTTTCGCTGAATCTTTTTCGATGCATCCATGCATCGAACTTCTATCAAGCCTTCCTCGATGCCCCCTCCTGTTGTGCACAAAAGGAAGCCGCTCTCTTACCCGCCGCAATCCGTGCAGTGCATGCCCGCATATCTCTTTCCCCCATAAGGGGATATTTCGGGGATCGTATTCTTGAATATTCAATTTTTATAAAGAGTTAAATTGTTGCCCGGTCAACTTTCGGCAACCGCTTTCTGTGAAAAAGGCATGATTGCGCTCAGGCAATTTGCGCCTCATTTTTCTGCACCTGCACCAGGAGTAAATCAACAAAAAGGAGGGAGGTCCGCTTTCGGCGCATTTTTTGCTCAAATCGGCCTTGTATACACGCCGGACCGGTTTGAACGAGCTTTGCGCAGAGAAGTGGAGGAGAAGTCGGACAGTTTTCCTTGGGCAGCTTGCATGTTTTTTGGATCGATCAATTTCAGTGGAATGCGCCTTGTCGGAGACCTTGATTTTGCGTGAAAAAGAGATACATGCAAGCAGCCTGAAAATTTTGAGGAGAGTGTATGAGAGCAAAACGAGAGTATGGAGCACGCCAACCCGGCATCCGTATGGGGTTGTTCACCCTGCGTCTGCCTTTTGTCCATTATCGCTTCGAATGGGCGGATTACCTGCAGGGGCTGTTGATGTGCACGGTCTGCCTGGCCATTATCCCGGTGCTGACCGGCAAGCTGGGGATGTCGTTTGAGGTCGCCCTGGCGATCGTTATTCTCAACGGCAGCCTGTATTTGGCACATGTCACCTTTGGCGATCCCGTCATCCCCGGTTGGGTCACCCCGGCCATTCCCCTGTTGATCGCCTATATTGAAACCTTTGCCCCCGGACCTGAGCGCATCCAGGCCCTGATCGCCTTTGAACTCACCTTTGGCCTGTTCTGCGTGCTCTTGGGAGCGACCGGCCTGGCCAAACGATTTGTCGCCCTGATCCCCAACGCGGTCCAGTCGGCCATCCTCATGGGGGCGGGCTTTTCCGCGGTCATGTTGGTGTTCAAGCCAGGTGCGGGCCTGAAAAGCTTTGATTCCAACCCCTGGACCATCACCATCTGCATCGGTATCGCCTTTTACCTGCTCTTTTCCGAGCATTTCAAGAAGCTCCGACGTGAAAACAAGTTCATGTACTACCTGGGCAACCTCGGCATGATGCCGGCCCTGGCCCTGGCCATCGTGGTCGGCCCACTCCTGGGCGAACTGTCCTGGCCCACCTATGACAACGGCATCATCACCCATCCGGATTTCACCACCCTGTTCCGTGACTTCACCGTGCTGGGCAACATCCCCTTCCCGCCGTTGAAGATGTTTCTCACCGGGCTGCCCATGGTGATCAGCGCCTATGTGGTCATCTTTGGCGATGTCATTCAGTCGCAGGCCCTGTTGGACGATGCGCAGAAGTATCGCCCCGACGAGGACATCAACTACAACCCCAACCGCTCCCATGTCATCTTCGGCGCGCGCAACACCATCATGAGTATCGTCGGCCCGGATCTGTCGATGTGCGGTCCTCTCTGGGCGGCGATGCAGGTCGTTGTCTGCGAGCGGTTCAAACACGGCCCCAAGGCCATGGAATCGATCAACAGCGGCGCCGGCTCCTTTCGCCTCGGCACCTGGACCGGATATTTCCTCGCGCCGATCGTCTCCACGGTCAAGCCCATCCTCGGTGTCGGCCTGGCCTCGACCATGCTCATTCAGGGGTATGTCAGTGTACGCGTGGGTGTGCTGAAATCACGTGGATTCAATGACCTGGGTATCGCCGGTGTTGCCGGTGCGATTCTCGCCACCCGTGGCGCTTCCTGGGGGCTTGGTTCGGCCATCATTCTCACCGGCCTGATTTATCTCAGCAACTTCCGCAAGGCCTACGAGAAGGAGGAGCCGATCTTTCCCTGTGACTCACCGGAGGCCATTGCCCGGCAGATTGCCGAAGTGATGAAGGAAGAGCAGTAAGCGCATGGCACGGATCGTCGGTTCAGAGCGATTTGTTGCCCGGGAGATACCGGCCACCCACCTCTTTTTGCTGTCTGTGGTGGCCGTTTCCCTGGTCGGATTCATGCTGGTTGCCCCGGGCGACTGGAAAAGCGATCTGCCGTCGCTGCTGGGCACGGTGGCGATCATTCTGGTGCTGCTCGCCTTTGCCCTCAATCGGGTCAATCCCATGGGCTGGAAACGGGTTTTTCGCAAGGCGGACTACGATCGCCAGTTGGCAGGTAAACGCAGGGTGCTCAAGACCCTGCAGGGCCTGGGCGAGGACTACCTGGTGCTCTGCTGCTTCACCTTTGAGCTCCTTCATGTGGAGTTCCTCGTCTTCGGGCCCAGCGGGATATTCGTCATCGGGACGATGCATGCCGCAGGGCCGCTGGAAGTGGGGGAGGCTGGGCTCATGGCAGGGAGCCACAGTCTGCATCGCCAGACCGGTAGCCTGTGGCGGATCTGCCATCTGCTCAATCTGGTCATTCACAAAGGCTACAAGCAGGAATACCTGCCCAAGCCGGTCATGGTCGCCACCCACGCGGAGTCGGTGGCGATCGGGGAGTACGACGGGATTGCCATTGTGCTTCCCAAGGAACTGCTGGAGTTGCTGGAGGACAGCAGTGGTGGAGAGGTTTCCCCAGCCCTTGTTCAGGGCATGGGCGCTTATGTGCAAAAGAGATATTTAAAGTAACACATGGCGTCATTCGTCGTTTCTGCGGCTATTGGAAGCAGGACGCGACTGGCGTGGAACTATATACGGGGAAACAGGTCGTTCATGAACTGCGTTCCCTCTAAGGAGAACAACATGTCGCAGAAAATACTGTTTCGGACCACCGGCCGCATCGTCATGGGTGCCGGCACCTTGAACAGCATCGTTGATGAGGTCAAACAACTCGGTGGCTGCAAACCGATGATCGTCACCGATCCGGGGTTGGTGGCCACCGGCATCATCGAACGGCTGGAACAGCTCCTGGCCCAGGGCGGCCTGTCCTTTGTCCGCTTCGATCAGGTCGAGGCGGATCCGCCCTATGAGTTGGTCGATCAGGTGGTCAGTCTGGTGAAGTCCGAGCAGGCTGACTGCGTGATCGGTATCGGGGGCGGTTCCTCCCAGGATATCGCCAAGGTGGTTTCGGTCATGGTCACCAATCCGGGCAAGGTGGAGGAGTATTTCGGGATTGACTTGGTCAAGAAGCCGGGCATTCCCCTGATCCTCATCCCCACCACCGCCGGCACGGGCAGCGAGGTCACCCCGATCGTCATTCTCTCCGATCACCATGAAAAACTGAAAAAAGGCGTGGTCAGCTCCCACCTCTTTCCTTCAACCGCCCTGCTTGATCCCGAATTGACACTCGGCCTCCCGCCTGCGGTGACCGCAGCCACCGGTATGGATGCGCTCATTCACGCTATGGAGGCATACACCTCGATCAACGCCAACTCGATGACCGATATGCTGGCCGTGCAGGCCATGCAGCTGATTTTCGAAAATATTCGTACCGCCTATGCAAACGGTGGTGATATCGTGGCCAGAGAGAAGATGCTCGAGGGTAGCATGCTTGCCGGCATGGCCTTTGCCAACGCAGGGGTCACCGCGGTACATGCCTTTGCCTACCCGATCGGCGCAGAATTTCATATCCCGCACGGCATCGCCAACACCATCATGCTGCCGCCGGTCATGGCCTTCAACCTGATCGGCAACCTGGAGAAGTTTGCCGATATCGCCCGGATCTTCGGCGAGGGGGAGGAGGGCATGAGTCTGCGGAAACTGGCCGAACGCGGCCTGGCTGCGGTGCATCAACTGGCCGCCGATCTGAACGTGCCGCAGCGCTTGAGCGGCTACGGTGTCCAGGAGAAAGATGTCCCTGTCCTGGCCGAAGGCGTGATGAAGGTCACCCGCCTGTTGGCCAACAATCCCAGAACCCTGCGTCTGGCGGATGCAGAGGCGATTTATCGCCAGGTGCTCTGATGCCTGGCGGTCAATGCGGCAGATATCTGTGAATCCGTTGATGAGAGGAGAAAGAAGATGAAAAAGAACTATCAAACCTATGTGGACGGTCAGTGGCTCTCCACTGATCGGACCATGGACGTGCTCAACAAGTTCACCGGCGAACCCTTTGCCACCGTGCCCCTGGCCGATGGCGCCCTGACCGAACGGGCAATCGCCAGTGCCAAAAAGGCCTTTCAGGGCTTTCGCAAGATGCCGGCGCATCAGCGGGCCGCCATCCTCGACAAGGCCGTGGCCCTGATCAACGCCCGAGAGAGGGAAATTGCCGAGGTGATCTCGCAAGAGGTCGGCAAGGCCTGGAAGTTTTCGATCAATGAGGTCCAGCGCAGTGCCGAGACCTTCAAGTTCGCCGCCGACGAGGCCAAGCGCCTTCACGGCGAGACCATCCCGGTCGATGCCAGCCGATTCGGCGAAAACCGGTTCGGTTACTTCATCCGTGAACCCCTGGGGGTCATCGGCGCGATCACCCCGTTCAACTTTCCGCTCAATCTGGTGGCGCACAAGGTGGCCCCGGCCATTGCCACCGGCAACACGGTCGTGCTCAAGCCGGCCTCGGCCACCCCGGTCTCCTCACTGATTTTGGCGGAGATTCTCGAGGAGGCGGGGCTGCCTCCGGGGGTGCTCAACGTGGTGGTCGGCCCCGGCGGAGAGGTCGGCGATGCCATCGTGGTTCATCCCGACTGCCGCAAGATCACCTTTACCGGATCGCCCGCGGTCGGCGGCCAGATCGTGCGCAAGGCCGGGATCAAGAAGGTCACCCTGGAGCTTGGCAGCAATTCGGCGACCATCATCGAGCCGGATGCGGATCTGGAAAAGGCGGCCGCCCGTTGTGTGGTCAGCGCCTTTGCCAACTCGGGCCAGGTCTGCATTTCCCTGCAGCGCATCTATGTCAATCGCCAGTGTCTGGATGCCTTTACCGAGCTTTTCGTCAGCAAGGTCAAGGCACTCAAGGTGGGCAATCCCCTGGATGAGGACTGCGATGTCGGCCCGCTTATTTCCCCCAAGGAGGTCGAGCGGATCGACGCCTGGGTCAAGGAGGCCGTGGCTCAGGGGGCGGTGGTGGCCACCGGCGGCAAGGGCGAGGGCAGGGTCTACCAGCCCACGGTGCTGACCCAGGTCACCGAGGATATGAAGATCATGTGTATGGAAACCTTTGCCCCGGTGGTTTCCATCGTGGCCTACGACTCCTTTGCTGGGGTGATCGATCTGGTCAACGCCTCCGAATTCGGCCTCCAGGCCGGTGTCTACACCAACGACATCAACAAGGCCCTGCAGGCGGTGGATGATCTGGAGGTGGGCGGGGTGATGATCAACGACACCGCCACCTATCGGGTCGACCACCTGCCTTACGGCGGCAACAAACTCTCCGGCCTTGGACGTGAGGGCATTCGCTTTGCCATGGAAGACATGACCAACATCAAGATGGTGATGATCAACCGCAATTAGTCCGTAGTTCCTTTCAGCTCTTCCTGCCCCTGCACCTCCTTGCATTCCCTCCCCAGGATGAAGAGGTGTGGGGGCTTTTTGTTGGTGGTTTGTCTTGTGCCCGGGTAAGATGAACGGAAAAGAAATGCTTCAATATTGATCAACAGTTACAAAGAGTGTCTGCCATGAAATCCAACCTGACCCTGATTGGCATGCCCGGTGCGGGCAAGAGCACCGTGGGGATAATTTTAGCGAAAAATCTGGGCCTGGGCTTCATCGACACCGATGTGCTCATCCAGATCAATCGGCAAAAAACCCTGCAGCAGATTCTTGATGAATCCGATCATCTCAACCTCCGTGCCATTGAAGAGGAGGAGATCCTCAAACTCAATATCACCCACCACGTCATCGCCACCGGCGGCAGTGCGGCCTACAGCGAAAAGGCCATGGCCCACCTCCAGCGGATCTCGACCATTGTTTTTCTCAAGGTTTCCTTTACCGAGATCGAGCGGCGCATCCACAACTTTGCCACCCGCGGCATCGCCAAATCCAAGGACCAGAGCTTTGAGGAACTCTTTGACGAGCGCCAGGTCCTCTATCATCGCTATGCGGAAATCGTCCTTACCTGTGATGGCCTCAACCAGGAGCAGGTGGCAGAAGAGATTGCTCGCCGTGTTTTGACCAATTGGCACAATTAGTTGGTAACCTGCTGGAACGAGGTTGTATTTCCTCTAGGTAATTTTACCTATCCCTTTGACTTCTTTTTCGATTGAGCCCTAAGATAGATGTTGGAAGGAGAAAACCGTTGCCCACCAGGGGAGATGGCGGGCGTGAGGCAATCACGGCTTTCTGTGTTTTCGGGGTACCGAGCAGGCACAGCGACTATAGACAAGGGGGGCAATTCATGAACATATCTTCCATTCGTTTCAAGCTCATTGTTGGCGGTATACTTATCGTCTTGCTGCCGCTGGCGGTGAGTGGCTATGTAGCTAAAAACAACTCGGCTAAGGCGGTCACCCGTTACAGCAAAGCCAATGCCCAATCCATCGCCGAGGGGTTGACCATGCAGGTGACGGCCACCCTCGAGGGGGAGTTGAAGTTTATTGCCGCCTTTGCCGAACGAACGATGGTTCGAAAGACGATCGCTGCCTTCGCTTCACAGGGTGCTGAGGGGGCAGCTTCGACGATTGAGGCCATGAACCAGGATATGCGCCAGCGTTTTGAGCAGCTGCGGTTGTCTTACGACGCTATTGTTGTTGCCGATACCAACGGCAAAATTATTGCCGCAACCGGTGAAAATGCGGCAGCTATCAACGCCATCGACCTGTGCCGGGGCGGGGTCTTTGAAGAGGTGCGCAGACGGAGTCAGGCCGTGAGCGGCGGAGTTGTCCGTTCGACAGGCAACAATATGACTGAGATCCTCCTTTGTGCACCGGTCCGCTCCGAAAATGGCTCGTTTTTGGGCGTGGTTGCTGGGACCCTCAGGTTTTCATTGATTTCCGATTTGATTACCGCCAAAAAGATCGGCTCCACCGGCTACTGCTTCATGTGCGATGAACAGGGGCTGATCATTGCTCATCCCGATAGCAAGAACGTGCTCCAGCTTGACATGAAGTCCTTGAAGGGGATGGAGGATATCACCAGAGCCATGGTTTCCGGATCGACCGGAGCGGAATCCTACGTGTTCAAGGGGACCGACAAAGTCGCCGGTTATGCTCCGGTCAAGCTCAAGGGGTGGAGTATTGCCGCCACCCAGAATGCCGAGGAGTTTCTGGAAAGTGTGGTTTCACTGCAAAAAACGATAGCCTTGATCACCCTGGCTTCGACTCTCATTGCCGGCGCACTTATTTTCGTTGCCGCCAGCGCGATAATCAAACCAATCAATCGGGCCATTGATGGCCTCAAGGATATCGCCCAGGGCGAGGGTGATCTGACCATGCGCTTGGCGGTTGTCTCCAAGGACGAGGTGGGGGAGTTGGCCAAATGGTTCAACCTCTTTATCGAGAAGCTGCAGCAGATTATTGGTCGCATCAGCGAAAATTCGCGCCAGGTGCATCTTTCGATCGGTGAACTGACAGCGATTGCGGCCACCTTGGCGCAAAATGCGGAGGAAACCTCAGGCCGGGCCGACAGCGTTGCCACCGCCGCCGAGGAAATGAGTGCCAACCTCAACAACGTGGCAGCCTCCATGGAAGAGTCGACCATCAACACCAACATGGTGGCCAGTGCCGCCGAGGAGATGAACGTCACCATCAACCAGATCGCCCAGAATACGGAACAGGCCCATTCGATTTCGGAGAAGGCCGTGCACCAGGCTGCCAACACCTCTGTAAAAATGGCTGAGCTCGGCCAGGCAGCCCAGGCAATCGGCAAGGTCACCGAGGCTATTACCGATATTTCCGAGCAGACCAACCTCCTGGCCTTGAATGCCACCATCGAGGCGGCCCGTGCCGGTGAGGCGGGCAAGGGCTTTGCAGTCGTCGCCAATGAGATCAAGGAGTTGGCCAGACAGACCGCGACGGCTACTCTGGACATCAAGAATCAGATAGCCGGTGTTCAGGGCACGACCCAATCCTCGATCGTGGAGATCAACCAGATCTCCACCATCATCAACAGCGTCAACGAGATCGTGGCCACCATTTCCACGGCTGTCGGCGAGCAGTCCGCGGCCACCGAGGAAATCGCCAACAACATTGCCCAGGCCTCCCAGGGCTTGGGTGAGGTCAATGAAAACGTCAACCAGAGTTCCGCGGTGGCCGGTTCCATCACCCAGGATATCGCCGGGGTCAACCAGGCCTCCAACGAAATTTCCGCCAGCAGCCGCCAGGTGAAGTCGAGCGCCGAGACACTCAAGGCCCTGGCCGATGAGCTGCAGGGGATCGTCAATACCTTTAAAATTTAACGCGTTCCTGGTTCAGCAATCACCACAAAAAAAGCCGGACAGCAAGAGCTGTCCGGCTTTTCTGGCTTTGGCGTGCATGAGCCTTCTTAAGGAGCTTTTACCAGTGAGCCTCTTTGTTGGCTGCGGTTGAATAGGTCACCTTGCCGGACTTGATGGTTGCCACGGCATCGCGGATGGTGCCGGTCACGTCGTCAACCACTTTGACGCCGCCGGCCTGCAGGGTGGCAAAGGCTTTGGGACCGCAATAGCCGGTCATCAGCACCTCGGCCCCTTTTTCGCAAACCATGGTCGCCGCTTGAATGCCCGCACCCTTGAAGGCGTTGACGTTACCGCTGTTGTCCACGGCCTCAAAGTCCATGGTTTCGGTGTCGACCACGATAATGTAAGGGGCACGACCGAAACGGGGGTCCACCTCACTATCCAAGAGTACACCTTTGGATGTTACTGCCACTTTCATGGCGCCTCCTTGTCAAAAAATGAATCAGTGTTGTCCGCCGCCGCACACCTGATCGTTGGTGATTTGCGGCAGTTTACCGGCCAGGAAATCCTCGACCACCGGCCGAATTTCCGGACGTACACCATCGTGGTATACATCGATTCCCACCTGACGGAATCCCATTAGGGGACGCATGCCGATACCACCGACCACCAGGGCGTTTACCCCGGCCTCGGCCAGCAGATTGACCGGAACCATGCAGCCGCCCTGGACATGCTCCTTGTTGGCCAGGATGCTTACCTGTTTGATCTGACCATCTTCCACGTCAATGCAGGTAAAGACATCGCAATGTCCAAAGTGTCCGGCGCGCATACCGTCCAAGCCGCCTTGTCCCTCAGAGGGAATCGCCAATCGTATCATGGGTCTGTTCTCCATACTTATTGAATTGTTGCTTTAAAATCCACGATTCCCAGAGGATTCATGGAGGGTGAGTGAATGATTTTAGCCCAGATATCCCGGACCAGTTGATGAGTCGCGGTTTCGCCACCGTACTCGAACAGGGTTTTGCCTTCAACCATGGAATGGGTGAAGATCGGATCAAAGGGGACCCGGCCGACGAGCCTCACGTTGCGTTGCTGCGCCGATTGCTCGATTGCCTCGGCCATCTCCGGATTGAGGTCGAACTTGTTGACCACGATCATGCCCGGCACCTTGAAATGGGCGGCGAGATCGATGACCCGTTCCATGTCGTGCAGTCCGGAGACCGTGGGCTCGACCACGATCACCAGTGCGGTTGCGCCTCCAATGGCGGCAATGACCGGACAGCCGATACCGGGAGGACCGTCGGTGATAATCAGATCGCGTCCCTGTGCCTCCGCCAGCTGTCGCACTTCCTTGCGCACCAGGCTGACCAGCTTGCCCGAGTTCTCTTCGGCGATGCCCAGACGTGCATGCACCATCGGGCCGAAGCGGCTGTCGGAGATATACCATTCGCCGCAGCGCTGCACCGGAAAATCAATGGCATCCACCGGACAGAAATCAACGCAGACACCACAACCTTCACACCGGATGGGATCGACCTCGAACCGTTCGTTGATGGCTCCGAAGCGGCAGAGGGAGAGACAGGTTCCACATCCGGTGCAAAGATCGGGGTTGATCTGAGCCTTGCTGCCGCCCATGAAATCGGTACGCTGTTTGATCTCCGGTTGCATCAACAGGTGCAGATCTGCTGCATCGACATCGGCATCGCAGAGAATGGATCGTTGTTCCTGGGCGGCCAGTGCAGCGAAGGCTGCGGTGAGGCTGGTTTTTCCGGTTCCGCCCTTACCGCTTATAATGACGAGTTCGCGCATACCTGAGCCTTGCTCCTGTTGATAATAGTCTCGATTTTCTCAAAGAGTTCGATAAATTTCTCCCGCCATTGGGGCATCTCTTCGACAATCATTTTACCCTGCGAGTAGGCTTCGGCAATGCGTCGGTCAAAGGGGATGGACATCAGTACCGGGATGCCTTCCTTCTCGGCATACCTGAAGACCTCATCCGTGCCCAGGTCGGACCGATTCACCACCAGACCGGCGGGAATGCCGAGCAGCTTCACTGCCTCGACCGCCAGTTTGAGGTCGTGCAGACCAAAGGGGGTCGGTTCGGTGACCAGTAGCACAAAATCTGTATCGTTCATCGCCGCAATCACCGGGCAGGAGGTGCCGGGAGGGGCGTCGATGATGGTCAGCCGTTCTGGATCGGCCGCAGCTCGAACCTTTTTGATCAAAGGCGGAGACATGGCCTCGCCTACGCGCATTGTACCGTTGATAAAGCCGATGCCGTCACGCTCGCCGAAGTTGAGCATCCCGAGCTCGCGGCCCGTTTCGCTGATCGCCCCCTCGGGACAGACCAGCATGCAGCCGCCGCAGCTGTGGCAGAGTTCGGCAAAGACCAGTACCTGCTCGCCGACCACGGCCAGGGCATTGAAGCGGCAGATCTCCTGGCATTTTTTGCAGAAGGTGCACTTGCTTAAATCCACCTGTGGAACCGGCGTGTCGACCTTTTCGCTTCGTTTGATCTCTGGCTTGAGGAAGAGATGGGCATTGGGCTCTTCAACGTCGCAGTCCAGGAGTTCGACCCGGGCGCCAAGGGCGAGGGCCAAGTTGGTCGATATCGTGGTTTTTCCGGTGCCGCCCTTTCCGGAAGCTATGGAAATAATCATGAGACGGCCTTGGGCGTGGGCGTTGTAAGCAGGCCGCTTATTTTTTCCAGGACGGCGAGCAGTTTTTCCGCATCCGCCTTACCCGGTTGGGACGGCAGTTGCATCAACACGCCCAATCCCTCGGTCACTTCATGAAACTCTTCATCGGGCAGGGAGCCGACGATGGTGGTGTTGGCCAATGGGTTAACATTGACGAACTGCTTGACAAAGTCGATACCGCTCATGTCGTCGAGTTGCTCGTCGACGATCACCAGATCAAGCCGTTTTCCCTGCAACTTTTCAAGTCCTGCCGCTCCGGTGGCCACCGGCACCAGTTCGACATCCTGCTCCTGCTTCAGCCGATCCACAAGGACGGAAAAGCGGGAAAAATCTTTGGCAACAAATACGATGGTCAATGGATACCTCTTATAGTTCTCCACCAGCCTTCCTCAAATCTGCCGAGGAAAGCCGGTGGCCGGTTAACCTGTTACAGTTGCGGGTCGGCTTATCGGTTGCCGCCCCGTCCTCGTCCGCCGCCGCAACGTCCACCCCGGCCTACGCCGTTGTTGCCGCGATTCCCCCGGCCCATTCCCATACCCCGGCCAGGTCCCTGACCGGTGACGGTGGCCTGTTCCGGATTGGTGGTGTTCTGCAGGGGCGTGCCGTTGGGTCGGCAGCCGCCCATGCCTCGACCGACAGGGCCGGTTCCTTGGGGCCCCCTTCCATCCATATTCGGCATAATCTACCTCCTTACGTCCTTAAAGGTTGGTCTTTGAGGAGCTGTTGTCCTGGGATGTTTCCGCATCCGGGGAATGATCGGCACGCTGTTCGCCACGATCCATTGCCGACACCCCTTGCCGGGGTGACGATGAGCCCGGCCATCCTTCCGGCGGCAGTTGCACCGCGCGAATGGACCTTCCCCGGCGTATTCGACCGCGGCAGCAGATATTCTTGCCGCAACCGGGCATGCGGAAGCTGCTGTCAAAAGCACGTCCCTCCAGGAAATGTTCGAGCACCTGCTGCACATCTCCGGCTATGAAGGGAATCAATTCGATACCGGCGGCTTCGATCATGGCAGCCGGGCCCTCGGAAACCGCACCGCAGATGATCAGCATGACTTGCTGCGCTCTGAGCAGGTGGAGCAGCTCCAGGGGGTGCTCCGGATCAAAGGTGATCCGGGAGGTGGCGGTCAGTGCCTTGCCGTTGATTTCCGCGATCAGCAAAGTTCGCGCGGAGTCGAATACCGGCGATACCCGTTGTCCCCAGACTGTAACCGCAATTTTTTGGCCTGTGGTTCGTGCTTTCATATATAGGCCTAAGCATGAGCCGTGCCAGGGGATGAATATGAGAGGAAAAGTGAGGAAAATACCCGGGAAAACGAGAAATATTATCGTCGTAGAGGGCAGTGTCGTCTGCGACGAAGTGTCGCCGGTGAAACTGTAACGCTACCCTGTGCGACTCTATACGGCTGCGATCAAGCGACTGTTGGGTTGCGTGAACCCGGCGTGCGGCCATCGATATCGGGCAGGTCGAGCTGCAACTTTTTCAGTTTGCGAAACAGGGTGCTTTTATGCATGCCCAGTTCTTTCGCGGTTGCCAATCGGTTGAAACTGTTCCGTTCAAGTGCAGCCAGGATGACCTCCCGCTCGGTGGCACGGTGGATCTGGCTCATGGAGGAGGGCTGATTTGCGGTGGTCGGACTTCCCGAGGGCGTACTGAGGTGCGAGGGTAGATGATGCAGGCCGATGGGACCCTGGGTGCAGAGAATGAAGGCGTGTTCGATAATGTTTTCCAGTTCGCGGATATTGCCGGGGTATCCATGAGCCATGAGGCGCTCGAGGGTTTCGGGCTCGATGCCGCTCACCGCCTTGCCGCGCAAGCGGTTCATGCGGTCGATGAAGCGGTCGATCAACAGGGGAATGTCTTCCTTGCGGTCCCGTAAAGGGGGCAGGGCCAGGCGGACGATGTTGATCCGGTAAAAGAGGTCGCTGCGAAAGCTGCCCTGGCTCACCATCTCTTCCAGGTTGCGGTTGGTGGCCGCGAGAATGCGGACATTGATCTTCACCTTCTTGATCCCGCCCAGGGGGAGAAATTCCCGCTCTTCCAGTACGCGCAGCAGTTTGACCTGAAAGGCCGGACTGGTTTCGCCGATCTCGTCAAGGAGGATGGTGCCGCCCTCGGCCAGGCTGAAATATCCCGGTTTGTCCTGAGCCGCGTTGGTGAAGGCCCCAGCCTTGTAGCCGAAGAGTTCCGATTCGAGCAGGGTGTCGGGCAGGGCGCCGCAGTTGATGGCGACAAAGGGCTTGCCCCGTCGGCTGGAGAGGTCATGCAGGGATTTGGCCATGATCTCCTTGCCGGTGCCGGTTTCGCCCTCGATCAGTACCGTGGAGTCGCTCTCGGCGATCTGCGGCAGCACGGCAAAGATCTTTTTCATCGCATGGCTGCAGCTGACCATGTCCCCCTGGCGGAAGGAGCCGCTGAGCTCCCTGCGCAGTTCTTCGACCACGGTGTTGTCGCGGAAGGTTTCCACCCCACCGAGAATTTCGCCGGACTCATCCTTGAGGGGGGCGGTCGAAACCGAGATCGGGATCCGTTTCTTTTCGCTGTTGATGATGTAGGTCGAGCTGGAAACAAAGGAACGGCCCTCCTTCATGGTGCGTCTGAGGGCGCAGTTCCCCTCGCACATATTGGAGCGGAACACCTCCCAGCAGTAGCGGCCGATGGCCTCTTCACGCGGCACCCCGGTGATCTCCTCGGCGGCACGGTTGAACGACATGATCCGCCACTCGTGATTCACGGTGAACACGCCATCGGATATGGATTCAAGAATAATGTCGGTCACGCCGTTGACAGGCTTGTCGCTGTTGGCCATGGAGTCCTTGTTTTGCGCCGCGTATGGAAATGGTGTTGGCTTTTTGATAATCAGCCGCGGGACGAAAGGCAAGGTCAGGTCGTGCTCTTCGACACATTTGTCCGTGATGGCCGAGGCCTCGTGTCTGTTATTTGCGGGAACGGAGAGGAGTGTATTGTGAGTGGGTGCTTACAATGTCTGCATGCATCGATGCCTCACTTTTGTGGTATTTGCAGGCGGGGCATTTTTTTGCTTGCGCAAGTTGCTCCAGTATTGTACCTACTGGTATGTAAAATTGAAAAAGGCGGTATAACGTATGGATGCACGTGAGAAACTGATAACAAGTACCCAGTCCTTACTCTGGGAAAGAGGGTATGTCGGCACCAGTCCCAAGGCGATTCAGCAACGCGCCGGTGTGGGGCAGGGGAGCATGTACCACCATTTCAACGGTAAATCTGATTTGGCTCTGGCGGCCATTGAACGCTGCGCCGAGCAGATCAGAAGCTATGCCGAGTCCAAACTGACCGGCCCGGGAAGCGCCTACGAGCGGATCGAAGCCTTTCTGATGCAGGACCGCCATGTGCTGCAAGGGTGCCAGTTGGGGCGGCTGACCGCGGATCCGGAAATCGTGGCCAACCCGGAACTGCATCGTCCGGTGGACCAAACCTTTGACTGGCTGCAGCAGCGGATCTCCGAGGTGATAGCCCAGGGCAAGGAAAATCGGGAGTTTGCCGCGGATCTCAATGTCGAGGATACCGCCGCCACCATCGCCGGTATCATTCAAGGTGGCTACGTGCTGGCCAGGGCCGCAGGCACGGATGAACCGTATTACAGTGCAGTGCGCGGCATGCTGGCCCTGCTCAGGCCGCGCAACCCCGGCGCGGAGGTGTGAGTCGCCTGCTGGCGGCCATTTCTCCGCAACGGATTGACCGAGTTTTTATTCCGCTCCTTGATGAGCGGTGTTGATTGATCAATATTTAAGGGAGTGTATGAGATGAGCGCGAAAAAAATTGTCGTTATCGGCGGATCAGCCGCCGGTGCCAAGGCAGCAGCCAAAGCTCGGCGGCTTGATGAGTTTGCAGAGATCACCATCATTCAGAAAGACCATGATCTGTCCATGGCCGCCTGCGGCTATCCCTACTATGTGGGCGGGGTGTTCAATGATCGCAACGCCTTGCTGTGCACCCCGGCCGGTGTGGTCCGCGACCCGGTCTTCTTTCAAAAGGCGAAAAAAATCAAGGCGCTGGTCGAGACCGAGGTCGTGGCCATCAACCGGGCCGACAAGACCGTCATCTGCCGCAGCGTCACGAGCGGCGAAGAACAGACCATTGCCTACGACAAGTTGGTCATCGCCACCGGTGCCCGCGCCAACATGCCGCCCATCCCCGGAATCAAGCTCGAGGGGGTCACCACCCTGGTCTCCATGGCCAACACCGACTATCTGCGTGCGATTCGCGACAGGGGCGAGGTGAAAAAGGCGGTGGTCATCGGCGGCGGACTTATCGGTGTCGAGGCCTGCGAGGCCCTGCAGGAGTCCGGCATTCAGGTCACCGTGGTCGAGGCGGTGGATCAGGTCTTGACCTTTCTCGACTGGGATCTGGCCAAGCTGGTGGAAAACCACATGAAGGCCAAGGGGGCCCAGGTGATCACCGGCACCGGCGTGGCCGAGTTCCTGGGCGAGGGCGGCAAGCTGGCCGGCGTCAAGCTGGCCGACGGCACTGTGATTGAATGTTCCCTTGCGGTCATGGCCATCGGCGTGCGTCCCAACAGCGAGCTCGGCAGGGAAGCCGGCCTTGAAATCGGCAAATTCGGCGGCATCACCGTGAATGAATATATGCAGACCGCTGATCCCGACATCTACGCCGCCGGTGACTGCGTCGAAATCCCCAACCGTATCACCGGGGATGCGGCCTTTGCCCCCATGGGCGACCTGGCCAATCTGGAAGGCCGGGTTATCGGCGAGAACTTGATCAGCGGCAACGTGGCCACCTTTCCCGGCACCATCCATACCGGTATCTGCAAGGTCTTCGAATTTTCTGCTGGTTCCACCGGACTTTCGGAAAAGGCTGCCCAGCGCATTGGCCTGGAGGGCTATACCACCGTGGTCAATGCCAGCCCGGATAAACCCGGCTTCATGGGCGCCAAAATTCTCATCTCTAAACTGCTGGTGGATAAGGAGCAGCGCATCCTCGGCTACCAGTGCGTGGGGCTGGGTGATGTCAGCCGCCAGATCGCCACTGCGGCCATGGCCATTCAGGGCAAGCTCAAACTCAGTGACGTGATCACCGCGGACCTGCCCTACGCACCGCCGTTCTCGCCCGCCATCGATCACTTCATCGCTGCCTGCCACATCATGGAAAACAAGCTCAAGGGACGGATGACCGGTATTTCCGCGGTTGAGGTCAAGGCCAAGTTGGACGGAGGCGAGAAGCCCTTCTTCCTCGACGGCCGCAATCCCAACGAATTCGAGGAAATGGAGCTTGGAATCGGCGAGAACCTGATTCCCTTGGGCGCCCTCCGTTCCCGTCTTGCCGACCTGCCTGCGGACAAGAATGCCGAGATCATCGCCTTCTGCAAGATCTCCCTGCGCGGTTACGAGGCCGAATGTATCCTCCGCGCCAACGGCTTCACCAACGTGAAGGTCATGGAGGGCGGCATCATGGCCTGGCCCTATGGCCGAAAGAGGTAATAAAAGGAAGAAAAAGAGAAAAACGAGCTCACTTGGCCGACAGGGACTGTTCCGCGAAAGCGGTTCCGGTCCCTGCCGTTTTTTGGGGGGGCTGGGCTGGAGGCAGCGGGGAGAGACGGTCTACCAGGTCTCGGAGGGATCCCTGAACTGGTCATGGATTGCAGCCATCTCCTCCTTGACGCGAAGAAAGCTCTCCACCAGCATCGGATCAAATTGTTTGCCCTTTTCTTCGAGAATCACCCCCTCGGTATGCTCCTTGGGCATGGGATCCTTGTACGGGCGGCGAGAACGAAGTGCGTTGTAGGTGTCGGCCAGGGTCACGATGCGGGCTGAGAGGGGAATGTCGTTGCCCTTGAGTTTTTGCGGATAACCGCTGCCGTCCCATCGTTCATGGTGACTAGTGGCAATCTGGAGCGCCAAGAGCAGATAGAACGAGCCGGTTTCCATGTAGATTTTTTTGAGAATCTTGCTGCCTTCAAGGGCGTGCTGCCGGATTTGTTCCATCTCCCGTGGGGTGAGCCGTCCCCGTTTGTTGAGCAGCCCCTCGGGTACGTTCATGATGCCGATATCATGGAGCACGCTGGCATTGGCCAGGTCCTCGATCGTCTGGCTGTTGAGTTGTAATTCCGGATGGTGCCGGCGGAGATCTTCGGCCAAAAGGGCGCAGTAGCGCTTGAGTCGATGGACCTGGCAGGACTCCTCCCCAGCCCGAACAGCCGCCAACTCCGCCAATCGTCCAACCAACTTGTACTGGTCCTCCAGCCGAAGCAGCCGTTGCGCCCCTTGGAGACGCAGAGCCAACTCCTCCCGAAGTATCGGTTTACCCACAAAGTCATCGGCACCTGCGGCCAGTGCCTTGAGCAGCCATTCCTTGTCGTTAATTCCGGTCAGAACCATGAGGTAGGTGTAGCTTTTTTCCTGGCTGCGGATGGCCCTGACCACTTCCACGCCACCCATATCGGGCATGGCCAGATCAGTGATCACCAGACGTATTTCCGGGCGTTCGTTCCAAATGCTCAGGCCTTCCCGACCGCTCACGGCATCGACCACCTCGTAGCCCTGTGCGGTCAGTTGACTGTGCAGGATGTGGCGTTGGGTGGGTTCGTCTTCAATCACGAGAACAGTGGGGGGATGAAACAGGGAAGCTGGCATGGTAAATCTCCTCACCTCTGGAAAGACCTTTGCTCCGCACTGGAGAACGTGTTGCTGCTCTTAGAGGTCATTGTAGGAAGGCTTGTGAAAACAAGTCAATGAAAAATGAAGTGCAAACAATAGGATGGCCATGATTTTCCGCTTGATGCCAATCTTCGCTGCAGGGAAGAGCCCTCCATATCTTGGTCCCCTCTCTTCTGAAAATGCGGAAAAAACACTTTACTATCCCGGTCTGAAAATGTAATTGACCGGGTTGGGCGTATTTTTACGAGGACTCTGTGTTTGACATTTGCCGTTCGTGCACGCCTGCGATTCGCAGGTTCGCATTGTTTGAACGCCCTGTTTTTGCAGAAAACTCCATTCGTGGAGTCGTTGGAACCCAATCCGTAAAATTTGGTTCAGGAACCGTTTGGAATGAAAACGATCGCGACCCTTGGTCCGGAATACTCTCAATCCTGGCAGGCAGCTGTCTTATTTGACAAGGAGGCGGAGATTCGCCTCTTTCCCCATATAAAGGCACTGCTTGATGCCTTTGCCAATGGTGAGACCGAATATGCCCTTCTGCCGGTCTACAACACCCGTGAAGGCGAGAAAAAACAATATTTTCGTTTTTTTGACCAGGTGCGTTCCGGCTATTGGGTCGACAATGTCCTGCTCCACTCCAACCTCTCGCTGGGGGTGTTCGACGAGGATACCACCCTTGCCGATTTGACCATGCTGGTGGGCAAGCGGGAGGTGTTCAATCAGTGCGAGGAGTATATCGAGAACCGGCTGCCGAGCGTCTCCGAGATGAGCGTGCTCGATGTTGGGCAAACCATTGTCGAGATTCAGAAAAGCGGCCAGACCAAGGGGAAGGCGGTGATCGAAAATGCCGAGACCCTGAGTGCGCATGGGCTTCGCATCATCGAGCGCGAAGTCGCCCCTCACAACCGGACCCGCTATGCGGTGCTTGGCCATAGCCTGGCCCCGGCAACCGGCTACGATGCCACCACTCTGATCACCGAACCCCTGGACGATCGGGTCGGTCTCTTGGTGGATATCCTCAACGAGTTTTCCCGTCGCGGCATCAACATCGCCGACATGCGCACCGAAAACGATATCAAGACCCAGAAACTGCGCATTTATCTCGAGGCTGAGGGCCATGTCACCAGCGACAATATGGCCGCCGCCATAGCCCAGATTGAGTCCCGGGTCATCCAGCAACAGGGCATGATCCGCCTTTTGGGAAGCTTTCCCCGGGTGGATATGCGAACCAAGTATATCAAATCCTTTGGCTTCATCGGCACCGGCGCCATGAGTCAATGGTTTGCCGACCGGCTGGCAAGCGAAGGCTACGAGGTGATGATGACCGGCCGTACCTCGGCCCTGCGTCCTGAAGATATGATCCAGCAGGTGGATGTGGTGGTGATCTGCGTGCCGATTTCCGTCACCTCGGCAACGGTTCGGCGATACGGCCCCCTGTTGGCCGCAGGCAAGGCCCTGATCTTGCTTGCCGGTGAATCCGAGGATACGATCAAAACCGCCCTGGAGACTACCCATGAGGAGGTCGAGGTCATGCTGATGCACAATCTCTGGGGCCCGCAGGCCGCCACCATGAAGGACAAGAACGCCATTGTGGTGCGCACCGCGCGCAGCGGCATGTTCTGCAGTGAATTCGAGGCCTTTCTCTACAAGCACGGTGCCGACATCTTCCATGATTCGCCCACAAAGCATGACCTGCTCATGGGTATCGGCCAGAAGCTGCCCACCATGATCTCCGTGGCCCTGGCCATGACTCTGGGCGAGAACGGCATCACCAGCGACGATATCGCCAGCCACTGCACCCTGACCTCGCTCTATCCGATCCTGGCCATGTCGCGGGTGCATTCGCAGAATCCACGGACCTATGCCGAGATCATGTCAACCTCGGGCGATAGTCGTAAGATCGTGATCGATTTTGCCAAGAACTTACACAAGGTCATGGCAATGGCCGATGATGCCTCGATCAAGGGGCTCTGTGATTTGATCGATGAAAACGCCGACCACCTCACCCAGACCTTTCTTCAGGCGCGCATGCGGCAGGCCAAGGCCGTGGACGATGTTTTGGGACGGATGCTGTAGCCGGATTGGGTAATCTGGCCGGGTCGGTCGGTTGACCAGGGCCGGGGCAATGGTTACTCTACCGTCATGTCTCGATCTCGTCGTCAAAAGCTCTTTTTTCTGGTGCTCTTTGCCCTCTGGTGCCTTCTGTCGCTGCTTCGGCCGACCGGACCAACCGGCGGCAGCTGACCCAGTGTGCAGATACCGCCGGTCGGCGGTCCCCCCTGTCCCCTGCCCAGGGCAGAGAATGTAGTTCAACCCTAAGGAGTTTCCGATCATGTTGTCCACCGTGTTGAAATATGCTGAAGAAAAACACTACTGTCCGCACTGTAGCGGCGATTTGACCCTCTGCCATTCACCGGCGGTCCATGTTGGCGACGGATTGGGCTGGGGCTCGGAGTATCTGTTTATCTGCCTCAACGATACCTGTCCACTTTTTGTCAAAGGTTGGGATTTCATTGCCAATCAGTACGGCCACGTCGGTTCTTACCGCTATATGGAGATTCCCAACTCCAAGGAAACCTACACCATGATGGTGGCCGGCAAGGATGCCTTTACCGGTTCCATTGTGGATATCGAAGCGCTGAAACGGCAGAACGAGCATTACATGGCGCAGCAAAAGGCGCTGGCCGAGATGGAAACCGCGGTTGCCGATAAAAATCTGCAACCGGTCATGTTCATCCTCCTCGATGAATCGGCCAAGGTTGAGGACAGAAAACGGGCCATAGAGATGCTGGTGCCGATCAATGACCTGAGCTGCCTGGATCCCCTGCGCAATCACAGCTTTCGTGACGAGCACCTCTTCATGGAAGTGAATCTGGCATTGAAAAATCTGTTGGCTGCCAACTTTCTCAAAGAGTGCCCCTTTTGCTCGGAGCTGGTCAAGGCCCAGGCCAAAGTCTGTAAACATTGCAATCGGGAGCTTGCAGCGTGAAATTTGACTTGCCAAACCTGTTCTGGGCGTGTATATAAGCCCACGTTTGCGTGGTGAGCGTAGCTCAGCTGGTGGCAGCACCGGGTTGTGGCCTCGGAGGTCGTGGGTTCAAGTCCCATCGCTCACCCCATTCATTTCGCTCAAGCAGTCCAAAGAAATCAATAAGCCCGCATTTTCATTGAGAATGCGGGCTTTTTGTCGTCGAGCAGTGTCTCTGCAAATTCATTGACAGCAAGGATAAGCTGGGGGTAATTTGGGGTATATCTCGATATGCGCCAAAATGGCTACCCCCAAATGAATCGTGCAAATATCGATCGCTTTACTATGATGGTCGCAATCAACCCTTGGGCAATCCAGGGCAGCCAATCAAGGCGGTGGCGGTGTTGGGTCCTGCTGGTATTGTTTTTCGCTCTTGCTCCTGGCAAAGCGCTTCAGGCCTGCTCGCCCTGGGTTGAGGAATCTTCAGATCATCTCTGGGCAACCTTTCGTGCCCATACCACCGCCTTTGCCGACTGTCCCGTGAGTGAAGCCACCTATGGGCGGTTGGTTCGCCAATGGCTTGAAGAGCGTTCTCCGTCGTTGCCCCCTCCGCGTTCACTTGCCCTTGGCCGCGCGATCTCTTTCCCCTGGATCAGTCAATATTTATGCGATAGCGCCCAAAGGCTGCCTGACTGGCAAAAAACTGCGGCAACTCTCCCTCGCAGGGAGTGGGATCGGGTTGCCGGGACGCTCATTCGTGGTCCGGAATTGCGGGCTCGTTTGGCGGCCCCCTTTGCGGACAGTCGTCTCCAGGTCGATGGGATTGTTTTTGAAAAGATCCTCTATGGGACTGCACAGCAACATTGTTCACCAGAAAAGGGCGGCAAGCTCATCGTGCCCTTTGATGCCCAGCTCTGGCTGCGATTGAGCCCAAGAGCTGCGGGGGACCGCGAACCGTAGGGTCGAGTAATCGGTGTGAGCGAAGTCAGGGCAAGGCCTGATCTGTTGCCTGTGGACAGGCAGCAGCCATGGCTTCATCCAGAGAGGCTCGTGCGATGGCGACAATCTCCGCATCCACCCGTCCCTGTGCGGCAAGTTTTTCCACAAAGGCAATCACCCCCTCCGCGGGCAGACCTTTTCGGTAGGGCCGGTCTTGGGCCATGGCCTGAAAGATATCGGCCACACGGACAATCCGCGCCTCCAAGGGCATGGCCGCCAGGGGGAGGTGAAAGGGGTAGCCGGAGCCGTCGGGTTCTTCGTGGTGGTAGGCAGCCCAGCAGGCGATTTCCTCAAATCCGCGGATGTTGCGCAGAATCTGATAGGTCTCGAAGGTGTGGGTGTTGATGGAAATTCGTTCCTCCCGGTCCAGTTGCGCCGGTTTATCAAGGATCTCATCGGGGACCCGCAGCTTGCCCAGATCATGCAGCAGCGCGGCAATCTCAATCTTGTCGCACTGTTCCGTATCCATTCCCAGCTTTTGTGCAAGCAAACGCGACAGGCGCGAGACCCCCAGGGAGTGGGCCGCGGTAAAGGGGCTTTTTGCATCGACGATGCGGGCAAAGATCCGGGCGAGGAAGCGCAGCTCGTCCATGGTGGCGGTAAAGGGGTGGGCCTGCTGCAGTTGGTCAGCCAGATAGCTCTGGACCGATCGTTGTTCCAGATGGAGCCAGAAGGCCTCGGTACGCGACGCCCGCAAAAAGGCATCCACCAGGTGCGGTGCGAAATAGGTGCCTGAACGCTTGCCTATCTCCCCGCGTATATCCTCTTGGTGCAACAGGAGGTTGTGCGAGAGGGAATAGGGGGCCGCCATGGCATCGACCCGGTCTACCAGGAGGATGAGGTTGGCCGCCTGGGCTACCTGTGGATCGAGGTCCTTTGTTGGCAGTGTCCCCCAGGGGGTATGGTGGTAGCGAATGGGGTCGGCCATTGCCGCCAGAGGCGCGAAATCCTTAAGCCGCCGCCATCCAACCTCCGCGTGTTCGCGGGAACCCTGCCAATCAAATTCCTCGACCAGGTGGCGGTGTACCTGGGTTGAGCTGACGCCGATATCGTGCAGCAGACCCAACTCGAACATGGAGGCTGCCTGGAGCACATCACTCTTCAGGCAGCGGCAGCACTCGGCCGCCATGATCCCCACCCGTTTGCCGTGGGCGACATCATCCACACCGACAAGATCGAGGGCATCGGAAAGGGCGTAGATAACCTGTTTGAGATCAGCGTACATGGTCGTCACCTTCTTGGTCTGGATTTGCAGGGAATTTACTGGTACTCTACCATGGTTTCAAGAGGTTGTGAAAGGGGCGGACGATATTCCGCTTAGCGAGAATGTCCCGCCGCGATTGAGGGCCATAAGCGCCTTGGCGCAAGGGGAGGAGAGATGGGACGAGGTCTGTTGGGGATCGCTGTTTTGCTGGTGCTGGCCTGGCTGCTGAGCGAAAATCGGCGGCGTTTGTCCTGGCGTTTGGTGCTCTCCGGTCTGGTGTTGCAGACGCTCATCGCCATGCTCATGCTAAAAGCGCCCCTGTTTCGCCAGATCTTCATTAAGCTCAATGCGGTGGTCCTGGCCTTTCAGGAGGCGACCGCCGCCGGAACCTCCTTTGTCTTTGGTTATGTGGGTGGAGGCCCCTTGCCCTTTGCCGAGACCACGCCTGGCCATTCCTTTTCCCTGGCCTTTCAGGCCCTGCCCCTGGTGCTTCTGATCGGTGCCCTGACAGCCCTGCTCTATTACTGGCGCATCCTGCCCAAGGTGGTGCAGACCTTTTCCTGGTGCCTGAGGAAAACCATGGGGGTGGGAGGCGCTCTTGGCGTGGTGGCAGCGGGCAATGTGTTCCTGGGCATGATCGAGGCGCCACTGTTGATCCGGCCCTACCTGCTGCGGCTGACGCGAAGCGAGCTCTTCGCGATGATGGCGGTCGGCCTCTCCTGCATCGCCGGCACCATGCTCATGCTCTACGCTTCCCTATTACAGGATGTCATCCCTGACTCCTTTGGTCACATCCTCACCGCCTCCATCATTCATGCCCCGGCCGCCCTGGTGCTTGCGGCGATCATGGTGCCGGAAACCGAGCAACAGACCGTGGGGAGCGAGATTTCCCGATCCGAGGCGACCAGTGCCATGGACGCTGTGGCCAAGGGGACCTGGGACGGCCTGCAACTCCTCTTTCATATCGTGGCGATCCTGATCGTTTTTGTCGCCTTGGTGAAACTGGTCAATATCGGTCTGGAGGCCCTGCCCGACGTCGCAGGGAGCCCGCTCTCCTTGGAGCGGATTTTAGGAGGGATCATGGCCCCGGTGGTCTGGTTGATTGGCGTTCCCTGGGAGGAGGCACGGGTTGCCGGATCGCTCATGGGCACCAAGGTGGTTCTCAACGAACTGCTCGCCTATATCGAGATGGCCAAGTTACCTGCTGATGCCCTCAGTCACCACTCCCGTATCATCCTCACCTATGCCATGTGCAGCTTTGCCAACCTCGGCAGTCTGGGTATACTCATCGGTGGGTTGGGAGGTCTCTGTCCGGAACGGCGAAGCGAGATCACCTCCCTGGGTCCAAAGTCGCTGCTGGCCGGCCTGCTCGCCTCGTTGATGACCGGGGCGATTGTCGGAATGGTGTAGATTTTTTTCGAGCAGGCGAGGGGCCCGATCAGCGGTTGTGGGTGTCGTGCGCGACCGGGATGGCTGTAGGCGGCCTGCTTCGAGGGTGATCAAAAGCCGGTAACTCTTATTTGTCGTTTTCGTAAAAAGCCACGAAAACGACGTCTCTTGCCTTCTAACTTATTGATTTGGCTAACCGTGATTTTTCGGCTTTTGACGTTTGTCGTTCTCGTAAAAAGGCCCGAGAACGACGTTTCGAGCTTCGTAATTTACTGATTTTACGATGCTTGACATTTATGTTTTGACTTTTTACGAAGCCATCACGTTTCACGAGGCTGTCTTATTTGAGTCACTGTGGTGCCAAATCAGATTGAATCTGATGATCATCGAGCACCAGCTTGGCTGATTCCTCACGTTCCCCTTTGGGGATGATATCGCTCCTAATAATCGGTTGTGGACAAAGGCTGCGCCCTGTCGTTATCTTGATCAGCGGGAGAGTTCTTTTCGGCGGTGAGCAAGAATCGAAATTATCATCGAAACTATATCGTCTTGTTCTTGATCCCCTATTTCGGCATCCAGACTGACTGATTCTTGCTTCGGCTGTACTATAATCGCTGTTGAGGAAGTTCCTGTTGCGCCCATATCGTCAGTGACCTGAAGGACCGCGGTGAATGCTGCCTCGGTGGTGTAGGTGTGTGTGATCGTTTTCCCGGTCCCGGAGTTGCCGTCACCGAAATACCAGGTGTACGAGGCGATAGATCCGTCACTGTCCGAAGAGGCTGATCCGTCAAAGTTCACGGACAGGGGGGCTGCACCACTGCCTGGATCAGCGTCGATGGCGGCTGTTGGCGGTGCATTGGTGGGGGCAGTCGTCACGACCACCGGAGTTGTCACGGAACTGGCAATTCCGTTGCTGGCGGTCACGGTCAACTCGGTGTTATAGGCGCCAGGTGAGGTAAACGAGTGGGTTGCAGTTGCTCCAACCGCACTGTTGCCGTCGCCAAAAGACCAAGAGTAGTCAGTGATGGTCGTTGTGCTCTCTGCAGTGGAACCCGAGCCATTGAAACTGACTGAAAGTGGTGCGGGTCCCGCTGCTGATGAGGAGGAAATGACCGCTGTCGGTGGGGTTGGTGTCACCTCAGACGCCGTGAGTGTAATGTCTACGGAGGCAGTGTTGCTGGAGCCCGATTCATCGGTCACAGTCAGTTGGGCGGTAAAGGTTCCTGCAGCAGTATACTCATGATTGATCGTGCTTGTTGAGGCCACTGAACCGTCACCAAAATCCCACAGGTATTGACTGACAGTCCCTGTGGAAGAGGCTGCGCTGAAATTCACGGTGAGGGGGGCGGTTCCTGTGAGTGGCGAGGCCTCGATGACGGCCTGAAGCGTATCAGTGCCCCCCTCATCGGGGGGGGGAGAAAAATCACTGGACACATACGCAAAGGGTGAAGAGTGTGGACTTTCCGTGCCATCGCTGAAGGTGGCGGTCAGTGTGAAGTTGGTGGTTGCCGCTGTGAGGGTGACTTCACAATCCATGGCTGTTGCATTGGGATCCTGGGTTTGGCAAACAGCGCTCCCCTCCTGGTAAAGTTTGAAACCGGTCACCGTCGGTTCGGTTGGGGGGGTGAACCCCCATTCCACATGGATGGATTTTGCCGCAGAGGATACCGCAATGGTCAGTCCACAAATAAGCAGAGCAAGAAAGCGGATAACGTTTCGTTGCATTGTAGTCCCTCTGTGAAAAGGAGTGAGCGCTCAGTTGGTTGGCCAACTGAACGCTATTTATGCACCAATGTTACGAGATTCTGGAGTTTGGAGTTTCAGATCGGCCAGGCGAGTAGGCGGATTTCATGGCTAATCTGAAAAAAATATAAAAAATTATTGACATAGCAGTGAAATTGCGGCGGCCGCACTTTCCTTAGAAAGCGCGGCCTTCAGAAGTGAACAACTTCACTCTTCTGGAGGCCGCCATGAGCAACAAGGGATATGGCAGTATCCCCGGGACCCTGTTTGAATGTATCACATTTCTTGCCAGGGCTCTACCGGTACGTTCCGTTCCAACCTTTATCTCCCTGCGGATATCCTCTTGGTGGAGTAGGAGGCTGTGCGAGAGATAGTAAGAGGCAGCCAGGGCATCGACCCGGTCCACAAGGAGGATAAGATTGGCCGCCTGGGCCACCTGCGGATCGAGTTCCGGTTCCGCCAGTTCCTCTACCAGCGGGTGTGGTGGTAGCGAATGGGGTCGGCCATTGGCGCCAGAGGCATGAAATCCTTGAGCCGCTGCCACCCCACCTCCGCATGTTCCCGGGAGCCCTGCCAATCAAATTCCTCGACCAGATGTTTGTGTACCTGGGTTGAACTGACGCCGATATCGTGCAGGAGGCCCAGCTCGAACATGAAGGCCGCCTGTTGTCCAGCATTATCCATGCAGCGGCAGCACTCGGCCGCCATGATCCCCACCCGTTTGCTGTGGGCGACATCATCCACGCCGACAAGGTCAAGGGCGTCGGAGAGGGCGTAGATAACCTGTTTGAGATCAGCCTGCATGGGCGTCACCTTCTTGCTCTGGATTTGCTGGAAATATACTGTATCGCCGGCACCATGCTCATGCTTTACGCTTCCCTTTTGCAGGATGTCATCCCGGATTCCTTTGGCCACATTCTCATCGCCTCCATTATTCATGCCCCGGCTGCTCTGGTGCTTGCGGCGATCATGGTACCGGAAACCGAGCCACAGACCGTGGGGCGGGAGATTTTCCGTTCCGAGGCGACCAGCGCCATGGACGCTGTGGCCAAGGGCACATGGGACGGTCTGCAACTCCTCTTTCATATCGTGGCGATCCTGATCGTCTTTGTCGCCTTGGTGAAGCTGGTCAATATCGGCCTGGGGGCCGTGCCCGACGTTGCAGGGAGCCCCCTCTCGTTAGAGCGGATTTTAGGGGTGATCATGGCGTCGGTGGTCTGGTTGATCGGCGTTCCCTGGGAGGAGGCACGGGTGGCCGGATCGCTCATGGGCACCAAGGTGGTGCTCAATGAATTGCTCGCCTATATCGAGATGGCCAAACTCCCGGGCCCTTTGCCATCATTCTCGTATCATCCTCACCTATGCCATGTGCAGCTTTGCCAATCTCGGCAGCCTGGGCATATTCATCGGTGGGTTGGGAGGTCTCTGTCCGGAACGGAGAAGCGAGATTACCTCCCTGGGACCCAAGTCGCTGCTGGCCGGCCTGCTTGCCTCGTTGATGACCGGAGCGATTGTCGGCATGTTGTACCCTGCGGTATAGGGGGTACCTCTTTTCTGGGTTGATTGAGGTTCGTAACATCCTTCAAGACTGGGAACCATTCTGCTTGTCATTCTCGTATAACGCCTCGAGAATCACGTTTCGCGCTTCGTCATGTGCGGATTCTACAATGTGTATCTTTCAGGTTTTCGTTTTATTCGAAACCATTATTTTTGAATGAGGAGGATATAACCTACTGATTCCGCTGAATGCGCCACTTCCGAATCTTTTGATTGCTCTTCCTCGACTTTTACCTCTACCGCTGTTGTTGACAGGTTTTGCATCCGCAAAGCCGACGGTTGAATGTCTCTGGTTGTCTGCATATGTGCCAAGAATAACGGGCGAGCAGGATAAACACTTGGAAAGGCAAATCGCTGCCAGGTGTCTGGTACAGTCTCGGCTGCAGTGGCAACTCGGTACTGCATGTTTTCAAGACTGCCCTCGCCGGGTTCCCATGCAATGAAATGAACCGTTTCCTCGACGTGCTTGTTGACGTTTTTTTCCTGTTCACGGAAATAGTAGGAAAAACCTGTCGTCGATATGTCCTTAACACGACCGCTTATGGTTTCACTTTCATTCATGGTGGCGATAGCGGTCATGACAACCGGTGCCTTTGTAAAAGATTCGCTGAAAGTAACCGTTGACCACTTGGACGACCCTGAGAAGGTTCCTGCTTCAACCAGAGAGCCGTCAGGAAGAGAGTGTCTTCCTTTTTCCATGACAAGATAACTGACAGTCTCTTCCGGATGCACTTTATCCAGGTAATCCCATTCGTTGAATTTGATATCAAACCCTGTAGAATTAACATTGCGCAGGCAAATGACCCCTGGTTCGGCATTGTTGTAACTGGCAGGCCCGGCAATGACGATCGGCTTCTCGAAAGTGGAGCTAAAAGGAACACGAACCCAATTGCCAGTTACCGCTATCTCACCTGTTTCGATATTCAAACTTGCAGATGTTGCCTCCGGCTGTACGGTAATCGTTGTTGAGGAAGTTCCCGTTGCGCCCATATCGTCAGTGACCTGCAGGACCGCTGTGAATGCCGCCTCCGTCGTGTAGGTGTGTGTGACTGTTTGGCCGGTTCCGGAGTTGCCGTCACCGAAATACCAGGTGTAAGAGGCGACAGATCCATCACTGTCTGATGAGGCGGAACCGTCAAAGCTGACTGATAGGGGGGCGGAGCCGCTGTCTGGGTTGGCATCGAAAAGCGCTTTGGGCGGCACGTTGGTTGCGGCAATAGTGACGACTACTGGAGTCGTCGCGGAACTGGTGAGTCCGTTGCTCGCGGTCACTGCCAACTCAGTGGTATAGGCGCCAGCTGAAGTGAATGAATGGAGAGCAGCTGCTCCAAGAGCAGTGTTCCCGTCGCCAAAGCTCCAGGCATAGTTAGTGATGGAGGTCGAGCTGTCTGCAGTAGACCCAGAACCATCGAAGCTCACTAAAAGAGGTGCGGGTCCCGCTGCTGCTGAGGAGGAAATGACCGCTGTCGGTGGGGTTGGTGTCACCTCTGACGCCGTGAGTGTAATGGCTGTCGTGGCAGTATTACTGGAGCCCGCGTCATCGGTCACGGTCAATTGAGCGGTGTAGGTTCCTGAAGAGGTATATTCATGACTGATCGTGTTCGTTGACGCCACTGAACCGTCACCAAAATCCCACAGATACTGACTGACAGTGCCTGTGGAAGAGGCTGCGCTGAAATTCACGGTGACGGGGACGGTTCCAGTGAGTGGCGTGGCCTCGATGACGGCCTGAAGCGTATCCGTAATCCCATCTTCCGGGGGAGAAAAATCACTGGACACATACGCAAAAGGCGAAGAGTGTGGACTTTCCGTTCCATCGCTGAAGGTGGCGGTTAGGGTGAAGTTCGTGGTTGCCGCTGTGAGGGTGACTTCACAATCCATGGCTGTTGCATTGGGATCCTGGGTTTGGCAAACAGCGCTCCCCTCCTGGTAAAGTTTGAAACCTGTCACCGTCGGTTCGGTTGGGGGGGTGAACCCCCATTCCACATGGATGGATTTTGCCGCAGCCGATACGGCAATGGACATGCCGCAAATAAGGACAGCAAGAAGGCGGATAACGTTTCGTTGCATAGTATTTCCTCTGTGAAAAGGAGTGGGCTCAATTGATTAGCGACCTGAATGCATTGAATGTGCCCTTGTCACTCGATTTATTTTTATAAAAAAATCATTGCGTTAACCATTTGCATCCTTTGGCAACGATTATCGAATTACTTTTTGCGTACTTGGGCCTCGGTTGTGCTACAGTGAAGCGACTTTTGAGATCGTTCAGCAGCCCCTTCCACGCTGTCCCCCAAAAGGTCTTTGCTCTTGTTTTTTGATAAAACTTTTAAATAAAATCAAATGATTGTATATATAATATATGGTTAGCACCGAAGCTCAGTTTGATGAGATGAGATCCAGGTGGTGTGTCACTCCTCGGGTCGCCCCACGGGCTCGATGTCATATCGAACGAATGTGAGGAATTTCGAAATCAGATCCTTGAACTGAGGGTTTATGGTAATCAGGTTGTAAAATGACGTCCCTGCAGGTGGATATCCTTCAGATAAATCGGACGGGCGGCGATCAGGCGGTGGCCTCAGTTCCCACTCATCGTATTGCAAATTGATCGTATTGCAAAGGTGGATGTTGTTATTATATCTGGTTGATATCCACGGGTTCAATGCACGGTTTTGTAAAAATAGCCCTCCGTAAAAGGGCAAGCTTGCGGTGATCCTGTCCTCCCCCCATGGAGAGACTCTGCTTGAAGGGGGGGCTTGCCGCCTTCGCTGCATTGCTTCTGCTCTTTCAGGGGCATAGTGGCTGGGGTTTCTGGGTATTGCACTTGGAGACCTGGAGTGCTGAAGGGTTGCAGACAAATTTTTTGTTGTGAAGGGAGGCATTGCATGTCCGCTCTATCGCGTAAGCCGCATGTTTTTCAGGAAAGTTTTTTTGCTGGCCGCCTGTTGTTCGTGGTGCTTCTTGCCAGTTGCTCCCAGCCCAATTCCTGGACCAAACCCGGCATCACTGAGACTGTTTTTGACGCCGATATGGCCGCCTGTCGACAGCAAGCCTCCAGGAATACGCAATCCATTTCCTTTACAGACACTGGCGGGCTTGAACGCTTTGATATGCAAGAAGGTCTGATCCAGAGGTGCATGGAGGGCAAGGGGTACAGACTTCAGCGGTAGCTGCCAACCCTTGCCCCTCTCTCTGCAGTCGGAAAGGGAGGGGCGGACCGTGCTGAACTATGCAAAATAATACAGGAGAAGTGAGGATAGCCCGGCCGGTTTGCCGAGCAAAAGGCGTTTTTTAGTTCGTTCCTTTGGCTGTACCGAAAATCCGAAGTGGCGACGCTCATGAGCGAGCGTTTTTATCGACATCAACAAGGAGGAGTTGGTCATGGGATATGAAGATATCGTTGTCAGTGTTGGTGATGATTTTGTGGCGGAGATCAAGCTGAACCGCCCAACCCAGTTGAATACCTTCACTTTGGGGCTTGCTAAGGAGCTGGATCGTGCCCTGTGGGAGGTCGAGGCGGACAACAAGGTGCGGGTGGTGCTGATCAAGGGGGAGGGCAAGGCCTTCTGCGCCGGCATCGATGTCAGCTATATCGAGGGCAGATCGACTCAGGATCTGCGCGGCTGGGTCGAATGCATGGAGGCGCCGCTGGTTTCGATCAGCCGCATGAGCAAACCGGTGATTGCCCAGGTAAGCGGCGTGGCTGCCGCCAACGGAGCCGGCCTGGTTGCGGCGGCAGACCTGGCCATAGCCGGGGCCAAGGCACGCATCGGTCTGACCGCAATTAACGTTGGCCTCAACTGCATCGGACCGGTGGTCCCCGTGTCCAAATCCATCGGTCGCAAGAAGGCCCTTGAGATGCTCTTTTTCGGGGAATTTGTCCAGGCTGAAGAGGCAGCCCGCATGGGCTTGATAAACCGGGTTGTGCCGGACGAGGACCTGGAGCAGGAGGCGCGCAAATGGGCCCAGACCCTGGCCGCCAAAAGCCCGATTGCAATGCAGATAGCCAAGAAATCCTTCTATTCCGGGGCAGATCTCGACTACTACAAGGCCTTTGATTTCATGAACGAGGCCTTTGCCCGCCTCTGCTCCACCGAGGATGCCAAAGAGGGCGTGAATGCCTTTCGCGAGAAACGGGCGCCGGTGTGGCAGGAGAAATAATCCTCCTCTCAATATAAGGGAGCCGTAGCCTGAACATCTGCCGTACTCACCCTTTGACGCCCATTGCCCTGAGAGCTGCTCTTTCTTCCATGCTTCCCCGGGCAATGGGCTCACTTTTCCTTCCCCCCGATTTTCTTCAAATACCTTCACCCGCTTTCCTTATTTGCTCCACATTTTATGCACGATTGAACGGTAGGCTGCATCCAGTTCTCAAAGGTCGATCGCAGATGACGGCCAAATTAATTTTAGTCCAGGAGAAACTGTATGGAGCCACAAGGATTGCTCGTAGCCGTATTCATACTCGGGCTGCTGGTCTTGGCCTTGAGCATTGACCAAGCCACATCCGATACCTTGCAACACTCGGAGGAAGGCGGACCTTCAAAAAAAGAGGCCACAGGAAAAAACGCTCAAAAGGAACTGCGCACCTCGATGCCAAGGCAGATAAACACGGTGGAATGATGCATTTTTTGAGGAGGGAACTATGCAGTATATCGGTGGATTGATACCGATGGACCAGGAAATTGTCCAGACCGAACCCTATCCTTACGTTTATCGATCGGCCTATCAAGTACATGCCCGGCCGGTACGCAGGGGCGTCTTGGCCTGTCTGATGCTTCTGTCTGGATTTTTTCTCCTGCTGTGGGGAGGCAATGCGGGGAGTTTGAAACAAGGGGGGCTTGGGTTTCAAAGTGAGATGGAGTCTCTTGCCAACATGCCCATATCCGCGGTTGCGGCAAGGGGTGGGTACAGTCCGATCGAAGCAGCGCAACTGTTGGCGGACTATGGTCTCGACATCACCGGTTGCGAACAGACCATGGGGGAAATTGCCGAGGAGAACAGCCGCAATATCGAAGATATTCTTGCCGTGCTGGCAGGTGAGAGCGATTCACAGGTTGTGATCAACTGATACTCCATAATCTACCATCTGCCTGTGGTTAATTTAAATTAATTTTTATATGAAAAATTAATTTTAAATAAATTTTTGTTGCGAATCGGGCCGCGAATAGCTAAGAGGAAAACAGTCAACCGACGAGGTGCGGTGCCCCATGTCTGCTTGGGGTGCGTCTCTCTGTTCAAGGCAAGTCTACCTGAGAGGTTTCCTATGTCCATCGGTCCGCAAAAACTTAAGGTTCTCCACATCCTCTCCCAAAACCTCAGTAATCCCCAGCCCGAGCTGGTCAGCTCCGATCTGATAGCCCGCAGTCTGCGGCTCAGTCTGCCGGAAACCGAACTTTTGCTCAAGGTGATGAATGATATGGGGGTGATTGAGAGCAATGTCGATCATCGTCTGTCGCTGATCACCCGCAAGGGGATGGACTGTCTCCGGCAGGCTTCGGTGCAATGAATGCGCTCGCTGGTGTAGATCATCCTTTGCCGAGTTATGATCAGTATATCAAGGCATTGACCGAAATCAGCCGGGCCGTCACTTCGGACCTTTTTCTGGAAGATGTGTTCAAGTTGATGGTCATGGTGGTTGCCCGGGTCACCGGGGTGGATATCTGCTCGTTGTGGCTGATCGACGAGGATGTTCATCCGCCGGTGTTACGCCTCAAGGCCACCCAGGCCATTGACACGGTATATATGATCGATCGGGTGTTGGGGATGGGCGAAGGGGTGGTCGGGCATGTTGCCAGTGTCCGTCGTCCGCTGGTTATTGCCGATGTCCTGCAATGCGACATCTTCAAGGAAAAGGAGATGGCGCAGAAATTGAGGTTGGTGTCCATGGCCGGGGTGCCGCTGCTTGGCAGAAAAGGGCAGGTGGTTGGTGTGCTCAACTGTTTCACTTCAGTTGCCCATGAATTTTCTTCCACTGATCTCAATCTGTTGTCTGCTGTGGCCAATCAGGCGGCCGTGGCCATACATACGAGCGAGCTCATTGTCCGTACCCGGTTGATCGAGGAGGAGCTTAGATCGCGCAAGACTATTGAACGTGCTAAGGAAATCGTTATGGAGCGGCTGAAGATAAACGGCGAAGAGGCCTACCGTTGGTTGCGCAAGCGGAGTATGGATGGGCGAAAATCGATCCTTGAGATCGCGGAGGCTGTTCTGCTTTCTGTTGAGCTTTGCGGTTAATAGTCTACCAGTGTGTCCATTAAGGCTGAATTCTATATTTATTGAAAATTATTTATTGACAGTAAAGTTTATTTTAAATAAATAATTGCTTGTGGCGGGCACAACGGCGTGTCCATCACATGTTCAACACCACATGACAACGGCGTCTGTTTCCTCTTTTTCGGGGACAGGCGCTTTTTTTTGTCCCGGCGGAGCTGTTTCCGCCTTTCAATGAATCAGACGAGGGGAATTATGCGATTTTCAAAAAACAATGATGTTCTCGGCACGATCAATAGAGGTAATCCCGCGGAATCCGGCTTGTGTACCCTGTGCCGGGCCGACTGTATGGGGCAATGCGAGACCTGGAAATCTGGCCTGGTCGGGCGCAAGTTGCTCTATCCTCGAGATTTCGGGGTGGTCACCGCCGGTGCCAACAACACAACCCATGTGGGGGTTTCCTACAACTCGTTGCGCATTCAGGGGTATGCCTACGGGGCACACGGCATGGCTCAGGGACTTTCCAGCAACCCTGATAACTGTATTTTCCCCAATGTCGATCTGACCACCGAATTCGGCAACGCGGTCAAGACCAAGAGTCGTATTCCGTTAATGACCGGAGCGCTCGGCTCGACCTTTATCGCAGCAAAATATTGGGATTCTTTTGCTGTTGGCGGGGCGTTGGTCGGTATTCCGATCGTAGTTGGCGAGAACGTGGTCGGCGTAGACAAGGCTGCGGAGATTAAAAACGGCCGTATCATCAAGGCGCCAGAGTTGGATCGACGTATTGATACGTATTTACGTTATTTTGATGGTTACGGTGCAATCATCGTCCAGCTGAACGTGGAGGACACCCGTAACGGCGTTGCCGAGTATGTGGTGGAAAAATACGGTGAGAAGTGCATCGTTGAGCTCAAGTGGGGACAGGGGGCCAAAGATATCGGCGGCGAGATTCAGGTCGCCAATATTAACTATGCCCAGTTCCTGAAGAATCGAGGCTACATCGTCGATCCCGATCCCACCTTGCCGGAAGTGCAGATGGCCTTTGAAAAGGGCGCGATCAAATCCTTTGCACGTCACAGCCGCCTCGGCGGGACCGACCTTTCAACCGTAGATCTGGTGCGCGAAGATTTCATGAAATCGGTGGATTATCTGCGCAAGATCGGTTTCAAGCGGATTTCGCTCAAAACCGGCTCCTATGGTATGGAAGAGCTGGCCATGGCGATCAAGTTTGCCTCTGAGGCCGGGCTTGACTTGCTGACCATCGACGGTTCCGGAGGCGGCACCGGCATGAGCCCCTGGAACATGATGCAGAGTTGGGGGGTACCCTCGATCAACCTCCATGCAAAGGCCTATGAGTACGCATCCATTCTTGCCGCCCAGGGGAAACGGGTGGTGGATCTCTCCTTTGCCGGCGGCTTCGCGCTGGAGGATTCAATTTTCAAAGGTCTGGCCATGGGGGCCCCGTTCACTAAGCTGATCTGCATGGGACGCGGCATCATGATACCCGGATTTCTTGGCGCAAACATCGAAGGGGCCCTGCATCCCGAGCGCCGCGAACGGCTCAACGGCAACTGGGATAAACTTCCGGCAAGCATCAGTGCCATGGGCAACTCGCCGGAGGCAATCTTTGCCTCCTATTATGATGTGGAAAAGAAGGTGGGGCGGGAGGAGATGAAAAATATTCCCTATGGCGCGATTGCGATGTGGACTATGGCCGATAAGCTCGCCTGCGGCTTGCAGCAGCTGATGGCAGGGGCGCGAAAGTTCCAGTTGAACAAAATCAGTCGCAGCGACATCTTTGCCGGCAACCGCGAGACCGCACGTGAAACCGGCATCACCTATATGACCGAGTCCCGCGATGAGAGCGCGCGGAAGATTCTGGTGGCCTGATGGAGACGCATAAGATGTTGTAGTTCGTCACCCTTAACTTGCATCCCTGTGTGCGTCCGGTGGGCGGGAGTTCTTCCGCCCACCGGCATTCTCTCATCCCCGTAGCTTAAGCCACAACAGCTCCGCTGTGTCTTCGCCGTTATTTTCCCATTGCTCCGGCACATCCTTGCGCAGGTAAATCAGGTCGCCTTTCACTGCCTCCCGGCGTTGCCCGTTGACCCAAAGTGACAGCGCTCCCCGCAGGAGATACCCCGCCTCCTCACCCTTGTGATTGAAGAAGTGGCCGGTCAGTTTTCGCCCCGGCTCGATGCGCAGCAGGTAGGGATCAGCCACCGTATCGCCGATATCCGGTGGCAGCAGTCGTTGCCCGGCAATTGTTCCCTTCGCCCCTTTTTCAAAGGTCATTTTACCACCTTCGCTTTCGGAAAATACGCAACGGTCCTGCAGGACCGATATGCCCTCGAAAAAGGTGGTGACGGCAACCGTGAGACCTTCCGCCAGGCGGAACAGGGCTGGAATGGAGGGCGATATCAGGTTTTTTTCGATTTGAGAGATACTGCTGGGGGTGACCCCGGCGCGTTGGGCCAACTCCTTCTGTGACAACCCCTGTTTTTGCCGTACAGCCTTGATCCGACCGCCAAGGTCAAAGCGGCCCGGAAGTCCGCGTGAAATTTCAAAGGCAATTTCGCCCTGCTCGCAGGTAAAGACCTGGGCCTCGTTGGTGGACGGAGAGGTCCGTGTTTCCGCCTTGAGAATTTTGCAAAAGGACTTGCCGTTTTTTACCGACAGGTCGATCACCACCTGGGCGATTTTGTTGATGTTGGCCTTGAGGCGGCTGGAGTGGGCATTTTTTTCCACAATCCAGTACGCGATGGTGTCCAACTCAAAAAGCCGGGGGCAGGTGCGGGCATAGAATTTGGTGACCTGTTCTTCGCCGCCCCAGAGATCCTGCATGCCAGTCAGGCTGTCGATGATGAAGCGGATATCCCCCAAGAGCGTGGAGTGTAGTCCGTAGATGGCCTCGCTCACCTGGGCTGGGTTGGCGGGGTCATTGACCTTGATCACTTGGTAGGGCCACTGGGCGCCGTCCTTTTCGTAGAACTTGTTGAAGACCTCGGAGCTGTCGCCCTTGCCGTTGGTAAAACAGTCGAGGATGGTAAAGTTTTGGTTTTCCGCCAACGGTCCGAGGAAGGTCAGCACGTTTTTGGGGGACCGGTCAAAGCTGACATAGATCACCGGCTTTTTTTCCCGCAGCGACTGACGGATGAAGTGGACGCAGAAGGTCGAGGAAAAGCTGCCTGCATCCTCGTACCAGAGCACATTGTCGCCGATGAACAGATCACCCAGCAGGTTATCGAGCTGGTCAATCCCGGAGGAGACCCGTTTCTTTTTCAGTTGATCCATGCGTGTTGTTATCCCCATCCACAGGGCAAAAACGCATTTCTGCCACGTTTTCCCATGAGACGTCGAAAAAAAATAAAGGAGTAGACCGCAAATCTACCATGTTGCGAAGCTCAAGGCGTCGTACTCGAAGCTGTCTGCAAGAACACACCTTTTTAAAACACAGAATGTGCTGTTTCTGCAAGCTGGTCGTTTCTCTCTCCTCCCACCCCCACCCGGTTGAAAAGTGGTCCAACAAACTGGGGAACAGGGGCCTTTCCTTCAGGAATTCCCGTTGCTCCCTCAACCCTTGATTTTATGGGATATGAAGGGGTTGAGTTTCGTCAACCTTGGAGCGCGGCTTGATCGCTAAACGGTTGGCCGGGGAGCGGTTGGCGGTCAATCGAACAGGATGCATTTAACATATTAAAATTACGTGGGTAATTGTATCGGGGGGCGACGCATTTTTTCTTGATAAAGCAATGAGGTGAAAAAATAAATTTTTTCATGTGATTGCAGAGAGTTACATTGTTCAAGCTTTATAATGGACTGATTTTACTATCTGAATTTTTCTCAAGCCATTGTGCATGGATGTTCTGGCCAAAAAATATTCGCTGAAAGCAAAGGGGGCACAACGTGAATACAGCGAAGCTCGAAACGAAGCCTTCGGACCTTTATGACCATACAGGTAAAATGACTATTTCGGCCTGAGTTTTATTTAATCGGCATATATGGCGTCCGTTGCACTCATTCCATGGGGTGGGGAGCACGGTCATGCAATAGACAGACTGGCATCGATTGCGCTCAGGTTTTCATGGATGGATTGAGACCCCTGTGTTAGGCTATTACAGATATGATCGTTAACGGATCGATTTGACCGAATTTTCCGAGCCCCTATCGTGGAGCGGGTATGTTGCGGACGCTTGTTCTTGTGATCTTGTTTTTTACCTGTTGGTTAGCCTTGGGCAAGGTCTCCCCGGCCGCCCAACCGTCCCCCGTCCTCCATCTTGCCTATCCCAATTTTCCCCCATTCCACTGGAAAGACGATGCCGGACGCATGCAGGGCATGTTCTCTGAAATCCTGACCGAGGCCCTGGAAAAAAGACTGGGATACCAGGTCCAGTGGACCGCCTACCCCTGGGCGCGGTGTCAGGAGCAGGTCAAGAACGGACGGGAAGATGCCCTGCTCACCGTGCCGACCCAGGAGCGGAGCACCTATACCAGAACCCACCAGCACCCGTTTTTCGTCAAGCCGCTCCATCTGTTCACCACGGTCGATCATCCCCGCCGTGCCAGGATCAACCGCCTCACATCCCTTACGGATATCCGGGATGGAGGGTTTTCGGTGATCACCTACAGCAGCAACGGCTGGCACCGTGATCACGTCGCCTTCTTGGGGATTAAAAGCCACGAGTCGGCCTATCTGGAGAATGTGTGGCGGATGCTCGCCGAACACCGTGGTGACCTGGTCATCGAATGGCCGAGGGGGGCACGCGAGGACCTGCAACGTCTGGGGTTGCAGGACAGGGTGGTCGATACCGGGATTGTGGTCGCTTCGATGCCGTTTCATCTGTTGATCCGCACTGGCTCAGGCCAAGAACAACTGCTGACGCCCTTTGACAGTGTCATAAGGGCGATGCAGGACGACGGCACCTTGGCTGTCATCGTGAACCGCTATGAATAGGGCCGCAAGCCGCAAACAATCCCGCTTTTCGCCGTGGCCGCTGAGGGGACGGCGAATCATGCTGGTGTTGATCGTGATCAGCCTTGCGCTTTTTTTCTTGTTTGTTCAGTGTCACCAGGATTCCCTTGCCCGCAAGGCTGCCGCCAGGGTGAAAAACCACGCTGAGGTGGTTGCAAGCTCTCTCTGGACCTTGGAGAAACAGAGCCCAAGCGCCTATCTCCAACTGGCGGCCGAGTCCAACGGATACATTTCGATCGTGCTCTTGGATGGGCCTGACAAGGTCTTTCTCCGTATCGAAGGGCCCGCGCTCAATGCCCTGGAGGCCCTGCTGCAGGGTATCGGCCTGATTCAGGTCAAACGTATCGAACAGGCAATCGTTTACCAGGGGGGCAACATCGGCTCCATTGTTGTCCAATGGCCCAACCGCGCTGTCTATTTGTACCTCTACATTTTCTGGTGCCTGGTCTTGCTGCTGCTGGTGATCGGGCTCTTTCTCAAGCTCCTTGAGGGAAAACGCAACCTTGAAGCCAAGGTCGGTCAGCGGACGGCTGAGCTTGAAAACGAGGTGCAGATCCGTCTGGATGCGGAAAAAACTGCGCAGCAGCAGGCAAAGCGTCTGGCCATTCATGCCCAGCATACCCCGATGGGGGTGATCGAGTGGGATCCGGAGTTCAAGGTGGTGGAGTGGAACCTGGCCGCAGAGCGGATCTTTGGTTACACCCGGGAAGAGGCCCTTGGGCGGACGGCCTTTGAGCTGATTCTGCCTCCGGATGAGGCCGCCAATGTGCAGGCTGTGTGGGAGCAGTTGCTTGCCAATACCGGCGGGACCCAATCGCGTAACACCAACCGCAGCAAAAACGGTCTTGTCCGGATCTGCGAATGGTACAATACGCCCCTGACCGATGAGCAGGGGGCTGTTTTCGGGGTGGCTTCGCTTGTGCTCGACTGCACCGAACAGGTGGAGGCCGAGGCGGAAAACCGGCGGCTGCAGTCGCAACTGCTCCAGGTGCAGAAGATGGACGCCATTGGCAAACTCGCCGGCGGCGTGGCCCATGATTTCAACAATATGCTCGGCGTCATCCTTGGTCACAGCGAGTTGGCCCTGACCAGGCAGCAACGGGGTACCCCCATATATGCCGCCCTTGAGGAAATCCATAAGGCTGCCGAACGTTCGGCCCAGATCACCAGCCATTTGCTCGCCTTTGCCCGCAAGCAGACCATCAGCCCCAAGGTGGTTGATCTCAACGCCTTGATCGAAGGCATGCTCAAAATGGTGCGGCGGCTCATCGGTGAAGGGGTGGAGTTGACCTGGCTGCCTGGTGCCGATCTCTGGCGGACCGAGGTCGATCCTTCCCAGATCGACCAGATCCTGGTCAACCTTTGCGTCAACGCCCGGGATGCGCTCCAAGGCGGAGTAGGCAAGGTCACAGTTGAAACCGAAAATGCGGTGCTCGATGGCTCCTATTGTCGCAATCATGCAGGTTTTGTTCCCGGAGACTATGTGCGCATCGCCATCAGCGACAACGGCTGCGGTATGGACGAGGAGACCCTGAGCCATGTCTTTGAGCCGTTTTTTACCACCAAGGGCATGGGCGAGGGGACAGGTCTTGGCATGGCGACCGTGTACGGTGCGGTCAAGCAGAACAAAGGGTTTATCAACGTCTACAGTGAGCCCGGTCAGGGGACTTCGGTGTCGATTTACCTGCCGCGAACCGAGGAGCCGGAGCAAGGCGTGGAACAGGCCGCGCAAGAGCCCATGGAAGGGGGGCAGGAGACGATCCTGGTTGTGGAGGACGATGGCTCGGTGCTGGACATGACCACGCATATGCTGCAATTTTTGGGCTATCGCGTTCTCAGTGCCCATTCGCCCAACGAGGCGATTTCCTTGATGGAAACGCATGGCGACACAATAGACCTCCTGCTCACCGATGTGATCATGCCGGGGATGAACGGCCTTGATCTGCTCAACACTCTCACAATAACCCACTCCGGTCTTCGGTGGCTGTTCACCTCTGGCTACACCGGTAATGTCATTGCCAGGCACGGCATTCTGGAAAAGGATACGCCGTTTATTCAAAAGCCCTTCACCATCGGGCAGTTGGCCAAGGCGGTGCGCAAGGCACTGCGCCCATCCGCTTCTCCGCCTGGATGAGAAAGGCTGAAAATATTCGTGCCCTGTTGCGGGATTGCGGCTCATGGGCGGCGGTTGCTTTCCGGAGTTGGCCTCGCGTTGGTGGACTTACCGCTCCGGTTTCTCGAAATGGAGCAGATAGGCCATGCGGTTTCCCCAGAAGGTCCGTTCGCCGAAACCTGCCGCAGCGGCCAGCCCGAGCACCGTTTTTTTTGTCTGGAAATGGGGATCAAAGATTATCTCCGCCACCGCCAGAATTCCGCCGGGCTTGAGCGCGGCATACAACTCGGCCAGGGCCGCATCCCGGTCGGGAATTTCCCCTAGTACGGTGACCAGCACCGCCCGCTCGAAGTGTCCCCGGGGCAACTGCCCTTCTCCCAACCCGGCCCGGACCAGCTTGATATTGCCAAGTCCGGCTCTCTCTGCCTTAGCCCTGACCCGTTCCAGCATTCCCGGCTGCAGGTCCACCGCCGTCACCGTTCCTTCCGGCCCCACCCGCTTGGCAAGGGGCAGGGTCAATCGGCCAGGTCCGCACCCCGCATCAAGGACCGTCATTCCCGGCGCAAGGGACAGGGTGTCGACGATGAACGCGGCTCGGTTGGTGCGTGCCAGGGGATTGTCCAACTCCACCATCCAGCGAAGCCAGACAGGGCAGGGTAAACTATGCCGTCGGGAAGAAAACCGCCAGACGACAGCGGTGAGGACAAGGACCAAGGCGACTGCGCCTATCAGTGTGGATGGTGTCATAACCTCAAGATATCCTTATGCGTTTATCGATGAAAATTAGGAGGCAACCCGGGCCGATGTGGTGCCGCCCCCGGTGAGGGCAATTGAGCGGAGCCGTTCTCGTAACGGAGTGTTTGTGCAGCCGATGAGTCAAGGAAATCCTTTGAATACAAGGTGTTCGATCGATGAACCAGCTGCTCTTTGATTCTGTGAGAAAATAGGACGCCCCTCGCCCTGTTGGTGAATAGGGCATGCCGCTGCGATTTTTCGTGTTTGTCTGCCGGCAAGGTTGTCCTCAATGACTTGAGGGGGGGCCACGCTGTGGTTGTTGTTTTCAAAGCGAGTCGTCTTTCGTTTTTCTCCAGGAAAAGGAAAGCCTGGGTTTACGGGTTGTGGAACACGCCTAGCCGCAAAGCCTTGCCTGGTGGACGTTGGCGGGTGGTGCCGGTTTTGGTGTGTGCCCACAGGTATTGCACTTATTTTTCAAGGGGCTTTATGCCAAAAACCTTCTTCGGAAGCGGAGTTGCGAGTTTTTTCATCAAGTCGCGGCAGGCTTCCGGTGCTGAATTAATCTGAAGAAAACTGTGTTGGTCATTGTGGAACTCAGTGGCTTGAAGCTTGGCTAAATTGCGTCGAATCTGAGCCCACGGTTGACCACACTCAAGTTCTGCAACGCGCTCGATGAGCAACGCCAGCACACAGATTTTCACATGCGCTTCGATGCGCCGCGCAGCCCAATGATACATAGGCATCATCTTGATCTGGGTACGCTTGAGCGATCGAAAACACCGTTCGATAACCAAAAGCCCTTTGTAGCCAAGGGCTGCATCTTCAAGGCTGATGGTGTCATCGTTGGTTTCCAGCACCCACTTGCCGTCGTAGCGTTTGGCCTCGGTGATGGCTGCTCGGTCCAGGCGAATTTTTCCGGCCTCGGTTGTTTTCAGGTATCGCTTGTATCGTTTTGAGGCCAGCAGTTCGACGGCCCATTGGGCGGAAGCATCACGGTCTTTATGGCCGGCAAGCTCCTCTTCGAGCATGCCGACGATCTCTTCTCGATGTATTCGTTGCCGCTCTGCTTCCTTTGGGTTGAAGCAGAGGATGTATCGCCGCCGTCGCTCGCCATCGCCGATAACAACCTCCTTGGCTTGCAGGTTGTCGGTGAAGGTGGTGAAGCGACCGGGTTGGGACAGGACCTCTTTCTTGATTTCGGCAACCGTCGCCATGCGGGTGGCCAGCAGGTATTTGCCACAGGCCCGTGCAAGCTCTTCCCGGTTGGCAGAGGAGTTCATGCCCGAGTCGGCAACAAACAGGGCACGACCGAGGTTCCAGCCTCGCAGGTCCTTCCTGATGCGTTTGATCGTGGATACATCCGCCGTGTTACCGGGAAAAACCCAGCTTTTTACCGGCAATCCCTCTCGGGTAACCGCCAGGGCGACCACGATTTGCGGCGTCCACGTGCCCTCCTTGGAGTGGCCGTACTGACGCAGACCGTCGTTTTCATCGGCCTCGTCCTCGTAATCAATGGAGAACGAAGCCGTCGTGGTGTCGTAAAAAATCAGATCGACCGAGAGGTTGAACAGATTGGCGGTCTGGAAAAAGACAGCCTCCTCCACCGCATCAATATGCTTGTGGAGAAAGTCCATGGCCTCATACATCTGCCGCAGTTTCAGGCCTTGGCATTTGGGCAGATGGACCTGCTCCAGCCACCGGTCCCAAACCCCGAGCTTGGATTCCGGTGCGCAGAGACGATTCGCCGTCATGGCCAGCAGGGCCTGATCGTAGGCAACGGCATACTTGCCTTTGTCCAGCAGAGTCCGCAACGCCTTGCCGATACCCAATCGCTCCCAAAGATTTTCGATGACGAGCAACGTGCCGAGTTCCACTGTGCGCAGGATCTCGAGATCGTCGGGCAGGCCGCCGCTATGAGCGCCTTCGGTGCCAGCGGAGTCAACAATGGTAATCCCACAGACTCTGCCAATGGATCGGGCGAGCCGAACCAGGGCCTCGCGGTCGAGCTGATCGGCGCGACCGAAGCTGTGGACGATACGGGCTACGGTGGAGTTGGTCTCCGGATTCCGCTCGTTGTGGGCGAGCTGGAGATACTCGGTAACAGTGCCGTTCTTGTTTTTTCTTTTCGTGGTTCGCAGATACATGACTGCCCACAACGTTAGCGTTTTAGTTCGCTTATTTCAACTTAAATGTCACAGCGCGTGTGCCCACAGGTTTTGAGATTTTCACCACGCGGAAAATTATATATCGCTGAAATTTCGTGATAAATTTTTCAACACTGCACTAAAATGTGCCTACAACCCGCAAACTTAAGCCTGGCCAGCATTCCCAGCCTGGAAAAGGCAGTGGTGCTCCAGGAAAACGGTCTCAGCACCCTCCTGGGGCGCAACCCGGGACCCATAGCCCGCGGAAAAACCATTGATCAGCTGGTGGCTCCTGCCATTGTCGCCGGCATGCCTTCCACGCTTCTGGAGCGGCGGCCGGATATCCGCCAGGCGGAACAGAACCTGATCGCCGCCAATGCCCAGATCGGCGTGGCCCGGGCCGCCTACTTCCCGAGCATCTCCCTGACCGGCGCCCTTGGTTCGGCCAGTGGCGATCTCGGCGATCTGTTTGCGGGACCGGCCAAGACCTGGCAGTTCAGCGCCCCCCTCACCGTGCCCATCTTCACCGCCGGTAAAATTGCCGGCAACGTCGAGGCGGCCGAGGCCCTCCGTCAACAGGCGCTGCTCAGCTATCGCAAGGCCATTGAGAACGGATTTCGCGAGGTCGACGATGCCCTGGCCGGACACCTGTTCACCCAAAAGCAACTGGCCGCGCAAAAGCGTCAGGTCGATTCGCTGCGTCAGTATGCCGAGATCGCCCGGCTCCGCTATGAAAACGGCTATGCCGATTATCTCTCCGTGCTCGATGCCGAGCGGAGCCTGTTCAATGCCCGGCTTGCCTCTACCCAGACCCAGGCTGCGCTCCATCAGTCGCTGATCGACCTCTACAAGGCCATGGGCGGCGGCTGGGCGACCCGGCCCGCACCCATACGTCGGGAGAGAGGTGAGCAAACTCCAACCGACCCGTCCGTTGTCCCCAAACCGCAGGGGAGCTGATCTGGCCCTCATTTCTCACAACTCCCCTAAAAAGGACCTTTTTTATCCACCGGAGGAATCTATGCAACAGTTGATCGCCCTTTGTCTTATGCTGCTTGTCTCGTCATCGCTCATCTCTTGTACCGGGACAAAGTCCCCGTCCCCGCTCGATGTCGAGCGCAACACCAGCACCACCTCGGTTGACATTGTCGAACGGGTCAACCTGGCCGACAAAATGGTGACCCTGCGCAATCTTGAAGGCCAGCTGTTCACGGTGTACGTCGGGGACCAGGCCGAGAATCTGGACAAGGTGAAAAAAGGGGATAGGGTGGAGGTGACCTATTCGGAAATCCTCAAAGTGCGTCTGGCCGACCGCGGTGAGAAACGGCAAGATACCAGTTCCATCCTGGTCAAGGCAGCCCCCGGTGAAACCCCGGGGGCGGTGGAGGTCAGCGAGAGCAACCTCACCGCCACCATTCTCGAGTTGGATAAGGACACGGCCAGCGCCAAGCTGCGCCTGGCAGACAATTCCCTTGTCAGGGTTAGTGTGGAGAATCCGGAAAACCTTGATCGAGTCAAGGTGGGCGATACTATCGCGATCCAATATATGGAGGTGATTTCGGTCCGGGTGCTCGGACGATACCCGGCGAGATCATCGACCGCTTCAGGTCTCCCTGGAGCGGTCGATGGTGACAGTGGTCCATGCTCTCGTTTTTCCAAGGAACATGGCTTCCCAAGTTGCCGCCTCCCTCATGGAGCGAGCAGTTTCAAACCAAGAGGCGCTTCAATTTTTCGTCTTGCGGTGCAGTTTTTCAGTTCGTGAATCACCACCTCCATCACATGCCAGACCCGCACCCCTTCGCGAATACAGCCGACAATGGTGCCGGTGTTGCGGCCGCAGGCCAAGTGCAATGGACCAGAGGAACGCCGTCCGTATCGCGGAACAGGGTGCCGGTACCGGTGACCTCATGTACGTGGTGCAGGGTCTGCTGCATCGGTTCCAGCGGCAAGCCGCGATCCTCGGCCGGACCGACCACCAACCGGCTGCCGTCATCGGCCCCGCCCACGATGATAAGCGAGGCGGCATCGATCCGCTGTTCATCGGCAAATTTTTCGATCACCTCGTGGACTATCTCGCCGTCTTCCAGGCGGAGGACGAAGACCCGTCCCGGTTCTGCTGTGGTATATCGCATCTGTTCTCCTTGTCTGCGGGAAGCTGTGTTCGCGCTCTCGTTTAATCGAGAATAATCTCGCCCTGGCTGAAATAGCGGGCAATGAGCGCCTGCAGTTCCTGGCGCAGGTTGTGGTCGTCGCGACCGGCATAGTTGCGGTACAGTGCCGGTGCAATGGTGGCAAAGGTATCGACAATGGCCGGGTCGAACTGATGGCCGCGTCCCCGGTCGATCAGTTCCATGGTGGCTGCATAGGAAAGCGGCTCCTTGTAGGGCCGTTTGGAGCTGAGCGCATCGAAAACGTCCACCACCGCGAAGATGCGGGCGGCCAGCGGAATCCCGTCCCCCTTTTTCCCCTGGGGATAGCCGTTGCCGTCGAATTTTTCATGGTGGTTGCCGACGATCTCGGCCGCGTCGCCCAGCCATTGGGAGTTGCTGATGATATCAAGCCCGAATTGGACGTGTTCCTGCATCTCGGAAAATTCTTCCTGATCCAGCTTGCCCGGCTTGAGGAGGATCTCGTCGCGAATGCCGATCTTGCCGACGTCATGGAGAAAGGCCCCCTTGATAATGGTCTGGATGGCTCCGTTGTCCAGATGCAAAGCCTCGGCCAGGCGGACCGCGTAGAGGGTCACCCGGAAATTGTGAATATCGGTGTCGCTGTCGCGTTTGGCAATGGCGCTGGCCAGCAGGGTGAGGGTACCGAGATTGGCCTCGAGCAGGTTATGGGAAAACTGGCCCAGCTTGCGCACCAACTGGAGGATAACCGGATAGAGGATCAGGCTGGTGGCCCCGACGATCAGCAAGGCCAGCAGTACGCTGCGTCGCAGTTTTGCACTGATGGCCTCCAGGGTTTTTGCGGAAGGGGCAAAAACTGTCAGGGCCGCGGGCGATGTCGGGGTTGAGGGGTCCATCAGCGGCATGATCATCCAGATATGAAGTCGGTTTGCAATCAACACCGTTTCCGCATGTTCGTCCGGGACCCGGACCAGAGGCAACTGGTCACGGGCGAAGCGGGCCACCTGGTCGATCAGGGGATAGGTGGCGTCACAATGTTCCTCGTTGTCCCTGGTGCCGGGTTGAAAAAAATCGACGTAGACAAATCGACCGTTTTTGGGGTTGACCGCAAGCGAAAGTCGATCTTGAAATGCCCGATGTAAGGCCTCGCGCGGTTTTAGCCCCTGTTCCCGAACAAGCCCCATGGTGCGTTGGGTCAAGAGGCGAACTTCCCTGCGCGCATCATCCACCACCTGTGTCTGTAGGTTGTGCCGTTCGGAAAAAAAGACGGCAGCTGCGGTCAAGAGGCCGATCGCAAGAGCCATCAAGCTCAGGCGCAGGGTCAGGGTCCGATAGACAAAGGTTGTCAAGGTGAGGGGGCGAGATCTGGCCATAAATCCGTGAAGAGAGGGAGAGAGGTCGAAGGCTGATTATTTATCCACGAGTGCATGTGGTGCAAGTGTACCACGATACGGCGTCCGGTCAATCCTTAGCGCGGGGGATGCAGCAATCAGGGGGGCGATCGATTACATGGGTCAGGCGAGGCCCTCGGGGGAGGGGATGTTGTTCTTCTACTCCGTTTTAAAGGTTGCATTTCTGCAAAAACTCGGGGTAAATGCAAGAAACCGTGTTCCTCCTTGTTCAAGAATTGGAGGTGACGTTCATGCCCGCTTCTCCCCGTCCTACACCACCAAGCGATGAGACCCGTTGGCACCTTGTCGACCGGGTCATGCAACGGCTCGATAACCAACCCTCCGCGTTGATCGAGACCCTGCACGCCGCCCAGGGCGCCTTTGGATTCCTCGAAAAGACCACGCTCAGCTACATCGCCGCCCGGCTCCACCTGCCGCCGGCCAAGGTGTTTGGTGTGGCCACTTTCTACAATCATTTCACACTCAAACCCAAAGGGGAGCATACCCTGGCCGTCTGCACCGGCACCGCCTGTCACCTCAAGGGCAACGACAGGCTCCTGGACTGGATGGAGGAACGGTATCACCTCGCCCCAGGCGGGACAACCACGGATAATCGTCTTTCTCTGGTTGAAGTCCGTTGCGTCGGCGCCTGTGCACTGGCCCCGGTGTTTTTGACGGACAACAGGCTTATCGGCAAGAAGAGCTTTGCGGAAGCAACCGCCATCATCAGGGAGTGGCTCGACGATGAATCGTGAAGAACTCAACCACCTTGCTCATGCCCATCGAGCGCATCTCGATGGGTTTGGCCACCATATCTTCGTCTGTGCCGGATTGGGCTGCCCGGAGAACGAGGCGATCCATGCGGCCCTGTGCCGGGTCGTGGGCGAACGCCACCTGGAACACGAGGTGCTGGTGCGTAAGGCCGGGTGCATGGGGTTGTGCGCCCTGGGACCGATCGTTCTCGTCCAGCCCGGGGAGATCACCTACAGCCATGTAGATCCGGAGGATGCGGAAGAGATTATTGAGGCCTTGGGCAAGGAACCGATTCCACGGTTGCTGGTGTCCCCGGATCTACCTTTTTTCACCCGGCAGGTCAAGAACGTGTTGGCCCTCTCCGGCCGGATAGATCCGGAAAGCATCGACGATTATATTGCCGCCGGCGGCTATGGTGGGTTGGTGGGCGTACTGACCTCCATGCGGCCCGGTGAGGTTATCCGCACCATTCAGGAGAGCGGCCTGCGAGGCCGTGGCGGTGCCGGGTACCCCACCGGACTCAAATGGGCCACCGTGGCCAAGGCCGCAGGAGAGAAAAAGTACCTGATATGTAACGGCGACGAGGGGGATCCCGGCGCCTTCATGGACCGGTCCATCCTCGAGAGCACGCCCCACGCCGTTCTCGAGGGGATGCTCATCGCCGCCTATGCGGTGGGGGCAAACCGGGGCTACTTCTACGTCCGGGCGGAATATCCCCTGGCGGTCAAGCGATTGCATCTGGCCATTCGCGAGGCCGAAAAGAAAAATTTGCTCGGCCATGGAATCTGCGGGACCAGCTTCGAGTGCTCCCTCCAAGTCCGGCTCGGTGCCGGCGCCTTTGTCTGCGGCGAGGAGACCGCCCTCATCGCCTCGGTCGAAGGTCGGCGCGGCACGCCCCGGCCCAGGCCGCCCTATCCGGCGGAGAAGGGACTCTGGGGCTGCCCAACCCTGATCAACAATGTCGAGACCTATGCCAACATCCCGCCGATCATTCGCAACGGGTCCCAATGGTTTGCCGCCATCGGCACCGAGCAGAGCAGGGGCACCAAGGTCTTTGCCCTGACCGGAAAGATTCGCAATGCGGGGTTGGTGGAGGTGCCCATGGGCATGAGCCTGCGCGAAATCATCTTCGATATCGGCGGCGGCATTGCCGATGGCCATGCCTTCAAGGGGGTGCAGACCGGTGGTCCTTCGGGTGGCTGCATTCCTGCGGAATTCCTCGATGCCCTGGTGAGTTACGAAAGTTTGAGCGGTTTAGGCTCGATCATGGGCTCGGGCGGTATGATCGTCATTGACGAAACCTCGAGCATGATCGATGTGGTCAAGTATTTCATGGAATTCTGCATGGAGGAGTCCTGCGGCAAATGCGTGCCCTGCCGGACCGGTACCGTCCAGATCCATCGGCTCCTCACCCGCTTCCAGGAGCGGCGTGCCATTGCCCGCGATCTAACCCAGTTGGAGGAACTCTGCGACCTGATGAAGAATGCCAGCCTCTGCGGTTTGGGCCAGTCGGCACCCAATCCGGTGTTGAGTTCGCTGCGCTCTTTCCGCCAGGAATACCTTGATCGAATGGTGGCGGATGATGCCGAAGGGGAGGTGAGGCCATGAGTGCAACGATCCTCACCCTGACCATCGATGGACAGCACCTCAGTGGTTTGGCCACGGAAACCATTCTCCAGGTGGCCCGCGAACACGGTATCGCCATTCCCACCCTCTGTTATCTGGAGGGGCTTTCCGCGGTGGGTTCCTGCCGGCTGTGCATGGTCGAGATCGAGGGCAGCCCCAAGCTGCATCCCGCCTGCGTCACCACGATTCGCGAGGGTATGGTGGTCACCACCCAATCGGAGCGCCTGCAACGCTACCGCCGCACCATTGTCCAGTTGATCCTAGCCGAACGCAACCATGTCTGCTCGGTGTGCGTGGCCAACGGCCACTGCGAACTGCAGGAACTGGCCTGCGAGCTGGGGATCGATCATGTCGAATTTCCCGGCTGCTACCCGAGTCTCGCGGTCGACGCCTCGCACAGCCGTTTCGTGCTTGATCACAACCGCTGTGTGCTCTGCACCCGTTGCGTGCGGGTCTGCGGCGAGATTGAAGGGGCCCACACCTGGGATATCAAGAATCGGGGGCGCCGCAGCCTGATCGTCGCCGACCTGGATACGCCCTGGGGGGCTTCCACGACCTGCACCGGCTGCGGCAAGTGTGTCCATGTCTGCCCCACCGGGGCCCTGTCGGAAAAGGGCACCTCGGTTGCGGAGATGCGCAAGAAGCGGCTAACGCTGCCCTATCTGGTGGCCAATCGTGCGGAGGAGAAGCAATGAACAAAGTGCGCTTGGCCACCCTCTGGCTGGATGGCTGCTCCGGCTGCCACATGTCGCTTCTGGATACGGACGAGCGGTTGCTGGAATTGGCCGCGCACGTGGAGGTAGTCTACAGCCCCCTGGTGGATACCAAGGAATTTCCCGAACTGGTGGATGTGGTCTGCATCGAGGGGGCGGTCTCCTCCGCTCTCGATGAGTCCCGCCTGCGATCTGCGCGAAGGCACAGCACGCTATTGATCGCCATGGGCGACTGCGCGGTCACCGGCAACATCCCGGCAATGCGCAACGTCCATGGTGCCGCTGCCATGCTGCAAGAGGTGTATCTGGATCGCGCGCCACTGCAGGCGCAAATCCCGAGTAGCGACCTGCCTTCCTTGTATGCGAGGGCCTTGCCGCTGCATCGTTTCGTGCCGGTGGACCTCTTTATCCCCGGTTGCCCGCCCGATGCGGCAACCCTGTTCAACGCCCTCAACGGACTGCTGAGCGGGAGCACCGACCTGCGGCCCGATCCCCGGTTCGGTGCCTAAGGAGCCTGCTATGATCACCATAGAACCGGTCACCCGTATTGAAGGGCACGCCGCCATCCGTCTCTTTCTTGACGATGCCGGCCAGGTGCGGGACGCCCGTTTTCAGGTCACCCAGGTGCGCGGATTCGAACAGTTCGTGGTCGGCCGTCCCTTTGCTGAAATGCCGGCCCTCACCGCCCGTATCTGCGGCATCTGTCCGGTCAGCCATCAGCTGGCCTCGGCCAGGGCCTGCGACCAACTGCTGGCGGTCACCATACCGGCCACCTCCGTCAAACTCCGCTGCCTGCTCAACCTGGGGCAACTGATTCAGTCGCATGCGCTCAGTTTTTTTTACCTCTCCGCCCCGGACCTCATCCTGGGCATGGATCATCCCCCGGAACAACGCAACTTTTTCGGTTTGGTCGCCGCCGATCCGCAGCTTGCCCGCGACGGTATCCGTCTTCGTCAGTTCGGCCAACAGACGATTGAGCGCCTCAGCGGTCGGAGGATTCACCCCAACTGGGTGGTGCCCGGCGGAGTCAACGCGCCGCTGAGCTCCTCCCATCGCGAAACCATCCTGGCGGAACTGCCCGCGATCAAGACCTTGATCTGCGCCCACCTCGACCGATTCAAGCAGAGCCTTGACCAACACGAGGAGCATATTCGCGTTTTTGCCCATTTCCCCAGTATGTTTTTGGGGCTGGCCAACGATGCGGGTACGCTTGAACTCGATCAGGGGCGCCTGCGGATGATCGATGCCGCCGGAAACCCGATCATGGAGGACTGCGAGCCGGGCGCCTATCAGGAGGTGATAGGTGAGGCGGTGGAGCCCTGGACCTATCTCAAGTTCCCCTACTACCGGCCGCTTGGCTATCCGCAGGGCATGTACCGGGTCGGGCCGTTGGCCCGGCTCAACCTCGCCTCTGCTTGCGGCACCGAACTGGCCGATGGGGAGTTGGTCCAGTTCAAACAGTTGGCCTCCGGACCGGTGCTCGCCATGTTTCACTCACATTACGCCCGTTTGATTGAAATGCTCTTTGCGGTGGAACGGATCGAACAGCTGCTTGCCGATCCGCAGATCCTCGAGCAGCGAGTGCGGGCCGAAGCCGGGGTCAACAACCTCGAAGGCGTAGGCGTCAGCGAGGCCCCGCGCGGGACCCTGATCCATCATTACCGGGTCAACGAGGACGGCTTGATCCAGTGGGTCAACCTGGTCATTGCCACCGGTCACAACAACCTGGCCATGCAATGTGGCATACTTCAGGCGGCGCGACACTACCTTACCGGTACCACCCTTCGTGAAGGGCTGCTCAACCGGATCGAAGCGGTGATCCGCACCTTTGATCCCTGCCTCTCCTGTTCCACGCATGCGGTCGGTTCCATGCCCCTGGTGGTGGAACTGGTCGGCCCGGATGGAAATGTGCTTGAACATCTGGGGCGTTAGTCGTATCCTCTTTGAAATATTTCGTCTTTTTGCAGGTACCTGGAGATTGGTCTATTCTCCCCGCCTGTACTCTTCCTTCGCCCCATCGAGCGTCCATCTGTTCGCCGGTCAAGGAAGGGGGGCCGGGCGAGTGCGGCATCAATGCCCTGATGTCTGGGGGCTGCCGAAAGGGGACAGGCCGCACCTTGATGTTGCCCCATGCTTTTCTGAATAATGGAGGAGACCGTGTTTATTGTTTCGTTGCACTATATCGTTGGCCTCGATGTGATTGATCAGCACATTGAGGCCCATGTCGCCTACCTGAAAAGGCAGTATGCTGCCGGAAATTTTCTTGCATCGGGGAGGAAGATCCCACGGACCGGGGGCGTTATTCTCGCCTCGGTGGCCAGCATGGAGAAACTGAACGCCATCCTGGCTGAAGACCCGTTTCACAAAGCCGGGCTTGCCGAGTACAGCATCACCGAGTTCACTCCCAGTATGGCGGCGGAAGGATTGGAGAAGTTGCTGAACCGCTAGATGAGGTGCGAGGCAGGTGCTTTGAGCCATGGGCTTTCTTCCCCCCAGTTGCACCCAAATTTATCAAAGAGTGGTTTCAATGACAACAGATCCTCCATCCCTACAGCCTCCGGTCTACACCACTGTTGCCGCCGAACATCTGCGCCTGTTGTGGAACGATGAGTTCGACGGCCCCGGGGGGACCCCGCCTGATCCGGCAAAGTGGCGCCACGATCTCGGCGGCAAGGGCTGGGGCAATCAGGAGTACCAGTACTATACCGATGCGCTCGACAATGCAGTTCAGGACGGCAACAGCAACCTGATGATCACGGCCCGGCAAACCAGTGCGGAGCAGGAGGAGGCGTTGCCCTGCTGGTACGGTCCGGCACGTTATACCTCGGCCCGCCTCCTCACCCAGGGCAGGTTCAGTTTTACCCACGGGGTGGTCGAGGCGCGGATCAAACTCCCCTTCGGCCCGGGAATCTGGCCGGCGCTGTGGATGCTGGGCGAGGACTTCGGCCCGGTGGTCTGGCCGAACTGCGGCGAGATCGATATCATGGAAAATATCGGCCGGGAACCGGATATCGTCCACGGCACCGTCCATGGCCCCGGGTATTGCGGCAGCGAAGGGATCGGTGGTGCCTATGCGCTTGCCGGCGGGCAGGCCTTCAAGGATAATTTTCACCTCTTTGCCGTTGATTGGCAGCCGGGGCGGATCCTGTGGTATGTCGATGGCTTTCGCTACTTTTCCCTCAGTCGCGAGCAGATTCCCCAGGGGGCTGACTGGCCCTATGAACACCCCTTTTTCCTCCTGTTGAACCTGGCTGTGGGCGGATTCTGGCCCGGCGATCCCGACGAGACCACGGTCTTTCCGCAGAGCCTGGTTGTCGATTATATTCGCGTTTTCCAAAGGATCTGAATATGGGGTTCACCCTGGATTAGGTCTTGCTTAGGGGCCGCTCCTGTGATGAATATGTCGAGATGTTCGACCTTTCATCGGCCGAGATGGGGCTGCGCGTTCTCTGCTGGGGTGATGGACCGGCCGCCTTCAATGGCGAACTGCCAGGGCGGGGCGGTGGGGTCGTTTCCTGCGATCCCCTCTCTATGTTTCGCGGCGAACAGAGCGAGCAGCGGATTGCCGCCAACGTCGAAACCGTGTTGGCGCAGATGGAGCGCAACCGTGACGATTACCTGTGGGACAGGATAGGCTCGGTTGAGGCCCTTGGTCGCCTGCGTGTGCAGGCGATGCTGGCTTTCCTCCCATTTTCTTTTTTTCTACCATGAGCATTTCTCGATAACCTTTCACCAGATGGCCATTGCGGAAATGCTGCGGGTGGCCGATGAGGTGCGCATTTTTCCGCCTTTGATCCTGGATGGCCGTTTTTACGAGTATCTTTCTGAAATGATGGATTATTTTTCCATGCAGGGGTATGCTGTCCAACAGCGCCGGGTCGGGTGCGAATTCCAACGCGGCGGCAACAGCATGTTGCAGATACAACGGGCCGCAGGCCGGGGATGGAGGTGGAAAGATGATGGATGTGGAAATCAGTTTTGATATGGGCGGCGTTGACTGGCCCCTGGTCGCCGACACCCTCAAACAGGCGGGCATGGCCCATTATCAACCTGCGGTGCACCGCAGGGCCTTTGCCGCCAGTCTGGTCACCGTGTTTATCCGGTACGAGGGGCAGTTGGTCGGGTTTGGCCGTGCCATCTCCGATGGCGCCTATCAATCGGCAATCTATGATGTGGCGGTTCGCCCCGAGTACCAGGGCAAGGGAATAGGCTCGCTCATTGTCGAGAACATTTGTGCTCAACTGCCGCGGGGCAATGTGATCCTTTACGCCTCGCCGGGGAAGGAGGGGTTTTACGAAACCCTGGGATTTCGCCGGATGAAGACCGGCATGGCCCTGTTTGCCGATGTTGAGGCCATGGCCGCCAAAGGCTTTACCGAGTAGGGTAGTTTATGAAGACAGTGACCGCAGCCGTGATCAGGCGGGATGAAACCCTGTTGCTCACCCGCCGCAAACCAGGGCAGCAACAGGGCGGATATTGGGAATTTCCCGGAGGCAAGCTCGAGGCGGGCGAAACGCTTTCGGCCTGCCTTGAGCGGGAAATATGGGAAGAACTCGGGGTTGTGATCAGGGCGGGCGAGGTCCTGGCCGAAAACGAACACCGCTACGAGCACGGCGCAATCCGCCTGGTGGCCCTGGCCGCGGAAATCGTCTCCGGGAACCTGCGGCCCGCAGTGCATGATCAGCTGACCTGGGTCGCGCTCACCGATATCCTCCAGTACCGCTTGGCTCCGGCCGATATTCCCATAGCCCGCTCGCTTGTGCAGCGTTTTGGTTGCGGGACCTGGTGCCCACGCGGCAGTGGTCCTTTCATCCACCGGGGCGAATAAAACCAGGGCTTAGTCCTGCCGTTCGATCGTTGCCAAAATGTTGTTGAAAAACAGTGCCTGATCGGTTTTGCGATGGCGGCTGACCGCTGCTCGGGCATCGATATCGAGAAACTGGAGCAGCAGGGGAAACCAGGGATGGCGCATGAAGGTGCGTTGCCGTCTGCTGAGATCGGCTGGAGTTTTGAGCTGCCAGGAGTGGGGGAACATGTGATGGCGGATGATCCAGGTGATCTGCTCCCGACTCTCCGCGTCCATACCCAGGCGAAGAAGAATGGAATCGGCCAGTTGCGCCCCGGATTTTGCGTGTCCATGGGCGGTGATGCTGCCATTGATACCTATCACCGTTGTCTCCGGTTTGCCGATATCGTGCAGCAGGGCCACCCAGAGGAGGATAGGGGAACAGTCGTCCGGGCAGTGTTTCAGGGCAAGCCGGGTATGGCGGCCGACATCGCCTTCGGCATGATGCTCAGGCGATTGCGGCGTTTTACCAAGACTCGCCAGTTCGGGAAGAATCGCACTCAGTTCCTCCCACCAACCCAACTCCCGTCTGCGCATGAGCGTCTCGCAACGCTGGATCCTGTTCATGGCCCTGCTGCCCCCTGTTCAGAGTCGTGCACTTTTTTTCCTATTATTTCCAGGTTATGTTCCAGGCGGCTGCAGGCGACCACGATCCGCTGCCAGCCGGTGGGGATGATTTCCTGGGTGTGGGCGAGGTTGTTTCGCAAGGATTCGAGTTCCTTCAGGGCCTTTCGTGCCGCATTGCGCGATTCCAGACCGATGGAGAAACGAAAATCATCGAGAGAGGAAAGTATTGTTCCTTTGTCACCGTACTGGAGGCAATCGATGAGATCCACCTTCTGGCCGCGTCGCAACCGTTCCTCCTGGAGTTGCTTTGCCTTTTCAAGGCGCTGGGGAGAAATATGCTGTAGCCAGGAGCCATCTCCAAATCGTTGGCGGATGATATCGGTCATGACCATTTCACCCAGGGTGATCACGCCGAAGAGAAACATGCGCATCGGCGGTTTCTCCAGATCGTGTTTGGTGATGATGGCGCCGACCTGGTCGAGGATGGTGACAAAGCAGTGTTCATGCTGGGCGATCACCTTGACCACATCGATGAAGTTCGCGGTGTCGGCGACCGTCTCCACCGCGGGGAAACTACGGAGATGCGCACCGCAGGGGCCGCTCTCGAGATCCTCCTGGCGTACATAGCCGGCGACCAGGCCCTGCAGGCGTACACCGGCAATGGCAAGTCCGTTTTCGAGCATGAAGGTTCGTGTTTTTTCACCGTCGGTTTCCGCGTCAAAGGAAACGAGCGGTTGGGCGATGTCCATTGCGGAGAAACTCTCGAAAAAGAGTTTGCGCAGGCGGGAGGTTTGTATTTGATTCCAGGCCATCTTCAATCTCTTGGGTTGAATGCGTTCTCGGGGCTTTTTACGAGAACAACTCTACGATCTTCGTGCTTTTTTTGCATCGTGGATTTCGAGTTTGCAGGATGCACGTAACAGCAGTCCAACTCTTCAACCGTTTTCTGGTGAGCTCATGATAACCTCCATTGTCGAATTTGACCTTCCCCAGCCCATGACTTCGGCCCAGGCTCAAGAGATTTTCCTGAGCACTTCATCCAAATACCGTGGTATGGCTGGGCTTCTGCGAAAATATTATTTTCTTTCCGAAGACGGCGGCAAGGCCGGAGGTATCTATCTCTGGCGATCGCGCGCAGACGCGGATCGCGTGTATACCGATGAGTGGCGGGCCTTTGTCCGTGGGAAGTACGGGTGCGAAGCTCGACTCACCTTTCTCGAAACTCCGGTGGTGGTCGATAATGAGGCGGACACGGTTGTTGTCGACTCCTGAAAATTGCGAGCAAAAGCCCGAGAGAGGTGACGCATGGCCCTTATTCATTGCCATTTTTATTCCCATGTCTTGGGATTGATGACCACTATGAGTGTTTTTCTGCCTGAACTCTCCCAAGATACAGGTCAGCAACCACAGGGGGAGACCCCTTTTCCCACGCTCTATTTACTGCATGGGCGCTCCGATGATCACAGTGCCTGGCAACGCCGCACCTCGCTTGAACGCTACCTCGAAGGCATGAACCTGGCGGTGGTCATGCCCGAGGTGGGGCGAAGCTATTACACGGACATGCAGACCGGGCAACGCTACTGGAGTTTTATCAGCCAAGAGGTGCCCCGGGTAGCCCGTCGCTATTTTCCTCTGTCGCAGCGGCGCGAGGAGAACTATCTCGCGGGTCTTTCCATGGGCGGCTACGGCGCCTTTAAGCTCGCATTCACCTTCCCAGAACGTTTTGCGGCAGCGGCCAGCCTCTCCGGTGCACTGGATGTGGTCCGCCTGACCGGAAGCGAACTCGAGACCGGGCAGCAGGAGTTGGTCCATGTGTTTGGTGAGCCGCAAACACTGGCCGGGAGCGAGAACGATCTTTTTGCCCTGACGGAATCGGTGCACGAAAGGGCAGGAGCCCTCCCCAAACTCTACCAGTGGTGTGGGACCGAGGATTTCCTCTACCTGGACAATCGTCGCTTTCGTAAGCATCTCGATGACTTGGGGATCCAGGTTGATTACGATGAGGGGCCGGGTGGGCACGAATGGTCCTGTTGGGACGCTCAAATTAAAAAGGTGCTGGCTTGGCTGCCGGGAGTAGAGCGTAATCTCCAAGGGTGAGTGGGAGCAGAAATTTCAGAGGAGGAATTTTTTTTGCGGCCATGGTTTTAGGGGTTACGAAGAAATAAAGGGCTAATTACTTTTTCTTCTAAAGATATCAAGAACGGTCTTGATGTCGAGGAAGTCCATGGTGTGTTCCCTGCGAAGAAGGCTTGCCACATTGTCTGGCAGGGGCATTCATGGAAGGTATTGATGTAAAGGAGAGAAAATCATGAAATATACCTGTTTGAACTGCGGCTCAAGATCCTATGATGCCAGTAATCTCTGTAACCCCACCAGTGAAGAGCTCGATGCCAACTTTTGTGCCACGGCCACAGATCAGGTCTGCGACGAAAAACGGCTGGAAATGCACTATACCTGTGAGGCGTGCGGCGGAATGTCACCGGATGAGGATCATCTTTGCAAACCAAGTAAGGTTCGATAAATATACAGACCGAACTCCTCCCCACCTTCAGCATATATCGTTGTCAGCGGGATCCGTGAGGGGAAGAGCAACGTGGATTTGACACGGTTCACGTCTGCTCTCCCCGCTTGTGCTGAAGTTAAAAGGGCGATTCAACCAAAGGTTGATTCGCTTTTTTTTTTGCCAGCGGTACGCCATATCTGAGGGGGGTATTTGCCGGTTGCTCGGCAGAGATACCGTCGTCGGCCATGGATTGGATGGCGGTGAGCTGCCACGGGGGCTGCGTTCATGCCTGTCCCCCTGTGTCCGGTCCTGTCCCGGGACAAAAACGTCAGCAGGGACAGGAGAAGAAGCAAGGGGGGGAAATATGAAGCGGCAACCTCGTGCCGGCAGTTTTTTTTCGCCATGGGGCCTCTTTGCGAAGTGTGGGAAAAATTCAAGAAAATCTTGATTTTCCAGTGTGACTGGTGCATGGATGTTGGGGGGCTCTCTTTTTTCCCTCTGCTTTCAGTAACAGCGCATTTCTTTCATTCTGCAGGAGGAGCCGATGACCGTCGCGAGATGCGAATCCCCCTATTTCGCGCATGTCTTTGTCTGCACCAACGATCGCGGAGGGGTGCGGAAATCCTGCGCCGACAATGACAGTGCCCTGGTCAAGACGCGGTTGAAGGAGGCCGTCAACGAGCGCGGCTGGCAGGGGAAGGTCCGTGTTTCCACCTCCGGCTGCATGGGACTGTGTACCCAGGGGGCCAATGTCATGATCTATCCCCTGAATATCTGGCTTTCGGCGGTGACGCCTGAACAGGTCGACAGCATCGTTACCCTGCTTGAGGAGTTGCTTGCAGCCCATGCGCGTGGCTGATGTTGTACGTGGCGAAAGACCTTGCATCTCACTGATGCCGCTGTGGTGAAATTTTTTGCCGTTGTTGCAGAAAACATGAGGTATCCAACTGGTTGTTCAACTTTTTTCTTCGGTAATGGAACTCTTGCAAACTCTAGGAGAACAGCATGGAATACAAAGAAACCGTGTTTCAAGTCGTCGAGGGAATTGCCACACTCACCCTGAATCGGGCCGATATTCGTAATGCCATCACCCATCCGGACATGATCGCCGAGATCATGGCGGTCTGCGACGAGGTCAATGCACGTATGGATGTACGCGCGTTGATCGTCACTGCGGTTGATCCGGCTTTTTCCTCGGGCGGTAATGTCAAGGACATGAAGGAGCGCAAGGGCATGTTCGCCGGTACGCCGGCGGAGTTGGTCGAGCAATACCGCAAGAATCTGCAGGAGGTACTGCTGGCGGTGTACAACGTCGAGATTCCCACCATTGCCGCCATCAACGGATCCGCAGTTGGCGCCGGCTGCGGCCTGGCGCTGATGTGCGACATTCGCGTGGCCTCCGCCAAGGCGACTTTTGGCGAGACCTTCCTCAACGTGGGGTTGATTCCCGGTGATGGCAGCGCCTTCACCCTACCGCGAGTCATCGGCATGGCCAAGGCGAGCGAACTGATCTTTACTGCCGAAACTATCGACGCATCCACTGCCCTTGACCTGGGACTGATCGGCCATGTGGTCGAGCATGAGGAACTACTGACCAAGGCCAATAGCATTGCCCGCAAGATTGCCGGGCGCCCGCCCCAGGCCGTTCGCCTCACCAAAAAGCTGCTGCGCATGGGCGTTCACTCCACCCTGGCGGAGAGCATGGTCCAGGCCGCCGCCTTCCAGTCGCTCTGCCACTTTACCGATGACCATATGGAGGCGCTCAACGCCATGTTCGAGAAGCGCAAGCCCAACTACCAGGGGAAATAGCCGGATTGCAGTGGTAGGTCACATCGAGGAACGAAATTTCCTTGTTCATCCGGTTGTGGATCATGCACATCGCGGGCCATGCCCGCGATGTGCATGATCTCCTAACAATATTCACGCGTTACACGATCTGTGCCTCAATCTTGAAAACGCTGGAATTTTACCATGGCTACCGCACTCTTTGACACCTGGACCGACCGTTACGATCTCTGGTTCGCCACTCCCATCGGCCAGTTGGTCCGCTGGTACGAAGCTGAACTGCTGCTGAAATTTCTCGAGCCGCAACCGGGAGAGCGCATTCTCGACGTGGGCTGCGGCACCGGTATCTTCACCGCCGATGTGCTCAAATCCGGGGCCTGGGTGACCGGTATCGACCTCTCCGCCTCCATGCTCAGCAAGGCGATCTTGCGCGGTGGTGACACCTTTGCCGGCATCTGCGCCGATATGTGTGCCTTGCCTTTTGACGATAACAGTTTTGACCGGGTCTTCTCCATGACCGCGATCGAGTTTGTCGCAGATGGCGCCAAGGCCATTGCCGAACTCAACCGGGTGGTCAAGCCGGGGGGACGCGTGGTGGTCACCTCGCTCAACAGTCTCAGCCCCTGGGCCCAACAACGGCGGCAAAAGGCCGCGCGTGAGGGGCATACACTCTTTGAAAACGTTCATTTCCGTTCCCCGGAGGAGATGCGAAGCCTGATTCCAACGGACTGCGAAAGCAGAACCGCCATCCACTTTCTCAAACAGGACCCGGTGGATAAGATTCCTGCAATCGAGCAGAGGGGCATGGAGCAGCAGCTCGATACCGGCGCCTTTCTCGCGATCCGGTGGGACAAGGTGATTGAGGAACAAGGGGGGCTGGGAATACATTCATCCGGTGGTGATCGCTCCACAAGATGGTGATAACGATCCAGCGATAGAGCCGACGACGGAGGCTGCCTTTTTGCTGGTGGAGTGTGCAGACCCCACGGCGGTTTCTTCTTCGTCATCCTCGTCAATAGCACCGAGAACGACGCTTCCAGCTTCATCACGGATTGATCAATGCGTGACTTTCAATTTTTTAACTGTGTACGGTGCTATCAAGGTTCCCCGTCAAAAAGATGAACAACCTCTATATCTCCTATATCAAGGAAATGGGACCGGCCTGGATCATCAGTGCCGTGGCCTGTGGCCCGGCTACCCTGGCCAGCGTCGCCATTGCCGGGGCGACCTATGGCTACAGTTTGCTCTGGGTGGTTCTTCTCAGCGCGATCTTTGGAACCACGGCGCAGTATTTGGCTGCCAGGGCGGGTATTCTGGAGGGAAAAGGCGTCATCGCCGCAACCGAGCAACATCTGGGAAAAACTTGGACACCTACACCACCAATGCCAGGCACTGGAAGCCCTGTGGCCTCGCCTTGGCCCGCTTCGACACCCTATCGTCCATGGGGCTGGCATTTGGCCTGTACAGCGTTGCAATCTTCCTCGTAGCGGCCGCTGTCCCGAAACCCAACGGCGTCTTATTCAAAAAGCCACCGATGCTGCTCTTGCCCTCCAACCCTTGTCGGGGGGGGCAATGCCATGAGAATCTTCATGGCAGGTCTCTGGGGCGCAACGCTGTCCACGCTTTCGCCAACCTCTATGGCCGGTGCCTATTTCATTGCCGACAAGATGGGCTGGGAACTCGATGTCCGCGATAAAGGTTTTGCCCTTGCCGTCTTTGCCGGGTGTCTTGTCAGTATGCTCGGGCCATTTTTAAAAGGCAGTTTTTTTCTGCTGTTGCCGCTCATGCTTGCCCTGGGGCTGTGCGGCACTCCGTTGATTCTGGCCATTCTTCTCTATCTTCTCAACAGGTCGGAGTGCGGCGCGAAATTCCCTCCTCCTCAATTGCGTGGGGGGAGTCACCTTTCTGGTCACCTCCTTTCTTGCGGTCCGCTTTCTATTGACTCAATTGAGCATCTTATGATGGTTGCCGCGGATATTTCCCGGCAACCATCACAGCGTATTTTTTACCACATAGCGTAACCAGCACCGACCTTACCAGGATTGATCCCGTAATAGGCGTTGATCCGAAATCCGTCGCTCTTATCGAGCACATTCTGATAACTCCTGGTTCCAAGAATGAATCGATGTCGTTGTCCTTGGAGCCCCCTTGGTCATCGGACTTGTTGTGAACGGATCTGATCAGAAAAAGAGCGGGCACCAGTCGTTGCTGAGGAACTCGATCTTTTTTTTCTCGATCAGGTCAAGACAGATATCGACGCTGGGGGCATGATAGCGTATGCCCCGACCTTTGCGTATCTCGTCCATGGCCTTGTCGATTCCCAGGGCCGGGCGGTAGGGACGATGGGAGGACATGGCCTCGACCACGTCAGCGACGGTGAGGATTTTTGCCTCCAGGAGAATATCCTCGTCCGTAAGGCCCTGCGGGTATCCTGAACCATCGAGATATTCATGGTGTTGGTGGACGATATCCGCCACCGGCCAGGGGAAATGAATCGTCTTGAGGATCGCATAGCCGATTTCAGGATGACGCCTGATGATGGCCCGTTCCTCTTCGATCAGGCAGGTCGGTTTTGCCAGGTATTCGAAGGGCAGGGTAATCTTGCCGATATCGTGGAGCAGGGCCGCGATGTGAAGGCCTTCGATCTGTTCGGGCGGCAAGCCGTACTGTTTGGCAATGGCGCAGGCCAGTCGATCAACCCGCTGCTGGTGACCGGCGGTGTAGGGATCGCGATTTTCTGCGGTCGACGCCAGGGAGGAAACCGTTTCCTCGAGACTTGCATGGAGATCGTCACGGCTCTTCTTGAGTGCTTCCATCGCAATCTTCCGTTCGGTGATGTCGCGGGCGATTCCCCTATAGCCGATCAGTGCGCCCTGGCCGTTTGGGGTGAAAACGGGGACCGCATTGTTCTCCAGAACCACGATCTGGTCGCTCTTGCCCAGGCAGGTACACTCGAAACCGACAATATTTTCTCTGTTTTTGAGGAGTTTCTTAAAGGGCCCGCTCAAGGTACTCGCCGCCCGTGGAGAGGCAATGTCCATCAATGTTTTACCGAGGGTTTCCTCAGGGGTGAACCCCAGCATATTCGTCACCCGTGAGCTTGAATAGGTGAATTTTCCGTCCTGATCCGATTCCCAAATCCAGTCGCTGGTGGTCTCCAGCAGATTGCGGAAGCGCGTGTTGCTCTGTTCAAGCGACTCCATCAGTCTTTCCTGGTTGATAATGGTCCGCTGCCGTTCCCTGTCCGCCAGCATGGCCTGGCGAATGGAATAGGCGGCCAACAGGGACACAATGAACAGGATGCCTATACAGATCTGGGTCAGGTTGTCGCGGATTGTGGCGATTGCGGCGCGGACATCGTCGACATACATCCCGGTGCCGATGATCCAGCCCCACGGCTCGAACGCCATGACGTAAGAAGATTTTGCCGATATTTTCAGCGGATTGTCCTTCCATTGCCACATGTAGTCGACGTAGCCACTCCCCTGACGCTTGACGATTTTGACGAACTCGACAAAGGGGAAAATCCCGTTGGTATCCTTGAAGGAAGAGACATCCTTGCCCTCAAGATCGGTTCGGTAGGGGTGCATTATCATCCGGGGATGCATGTCGTTGATCCAGAAATAATCTTTCCTTTCAGTTCCATAGCGCAGCATGCGAATCCGGGCCATGGCGCGGGCCTGGGCATCTTCCCTGGTGAGTTCGCCGGAGGACTCGCGTTCGTAGTAGGATTCCGCCAAGCTCCAGACGGTTTCGGTCAGCTCTTTGATCGCTTCCTGTTTTCTGTGGATGAGATTCCTCTCAAGCTGGGGGAGGAGAAGGGAGAAAATCGCGCTAATGAAGAGGAGGATGGTACACAACAAAGGGAGTGCTATTCTCAGGGAAATACTGGATAAAATTTTTTGCAGTCGCTTGTCTGGCATGGCATCTGATAACGGGTTAAAACCGATACTGTTCCTGATGTAGTTTCCGGCGCGCGGGAGGACTTGAGAGCCGTTTTCTGCATTGTTGCCGGTGTGTGTTCAATTGTCCCCCCCTCACCTCGTTTGATAATAGCACACTCATTGCCATCGCAAATGGTGATTTACTCCTCCACCCATCGTACCGCTTTCAGTCCATAGCGTTTCATCCGATTCCACACCGTCACCCTGGAGATACCCAGAATTTCCGCTGCCTTACTCTGATTGCCGTCAGTCTCCTGCAGGGCTTTGATCAAGGCCTGTCTTTTTTGTGTATCCCGATTCTCTGATGAAACGGGCAGGGTGGGGCGTCTCCGCTCTTGCTGATGAGGTTGTGCCTGAGTGATGCCTGCGGGCAGGTCTTCGGGGCCAATGGAGGTGCTCTGGCAGGTGACAAAGGCGTACTCAAAGGTGGAGCGCAGTTCACGCACATTGCCCGGCCAGGCGTAGGCCATGAGCAGGTCCATGGCATGACGGGATATGGAGCGGATATCCTTACCGCTTTTGAGTTGCAGGGTGCGGAAGAAGGACTCCGCCAGCAAAGGCACATCCTCGATACGCTCCCTCAGCGGCGGAACGGTTACGGGAATGACATTGATGCGGTAGTAGAGGTCCTGGCGAAAGCTGCCCTCGCGCACCATGGCCTCCAGGTTGCGGTTGGTGGCGGTGATGATGCGCACATCCACGGAAATAGGATGATTGTCGCCCACCCGTTCGATTACCTTGTCTTCCAGCACCCGCAGCAGTTTGACCTGGGTGAGCATGGGCAGGTCACCGATTTCATCGAGAAAGATGCTGCCGCCGTTGGCCGCCTCAAAGCGGCCGGTCCGTCCCTGGTGGGCGCCGGTAAAGGCGCCGCGGACATGGCCAAAGAGTTCGCTCTCCAAAAGCGCCTCGTTGAGGGCGGCGCAGTTGACCTTGATATAGGGGCGGTCTCGCCGTTTTCCCCGCTCGTGGACTGCTTTGGCAGTGAGTTCCTTGCCCGTGCCCGACTCCCCGTAGATGGCCAGGGGGGCATCGGAGTCGGCGGCATTGTCGATCAGGTCGTAGACCCGCTGCATGGCGGCGGAGCGTCCCACCATGCCGTGAAAGGTATCGCGGCCGTTCAGTTCCCGGCGAAAGGCCTCGATGGCCGTATCCCGCTCGAGCAGGCCGCTGATGTCGGTCAGGGTTTCCACCCCGCCGATGACCTCGCCTGCATCGTTGCGCAGGACCGAGGCGTTTTTCAACACCTGGACATAGCGGCCATCGCTGCGCAGCACCGCACACCGTTGTTTGTTCATTCGCCCCTGTTCAAAGAGTGAACACCAGTGGTGCCCTTCCTGATCCCGCTTTGCCCGGCAGGTGGCACAGTTGAGGGTGGCGCAGGATCGACCGATCAGGTCTTCGGCGGTAAAACCGGTCAACTCGCTCAAGGCTTGATTGACGGCTACGATGCTCCCGCCAGGATCGACAATCATCACCCCCTCCTGAATAGTCTCAACCACCGTCTTCCAGTAGGCCTTGAGTTCTTCTTCCCGCATCGCAACACCTGTTAAAATGTTAACATTCGTTTTTCTCTATTTTAACAAGTGTTTTGATTTGGTCCAGTGGAACCTGCATTTTCCCACCGCGCGCGGTTCGGGAAGGCTGGATGAGACTGTGTGTAACTGGCTAAAATAAGGGGGGGGTCGGTGGATGAGGCAATCGGCTGGATTTTGCATCCTTCCTGGTATGCTTCTTGTTTAGCTATGGGAAAACACCAACCCGCAGAATTGTCATTCTCGTAAAGAGCCTCGAGAATGCCGTTTCGAGCTTCGTAACACACTGATTTCACAAGACGTGATATTATGTTTTTTGACCATTGACGAAGCTATCAAAATTCAGCAAGAGGAGCGTACCTATGTGGAAGATATTGATGTTGATCTCGAAAAATCTGGTCGTGGCCATTCCCGCGGTTATGGTGCTCGGCTTTGCTGCCGGTGCCCTGGGCAATATGGTCTGGTTGAAGGGCCTGATCGTACCCTTTACCTTTCTCATGGTCTACCCGATGATGGTAACCCTGAAAATCCGCGAGGTTTTTTCCGGAGGCAATATGCGCGCCCAGGTGGTGACCCAGCTAGTCAACTTTGCCGTGGTTCCCTTTCTCACCTTTGGTGTTGGTTGGCTCTTTTTTCGCGATCAACCCTATATGATGCTCGGCCTGCTCCTGGCGGGGCTGGTGCCGACCAGTGGCATGACCATCTCCTGGACCGGTTTTGCCAAGGGCAACATGGCCGCCGCCGTCAAGATGACCGTCATCGGCCTGACCCTGGGTTCGCTTTTGACCCCCTTCTATGTCAAGGGGCTTCTGGGCGCGACGGTTTCCATGAATCTGGGCACGGTCTTTCAGCAGATTGCCTTGATCGTTTTTTTGCCCATGGCGCTTGGCTACGCCACGCAGCGAATTCTGGTTTCCCGCTATGGGCAGAAGGTCTTTGCCGAGCGTTTTGCGCCTCGCTTTCCGGCGCTCTCCACCCTGGGGGTGCTTGGTATCGTCTTCATTGCCTTGGCACTCAAGGCGAAAACTATCACGGGTGCGCCGCAGATGCTGGTGCAGATTCTGGTGCCGCTGGCCATCGTCTATGGCATCAACTATGCCCTCAGCACGGTGCTGGGACGCATGTTGCTGCCGCGCGGTGACGCGATCGCCATGGTCTACGGCACGGTTATGCGCAATCTTTCCATTGCCTTGGCCGTGGCGATCAACGCCTTTGGCGCAAAAGGCTCGGATGCTGCCCTGGTGGTGGCTCTGGCCTATATCATTCAGGTCCAGTCCGCGGCCTGGTATGTCAAGTTCACCGGCCGTATCTTTGGTCCGGCTCCGGCGGCAAAACCCGCTGCTCAGGCTCAGCCTGCAGGGAATAATTAATCGTGCACTGTAAAGGAGAACGCCATGCTTCCTGAAATCAAACACATTCTTTATGCAACCGATCTCTCTGAAAGTGCCCGTTTTGCCCTGCGCCATGCAGCCTCGCTGGCTAACCGCTACCAGGCAGAGCTGACCATGATCCACGTCTTGCCGGATTGGGTGGAATTGATGAGCGAGGAGGCCGGGTTTGACATTGAAACCCATTTCGACCCGGAGACCTGGCAGAAGTTCAATACCAGCGCCACGGACACGGCCCTTGACAAGGCCAAGGCGCGGGTTGCGGAGATGGCGGCGGAGTGCCGCGTGGATAATCCCGACTGCCCGGTGGCAAAAGCGGAAATCAAGGTGGTGCAGGGCGATGCCGCGGCCCGCATTCTCGAGGAGCTGAAAACCGGCAGATATGATATGGCCGTCATGGGCGCCCACGGCCAGGGGGTGTTCATGGATATGCTCCTTGGCTCGGTGGCCAACAAGATTGTCCGCATGAGCCCGGTGCCGGTGTTGACGGTGCGGCTGCCCAAGAACGCTTAAGGAGCATTATCTCCACTCTGTATGTTGCTGGGGCCGGAGATTGTTTTATTCCAGCCTATATGCCTTGATCTTACGCCAGAGGGTGGTGCGGGGGATGTCGAGGATCTGGGCGGTCAATCCCTTGTTGTAGTTGGTGCTGGCCAGAACCTTGGCGATGTAGCGCCGCTCCATCTCTTCCAGGGTGGGCATGCCGTCCCCTTCCAGGGTATCGAATTGAAGATCCTGAAGGTCGCCCGGCAGGTCTTCGGGGCTGATCTCCGAGCCATCGGTTAGGGCAACGGCCCGCTCGACGATGTTTTCCAGTTCGCGGACATTGCCGGGAAAACTGTAGTTACAGAGAATGTCCAGGGCCTGGGGCTGGATACCGTCCACCTGCTTGTGAAAGGCGAGGCTGTATTTATCGATAAAAAATCGAACGAGCAGGGGGATGTCTTCCCGCCGGTCACTCAAGGTCGGCAGGCTTATGGTCACCACGTTGAGGCGGAAGTAGAGATCCTCGCGAAAGGCACCGATCTCCACCTCGTGCTTGAGATCCCTGTTGGTGGCGGCGATGATGCGAATATCAAGCTCAATGGGTTTGGTGCCGCCAACGCGAAGAATCTCCCTCTCCTGAATCACGTGCAGGAGCTTGACCTGCATCGCCAGCGGCATCTCGCCGATCTCATCGAGAAAGACCGTGCCACCGGCCGCTGATTCAAGCAGCCCCACCTTGGTGGCGGTGGCGCCGGTAAAGGCCCCCCGTTCGTAGCCAAACAGCTCGCTGTTGATCAACTCATCGGTGAAGCCACCGCAGTTGAAGGCCACAAAGGGATGATCCTTTTCCGGGCTCAACTGGTGAATGGCCCGGGCCACCAGGGCTTTGCCGGTACCGCTGCCCCCCTGAATGAGCACATTGCAGTCCACCGGTGCCACCTTGCGGATCATGGCAAAGAGCTCCTGTATGGCCGGGCTGTTGCCGACGATGGCCCTCAGACCGGTATCGCCCTTGAGGGCCTCGCGCAACCGTTGGTTCTCCAGGCGCATGGCGATCTTTTCACGCACACTGTTGACCAAAAGCCGTATTTCCGCCAGGTTGACCGGTTTGGCGATATAGTGAAAGGCACCTTTGCGGATCGCCTCGACCGCACTCTCCACACTCTTGTAGCCGGTGATGATGATCACCTCGGTCTCCGGGCGCAAGGCCTTGATCCGGCCGAGAATCTCCAGACCGTCCAGGTCCGGCAGGCGCATATCCAACAGCACGATATCAAAGGGATCCTGCATCATGCGTTCCAAAAAGGAACGTCCGATGATGAAGGCCTCGATCGTCATTTCCTCCTTAGCCAGAGCCTGGCTCAGGCGGCGGCAGACAATCTCCTCGTCGTCAACAATAGCCAGTCGCAGTCGAATCATACAAGTCCGTAGGGGAAGTCGTCGTTTTCAGGTTGAGCGATATGGGGCAGGAGCACGGTGAAGGTCGCGCCCTGGCCGAGTTTGCTCTGTACCTTTATCTTGCCCCCGTGCCGTTTGACAATGGAATAACTCACCGCCAGGCCGAGGCCGGTTCCCTTGCCGACCTCCTTGGTGGAGAAGAACGGCTCGAAGATTTTGTGTTGAATCTCCTGAGGGATGCCCTCTCCCGAATCCTGAATGACAAAGGCGATGAACCCCGGTTTGTCGGCATAGTGGACTTGCATGCGAATGGTCGTCCCCTGGGGCGAGGCCTGGATGGCGTTGAGCAGGAGGTTGGTGAACACCTGCTGCAGGTTGCCCATGTTGCCGCAGATGGGCGGGAGGTTTTCGGCGATGGTGGTCTCGAAGCGCAGGCCGACAATTTTGATTTGATTTTTCACAAGGTTGATGCTGCTGGAGAGAATCAGTTCCGGCGGCAGTTGGCTGAAGATCGGCCGTTCGGTGCGGCTGAAATCAAGCAGGTTCTTGACGATGTCCGCGGCCCGCTCGGCCTGGGTGAGGATGTCGCCCAGCATCTCCATGTTTTCCGGCTCGGTCTGGTCGACCAACTCCTCTTTGAGGCTCTCCGCGGTGAGCACGATATTGTTGATCGGGTTGTTGAGCTCATGGGCGATACCGGCGGTGAAGGTGCCGATGGCGGCGATTTTTCGCGTCTGAATCAGATCTTCCTGATGGATCTCCAACTCCTTGGCCATTTGATTGAAGGCCTGGATCAGACCGGAAATTTCCTCCAAAGGGACACCCGGATAATCGATCGGGCTGAAATCGCCGCGGCCCACTAATCGCGTGGTTTCCACAATGACATCAAGTGGCTTGAGCAGGCCATGGGAGATGAGCCAGACCACCAGCAACAACAGGGAGAGGAGGATGGCGAGAAAGGCGAAGGGGAGAATGGAGATGCGGACAATGGCGGCGTGGATTCTTTTCCGTTTGCTTTCACGAAATTGATCCGCCTCGTCGGTCAGTGTTTTGCCGATGGTTCGCATCGGCACGGGTGAGATTTGGGCATTGGCACTGAGCCCGGCGGCCATGGAGCGGTATTGTTTGAGATTCTCCTGAAATTTTTGCAGCGCCGTCTCGCTGGTCAACCGGGTCAGGTCGTCTGAAAGGTCCGAGACCAGGGTGTCGATCCGGTCAAGGTAATCAAGGCTCTCCTGCATGCTGCGCGGATCGCCGTAGATAAGATAATTTTTTTCAAAACGGCGGACCTCGAGAATGTTGTTGAGCAGGTCGTCGTAGCGTTCGCTTATGAGCAGGTGTTCCTTGAGGGTGGCGAAATTCCACAGATTGAGCGCGGTGAGTGCGGCGATCGAGAGAAAAGCCACCGAAAATATAGTGAAAATTTTTCCTTTGATCGAACCTGGATTCACCAGGCGGCTGCCGGCACCGACCACCCCCTGTCCCAGTTTTCCCAGATGAGCTCCCACGGACCTGTCCTCCGTTGTCTTTGATTATTTCATATTGAAACACTACCTGACGACATTACGTCCATTGGTTTCAAAATGAAATATTAAAATGATGCAATTCGTGATCTAAATACATAACAAATCGAAATTACATGTAAAATTTGAATGGCATTCTCTTTGCTTAGTCAGCGGCAACGAGGAGGTCCATGGAGAAAATACTGGTAGCCATAGATGCACGACATGGGGCATGGGCAGCGTTGAGCCATGCCTGTTCCCTGGCCAAACGGATGGAGGTCGAGCTGAACGTGCTGTTGATCACCCCGCTGAGCACCGGGCGTACCGGCGCCTTGCAGAACGAACTCGATTCGGTGGTGAAAAAACGGCTGCAGCTCCTGCTGGAAACAGCCAAGACCGAGGGGATTACTGTCAACTATTTCATGACGGAGGGATCCTATGAGGATGAGGTAATTGATTTTGTCAACCACCACAAGATAGCACTCTTGGTCCACGAGACAAGAGGGAAGGACGCCCGCTCGGCAGCCAAGGAAGCCATTGCGCTGCGAGCCCTTCGTCATCGGTTGCACTGCAAGGTGGAAGTCGTGGCGCCCATTAAAACTGTAGTCTAGTATAAATTTCAAGAGGATGAGATGGATCTTTCAATGAATCTATACCTCCCCATAGCCGGTGCCAGCGTCAACTGTCTGGCAATCTTTGGCCTTGGCGGAGTAGTCGGCCTGCTCTCCGGTATCTTTGGTGTCGGCGGCGGCTTTCTCATGACCCCCTTACTGATCATGCTCGGCATTCCGCCGACCGTAGCCGCCGCCTCCGATTCCAATCAGATCGTCGGTGCCTCCACCTCCGGGACCCTGGCACATTTTCGCCAGGGCAACGTCGATATCAAGATGGGGCTGTTGCTGTTGATCGGCGGCATCGTCGGCGGTACCCTCGGCGTGCAGGTGATCGCCCTGCTGCGGAAAATGGGCAACGCCGACTTTTTGATCAGTATCACCTATGTCCTCATGCTCGGCTTTGTCGGCGGCTACATGTTCCTCGAGAGCCTGCAGGCGATGCGCAAGTCGAAAAAAGAGACACCGGCGGAAGCGCCCCGCAAGGAGTCGCTCTACGCCAAGCTGATCCGCATTCTGCCAATGCAGATGGATTTTACTCGCTCCGGCATCCGTCTCTCCCTGCTGATGCCCTTCCTCCTGGGCATCATGGTCGGCGTACTGGCCGCGATCATGGGTGTCGGCGGCGGCTTCATCATGGTCCCGGTCATGGTCTACCTGCTGCGCATGCCGATGCACGTGGTTGTCGGTACCTCCCTGTTCCAAATTCTTTTTACCTGCATGAACGTCACCGTGATGCAGGCTGCAAAAAACCATACCGTTGATTTCATCCTCGCCCTGTTGCTCATGCTCGGTTCCGCCATCGGTGCCCAGATCGGGGCCAAGGTTGGCAAAAAACTCGGCGGCGAACATCTCAAAATTCTCCTGGCTACCCTGGTTCTCATCGTCATGGTAAAAATGCTTTACGATCTGCTGGCCACACCGGAGATCCTGTTGACCTATGCGGGAGGACACTGACATGCGCATCCAACTGATGAAATTTATTAAAGGGCTGCTCCTGGCCTCCCTGATGCTTGCTCTGCCCTGTCTTGCCCCGGCAGCGGAGACGACCGTCAACGTCTCCCCCACTGCCATTGTCATGGGCGCGAAGTATAATGGTGTCGACCTCACCGTGACCGGTGAAATTCCTGAAGGGTCCGATCTGATCGTTCGCCTGGTGGGCACGCCCGGTGATCTCCATCTGCGGGAAAAAGGGAAGGTTTTTGGCCTCCTGTGGATGAACGTGGGCAAATTGACCCTGACCAACGTGCCCAGTGTCTGTCTGACCAGTGCCACCCGGCCCCTGCCGCAGCTCGGCAAGGGGGCAGCTTCCTACCGGCTCGATGCCTTGACCAGCGCCATAGGCGTGGAAGAGGAGGGGGCGAACAAGTCCATCGACATTCCCCATGAACTGCTCAAGTTGAAAACCAAGGAAGGGCTCTACCATGAGGCCGCCGAGGGCATCAAACTCGGCTCAGTCAAGAACGGCCTGCAGAGCTACACAGCCCATATCAAGGTGCCCAGTTCGCTCAAACCCGGTGAGTACAAGGTGGAAGCCGTGGCCATCAGCGATGATGCCGTGGTCGGCGAGGCCGATACCACCATCAAGGCGGCGCTTTCCGGCTTTCCCAAATGGCTCAGCGAACTGGCCTATCAAAAGAGCGTGCTCTACGGGGTGATGGCAACGGTGATTGCCATTGTCAGCGGCCTGTTGATCGGCCTGGTGTTCCAAAGCAAGGAAGCGCACTGACGGAGCCGACATGGCAAGCGGTCTGCACAATCTACTCGCCTTCTGGCGGCCTTCACGAGAGGTTTTGCCGTTCACGGTGCTGTTCAAGAAGTTCCAGAGCATCTTGGAGCGCAACAATCAGATTCTTGAACTCATGGCGGACATGGGGGACAAGCTGGGGGGCGAGTATATTTTCGATGGGCATTACATTGCCGAGGCCGCGGATAAACTCGGCGATCAGGTATTCAAGCTGATTTCCGACTATTCCATCCTCAATCAGCACAAAAACGCCGATCTCTTCCTCGCCTTTGAACGAATCCGTTATGCGATCCAGGAGGAGTTGGCCGGTCATCATGTGTTCACCCTCGGCGATCGGGTCATGGACCTGTCCGCCATCGGTCATGAACACAACGAACTTGCCGGGGCCAAGATGACCAACCTGGGTGATATTGGCAACCGTCTGGAGTTGAAGGTCCCCGACGGTTTTGTCATTACCACCCGCACCTTTTTCGAGTTTTTCCAGCGCAACCATCTCTTTGACAAGACGGAATTGGCCGCTCAGCTTTTTCAGGAAGAAAACCTGGAAGCCCTCGAGCATCTCGCCCAGGAGGTGCAAGAGCGCATCTTGGCCGCGAGCATGCCGCGCAGACTCTGCCAGGAGATACTCAGCAGCTATGACGCCCTGGCCAAAAGGCAGCACCAGCGACAGCTGCAGGTCGCGCTGCGCAGCAGTGCTTGGGGCGAGGACGGCAGCATCAGCTTTGCCGGTCAGTACCGCTCCCTGCTCAATGTGACCCGCGAGGGCATTATCGACAGTTACCGCCAGGTGGTGGCCAGCGCCTATGATGTGGAGGCCTGGCTCTACCGGTTGGTCAAGGGCTTCCATGAAAACGAGACCGCCATGGCCGTAGGCTGTCAGGTCATGGTCAAGGGGCTGGTCAGCGGTGTTATCCACACCTACGCGCCCCAGGCCGGGCAAGGGGTCATGCTGGCCAATTCGGTGTGGGGCTTGTGTGCGCCCGTGGTCCAGGGAGATCACTCCGCCGACACCATCATCCTTAGCCGCACAGCTCCGTATGCGATGATCGACCTCACCGTGGCTGAAAAACCACGGCAGCTGGTCCTTGCCCCGGAGAGCGGCACCGAGTGGCAGGATCTGCCCGATCCCATGCAGCATGCCGTCAGCATGAGCCCGCAGCAGATGGAGCAGCTGGCCCAGGCGGCGATGAGCATTGAGCGCTACTATAAACGGCCCCAGGAGATCGAATGGACCTTCGGCCTTGACGGCAGCCTCTACATCCTCCAATCGCGGCCGTTGCGCCTCCATGGGGAGAGGGCGCCCAGCGTGGAAATCACCGAGGCCACCCGCGATGCGGAGGTGATCTTTTCCGGCAAGGGCTTTGTCGCCCAGCAGGGCATTGCCGTGGGCAAGGTGTTTCAGGTCAGCAACGACCAGGATCTGGCCGGTTTTCCCCACGGCGCCATTCTCCTGTCGCGCTTTACCTCGCCGCGCTACTCGGCCATCATGCACAAGGCCCAGGGAATCATCACCGATGTCGGCTCACCCACCGGCCACATGGCCACCCTTTCGCGGGAGTATCGGGTGCCGACCATCGTCAATACCGAGATTGCCACGATCCTGCTCAAAAACGGCGATGAAATCACCCTCGATGCAACCCAGAACACGGTCTATCGCGGCAATATCGGCGCTTTGGATCACTTTGAGTTGATCGAGGAGGAGGTGTTCGAAGACTCCTACGAATATCGCCTCCTGGGGCGGTTGCTCAGGCTGATCAGCCCGCTGCATCTGCTCGATCCGCAGAGCGACGATTTCAAGCCGTCTGCCTGCCGCAGCTACCACGACATCACCCGTTTCATCCATGAAAAGGGGGTGGAGGAGTTGATCCATCTCAGCGAGAAGCAGGGAGCGAGGTACCTTTCCGCACCCAAACGGCTGGAGACAAGCCTCCCGCTCGGGCTGATGGTGATCGACGGTGGCGGCGGGACCACCTGTGACCCGGAGTGCGCGGCGGTCAAGGTCGACCAGATCGTCTGCCTGCCGCTCAAGGAGTTGCTCCAGGGCATGGGCGGGCTTGGCATGTGGTGCACCGAGCCGGTGGCGGTCGACTTGGGCAGTTTCATGTCCAGTTTTACCCGCACCTTTTCCGCCTCCCTGGCCCGGCCCGAGGAGATCGGCCGCAACCTGGTGGTAGTGCTTGAGCATTACATGAACATCAACATGCGCCTTGGCTATCATTTCACCATTATCGACGCCTATATTGCGGAAACGATCAACGACAACTATATCTACTTTCGTTTTCTCGGCGGCGTAACCGAGTTCATCCGCCGTTCACGGCGGGCCGCCTTTATTGCCAAGGTGTTGCAGCATTATGATTTCCTGGTGGAGATTCACGGCGATCTGGTGGTCGGCCGTCTGAAAAAACTCTCCTGTGAGCGCATGGTGTTGCGTATGCGCATGCTGGGCGGACTGGTCGGCTACACCCGCCAGCTCGATGCCCGCATGCACAGCGATGCCGATGTGGAACAGCATGTTCATCTTTTCCTGCAGGCAATGCAGGCTATTGGAGGATAGGATGCCAACAACAAGCGGAGGGGCAAGCCCGATGCGGATTCTCATTCTGGATGACGAACCCATCGTCTGTAAACGGCTCAAGCCCGCCTTTCAGAAGATGGGCCATACGGTGGAAACTTTCACCGACAGTACGCAGGCCATGGCCCGCTTGCGGGAGACCACCTTTGACATCGTGGTCACGGATTTGAAGATGGAGGGAGCGGACGGCATTCAGATCTTAAACGATGCCAAGGCCTCCTCCCCCGAGACCCAGGTGATCGTGATCACTGGCTTTGCCACCCTGGAGACGGCCAAGGAATCCTACCGCAAGGGCGCCTTTGATTTTGTGGCCAAACCCTTCAAACTACGCGACATTCTCGATTGCGTCAAACGGATCGAAGAGCAACGCCGGGGCTTGCCGGCAACGCCCGTTTCCTAAAGAGGTGGACATGGTCGCGGGGATCGGGCGGTGGTGGCATGGACTTTCGGGGAAACAGGATACAGACACAGAGATCAGCTTCTGGCGGCTGCAGGCACTGTTCAATAACTTCAAGCGCATTCTCCTGCTCAACAATGCCATCCTCGAGGAGATGGCCAAGATGGAGCGGGCGCTCGGCGGCGAATATATCTTTGATCGCAGCTTTCTCGAAGCTTCGGTGAGCAGCATCGCCAATCGGGTCCATCATGTGGTCTACAGCCTCAACGCACTCACCGCGAACCGCTATATTCCGCTGTACGACCGGTACCAGGAAGTTCGTACCCTGTTGGACGATATTCTCTCGCACAATGTTCATGCCCTGGCCGATGAGGCTGTGCTCCCCCTGAGCGCCATCGGCTGGGAGCATGAACCTCTGGTGGGGATGGACCTGGTCTGCCTGGCGGAACTGTTTTACCACCCCTGGGTTGCACCAGTGGATGGCTTTGCCATCACCGAGGAGGGGATTCGTGCCCTTGATCCGATGCAATCGTGGACCATCGGCACCGAAGGCGGCTCCAGCCGGCGGCTCGAGGAGGCACGGGCCGCGGTTATCGATCACCTCCATCACCTGGTCGAGGAACATCCGGGCGAGGCAATGACGGTGGTGGTTACCCAGATCGATGCCGAGGACGAACCGCTGCAGGAGGTGGGCAGTTTTCGCATCCAGGTCGATGGCGAGCGGCGCGAGGCGACCCTGATCCGGGTGGAAGGGCAGGGGCGAGTTGACCGCAGCGTGGAGCGTATTGTCCTGGCCGATCGGAGGCCGACCGTTTCCATGGTTGAAGGCGGGGAAGAGGTGGAGCTGCTGCTCCATGGCTTGGAGCAGATCGTCCAAACGATATCCCAAGAACTGCCGGCCCTGCACTCGCCGCAGATGCATTGCGCCCTCTTTGTCAATCCCCAACCGCGTTTTGTCCTCAAGGGCGCCATCCAGACCCGCCCTTTGGCCGGAAACCCTTTTTCCGCAGTGGATGGGTTGGTTGCCCGGGTGCTCACCGCGGAGAATGACGAGGATTTTTACCTGCTCAGACGCACCTTTCCCTTTGAACTGCTCCAGTCCCACATCCCCGAACGGATGCCCGGGTTCAGGTTTGCCGGTTCAGGTCTGGCCAGCGATATTTCTGCTGAAAACCGAGCGCTTGCGCATGGTTCAGGTTTGATTGAACCGGGGCTGTTGAAGCGGCTTTCAGAAACGGCCATGCTGCTCGAACGGCTCTACGGTGCCCCGCTGGAGGTGCGCTGGCAGCTATGGGCGGATGGCGTTTGCCGCATCACGCGTCTGCGGCCACTGAAATTCGATCTGGATGTCGAGCTTGTGCCCGACGAACCGGTGGAGGCGAAAATTCTCTGCCAGGGAGGCCAGACCGGCCAGTCCGGCGTGGGTGCCGGGCCGGTGTTCCACATCGACGAATCCACCGACCCCAAGAGTTTTCCGCCGGGTGCGGTGGCGGTGGCGAGAATTGCCTCGCCCAACCTCACGCCGATGCTGCAGCGTGCTGCCGGCCTGGTCACCGAATTCGGTTCCGCCGCCGGTCATCTGGCCACTGTGTCCCGTGAGCTGCGCCTGCCTTCGATCTTCGGCCTGCCCGCTGCCCTTGAACTGCTGCCGGTCGGCGCGGAGGTGACGGTGGATGGCGGTGAGACCACGGTCTACAGTGGCATCATCGAAGCAATGCTGCGCTTTGATAGTCTGAGTATGGACCTCACTCCCCAGGACCGGGAATACCGCATGCTCAGGCGTCTGCTTCGTTTTATCCAGCCACTCAACCTGGTCAACCCGGATACCCAGGATTTTCAGGCCGAGAGTTGCCGAACCCTGCATGATATCATCCACTTTTGCCATGAGAGCGCAGTGGATGAGTTGGCCCATTTCCAGGAGCGTCGCCCAGGGCTTGGTTCACTGCGGACCAGGCCCATGCTCCTGGGGTTGCCCATGGATATTCGGGTGTTGGATATTGGCGGCGGTATTGCACCCGATGCCCACGCCAAGCCTCGGCCCGAACAGATCAGCTCCACCCCCTTTCGCGTTTTTCTCGCGGGGCTGATCGACAAGCGGGCCTGGAATACCGAGTCACCCAGTCTCGGCATGCGCGATATCCTCGCCGGCATGCCGCGCAGCATGGGGATGTTGGCCGCACCTGCTGATTCGCTCGGTGCCAATCTGGCGATCGTAGGCCACGAATATCTCAACCTCAGCCTGCGCATGGGGTATCATTTCAGTGTTATCGATGCCTATTTGGGCGAGGATATCAGCCGCAACTACGTCTATTTCCGATTTGTCGGCGGTTTGGCCGATCCCGAGCGCCGAGGACGGCGGGCCCGCTTTATCGGTCGGGTGCTGGCGGCGATGGAGTTCAAGAGCAACATCAAAGGGGATCTGGTCATTGCCCGGCTCAAATTGATGGAGCCCGATATCCTTCGTGCAGCCCTCTTTGCCCTGGGAGCCTTGACCGCCTTTACCCGCCAGCAGGATACCAATATGCGCAGTGAGGCAGATGTGGAGAGGCTCTTTGGGCTGTTTGCCGACCAGTTCCTGCCGGCATTTTGTCAGGGCAGCTGCACCGAGGAGGATGCGGATGAAGCTCTTTGATTCGCTTGTGAGCCGTTTTCGCCGGAAACGTCAGGATCGGGAACAGTTTGCCTTAAACGAACTCAAGGCCCGCTATCACGCCTTTCGCATCTTTCTCGAAAACAACGGCAAGGCCCTGGAACTGATCGTCAGCCTCGATGGGCAGCTGCACCGGGCCGAGCCTGCGGATATTCGTGCGACCGTGGATGAACTGCTCGGTGTGACCAGCGAGTTGGTGGACGGGTTGAATCTCTTGGCCGAGGATCGTTATGCATCGCTGTATGGCCTGCATGGCCGCCTGGGCCAGCAGATTCACGGTGAATTGCGCAGTCTGGGGCAGATGTCGCTGACCCGCAAGGCCTGTTTTGCCCTTGATCAACTTGAACCCACGGCCTTGCTGCAGGCCGGGGCCAAGGCGGTGAATCTGGCCAGGCTCAAGCAGATGGGGCTGCCGGTTCCCGACGGTTTTGTCTGCACGGTACGGGCTTGTAAGAATTTTCTCCACAGCGGCCAACTGGCCGAGCAGATTCGTCCCCTGCTGCGCGATGTCGAGATCGGTCGCCTGCAGACCGAGGAGGCGGCTGAGCGAATTCGGACCTTGATTTTAGCCACCCCGCTGCCTCCGGATATCACCACTGCCCTTTTTCAGGCCTATGAGGAGTTGGCGGCCCGGGAGCGGCCCAACGGTCACCAGATCGGTCGGCCCCTGCCTGTATCGGTCCGCAGCAGTGGCGCAGCCGAGGACGGGGTGGAACACTCTTTTGCCGGTCAGTTCAGCTCGCTGTTGAACATTTGCGGCCAGGAGAGCCTGCTCGATGCCTGCCGCCGGGTGATTGCCAGTGGATTCAGCGCCCGCGCCATTGCCTACCGCATCAATGCCGGCCTGGCCCCCTTTGATTTTGATCTGGCGGTCTTGGTGCAGGTGATGGTTCCGGCCGAAACAGCCGGGGTCTTGTTTACCGTGGATCCGTCCCAACCGGAAAACGGCCGCATGCTGATCTCGGCGGTCCCTGGGCTGGGGACCACGGCTGTGGGCGGCGAGGTGCCGGCGGATATCTACCGGCCCCTGCGTTGTCTGGGCGAACACGGGGAGGAGACGTCGGCGGAGGAGTTGCTTACCCAGCATATTGCCCATAAGACCGAGCGAGAAGTGCCCGATGCGGAAGGTGGGCTACGCAAGGAGTCCGTACCGGAGGCCGAGGCCCTGGAGCCGCTGCTGGATCTGGAGCTGCTGGCCCAGTTGGTGGCGGTCGGGCGTACCATCGAGAGTATGGAGGGCATGGCCCAGGACGTGGAATGGGCTCTGGCTCGAGGAAATTTGCGCATATTGCAGGCTCGGCCCCTGCGCATAGCGGCCTCATCGGGGCAGCGTCCCCAGGTGCCGACCATGACCGAGCCGCTCTGCACCGGTTTCTGCGCCTCAAGCGGCAAGGCCGTGGGCCAGGTACATCTGATCCATTCCATCTTTGAGTTGCATCGGCTGGAATCCGAGTTGTCGCGGATTCTCGACCAGGCGCCCCTGATTCTGGCCTTGCCGCACTCCATTGTCGATGCCGCACGTTTTCTCCCCCATTGCGCCGGGATTCTCGTCGACATGGGCAATCCCACCGATCATCTGGCCTGCGTGGCGCGGGAGTGCGGCGTGCCGATGATGACCGGTGTACAAACCGCGCTGTCCGCACTTGGCGAAGAACAGTGGCTTTTGGTGGATGCGGATAACGGCCTGGTGCTTGAGGCGCCGGAGTCGGCACGGTCGCAGGCCCTGAGTCGGCATCATAAACGGCTGGAGGAAAACGCAACCAACCGGCAGACGGCAACCGGGCCTCCCGCGCCGGTGCATCTCTCCCCGGTGCGGCAGAGCCTGCGTGAGCGGATCGTCGCCCTCAACCTCACCGATGCCTACGGCCCGACCTTTTCCCTGGCCGAGTGCCGCTCCATCCATGACATCATTCGCTATACCCATGAGATGGCGGTGTTGACCATGTTCTCCGCCGGGGATCAGGTGATCGAGGATGCGGGCGGACTATTGCGGCCGATGGAGATCGGGGTGCCCTTTTCCTTCCTGGTCATCGATCTTGGCGGCGGCATTCGGAGGCGAAATCCCAAACAACGCCGTCGACGCCTGGCCCTGCGCCGCACCCTGGGCCGCGAGGATGTGCTTTCCGTCCCCCTGGCAGCGCTCTGCGACGGCATGACCACGCCGGGACTGCGTTGGTATGCGCCTTCGGATATCGATGCCCTGCCGGATGTCTTTTCCCGGACCATTCTCGACAACCGCGGGGTTCGTCCGGTGGGGGCCTTTAATTATGCCCTGACCGCCCGCGATTACCTCAACCTCAATGCCCGGGTGGAATTCCATTTTGTGATGGTCGATGCGGTCTGTGGCCGCGATTCCCATGCCAACTACATTCGTTTTCGCTTCAAGGGCGGTGGCGCAGGCCTGGAGCGAAGCCGCAGGCGGGCAATCTTTTTCCAGCACATCCTCGAACACAACGGGTTTTATACCACCGTGGTCGGTGATCTGGTCACGGCCTCGCTCACCGGCGCGGACAAAAAACGCATTCAGGAGCAACTGGTGATGATCGGCCGCCTGTTCGGCTTCAGCCGTTTTTTGGACGGGATGATGCGTACCGATGAGACCCCGCTCTATCTGGCCAAGGCCTTTCTTGGCGGGCAGTACGACAGTCTTGCCGCCCTGGAGGCCATGGAGGCCCAGGAGGCGGATCAGGCGTGAAAAAAGATTCGCTGAGGGAGTTGGACTGCGGTGAGCAGATTGCCGTAGACCGCGCCGGTGTCGATTCCAATACGGTCGGCGCGGACCAGGGGGGTTGCATAGGGGAGGTGGCCAAACACCACCACCTCTCCCGGCCGGGGATCAAGGTCCTCCTCCTGGCCAAGTCGGCGACTTGCCAGGAGTCGGGCCTCGGTGTTGCGGCGCTGTAACCGTTCCTGTGCTGTTTCCGCAAAATACGGCGGATCCAGGGACAGGTCGAAATCAGCGTGGGTGAAAAGAAAATTGCCGGCTCTATGGAAAAGCTTGAGATCAAAAAGAAACTGCTGGTGCTCGGACGGCATGCAGGAGAGATCGGTCAGGCGGCGAAGCGAAGTTCCATAACTGTCGGCAGTCGTGTCAATGCCCATGGCGCGAAGTAGACCGAGATCCTCGGTGTCCCCGTAGAGCTCAAAATCGAGTAGGGCCTGCTCATGGTTGCCTTTGAGAAAAACCACATGACGATACCGGCGCTGCAGGTCGAGCAGGGCGTCAAGCACCTTGCGTGAATCCGGGCCGCGGTTGATATAGTCACCCAGAAAGACCAGTGTATCCTCGTCGGGGTTTAGGGGCAGACGCCCCAGAAGGGTGACCAGCTTATGGTGACATCCGTGGATATCGCCAACGGCAAAAATCTTGGACATGAACATCTCCTTGCACGCACGTGGCTGCTGGCGACGGATGAGATCCGGATGTCGGACCTTGACCGCTTACTCCAGGGCGACGGCCGTCCCGTACCAGGTGTTGGGATAGAGATGGCCGACAACCAGTTTTTCGGTTTGGCTTGGTTGCAGCCGTTGCTCCATGAAATCCATCCACTCCAAGGCGAGAGCCCGGGAGGTGAACGGCCCAACCTGGCAGATATGCTCGCCCTTGATACCCTGGGCGTTTAACTGATCGTTGATCTCTTCTGTTTTCTGATAAATACCAAGAAGTACTCGCACTGTGCACCTATGTGTTGAAGTATCTCGTCAGCCGATCACGGCCACTGGGGTTCTTCCTTTGTGCCCCTTGATGCTGCATAGAATACAGGGAAGCACCTTCCCTTTTGCAGGATAGATGCCATGGGGGCTCTTGGATATAATTCGCTATATTTCAGTGAGATAGAAGTGGTGTGCTTTGGAATTTTTTCAGATTGAAACAACCTGAGGCGTGCGAGTGTGCCAAAATGAAACGAGGCCCCCCAGGGCAGGACCTCGTTTGTATACGGCAAAAAAAATGGTTCGAAGAAGGCAATCAGACCACGGTTTCGCTCAGCCAGAAATCGTGCTGGTTGCAGAAGCTGGTGGCCGTGATTTTGCCGGTGTAACCGGCGGGCAGCTCATAGCTGGACTCCGGCTTATCGCTTGGGGTGAAGGTTTTTGCACCGACGGTGGTGCCGTCGGCCAGGACCAGGGTGTGACGAACGATAAAGTGTTCGGCGGACATGGGGTGCTTGGTCTCCACGGTAACCGTGGAGCCGCTGACAGTGATGACAGGGGCATGGCTGCCCACCTTGGCAGCCCATTTGCCCGGGTTGTCCTTGGTGTAGACGATGTTGAGGTAGGAGGCGCTTTCCGCGGCCATAGCCCTGGATACAGAACCAACGGCCAGGACGGAGGCGGTGAGAGCGGTTGTTTTCAGAAAATCACGGCGATCGTGCATGGCGTTCCCTCCGGATTAAAAGTGAATGATTGTTATTTTTACGGGCTTCTCTCCATCGTCGCAAGCTCTTTTTGCCCCACCGCGCCTTATTCAGATGGCAAGTAAGTCCTCGAAATTAATGTCGGCACCCAGCACACCGACCCAGGCCGAGTCGCGGTAGACCGGCACCGCGATGGTCAGGCAAAAGGAATCCGTGGCCTCGGACCTGTAAATCTCGGAGATGGAGGGCATGCCGCTTTGCCGCACATTGCAAAACCAGGTCTTTTGGCTCCAGTTTTTCCCCCTGGGCCTGGTGTCGCAGGTGAATTCCTGGCCGTTGCGAAACACATTGCTCGAGACCTGGATTCCATGGTTGTCGGTGAGGTAGATGAGCTCCAGGTAGGCCAGGGAGGCGAGTCCTCGCTGCAGCACTTGATCGGTGCCTGGACCCGGGCTTTGAATTTCCGCCGCCCCGGCCAGGTCGAGCACCGCCTTTTCCGCCTTGCGATACTGGGGCAGGATAAAAATGCCGGTGGCAAGCAACTGCTGTTCCGTGAGTTGTTTGACCTGGTCGGCCAACTTGGCCAGCTCGGTGCTTTTCTCGCGGCCTTGCTTGCCGATGGTGGAGATGTGATCCAGGTCGTCGCTGAACAGGGACACGGCCTTTTGCTGCTCCTCCACCGCCGTGATCACCGATTGCAGATGGTGGTGAAAATTGCGGTGTTCCCGGCTCACCTGGCCAAGGGCTGTGGTGGCCTCGGCACTGCCGCTCAGCCCTTGGTGCACCTCGCTCTGTACCTTGGAAACCGCGCCCACGGTCCGGCCTATCAGCTCGCTGATGGAGGAAAGCGAATCCTTCACCTCCTGGGCGGCTTTGGCTGTCTCATGGCTGAGTTGGCGGACTTCCTGGGCAATGACGCCGAAGCCGGCGCCATGCTCCCCGGCCCGGGCCGCCTCGATAAAGGCGTTAAGGGAGAGCAGACCGGTGTGGTCGGCAATTTCCGAGATCGATTCGATGATCGAGCCGATACTGCGTGAACGGTTGTCCAGGTCCTCGATGGTGCCGCTGAGTTGTTCCACTTCGCGGTCCATGGCCTGCATTCGTTGCAGGGCCTGATCCGTGAGATGGGCGGTCTGATCGATCTCCTCGACAATGCGGGCGGACTGGGCCAAGGCCTGGCCCGCGCTGTCAGCGGAGGTGCCGATGCCATCCGCGAGGATCCGGCAGGTTTGCTGCAGACGTTCCACCTCCCGGGAGAGGGATTCGGAGGAGGTCCGCACCGTACCGGCAATGGCTTGAACCCTGGGGGCGACAGAGGCCGTCTCCACGTTTCTCCGGGTGAGCTCGGCGACGAAGCTGTGCAGGCGGCTGAAGATGAGATTCATTGCCTCAATCAGCGTGTTGGCTTCTCCCTCGCCGGGGATGGTGAATCGTCTGCTGAGATCCCAGCGATCAGCCAGTTCCTTTTTGATGGCGGTCAGCCTGAGTCCTCGATCGACGCCACTCTTTGATTTGAACAGTCCGAGCATATGGAAAATGAGAAGATAGTGGCAAAATTGATGGCCTCGTCAACATGCAACAAACAGAAAATCACCTAAGGGGAGCAGTGCATTATACAGCTCGAAAGGTCGTTTTCGAGGCGTTTGACGAGAATGATAATTTTGACAGTGGTTGGTCTTGGGGGGTGCTGGCTTATGCATCCGTCACGGGGATGATGACTTTTTTCTTTGTAATATACTGAAAATTCGATATTTTTGTTCTCATGTATGGCGATCTGTCATATCCTTGTCATGCCTCCGGATCAACTCCATTGCCTTGACCTGGTCCACCGGGCGTGAGAACATGAACCCCTGGGCCCGATCACAGTGGAGCAGGCGCAACCGCTCAAACTGATCGCGGGTCTCCACGCCTTCGGCAATCACGCCCAGGCCGAGGGTGCGGGCAAGGGAGATGATCGAACGGATGATCTCGTCGTTTTCCTTGGAATCCTCTGCAAAGCCGCTGATAAAGGAGCGGTCGATTTTGAGATGATCGATGGGAATGTGCCGCAGGTAGGCAAGTGATGAGTAACCGGTGCCGAAGTCGTCGATGGCGATCTGGACTCCCAGGGCCCTGAGCCGGTTGAGTTCGTTGATCGCTCGGCCGACGTTGTTCATGATGACCGATTCGGTGACCTCTATTTTCAGGCAGGCGGGGTTGAGTTCCGTTTGAGCCAGCACCTCGGTCACGTGTTCCACCAAACCGGGTTTGTCAAACTGGCGGCAGGAGACGTTGACGCTCATGGTGAGCTCCCGGGCGTGGGCAAAGGTGTCCTGCCAGGTTTTGAGCCTGCGGCAGGCCTCGCCGATGACCCATTTCCCCAACTCTACGATCAGGCCGGTCTCCTCGGCCAGGGGAATGAACCTATCCGGCGGAACCATGCCCCGCAGGGCATGATTCCAGCGAACCAGGGCTTCGAATCCCTGCAGGCTTTCGTCCTCCACCGAGACGATGGGCTGATAATGCAGGTTCAGGCCGTTTTTGGCCAGTACCTCACGTAATTCCGCCTCGAGGTTGATCGATTCGACCAGTTCCAGGTGCATCCGCTTGTCGAACAGGACAATCCCCTTTCCCTGTTGCTTGGCCCGGTACATGGCGATGTCGGCATTACGGAGCACCTCTTCAGCCGAGGGGTACTCGGCAATCTTGGAGACAATGCCGATGGAGGCGCCGGGAGTGATGTCGCTGCCGTAGATGGAAAGGGGTTCGCAGAGGATGGAGTGCATTCGTCTTGCCACCTTGAGCAGTTCATTGAGGGCCGTGAATTCCTCGAGGATGATGGCAAATTCATCGCCGCCCAGGCGGGCCACCGTATCCACCGAACGGACGCAGACCGAGAGTCGTTTGCTCACCGCGATCAACAGCTGGTCCCCGGCCGGATGTCCCAGGCTGTCGTTGACCGCCTTGAATTTGTTGAGATCGATCATCAGCACCGCGTAGTAGAGTTCCGGGCGTCTGCGGGATCGTTCCAGGGCGCGCTGCAACCGTTCGCCGAACAGGGTACGGTTGGGCAGCCCGGTCAGGCTGTCGTGAAAGGCCTGGTGGGTGATCTGCTGCTCAAAGGCCTTGCGCTCAGAGATATTCTGGTAGATGTAGATGATGCCGTTGTTCTCGCTCCCCACTCGCAGGGGAAAGCCGATCATGTCCACCGGAATGAGCGTACCGTTGCGGTGCCGGCGTTGGGTTTCGCACTGGACGGTTTCGCCGTTGAGTATTGCGTTGCGGACGTTTTCACATTCCAGCATCAGATCCTCGGGAACGATCAGGGCCCGCATGCCGAACCCGATGATGTCGACAGCCCGGTAACCGAAGAGCTGCTCAAACCCGTGGTTGCAGTTAACCACGTTGCGCTCGGTATCGATGATGATGATTGCCTGGGGAGAGTTGTCAAAGAGCTGGGAGAAGAACACCCGCTGGATTTCCAGCTCCAGTTGCGCCTGCTTGCGGGCGGTGATGTCCATCACCGTGCCCTCGTAATAGCTGATATCTCCGGAATCGTCCAAAACCGCGCGCGCATTCTCCGTGATCCAGATGATCTCCCCACTTCGTTTGCGGACCTGGGATTCAAAGCCGATCACCTGGCTGTCCCGCTGCAGGGTGGTGATGAACTCGTCGCGCCGTTCCGGCTTGACGTAGAGTTGATGCTTGATGTCCTTGAAATGGTTGATCAGCTCTTTAGGGGTGGAAAAACCGTAAATCCTGGCCAGGGTGGGATTGACGTCGAGGTAGCGGCCGTCGGGCGTGGTGAAGAAGATACCTTCCAGGGCATTGTTGAACAGGCTGCGGTACCGCTGATGCTCGGCAAACTCCTGTTCACAAGGCGCGGGCTGGTTGTTGCTGTTCCGATGATCATCAGAGTGGGTTGTTTGCGGGACCTGAGGCTGCATATGCACCATGAGGAGTCAGTGACCTAGCCGTTGGCAATGTCGCTTTTGAACATGTTTGTTGTGTAAATACCCCTGGGGTGAGAGGGAAAAACAACGTGTCGCACAAAAGACCCGAGCAACTCTTGCACCAGAGGATCGGAAAAAATAATCTTGAAGCGTTTTTCAATAGATATCCAATCTGCTTTGTGGATGCTACAGAGAGGGCTGTGCTTGGAGAAGGTAAAATAATCGCAAAGTTGTTGCTGATTTTTTTCTTTTTTGACAAAAACGAACAGCCTCTCACGGTGAAAAGGGGCGGTTGTGTAAATTAGGCGCAGAGCGGAAAGGAGAGGCTTGCAAACTTTGCTCGAAAAATTATGGTAAACGTTTCTGCGGCTGGCACAACCAGGTTTGCCCATGCGTTGTATGGGACTGCGCAGGCCCGTAGAACACAGAGCGCCTGAGATGCCAGTCGAAGCAAGGAAATGCCCACGTCCCTTGAGGCTGTCACGCAGGGGGCTTTCCCCGGGGACGATTCCAATCACCCATAGACCCATGACCACAGACAGCATCCCCTCCACATATCGGCATCCAGGTTGCCCGCAAGGCGAAAATGCCTACCGCTGCTCGTTTTTACCCCAGGACGTGCGCACCTTTTCGGTACTTCTTGCTCTTGGCCTGGTGATCAATCTTCTCCTGATTTGTTCCGACTATTTTTTTGCAGAAAGCCTGCTTCTTTTCGAGAGGCTGTTGAGCCTGCGCCTGGTTTTTTCCCTGGTCTCTCTTGTCACGCTGGCAGCCATTCAGCGAATACAAAATCCCCGGTTGTTTGACCGCTGGGCCTTGGGGTGGGCCAGTCTCGCTGTGGTTTTCGTTCTGCTGATCAACAGTTCCCGCCCTGCCGACGACTCCGAGCATATCGCCCTTGATCTGTGCACCGTGCTGGTGCTGTACGTCATTCAGCCGGGGCCTTTGTTCTGGAGGGTATTGCCGCCGATCGTCTTCAGCCTGGGCAACATGCTCTTGCTGCTGCAGGGAACATCTTCGCAAGGGGAGATCGGGTTCGTCGTGGCGCTGTGCGCCTATCTTGCGGCCAATGCCATGAGTTGGCTGATTTCCTCCAACGGGTACCGCTATCGCCAATCCTCCTTTGTGGCCCAGCGTGCCCTGGAAAAGCTCTATCAGGATTCGGAAGAACGACGCCGTGCGGTAGAGCTCTCGGAAAAAACCTGGGAAAAGATCATCGACACCTCCCCCAACATGCTGCTGGTCCTTGATCGGGATCATCGCATTACTCGGGTCAACAGGGCGCTGGCCACTTGGTTCGGCATCACCAAGGATGCCGCGCTTGGAAAGAGATGCTGCGAGTTGCTGTGCGGACTTTCGACCCCTCCGACAACTTGTGCCTATCAGGCGATCTGTACTTCAAAACAACAACGCAGTGTTGAAACCTTTTTTCCAGGTCTTGGTGCCTACGTCCGTCTCTGGGCAGCTCCGCTGGTTGACCAGCCCACGGAAAATTCGGCGACCGTCCTGCTGCTTCGCGATATAACGGAATGGAAGCGAACCGAACAGGCTCTGAAAAGTGCCCGAGAACAGTACCGTTCCCTGGTGGAAAACTGTCATGGCATCATTTACACCATCACCCCTGAAGGCTATCTGACCTACGTCTCGCCGAGTTTTACCGTTTTGCTTGGTTTTGCGTGCGAGCACATCGTCGGCAAACATTACAGCGAGATCGTCCATCCGGAAGATATCCCGCGTTGTCAGGCCTTTCAAAAGGAGTTGCTGCGAAGTCAGCAGGGGCGACAGGGCTTAGAATTCCGTATCTTGCACCAAGACGGCTCGGTGCGCTGGCATCTGTCCAATTTTATTCCCCGTTTAAACGATCAGGGGCGGGTGGACTCCTTTGTCGGCAATGCCATGGACATCACCGGGCAAAAACTGCACCAGGCCGCGCTGAAGGCGGCTCGCGAGGCAGCGGAGGAAGCCAGCCAGGCAAAATCCGATTTTCTTGCTCTGGTCAGTCACGAAATCAGAACCCCGTTGAATGCGATCGTCGGTTTCAGCGGCCTGGCCCGCCGGACCAGTGATCAGGCACAGGTGCGCAACTACGTCGATATCCTCGATCAATCCGCCCATCTGCTCTTGGACCTGGTCAACGATATCCTCGACATGTCCAAGGTGGAGGCGGGGCAGCTGACCATCGATGCCATCCCGTTCAACCTGCCGGAGGTCCTGGAGTCGCTGCAGTGGCAGTTTGGCGCCATTGCCGAGAGAACCCCTGGGGTTGCGCTGCAGTTTCAACTCGATCCGCATCTGCCCACCTGGGTTATCGGCGATCCGACCCGACTGCGGCAGGTACTTTCCAATCTGCTCAGCAATGCCTTGAAATTCACCGCAGCCGGCAGTGTCCGCCTTCAAGTCCTGGCCCAGGATGTGCAGGATGGGGAGGAAACCTGCTATTTGTCCTTGAGCGTTATAGACACCGGCATCGGTATCGATCCCGACCGGCATCATCTGCTCTTTCAACCCTTTGAGCAGATAGAACCCGGTATCAGCCGTCAGTACGGAGGGACCGGTCTTGGCCTGGCCATCGTCCGCCGACTGGTCGAGTTGATGAAGGGGGAGATAGAGGTTGAAAGCCAGCCCGGCAAGGGCAGCCGTTTTACCGTACAACTGTGCCTCAGCCCCTGTGCGCCGGTGCCGTATCCACAGATCGGTTCGGCATCCGAGAACCCTCTTGGCATCCTGGTTGTCGAGGATAACGGCTTCAATCGTCTGCTCCTTGAGGAGACTTTGGCGCAGTGGGGGCACCGGGTGCAGTCAGTGGACAATGTCGTTGATGGGTTGCGCTGGATGAAGGAAACACATTTTGACTGTATAATCCTCGATCTTTGGATGCCTGGGTTGGATGGTCTGGAGTTGGCCTTACGTCTGCGGAAATTGGAGCATGAAGCGCAAAAGGACGCCACACCGATTATCGCCTATACCGCCGATAGCAGCGAAGATACCCGCCAGAGGGCTCTGGAGGCGGGGATAGAGGATGTCCTCTGCAAGCCGCTTGATCCATGGCAACTTTCCCTGCTGCTGAGCAAGCATTGCCGGGCTCTGCCCTCGAAAAAGGTGGAGCAAAAAAGGAGGGACAACGACCCGGAAGACCTGGCCGTTCTCAACTCCTTTGGCCTCAGCGAACGGGTTCTGGCCGATATGGGCCATGATCCGACGCGCATCGCCACCTATGCGCATCTACTGTGGAATGATATTGAAACCGAATTGAACCAGCTTGATCAGGCCCTGCTGCTTGATGATCGACACCTCATTGTCGAGGCCTCACACAGCCTCAAAGGTCTCTGCGGCTACTTCGAGGACGGACGGGCCGTTGAGGTGGCCCTCCAGCTGCACAAGGGTGCAGGCGATCTTTCCCTGTTGGAACTGAACGAGATGGTGCGGCAACTGCAATCGCTTGTTGTCCGTCCTCAGGCTCCGAGTGGAAACACACCATGAAACCAGCCAGAATTCTCATCGTCGACGATAAGACAAGTTTTCGTTTTCTTGTGAAGAGCTACCTGGTCGATGCCGGCTATGAGGCTATCTGTGCCGACAACGGCGCCTCTGCCCTCGAGGTGTTGGAACAAAGCGGTGTGGATCTGATCCTTTCCGACCTGGTGATGCCGGAAATGGATGGGGTGAGCCTGCTCAAGAGAGTCAATGACCGCTTTCCGCAGATACCCTTTGTCGTCATTACGGCCCACGGTAGCGTCGAGTCGGCTGTAACGGCTATGAAGCAGGGCGCCGATGATTACCTGATCAAACCGATCATCCGCGAAGAACTCCTCCTCACCGTATCCCGCAGCCTCGAGGGCGCACGTCTGCGCCAACGGTGCGATCTGATGGAGGGACTGCTCAATCAGCGGTTCAGCTTTGAAAACATTAAATCCGTCTCTCCGATCATGGGCATGGTGCTGAACGCCGCCCGTCAGGTGGCCACCTTCCCCGAAACCACTGTCTCGATCCAAGGGGAGAGCGGTTCCGGCAAGGAGGTTCTGGCCAGAGCCATCCATGCGGCTTCGGGATGCTCGCCGACCTCCTTTGTTCCGGTCAACTGTGCGGCCATTCCGGAAAACTTGCTTGAGAGCGAGCTTTTCGGTCACGTCAAAGGGGCCTTTACCGGCGCTGAAGCTTCGCGTGAGGGAAAATGCGCTCGAGCCCGCGGCGGGACCCTCTTTCTCGATGAAATCGGCGATATGCCCCAGAGCCTGCAGGCAAAGCTGTTGCGCGTGCTTGAGGAAAAGGTCTACGAGCAGCTCGGTTCCGATGTGCACCACAAAGCCAATTTTCGCGTCATTGTCGCCACCCATCGTGATTTGCAGAAGTTGTCCCGTGAGGGACAGTTTCGGGCCGACCTCTTCTATCGGCTCAATGTGTTTCCGCTGCACATACCGCCGCTGCGCGAACGTAAGGAGGATATTCCCGCCCTGGCCGAGCATTTTTTGGCCACCTTTCGCCAGCATCAGGGGAAATCCCTTCCCGGGCTTTCACGTGCGGCCCTGGATATGCTCCTGAGCTACGATTGGCCGGGGAATGTGCGCGAACTGCGCAACCTGCTTGAATACGCCACCATCATCACCAACGGCGAGTTGATCCAACCCCACCACCTCAGGCTGCAACACGGGGGGGCTGGAGATGGATCATCTCAACGTTCCGATATTTCGCTTCGTTTTGAATTCACTGCCGAGGAGTTTTCCCTCGATGCCGTTCTTGCCCGCCTCAGGGATTGGTCCCTTACGCAGAGTGGCAACAACAAATCCGCTGCCGCCCGTCTGTTGAAGACGACCCGCAAATTCTTTTATTAGTGGTGAGCCGGACCCTGCGTTTGAGGGGCGGGATCAAATCCCGGCGTCGCACTGCCCAGCCTTCAACAAGATCACCTTCCTCCTGTTTTTTTCCTCTTTCCCATCGTTGCCATCCGCCTTCTTCTTAATCGCTTTAATTGTCCCGTACGGGACAGGATGTTCTTGCTCGGACAGTTGTGACCTGTTTCATTTTGGTAATATTCTGATATTGTAGAGAAAATTAATGGCACATATCCTGCTGGTGGGTGGTGCTAACGGGGCAATTTGTCCTGTTGTGAATCTGTGATTACAATTCGAGCACAACCGAAGGGGGATGCATGTCACAGCGAGCCGTGGAATATTGTTTAGGGCGTCTGCTCACCGATGAACAGTTTCGTTCCCAGGCTGCGGATTCGCTGCCCAAGGCCTGCAGCTGTCTCGGCCTTGAATTGACAGCCAATGAGCTGCAGTTGCTTGCCGAGATCAGCTTCTCCTCACTGGCAGAGCTCACCGATTCTCTCCATCCCGGACTTCTCCGCACCGGATCCAGTCTTGAGCAGTAAGACGACAGATTCGCAGTCCAAGGGAATGTTGTCCCGCTTCGTCCGCAGGTTGCTGCAGCCATTGCTCTCCCGGCAGCGCTCCGTTCGCTGGCATATCATCACCCTCTTTTCCCTGACCACTGCCCTGGTCATTCTCCTCTCTGGAGCCGCCATCTACCAGGTCGTGTACCGCACCATGCGCGACAACATGATGGAGCGGCTTGCCGCCACCACCTTGTCGGTCAAGGAGGTGATCGAGAACGCGGCTCACCTGGCCATTCGCAATCATCTGCAGACCATAGCCCGGGTCAATCTCGATACCCTCTCCTTTTTGGAGGAGCAGGTGCAAGCGGGCACAATATCCAGAGAGTCGGCCATGAATCAGGCTGCGCGCCTCTTTCTCCATCAGCGAATCGGGGATCAGGGCTATGTCTATGTGATCAACAGCCGCGGGGTTCTGCAGGTGCACCCGGTGAACGGGATGGTGGGTAAGGATTTCTCCCGTGAATCTTTTGTTCATCAGCAGATGGTGCGGAAACACGGTCTGCTTGACTACGTGTGGAAGAATCCGGGGGAGCCCAAGGCCCGGGCCAAAACCCTGGCCATGGCCTATTTCGCCCCCTGGGATTGGATCGTTTCGGTGACGAGTTACCGCCATGAGTTCAACTTTCTTGCCCGCGATCTGCGCAACGGACTCAAGGCGCATCACTTCGGGAAAACCGGCTATGCCTTTATCCTGAGCGGTTCCGGTGAGGTCATCCTCCATCCCTGGTTGGTGGGCAATGTCCACACCGCCGGTATTCAGGCTATGGAAACGCTCTTCGAGAGAATGTTGCACCTCAAGAACGGACAGTTCGACTATCTGTGGCAAGACGGAGGAGCCAAAGCCAAACAGAGGAAGATCGTCTTTTTTCATTATATCCCCGAACTCGACTGGATCGTGGCATCCACGGTCTATGAACAGGAGATGTTGCAGCCCCTGGTCAAGCTCGGCTGGATCATCGGTACCATTATGGTCTGTGCGCTGCTGGTGGTCATTCCCCTTGGATTTTCCCTGGGGAACAGGATCACCCGGCCACTGGCCCGTTTGGCCGGGCAGATGAGGCAGGCGGTCGGAGGTGATCTCGAGGTCGTGGCGGAAGAGGACGGGCTTGGGGAAATCGGTCAGCTCGGGCGTCATTTCAATCGCTATGTCGACAGGTTGCGCTCTTCGAATCGAAAGATCCTGGCGGAAATTAACGATCGGCGAGCCGCCCAGCAGCAGCTGCTCATTTACCGCAATGCGGTGGAACAGGCCCTGGAAGGCATTGTCATCACCGATCTGCAGGCCAATATCCTGGCGGTGAACAAGGCCTTCAGCGAGATCACCCGCTATGATGCGGACGAGGCTTGCGGTCAGCATGTACGTCTGCTCTGTTCCGGTCGGCATGATCGCTCCTTTTACCAACAGCTCTGGCATGAGTTGCTGCAAACCGGCCGCTGGAGCGGTGAGGTCTGGAATCGGCGCAAGAACGGCGAGATCTACCCCCAGATCCTCAGTATCAGTGCCATCCGCGATCCGCATCAGATGGTGACCCATTATGTGGGGCTGTTTCACGATATTACCGAGATCAAACGTCAAGAAGAGCACATCATTCACCAGGCCTATCACGACAGCCTTACCGGACTGCCCAACCGGCGCCTGGCCATGGACCGGATTGAGGTGTCGATCGCCCATGTCCGCCGCGGCGGCACCAAGCTGGCCGTGCTGAGTCTTGATCTCGATAATTTCAAGAATATCAACGATAGCCTGGGTCATGCCAGTGGGGATACCCTGCTGCTGCAGGTCACCAACCGGTTGGTTTCCCAGGTCCGCGAGGAAGACACCGTGGCCCGGCTTGGGGGCGACGAATTTTTGCTGCTGGTGGCCGCCATCAGTTCTGAAGAACTGGTCATTTCCCTGATCCAACGGTTGCTCAAGTGTCTTGCTGCCCCGTTCCAGGTCGACAACCAGGAACTCTTTGTCAGCGCCAGTATCGGTGTGGCCTTTTTCCCCCGGGACGGCGCCAATGCGGAGACTTTGATCAAGCATGCCGATATTGCCATGTATCAGGCCAAGAACCAGGGGAAAAACAGCCACTGCCTGTTCACCCCCGACCTCAGCGAACGGATCAGTTATCTGCGCCAACTGGACAGCAAGCTGCGCCAGGCCGTGGCCAACCGCGAGTTGACCGTCTTCTTTCAGCCCAAGATCGACCCCTATGCCGGTCAAGTGGTTGGCGCCGAGGCACTGGTGCGCTGGCCACAGGAGGACGGCAGCCTGGTGAATCCCGCGGAATTCATTCCCCTGGCCGAGGAGACCGGGCTGATCGTCGCCATCGGCCAACAGGTTCTTGAGCAGGCCTGCATGCTGTTAGCCGCCATCAACCACCAAAGTAGGCAACCACTCAGTGTTTCGGTCAACCTGTCGCCGCTGCAGTTCATGCAAAGCGATCTGGTGGAGCAGATCCTGTCGATCCTGGACAGATATAAGGTCCCTCCCGGGCAGCTTGAGCTGGAGATCACGGAAACGGCGATGATGAGTAACCTGGCCAAGACCGTGGATACCTTGAACCAGCTGGTTGCCGCCGGACTCTTCATCGCCATCGACGATTTCGGGACCGGCTACTCCTCCCTGTCCTATCTCAAGCGGTTTCCGATCGGAACGCTGAAGATCGACCGCTCTTTTGTGCGCGACATCACCCATGACCCCAACGATGCGCAACTGGTGGAGACCATCATCCTCATGGCCCACAACCTGGGGATTACGGCGGTGGCCGAGGGCGTGGAGACCGAGGAACAGCTGGTATGGCTGAAGAACTGCGGTTGTGAGCAGATACAGGGCTTTTTCTACAGCAGACCGCTGCCGGCGGATGGATTTCTCAACTTTCTCGATCGATGGGCCCAGAGCGGCCTCGGCGCCCACTGATTTTTTTGACTGATACAGACAACCGGGGAACAAAGCGTTCCTTTCCCAGCTCACTCAAGGAGGACAAATGAATATTCGCTCAATCGGTTTTCGACTTATCGCCGGTGGCTGTGTGGCAGTAGCCCTGCCGCTGTTGGTGGTGGGGTTTCTTGCGGTCTCCAAATCTTCCACCGCGCTCACGGAGACGGCCCGAAACAACGCCGCCTCCCAGGCTCATAAACTGGCGGAGTTAGTCGAGTCGACCCTGGATGCGCAGTTGAAGACAGCGGCGGCCCATGCGGTGGATACCAATGTCCGTCTGATCGGGGAAAAGATCAAAAAGGAGGGGCTGACTGCTGCAACGTCGGATATCGCCCAGTTGCGCCAACAGATGAAGGACAAGTTCAAACAGCTTGACGACAGTTACTTGGGCATCTTCGTCACCGACGACAAAGGCTACATGTACACCGGCGAATTAGCCAGCGGCAAGGAATACAAGGGCGTCAACCTTGCGGATATGGATTATTTTCAAAAGGCCAGGAGCACGGGTAAGCCGGTTGTCGGCGAGGTGGTCCACTCCAAGGTCACCGGCGATGTGATCTATGTGCTCTGTGCACCGGTCACCTCGTTGTCCGGCGATTTTCTCGGTATTTTCGGCCTGTCGCTCAAGGCGGCTCCCCTGACCCAGCATGTGTCCGGCGTGAAGATGGGCCAGACCGGCTATGCCTTCATGTGCAACAGCGATGGGTTGATCATTGCCCATCCCAAGAAAGAACTGGAGATGACCCTTGATCTCAATACCCTTCCGGATATGGCGTCCATCACCAGGGCCATGCGCGCAGGCGATCAGGGCGCCCTTGATTACGTCTTCCGTGGCGTAGCCAAGATTGCCGGATACGCACCGGTACCGCTCAAGGGCTGGAGCGTGGCCGTGACCCAGGATGCGGGGGAGTTTCTCGCCGCCTCCACCTCCATCCGCAATTCCATCTTGTTGACCACGATCATCGCCGTGGTCCTGGTCTGCGGGGTTGTGCTCGTTTTCTCCCGTTCCATCACCCGGCCGTTGAAAGAGGCGGTTGCCGGGCTGCAGGATATTGCCCAGGGAGAGGGCGATTTGACCATGCGTTTACAGGTCAACTCGCAGGACGAGATCGGTGAGCTTGCCCGGTGGTTCAATATTTTTATCGAGAAACTCCAGGGGATCATCGGTGAAATAGCGGGCAACACCCGGTCGATTGACGCATCTTCCGTGGATCTGGCCAAGATCGCCTCGGATCTCTCCACCAGCTCCGAGGATACCTCGCACCGGGCCGACAGCGTGGCCGCCGCCGCCGAAGAGATGACCACCAACCTCAACAACGTGGCCGCGGCCATGGAACAGTCGACTACCAACACCTCCATGGTGGCCAGTGCCGCCGAAGAGATGACCGCCACCATCGGCGAGATCGCCCACAATGCGCAGCAAGCGCACTCCATCTCCCTGGCAGCGGTTGAACAGGCCGGGACCACCTCGGTTCGTATGGCCGAGCTGGGCAAGGCTGCCCAGGCAATTGGCAAGGTGACCGAGGCGATTACCGAGATTTCCGAACAGACCAATCTGCTGGCCTTGAATGCCACCATCGAGGCCGCCCGCGCCGGGGAGGCGGGCAAGGGCTTTGCGGTGGTCGCCAACGAGATCAAGGAGCTGGCCAAGCAGACCGCCGCCGCCACTCAGGATATCAAGAAACAGATCGAGGAGGTGCAGATGACCACGGCGACCACCGTTGAGGAGATCAACCAGATCTCCGAGGTGATCAACAACGTCAACGAGATCGTCTCCATCATCTCCACCGCGGTTGCCGAGCAGAGCTCCGCCACCCAGGAGATCGCCGACAATATCGCCCAGGCCTCCCAGGGTATGTCCGAGGTCAACGAGAACGTCAATCAGAGTTCCATGGTCGCAGGCTCGATCACCCAGGATATCGCCACGGTCAACTCCGCCTCAGCCGAGATTTCCGGCAGCAGCCGTCAAGTCAAGAGCAGTGCCGATGAACTGCAGCATCTGGCGGCAACGCTTAAGTCCATTGTCGAGGGTTTCAAGATCTGACGAATCTGTCTGTCTGGCCGGGCAGGCGAAATGATCACCCCTGTTTGCGCTGCATCTCCCGAAAGACCGATCGAACCATCAGGGCGAGCAGGCCCACTCCTGCAATGAGCACGGCCCACAGCAGGATTCGTTTCCAGGGCAGGGGGGGCTTGTTCGGCTGCAGGGCCTGTTCGCCGGCCAATGCGCTGATCGCCCCCGGTTCGATGGCGATGAGATGGGCATCGCTGCCGTTGTGTTCCAGGATTTTTTCCAGCAGAGGATCGCGGACGGCTCCACCATGTTCCATGTCCGCCTTGCCAAAGGCCAGGGTATAGGGGCCGGGACCGCGGCCGAGAAAGAGCAGGGTGTCTGGATGCCAGCCCAGGCTGAGCCGGGGAAGTTGGCTTTGATCGGAAAGGGCCTGGCTCTCGCCGATCGTCATTCGCCAGTAGCGGTCGCTGGTGGCCACGCAGGGAAGAACGGCACTGGTGAAGGTGCTCCCCTGCAGGTCCAGGCGGTAAAAATCGCCGCTGCCGACCTTTTTCCAGGCCTCGGTAGAGCTGTTCCTCGATTCTATGCTCACCCGGGCCAGGCTGTTGGCCAGGGGAAAGGTGAGGTCTAGGGCCGTGACCCGGAATCTGGACGGGTTGTGATATTCGACTCGCCACCAGCCTTTTTCTTTGCCGATCTGCCCATCGGTGAGCGGCTGCCACTGGAACTGATCACGCTCTGGCCGTGCTCCCGATATCGCGGTCACCGTGGAGAGATTGAGTGGCTGTTGGCAGTCGCGGCAGTCGATACGCAGATAGGGCGCGCTTGCCGCCGGCAGGGGAAAGCTCCGCCTGCTGACCGTGCCGCCGTTGTAGTGCAACTCCGCGAGTACAACCCTGTCGCGCAGAATGCCCCAGGAGCTCAGGTCCCTGCTTGCGCAAACGCGCAGGCTGATCATTTCGTTGGCGCCGACCGCCTCCCAGGCGAGCTCCAGCGCAGAGGGAGGCGGGGTCGTCTTGCTGAGATCAAGGAGAAAGGATCCGCTGGTGTCGGGATACCTTGCCCCTTTGCCGCTGTCAACGGTGATGATGGATCCGTCACTGTTGCGTTGGACGCGAATGGCGAGATCAGGGGATGGGGTGTGTTGTTCGATCGGCAAGGGAAAGAAGGGCACTGCTTGGCGAAGCGGTTCCGGGGAGGCGCTTTGGCGGCGGAGCAACTGCGGTACCGGCTGACCAGCGGCGTTGAACACCTGAAGATCGCCCTGATCGTCTTGTTGCAGCTTCTGGTAAATCGAAAGCGGCAGCCGAGCTCCATAGAGGCCGGTCGGGTCGGTGATCTGCAGGCGAGCGCCGTAGGCGAAATCTTTGGGCGCAAGGGACTTGGACCAGGCGCAAACCGGGCTCCACAGCAGCATGATCAGAGCGAGGGCATGGAGTATCTTTTTACAGGGCATGAGGCGGCTCATTGGTTGTTTTGGGGGGCAGGGGCGCAAAGTAGCCGATCACCAGCATCAAGAGCCCGACCACCAGAAAAGAGATGATCCGGCCGATCGATCCGGTTCCGGAGAGATCAATCACAAAGAGTTTACACACAACCAGGGCAAGAAGCACCGCCCCGGTCAGCCATGTTCGGCGCTGTTCCCTGCGGGCGCCGAAGACCGTCAACGACAGGGCCTGCAGGGCCCAGAGTGCGGCGATGGCGGCCTGAAAGACATGGGAGGCAAACAGCGCCTCCATGGTGTAGGGAATGCGGGTGAAGAAGTGGACCGAGCGGCCCGTGACCACATTGAGCCAGGAAAAAGCGATCAGTCCCGGAAGCAGGAGCTGTGCCTTGGGGGGCCAGACCGTTGTCTTCCGCAGCCAGCGCAGCAGGGCCAGGAGCAGGATCGCCAGTTCGATCAGTTCCAACGGGTTCAGAAACGGAATATAGGGCAAGGGAGCCGGGTTGCCGCTTGCGGCAAATGAGCCCAGGCTCCACAGCAGCAGCGCGAGAACCGGCACATCGGTGGCAATACCGTGGTAGAGCCGTGGGGAGCTCTGTACCGGCCAGGCGAGATGTTGGCCCTGGAATTCAAGAAGGTAGAGCATCATCGTCGGTACCAGGGCCCAGGCGGCCGCCGACCATGCCCCGGTCAGTCCGGCGATGCGGTCGACCCGAAAACCCGTTTCAGTGCTCATGACCAGAAGCAGCAGCCACAGGCTTGCGCAGTGGACAACCATCCCGGTTCGCTCCGGCCAGAGACGTTCATATTTTTTAACCAGCCCATATTGCAGGATGAAGGCCAGCGGCCAGGCAAGCCAACCAAGGCGGTCAAGGAGCAGGTGGTGCTCAACGACCTGGTTGGCGAACACCAGGGCCATCATCGGCAGGAGCAACAACAGGGCAAGCCCCAGGCGCTGCCACTGATACCGTGTACAGATCCAGGCAAGGGTTGCGCTGGTGAGGCAGGCATAGAGCAGGAAGGCCGGTTCCGGCTGGATCAGCTGCCAATGCCGTTCAAGATCCGCCATCCCGCCGACATACCACCAGAGCAGTCCCCAACTCATCAGCGCAAGCGGCAATGGCTGTTCCCAGGTCCGGGCCCGTTCCCCGAGACGATCAAACCAATGGCTGGAAAACAGGGCGGCGATACCAATCAGCCCACAGCTGAGATAGACCCGGTTGGCAAAGAGCAGGCTGCCGGGCGGCAGGGTGGTCTGGTCGACAAAGGCCACTGCAGCCCCGGCCTGGAGGATCAGGCCGAAGATGCGCGCGGCCATCCGCTTCTGGCGAACGCCGATCCAGATCATGGCTGCCCCTTCCAGGGCCCAGGCCGCGGTGGTCCAGTGCGGATCCAGCCCCAGGGGAATGGCGAGACTGGCAAAGACCACACCGAGTGCGAGAAAGGCCTCGGTGACCAGACGAATGCCCTCGCTGAAGCGGTTCCAAAGCAAACGGGCAAGGCCGATGTACCAGGCTCCCAGGCCAAGGGCGCTGTAGGCCATACCGTAACGGTACTCATGGGTGAGAGAGGCCTGCAGGGAACTGAACACGATGGGCAGGCCAAAAACCAGCGGCCCGTCGATGAAACCGCGGAGGTTCAGTGGCTGGCGAAGGGCAAAGAGGACCCCTATCAGGCAGTAGAGGAGGAAGAAACCGATGAGAAAGGGTTCAGTGCTGGCGAACAAGGCCGGGGTATAGTCGGCTGAGAGCCAGAGGGAGAAGAGGCCAAAGGTGAAAACCAGTCCCACCAGGTTGAGCTCACGCCAGGCCTTGAACCAGGCAATGCCGAGAATCCCGCAGTTCAGCAGGCCATAATAGGAGAACAGCAACACATGGCTGCCGCCGCCTTCGGCCATCAGAACCGGGGCGAGAAATCCGCCGATCGAACCGGAAAGGGCCAGTCCCCTGGAATCCTGGAGCACGGCCAAAAGACCGGAAAAGGCCACCAGTCCGACCATGATCGCCAGCGCCATCGGCCCGGGGATAAGGGGGTAATATTTGGCGGCCGCATAGACCACCAGGTAGAGCACACCAATGCCGCCGCCCTCGAGCCCCAGCCCGTAAAGCCGATGGTTGCCGCGTAGCCGCCAGCCGATGATCAGCATCACGAGGCCGCAGGCAGCCACCCCGGCCAAGCGCAGTTCGATCGGGAGCATGTTGTTCTGCGCCGCGTATTTCAACAAAAAGCCCACCCCGAAAAATAAGACCACCAGGCCGATCTTCAGCACCGGATTGCCACCGGTGATGAAAGCGATGAGTCCTGCCAGCGCGGGCTGCAGCGGGTGGGGGCTGTCCGGTTCCCGGGGGGGCATTCGGGGTGGTGGCGGAATGGAGGCTGTTTCCCGTGAGGGGAAGGGGGCGGCCGTTGAGGGCGGTTGCGCCGCAGAGGAAGTCTTCTCCGGCAGGGGCCGGATGGCCGCCTCCTCCGTGGCTCTGCTTCTTGACGGCACGGCAACGGCCTGCTGCTCAAGGCGGCTGATGCGGCGACGGAGGCTGAACACCTCAAGGAGGAGGTAGGCCACCAAACCGGCGAGGAGGGCATTGAAAGGGGTATGATATGAGAAACCCCAACCGACAACTGCGGCGACCGCAATGACTACCAGGAAGAAGAGAATCCGCATGATGTGACTGTGACCTGCGTTGAGGGAAATTCGGAGTGGATAAGCCGCGCGCCGCCCTCGGCAATTTTGTTTGGAAAAAGGTGCCGTGGCGGCTACCGCCCGCAAGCGGTGCTTGGCTGTCGTGGACAGTTTTTTGCGAGTATACTCGAAAAACGCAAAAGAAACCCACACCCAACAGAGAGATTACAGGCGGGGTGAAGATGGCTTCACCCCGTTTTGCGGTTCTAGGGAAACGTTCAGGCAATCGGCCCGAAGCAAATGGATCAATCCAGGGCAGGTTTGAGGGTGGTCGCGGTCGGCGCGGGAAGAATCGGGTACATGACCTGCGGCTGCTTGCCGGTGGTGCTTTTGAGGAAGGCGACAATCTTGCTCAGATCTTCCTCCTTCATCTCCGATCCCAGTTGAGAGTCGTTCATCACTGCTACCGCCTCCTTGAGATCCCAAACCACGCCGGAATGGAAGTAGGGCGGGGTTAAGTCGATGTTGCGCAGCGATGGCGACTTATAGGAAAATTCATCATTTTTTGCCTGGGTCACGGCAAAGCGGCCCTTGTCGCCGGCGATGATCTTTTCGCTTGGTTTGCTGACCACGCCAAATTCATAGTAACCATCGCCGCCCATGTTGACTCCGCCATGGCAGGAGACGCAGCCGTGCTCCATGAACAGCTTGAGCCCCTCCTTCTCCTCGGCGTTCAGGGCCTGGGTATTGCCCTTGAGGAAGGTGTCGAACTTGGAATCGGGGGTGATGAGGGTGGCTTCAAAGACTTCGATCGCCCGGGCCATGTTGTCGAAGCTCACCGGATCGGCCTCGCCGGGGAAGGATTGCTTAAAAAGCGCCACATATTCCGGCATGCTGTTGAGGGTTTTGACCACATTTTCCGGGGTGTTGTTCATTTCGACACCGGCCTGGACCGGTCCCTTGGCCTGCTCGGCGAGATCCTTGGCGCGTCCGTCCCAGAACTGGGCCAGGTTAAAGACGGAGTTGAGGACTGTGGGGGCATTGCGCGGGCCCTGTTTCCAGCCGTGGCCGGTGGAGGTCGGTTGATAGTCGGCACCTCCCATGCCGACGTTATGACAGGTGTTGCAACTGATCAGTCCGCTCTTGGAGAGCCGGGGGTCGAAATAGAGCATCTTGCCCAGCTCGACTTTTTCCGCCGTGGCGGGGTTGTCCTTGATGGCTGGAGCCTTGTCCGGAATGGGTTGGAACTCGGCCTGGGCATCCTTGAGCAGGGGGGCCTCCCCCTCGGTGGTGTGAGCGATGAAAGGGGTGGCAAGGGTCAGCACTAATGCTGCGGCCAGATAGGATTTCTTCACAACAGACCTCCTTTGTGTTGATTGTTGATCCACGGTTTTTTGAGGGAACGGGGTGATGATAATCGAGATCATTAACAAAGAACGATTCCTGTTTTCAAGATAAAACGCTTTATTTGTTGAGATACCTTTCCAGAGTATTCATAACCTGCCTCTTCTCTTCCATGGTGCCCAGCAGCATTTTTATGCTTTGCGCCTTGAGCCGCAGTTCGTTGACAGCCGCATCCTGCGGGCAGCAGCGAACGGCAATCACCGCCTCCAGACTTTCGAGGATTCGGCAGAGATGCTGACATCGTTCGCTGTAGGCGTAAAAGGTGAGCATGATCCGTCCTTCGTGGCTGTCGTCTTCGGTCCCCATGGAGCCAAAGCCGATAAAGGAGTCGATCTGGATTCCGCGGCCGGAGAATATCGAGGCAATGGCGGCCGTGTCGCCGGGATGGTCACGGGTGGTGAGCACCAGCAGCCAGAGTCTGGGTTCTTCGTTCGCTGAAGATTCATGCTCCTTTAGGATAGATGGCATTGCGCGCTCCCCCCATTGTTGGTTTCCGGTTGCCACCACTGATCGATCTTGGCTGCAATGTCGCTTGCCGAGCGTTTGACCAACTCCCGTTCGGTTGCGGTCATGGATTCCCGATCAGGCATCACCTGCAGCACATTGCCGGCAAGGAGAATACGTCCGCCGCAGGGGCCGTGCAGACCGTTTTCTCCCTGGTGCATGTATTGGGCTGAAATTTCGACCCGGCGCCCTTCAAGCACGGCCTTGACCAGTTCCACCGTGGCGGCTGCAGTCGCGGTCTGGGTCTTGGCATCGGTATAGTGAATGGCAAAGGGTTTGAGTGGCACCCGCAGGTCGGGCGGCAGGTCCCGTACGTACTGCAGGGCGCGAACCGCCCCGTTGCGATGGTCGCTGCTGATCAGCTCAATCATCTTGTGTTGATGGGCGAGGAGGGACTCGTGGTAGTCTTCGGTGGTCAGGCCGCGGCGAAGCTGGGGCTGAATCCGTTGCCACTCCCTCTCGGTCATGCCTTGGACCTTGACCGAGCTCCAGATGGGCACCATGCCGTTGCCGTGCTCGCCCAGCATGTAGCCGCGCACCCGTTGCCTGCGGATGCCCAGGTCCGAGGCGATCTCCCAGCGGAAACGGGCCGAATCGGAGTAGGCGCCCATGCCGATGACATGGGTTCGCGGCAGATAGCGGGAAAAGATGGCCACCCCCAATTCGACTGGATTGGTGACGATGATCACCACCGGCGGAAAGCTGCTGCGATGTTGGGCCAGGGCACGGGCAAACCGCTCAAAGACGGGGGCGTTGGCCCGGGCGAGGATGTCGCGGGAGGCCCTGCCGATTTCCCCGGGCGTGGTGGAAAAGGTCTGGCCGCCGGTAATAACGACCACATCACCGATAATTGCAGCCGGTTCATCGGTGACGTTGAGCTCGGGAATGATTTCCGCATAGGCATCCTGAAGGTCGGCGCGAAAACCGTGAAGCAGGTGCGGTCTGCGGGAGTTGGGGTTGCTGCCCACCAGCTGCAGAATCTCCCGGCTTTCAAGCAGGCGCTGCTGGACGATCTGGGTCACGATCTCCCGGCCGCAACCACCGCTGGCACCGACAATACTGACGTCCATGTTCCGCTCCTCGGCAAACCCGGTTTGCCTTGGTTGTGTTGTCCGCAACAAAAAAAGCGACCGAGTGAATATACTACAGAGGAGCAGAGGGGAGTGAAACAAAAAATAAGAAATTCCTGGGAGTATCCCTACTCGGAGGGAGAGCGCAACGAGGTTGAGAAACTGCTCTGATGGCTGTGTGTGGCGAAAGGGGTTTTTCAGCGTTTGTTTAAAGCGGCAGCCATTTGCAGCGCGATTGACTGTGAAAGGCGGCGACCTGGTTGCGACCGCGTTTTTTGGCCTCGTACAGGGCCTGGTCCACCTGCTCGATGAACTCGTTTTGGCCCAGGGGCGCCTCCGCGGGGAAGGCGGTTGTCGTGCCGATGCTGAGCGTCACCCGGTAGTGGTGGTTGCCATCGAAAAAATCGTGTTGGGCCACGGCAAGGCGTATCTTTTCCGCCACCACGGCAGCCGCCTCAACCGTGGCTTCGGGAAGCACAACGACAAATTCCTCGCCTCCGTAACGGGCCAAGAGATCGTATTTGCGTAAAATGGCACCGATCACCCGGCAGAGTTCCTTGAGAATGAAGTCGCCGCTGAGATGTCCGTGGCAATCGTTGAACTGTTTAAAGTGATCGATATCGGCCAGCAAGAGGGAGATCGGCCGTCTGTTCCGGCTGGAGCGGATGAGCTCGGTACGGAGAAAAGACTGAAAGGAGCGGTGGTTGTGCACTTCGGTCAGGCCGTCGAGATTGGCCAACCGCTCGAGTACCTGTTTGCGTTCCGCAAGTTGCTGGCGAAGGGATTGCAGGGCCTCCTTGGATTGCTGCAGTTCCCGGTGCATCTCCTCATAGCTCAGGTGCAGCAGGCTGAGGCGGATATTGGCCTCCTGAAGAATCTCCGCCACCGGCCGTATCGGTTTGACCGCGACCCCGAAATAACCCGCCGCCTGTTCGATCTCCCGTTTCACCCGTCGCAGGATGGCTGTAACAACTGGCTGCTCCAGACCCAAAAGTTGTCGCGCCTTCTGTTCAAATTCCTGGCGCGTCTCGATAGGCCTCGGGGAAGCATATATCTGCGCCACCAAATTGGAGAGAGAGACAATCTTGATGGCCACTGCCTGATGTCGATTATCGCCCTCATAACGGAGCGGCTCGTGGTGATGGCGGATGGTCGACACAATGGCGTCGGGGAGTCCCCAGGCTCGGGCGACCTCGGCTCCTGACAAGGGGTGGCTCAGACCGAGGTATTCTTCTTCCAGTTCGATTTCGCAAAGTGCGCTGTTCTCCTGCAGGTGCTGGAGCAACTGGTCATAACGGACTGGCAGGGTGAGGGCGAAGACGAGCTGGCCGATGTCCTGCAGCAAGGCAAGAGTAAAGACTTCTTCAGGATCGACTTCGGTCGCCTGTTGCGCGATCAGGCGGGCGGCAGAGGCGGCGACCAGGGCTCGTTCCCAGAATGCGTCAAAATCGAAGAGTCGATATTCCTTTTCCCGGCCCATGGAAAGAAAGGAGAAACTGAGCACCAGGCTGCGTACGGCATTGATGCCCAAAAGGGAAACAGCCTGTTGGACCGAACCGATCTGTTGGGGAAAATTATAGAAAGCGGAGTTGGCAACCTTGAGAATTTTCGAAGACAGGGCGATGTCCCGGCTGATGAGGTTGATGACCTCGATCAGGGGAACCTCATCGCGTGCGGTCAACTCCAACACCTGGGAGGCCACCACGGGCAGGGTGGGAAGATCAGCAGAAGTCAGAATGTTCTGGAGTGTTCTGTCCAGTGCTCGGGTCATGCGGGCTCAATAGGTTTAGAGTGGGCGTTGTTGCGCATGCTGGCGGAGCAATAAATAATCCTCAAGCGTGGCGCGCCAATAAAAATAAACGTGTTGAAAAACAGGGGCCCCAAAGAAATGACTGCGTTCGAGAATAACTTTCCATTGGGGGAAAATGGTTGCCTGCCATAATCGTCAGGGGGGATGCTGCTTTGATCATAGAGTCGGTTGGCTCAGGGATCAACAAAAAATAGATGCTGAAGTTGCGTTATGGAAAATGACTGGCAGAGGATATAAATGACAAAAAAGATCGGGATTACAAGAGAAAACATTCAGGGGAAGAGGGCGCAGGCGACGGGGGCCTGCGAACAGGGGCAATTAATTTATATTGACAGTCTCTATGTTTGCTGGTATTTGACTTGCGGTCTTTAGCAGCTTGCTGTATAAAGACACTTCCAAATCGACAAATGAATGCTGTAGGCGCGTAGCTCAGTGGGAGAGCGCTACCTTGACGTGGTAGATGTCGTCGGTTCGACCCCGTCCGCGCCTACCAATTTTTTTACAAAGGCTAGGATGCAGAGTTCTCTGCTCGTTAGCCTTTCCTTTTTACAGGCACGATGGCAGAAATTCAAGTGGCCGTCCAAGACGGTGAAAGTAAGGCATTTCCGCAGGGTGTGACCGTGGCGGAGGCCCTAAAAGGGTTGGTCTCGGGGAAGCAACGTAAACAAACCGTAGCCGTTCAGTGCTGTGGCCGATTGCTGGACCTGTCGACCCCGCTTGAGCAGGATGCCGTCATTGAACCTGTGTCCGTGTACTCCGAGGCAGGTCTCGAGATCCTTCGCCATTCAACGGCCCACCTCATGGCGCTGGCCGTCAAGGAGTTGCATGGCGACAAGGTGAAGGTGGCCATTGGTCCGGCGATCGAAGATGGATTTTACTACGACTTCGATCGGGAAAAGGCCTTCTCTCCGGAGGAGTTTGACGAGATCGAGGCCAAGATGGCCGAACTCGCCGAATCTCGGATTCCCTTTGAGCGGCGGGAGGTGAGCCGCGAGGATGCCATCAAGTTTTTTGAGGAGCTGGGCGAGGTGTACAAGCTTGAGCTGCTCAAAGAGATGGACGTGGATACCGTCAGTTTCTACACCCATGGCAACTTCGTTGATCTTTGCCGCGGACCGCATGTGCCCGATGCTTCCTGGATCAAGGTGTTCAAGCTGTTACGTGTTGCCGGATCATATTGGCGCGGTGACGAGAAACGTCCAATGCTGACCCGCATCTATGGAACGGCCTTTGCCGACAAGAAAGAGCTCAAACAGTACCTTGATCGGCTTGAAGAGGCGCGCAAACGCGATCACCGAAAACTGGGCAAACAGCTGGGGCTGTTTACCATTCAGGATCAGATTGGCCCCGGGTTGATTTTATGGCAACCGCGCGGGGCTTTGTTGCGTCGACTGCTTGAGGACTACTGGAAGGACGAGCATTACAAAAACGGCTATCAACTGTTGTACACGCCGCACATTGCCCGCCAGGATCTGTGGAAGACTTCCGGCCACCTCGATTTCTATGGGGAGAATATGTACTCCGCCATGGAGATCGACGAGGTGATGTACCAGCTCAAGCCGATGAACTGCCCTTTTCACATCGGAGTCTACAAGGCGGAAAAACACAGTTACCGCGAATTTCCCATTCGCTGGTGCGAGTTGGGAACGGTCTACCGCTACGAACGAACCGGCGCCCTGCACGGTTTGATGCGGGTTCGCGGGTTTACCCAGGATGATGCCCATATTTTCTGTCGGCCGGATCAGCTGGAAGATGAAATCTTCAACATCATTGATCTGAACCTGCACATCCTGAAGACCTTCGGCTTCGATCAGTACGATGTATACCTCTCGACCCGACCGGAAAAATACGTCGGATCGGACGAACACTGGGACCTGGCAACCCAGGCTTTGAAGCAGGCCCTGGAGAAAAAAGGGCTGGCCTATGAAATCGATCCCGGCGAAGGCGTATTCTACGGGCCGAAGATCGATATCAAGATTAAGGATCAGCTGGGGCGCTCCTGGCAATGTTCCACCATCCAGGTCGATTTCAACCTGCCCGAGCGCTTTGAAATGGGATACACCGGTGTGGACGGTGCCGAGCATCAGCCCATCATGATCCATCGGGCGCTGATGGGTTCCCTGGAGCGTTTTATCGGTGTACTGATTGAGCATTATGCCGGTGCATTTCCCCTGTGGTTGGCGCCGGAGCAGGCTCGAATCATGAACATTACCGACGACCAGGCCGAATATTGCGAGCAGGTCTATGCAAAGCTGCGAGCTGCTGGCGTACGGATTGAAAAAGACCTGCGCAACGAAAAGCTCAACTACAAGATCAGAGAAGCGCAGGTAATGAAGGTCCCCTATATGCTCATCGTCGGTGAGCGTGAGAAGGAAGAGGGGACCGTGACAGTGCGGCAGAAGGATGGAAAAAATTTACCGGCCATGACCCCGGAGGCGTTTGTTGATCTCGTTATTGATGAGTGTCGCCGGCGTGATGCCTGATTCAGTGCAACTATAACTGGAGGAACGAACATTAAAAAACGAGGCGGCAGAAAACCTTCCCCCCAGCAGGAACTGAAAATAAAAATCAACGAGGATATCGATTACCGAGAAATTCGGCTCGTTGATTCTGATGGGACACAGCGTGGAATTTTAAGCGTTAAGGCTGCACTTGAAATCGCTCATGAGCAGGGGCTCGATCTGGTGGAGGTCTCCGATAAGGCGGACCCGCCGGTATGTCGTATCATGAACTACGACAAGTTCCGCTATGAGTTGAAGAAAAAGCAGCAGGAAGCGAAAAAGAAACAAACCGTTATTGAGACCCGTGAGATAAAATTCCGGCCGAAGACCGAGGAACATGACCTCAACTTCAAGATCCGGAAAATCAAGGAGTTTCTCGCGGAAAAAAACAAGGTCAAAGTAACCATGCGCTTCCGTGGTCGGGAAATTATCTATGCCCAGACCATCGGCTTGGATGCCCTGAATAAGATTGCAGACACACTTCGCGAAGATTGTGTGATTATTCAGGAACCAAAGATGGAAGGGCGGCAGCTCGTCATGTTCGTTGGACCGAAGGCCTGAAATACACGAGTGATAGCCTCCTCGGTCCTCTAAAATCGGGAAGCCACACAAATGATGGTGTGACTCGTGAGCGAGGAGCGTTATTTCAGGTTTTTTTACGGAAGTGACAATCATTGATTATTATCTAACGTGTTCCGGCTGGTTGTACGGCCGGCAGAGATGTAAGGAGCGTATACCATGCCGAAAATGAAAACCAACAGAGGCGCAGCCAAACGGTTCAGATCGACCGGCGCCGGTCGGATTCGCCGCAACAAGGCGTTTTCCTCACATATCCTGACCAAGAAATCAACCAAGCGCAAACGCGGTCTGCGTAAATCCGCACTGATTGCCGAGGTTGATGTCAAAGCAGTACGGAGAATGCTTCCGTACATGTAATGGTGTGAGGTCCGGCAATGAGGTCCGGAACAGATACTGCCGTATCGCTGCAGGTTCAGCGGTCGGTTTTATGAGTTTAGTTTGAACGGAGAATACAATGCCTCGTGTAACTCGCGGTTTTAAAGCACGCCGCAGAAGAAATAAAGTGTTGAGTCTGGCCAAAGGGTATCGTGGCGGCAAACATCGTTTGTTCAGAACCGCAGCCGAAGCCGTTGATCGTGCCCTGTGCTTCGCCTATCGTGATCGTCGCGTCAAAAAACGGGAATTCCGCGCACTGTGGATTGCCCGTATCAGCGCAGCCGCCAAGCAAAATGGCGTCAATTACAGCCGCCTTATCAATGGTATGGGTAAGAATTCGATCGAACTTGATCGTAAAGTGCTCTCCAACCTGGCAATCGTCGATCCCAATGCCTTCACTGCAGTGGTGAAAGCTTCCGGACTGGCTTCCTGATCCATTCACGGACTGTCCTATGGAAAATGAGCTGCTTCGGCTCAAGCAAGTAGCTGGCGAGGCTCTGGAAGCCGTCAAGGATGCAGCTGGCCTTGAAGACTTTCGGATCAAATTCCTCGGGCGAAAGGGGGGCATGCTGACCGGCGTCATGCGGCAGCTGAAATCGGTGAGCGCCGAAGATCGCCCCCGGCTTGGCCAACTGGCTAATGATATCAAGCAGGCTGTTGAACAGCGCTTTGAGGAGATCAAGGCGCAGTTGGGCGCTTCCCCAGCAAACGCCGGTGCCGGCGCCACCGACTACAGCCTGCCTGGTCGCTATCTCCCCTTTGGTAAACTGCATCCCGTAACCCAGGTTATGGAGGAGATCTGCTCGATCTTTGAAGGCTTGGGCTTTGCAGTGGCCGAAGGGCCCGATGTTGAGACCGATTACTACAACTTTGAGGCGCTCAACATTCCGCCGCACCATCCTGCACGTGACATGCATGATACCTTCTATGTCACGGATTCGATCCTGCTGCGGACGCACACCTCGCCGATGCAGGCCAGGATCATGGAAAAGCACGATCCTCCGTTGCGCTACATCGCACCAGGCAAGGTCTATCGTTGCGATTCCGACATCACCCACACGCCGATGTTTCATCAGGTTGAAGGCTTTCTCGTCGACAAGGACGTCTCCTTTGCCGATCTTAAGGGAGTACTGACCGCCTTCACCCACAAGATGTTTGAACGCGAGTTGGCCCTTCGGTTCCGACCCAGCTTTTTCCCGTTCACCGAGCCAAGCGCCGAGGTGGACATCGCCTGCGTTATCTGTGGCGGGAGCGGATGCAGGGTCTGCAAACGGACCGGATGGCTGGAGATCCTCGGCTCTGGGTTGATCGATCCCGAAGTACTGAAAATGGTCGGCTATGATCCGGATGTCTATTCCGGCTTCGCCTTCGGCCTTGGAGTTGAGCGGATTGCCATGCTCAAGTATGGCATCGACGATATTCGTTTGTATTACGAGAACGATCTCCGGTTCCTTTCCCAGTTTTAAATATTTGCCCATCACCGTCGCCTTCTTGAACAGAGTGGCAGGTGCATTGACGGCCAAACGAGGTAAAACCACACCGGAACATGAATACTCCCGGTGTGGTTTTTTCGCTTTCGGCCGTCAACAAATTGAATCGTTCAGTGGGGATTCCCCCCTCGGTTTTCTTTACGATAACGATGTTGCAGGATAAACCGTCATGAAATTCACACTCAGCTGGCTAAATCAGTTCGTATCCACCCAAGGGTTGACTCCGGCCCAGATCGCCGACCGCCTGACCATGCTTGGTCTTGAGGTCGACAGCGTCGAAGAATTGTTCGTTGATCTCGCCCCGATCGTCACCGCCCGGGTCACCGAGGTGAGCAAGCACCCGGATGCGGACAAACTGACCATTTGTACCGTTGACACCGGCGAGGAAAGCGTGCAGATCGTCTGCGGAGCCCCCAATGTTCGCGCCGGCATGGTAACCGCGCTGGCCAAACCCGGAGTTAAGCTGCCCGACGGGACAAAGATCAAGAAATCCAAGGTTCGCGGCGTCGTCTCCATGGGCATGCTCTGTTCATCCCGCGAACTTGGCATCGACAACGATCACGGCGGCATCATGGATCTCGACGACGCGCTCACTGCGGGCCAGCCGCTGATCGATGCCTTGACCATGCGCGATGTGGTTATCGAGGTCGATCTCACCCCCAACCGCCCCGATTGTGCCAGTGTTCGTGGTATTGCCCGCGAAGTTGCCAGTTTTGCCGGAGGGCCGCTCAAGCCGCTGGTCGAATCCGTCACCCCCCTCAGCGGCACGAAGGTCGATTATGAGGTTGTTATCGATGATGCCGAGCTCTGTCCCCGGTATACAGCGCGAAAACTGACCAATGTCAAGATCGGGCCATCACCCGAATGGATGCAGCAGCGACTCAGTGCTGTCGGCATGCGGCCGATCAACAATATAGTCGATATCACCAACTACGTGATGCTCGAATCGGGCCAGCCACTGCACGCCTTTGATTTCGATACCTTGGCAGGCAAAAAAATCGTGGTTCGTTGCCCCAGCAGCGATGAGGTCGAACTCGTCACCCTGGACAACAATACGCGTAAACTTGATGCGGATATGCTGTTGATCTGTGACGGACAGCGCCCTGTTGCCCTTGCCGGTGTTATGGGCGGGCTTGACACTGAAATCACCGAAAAGAGCACCACCATTCTTCTCGAGTCGGCCTGCTTCAATCCGGTTTCCATCCGCCGTACAGCACGTAAACTCGGTATCCCGTCCGAGGCCTCCTATCGTTTTGAACGCGGCGTCGATCCCAACCTGGCCGACAAGGCCCTGGAGCGGGCGGTCAACCTCATGGTCGAGTATGCCGGTGCGCAGCCCGATGCCGATGGACTGGACGTCTATCCCGGTCAAAAAGAGTTGATTACCCTGCAGCTGCGTGTTGAACGCGTGTGCCGTCTGTTGGGGATGACGCTGACCCGTGAGCAGGTCGGCGCCTATCTTGAAAGCATCGAGTTCACCGTTCGTCCGCTGGATGAGGGAACGTTGGAAGTCCAGGTGCCCAGTTTCCGCATCGATATCGAGCGGGAGATCGATCTGGTCGAGGAAGTTGCCCGTCTGGTCGGGTACAACGAAATCCCCACCTCGCAGCCCTTTATCCGTATGGATTATCCGCAGCGCGACCAACTGCGGACACTGCGCCAGGAGACTGCCGCGTTGCTCACCGCGCAGGGCTTTTCCGAGGCCATCAACTACAGTTTTGTCAGCGAGGCCCATCTTAACTTTTGTCGTCTGACGGATTCCGATTCCCGGCGCAAGCTGACTCGTCTCCTCAATCCTCTGACCGAGGAGCAGGCGGTGATGCGCTCCATGCTCCTGCCCGGATTGCTGGAGAACATTCGTCGTAATATCAATTTTCAGCAAAACGACATCCGACTGTTTGAAATCGGCAAAACCTTCATCCAGGAGGAAGAAGGCGTCCTGCCGGTCGAACGGATGTATCTTTGTGCCGTACTTAGTGGCCAGCGGTATCCCCATTCCGAGCCGCTTCATTTTTCTGCCCAGAAAGGCGACTTCTTTGATATCAAAGGTCTGGCCGCAAACATGCTTCAGGTCCTTCGGGTTGATGAAGGGGAGGACGGCAGTATGTTCCAGTATTTGGCGGAGCGTGTACAGCCCTACTGCGATCCGCAACAGGCGGTGATCCTCTGCCCGCAGAATATCGTTATCGGCTCTTTAGGAGCTGTCCACCCGGAAACCCTGAAGGGCTTTGACATCAAGCAGCCGGTTTACTTCTTGGAAATCGATCTTGAGCAACTCCTAGACCTGAAACGGACACCGAAGCAGTTCCGTTCGCTGCCCAAATATCCCACTGTTAAGCGGGATATCAGCCTGGTCGTCCCGGATGAATTGCCCGCTGGTGACCTGCTTGTGGCCATTCGTCGGCAGTCGCAGAAATATCTTGAATCCGCCGAGATCTTTGATGTATATCGTGGCAAACCTATTGAGGCAGGCCATAAGAGCGTTGCCCTTGGCCTGACCTATCGCTCCGCCACGGCGACCCTTGACGACCAGACCGTCGACAAAGTCCACCAAAAAATTGTGAAATCATTAATGGCAGATTTTAATGCCCGTTATCGCGAAGGATCCGAAGTATGAAGAAAAAGAATGTAACTCGCAAAGAATTAGCCATTTCCGTCAACGAAAAGTTGGGCGTATCCCAGCGCAACGCCGCTGAGATTGTGGACACGGTTTTCGCAACCATGAAAAATACCATGGTCGCCGGTGAGTCCATTAAACTGGTCCAGTTCGGAACCCTCACCGTGCGAGACAAATCTCCGCGGCGTGGTCGTAACCCCCGCACCGGCGAGTCCATGACCATTACCAAGCGCCAGATGGTTTCTTTTCGCCCCAGCAAACGTCTGCGCGAGCGGCTCAATACCGATGAGTAATTGCCAGAATCATCGAGAGGATAGCCCAAGGAACTTTAATTTATAGGGCAGGGGCATGCGGTGAGGAGAATCGATGGCTCCGGATTTTTCCAAGATTCCTAACAAGGTCTATTTCCGCATCGGCGAGGTGAGTGAACTCGTGGGCGTGGAAAGCCATGTGCTCAGATACTGGGAATCGGAGTTTTCCCTGCTCAGGCCTCATCGGGGCAAATCCAAACAGCGTTTGTATCGCCGCAAAGACATTGAGGCCCTGTTATCCATTAAGGACTTGCTTCATCACCAGGGATATACGATTTCCGGTGCAAAAAGGTTCCTGAAAGAGGGGCAGCAATCATCTTTGTCTCGCCAGGGGGCGAGCTCCGTGCCACTTGAAAAACAACCGCCAGCCGACATATTGCAGCAGGTGAAGCAGGAACTACGAAGTATTTTAGTCAAACTCGACCAAGGAAGGATTTTAAAGAGTTAAAATGAGTTGACAGATATAGGCCATTAGTGCTATATACTGCCGCACATTTTTCGGAACGTAGCGCAGCCTGGTAGCGCACCTGAATGGGGTTCAGGGGGCCGGAGGTTCAAATCCTCTCGTTCCGACCAGTAATATCAAGGGGTTAGATGCTTTTTAGAGCGTCTAACCCCTTTTTTTGTGCGTAATCCTGTATTTTCAATGCTTTCAGCCGGTTTCCCTTCTTAATGTACCGATTTTATTCAAATTAATTTGAGGTTGCGCTCAGTTTTAATCGTTGTATATCGTTGTTTGTCGTCGTGTGTTTTGGAAAAATTACACAAAAAATTACACAAAAAAATTCATGGCAACGATACAGACTTGGAAAACAAAATACGGCATCAGCTATCGGGCTTCGGTCTATGTAAAAGGGAGAAGGGAAAGCGCGACTTTCGACAGTAAGGCAAAGGCACTTTTTTGGGCTGAAGAAACGGAAGCCTTACTTCGTGCTGGTGAACCACTTCCAGGTGAACTGCCTGCCAACGACATGCGGTTTAATGAGGCGGTGGAAAAATACACCATGGCGGTGGCACCGAGAAAAAAGCGCAACACCCAACGGCTCGATCAGGAAATCGGTGGCCGGCTCATCCACTACTTTGAAGGCAAATCCTTACAAACTATTACTTCAAAGGACATTGCCTCCTACCGTGACTATCGCCTCCAGCAGGTAGGCCCAAGCTCAGTCATCCAGGATATGTCCTTTCTCACCTGCATGTACCGGATGGCTAGGGTGGAGTGGGGACTGGATGTCAATGATCCTGGTGCCGAAGTACGCCGCCCCTCCGCCCCCAAAAACAGACTCTCCTTGCTCACCCCAAAACAGATCGACACTCTGCTCGACTACTGTTGCATCTCAAAATCCGAAAAACTCTACTGCTACGTACTTCTTCTATTACACACAGCCATGCGGCCTTCGGAAGGCGCCGGGCTGCGTTGGGACCAGGTTCTACTTGAACAGGGAATGATTGATCTCACAGAGACCAAAACGGACCCTAGACGCGTTCCCATGACGAGAACTATACGCAAGATGTTTGAGGCGATGCAAGCAGCAGGGAAGGGTGAAAATGGCTGTGTGTTCCTACCGTCCGGTCAAGAAGGTCGTGATCAACCTCATCGATATTTCCGCCGTTCATTTGATAATGCTTGCAGGTATGCAGGCATTACGGATTTTACCCTATACGGATTACGTCATTCGGCAGCGAGCTATCTGATCATGCATGGAGTCGATATTCGAACTGTTGCCGAAATCATGGGCCATAAAAACATCAGCCAGACCATGAAGTATACCCATTTTCTCGATGATCATAAGCTGAATGCGATAGGGGCAATTGACAATCTAGGTCGATGATTAAACCCTGCTCATTCTCGAAAAATTGCCATAATTTCATTTCGGTACAGTAGAATGCTTGGCAATAATTAGAGCAATGTGGTTTTAATGAATAATTACTCCTTTATACGGGAGTGGTACTCTTTTCTTCTGAATAAGCTTTCCATTTTTTAACCAATTTCTCGCAATCGGATTAATTCAAAGCCATTCTCCGGCTATGATTTGCGTGGAGATTTATCTAGTCGATCTAAGCGGATAATGACGTATGAGCAACCTCTTCCAACCTACCGGACTGAGTAATGCCTTAGCCGCACGACTCTTCCAATCTCTTAAAGAAACGAAAAATATTTCTCTTTCCGATTTACTTCTGCAGGCCCACCAACATCTGGCGAATGCTCAAGCTGCTCACCAACAAACAGGAAAGGTTAATATTGAGTTGGCTGCTGCCATCGTCCATGTTTTTGACCAGGTCAGTCACGAATGGTCATCAATTTCTGAGCTGGCCCGTCCTTGGTGTAAGGCGATGATCGCCTATTTCATTTCAAGCAACGATCAGGAGAAAGATTTTAACTCATTGATTGGATTTGATGATGATGTTGAAGTTGTTAATTCCTGCCTAAAATTTGCTGGAAAAACTGATCTCTGTCTTGCATTCGATGCTGTAGGCCCCCTACCGGAAAGCAAACCTTCCTCCCCCGCTCAGCAACAATGCACAGATAAAATTCAGAAAGGTTCTACAAAGACCGTCCTTACCCCAGGGCAAAAAATAATTTGCAGGGATGCGGAATGGCTCATTACCCGTGTTGAAATCACTGAGCACAAACAAAGTGGTAAGATGGGAGTGTCGGAGCTTGAGCACGCGGTTCACTGTGTTGGGATTGACGATCTTGTCCGTGGTCACGAAGCAGTCTTTCTTACCCAACTTGACGATATCACTCCTGTAGATCCCACCCAAATCCAACTGATCAAAGATGACTCCAAAGGATACAAACTTTCCAAACTATTTCTTGGCGCCCAATTGAGGCAGATGCCGGCTACCGGCGTCAAGCCAGATCTCAAGGGGCTAGGCGTTTTCAAGGCTATGAAATTTCAGGAGGAGGTTGTTGCCCGTGCCCTCAGGCAGTTGCGGCCTCGCCTGCTTCTGGCTGATGCAGTTGGATTGGGTAAAACCATTCAGGTCGGCATGATTCTCACAGAACTCATGCGACGTGGTCGGGCAAAACGAATTCTGGTGCTGGCTAAAAAATCAATGCTGACGCAGTTCCAAGCCGAATTGTGGAATAGGTTTAACCTACCACTAGTCCGTCTTGACTCGGCCGGTATTGCCAATCTTCGTTTGCGGATCCCCGCTAATAAAAATCCATTTGAAGTCTACCACCGGGTAATCGTCAGTATCGATACCCTGAAAAATGTCGGACGCTATGAGCATTTCCTCAAGCAGACCCGTTGGGACGTGGTCGTCATTGATGAAGCGCATAATGTTGCCGGGGCGAGTGTTCCAGAGCGTAATCTCAGTTATCGCCTTGCCAGGCAGCTTTCACGCCGGGCTGACTCCATTTTGTTGACCACCGCAACACCCCACAACGGCAAACGTGAGACCTTTGGCCGACTCATCTCATTGCTTGATCCTTCCGTGATTCCCGACCCGCAATACAAGGAATACAGCGCGGATGACATCAAAGATTTTTATGTCATGCGCTTTAAGGAGGATGTGCGTGAAGATGCTGGTGACTTACTCACTGCACGAAAGGTCATTCCTCTTGATCAGACCACCATTTGTGCCACACAGGAAGAAGAGGCGGTGTATAGAATCCTTGCTGATCTTCGTCGAAAGGCAAAAGAGCTGACAGAAGAAGAGATGTCTCGGCCCAAGGGGAAAAGCTGGACCCATCATGCCATGGTACAGTACGTTCTCTATAAACTCTTTCTTTCGAGCCCTGAGGCCTGCCTGGAAACTGTGGACAAACGTCTGACAGAACTTCAGCAAGAAATCACCGCAGAATTAGAAGAGGAAACGCAATATCTCACAACGCTTCGCTCCTCCTTGGGCCGAATCAGTATTGCCCAGTCGTCTCGCTATCAGCTCCTGAAAAAACAACTTGAAGCCCTTGGATGGACCGCGAAGTCGGACAGTCCTCGGGTGCTTGTTTTCACCGAGTCGCCTCGCACGCAAAAAGTTCTGGCCGCCGCCTTAGCAAAGGACTTTGGTTTTACCTACAGTGAAGCCTTCGAGCGCCAGCCTGAACAGGTCTTGGCAACCCTTCGTGGCTCAACACCGGATGTCCATCTTATGAAAACGGTTGAAGCATTCGCCACAGGATCCTCTCCTGTACGGATGTTGCTCGCCACTGATGTCGCTTCCGAGGGAATCAATCTACACCACGAATGTCATCATATCATTCATTACGATTTGCCTTGGTCTATCATTACCTTGGTTCAGCGAAATGGCCGTATTGATCGGCTGGGACAGAAAAAGCCCCCGGAACTACGCTATCTCATGGTGCAAACCAGTCAGGGGATACTCCAGGGAGATGGAACAATTTTCGAACGTCTTGTTGCCAAGGTTGAGGAGATCAACCGTTTGCGACAATCCGGTGAAAGTGTACTGCAACTCTATGATGCTCAGGCCGAAGAGGAGTACATTGCCACTAATGGTCTTGTCGAGGCGAATGTCGGTGTTTTTGATTTCGTACCACAATCAAATGGGAACGAAGCGCAAACCATGGAAGATATTTTGCGATCAGGCAGCCAGGCAGGACATGAAGACTACCTTGGATTTCTGCTTGATACTGAAGTATCGCAAGGAGAGTTTTCACCGAAAATAGATTTAGCGCAACCAACCGTGGGCGAGCAGCGCATCAGGCTGTATTCGGATCGTGATTTTTTTACTCTGGGGTATGAATTTCTCACGGGTAAACAGCCGGAGATGCACGGCCCCCTGTTCAAAGTCACCGCCGATAAAGAACTTCGGCGGAGATTGAGTGCTGCCGGCAATGGGAACGAGGTCATTTCTGGGGCAACAGCTATTCCAACAGAAGCCTGGCCTGAAAACGGCGAATTCTGGTTGACCGATGATCCTCATCAGGTTGATAAAGCCATTGCTGCAGCCAGGAATACCTCGGGATATTGGGCCAAGGAACTGCTGTGCAGTGAAACTCATCCTATCATGCAATGGATCACCCAGCGGCTGGTCATGCAGGTACGACGTGGAGAAGCGCCCTATATCATCAGCAACAACTTCGAACCTGGTGAGCTCTGTTTCTGTTGTATCGGCCAGGTGAGTTCAGTGGCCGGTACCCCCCTTATCATCGATGCCCATGGTATTTCAGTTAAAGAAGGGGGCAGAATTTCCCACCAAGGTCTGAAAGAGGTACTTGAACGGGCCAACTTTGAGCAATTGGTCAATACTGGAGCAGAACCCGATTTGCCGGCGGCGCAACTCCTTATTCATAGTGCGATCAACGAAAGCATCGGGCGTATGAAAATGTTGCTGACCAAGCGCGAAGAGGAATTGCGCCCCCTGTTACTCAAAGAGGAGAGGCGTTTAAGAGCCTGGTCTGAACGACGTCGTGAGTTACTCGAAGAGCAGATTGCCCAGGTAGGCGAAAACTCAAACCGAGGAAAACGATTCCGCCGGACGATTACCGAAATGGATGAATACCTCAAGGATCGAAGCCAGAATTGGCGAGACACCCACTTGACCGCCTCACGCGAACCCTCGACCCAACTATTGCTTGTGATTGGTGGTAAATGAACGGTTCAATTTTTAGACCTTCCCTCTACGTAAAGATTTGAGAAGCATGGTTCGGGGCATGTCCTCAATAATACTGATCAAAAACAGAGGATTCTCGGTTCGGGGGCTGGTACTCAACGACCTGCTCAATTCACTGGAAATTCGAAACTCAGAACTACAAACTGCCCTTAGCCATGCCTCTTGATACCTGTATACAGAATGTTGGTGAGTATTACAGTTCACATTACCTTGATTCCACTTTCCAAAGTGATGTCAAAGAGCTGGTAAAAGGATGGAAAGTTCTTGGCAGCAATGCAACGCCAAGGAAAGTACAGGCTTTGGCAGACCGGTATTTTCGAGCCAAGGCCGCAGCAGTTGATATCCTCACTTTACAAGACAGGTATGCTGCCGATTCCATTTCCGGTTGGCATGATCATCTACTCTTTGCTCTTGGCTATACCGATTTGACACCGCTGGCTCTTCCAGTTGTCGGAGGGACGAGTCATGTACCTGTGCTGGGGCGGTTGAACCGATATAACAAACCTTGGCTGGTGTTTTGTGAAACACCGTTCTGTTTGCCTAGTGCCAGTCTGCGAGACGGTATGGCCTTGGAAGACCCTCTTGAAGCCGAGATCCTGCCCGACCAATTCACGACAACCGAAGTAAATAAATTTAATGGGGAGTGGGGTAAGGCTATAGGCCGTCTTTTCACCGAGGAGGAGGCCCCCCGTTGGATTATGTTGCTTGCAGGAAGCAGCCTCCTTTTGCTTGATCGGCATACCTACAGCCAGGGGCGTTACCTCTCTTTTGATCTTGACGATGCCTTTGCCCGCAAGGAACGCGCCACCTTTGACCACATTGCTGCTTTTCTTGCCGCCGAAACCCTCTGCCCGGACGGTGAAACCGATGAAGTCCTGCATGACCGGCTGGAGGAACAGAGCCACCGTTTTGCCCATGGCGTCACCGACCAGTTGCAGTTTGCCGTTCGTGAGGCCATCGAGATTCTGGTTAATGAATGGGTGAACGACCGGAGGCAGCGTAAACTTTCCTATACCCGACGTGTGCTCAAAGACGAAATCATCCCCGGCAAAAAAATGGAGATTACTGCCGAGGAACTCCGTCATGAGGCCCTGGTCTATGTCTACCGACTTCTCTTCTGCTTTTACGCCGAGGCGCGGGGAGGGGAGCTCGACATCCTGCCGATCACCGACGACATCTATCGTCTGGGCTACAGCCTTGAAGCCCTACGCGATCTTGAACAGGTACCGCTTACCCCGGCAACGGAGGAGGGGACCTATTTTCATAACCACCTGCGTAAACTGTTTGCCATCATTCACCAAGGATTCAACCCCATCTCCAAGGCAAGTGAGACGAATTTTTTCCTGGGTGCAAAGCTGCAGCGCACCTTTTCGGTGCAACCATTGACCGCGACCCTGTTTGACCCAAAATCGACTCCGCTGCTTGATAATGCCCGTCTTACCAACCACTGCCTCCAACAGGTCATCTGCAGGTTGTCCCTGTCGCAAGATGAGAAAAGCAAATCCATCGGTCGGGTTAACTATGCTGAGCTGGGGATCAACCAGTTAGGCGCGGTTTACGAGGGCTTGCTCTCCTACAAAGGGATGTTTGCCGATACAGACCTGATTCAGGTGAAGCCGGCCGGCAAAGACCTGAAAGAGAAGAAAACACCTTCATGGTTTGTCCCCAAGGAGCGGGTCGAGGAGTTTAAAAAGGATGAGGTGGAGCGACTTAGAGATGGACGCCCGCGTATTTACCCTCAGGGAAGTTTTATCCTTCACCTCTCTGGTATTGACCGGGAGCAGTCCGCCTCCTACTACACCCCGGAGGTGCTGACCAAATGTCTGGTGGAAGAGGCGCTGCGCGAACTGCTCATGGACGTTGGTCCGGAAGATGCGGATGGAATCCTTGAGCTGAAAATCTGTGAACCGGCCATGGGCAGCGGTGCCTTTTTAAATGAGGCCACCGGTCAGCTTGCCAATCATTATCTGGAGCGAAAGCAGAAGCAGCTTGGCCAGTCAATCGACCCGGGCCGTTACCTTGATGAATGGCGGCGGGTGAAACATTATATCGCCACGCGCAATGTCTATGGAGTGGACCTCAATGAGACGGCGGTGGAGCTGGGAGCACTGTCGCTCTGGTTGGGCTCGATTCATAAACTGGAGCGGGCTGTTTCTCTTGAGGCTGGGGATGATTTAAGCGATACCCAACTTGATGAGACCTTGCTTGTATCCGGCGGCTTACAGTCGGAAACGCACCCTGGTTCTACCCCCTGGTTCGGCCTGCGTTTGCGCTGTGGTAACTCGTTGATCGGAGCCGGTCGTGCGGTCTGGACCACCACCCAACTCGCCAAGGGGCTCCATTTTGGTCAGAATGCTCAAGTGCCGCGCAAGCTCAAGCCAGGCGAAGTTCGAGGGAAGGATGAAATCTATCATTTCCTGGTTTTTGATGAGGAGATGGCATCCGCTGCTCGGGATCAGTTGATGCGCGGTTTTTGGCCGGGGGAGTGCGAGCAGGCCAAGGAGTGGCAGAAAAAACAGGTTAAAACCAGGTGGACCCAACCCGAGCTGGAGGAGGCCCTGGACGTCTGCACGCTGATCGATGAGCACTGGCACAGGTATACCAACGAGCGGAACCTTGCCCTTGAGCAGACAGCCTGTACCGCCACGGTCTGGCCGGAACTCGCTAACTCTGAGGCCGCGCTTCGTCAAGGCCCTTCCCTGGATGAGCAGGAACAGATCCGAGAAACCCTGGAGGCAAGCAGCGGTAGTTTTCAGCGCATCAAGTTGTTGATGGACTGCTGGTGTGGACTCTGGTTCTGGCCCTTGGAAAAAATCGACGAACTACCGCCCCGCAGGAGCTTTCTTGCCGCAGCCAAGTTGCTGCTGGGGAAAACCTTGCCTCTGCCTGAGGCCTGTTCCTTACTTTCCGCGCAACTTGGCTTTGATGTAGCCCTGTTGATCAAGGCGGCAGGGAGTACAGTACCGGACACAGAAACCCTCGCCGAGACCTTGCCCTGGTTGGGGACAAGTCAAAGCCTGGCTGATACACTCCATTTTCACCACTGGGAGCTGGTCTTTCCGGAAGTGCTGGGGGAGCAGTGTAGCTATTATGGGTTTGACTTAGTTTTAGGTAACCCACCCTGGGTTGGTACAGACTGGGCTGATGCGGCAGCTTTATCAACAATTGATCCTCTTCTTGGAGTGCGAGAGGTCAAAAGCGCTGAATTTAATAAAAGACGTCGTGACATTTTAGCTGCGAATGAAGCCCGAGATTATTATTGCTCTGAGTTCACCAAAAGTTTGGGCTCTTCAATCTACTTAGGAAGCAAACAGCTCTATCCAGATCTTGAAGGGATAAGAACCAACCTCTACAAAAATTTTATCGCCCGTATTTGGGAAATACTCTCACCTTTCGGTATTTGTGGTCTGCTCCACCCCGAAGGCCCCTATGATGATTCCAATGGGGGCAAGTTCCGGGCTGCTTATTATCCCCGGTTACTGGCACATTACCAACATATCAACGAAAAACAATTGTTCTCCGACGTTGACCATCATACAAGCTACAGCGTCAATATCTTTGCCGGCAGCGGCAAGGAGGTTCGCTTTCATCATATTGCCAACCTTTTTCATCCGCGAACTGTAGGTGGCTGCCTGAATCATAGCGATCTCCATGCACCGGTGCCAGGAATTAAGGATGAAGACGGCAATTGGAATCTCAAACCCCATTGCAATCGGGTCGTGACCATCACTGAAGATGAGTTGTCTCTTTTTGCCGAACTGCTGGAGGAGAGTGGTACCCCTGCCATTGAGGCCCGTCTGCCGCAGGTGCACAGTCGAGAAATTCTTGCTGTCCTCCGCAAGATCGTGAAGGCTCCGCAACGTCTCAAAGATCTGAATGGGAACTATTTTGCTACGCAAATGTTTAATGAGGTCCATGCCCAACGTGATGGCATTACGACTCGACAGGATAACCCGTCATTCCAGCCTGTGAACGCCGAGGAATGGGTCCTCTCGGGGCCTCATTTCTTTGTCGCCACTCCGTTCAACAAGAGTTGCCGCGAGGCCTGCACCCACAACAATGCCTACGATGATATTGACCTGACAGAGATTCCGGAAAATTATCTGCCGCGAGCAGTGTACCGGCCCGGCAATCCCCAGGGCAGCCGCAATGCTTTTTATGAGGCCATTGCCGAATGGCCCAAGGTGGTCGACAGTCCCTTTACCCTCATCAATCCCGGCGATCGGGAGCAATGGGAACGGCTGCTTGGTGAACCCCTTCGCATTTATGCGGTGGACAGATCCCAACCGGGTTGTCGCACCGGCCGTAATTTTGCCTTTTTCAGCAAACTGGAAGGCCCCGTGTCCAAGGCACTCATCCTGCTTGCCCGTGACCCGAATGCGGAATCAACATTCGAGTACCGGCAGATTGTGGAGAAGGTTGAGATCCAGCAAGGCATTCCCACTGAGGAGGAGATGCTGCGTTTACCCATGCCCATTACCGGCCGCTACCGATATGTAAATAGGGAAATGGCCAGTACTTCAATGGAGCGAACATTGATGAGCACGGTTATTCCCCAGGGAGCAACCCATGTGAACACAGTGTTTGCGATTTGTTTCACCACCAATGCCCAGTTGATCAGCTATTTTAGCGCAAGCATTGCCTTGCCCACGGATGCCTTGGTGAAACTGATTGGCAAAGGGCATGTCAATGTTGCGACCACCAATATCCTGCCTTTTTTTAGCGGAACGAGCTACCAGGTTCCTTTGGTTGCCAGGGCGCTGCGTTTGGTTTGCCTGAGCCAGGACTATGCTGACTTATGGTGTGATGTGGCATCATCAGATTTGCACGCCGACTCCTGGTCCTCTACTGATCCTCGCCTCTGCCACGAGGTTGAACATCCCTGGAACCAACTCAATCGGGATCAATGGGACTGGAAAACCCCGCTACGTTCGGATTTTGCCAGGCGGCAGGCGCTTCTGGAGATCGATGTCCTGGTCGCTCTGGCCCTAGGGCTGACCCTGGAGGAACTGATCACCATCTATCGGGTCCAATTTCCGGTGCTGCGCAGCTACGAATTGGTAGACGAGTATGATGCCAGGGGGCGCCACATCCCCAACACCAAACGCAAAAACCAAGGGGCCAAGGAATTCCGTACCGCTCTGGATAATTGGGACGGCAGCTCGCCGCTCACCGTGACCTGGCCGGTTGATAATGGCCAAAGAACTGTGAGCAAAATCTTTTATCCGCCCTTTACCGGCGTGGACCGGGAAGAGGAGTATGCTCAGGCGTATAAACAGTTTCAAGTTTTCAGTTGCTAGTTTCAAGAAGAGGAGTGGCCCGTTTTACTTGAAACTGACAACCTGAAACTGTTTTTTAGCTGTTCTTTTGGTTGACGAATTCTAAAAATACATTCAAAATGTCAACCAGGAGGAGCGTGATATGGAACAGGAATTCAGCAAACGATTGCTTTCTGCCCGTAAGATGGCCGGGATGAGTCTGGAAGCCCTGAGTCAGGCCACCGGCGCCCTGGTCAGCAAGCAGGCAATTAGTAAGTACGAAAAGGGAAAGGCCATGCCCGGCAGCGAGGTGTTGATTGCCATGGCCAAGGCGCTTGGCGTGCGTGTCGATTATTTTTTTCGTCCCAGCCAGGTGGTGATCGATGGCTTGAGCTTTCGCAAAAAGGCAAGTCTCCGGGTAAAGGAAAAGGAGCGTATCACCTATCAGACTCTGGATTTTTTGCAAAAATATCTCGAGATTGAGAAGGTACTCAATCTTAGTCATGAGGCGGACATCCCTATCGAGCGCAAAAGCATCCGAACCCATGAGGATATTGAACAGGCTGCTCTGGAGATCCGTCGTCAATGGAATTTGGGCGAGGCACCCATTACCCAACTCACCGAATTGCTGGAAGACCATGGCTTTAAAATATATGAGGTCGATGGTGATGACAATTTTTCCGGTCTTTCCGGTTATGCGGCGGGGTTGAATATTCCGGTTATTGCCGTTGGCAAGCATGGGGATTGTGTGCGCAAACGTTTCACCATTGCCCACGAACTGGCCCATCTGCTGCTCGATTTTTCCGACTGTGGTGACAGCGACCATGAAAAACTCTGCCACGCCTTTGCCGGCGCCTTGCTGCTCCCTGAAAAAATTATTCGGGAAGAGTTCGGGGGAGGGGTGCGCAAACGGGTCACCCAGTGGGAGTTGAAGAAGCTCAAAGGGATCTGTGGTATCTCCATGCAGGCGATCATGGCCCGTGCCCATATCCTGGGAATAATCGACGATGCGAGTTATCGCTCTTTCAATATTTTTGTCAGCAAAAACGGCTGGCGCCAAAAGGAACCAGGGGAGTATTCCGGCAAAGAGAAGGCCAATCGTTTCAAACAACTGGTCCTACATGCGGCTGCCGAGCAGGTGATCAGCTACAGCAAGGGAGCAGAATTACTGGGGGTGTCGCTGGGTGCGTTCGAGCGGGAGGTCCTGATCGTTTCATGATATTTCTGGTCAACGATCCAATATCCTCATTGATCTGCTCAAGCTGGGCCTTTTGGAGTCCTTTTTCAACTGGAGTATGACTTCCAGGTGACGGACCTGGTGCTCAGTGAGGTGCTGGAAGATAATATTGATGAACTGAGCCGCTATCTGGAGACACGCCTGTTGACCAAGCAGCAATTTACACCAGCCGAACTTGGTGAGGTTGGAGGGCTGTTTGCAACCTTTCCGGCCCTGTCCCTAGCCGATTGCTCCTGTATCTATCTTGCAGAAAAATTGGATGCCACGTTGCTCACCGGTGATGGTGCTTTGCGGCGCATCGCCACTGAGCGGGAGATTTCAGTACACGGCATTCTTTGGGTGCTTGACGAAATGATTTCCTCTGGGCTGGTTGCACCTGCTAGGGCCAAAGAAGCGCTGTTGCGCCTCATGGAATTCAATCAACGGCTGCCGCTCAAGGAGTGCAAAAAACAGCTGCAGGAGTGGTAATGGTGTCTGTCGAGTTTCTAGTGCGATCCGGCATCCACCTCCTTTGGAAATTGGAAACCCGAAACTGGAAACTAAACGATGCTGCCCGCCCATATTGCCAATAACATTCAAAAACAGGTGCTGTTCTACCTGCAATCGACCTTTGCTTTCCGGGACCAGCAGGTCGACAAGGCTTTTGCCCGCTTCATCGAAGATCCTGAGGGCGGTCTGTTCAAGGGACCGTGGATCCAGCTACGCAGACCCTTTCGCCCCGCTTCCGATAAAAGCATCCTTCCTTTTGATATTTCCATCCCCTTTCGTCCTTTCCAGCATCAGTATCTCGCCTGGCGACGTCTTTCAAGTAAGGACTCCGCACCCCAGCCGACCATCGTTACCACTGGCACCGGCTCGGGTAAGACCGAATGCTTTCTTTATCCTTTGTTGGACCATTGTCTCCGTGCCAGAAAGGCTGGGCAACAGGGTATCAAGGCAATCGTGCTCTATCCGATGAATGCTCTGGCCTCGGATCAGGAAAAACGCTTTGCCGAAACAGTGCTGACCAACGATCTCCTCAAAACGGCAGGCATTCGCGTCGGAAATTACACCGGCCGCTTCGATCCGGCCGAACCCGGGGCCGCGCATAGTTCAGGCTTTGCCGAGATGGGAAAAATTGGGGACACCTGGCATGGAATCACTAATCATGCCGAGCAGCAGAACAACCCGCCGGATATTCTGCTCACCAACTATAAGATGCTCGATTTTCTGTTGATGCGGCCACAGGATCAACCACTTTGGCGATTAAATGAGCCCAATGTGTTGCAGTACCTGGTCCTTGATGAACTGCACACCTATGACGGTGCGCAAGGGGCTGATGTAGCCTGTCTTATTCGCCGCTTGAAAGAGCGGTTGTCGATTCCCAAAGGAAGACTCTGCGTTGTTGGTACCAGTGCTACCTTAGACGACCAGGCGGCCGATTCCAAAGGCGGTGAGACCGATGACGGCACTGCCGACGCGCGAGAAACGGCAACGGATCGCCTGGCACGTTTTGCCGGTACCCTGTTTGAAGAGGAAATCACGCCCGAGGCGGTTATTGGAGAAGATCGACTCGAGGTTGAGGAAATTCTTCATTCGGTATTGGAGGAGATAGACCTCCCTGATCCTGCTGACTGCAGCCCCATAGACGGTGAGGACGCCATTGGTTATGCCCGGCGGTTGGCTGTTCACTGGGGGGGACCAGCGGCGAGGACCGGCAGGGATGCAGAAGAGCAGGACCGCTTTGATGGTGAGTGGTTGCTTGAACTGGGAGACTGGCTGAAGAGCAAGAAGTTGTTCGGGGTAGTGCTTGAAACCTTTCACCGAGCCGAGAAAAACAGGCAGGATCCACTCCCATGGAACACGCTGGTCGAACAGGTGTGCACGCGTGAGCTTGCCTTCCAGGCCTATCCAAAGGGCGATGACCGACATCAGCTTTTGGCGTCCTTTATCGCTTTGATCGGCCATGCCCGGGAACTCCGTAGCGGTAAATCGTTTCCCTTGGTTCCGGGACAGGTTCAACTGTGGGTTCGTGAACTTCGCCGTCTGGGGCGGGTGGTGTCACCAGTGCCGCTTTTTGCCTGGTTAGATGAACAGGTGGAAACGGTGCGTAGCCTGCCTGCTTTTCATTGCAGCGAATGCGGTGAATCCGGCTGGATTGGCCTGCACAAGCCGGCTGAGGATACCAATATTCGAACCACCGGTGTCATGGGGATTCAACTGGGAGATAACCCCGCAGATATCTATCGTGCCTGGTTTGGTTTTAAAGGAAAAAAGAGTCAGTATATTCGGGTGATCAGCCCATGGACCGAGCAGGACTCTCTTCTTGAACAACAGCAACCACAGCAGCTTAGCACAGTGGAAACGCAGGATTTTTTCTGTCCGGCAAGCTTGATACTCCGCAAAGGCGATGGCCCCTGTCCGATGACCGGGAGCAACCAGCGATTTCGGGTCAGGGTGAGTGACCACTCCCGGGTATTGGAGAGCGGTGAGGTCATTGGCGACCAGGGGTGTCCTCGATGTGGTTCCAAGATAGGGGTGATGTTCATCGGTAGCCAGGCTGCGACCTTGTCGAGTGTCGCCATTGATGAAATGTTTGGCTCGGTGCTGAACAACGATCCTAAGTTGCTCGCTTTTACTGATAGTGTGCAGGACGCATCACATCGGGCAGGCTTTTTTACCGCGAGAACCTATCACTTCACCTTTCGCACCGCTCTACAGCATGTCATTGAGGATGCTGGTACCGATGGGCTTCCGCTCAATAAGGTCGGTCAGTCTCTCCTTGATTACTGGTCACAGGTTAAACCGGGATTCCCCGGCCCCGGCAAGGCGCTTGAAGCGCTTTTACCGCCTGATTTACAACAGTATGAAGCCTATCAACAGTTTCGGGATTCTGGTGGGGCAACAGTACCTCCTCAGCTGCAAAAGGAGATCGAGTGTCGCCTGACCTGGCAGGCGACCAGTGAATTTGGCCTGATGCAAACCCATGGTCGATCCCTTGAGTTATCCGGTAGTTCCTGCCTGGGCTGGGAACCGGAACGGGTTGCCGCAACCGTGCGCTTGATTCGCGATCGCATTCCTGGGATTGATCCGAACCTTGTCGATGTGGAGGAAAGGAAGTTCATCCTCTGGATATATGGCCTGCTGCATCGTTACCGGGAACGGGGAGCTGTTGATCATGCCTATCTAGTGTCCTACGCCAGGCAAGGCTATTGGGGAAAAGACCCGTTTGGCCGGGCTGTCGAGGGACGGGAAACCTATCCACCGGCAGGGAGATATCGTCCGCGACTGCTGGTCACTCAGCGTCAGGCCGGACATGAATTTATTCTCGCGCCAACAAGCTCCAGTATGCCTTCATGGCCTGTTGTCTGGTCGTACCGCGCTTTGGCTGAACCCGTGGTGCCGGAGTCGTCTTTGCTGGATCTGCTCCACGTCTTTATGCATGCAGGAACAGAGGCTGGCCTTCTCAGAAAGTTGCATCAGGATGGAGCAAAGGAATATTACGGTATTTCCGCTGCTGCGGCCAGGTTGTATGCCAAGGGTGTGTACCTTGCCTGTGATGAGAGTACGCAGAAAATATTCAGACCTCTCCATGAGGCGGTCCTGTGGCAGGGGAGTCCGAGTATGGATTATTTTGCCGCGAAGGGTCGCTACAAAGAGGAACCCTTCACCGCCAGGCAGGAATACTACCAGACCAGGTACCGTAAAGGGGCGCTCAGACGGGTCGTGGCTCATGAACATACTGGTTTGCTCGCCACCCAGGAGCGGTTGGATCTGGAGCGTGATTTTGCCGAGATGAAGCATGCGGACGATCCCAATATCCTCACCTGTACCAGTACCTTGGAAATGGGAATAGATATTGGCGATCTGAGCTCCACCTTGCTCTGTTCAGTCCCTCCAAACACCGCTAGTTACCTGCAGCGAATAGGTCGGGCTGGACGATCCACAGGCACTGCACTGATTGTTTCATTTGTGAATCAGCAGCCACATGACCTGTTTTTTTACGCCAGGCCAATGGAAATGCTCAAAGGTCGGGTTGAACCACCGGGGTGCTGGCTGGATGCCTCTGCTGTTTTGGTCCGGCAATACCTTGGTTTTTGTTTTGATGCGGCGACTCGCGATGGAATTTTACCCCTCCTGCCGAAGACGGGGAAACAGTTGGTTGACGACATGGCAGCAGTTGATGGCGTAATTCCGAAAATGATGCGGTGGGTGGCTGTCAATGAACAGGAGTTGCGAAGTCAATTCCTGCATCGCTTTTCCCCTGTGGTTGTTCAGGAAGACACTAGAGAACGGTTTTTTCAGGAAACGGTAACAGAACTCCTTCTGCAGCGAATACATAAGGCGGTAAACGAATTTGAGCGGATGAGGAGGGATCTGGAGAACGCAAAAACTCGACTGAAGAATCAACTCAAAGAGCTGGGAGAGGATGAAGTCGAGGCTAGAAAGGAAATTGAGAACGAACTGAAGCTTATTGGAGGGCGTAGTAGTAGCCTGAGTCGCACCGGGGCCCTGGAAATATTGACTGATCACGGCTTGCTCCCGAATTACGCCTTTCCAGAGCGTGGAGTACGTTTTTACGGAGCTATCTATAATAAACATCGAAAGGGTAAGCAGACACAGCAGCCTATCGAGTTAACTCGCCCGGCGGGCACAGCACTTCGTGAACTGGCTCCGAATAATGTTTTCTATACCCATAGCCGGCAGTTCACCATCCAGCAAATCGCCTTGGGATATGCGCAGCAGTCAATTATCGAAAGTTGGGGCATCTGTGGACACTGTGGTCATATGCGCAAACTTGAAGAGTTGAATACGCCAGGCGCCTCTCCCAATTGTCCACAGTGCGGGTATGGTGCGGAAGACAATGAGAGTCAGCTCGATAAAGGACAGCAGAAACAGTTTCTTGAGTTTTCACAATCGCAGGCACTCTCGTTTATGGAGCATTATGAGAGTCTCTCAGGTGATAGAAACGATGAACGGCAAAGGCAACACTACAGAATTATTACCTGTTTTGACCATACGACAGAGGCTCCGGTGGGGGCTGTCGGAAACGATGAGTTGCCCTTTGGTATCGAATATCGAGCCAGCATGATTCGTCGTGATGTGAATGTCGGCTATTGGGGCAATGGTGGCGGAGTGCTGTTTGGGGTACAGGATGAAGCCCCAGATGTCGGTTTTTTGGTCTGTGCAGACTGTGGGGTTGTGGTACCTCCTGATACCAATCCGGATGACATGGTTACCTCGCATCGGCGTAGTTGCCCCGGGCGCAAAAGGTATGAAAAGGATCGTCAGGAAGGAAAAGCAAGAAATCGGTTTAAGTGGGAATCGGTGTACCTGTATCGACAGCTCCGCTCCGAGGCGATCAGGCTGTTACTGCCTCTTATCGACATGGAGGATATCAATACACTCATTGCCTGCATCTATCTTGGCCTGCGGCTGAAATTTGAGGGAAATCCCGCTCATCTCGTCATTGCCCCGCAGGTGCTGCCGGATCCGCATACGGGGCTGGAAAAACATTACCTTATTCTGATGGATGCAGTGCCAGGTGGTACCGGATACTTAAAGACGCTTTTTCAGGAGAAAAATACCGCGACCGGCCTTGAAGCGGAAGGCATAATGAAAGTGCTGCGCCTGGCGTTGAATGCGCTCGAGACCTGCCAATGCCGCAGGTTACCCTTGCAACACGGAGTTGACGATACCGATGGTTGCTACCGTTGCCTCAGGAGCTATCATCTGCAGCATAAGGCCGACCAAATCAGCCGCGATCGGGGGATTACCCTGCTACGGCTTTTGATCGATGCCGGTGAGAGGCGGATACGGCAAACAAGTCTTGATTTGATCAAGCCGGATGCACTCTTTGGCAGTGTACTGGAAAAAAAGGTGGTTGATAGCCTGCAAGCCTTTGTTAATGCTGAGAAGGGAAAATGGGAAACCACAATTATTAAGGGCGGCAAGGGATTTCGTTTTACTCTGCCTGGTTCAGACCGGATATGGGAGTTGGAATTGCAACCAACGCTTGGTCCCGCCCAAGGTGTTTCCGTGTGTAGTCAACCTGACTTTCTTTTGAGCTGCGATGATGACGATGTCAATCCGGTAGCTTTATTTGCTGATGGTTTTGAATTTCATTGTCACCCGCACAATAGATTGGCCGATGATATGCGCAAACGGAGATCCATCGTGGAGAGTGGCAAGTATCATGTCTGGGGGGTGACCTGGGAAGACTTGGTCAGCGATCAACCAGGACATGGTATGGTCTGCCATCCTCAGCTTGCCGATGTTCTGCAGCAATTTGCCAGTAAGGCAAAGGGGATGGTTGTCCCCAATGCCAAGCTGATCGTTCGTAACGGCATGGAGCAGTTGAAGGCCTTTATCAGACAACCTATTGCTTCCGGCTGGAAGGTCCTCACCGAATTTATTTTGGCGTGGCCTCTAGGCATGCTGTTCTCACAGCGTAGGGTCGTTTACTCGGAGTTGCATCCGGCATTAGAGACGTGGCGCAAAGGTGAAGGGCTGGTAACTCTTGCTCATGTTGAAGATGGAGACTTTGTATACAACGACAAGGTGGGGCTCTCCAAGGATGTTGTCGCGTTTATGGCAGTGGAAGACATCCTTATCAAACGGCAAGGGGCATGTGTTACCTTAGCGAGAATCGGTGATCGTGAAGAGGATGTTACCGGGAGCGATTTTCAGGAGCGGTGGCGTCGCTTTCTTGCATCCATCAATCTTTTTCAGTTTAACCGGAATTTTAGATTTTGGGCAGTATCGGAAGTCGACGCCGCGACGGCACCAGAGATTCCCATTGCAGAAGCAGAACTACCTCCTGAGTGGCAGCACGTCATGGACGAGACGACCTCTATGTTTCGCCCTTATGTTACGGTTCTTGCGGCGGCAGATATTCCCTTGCCTGAGGTGGAATACTTTAACGAGCACATTGATGATGACGCCTTTGCCGAATTTGTTTGGCCCCAGGGACAAATCCCAATCGCCGTGCTTGCCGGCGATCAGGTCGATTTTGCAGGGAAATGGCAAAAATTGGGGTGGAAGGTTGTCACTGTAGATGACTTACAGGTGAAGGGCGGAAACTGGTTGGCTGATCTTGTGAGGCAGGGTACCCAGGGAGAATAGGTATGGCAAATTTGATGGTCCACAGGAATGTACTGAAAAATTTTAATAAACTGCCAGCTAAGGTGCAGAAGAAAATTTCCGAGTGGATCGATATTTTTCAGATTGATCCCTTTGATCCTGCTATTGGACTGCACTCGCTCAAGGAGTCCATGCTCGACCCAAAAGTACGAGGGGCAGATCTTCCTGGTGGTTACCGTGCGATTGTTATTGCACCCGAAGTTGGTGAGACCTTTTTACTAGTGCATATCGACATGCATGATAAAGCGTATGATTGGGCCAGAAATAAACGTTTTGAAGTGCATGAGGCAACTGGAGTATTTCAGGTTTTTGATCTTGAAGAAGTGCAGAGTGCCACAGATGACGAGCCAAATGCAGAGGAAGGTAATCCCTATCCGTTAAATCAACTTTCCGATGATGAACTTTTTCATGTTGGCGTGCCTAAGCCGCTGATTCCAGCTGTTCGAGCTATTCGTACCGATAACGGGTTGGAATCACTCTCCCGTTACCTGCCGGCAGATTGCAGGGATATCCTCTATGGAATTGCTGCAGGTATGACGGTTGATGAAGCATTACAGGAAATGTTAGGCATGACTGCGGACGCCTTGCCGGAATCTCTTGAAGGTGGCGGCGATTTCCGCATGATTGATAGAGCACCAAATTTCGATCTTGTTCTCATTGATGGTGAAGAACATTTACGGGATATCCTTGCGGCTTCTTTAGAAGAGTGGCGTATTTTCCTGCATCCATACCAGAAAAAATTAGTTGAATGGGTGACCAAAGGGCCAATGAGTATCACCGGTTCAGCCGGTACTGGTAAGACCGTTGCGCTTATGCACCGTGCTGTCCACTTGGCAAGAAAATTACGAAAGAGTAAGCAGTCGGGACAAGTCTTGTTGACGACGTTTACCACAAATCTTTCAATAGCCTTGAAGGGACAGATACAGCGCCTTGGACCTGATGTTGCGGAGAGCATCGAGGTGACTAATTTGCATGCCCTGGCCCGAACAATTTGTTTGAGATCGGGATGGAAAGGGCAGATTGCTCAACAATCTGATATCGATGAAATCTGGGATGATGTTTTTTTAGATCCAAATATCGGTGAGCTGCCATTCGTTCAAGATGAAATGAAAAATGAGTATCTGCAGGTTGTTGATGCCAATGGTATTACTGATGAGGATACCTATTTAACTACAGTTCGCACCGGAAGGCCTCGGGTTAGCCGAAAACAACGAAAAGCCGCATGGCCGGTTTTTCGTGCTTTTCAAAGGGGGCTAAAAAAAAGAAATCTACTCACTTTTGAAGGGGCGATACATCAGGCAAGACTGGCCATTGAGCAGGGAAATTTCGAAAAATATGCCCACGTCTTGGTCGATGAAGCACAAGATTTTAGCTTGGAGGCGCTTCGATTGATTAAAGCTTTGAGTCCCATTGAAGAAGAGGGCGGAGATCCTCTCTGTCTTGCAGGAGATGGCCATCAAAGGATTTATCGAGCCAAATTTCCCATGAGCCGTGCAGGAATAGAGGTGCGTGGTCGTTCCAGGCGATTAAAAATCAACTATCGCACCAGTGAACAGATTCGTAAATATGCCCAGGCAGTTCTGCAAGGAATAGAAGTTGATAACCTTGACGGTGAAACTGTTCAGATTGTGGGTGATCATTCTGTTTTCAAAGGACCTGAGCCCCAACTTGTGCCGTGTGCAACACCTGAGGAAGAGGCAAAATCGATTGTGGCTTGGGTAGAAGGGCTACTTAAAGACGGCAGATATGCGACGTACGAAATATGTGTGACACCGTACAAACCACTTATACGTTCAGCACTGGGAGATGCGGGTATAGATACCCATCAACTCAAACCTCGCGAAGATGATCCTGGAATGGATGTCCCAGGAGTGCGCATGGGAACAATAAAACGCATAAAAGGCTTGGAGTTCAAAGCGGTAGCATTGGCATGTGCAGATCCAAAGGACCCCATGAATGCAATCACCCAAGCCGATATTCTTGACCGCTGTGAGAGGTATGTTGCCGCAACCAGGGCCAGGGAGCAGTTGTTGGTGACCTTGAAGAAGTAGATGTCTGATTTGCTCATCTATTAACTTTTTCAAAGCAAGATGGTCAGGTAACTTATAAGGAGGTACCTGTGCCCCCACTCACGCCTCAATTAGGATTATTTGAACCGCAAGTGGTTCGGTCGGCCAAGCTCCGCAAAATTACCGATTGGCCGGAACAACAGCGGTTTCCATTAAATTTCGCTAAGAATAAGGTTGAAGACATTGTTCTTAACGATATTCGAGCAAGTACCTCTCCCCTCATCATCACCGGTTTTACCTCTCTTGATTATCTGATCGATTTTGTAGCTAGCTTGAACAGTGAACAGCCCGAGTCGATTTCCATTCTTTTCGGCACTGAACCGAGTCCTGCCAGGCGCAAGGAATACAGCCTGAAAAAATCGAACTTCCCCCAAGATGTCGTCGATTATTGGCTGGAAGCGGGCATTTCATTGCGTTTGTGCAACAAGATCCTCTTGTTCAAAGAGATGATCGAGAACGGCAGGATTGTAAGTAGGTATATCCCCGATGAGAAAAACAAACTGCATGCCAAGATCTTTCTTGCTGAATCAGCGGCAACCCTTGGTTCCAGTAATTTTTCTTTTATGGGGTTTCAAAGGCAATTGGAGGCGAATGTTCGATTCGATGCTCAAAAGGAGCCAAAGAGATACCGCGAAGTCGAACAGATAGCAAAAAATTACTGGGAGTTGGGTGAGGATTATAATCAGGAATTACTTGATCTACTTCAACAACTTATGCAGGTGGTGTCCTGGGAGGATGCCTTAGGTCGTGCCTGTGGTGAGCTTCTTGAAGGAGAATGGGCACAACGGTACATAAAAAACAAATGTGTCAGCAGTGGCAATGAGCTCTGGCCATCTCAGAAAACCGGTATTGCCCAGGCTCTTTGGATGGTTGAAAATGTAGGGAGTGTACTGGTTGCCGATGCCACCGGTTCGGGAAAGACCCGGATGGGCGCACATTTGTTGCGCTCGGTTATGGATCGGATTTGGAGCACTGGAAGAGTGAGAAAGGATATAACTGCCCTGGTTTGTCCGCCAAATTTTGTCAAAGACGCCTGGAAGAAAGAAGCCGTCGAGTGCGGGTTGCCTTTGTCCGTCCTCTCACATGGGATTCTCAGCTACGAAAAATCGGAGAAGCATAAGGAGATCCTCAAGACGGTCCGAAGAGCCCAATCGCTTGCAGTGGACGAGGCCCATAATTTTCTCAATCCGACCTCTTCCAGGACGCGTGGTTTATTGGGAAATATGGCGGATGTCATGGTGATGTTTACCGCCACTCCCATCAATAAAGGGGTACGAGACCTTTTGCGAATTGTCGACCTACTGGGCGCGGATAATCTCGACGATGATTCCTTGAAGCTGTTCGAACGTCTTGAGCAGCGTATTCGACGGTCGAATGGACAATTGGTGGCAAATAAGGCAGAACGGCAGAAAATGCAAAAGGCCGTGCAGCGGTTTACGCTACGTCGCACAAAAAACATGTTCAATGCGATGGTTGATCAACAACCGGAAGCATATTGCGATGACCGGGGAAAACAATGCCGTTATCCGGAGCACACACCCCAAACCTACGAGACAAACGAAAGCGTTCAGGATCAACGTTATGCCGAGGAAATCAGGAAGCTTGCAGGCAAATTGAAAGGGCTTATCAACCTGCAATCCGCCGTTGAGCGTCCGGAAGGTTTAAAGGTTGATGATGACCGATTTATCAAGGGAAGATTGCACGGGGCCAAAGGCCTGGCAATGTATGGGTCATCTTACATAAAGGTACGTAACGCGACATAGGAATTGCGAGAAAGCCTTAACTCTCGTTCCGAATTTTGTTGAGCAACCGGGTTAAAGTAGTCTCCTATATATGCCAACGGGACTTTTGCCACTTTTCCCGTTAACGGGATGTCATAAAAGTTCTCGGTGTTGTTTAAAATTTTCCATATTTTCAATAAATTGCACCATTTTTCTATCGTTCTGTTTTCTTTAATCCATGTACAGGGAGATTCCGTGGACTTTTGCCACTTTTAGTGTGCCAGGAAAGACAGATGGGAATGAAAAGATAGCGCCGCAGTGCAGACCGTATTAGGGAGGGAAAATCCGAAAAATGAAATATCCCGTCGCAATACATAAAGATCAGGGCTCTTGTTTTGGTGTATCGGTTCCCGATATTCCCGGATGCTTTTCAGCCGGAGAAACCATTGATGAAGCTCTAAGCAATACTCAAGAAGCCATTGCTTCCCACCTGGAGATTCTGTCTGAAGAGGGAAGGAGTGCTCCAAAACCGTCTGAAATGGAAAAACATTATGAAAATCCCGATTATGCACGAGCTATATGGGCGTATGTAACCTTTACACGTAACGGCCCATGCTCCTAAATGGCTCAATGACCCGCAAATTGCGATAAGTGTCAACTTTTTCAAATCGACTCTTTCAGTCTTCAAGGAAGACTAGCAGGGGCTATGACCCGATTTCATTGGCGCCGAAGCCCTGTGCCGTCGTTACCATTTGAATTTTGGCCATTCGGAATCATCATGGAGATCATCTGGGCTGCACTTCTGTTGTTCCGCAATGGTCCTCAATTCTGTCTCATACTCCTTGTATGCAGGAGAGTAAGGTGAAATGTCGCTGATGATTTCTGGCAGTTTGCGAAGGCGAGACTTAGCTGTGGTTGCGGCCAGAACATAGAGCTTGGACTGCTGGGAAACAAAGCTCATCAGGTACCCTTCCGGAAGGGGAGAAAAATCATGGAGCCAGTCGCAGCATTTGCGTGAAACATTGGCATCGATGGCGTTCATAGCGCTTTCAATGCACGCCTCAATCCTGTACAGGGTTGCTTGATGAGACCTCGTTGTCGGCAAGTATGCTGCTATCGCTCGAAGCATAGCTACTTGAACCAAAAAAATAGGCCATAGGATGTCGACAGCGAAGTAGATGGAGCTCCCGTTCGGATTATTGATGAGCTGAGTATCACGGTCCCCCTGGTACGCATGGCGAACGTCATAAGCCAACCCCAAAACAAATTCGTCATGGTGCGGAGGGATCAGCCCATTTTCGGGAACAAAGTAGTGGATTGTTTCGTAGAGGTCACAAAGATCTGTGTGGTCACCAGCAAGCCTCAATCCGGCACCGTATTTTGTTGAGCTACCGAGCAGCACGATTGTCTCCTATATATAATATACTGCTAGTTGTCTCTGAGGTATTGATAAACCGTCTCGCGACTAATCCCATACTCACGGGCCAATTTTGCTTTGGACTCGCCTGCAGCCGCTCGTTGCCTTATCTGTTCTGATTGTTTTGGAGTTAGAACCTTTTTCCGGCCCCTGTAAGCACCTCGCTGTTTTGCCAACGCTATTCCTTCACGCTGTCTTTCGCGAATAAGCGCCCGCTCAAATTCGGCAAAGGCCCCCATCACGGATAACATCAGATTTGCCATTGGCGAATCCTCGCCAGTAAACGCCAGGTGTTCTTTCACGAATTCGATACGAATTCCACGTTGGGTCAGATTCTGGACCAATCGACGCAAGTCATCCAGGTTGCGAGCGAGGCGATCCATGCTGTGCACCACGACTGTGTCACCTTCCCGCACAAAAGATAAAAGCTCCTCAAGTCTAGGCCGGTGAACGTCTTTCCCTGACGCTTTATCGATAAAGACCTTGTCTGTTGATACGTCCTCCAGTTGTCGATCTGGATTCTGATCATAGCTACTCACTCGAATGTAACCAATCCTATGTCCCCGCATACCTCCTCCTGCATCTATAGTGTCAGGTTGAAATCTAAGGCTTCGCCACTAAAGTGTCAATAAAATAAAAATACAATTCTATTCTGACAGAATTAAGGCGAAAACCTGACGTCAGGTTAGGGTATACTTTAATTGGACTCTATAATCTGATCTGGTAAGTTCAACCAAGAGACGAATGACCCAAATTAACTGAACCAAATGTCACAATATATCCTAACGCCAAGGGAATAAATGTAACCGATCAGGGGGTACCCCTCAAGTCGCCGACCTGATCCACTCCAGGTCAGGTTGTTGATCTTTGAAGAATGCATCCATCGCGTCAACGAGGACGTGAAAGGATGACTTACCCTGCAAGCGGCAGGTTTGCCTGAGCGAAACGATGCGTTCCACCCAGCGGTTGCCTTTGTCGCTGCTGGTCCCCTGGCTGCGTTTTCTCCAGAGCACGGCATAGCGCAGCATCCGTTCTCCGAAATTGTTGGTCGGGTCAACGCCCTCCTCAAGCAAGAAGGTAAAAAGCGAGCCCATTTCCGTGTCGATATGGCGGACAAGCTTCCCCGCTTCGCTGTCGGAATCGATATACAGCGCGATCAACCGGTTGAGCCGGGCGTAAAATGCGTGCCACTCAGCTTTTGTCGGTGGATCCTTAGCCATCCTGCAGAGGCGGCGCAGTTCATCTCGGGCCCAAGTTCCACATTGAACAAGCTCCGGATCTTTGCGCTCGGCCAATCCCTTGGCCCGGCGGATCAGGTGGGCCAGGCAGGTTTGGCGGGCATGCACCCAGTTTTGGTACAATCGATAGCCGTCACTGACCAGGATGCCTTCCCAGCCTCCGACCAAGGATTCAAAAGCATCCTTGGAGCGATGGGTGTGGACCATGAAATAGGCGACCACCGAACTGGCCATTACCCAGAGCCAGTTGAGCTTGCCGTTGTTTTTCCATGGGGTTTCGTCAACATGGTTTACCCTGGCGGCATGCGCTTTCTCGCCGATCGCCTCATAATGAGGCTGGATAGCGCTGGAGGCCCGGTCGATAATATTCTGAATTGCTCCAAGGCTGATACTGATACCCAGGACCGAGGAGCAAAAAGACTGAATAGCCTGCCGGCTGTTGCCTTCGATACCGCCGATTTCGGCCACCAGTGCACAGAGCCTGGGGCCAAAGCCGGTTTGAAATCTTTTTGGTGTGTGCCCTTTACCCGTTTTTCCGCATTTGCTGCACTTGCCGCGATAAAGGATAAAATGGATGACCGTCATCGCTATTTCGGGCAGCTCAATATGCTGATGGGTGTGGTAAGGACGGAGCTCGGTAAACGTCCGGCAACCGCAGGTGCACCGACCGGGGTGCACGATTTCTGTTTTAGTCGGCGGTATGAGTTGCTGACGGTGTCCTTTGTGCCCCTTACGCCCACCGGATTTTGCCTTGTTGGTTTTTGGTGCATTTTCCTTGTAGGGCGAATCTGTTGACGGCGGCTTATTAGAATTGGACGAATTCTGGTCAAGCCTGGCCTTGAGCTGGCTGACTTCAGTCTCCAGCTCTTTGATGCGTTGATCTTGGCGGGCGATATGCTCCAGGAGTTTGCGGATAATCAGGCGGAGAGCCGAAGGTGGCAGTCGCTCTAACTCGGCATCGCTGATCTGGAGATCCAGGGGCGTATATTCCTTAGCCACGAAGTAGCTCCCTGAATTGTGTGTTCAACGGGTAGAGGAAGACAGCCTTTACCGGCTCGCTTCGTTGGCAGTGGCGGTCATATTTACCACGACCGGTGGTTTCTCCCACCTTGGCCCAGTTGGCGGCCCGGTAACAGGTCCCCTTAAAACGCCCGGTCTCTACAAAGGTCTCCAGCAGACAGATGGGTTCCCGGTAAAAGGCGAACCAATCCCGTTCCAACTGGCGGATGTTCAAGGCGAGCACCTTAGATGCCAGGTGCTGAACGTTGACCCAAGGCAGGATAAGGAAACGAACGTTGTTCACCACTTGAGACAGGTTGCGCTCTCGCTGCTCATGGTTCCAACCGATCAACTGATCGCGAGAGGCTATCTTCCAGGCAGCGGAGCCCCAACCAAGACAGGCAACCAGGCGATCGTCCAGGTAGGCGAGATATTTCAGCGACGAACCGACGATCCAGGGGGCGCCCAGATAATGATAGCGGTCAATCAGGTAATCCCATACCCCCTCATCAGGGCTTTGGCGAACCATCTTGATTGTCAAAGAGCCAAACGCGGAAACAGGACCAGCCATTTCCGTGGTGTCAATTGCATAGGTACGGCGATCTGCCCGACGAGGGAAACGATAGGTCTCCTTCATCCGAGGCGGCAAAATGAGTTCGCCTTTTTTCTCCAAGGTGAGCAGGAGGCTCCGGCAGGCCATATCCTTCAACTGGCCGTTTGGCTGCCGCCACTGCCACCGCTGGCAGAGAATTTTCGAGATCGCCGTGCGACCAGTATCCCAATGGTCGGTAACGAACTCACGGATTTCGGCTAGGTCATGCTGGTTGAGGTGGCGACCCCGAATTTTGTACATAGGCGCTGTGGTTTCCATAACAGCACCGTAGCAAATGCTGGCTTACGACGCCAGTGAAAAATTAGTCTCCCCTGATCGGTTACGAATAAATTTTTCTTAATCCTCACAGAGCAAGGATTCCTCTAAAGCCATTGCAACGAAAGGAATGTGTCAATTTTGTTAAAAAAACAGATAAAATGGTAAGGAAATAATTCTTGCAAATAATTGGAGATACAGATACGGGGAATAGGATTTTCGTCAAATCAAATGGATTCGAGCAAGTAAGATATGAGGAATTTCATATGAGTGGGATATATCTTTTGGCGCTGATTGCTATTTGGCTGTTTTTTGGCTGGGTGATCTATCGTCTTTGTAGACTATGGCAACCAGCTGGTTTATTTGAAAAATCACTTTATATTGGCGTTGGGGTCATGTTGTTTTCGGTATGGTTCGGAGGTCCATTCTGGCAGGTCACAGGAAAAAAAATGTATTGGGACGCCAGGGTAAGGGAAATGTGTGCGCAGGATGGAGGTGAAAAAATTTACGAAACGGAGAAATTGCCTGAAGATCAATTCGATAAATGGGGACTGGTTAAATTTTATCATCCAAGCATGAAAGAACTAGCATTAGGATCTAACTATAAATTTTCTTGGAAAGAAATATATTTGCGAGAAAAAAACCCAAAGATCATTCGTTCTCATTATTCAATAATTCGCAATACTGATGAAAAATTGTTAGGTGAATTGATTTATTATGTTCGCATAGGCGGAGATTTGCCAGGTTTTTGGCATGGATCTAGCTATTCCTGCCCTAATGATGCCGGAACTAATAAATTTTTAAAATCTATCTTCGTTAAATCTGAAGGGGATAAAAAATGAGTATCAATAATTATTTTTTATATTCTGAGCTTTCATTAGCTGCATATGCTGATCTAAAAACTGGAAAACCAGATATTGATAAACTTAAAAATATAGGTATGACTCTTGCCCAGTCACAAGTATTTGCCGATACCTGGAATGTTGTAGTTCGATATGACGGTATGGTTGATTATACATACATTGATGAATTTGGGCATGAGTACCTGGGGCAAAAAAATACAGGATTATCTGTAACCATTTTTGAAAATATATCTGGAGAGCAAGTTGTTGCAGTTCGAGGAACTGAGTTGAGCGATCTTGATGACATTGCAACAGATGTTATTGATATTCTCCTGCTTGGCACGAGTGAATTCCAGGGTCAATACGCAGCGCTTTCAGCACAGGTACAGAAATGGATCGACGATGGTACTCTCAGGTCCGATTTCTCGGTATGCGGGCACTCGCTTGGTGGTTTTCTGGCAACTAATTTGGCGCTTGAATATTCTGAAAAAATATCTGAAACATATATTTATAATGCGCCTGGGGTAACTGGTGTTGGCGGAAATATTCTTGAGGCCATATCTTCTGCGCTCTCACCAGATAGCGCGATAAATATTCCTGATATTTTACCGATTTCCAACATAGTCGCGACAGGTGATGCTGTTTCTTCGGTAGGGTTATCAATTTCTCAGCCAATCGTTATATCTGTAGATAACAAATCTGTACTTCCAGCTCACAGTATTGTTCAATTAACATCTACGTTGGCCATATACAATTTATTTTCAACAATTACATGTACCGACGAAGTTGATCTGTTTTCATCTTTTATGGAATGCATGTCTGATGCCAGAGTCTTGGTCATCGTAAATGATATATTTCAGGCTCATGCGGACACAATGCAAGATCCTGTCGATTTAGCGTTAGAACTGACAGCATATGTTAACAATAATGGTATTTCGAACTTGTCAGTTACATCACTATCTGACAAATCTGTTTCAATGTTAATTGTCGACTCAAAAAATGACAATTCTGTTATTTTTGCACTAAATGAACTGTCTTGCTTTTCAATATCTGGAGACCAACCAGGATATTCAGATATTGATGAAGAATACTATTCTGATAAATACATCGAGGATCGAGCTAAATTTTTATATTACATTGCCCATCCTAACGAAACTGTCTCGAATTTTGATCCAGATATAGATTTTGTTGATTACCGCCTTGGTATTTCTCGTACCGTTGATAACGGAATGATGAGTTTTCAAGACGATAGTCAATATCTTTTTGGAAATCTTGAAGGAGAATTATTGGAAGGTGAAGATGAAATTGATCACCTGTACGGTATGGACGGAAATGATACTTTGAAGGTAACCGATCATGGGGTGAGCCCAATAATTATCGGTTACCCCTGAATTTGTAAGCGATTATGGGGGGCCGGAGATGCAAGGCATCGGTCTGTGCAGCGTACATCTGTACGTAAACAGGCCGATAACACCGCAGATTCGGTGCCCCGTGATCGCTTACCTTTGAAGGGGTATGGTGGGGCTGATTACCTGGAAGGAGGCCTCGGGCAAGATACCCTAATCGGAGGATCAGGAGACGACACTTTTTATGTCCAGGGCCAGGACACTGACTATGATAAATTTATCGGTGGTGAAGATACCGACATTATCCTCGGAAGTGCTGGAGATGATACCATTCGTGTCCACGAGTTGCTTGTCAGCGACTCTATAGAAAATATTGATGGTGGAGGGGGAACCAATACCATTAGTGGCACTGATGATAGCGATACTATCGATCTAACAGGGGTTTCAGTAACAAATATTGCAGAGATCCGTGGCGGAGGTGGTGCTGACACCATTACCGGCACCAGTGAAAACGACAATATTTTTGGTGATGATGGCGCAGATATCCTGATAGGTGGAGCTGGTGATGACACTCTGACCGGTGGTGCTGGCGTTGATACGTACATCATTAACACTGGGGATGGCAACGATACCATAGTCGATGATGGTGGCAATATCCTCAAAGTTAATGGCAAAGTGATTGGTGGGGTATTTACGCAAATTACCGGTACCAGCACCTACGTGCTCAATTTCAACAACCAAGAATTAACACTGAGCTTCGGTACGTCCACCACCCTGAGCATCGATGGAACAACCTGTGTCACATTTGGTAACCAAAGTGCCCCTGAAGATTTCGTCAATGGTGACTTTGGAATTAATCTGGACGATGCCCCTTCTGATGGTTTTGACCACTCCCTTACCGGTACAACCTCTTCAGACCTCCTCTATTATGAAGGTTCCGGTATGTATACGCTTGGTATAACCAGCAATAATAGCGAACCTTTTTATGATGGTGACGATTACCTCGCACTTATTCAACTAACAGAACATTTTCAAGATGATGAATGGGATTTTCATAACCTCTACGCCAACCAAGTCGGCGCAGATGAGACGCTGTACATCGACGGTGATGCAGGTGACGACCGTCTCTTCGGACTCAATGGATCCGACCACCTCATCGGCGGTTCCGGCAACGATATGCTCCAGGGGGCATTGGATTATACCCAAAGTGCTGATGCATATAGTGGTGACCTTTTAGAGGGGGGGACTGGTAATGATTTTCTGCTGGGTTCGTACGCTGATGACACCTTGCTGGGCGGCGACGATCAGGACGTTCTCTTTGGGGTGATCGGTAGGGATATTTTGTCGGGTGAGGATGGCAGCGATCTCCTGATCGGCGGGGCAGGCAAGGATTTCCTTACAGGAGGAGAGGGGGATGACGTTCTTTATGGTGATGGCGGCTTCTCCGGATCTTTTCTGGATATCGGCGAGAGTTACACATTTTCTGTAACCTTCAATGAAAATGGAGTTCCAATTGGCTTAACCAGCTCCACAGTTTCGGTCTTTAACAATCTCGACGAGAACGTTTCCGGCGATGATGTGCTTGACGGTGGTGCAGGCCGGGATTTTCTATCCGGTGGATATGGTAAGGATACCCTGCTTGGTGGCTCGGAACAGGATACCCTCACTGGCGGTGAGGGCGATGACATCCTTGATGGCGGCGACGGCAATGATTTGCTCTTGGGGGATAATATTGATTCCTCGGGCTCCGGTAACGATATCCTGTACGGCGGCAGTGGAGACGATCAATTACAGGGCGCTGAAGGAGATGATCGTCTATTTGGGGATGACGGGAATGACATTCTTTTTGGCCAGACAGGTGATGATGCACTGTATGGTGGAGCCGGTGAGGATCAGCTGCAAGGTGGGGAAGGTAATGACTGCCTTGATGGTGGAGATGATGCAGACTACCTGTTCGGTCAAGCTGGCGATGATGAACTCCATGGTGGCGCTGGTGATGACTGGCTGGCTGGCGAGGATGAATCCAATGCTGGTGTTGTGAGTTCTCTGACAGGAAACGATACCATTTATGGCGGCTTAGGCTCCGATGTCCTGGTTGGCGGTAATGGGGCAGATATCCTTTCCGGTGACGAAGACGATGACCGGCTTTATGGCGGCAACGACAACGACACTCTTTACGGCGGAGATGGTGCGGATTCTCTCTACGGCCAAGCTGGTGATGATGAACTCAACGGTGGTGATGGCGATGATTGGTTGGCTGGCGAGGATGAATCCAATTCAAGTGCTATCAGTTCCTTAACTGGGAATGATACGCTTTCCGGAGGAGGTGGAAACGATGTCCTGGTCGGTGGCAATGGTAACGACACGCTGTACGGTGATAATGGCGATGATCGCCTCTATGGTGGCATTGGTGACGATTTTCTCTACGGCGGAGAAGGCAATGACTTCCTTTATGGTGGAACCGGGTCCGATATCCTAGCAGGAGGGGCCGGGGACGACACCTATTACATATCTCGAGGCAGCGGACTCAAGCACATTGTCGATACTAGCGATGACCACAACAAGATAGTGTTTCAAGGCGGGATTAACCTAAGTTCGATCTCCCTGTCGCTTGGCTCCCTGATGATCAGCAGTGGTGAACCAGGGGATGAATTGCATATCGACGGAGTGGATTACGATAACCTGGCTGCGACCACACCAATTGAGACCATCGAATTCTCCGACGGACAAATCATGAGTGTGGCTGAGGTTATTGCCGCAGTCGGCATCGACCTTCCAGCTACCGAAGAAGCAGACAGCATCACCGGTACCTCTGGCCGCGATAACATCAATGCCTTGGCCGGTGATGATACCGTTGACAGCCGTGGCGGGGACGATCAGTTGGATCTCGGAACCGGTAACGACATGGCGTATGCCGGAGAGGGCAATGACATCATTTTGGCTGGAGACGGCGATGATACCGTTTACGGTGAGGCAGGCAACGATACCATAAATGGCGGGACAGGTATTGACACCCTATATGGCGGAGACGGCGATGATACCATCACCGGAGATAGCGGTGACGATATTCTTTCTGGCGGGGAAGGTGCTGACCTGCTTTCTGGTAGTGTCGGCCTTGATGTCCTTTATGGTGAAGCTGGCGATGATACACTCCACGGCAATGAGGATAACGACCAACTGTTTGGCGGAGCCGACCATGACATCCTCTATGGCGATGAGGGCGATGATACACTTGATGGTGAAGCTGGTGCTGACCAGTTGTTTGGTGGGGATGGGAATGACACCCTGTATGGCGGAGCCGGTAATGATGTGCTGACCGGAGGTCTTGGAACAGACACCCTTGTCGGTGGCCTTGATGATGACATCTATATAGTTGACAGCACCGATGATACCCTGACCGAGCAGGTTGATGAAGGCCAGGACCTCGTTATTGCTTCATTGAACTACACCCTTGAGACCAACATCGAAAATCTGCAACTGGCTGAAGAATCTACAGCTCTTATCGGCACAGGAAACGAACTGGACAACACTCTTGAAGGAAACTCCCAGAACAACAGCCTGTATGGTCTTGCCGGTGCCGACACCTTGGTCGGTAACGCTGGTGACGATCTCTTGGACGGTGGTGTTGGCGCGGATACCCTAATCGGTGGCGCGGGTGACGACCAATACCTTGTGGATGATGTGGCTGACATTCTCATCGAAGATGCAGGCAACGGGAGTGATACCGTCACCGCGACCGTTAACTATAATCTTGCAGACAATATAGAGAACCTTTCCTTACTCGGGGCTCAAGCCTTAATCGGTACGGGAAACGACCTTGCCAATACTTTGACGGGCAACGAGTACAATAATCAACTCGATGGTCAGGCGGGCAACGATATTCTGTACGGCGGTGCGGGTGACGACTCGTTGATTGGTGGTCTTGGAAGCGATCAAATGATCGGTGGAACCGGCAACGATACCTACGTGGTGGATAATGCAAACGACATAGTCGTCGAACTGGTTGATGAAGGTGTTGACCTGGTTGAAAGCTCCATCAGTACAGAACTTGCCGATAATGTTGAGAATCTTACCCTAACAGGTACCTCGGATATAAATGCCACGGGCAATACCGGAGGCAACCTACTGCAGGGCAACAGTGGAAATAATACCCTGAGCGGTCTTGATGGCAACGATGAGCTTCGAGGTGGTGACGGCGATGATAGACTTATAGGCGGTCTTGGTACAGATTTGCTGGCTGGCGGTTTGGGTAATGATACCTACGAAGTGGAAAATCTGGAGGATACCCTTGTTGAAAACAGCGATGAGGGAACCGATACTGTTGAGAGTTCCGTTTCGTATTCCCTTGGGGAGAACCTAGAAAACCTGGTCCTGACTGGTACGGCTGTTATCAACGGAACAGGGAATGAGTTGAGTAACCACATAATTGGTAACAGTGCCAATAATATACTGGATGGCGGCTCTGGAGCCGACACCCTGGAGGGCGGGGCCGGTGATGATACCTATCTGACCTCCGATGAAGGCGATTCTATTATAGAAACTGCCAGCCAAGGCATGGATACAGAGATCCGTGGCTATGAAACTTCGGCAGAATTGTCCGACTTTGTTGAGTATCTGGTTTTAAGTGGATCTATCATTCAAGGGACCGGTAATTTACAGAGTAACACCATCACTGGTAATGATGCCGACAATATCCTTCTTGGTTTGGGAGGAGATGACACCCTGATTGGCGGCCTAGGCAGTGATCATATGGAAGGCGGTGATGGCAATGACATCTACGAGGTTGATGATGCAGGCGATGTTGTGGTTGAGCTGGCAGGGGGAGGATACGACACTATCAGGAGTACCCTTGGCATAACGCTCGATACCTATGTTGAAAACGCCATCCTCACCGGTTCAGCCAATGTCGATGCCATTGGTAATGAACAGGATAATTATTTGGAGGGCAATAGCGGCGATAACAGGCTTGAGGGTGGCGCTGGTGTGGACACCATGATAGGTGGTTCCGGGAATGACACCTACCTGACGGATGTGGAGGGTGACTCTATTACAGAAGAGGCAAATCAAGGGGTCGATACGGAAATTCGCAGCTATGACACCCTGTACCTGCTTTCCGATAACGTTGAAAATCTTACTCTTGCCGGAACTGCATACCGGGGTAATGGAAATGCCCTTGATAACATCATCACCGGTAATGATGTCGCCAATAATTTATGGGGACTTGAAGGCGACGATTCATTAATCGGTAATGCTGGTGATGATGCCTTGTTTGGTGACGAAGGCCAGGACATCTTGCTTGGCGGCACGGGCGATGATTATTTGGAAGGTGGGTCCGGAGACGACAGCCTGTATGGTGAAGACGGCGACGACCAGCTCGATGGCGGAAGCGGTGATAATTTTCTCCGTGGCGGCTTGGGCAATGATACCTATGTCTACCGTTCCGATGCGGGCGTCTACCAGATCGACAACAGCGATGGCGGTTCGGATTGGCTGCTGTTTACCGACGATCTGACTGCCGATCGCCTGAGCTTTATCAAATCGGATGACGACCTGATTGTCCGGGTTGACGGCGACGAAAACCACCAGGTCGTTATCGGTAACTGGTTCCTGGGCCAGCAGTACCAGCTCTATGCCATCCAGCCCTCTGGAGCCAATGGCATCACAGCGGCAACGATCAATCGGATGTTCCCGCCGGATAATCCTGAGGCCGACGGCATCGAGATCCCGGCTGAGGTCGTGTTTGATCAACAACTCTATGGAACTTCGGATGGTGAGCAGCTGCTTGGAACGTCCGGCAACGATTCCCTACGCGGGTATGAAGGCAATGATTATCTCTTTGGCCAAGGCGGTGACGACTGGTTGCTTGGCGGTTCAGGGGACGATCAGCTCGATGGCGGAACCGGCAACGACATGTTGTATGGCGGCAGCGGAAACGATGTGTATGTCTTCCGTTCCGGTTATGGTGCTGAAACCATCGACAACAGTGGTGGCGGGACCGATTGGTTGCTTTTTGATACAGGCCTGACCCTTGATACGCTTGTCTTCAGCCGGGTTGACGACAACCTGGTGATCGATGTCGATGGAACGGATGATCAGGTGACCGTGCTCAACTGGTTCACCGATACCGACAACCGCATTGAGTATATCCAGCCATACGGAGGCAATGGCATCTCCGCAGCCCAGATTGAGGCCCTCTTGACCGAGGATCCCCCTGCAGGGGATTTTGATACGGTTGTCGAAGGGACGACGGCTGCTGAGCAACTCGTCGGAACGAGCGGTGCGGATCAGCTCAATGCCTATGCAGGAGATGATCAACTGTTCGGACTGGCCGGTGATGACGAGTTGAATGGTGGCGATGGAAACGACTACCTGGACGGCGGCGCAGGCAATGACGTGCAGAATGGTGGCGCAGGTGCCGACCAACTCGGAGGCGATGCCGGTGATGATATCCTGGTTGGTGGTAGCGATAACGACATCTATGTCTACCGGGCCGGGGCCGGGGCGGATACCATCATCAATACCGGTGGGGGAACGGACTGGCTTATTTTTGACGACGGGATTACCAGTGATCGCCTGAGCTTCATCCAATCGGAAGACGACCTGATCATTCGTGTTGACGAGAACTCGGCAACCCAGGTCACGGTGAGCAACTGGTTCCAGGGTGGAGAGAATCAGCTGAGTTATATCCAACCCGATGGTGAGAGTAGTATCTCTGCTGCGCAGATCAATGCCCTGTTCACCGTGCCACCGGATGATGGCGGGGACGATGATCTCCTGACGGTTCCTGATGAGAGTACCTTTGACATGGTGGTGACCGGTGCGGCCACCGGAAGTCAGATCGTCGGTTCCAGCGGTAATGATCTGCTGCAAGGACTTGCAGGAGACGATCAGCTGTTCGGCCTTGGCGGCAACGACTGGCTGGTTGCCGGAGATGGCAGCGATTACCTGGATGGCGGATCGGGCAACGACACCCAATTAGGTGGTGCCGGTGATGATCAACTCGGAGGTGATGCCGGAGACGATGTGCTCAGTGGCGGCAGCGGCAACGATATTTATGTCTACCGTGCCGGTTCGGGGAACGACACCATCATCAATGAAGGTGGTGGTACGGATTGGTTGATTTTTACCGATGACATCACTGCGGATCGCCTCACGTACGTGCAGACCGGCGATGACCTACTGGTCAATATTGATGACGGTGAAGCCGGTTCCGTCACGGTCCTGGATTGGTTCCTGGATTCGGAACATCAGCTCAGCTATATTCAGCCCTCCGGTGGGTATGGTATTCCCGCAGCCTCGCTGCCCATCGAACAGGCAAGCACCACTTCATCCAGCGAGAGTGGATCCGTACTTGTCTTGTCCGACTTTGTCAGCGGTGAGGATGTCCTGGAGTTGAGCAAATCCGTCTTCACCTCCCTTACAGATGAAGGGACGCTCAGTTCGGCCCTCTTCTGTGCCAACTCCACGGGTTCAGCCCAGGACGACAACGATTACATCCTTTACAACACCTCATCCGGTGCACTGCTGTACGATGCCGACGGTAGTGGTGAGGGAGCCGCTGTCCAATTCGCCTCCCTGAGCAATAAACCCGAGGTATCGGCCAACGATTTTCTGGTTGTGGCGTAGTTCCAGACGCACAGTCGGCCAACCAAGGCGCCGTTTCCGAATGCGGAAACGGCGCCTTTTTCTCGCTCCTTTGCCTGAGGAGAAGCATGCTCACACGACAACCAGAGAATACGCACCATGTCGGATCAAACATCAGAAGAACCCACCGAACACCACGGCAACTTCCTCGCCTGCTGCCACCTGCTGGCGATGCGCTTTGGCGAAGAGGTTGACGCACCCTTTGCCTCAATCACACCGGCTTCCGGACCGGAAGGCCGTAAACTTAATCTCGAGCGCGTCATGCAAACGGCGCGTTCCCTGGGGCTGCAAACCATCATCCAGCGGCCCGCGTTAAACCAAATCCCCTCCCTGCCGGTTATTGCGGAATTGCGGGACGGTCGATATGTCATCCTTGCTGATATTCAGCTGCAGACGACAAAAACCGTTACCCTGCAAATACCCCAAAGCGACGGCCCCCCTCGAAACGAACAGGTCCCGCTCCAACGGTTCCTCCAGGCCTGGGCCGGTGGCATACTCTCTTTCGAGCAGGTCAACACCGCACTGGTCTGCTTCTCAATTGTTGCACGGGAACACAAAATAGAATTGACCCAGGATCGTTTGGTTCATGAATATGGTCTCAGCAAGAACGAAATCCCTGCCGATACCTTGCTGCGCATGGCCAAGGAACTTGGGCTGAAGGCGAAATTGTTGCGCTTGAATTGGGAGGAACTGCTTCAGCTGAAAAAGGCCTATCCGGCCATTGCCCGGCTCAAAAATGGTCATCATGTGGTCCTGGCCGGAATGCAAGCCGACCCCAAAGGAAATACAATACAGATCGCCTGCTATGACCCGCTGGCCGGGGCCGGTGGCAGCCACCTCCGCCTCTCCCGCGAAGAGTTCGAAACCATCTGGGACGGTGAGCTGTATGTGCTCAAGCGGGTGTATAAGCTGACCGACGAGTCCCAACCCTTCAGCCTCCGCTGGTTCATTCCCGAGATCCTCCGCCAGAAGCTGACCTTTATCGATATCGCCCTGGCGGTGTTGTTCATCAATGCCATCGCCCTGGTCACCCCGATCTTTTTTCAGATCGTGATTGATAAGGTTCTGGTTAACCAGGCCTTCACCACCTTGCATGCCCTGGGCTGCGGCATGGCCGCTGCGCTGGCGGTGAATGCGGGGCTTGATTTCCTTCGCGACTATCTCCTGCTTCATGCCACCAACAAAATCGATCTGCGCGTCACCGGGAGAACCTTTCGGCATCTGCTGCAATTGCCGCTTGATTTCTTTGAGCATGTGGCAGCCGGTGTCCTCACCCAACATATGCAGCAAACCGCAAAAATCCGTAACTTTCTCACCGGCAATGTCTTTCTCACCATGCTGGAGGCGAGTTCGCTCTTCGTCTTTCTCCCTTTTCTCTTCTTCTACAGCCTGTCACTCACCGGCATCGTTTTGGTCTTCACCCTGTTGATCGCCACGGTCATCGGCGTGTTGATCGTGCCGTTCAAACGACGGTTGAACGCCCTCTACGAGGCTGAAGGGCAGCGGCAGGCCATGCTGGTGGAAACCATCAACGGCATGGCCACGGTCAAGGCCATGGCTATCGAGCCCTTGCTGCGTCAGCAATGGGAGCAAAAGGTGGCCCGCGCGGTCAGTATGCAATTCCGGGTCGGCAAGATCTCGATTACTGCCAAATCACTGACCCAATTCCTGGAACGGATGATGACCGTCATTCTTATCTGGATGGGGGCCAGCCTGGTTTTTGACGGGAGCATAACCGTGGGTGCGCTGATCGCTTTCCAGATGTTGGCTGGCCGAGTCACCTCGCCTCTTGTGCGGCTGGTTGGTCTGATTCATCAATACCAGGAGGCAGCCCTGTCCGTGGAAAAGTTGGGACTGGTGATGAATGCCAAACAGGAATGGGGGGCGGATCGCCATGGTGCCCGGCCCTCGTTGCGGGGCGATATCGTTCTCGATAGGGTCAGTTTCCGCTATGGCCCTGACCTGCCCAATGTGCTGCAGGAAATTTCCATGACCATTGCCAGTGGCTCCACCCTGGGCATTGTCGGCCCTTCCGGTTCCGGCAAGACCACCCTGACCCGCATGCTGCAAAAGGCCTATTTCCCTTCAACCGGCACGATCAGGATCAATGACTGCTACCTCAATGAAATCGATACCGCCCATTTACGCCAGAACATGGGCGTGGTGCTGCAGGAGAGTTTCCTTTTTCGGGCCACGGTTGCAGAGAACATCCGTGCCGGGCAATCCGCAGCATCCCGTGAACAGATAATCCAGGCGGCCCTCATGGCAGGAGCCGACGAGTTCATCGTCACCCTGCCGCAAGGGTATGACACCATGCTGGAGGAAGGTGCAAAGAACCTTTCCGGTGGTCAGCGTCAACGCCTGGCCATAGCCCGTGCTTTATTGACCTCACCTGACATTCTTATCCTCGATGAGGCAACCAGTGCCCTGGATCCGGAAAGCGAACGGATCATACGCGAAAACCTGGTGCAGATCGCCAAGAACCGCACCGTACTCATTGTCTCTCATCGGCTCTCCATGCTCAAGGATGCGGACAGCATTATCGTCCTCCATCGCGGGGTGGTGGTTGGCCATGGTCCGCACCAGCGGCTCCTGCAGGATTGCCCGCTCTACAAGAAACTCTGGGAACAACAGATGGAATTGTAATGAAAGGATCGAATCAAAAAAAAGATATTCTCGAGTATCAACCGGATGCGGTGGAGATCGAAGAGCGGCCTGTACCCGGAAAAATCCGGTGGGTGCTCTATCTCATTATAATCTCCCTGATCCTCATCGTCATTGGCGCCATTGTGTTCAAGGTGGACCGGATTGTGGTTGCCGAGGGAGAATTGATCACCAATACACCGACTATTGTGGTGCAATCACTTAGCACTGCCGTAATCCGTACCATCAAGGTACAGGTGGGCGATGTAGTGGAGAAAGACCAAATATTGGCCACCCTGGATCCTACCTTTGCGACCGCCGACTTGAGCCAATTGAACAAACAGAAGGTGACTCTTGGAGTTCAGATCAGGCGAATCAATGCGGAATTGGACCACAAACCTTTTGTAGCCAAGCCCAACGAGGGGGAAGACGGCAAGCTCCAGGAGCAGGTATTGCTGCAACGGCGGTTGATCCTGGAAAAGAACAAGCGGTTGACCGATGACAAAATTGCGGCACTGCGGGCCAAGCTGGCGCTGAATGCTGTGCAAAGGCGTGGCCAGGAGCAGCAGCATAAATTGCTGCGCGATGTGGAAGGAACAGCCGCCAAACGTCCGCAGCAGGATGAGGAATACCGTTTGCGGTTGCTGGATGCCCAAAAAGCCCGGTTTCAGGCCTCAAATGCCATTGAAACCCTGCAGGCGGAAGCACTGGTGACCCGTAACGAACTTCATCAGGCTGAATCCGACTGGCAGCGGTTTGTCGAGGAGCGCAAGGGCGAGCTCATGGAACAAGAGGTCACCCTACGGGCTGAGCTGGAAAAAGTTCTGGAGGAATTGCATAAAGCTGAACGGGTGCATGACTTGATCTCCCTGCGGGCTCCGGAAAAGGGCATTGTCCTCAAAATGGCCGAGCGTTCGGTGGGCTCGATCCTTCAGCAGGCCGAACCATTTTTCATCCTTGTTCCCTATGGGAGTGTGCTTGAAGCGGAGGTCAATGTCGGCTCCAAGGATATCGGTCGTATTCGAACGGGCGACGCGGTCCGGATCAAGTTTGATGCCTTCCCCTTTCAGCGCCACGATACCCTTCCCGGGGCGGTACGGGTTATCAGTGAAAACGCCTTTCAACGTGGCGATCCCAAAGCGCTTCTCAAGCCCGAGCCCGGGCAGGAATCCGTCGAGGCCTTTTACCGGACCAGGATAAGCCTTCTCTCCACCCAGCTGCGCAATGTGCCTGAGGGATTCCGACTCATACCGGGGATGAAGGTTCGGGCAGAAATCAAGGTTGGTCAGCGGTCGGTTATTTCCTACTTCTTGTACCCCATCATCCGGGTATTGGATGAAAGTCTGCGAGAACCATAACTTTTTAAATTGAATGGATACATCTGTGACCTCTACAACAACGACCCTTCATTTACTCTTCATAGCCTTTATTCTGCTGGCCCTGACCGGCTGTGGCGCATTGACCGGCATTCCAGGCCATGGTGGTGGCAAGCGCTTTGCCGTTGAACAGGAATTGGTCGCTGCAGCCACACGGGCAGCGATTAAAAAGATTGATCTCACGAAAATCAAAGGAAGAAAGGTCAACCTGTTCGTCAATGCCATCGGAGATACCGGGGCGGGTAACCTCACCGGTGGCCGGTTTTCAATTGTCTCCCAATTGCGTGGGGATTACATCCAGACCGCTCCTGTGACAGAAACATCTGTTTACCCCCGATACCCGACCACATCTTCCTCCACCTCGACAACCGGATCGTCCACGACGACCGCAACCCAGACCTCGGAATCCCTGCTCAATTCCCCCATTTCCAAGAAGACCCGGCAGGAAGGGAATGCGACAACCATTCAGGCAGGAGTGGCCTACGAGGGCATGGGCGCGTTTCACAATTCGGAGGAGATCACTTCCAACGACCTTCAGTATCTCACTGCCTTGATGCAAACCTACCTCTATCTTCAAGGTGTGTACATCGTGCCGCCATCCGAAGCAGAAGTAGATGTGTATATCACCGTGGATGTCTTTGGGACCGTGTATACCCGAGTTGATTGGTTACTGGCAAACAACGAGATTCTTCAGGCCAAGACTTCACTTGAAGTCCTCGCCGTGGACCACTGGTCGGGGGAATTGCTGATGCCGCCTCAATCAGCGGCTGCGGAGTCCGAATATAATGAACAGTATGTGTTATGGGCAGGGCCGGTCAATGTTCGTAAAACGCTCCGTGACACAGATCCGTTGTTGAGTGATTTTTCCAGCCTGCAGGATGCAAAATCGACCGGACTTCCAGTCAACAGGGAGTTACAGGCTCCTTATCCTTTTCAATATCAAATAGAAGAAAAACGCAATAAATCAGCTGCAGAGAGTCAAAAGGAGTGATCAACACTGGAACCTGGAGGGGTAGGCGTTTGTTTATTGCTATTCAATTTTTCTCAGTTCATCTCTATTGGATCGATTCATGATTTGATTTTTCCATACTACATGATTTAGCAAAAATCAGTTCCATGACTGCATCTATTGCTCAAGACGATGGTTTGGGGATTAGATGGCTGGTCAGAGGGGGAAACTATGCCAAGGATGCGCATTTTAAGCGCAACCGAACTGGAACAGTTCGATAAGCCTCCAGTCTTTGATGCTCGCCAGAGGGAACAATTTTTCGAGTTTTCAAAACCCTTGCTTGAAACAGCTCAAAATTTTCGTAAACGGGCTCATCAGGTTGGTTTTTTAGTCTCTTGCGGGTATTTCAAAGCGGCAAAAAGGTTCTTTTCGCCGAAGGACTATCACCAGCGCGATATTGATTATGTGGAGCGCTGTCTGGATATGCAACATGGCAGTTTCAGTGCAGAAGCTTATGCCAATCGAACCCGGCAGCGGCATGAACTTATGATCTTAGAATTCTACGGGTTCAGACGGTTCGACGATGACGCCGAGAAATTTGTCGTCACTGAGATCTCCGGCATGGCGCAATCCCAGCTCAAACCCAAGCTTATTTTTTTTCGATGCGTTGACCGAATTATCTCCCAGCGCATCCAGTTGCCAGGCTATCACCCTCTAGCTGAACTCATTTTGACGGTGCTCAATCGGTGGAAAAGGGATTTGTCAGCCATCATCGAACAACAATTGACGCCTCATACAAGGGAACTTTTGGAAGGACTTTTTGTTCAAAACGCAGACGACAAAGCAAATGAAGAAGAGGTGGAAGCCGCACCAGAGAACATAAGTTCACCTTCAGGAAAGACAGTTCGTTACAGGCTGACATTACTCAAAAAGCTTTCGCAATCGACTAGGCCTACCAGGATCCGGAAGAGTATCGAAGACCTCGCTGAGCTCACAGAACTTCATACGCATCTTACCCCGGTTTTGAAAGCGATGAACTTAACGCATGAGGGGATCCGATATTACGCTGGCAGCGTTATAAAGTCACAAATATTCCAGCTGAATCAGCGTTCTGATGAGGACCGTTTTGTTCACGTCAGTGCTTTTGTCGCTCATCAATACTACCGATTACACGACAATCTGGTTGATGTTCTGCTCAGCGTCATCAAGTCCTTTCAAAGTTCTGCACAACGAGAGCATAAAGAAAGGATTTACGGCCAGCGCGCGAACCGGAATCAAACACTTTCCGGCCTTCTGTCACGTCTTGATGGCGAGGTGTTTGATATTTTACGACAAATCCGGGAAGTCACTGAAAATTCCCGACTGAGCGATACCGATAAAATTGGTAACATTCGCATGTTGTTGGCGGTAGGCAAGGATAATGAACTGGCGGGATTGACGGCTGGCCTGGAAAATGAGCTGAGTGATGAGGACTATTTTGATGTTCTTGAAGCCCGCTCACTGAGGTTGCAAAGCCGGGTGTCGCCAATACTGAAAGCCCTGGACTTTAAGGCCCAGCCGGGATCGACAATGCTGAGGGAGGCCATCGAATATTTCAAAGTATCAGGCGGTGTCATTACATCTGCCGCACCGCTGGATTTCCTTGAGCTCCAAGAACGCCAGGCTGTATTGACCGGGAAGAATGAAAAATTCAGAACTTCGCTCTACAAGGCATTTTTGTTCATGCATACGGCCAGTGGCATAAAATCCGGTAATCTGAACCTGGAGCACTCTTACAAGTACCGTCCCCTTGATGATTATTTGATCGACAAGGATCGTTGGGATCACAACAAAGAAGATTTACTGAAACAGGCTGACTTGTTAGATTTTGTTGATCCTAAAATGGTCATGCATGGCTTGGATAAAGCCCTTTCCGAGCAATATCAAATCACCAATGCACACATCAATGCAGGGGAAAATCCGCATCTGAAAATATTGGCCAATGGTCAGTTTCAGATAGCGACTCCGGCGCTTGGAAGCAAAGATGCCGACCCGTTGCAGGCTCTTTTTCCCGAACGACACTACGTTCCGCTCACAGAGGTTTTGGCCACCATCAACAGTCATTGCGGCTTTCTTGATGAATTGCAACATTGGCAGCAGCGCCATGTGCGAAATACCGTTTCTCCTCGTTCTCTTATTGCCGGCGTGATGGCACTTGGCTGCGGGATAGGCATTCATAAAATGGGTCGGATTTCCTCACAGATTACGGAAAACGAACTCGTTCATGCAGTCAACTGGTATTTATCTCTCGACAATCTTCAAGCTGCAAATGACCGTGTTATCAAAGATATGGACGGGATGGACCTACCAAAAATTTACCAGAAGGATCAGGATAAACTACACACCGCCAGTGACGGACAAAAATTCGAAGTGCGCAGGGATTCGCTCAACGCCAATTATTCTTTCAAATATTTTGGTAAAGGCCAGGGCGTCAGCGCCTATTCCTTCATCGATGAGCGTAATCTGCTCTGGCATTCCCTCGTCTTCAGCGCGGCGGAACGTGAAAGTGCTTATGTTATTGACGGTCTCATGCGTAACGATGTGGTGAAAAGCGATATTCATTCCACAGACACTCATGGCTACAGCGAAGCTATCTTTGCAGCTACTCATCTGCTTGGCTTTTCATATGCTCCCCGTATTAAGAACCTGAAGAAGCAACAGCTTTACATCTTCAAATCTCATAAAAATGATGACCAGTCTGACTGGAAAATTACTCCGGACAATTATGTCGCGGAGCGAATTATTGAAGATAACTGGGATGACTTTTTGCGCCTGATCGTGACCATAAAACTCAAGGAAACGACGGCATCCGATATATTTCGCCGTCTAAATTCATACTCCAAACAGCATGCGCTCTACAAGGCTATGAAGGCCTTTGGGCAGATCATCAAAACGCTGTTCATCCTGCGCTACCTTGATGAACTCGAGCTGCGTCAGGCAATTGAAAAACAGTTAAACAAAGTTGAACTGGCCAATCGCTTAACGCGTGCGGTTGCAGTCGGCAGCCCCAGGGAATATGCCCAGGCTGAAAAAGAAGAGCAGGAAATTGCCGAGGCCTGCAACCGTCTAATCAAGAACTGCATTATTTGCTGGAACTATCTCTACCTCTCTCATAAACTTGCCCAAGCCGAAACTCAGGAGGACAAAGACCATATTTTGACGGCCATTCGCACTCACTCCGTGGTCGCCTGGCGGCATCTCAACCTTCTCGGTGAATACGATTTCTCAGACGAAAAACTTCAAGATAGTGTAGGGATTCTCTCCACAAAACTTGCAGCATAACTGCCTCTAAGCTTTAGGAGTGATGAAACTACGAAAGAAGTGACGCTCAAAGAGATTCAAACAATTCCTATGTCGCGTTACGTACCTTTATGTAAGATGACCCATGTATCAGTTAATGTCCAGGTTGCGCTCCTCTCGCGCGGCGGTGGTTGAGCATCTGCTGGGAACCACGGAGGCCGCTCAGCGATTTCAGCTGGAGGCGAGGATCAAAACCGAAGATACCGGTAATGTTCTCAAGACATTGGAGGAAATTTCAGGACAGGTCAAGCAAAGTTCCTTGGAGGAGAAGCTCCCCGTTTGGCTTACGAACTCGGATGAACACCGAAAGGCCGTCTCTGATGAGTTAGATATCTACAAAAGGATATTGGACCTGATAGAAAGAATCAGTGGCAACAGAGAACAATATAAGGCGGAACAACTCAGCAACCTGTTAAAAACACATCCTTTGTTGCTCGCATTTGACAGCTGTCTCATTTCTCTTGAAGTCATAAAACAGCTTATCTTTCATCAGAATACTGGCTGCAAGGTGATCGTGGCAACGGGTTCACAGGTAAAGAGTAAAAAAGAGGTAAACAAACTTTTTTCCCTTGGCTCCAATGCTGAGGGGGTAATAGCTCTCTGCTCGGATGCAATGTCGGAAGGGCTAAATTTACAGCAAGCCTCGGCTGTTGTACTCCTCGATATGCCCAGTGTTATACGCGTGGCAGAGCAGCGGGTTGGCCGGGTCGACAGGATGAATAGCCCGCATAAGGCTATAGAGGTATGGTGGCCGCTTGACTCCGATGCCTTTGCCCTGAAAACAGACCGGAAGTTTTTTCAACGCTATACCGACGTTCGCGATATTTTGGGGTCAAATCTAGATCTTCCGGAGAATCTCATTCCAGAAGAGATAGTTGAAGGGCCTGATACTGTTGAAGAGATGGTTTCAAAACTTGCTGAACTTGACCAGAAGGGCACAAGCTGGGATGGTATTCAAGACGCCTTTCAACCTGTCAGAGATTTGGTTGACCCTGAAAATGGGATTGTGCCTATTGAGGTGTACAACCAGGTGCGTCATTCAAAAGCTCGAGTTTTGTCCTCGGTGAGTTTGGTCAAAGCAAAAAAAGCATGGGCTTTTTTTGCGATTCTTGGCGCAGACTACGGTGCTCCCAAATGGATATTTTTTGATCATCCTGCCGCCTACCCGCTTACGCATCTGGAAGAAGTAGCAAGCCGGTTGCGAGAGGTCCTTTCCGGAGATATTGAAAACCGCACCATGGACGCGAAGGCATCACTGCTGATTGAGAAATTCTTGGAACAGGTGCTGGCAACAGAACGGTTTCTTTTGCCAAGAAAGAAACAACGGGCCTTGGCGGAAATGAAATTGATTTTGGACCATTACGTCAAAACTGCCCAAAATCAGGAGAACTGGGAGGCTGTAGAGCTATTGGGAGACATTTTGAAGTTTACCGACCCTCCAAAAAATGATGAGGACAGGCCTGACCTTGACACCATAGCGGAGATTTGGCTCGATCTCACTCGGGATGCCTGGTACGAAAAGCTTCTCAGTAAGCGGAGATATAAACCGTTGCGCCTTAAAGACATCCGCAAGAGTCTACAACAAAACCCTTTGGGGATAGATGTGCTGCGGGAGGCGTTCTCAAACATTCGGCAAAGTCAGCCCCTTAATAGTAGGGTGATCTCTGCTATTATTGGGGTGCCCTAGAGTTCGTCCCAATCAAGCATTCCTCAAGGGGGGCATAATATTACCTCTGCTGTCGAATCTGTACATGGGCTGGTTTATTCTGGTTTGTATTCACTCTTCGTAAAATCAAAGAGTAGGGGCCAGCCAAGCCGGACCCTTCACCTCGAGCTTCACTAATCAGTTACCACTTCGGCTTTTCAGGTCGCACGGGATTAGTGGCCGTGTCTCATCAGCCTCGCAACGGGTGTGTGGTCGAACATGAGGACAAGGACCTTTAATGACTTTAGAAAATAAACTAGGCATGACTGATGCGGTTGAACTAGCCCGTGTAGAGGAGCGTATCAGCAAGGCAAAGGCGCACCACCTCTTTGCAAGCGGCAGGTTGGGCACCCTGGAGGCAGGAACCTTTCAGGCCTTGGCGGAGATACACAGATACCTGTTTGGCGAGATCTACGAACTTGCCGGGAAAATCCGCACCGTCAATATTGCCAAGGGCAGTTTCAGGTTTGCTCCTGTTATCTACCTGGAAGCTGCTTTGAAGAATATTGAAACCATGCCTCAGGCGAGCTTCGATGAACTCATTGAAAAGTATGTGGAAATGAACATCGCCCATCCCTTTAGAGAGGGAAACGGGCGTAGTACACGTATCTGGCTCGATCTCATTCTGAAAAAGGAACTGCAGAAGGTAGTCGACTGGAGCCTCGTCGACAAGAATGATTATCTTCTTGCCATGGAGCGTAGCCCTGTCAAGGATATTGAAATCAAGTTCCTCTTGCAGCGGGCGCTGACCGACAAAATCAATGACAGCGACGTCTATATGAAGGGTATTGATGCGAGCTACTATTATGAAGGATACGCCGTGTACAAAGTAGAAGATCTTGGGGAGTAAAACACTGAGCGCTGTAAACTCTGTTCCGGATAAGATCGATGTGATCACCACAGGTCCTCGATGCATTCACTTCACGAGGGGCTAGTCACTCCAGCGGGTTGTATAGGCCAGTGACAGGCTATCTCTACGCATCGCCCAGTGTTTGCTTGGTTCTCGAGAAGTCACCAAGAATGACGCCACCTTTATTGTATTCGTATCAGTCGCGCCAGATCCTCTCATAACAACTGCTGGGCTGGCTTGATAAATTGGAAATTGTCACTGCAGTGGTTCGCCAGGTTCCCGGAGGCCTGGTTCGCGTGACGACTGGATTTATCCTCCTCATAAGCGTCAGAGATCAACCCTAATCCGGTGGAATTTCGCGTTCCTTTATGCAGATGGACCCGTTTTCCTGGAGCAACCCCTATCTATTTCCTACAAGGCTGTGTATTATATATTGGTATGCTTACTTTGGGAGGATTTGCCATGCAGAGAAATACGAGCGTTACCCTCGGCGATCACTTTTCTGATTTTATCAAATCAAAGGTTTCACAAGGGCGCTTTGATAATACAAGCGAAGCCATTCGGGCAGGCTTACGGCTTTTGGAAATTGAAGAAACCAAACTGGACGCGTTGCGCGCAAAATTAGCTGAGGGTGAATCACAGCTTGATAAAGGACAAGGTGTGGACGGTCAGTCCTTTATGAATCAATTGATTGGCTGATATGCCCCAATACATCCTTTCCCCCAATGCGCAAGGAAGTTTGCGGCAAATCAAGGCTTATTCACTTGAACAATTCGGTGAAGAGCAAGCTATCGCTTACTTAAGGCTTATTGAAAAGAAGCTGCAAATGATCGCGGAAACCCCTGACATAGGGAGAAAACGTGAAGAGGTCAAGAAGGGCTATTTCAGTTTTCAGGCTGGCTCACACGTTATCTTCTACCGAAAAGCTAAAAATCTTATTGAGGTCATCGATATACTTCACCAAGGCATGGACCCCTATCGACATTTAACAGTCTGAAAAAGGGCGCTCCTCCTTACTTTTCCCTGTCCGGGGGAAACCGGAACCGCCGAAAATTCCGTCAGCCCAATATGTGAACAGTGGAGTTATCGATGCATTCACTTCACGAGTGGCAAATCGCTCCAACGGGTTGTATAGGCGGGTGACAGGCTATCTCGACGCATCGCCCAGTGTTGGTACCCGCTTGAGGACGCAAAGCGGACCGATCCTATCCGGTTGTTGATGGTGTCAATGGCTTCCATGACGCTGGAATTATCCCGCTCCGGCTTTTCAAACAATCTGTACTGCATCTGCTTGGTTCTCGAGAAGTCACCAAGAATGACACCGCCTTTATTGTATTCGTATCCGTCGCGCCAAATCCTCTCTAACAACTGCTGGGCCAGCTTGATAAATTGGAAATTGTCACTGCAGTGGTGCGTCAGGTTCCCGGTGGCCTGGTTCGCGTACCGGCTGGATTCATCCTCTAGGAAGCGACTTGTCTGAATAAAAACCGTAAGAACTCGCGCATATTGATCACCAGCCCTCAGCTTTGCGCAGGCTCTCTCCGTAAATTCACTGATCGCCTGACGCATCGCAGCGAGTGACGTGATCCGCTGGCCAAAGGATCTTGATGTGACTATCTGCTGCTTGGGCGATGGCTGGTCTTCAAGTTCAATGCAGGGCGTTCCCCTGAGTTCCGATACCGTGCGAGCCAAAACGACACTGAATCGTCGCCGAATATCCTGTATATCAGCATCTCTGAGCTGTAATGCCGTCTCGATGCCAAGAGCATTCAAGGCTTTCGTTGTTCGTCGACCGACTCCCCATATCTCGCCGACCGGTGTTATCGACATCAGCTTTTGCTGTCGTTTTCGATCGCGTAGATCAACAACGCCACCAGTGCCTGGAAATTTTTTGGCTCCGTAGTTGGCCAGCTTTGCAAGTGTCTTGGTTGGAGCCATGCCAACTGCGACGGTAATGCCAGTCCATTGCCTGATCGTCTTCCGTACCATGGTGCCGAACTCAATCAAATCCGGGATACCTCGTACATCCACGAAGGCTTCGTCAATTGAATAAATCTCGAGGCCCGGGCTCAATGCTCGGAGGATGCGCATAACCCGGTGCGACATATCTGCATAAAGTGTGTAATTTGATGAAAAAACGACAATTTGATGCTTTGTGATCTCGTTTTTTATCTGGAAAACCGGTACGCCCATTTTGATTGTTCCAAGAGCCTTGACCTCAGCAGACCTGGCCACGACACAACCATCATTGTTGGAGAGCACAACGACCGGTCTGCCCCGAAGATCCGGACGGAATACCGATTCGCAGGTTGCATAGAAGTTGTTGCAATCAACCAGCGCAAACATGGTTACTTTCCAAAAACGCGTACCAGGCCTTTGACGCGCCCAAAAATCTCGAAATCGTCATTCTCAGCAAGCTCGATGACTGGATATGCCGGATTATGAGGAATCAGTCGGACCTTCGGATAAAGCGAGAGTTCTTTCACGGTCAATTCGCCATTGATCAGCGCAATAACGATTGAACCGTCGTGCGCTTCCTCGGATCGATCAACGGACAGGATGTCACCGTGGTGGATACCAGCGTCGATCATGGAGTCACCGTTGACACGAACAAAGAAGGTGGCTGGCGGATTAGTGACAAGGAGTTCGTTGAGATCCAGCGCCTGGTCGACATAGTCATCAGCCGGTGACGGAAAGCCGGCGGCGATCGAACAGTGGACAAGCGGTATCGTAATGTGGCTACAGTCAGCGGGCCTTGCCAGAATTTCGGTTTTCATAATTGACCATCCTTAATGCGTCAGATGCGTAACGTGCTTTCGAAATGTACACTAAATGTATTGTGAAAGTAAAGTTGCACCTTGTCATTCAGGAGGGAATGTTTTTTAGGGCTATCAAGGCCCTCAATCGGAAAGTTGGGGTTACCGATCGCTAATGATTGTATCGTGTTAATATTTGAAATTATTCATTTTTTATTGTTCGATAGTTCGATGATTTCCGGATTTTGCGGTTCCTTCTATTAAGATCGGCCTGTCAGCGGAGATTGGTCTTGTACCAGTAAATATTATGATTATCATGCTATGAAATTAGATACCGTTCATCCGGTGCAGGTGTATCTGCAGGGTGATTTTTTTGTAACTATTCAGCACAAACCGAAACCACAAGCGTACTCATAAAATCGGGCCATCTGCCCTGGAAGAGTAAGCGCAGTGCTTTGGACGCAGTAATGCCTTGTTTTCTACAGGTCGTGATGTAGCTACGGATACGGCAGAAAGTCTCTGCACCTTCCATTGAACGGAAGCACCCTGACACCTTCTGCTGCACCTTGATCATCCGCAGGTCATTTTCTGCCTGGTTATTGGTGAAAGGCACCAGCGGATCGTCCAAGAACCGAAGAACGTCGTTTTCAAAGCTCTGTAATCGCTCCAGCAGGTTTCTGGATTTCGATTTGGCTATTCGTCCCCGTTTTCCGTTGTTGAGCTTAGGGGCCGGTGCCGGGCATTCCAGTTCGGCTTGTTGCAAGAGTTCTCGATATCGCACTCTGTACTGCTCTGCCGTGGCGGAATCGAGACATCCGCCAGCGCCATGGACCATCTCATTGGCCTCCTTGAGCAGCAGGCTGAGCTGCTGGGCCCATTGTTGACCATCTTGCTCCCAGGCCCGTTCCAGTTCACGCAAATGGTGCGCATTGCACAAGGCATGAACCCGGCCGTAATGGAAATAGGGTTTCCAATGATCGTGGCAGAGTATCCCGTGGAAACCTGGGAGGATACCGATGGACTCTATTGCCTCACCGCCCCGTTTTGCATGGGGAGCGAAATGGCTTAACCCAAGACTGGAAACATTATGCAGCCAGCATCGTTTGCCACCGATGTTGATCCCTGTCTCGTCGACATGAAGCAAGTCCTCTTGTTGCAACGCCTTTTGCACCCACTGCTCGAAGAAGGCCAGACGATCAAAGGCGTCACGGTTGAAATTGACAATGGAACCGCTACTGACCGGAATACCCATCTGCTCCAGGAAGTGGTCCTCGATCCGATTATATGGCACCATCTGGAACTGCGACATATACACAGCATTGACCTTCACGCCGATGCCATACTGTACCGGCCTGGTGATCCCTTCCGGAAACGGTGCGACATGACGTCTGCCCTGTTCATCCACCACGATCTCGGCACGCCATTCGGTCACCAGGGTGGTGATGTCCAGGTCAATGACCTGGCGTGCCTCGTGGCCGCTGCTGCGATAGCGCCCAGGGGGAAGCAGGCTGCGATCGATAACAATCTCCTTGATGATATCGGGATCACTGACAGGTCTCAGTGTCGTTCCAGCATGACCAGGCTGACCGCCGGGTTTGCGACCACTCGCAGAACGAGGTTTTTTAGTGCGGAAAGGATCGGTCGACGGCGGCTTGCTACTGTTTTTGCTATTGAGACCAAGGCGATTCAACAACAATGAAACCAAGAGCAACAGAACTTCCAGGCTGCTTTTCAGCGCCGGTGAAAGATCCTGCTCAGCGGCTATCAAGCTGGTAACCCGCTGGATTGTCTCTTCTACATTGATGTTATCGATTGTCACTCCAACCCCCGTGTTTGTGTCTTGCCGACACTATACCACGGGTTTTAAAATCGAAATTTTAGTCCCAAAACTGCCCCTGGGACGGTTTGTAATTTTTTCTGCGATCCGCCTGCCGCGTGCCCTCGATCAACATGCACCAAAAGGCCGTAGCGGTGCTTCAATGGGGGGAATTGGGCAGTTTGCCAATCGCACTGGAAAATACAAAATTTAACCGAAAACCATGTCAAGCACTTTTTTAACAAATTCAGCATGGTGAGCTGAATAGTTACATTTTTTTAATGAATGAACTTGAGGAGTTTTTTGTGCAGTTTTTAAATATAGCTGAAATTCAAAGAGATAACAAAGGAGAGTTTTTTGTTCCAGAGGGAGTATGTGCTAAAGAAATATCCTTTGACATAGAAGAAGGGAAATTACGCAATCTTCATTTTGTCGGTGGATGCCAGGGGAACCTCCGAGCAATTTCAATATTACTTGAAGGCATGCCGGTTGAAGAGGTTATCGAGAAGGTGAGAGGCATTACCTGTGGCAATAAAGGTACATCTTGCACAGACCAACTTGCAAAATTTCTTGAAAACAGCTCATCTGCTACAACTTATTAATTCTCCGAGTTGTTTCGAGTATAGGTTCGTCATTCAACGTATCTGGCCCCAGATTCCGACCAAAATATTGGGGCCACTGCTGATGCAGGCCCCTACTTTTTCGGTATCACCCTGATCTTGAAATCTTCGAGTGACAACTCGCTCTCCCATTGCGGCAATCTATCAGCAGGCCCTTCGATCCGCACAAGTGGAGGATTCCTGTCCGTCAAACCGTTTATCTTTGCCCAAAGCGTACTGTCTCCCCAGTACTGAGGCGGGGTGTCAGCCGCAGCAACGGAGGCAAAGATTTTTCCTGGCGTCTCGTAACCAGCTCGAATTGCCTGCAAAGCAAGGCTCTCAAGTAGTCCCAATCCACTGACAGGATCAGGTCGCTCCTGTAACCATCTTGCCACCGCTGCCGGGATCCACGGTAAGGGGGGGTCCGGAATGGTCGATAATTCAGTCAGCGTGGCAACATTTTGCGTGGCGAACGCCTCATCGACCCGGATTGCAAAGGCGAATTGCTCTTTGGTGACTGTTTGTTGCTGACCATAGAGAGAGGATAATTGTGCCGGCTGGAGTTGCCCGAGGCCATGGTAGGGGGTAATTCCAGGAAACGAATTTACACAGAGAAGGTCTCCATTCAGGATCCCTTTCCCGTGCAAGCAGGTGAGGACGTGGGCGAGTATGGATTGGTCAAAAAGGCAAGCATCAAACCAGAGGACGATGCGATCGCAGGAAGCAGCCTCTTCCAGTTTCCGGTATTGGCTAAGGAGGGTTTCCAGGATGTATTTGTTTTTCAACCCACCTGCTGTGGTTTCTTCCAGGAACTGAGCCCGGGCCTTAAGGGTATCTTCTGTCGGCCATCCGGGATTTCTTGGCCCATCGTAGAGAATGTCATGCCAAACAAATACCTCTCCTGGTAACCGCGCCTTTGCCAGGTTGCTACCGGCAATGTCACCGCTGGTTATGTGAAGGATGTTCGTCATCTCAATTCCCTAAGAATCCCGTGCACCATTGCTGTTCACAGGGAATGCCGTCATGATTTCCATCCATCTTGACGTTTGGGCAGTGTTTCAGAAAATATTTTGCTTCCTCACAAGAGGTCATCTCTGAGCAATGGGTTCGACCATCGCATTGGTAATTGGATGGTGTCTCCTGGTCAGCATCCTGGGAGACGTTGCCTGCAAGTTGGCCCAAGCCCAGCTTCGACAATGTTTCTGTGGGGCCATATTGGCGAACCAGCGCGAACCCAATTATGGCGATGATAACGACTACAGAGAAAAGGGGAGAGAAGCCGCTCCTTTTTTTATAAGGCCTGGGCTTCCTTGTTGATTGAGACCGGAGAGGCGGACTGCCTGGCCTGATGACATCAACGGCCTTCTGTTTTCCTTCCTTGTCCGATCGCACCTGAAAAAACAGGGTTTCGCCGACTTGAGGTCTGCGACCATCTCGCGGAAACGAGGAGATGTGAACAAAGATATTTTGCCCGCCACCTTTGGGAGTAATGAAGCCAAAGCCTCGGTCATCGTTCCATTTATTTAATGTGCCTTCGGTTTGCATAGAACTTGGTCCATTGTGATGAGTATTTGGTTTCGGAACGCGATGTTTTTTACCCCAGCGATCGGATGCACCCAGAACTGTCGGTTTGCATCACTTCAATATCGGGCAGGTTGGCATACACATCCTCAATGGAGTGCAGAGTGGTCAGGGCGGTGACAATGAGAGGGAGTGGTTCGGGCCAAATTTCGGGTAAATCTCGTTCGGCTGGATGGGTGAGCTGAAAAGCAAGCTGTTCGACCGGTGGAGTGAACGCAGCCGCAACACCGGTTTTGTTCCCCCGAGGGTCGATTCGATACCAGCCGTGCTCCTTGAGGAAGACAGCGTTCAACCCGTGGAGGCAATAGGGTGGGCCTTCCCCGTTTATAGAAAGTCTCTGATAACACAGTCCAGCCGGAATGGAATTTGCTCTGAGGAGTGCGGCCAGCAGATGGCTTTTGGCAAAACAGTAGCCGGTGCCATGGAGAAGCACTTCAGAAGCCTTGCAAGTGACAGGTTTTTTTTGATAGTCCCAGCTGTGAAGGATGGCGTCGCGGACAAACTCAAAACATCGTTGGGCGACTGTCTCATCGGAACACGACATATCGGCAAGATCTTTTGCCTTGGCTAGTACTTGTGGGTGTTTCCAGTCGATGTACTCGCTGCTTTCGAGGTAGCTGTTCATGGATTCGCCAATGAGAAATTTATACAATACATTCTACGGGCATTGCGGTGGTTAGCCAATTCTGTTGAATCGATAACACTGTTCCTTGAATTCGACCAAAGCCGAATACAATGGATGATCGGCGAGCGCCTCGGTCCATGCTTCATACGTAAGAACAAAACACCTGCAGTTGCGAGCCCGTTCAAGCACTCTTTCCTTGAGAGCGTAAATATCACTGTCGTGGTCGTACATGTCGAAGCGTTGAGTTATCTGTGCCAACATTGCTTCGGGCTCGACCAGTGCTCGAATACCGTGCTCTTCTATCTTCTTTTCCGGTGCAACAACGCCAAAGAAAATGTTGTGCTGCGTGTTGAGCGTATTAAACGCTATGCACCCCAGGTTGCGACTCGCCTGGTTGTAATTCGGCACATTTTTCGTCCCCGGACTCAGTCTGCTTCCCATTTTGGCTTCAATGACGCCAAAAATACCATCGGAGCCATTCACAGAAATATCGCCACGATTGGCAGAATCAACTTGGAAATCGCCAAGTGCCATATCTGCATGCGTGAATCCTTCTGCCAATACATCCTTACGTGTCCTTGCCAGAAATGGAGAGGATAACAGGCCTTCAGAATACCAGTGGCGAATGTTTGCGAAATCGAGATCGTGGAGATTGAGCTTAGACTCGACCGATATCTCGACAAGGAGCCGCGTCATCCAGCCTTCGTTGTACAGAATCGTCGGGCAGATATTGGTTTTTCCTGTACTGCACCTGCCCAGAATACTCGTTACTGCTTCGATCATATGGCGACTATCCAAAATATGGCACCAGCGGGGTGTCCAGTTTTTGATAGAGGGGATGCACTGGAGATCCGTTTTTGTTTTTACCAAAGCAGAAGACTTTCTCGGGGGTGCACACCTCTCGCAGGATTGCCTCCACTGCAGGTCCGCGGCCAGAGGTGTGGCCGAGATTCCCCCAGCTCACCACCACAATTCGGGCCTTGGCCGCAATTCGTCGAATCCATTCGTCGTTTTCAGGGAGATTGACCGTTGAAGTTGTCGCCAGGTCCGACGAATACGTCCCTCGAATGGACATGACGTTTAGTTGGTAGTAGGCGCCGACGTCCCAATACTCGCGGGCTCGTCGGACCATCCCGTCCACAGTCGGATCACCAACGTCTTCCGCTGCGCCGGAAGGGTTCATGCTAATGCCGCAGGCATAGTCATCCGGGTTCCCCCAATAGCGGAAGAGCGTAAAGCGGTGCGTTCTGTCGGTGTTGAATATTGTGCGCTCGACGATCAGTGGATCGACCGATTGGGAAGGCGGTGGAGCAGGGGAGCCGATAATGGCGGTTGAAAATTTGGGCATTGATTACTCTGCGGGGCTCTGTTGAGCAACTTACTGATCTTTTTTCTTTTCTTTTAAGGCCATAAAAATAGAGGCAAGTAACCCGAACAATTTTCGGGAAACAATGATCACCTCTTGTACAACGCCTACCCATCCTTGTCCCGGCGCCTGGGCGCGGTCAAGCCTCGCCCCTGCCAATCCCCCAAGCAAAGCGGAAATGGCTGATACAAGGGGTGCCAGTATCGCCCCCAAGAATGGGATCAGACCTATCAATGCTCCGATAGCGGCCCCTATCGTTACACCAGTGGCAAGATTTGGATTGTCTTCTATGAACCTGATGATTTCCGATATGATAACTTTATCGATACGAATGAGGGACCTCCCGTTTTAAGAATACGTCAATTACCTTGTCCAGAGAGGATAACATCGGGGGCAACTACCGGCGTCCATATAATTAAGGATCCTGCTCCAGTAACCTACTGCAAAATCGTTTAATTCCCTCCAGCCGATTTCGCCTCCGGCAACGGCGATGTCGTATTTTCTTCCTTCCTCTTTTTTTGCCACAACGCCATTTCTTCGAAACGTTTTGGAAACTCCTGGATGAAGTCTATGGCGGTTCTGGTGTTTCGTCCGTTTTCTTCAACTTGCCATTCTTTTACGAGTTCAAAGAATTCGTCCATAATTTGATCATAGCTGTCCTTTTCATGCGGCTGCCCGGTGCCAGTCGGGGAGAATTTTCCCTTGCCGGTCTTTTCTTCGTAGCAGATTAGTTCGTCTTTTGAGAGACCGAATTTTTCCTCGATGAGGTCAAACCAGGTTTCTGGGATTTTATTTTTCCTTTTGGCGTCCGTGATTGCTTGCGGAGAAATCCCAAGAGCTTGCGCTACTCCTTTCTGATTTTTTCCTTTCGATATCTTCTTAATTTTTTTGAACAAATCTTCAAAACTGAGAGATTCCATTCGGCTCACCAGGTTTTTGCTTGATCTGCTTTATAAAATGGATTAAAAAATAAAGCAGAATAAAACAGATTCACAAGTAGTAAAACAAAACGACCTGCAAATAGGGGAAAAGCAGAGGCCGTTAACTTCGGGAGAAAAACAAGCACTATTTTTTTAAAAATATAAGTGTCGCAATTAACGAACTACAAAAAAAATAAGGCGATGCTAAGAAGAATAGGTGCTCTGTTGTCTCAAAAGTTGCAGGAAATCAGGCTCGTTAATATGCAGCTCGTCCAGTATTGCGAATTTTAATAGCCGTATAATAGCAGTAGTTTGCCCTTTTACGCAAATTAAATAATAGGGATAAAAATCAAATTGAAACCTTTAATTGTTAAGCATGGCTCCTCGCGACAGGTAAGGCGTGTTTGGCAGTAAGTAAGAAAGGCAGTGTGGAATATCAAATTGAGGCAGGAATTTTTGGGCAAGCAAAAGACATGCATCCGGAAACACGGAAAATACAATTGGTTGGTATGGATTTGCTTGATCAAAGAGGCATCAAGCAAAAGTCGGTAGCCAGAGCAAGCGCATGTGGGAAAGCAGATGGAGATCTTGAGGAAACCAATTCCTGAATTGCCTGGCATTCTTGAACCATACAACACGCCACGTCTGCCGGATGCGGCTCAGAAAAATCATGTTGCCCCCAACACCTTTCTCCAATCCGCCATGTTTGGCATGGTGCAGCGTGGTCACCGGAAGTATCTGGAAAAGCATAAAATTTATTCATTTCGAAACGTCACCATCTACTTCACAGGCGGATCGCTCGATCAAGGAGATTTAGATGTAATGCTTCATGCCGTCCATCTTGCTGCGCAACAAGCCGCGATACGAAAAACAAGCGGTTTGGTGGAGTTTTCGGTTCGGGGCTTTCTAAAGGAGTTGAACAAAAAACCTGGGAAATCGGGCCAGGATTCGCTGTTCAATTCCATCAGGCGCCTCTGTGCCTGTCTTGTTGAGGTTCAGTACGGGGATAACGTTCCCCAGCCAGTGCTGAGAAAAATGCGCATTTATGGTGGGCCGCTCATTTACGATTTCTACCATGACTCGGTCACAAACAGATTTTTTCTGCGGGTCAATGCCGACCTGGGTTCGTTGCTGGATCTTGGCTGGACCTCTCTGGAATGGCGCAAGAGGCTTTGTCTCAGGAACAATCTCGCGAAATGGCTACATGGTCTGTACAGCAGCACTGAGTTGTACCCCCTGAAGACCGCGACAATCTGTCAGATGAGTCGGTCGACCTGCAAAGAGCTCTACAAATTTCGCCAACAGCTCAAGAAGGCGCTCAATGAGCTAATCGAAATCGAGGCTATTGGGTCCTGGAGTATCGATGCCGAGGACAAGGTTCATGTCTTCCCGCGAACCGAGGACAGCGTGGCGTAGCAGGTAGAAAACCGACTCGTACCCCGTGGCATAGCAGGTAGGAAGGCGTGGCATAGAGGGTAGGTACCCGTGGCGTAGCGGGTAGGGAGGCGTGGCACAGCGGGTAGGTAGACGTGGCGTAGCGGGTAGGTGGTGTGGCGTAGCAGGTAGGCAAACCGTGGCATAGCGGGTAGCGAAGCGTGGCATAGCAGGTAGGGGAAAGGGGAGTTCTGTTACGGATTAATATCGAAATATCAGGATGATGTCGCCAAGGGCGCCACGCAGTAAAAGTATTTAAAATATTCTTAAAAAAAAGAAAGGCACTCCAGGAAGAACAACACAGAGGGAGTTGAACCACTATGAGCACCGTTCATTTTGTTTTGCAGGGAAAGGGTGGGGTAGGGAAATCGCTGATCGCCTCTCTGCTCTACCAGTATTTGCAGCAGCAGGGGATTGCTGTCACCGGGGTCGACACCGATCCCGTTAACGCGACCTTCTCGGGCTATAAAGCGCTGTCTGTGCAGTCGCTCGATATTATGGACGGAGATGATATCGATCAACGCCGGTTTGATTTCCTCATGGAAACCATTCTGGAGCAAACAGAAGACAGCCATATCGTCATTGATAACGGTGCATCCACGTTCCTGCCTCTTTGCTCGTATCTCAAGGACAATGCCGCGCTTGAGCTTCTCAATCAGGAAGGGCATGCGGTTTTGTTGCATACGGTGATGACTGGTGGGCAGGCCGTTGTTGATACCGCATCCGGTCTAAAAACTTTGGCCACCTCCTTTCCCTCCGCATCAATCGTCGTCTGGTTGAACCGGTATTTCGGGGATATTGCCATGAACGGCAAGGTCTTTGAGGATTTCAAGGTCTACCAGGAGCATTACAGCCAATTTCGTTCCATCATCGAGGTCCCTGCTCGTAAACAGTCGACCTTTGGCAAGGACCTGGAAGCCTTGCTTTCCCGCCGAGAAACCTTTGAAGCCGCCATTCATTCCAATCAACCGGTCATGGTGCGACAGCGCTTAAAGACTTTCTGGGGCGAAGTATCCCGGGAAGTCGACAAGGCGCAGCTGATCGAGGCTCAGTGAAAGGGAAGAGGTATGGAAACTCAAGACGTATTGCAAACAGAGCAGGCAATACCGGAACTCCCTGATGGCATCGGCCTCAGTTTGGAAGAAGTCCGGATGCTGTTGGCCATGAAAAACTCAACCTCAGTCTCTCCCGATGACCCGATCTTGATGGTTGTCACCGTTCTCAACGCCTTTCTCTCGGAAGAAGAAAAGTTGCTTGATCGCCATCGTAAAGCGCTCACGGCCATTCTTGCGGAACGAACAGACGGATACATCAAGTCTGTGGAGCAGACTGCAACCCATTTGGGGGAGAGCCTCTCGAGCGCATCGGCGGCGGAAATGTCCCGCTTGTTTTCCGAGAACACCCTGAAAATGGGAAAGTTTAGCCAGAACCTGTTCTGGTTGGCTGCCATTGTCACCGTCTCGGCCTTGGTCAACGTGGCCGTGTTCATTTTGCGATAAGGAGAAGGGTGATGATTGCAGATAATCGATTGCTTGTTTCACTCGAGCATAATCTTGGTCCGGTGATCATGTCCGCTTTGCGGGATCCTGACGTGGTGGAGGTGATGCTCAATCCTGATGGCAAGATTTGGGTCGAGAAGTTGGGTCGTGAAATGGAGCCTGAGTCGGATATGGCACCAGAGCAGGCGCGATTGGTGCTTTCGTTGGTCGCCTCTGGGCTTGGCAGCAGCGTTACCGTTGAACAGCCGATTATCGAAGGCGAACTCCCTTTGGATGGATCCCGCTTCGAAGGGCTGATGCCTCCGGTGGTCTCCTCTCCAAGCTTTACCATCCGCAAAAAGGCCAGCCGAGTCTTCGGGCTCGATGAGTACGTCAAGGCGGGAATTCTGGATCCTGACCTGGTGCCGGTTCTCCATGAGGCATTGAAGGGCAGGGCGAACATTCTTGTTGTCGGCGGAACCGGCTCCGGCAAAACCACCCTGGTGAATGCATTGATCCGTGCGCTTGCCGGTATCTGTCCGCTGGACCGATTGTTGATCCTGGAAGACACCATGGAACTGCAGTCAAAAAGCGAGAATACGGTGTTCTTCAGGACCTCGGATCATGTGGATATGCGGCGGTTGGTCAAGGTGACCATGCGCTACCGACCAACCAGAATCATCATCGGTGAGGTTCGAGATGGAGCGGCCCTTGATCTGCTCAAGGCATGGAACACTGGTCATCCCGGCGGCATTGCAACGGTTCACGCTAATAGTGCGGCCGAGGGCCTGGATCGCCTTGAGGAATTGATCGCCGAGGCGACACCTGCGCCCAAGCAAAAGCTCATCGGTAAAAGCGTTGGCTTGGTCATTTTTATCAAACGCGTACCTTCTGGCCGCAGAATTTCAGAAGTCCTGCGTATCCATGGCTACGATGCCATAACCCATACCTATCAAACTGAGGTTGTTTATCATGCGTAACAAGCTTGCCCTGTCTCTTTTGCTCTTGGCCATCGTCGCCGTTCCGGAGCTGGCATCCGCCTCCGGTGGTATCACCGAATTTTCCAGCCCCTTGGAGAAGGTGGTCAATACCGTCACCGGGCCAGCAGGTAAATGGATCTCCATCGTGGCCATGGCCCTGTGCGGCGTGATTTTCATCCTCAATAAGGATGATCTTTCCGGTGGGTTCAAGCTGCTGCTGCAGGTGGTCTTCGGTATCAGCTTCATCGCCTTTGCCACCTCCATCGTCAACAGTGTGTTTTCCTTCTCTGGCGCGGTGATCTGATGCGCACCGTGCCGATCAGACAGAGCCTGCACCGCCATAATCTGGTGTTTGGAGCGGAGCGTGAACTGGTGATGTTCAGCGCCTTGATCGCGTTTTTGGTCGGTGTTGGCGGCATGACCATTATTGCTGGCCTGTCCGCGCTGGGATTCTGGTTGTGTTCGATAGCCGTTCTTCGGCTCATGGCAAAACACGATCCCTTGATGTCCAAGATATGGGCACGGCATATCGGGCAGCAGGAATACTATCCGGCCAGAACTTCGCGTTGGAAACTCGTGGGAGGGTTCAAGTGTTGAAGCTTGTCGACTACCGTTCAACCGCGAAAGGGCTGCCTGATCTGTTGCCCTACGCGGCCCTGATTGCTCCCGGTGTTGTGCTCAACAAGGATGGCTCTTTTCTGGCATCCTGGTCCTTTGCGGGACCGGATACGGCCGGATCCACCCCGGATGAGCTGGCCTGGGTGTCTCGCCAGGTGAACAACGCCATAAAGCGGCTGGGCACCGGTTGGATGCTGCATGTGGACGCGATCCGCTGCCCACACCAGGCCTATCCGCCGGTTGAAAGCGGTTATTTTCCGGATCCGGTAACGCGATTGATCGATGAAGAGCGGCGTGCATTTTTTGGCAGTGGCCTCTGCTTCAAAACCGAAACCGTGTTGAGCGTCATCTACAAACCGGATTTGAACACGACCAAGATGCAGCAATCAATTCGCACCGGCGACGCTGGTAGCAGCATGGATCGCAGCCTGAATGATTTTGTTGCCACACTTTCCGAACTGGAAGACTCCTTGTCCTCGGTTTTACGGATGGAGCGACTGGCGGAATATGAGGAGGGTGGAGTGGTCTTCTCTTCACTGCTGTCTCATCTCCAGCGCTGCCTGGTCGGAGAGCGTTTTCCAATGCGAGTGCCTAGCGTGCCTATGTACCTGGATACCATTCTTGGCGGCATCGATTTGATTGGTGGTCTGCAACCGCGTGTTGGTGATCAATATCTGGCGATGCTGGCCATCGATGGTTTGCCCCATGAGTCCTGGCCGTCAATGCTTTCCGCGTTCGATAGTCTGTCTTTGCCCTATCGGTTTTCGACCCGGTTTATCTGTCTGGACCAGTTGGATGGAACAAAAGAGGTCAATATGTACCGCAAGGGCTGGCAGCAGCAGATGTTCAGATTCCTGGATCTCTTCCTGAACAATCCGAATGCACGGGTGAACCGTGACGCCCAAATGATGCGGGATGATGCTGAAGAGGCCCTTTTGGAAGTTCAGTCAGGCATGGTTGGTATAGGCTATCTCAGTTCCTGTATCGAGTTGCGCCACAACCGGCTTGACGAGTTGCACGACATGGCCCGGGAACTCAGGAAAGTGGTGCAGACGCTCGGGTTTGGTTGCCGGATCGAATCGGTGAATGTTCTTGAGTCCTGGCTGGGAACACACCCGGGGAATAGCTACGCCAATATCCGCCGGCCTTTGGTGAATACCTTAAATCTTGCTGACCTCCTGCCGCTGGCCACAACATGGACAGGAAGTCGGTTCTCTCCTTGCCCCTTTTATCCGCCCCGGTCGCGACCACTTTCCGTGTTGACCACGGACGGCTCAACACCGTTTTGGTTCAACCTTCATGCCGGTGATTTGGGGCATACCTTTGTTGTCGGACCAACGGGCTCCGGCAAGAGTACCCTGTTAGGGCTGATTGCGGCGCAGTTTCGCGGGTACCACAATGCACAGATTGCCGCCTTTGATAAGGGTATGAGTTTGTATCCACTCTGCATGGGAGCTGGTGGTGACCATTACAACATCGGCCATGAGGCGCTCTCCTTTGCCCCCTTTCAGTGCATTGATGAATCAGAAACAGAATTTTCATGGGCAGCCAACTGGATCGCTTCCCTGGCCGAACTACAGAAGTTGACCATTCTGTCGGTGCACCGTAATGCCATCCACACTGCCCTTGCAACCTTGCGGCATAATCCGGGGCATATGCGTTCGTTGACTGATTTCTGGCATGTCTGCCAGGATGAAGAATTGAAAGTAGCCCTGACCCATTACACCGGCAAGGGTGCCATGGGGCATCTGCTGGATGCCAAGGAAGATAGCCTAGCTGTTTCACCGTTCATGGTGTTCGAGATCGAGGATCTGATGGAGATGGGGGAGGCCAACATGATCCCCGTGCTTCTGTACCTCTTTCGTCGGTTTGAAAAATCGCTGACAGGGCAGCCCTCGTTGCTGATTTTGGATGAGGCCTGGGTGATGCTTGGCCATCCGGTGTTTCGGGCAAAGATACGAGAGTGGTTGAAAGTCCTTCGTAAAGCCAATTGCGCAGTGGTGCTCGCCACCCAAAGTCTTTCTGATGCCAGAAATTCAGGAATAATGGATGTCTTGGTCGAATCCTGTCCAACCAAGATTTTGCTGCCCAACCATTCGGCGCGGCAGGAAAATCAATGCAACCTGTATGTCGATATCGGCTTGAATAGCCGTCAGATAGAAATTGTCGCCAATGCTATTCCCAAACGCGACTACTACATCATCGCGCCCGATGGACGAAGGTTGGTGCAGCTGGCGCTTGGTCCTCGGGCACTCGCCTTCATTGGCGCCTCGGATAAAGAGAGCATTGCCAGGATCAGGCAGTTGGCGGATGAGTGTGGTCCGGAAAATTGGCCTGATGCATGGCTAAAGGAGAGGCAGGCATGAAAAAACAGTTGTTGGCAGTCGCCTTGAGTGTGGCCGTGGTGCAGCCGGTTGCGGCTGAAGTGGTGTTTTGCACCAATTGCTCCAACTTGTTCACCCAGGCCCTGGACAGGGTCACAAATGTTTCGCAACTCAGTACCTTGACCAGCCAGTACACAGAGGCGATTCAACAGACCGCGAAGCAGATTCAGATGGTGCAGAACATGATTCAGAATACCACTTCATTGCCGGGGGCGCTAAAAAATCAATTTGCCGGTCAACTCACCAAGTTGGCGTCTCTGACCAGCACGCTGAAAACGCAGCGCGGCGAACTCACTGCTTTGGCAGAGGTGTTCAACACCCTGTTTCCTGAGCAGTCAGTGTTTGCCGATTTGGCTGGCGCCACCCCGGCGGAGATAGCGGCGGCAAATAAAACCTACCGCGATCATTACAACGCCTGGTCCAGTGAGGTGGATAAGGCATCCCAGGCAACATTCCAGCTTTCTGGGGAACAGTTACAGGAACTCCAGGATGCAGGCGAGTTGGACAGTTACATCAACAATTTGCTCAATACTCCTGATGGCCAGATGAAAGCCCTGCAGGCGGGAAATCAGTTGGCGACGATCCAGGTCCAGGAGGTCAGGAAACTGCGGGAGTTGATTGCGACCAACACGCAATCAACTCTGGCTGGTCAGATGAAAGCGGAAAAGGAATCGCAGATGCAAGCCGAACGCTGGCAAAGTGCGACCAGTACCGAGGGGCATGATTTTTCAAAATACAGTGAAGCAATCCCCTGATTCAGGGCAAAGGTTTGCTGTACTTGCTGAAATCGTGCCCTGAAGTATCGGTGGCTTCCTTCCAGGCTTTCATCCTCTCGTCATCGGTTTTTGGCTTGGGCTGTTGGGTGGTTACTGTTTGTTGTATCGAGCTGTTGTTCGTTATTTTTTGAGAGCTTTCTTTGCTCTTGTCACATCCAGAAAATATGATTCCGGAAGAAACGAGTAGAATGATCAAAAACGATTTTTCGCGCATTTTGAAGCCTCTGCTATTTGTTGGGATTCTTTTATTGATCATGATGTTGAGTAGCCAAAGTTGCTATGCAGATAGTGACAATGTTGTCTACAATATATTGAATAAATTTTCCACAAAAGCATCATCCTACGGCAGTGCTTTGCAAATATATGCTGAAAAATTGTTTTATTGGTGTCTCGTTCTAGATGTAGCTTTGCTCGGTATAAAAGTGTCGTTAAATAGAGACGAAATTGCTTCTTCGGTGAAACAGTTTGTGCTTATGTTGCTGTTTGCGGGTTTTATTTTTTCCGTAATCAAGAATTACAGCGTTTGGTCAATGAACCTGATCAATGGCTTGCGTTCTCTGGCAGCCAGCTTGGGCGGTCCCGATATCACCTTGGACGCGTTCAAAATTGGTGCAAACATCGTCAAGCAAATACTTGATAAAACATCGGCTTGGTCGCCGGTCGACTCGTTGGGATACCTCATTTTGGGTTGCATCATAATGGCCTGTTTCGCGCTGATGGCCGCACAAATTGTGCTCATCAAATGTGAGGCCTATGTGGCCATGAATGCTTCCATTCTTTTGCTTGGATTTGGTGGGTCGAGCTTGTTGAAGGAGTATGCCATCAACACCATGCGCTATGCCCTGTCCGTAGCCTTTAAACTGTTCGTGTTGCAACTTGTCCTGGGCATCGGTCTTTCCTTTATCACCGAATTCGAGACCACGGATGCGCAACTTTATGATTTGCTCATTCTCATTGGTGCCTCTGTTGTCCTGCTTGCCTTGGTGAAAACCATCCCGGATGTCTGCGCCGGTATCATCAATGGAACCCATACCGGTAATGGAAGTTCACTTCTTTCCACTGGGGCCATGGTCGCTGGGGCAAGCGCTGCTGTCGGGGCTGCGGTTGGCGGCGGTATTGTAGCTTCAGCCAGGGGCGCAAGTTCCACCAAGGCCGCGCTCGATATGGCGGGGTATGAAGGCAAGACCGGTTGGGGCAAGACCGGAGCCACCGCCAGAAATCTTTGGAATGCCAATAGCGCGGCGAGACGTGAGCGCAACGCCTGGGGCTCAATTGGGCAACGAATGAATTCCCACCTTAAAGATGGACGAGATGCATCCAAACTGCAGGAGGATCTGTCATCCAGTATTGCAACAACATCAAAACCACCCCCTCCCTCCGACTCGGAGCCTACCGAAGAACCTTCCGGTAATTAATAGCATAATTAAAATAACCTGCTGAAAATTCAGTAGGTTGTCCCAAAAATTAGGGAGAAGCCGATGGCGTTTTGTCAAAAATCAGATCCATCACAGGACCGGTCTGTCCATGGAAATCCATATCTCAATGCACGCGAGGAATGGCTTGAACGTTATGGATCCTACATCAGCCGGGCAGCACAGTGGCGATGGGTGGCATTCATCAGTCTGAGTCTGTTGGCCGTATCTCTGGGCGGCAATGTGATGCAGGCCAGGCAGGTCAAGGTCATTCCCTATGTCGTGGAGATGGACAAACTGGGCAAGGTGAGCAATGTGGCCCGGCTTGAACAGTCATTTTCCACGCCAAGAAACATGATCCAATCGGAGATTGCAGATGCGATCGTCAACTGGCGGACCGTGACCGCTGACACCGAATTGCAAAAACAGATGATCAGGCGTTTGTCCCAGGTCATCTCAGGGAGTGCTACCGGGGTTTTGAAACAGTGGTTCGAGGAAAACAGTCCGTACGAGATCGCTAAAGCCGGAAGGCTGGTTCATATAGAGATCAAAGGGTTGCCACTGCCGGTGAGTGACAGCTCGTATCGGGTCGAGTGGCTCGAAACGCTGCGCAATCATGCAGGGGCACTTCTCGAACAACATAGCTACGAGGCCACGGCGACCATTCAACTGCGGCCACCGCAAACGGAAACAGAGGTGATGGCGAATCCCGGTGGTGTCTATATCACGGCGCTTGCCGCCTCACGAATTATCAGCAACGAGGGAAGGTGATCAATGAAGAAACTTGTATCCAGTCTGTGCTTCCTGACGGTGTTGGGAGCGATCGCAGGTGGTAGCACGCTCGCCGCTCAAACCGATTACCTCAGCCAGGTCATGGTGCCGTTGAGTGCCAAGGAGCGCAAAGCCCTCCACATCTCTTCCCGATGGTCGACCAATAACGATGTCCAGCCCTACATGACGACCGGAGGCAAGCTCATGTACGTGCATGGTGCCTCAGTACCGACGATCATCGCCTCACCGTTTCAGGTCTGTGATGTCGAGTTGGAACGTGGCGAATCAGTGAACGAGATCGTTCTGGGAGATTCAGCCCGTTGGCTTGTTGAATCGGGAACCGCCGGTAATGCAACGCACCTTTTTATCAAACCTGCAGATGCCGGTTTAGAGACCAGTGCCGTGATTACCACGGACCGGCGAGTTTACCATTTGCGGCTGATTTCTCAGCTGAAGGGGTACACGCCCTACGTTGGTTTTGCTTACTCCGATGCCATGCGTCGAGAGATGCAGCAAAAGCAGAGTCAGGCAACCAAAGAAAAGGAATGGGGATCGACGGTCGGCAATGACGGTAAGGAAGTCGATCTCGCTCAGTTGAATTTTAATTATGAGGTGGAAGGCAAGGTACCCTGGAAACCTGAGCGGGTATACGACGACGGACTGAAGACCTACATCAAATTGCCCCGGTCGACCAGGTCAGGGGAAATGCCTGCCCTCCTGATGCGTAAGGGAGGGACCGATGTGCTGGTGAACTATCGTGTCCAGGATGAAACCATGATCGTTGACGGTCTCTTCAGCACCATTGCCCTGGTCGCCGGGGTAGGAGGAGATCAGGAAAGCGTTGAGATCAGGAGGGGCAAATGAACACCAAACTTGCCGTGTTGATCTTGCTTCTTTGCTCAGCGGTACTATCTGGTTGTGCCGGACGTCCTGGTCTTGGCACTTCCTTTGTCGGGCAACTGCCCACGGATGGCACAGTATCGATTGCGCAGGATGCCACCAAGCAACTGGTGGCACTGTATCCGCCTGGCCGCACCTCGCTCAAGCTACTCGTCCCTGAACAAGCCGATGTGTTTAGCCAGGGCTTTGAAAACACGTTGCGCAAGCAGGGATTCATCCTCTCTTCACATGGCGACGTTGTCATCAGTTATGTGCTCGATTCGCTGCAAGGAGCGAACCCTGCAGCCTGGTATCTGCAACTCAATATTACTGACCAGTCTCGTTTCGCCACTCTGGCACGTACCTATGGAGCCGACGGCAAACCCGTAGCCGGCTTTTCCTGTCTGAAAACTGGAGGAGGAGACAATGAATGATGGTTCGCCAAACAGTTTGAAACCTCCAAAAGTGACCACGACAAGGATGAAAAAATGGCCGCTCTATGCCGTCGCTCTTGTCGTTCTCGGGCTCTTTGGAGTGCTCTTCTACAGTGTCAATTATGGGTCGGTTTCTCGCAAACAATCGGAGAGCAAACCGGCTGCTGTTGCTTCGGAAAAAAACCTGGTCAATCTGGAGGGGCACGGCTTGTCGCTCCCACCGTCTGCCGATATGCCAGCGGTGATCGCGCCACCGGAGGCTGAAGCAACGAAACGAAAGGAACCTCTGGTTGTAGTCCGAACGGATCCGAACAAAGAGAACGAGGACGCGCTCAAGTTGGAACGGGAAAGAAAACGGGCCAAGGAACAGGCCGTTCAGGAAGCCCTGAAGTCACCCCTGATCGCAAAGCGCATCGAGAACGCAAGGGAAGAACAAGAGACCACAACAACACCAGCACAGCGCGGGATAAGTCAAACGGCAATGGTTCAGCAGGCGGGATTGTTTCCGGAGCAAAGCCCGGTACAGGATTTCAATACGGCTGATCGCGATAAAGAACAGTTTTTCAGTCGGGCTGGTCAGGATGAGTGGCGGTCACCTTATACCCGCGAACCTGGTAACCCCTTTGAGATCAAGACCGGGACCGTTATTCCCGGCATCATGATCAGCGGTATCAACTCAGACCTGCCGGGCAGTCTGATCGCGCAGGTCTCTCAGAATGTCTATGACACTGCCACCGGTCACTACCTTCTCATTCCACAGGGCTCCAAGCTTTACGGGGTCTATGATTCGCGTGTTGTCTATGGCCAGAGCCGGGTGCTTGTCGCCTGGAATCGGCTCAATTTTCCCGACGGCTCTGCCGTGACCCTGGGAGCAATGCCCGGCACCGATATCTCCGGTTATGCCGGTTACGAAGACCAGGTCAATAACCACTACCTGCGTATCTTCGGTTCTTCCTTGCTCATGAGTTTGATCACCGGCGGGACCAGCTACGCCATGGATAACGTCTCCAACTCCAGCGACAACAGTGACGGCACCTCGGTGCAAGATGCCATGGCCGCTGCCCTGGCCGCGCAAATGGGACAGGCAACCTTGAGCCTGTTGCAGAAAAATCTCAACATCAAGCCAACATTGGAGATCAGACCGGGCTATCAGTTCAACGTCATTGTTACCAAGGACGTCGTCTTTCAAGAGCCGTACACACGGTTAAACAATGGCTGAACAGCAGTATGGCCATATTAACCGTAGGACCAAAAGTGGGTTGTGGAGATGGTTGATTGTGCTCCTTATCCTCCTCTGGGGGCTGGCTGTGCTGATGTGGACCCTGCACCGAATTGGCAATCTGTATGGATACCATCCCTTGCTCGGAGAAACTTTTGTTACCTTTGGACGCCTTTGGTACCGGCCCTGGACGGTGCTGGCCTGGCCGAAAGCGATCTTCTCTTCCGCAGAGGTACAACCCTTGGCCGATCAGTCCATGCTACTCTTTATGGGGCCGCTGCTGTTAAGCGCCATGTTGTATCTGGCAATTAACCAGGCTCCCAAGGGGCGGAAAGATCTGCATGGTACCGCACGCTGGGCCACCGGTAAGGAGATTCGCGCAATGGGATATCTTTCCGGGCAGGGCGTGTATATCGGTGGCTGGTTCGATTGTGCCAGCAAAACACAGTTCTACCTGCGCCATAACGGGCCAGAACACCTGCTTTGCTTCGCCCCCACACGTTCGGGAAAGGGCGTTGGCTTGATCCTGCCGACCTTGCTGGCTTGGCAACAATCCAGCGTGGTGTTCGACATCAAGGGGGAAAACCACGCCCTGACCTCCGGTTATCTCAAGAGCCAGGGAAACAGGGTTCTCCGTTTCGAGCCGGCAGACCCGACAGGGGCAACGGCCTGCTTCAATCCCCTTGAAGAGATTCGTTTGGAGGGGGATCGGGCCATTGCCGATGTGCAGCAGGTGGCCAACATGGTGCTAGATCCCGACGGCAAGGGGCTGCCCGACTACTGGGACAAAGCGGCCTGTGGCTTTTTCGGTGGGGTTTTGCTGCACTGTCTCATCATCACCAGGCTACAGGGGAACCGGCAGGCCAGTTTGTACGATGTTTCCCTGATGCTTGAAGATCCGAATCGGGAAGGTGGACCCAAGGATTTGTTCGAAGAGATTATCGCGACGGATCATGCAGCGATGCTGGCACAAATGTTTCCCAACCTAGACGAAGAGCAGGGCAGGGCGGCCCATACTTTTTGTGCCTCTGCCGCCAGCGGTATGCTTGCCAAGGCGGACAAGGAAATGGCCGGTGTCGTCTCCACGGCCACCGCCAATCTGGCGCTCTATCGCGATCCTGTTGTTGCCCGCAATATCTCCCGTTGTGATTTTCGCATCCTGGATCTGATGAATCACCAGGCAGCGGTCAATCTGTATCTGGTGGTGGCTCCGGCGGATATCGACAGGCTCCGTCCCTTGCTGCGTATTTTCATGACCCAGTTACTCGGCCGCTTGACCGAGAAAATGACCTTTGCCGATGGCGCCAGCCAGGCTGCCTATCACCACCGATTATTGTTAATGCTCGACGAATTTACAGCACTGGGCAAGCTGCCGATATTTGAACGGGCCATTGCCTTTATGGCCGGGTACGGCATCAAGGGATACTTCATTGTCCAGGATACCAAACAACTCAATAACACCTACGGCGCCGATAATGCATTGATGGCCAACTGCCATGTGCGCATTGCCTATGCGCCCAACCTGCCTGAAACCGCTGAATACCTCTCCAAATTGACCGGTACGACCACGGTGGTGACTAAGAAGGTGTCGATTAGTCGGGGCAAAGGCGGTCGATCACGCTCGATCAGTATCAACGAAACCTCCAGGCCATTGCTCACTCCGGATGAATGTCTTCGCCTACCCGGGGCGGAAAAAGATGCCTCCGGCAAGGTCACCGCACCTGGGGACATGTTGATCTTCACCGCAGGGCAATCCCCCATCTACGGCCAGCAGATCCTGTATTTCCTTGATCCGGTATTTTCTAGCCGTGCTCGAATTCTTCCCCCAGTGAGGTCCGACAACCTGTACGAGGGGGCTGTGCAGGAGCAACCAGAGAAGCCGACGAGGCCCGTCATTACGGAAGCCGACTATGAAAAGTATCTGTGCGATTAGCCTGTGCGTTTCGATTTTTGGGTTTGTTTGTTGGCAGCTTGGTTTTCGAGTCAACCTGACACCTTCTCTTCCCATAGGCCTGTACCGACTCACAGGCGGGCCACTGCATCGAGGGCAAATTGTCGCGTTTTGCCTTGATGATCCCGAGTTCGTTCAATTGGCGCGAGAGCGAGGGTATCTGACGGCCGGATCCTGTCCTTCCGGGCTCAAGCCGCTCCTTAAAGTAATCAACGGACTGCCCGGGGACAGCGTTCAACAGCGTGGCGACATGATCATGGTCAATAACCACGTTCTAGCGCACACAAAAATTCTCGGTCGGGACAATCAAGGACGTGCCATACCGTCCTCTCATCTCCTCCCTGGAGTCATTCCCGCTGGAAAAGCGTTCCTTCTTTCGCAACACCACGACGGCAGTTTTGACAGCCGATACTTCGGACTGGTGCCGATCGTTTCTTTGAGGCCGGTTGAACCGGTCATCACCTTTTGAGGAAAAAGCTCATGGAATATCTGAAAGCAGCAGCACGAAAAGTTGAACAACAGGCCTTGGAGAACCCCGGGCTGGGGGTTCCGGTGGATCCGGATGTCGCCGACTATATGGGCGCATTTTTCAGCGAGGAGGATTTGGGCGATGTAATTGAAGGGGGAGCTGATGAAGAAATCTGAGCGGAAAAGCGTCGCGGAAACCTTCACCGAAAGCATTATCGAGGAGCTGCAAAAGGGGACGGCCCCCTGGCAGAAACCCTGGAAAGCGGGAGAGTTCCATCGGCCCATGAACCCGATCTCTGAAACTACATATAGAGGGGTAAACACCATTATGTTGGCTCGCCATGGCTTTGCCGATCCCCGGTGGCTGACTTTTAAACAGGCCAATGAGCAGGAATGGCGGGTCAAGAAGGGCTCCAAAGCCCAGCAGGTTGTGTTCTGGCAGTGGACGGATCGGCAAACCATTCTCGATGAATCCGGACACCCCGTTATGGATGAAAACGGTGAAGAGAAAAAGGAAACCGTTCAGTTGGAACGCCCGCGCCTGCACGTATTTTCGGTGTTCCATGCAAGTCAGCTGCAGACGCTCGATGGTCAGGATATTCCCCCTTATGAAGAACCGGAGCTTACCTGGGATCCTCTTCAGAAAGGAGAGGAGATATTGACCGGATCGGGAGCCACGATCAGTCATGATCAGGCTGACCGCGCCTTTTATAGAATGTCCACCGATGACATTCATTTGCCGCCAAAGGAGAACTTTCCCGAGGCTGGCGACTACTACAGCACGGCATTGCATGAGCTGGGGCATTGGACCGGGCACCAAAGCCGAATGGATCGAGAGTTTGGGCCGTTTGGATCTGAAGTGTACGCCAAGGAGGAGCTACGTGCCGAGATTGCCTCCTGGATGCTCAGTCAGGAACTTGGCCTGCCTCATCAGCCAAATCAGCACGTTTCCTATGTCGAGAATTGGGTGAGCGTTTTGAAAAAGGATCCGCAGGAAATTATGCGGGCTTGCCGCGATGCGGAGAAAATCAAGGAGTATCTGATGAATTTAGAACATGAAATGGACGTGCAGCAAACGGAAAAGGAGGCAGGGGTATTTATCATCAGCGGATCATCTCCAGAGGTGTATCAGGAATACGAAAGCGCGCAGGAAGCCGGATCTGCCTATCGGGTCATGTGTGCCACCCATCGGCAGGGGCCATTACACTGCGAGTATCAAGACGATAAAAATATTTATGTCTTGGCGAGCCAGGATCACGACTTCGCTGATCAAACAAAATTCATACTCAAGTTCGATGGGCTGGAATATCCGCCTCCCAAGGAGATGAAAGAGAGTTTCATGGGTGGCTATGATCGCTCGGATAAACTCCTCGCCCAAGACACAGCAGCGCAAGAAGCCAGTCTTGTGGCCGAATCAAAAACCTATTTGAATGTCCCCTATAAAGAAAAAAACAAGGCTAAAAAGGCAGGAGCAAAATGGGACAGTGAGGTGAAGCGGTGGTTTGCATCTCAAGGCACGGATCTTGTTCCATTGTCGGCCTGGTTACCTGAGAGAGAAACCGTTAATTCCATCCCAAATATGCCGCCGACCCAGGAATTTTCTCAAATGCTTCGAGAGGCCGGTTTGATAGTCGAGGAGCCGATTCTTGATGGAAGCATTCATCGCGTTCCAGTTGAATCGGGCAAGCCCGGGGCCAAGGATGGGGCCTATTGTGGCTACGAAGACGGGAGACCAAATGGTTGGGGACAAAATTACAAGACCGGAGAACATGTCAAATGGGTTGCCACGGGCCACAGGCTGACTGAACCAGAAAAAGAAGCGTTGCAGGCCGAAGCCCAGGTTCGAAAAGCCGAGCGCGAGCAGCAGATCCAAGAGCAGCGTGCCAAGGCCAAGAAGAAGGCCTACGCAAAATGGATGAACGCAGAGCCGGCGAAGGAGCACATATACCTCAGTGACAAAAGGGTTGAGGGGTATGGTCTCAAACAGGATAACCGAGGCAATTTACTCATTCCCGGCTTCGATCTTCGTACCGGTCACATTCAAACATTGCAATGGATCGAACCCAATGGCGCAAAGAGGTTTGAATCTGGCTGCCCTCAACATGGCGCCGCCTTGGTGATCCCTTCCTCGGAGCACTTGGACAATGGGGAGATCCTGCTTGCTGAGGGATACGCTACGGCAGCGAGCATCCACATGGCCACCGGCCAGACAGTTGTTGCAGCTTTCACGGCCCATAACCTCCAGCCAGTCGCAGAGATATTGCGCGAGCAGTTTCCCGATGCTGAGATCACAATATGTGCGGATAACGATCACCACCTGGTTGAGCAAATCAATGGTACCACCATTGGCAATGTCGGGCTGAAAAAGGCGAAGGAGGCTGCGGCGGCAATAGGTGCGACTGTGGCTGTGCCTAAGTTCAATAGTGAAGAGATCTTGAGGCGATACACCGACTTTAACGACCTGCATAAGTCCCGAGGGCTTGACGCAGTGGCCAAGCAGGTGAACGCCCAAGTCGTTGAGGTTGAACGGTGAAGCTAAAGGTCTTGGTGCTTCTTCTCCTGGGGGCAGTGATTGCAAAACCTGCTCATGCTGAGCAGGTTTTGTCCATGGATTCCATGTTTGAGGAGGCGGCCCAGTTCTGGGGCGTTCCGGTTGCTTGGACAGAGGCCATTGCCAATGTTGAAAGCGGTTCTAATCCCTGGTCGCTCAATATAGAAGGGAAAGGGTATAGGCTTGCCTCCAAAGAGAAGGCTGTGGCCATGGCGAAGCATGCGGAAGCTGAAGGCCACTCCTTTGATTCCGGAATAATGCAGGTGAATAATTTCTGGCTCAAGAAGTACGGGATCCCTTTAGAGGCCGCCTTTGATCCGTTGGCAAATATATATTTGGGGTCATGGATCCTGAAGCAGGAAATCGATCGCCACGGCCAGACGTGGGAGGCGGTTGGGGCATATCACTCTCCCAATGAGTCCAAGGGGCGAAGGTATGCTGAAAGGGTCAAAGGAGCTCTGGTCAAGGGACGGACACCAAAAGCAACAGTGTCTGGTGATCTATCCTCTTTCACTGATCGGAAAACGAAAGGAATAAGCGTTCCGGTCGTCGATAAAAAGGGGGAGAGCCTCGCGCCATTGATTGTATCCGAGAGGAATTCAAAATTACTCAACAGATCAAGGCAAGAAGCTCGAGCTGATCCGTTCGTAAAACGGTTTCCCAAGAAAATTTAGGAGATGAAAGAGCTGTAAATACTATATTGCTGGCAGGATCTAAGTTGCAGAAGCGGGGAAAATGAAATTTTTTCCCCGTTTTTGTTTTATTGGGAGGGGGAGAGAAAAAGTACCACGTTGTGGATGAATTGGATTTTGTCTGAAAAAATAATTCATTCAAGATGTTGTACAGATAGTCTTTGGGTGTTAGAGAAAAAAAAGTTGTATTAAACCGTAAAGGATTGCATTGAGAGAGACCCCTCAAGGGTGATCTGAAAGTCATGACTTATTGGAAGTATACGTAACAAAACCTGTTTTCTCTATTTATATTAGGCAATTGCCTGATATTAGTTTCTCTTTTGGCTCCCGAGAAGTCAAGCATTTTCCGAGAGGGAGCCACGCCAAGGGCCGGGTGCGAGAATGGGCCCCTACTTATTGCTCGTCGGAGCACCCGGCCCTTGGCGTGGCGGGTTAATTCTCCGCATTCTCTGCGGGTGTGCTTTTGCTTTTTTCTATTATTCTGTCAACGGCCCTATAATAATCACGCTGTGCTTTCATATTGGAAAGATGACAATACCTCATGGTCGTTTTGATTCTTGTATGGCCGAGCAAATATTGAATGGTGACCAAATCTGCATCAGCATTGAGGAGTTGGGTTGCCATGGTATGCCGCAATTGGTGGCAGGAAACGGCTATCCCACTTTTCTTTGAATAGTACTCAATTCGTTTTTGGATGCCTCGAACCGATATGGGCTTTCCTTTAAGGGGGCCTTTCTCAACTAAAAAGACTTTCTGTTCATTCGTGTGAAACCTTATCCGCAAATACGCTGCCAGTGCGTCTGTGGCATCGTTGCTGATAAAAACGACCCTGTCCTTACCTCCTTTACCCGATTTGACCAGGATCCGGTTTCGTTGATAATCAATGGCATCGAGTGTGAGATCTGCCACCTCTTCAACTCTAAGGCCACAACGTAACATAAGCATAAATATTGCCTGATCCCGACTTCTGGTGACCACCTCAAAAAATCGCGGAATATCAACGTCCCTCAAATGCCGGGGTAACGGCTTGGCAACCCGTAGCAATAAACCTTTACCAACTGGATTATCCACCTTTATCTCTCCTTCGTCCTTCAGGAATTCGTAAAACATCCTGATAACGACAAGGTGTCCATTGATAGTCTGGGCAGAAATTTGATGTTGTAGTAGAAAATCGATATACCATTTTACATTCTCCCGTCTTGCTGCCTCGAGAGGAACCGGGAGCCATGCGAAGAACCTTTGCAGCCTATGCAGATAATTTTTTACGGTGTGAGGTGAATAATTTTTTCTCTTCAAATACCGCCTGTAATTGAGTACTGATTCTGTGAGATGCATTTTGCCCTCCTTTTTCAATAACGGTCATAGCACGGAGATATTCATTTTCACGTGTAGCATCTGATAGCCTTGCATAGCGTAAGGTCATTTCGATTGATTGGTGACCAAGGATTTGTTGTAAGACCTCTATCCGTAATCCGGCGTTGAGCATGTCTGTGGCAAAAGTGTGGCGCAGGCAATGGAAGCTGTACCCATAGTGGGATAAATCGGCCCTTTTGAGAATTTGAACAAATGCCTTTCTCGCTGCCGCATATGATATTTTCTCATTTCGCGGACTGTAGAAAAGATAGTCCTTTTGCAGGTCCCTTCTTTTCAGCCATTCGCGAAGGGCAGAGTCAGCATCTGAGCTGAAGTAAACCACACGACCCTGGTCATTTTTTTCTGCCAGGTAAATCAAGATCTTCCTTTCCGGGAGAACGATGTCTGAGATTTTCACATTGAGCAATTCGCCAATTCTCAGGCCTGTCCGCAGTAAAAGAAGGACCAAGGCGTGATTTCGAGGGTTGCCGGTGGCTGAAAGCAAAAGGTCGACATGTTCCGACGGAATAGCTCTGGGTAAAGAGTCAGGTGGCTTCAGTCGAATCTTTTTAGATAGAACTGCCAGTGGAAGAATCTTTCGTTCAACCAGGAAGATAAGAAACGTGTACACACTTCTTAAATTGCATATTACCGAGTTTGCCTTCAACCCACGATCCTGCCCATGCTCGACGAAGGCACAGATATCTTGACGGGTAACGCTGAAAATATTGGCACCTGTTTTGTCCAAGAACTGCAGGAAGGATAAGACTACATAGGCGGCCTGTTTTATGGTGAAAATCGAGTTGTTTTTACGATATTTTTCTCGAAGATAGGTCACGGCGAGGTCAGCTCCGATCAGACCAGTACCTGTGAGCCGAGAACAAAGATGATCGACTTCTTGATGTTTTTTGCTGGTGCATCCGTCAGGTGGTGACCAGTCTGATTGAGGTGGAGAGCTTGGAGGGGATCTTAGGAATCTTGCTTCGTCTGGGGCGTCTAAAGGAAAATTGACGGAGCTGTATTTTTCCTGCAGAACAGCGGCCCACTCGCTGGAGTGATAATTGGCAGGTATCCAATGTTGTTCGGCCATGATAACCTCCTTTTTCTTTTGTAGAAAAAACAGGTTGTTATTGACCGAATTATACCATTTATCCGGCTGCTATTTTGTTACGTATAAATTGGAAAAAACTTCACCGTAAAGCCCTTCTGACGATCCTTTTGAATAATTACGTTAACCGCCGGTTTGGGAGCTTATCCAGCTCCACAATTTGGATTATGAACTAATCGGTTTCAGCCACTCCCGCTTTAGGCTGATTGCGTGCATAAATTTTCTCTAGAGCGGCACTTGACAGCAAAATCTTGCCTCACAAAGGCGAAATCTTGAAGCGCCGCGGTTGTTTTGCTCGAAATTTGCGACAACCGACTGTTTTTTGGGCGGAGTTATCCGTCCGGCCTACTGTTGATATTTTTCGGTAGGCTCCTGATCTTTCACAAATTGTGTACTGCCTGTTAGCCGCTAATCAAATGTCGGGCAAGGTGGATGCTCAAATCCATAGGCAATCATTCGTAAAATCGTCTCCATGGAAGGGGCGATAAACGTGTGAAAGTAGTTACGCATTCGCTCCCAAAGGGACCTGTTACTACTCAGCTTTGCCCTGGCCGCTTGAAACAGCGGGCAGCAGAACTGCTGGACCTGGTCAACAAGAAAAGCGAGTAACATCAGGTGCATAAAAACGGCACTCAAATGTTTTTTGCCCAGGCCATAGTTGTGCCCGAGGTTATATCCCTGATTTTTCAAGGTATTGAAGGTTTCGTTCTCAATCCGCCAACGGGCACGACCACAACGCATGATTTCCATGACGTTGTCCGGGGTGATCTCAAGATCAGTGACCCAGCTGAACCGATTGCGAACAACCACCTCTTCGCCCTTGGTTTCAACTTCCCAGTGCTCAAGGAAGTTGACCTGCAACTGGCCTTCGCTGGCCTTGTTGAGCGGGACGGAATTGATGAAACGAAAACAGTGTGTGGTGTTGATCTTGCGGCTGTCCGGGAGAACGAGCTCTATGACCTCACCCCGCTCGGCTGCGGCATCAACCAGTCCGAACATATAGGCGTGATCCCCTGGTTTGGCCGAGAGGATGTAACGGAGATCATGGGCCATCAAGTCTTTGATGTGCGGTGCGTTTGAGCTCAAGCCATCCTCGGTGACGATGACTTTCAGACGCGGATGTTCTCGGCGGAAATCGGCAACAAAGCGCTTGGTAGCGTTACGCTCGCAATCATTTTTGGTAGCGCCATCCTGGCGACGGATGAGTTCGGGGCAGAGTGGGAAAACTGCTTTGCAATCCGGTGAAACAAAGGCTCCGCTCACCATTTGGAGATGATACTCGATCGAGCCGTTACGTCGCTCTTTAGTCAGGCAGTAATCGGCACCGATATTCTCCGAGCTATGGATACCGGTACCGTCAATGGCCATCAGAAGATACCCGCCAAGGCAGGTCATTTTCGGTATGACCTTGCCCCGCTGCAGTTGGTGAAAAATGGTGCGGAACGGTCGCCGAAGTAAAGTCGGAACAATCTCATCCAGGATGGTACGCATTTGGGTATCACTGGGGATTATTCCTACCCCAAAGACACCGTGGAGGCTTTCAGGTTGCTCAAGCCGTCGTTCATCAAACGACAGCAACGAAGGATCTTTGAGTGAAAACATGGCAAAACCACTCATCAGCACGTCGTCCAGAGGGATCGATGCATTAGCAGCCCGGTGGTCGGGCACCTTTTGCAGATCCTTGCGGATAAGGGCAAATAAGGCATCGGCATTCAAATGAGAACGCATCTTGATCTTGTCCAGTGTTTGGTTTGCTTTGCGGTTACGGCGAAAAAAATTTTTGAGGGTCGACATATGCTTCTCCTTGTAAGATATTGATATCACAAGAAAAAAGCGTTTCGACGCCTCGGGGGATGTCAAGAGATTTTTTCGATTATCCCAATTTTTTTTATAAAGTCAAATTAGCTATTTACGGCAGCATGCCTTTTTGAATAGCCCAAAAAGTTTGCGAAAAGCTTATCTGGAAACCACGAATTTACTGGGGTTCCTGGTAAAGCGGGAACAGCTGAATCGGTTTCAGCACGTATGCACGCTGATTAATTACGCCTCAATATGCATAGGTAATATAGGAGCTTAAAATTGAATATTAAAAGTTCAATCCTTAGCATCGGAAAGGTCCAGAATAATCTCCTCTCTAATCTTGAGAGCCGAGACGTGGCACTTTGGATACGAAGCCTGCCGAAAAAACTTTCCGATGACAACAAGCTTGTAAGATTAATGTGTCTTCCATGGCAGTTAATAATGTCTGAAATTTCAGATTCTGCAATAATTGCAGAATTGGAATCACAGTCAAATAACGATGTCTCCATGGTGCGCAAGCGTGGATTCGCACAAATCATTGATAGCGATCCTTCGCGGATTGACCTTCCTCAACGATGCTTGCCAATTTATTTATTAAACGGACGCCGAGATACCGAATCCTCCGATTTTGTCAATCAGCTCCGGCGAATGACAATGCTGGAAAATTTGCGTCGTTCTGGTATCAGAGAAATATTATTCATCTCTGGAGATGTCGATCCAATTCCGCCTGATTTCAAGGATCTCTGGACTTCAGGGTTTCGAACACACCTCACATTCGTGACAGATAATGCAAATTCACAAATACTTCTCGAAAATTGGCTTTCTGAAAATGAAAGTAACATCACTCTGAACTTATCTTATTTGCCAGTAGAAGATATTATCAATGATATTGTAGAACGATACACGGCAAATTATCCAGAAGATAGACATATTATCAGAGTACGAGATCAAAAAGGGGTATTTCATAATCTAGATATAACCGATGCTGACGATCCAGAGCGCCCAGTATTGCATAATTATACTTTAATTCAGGATCGAGATCTTGAACCACTTCTTGAAGATGAATTATTAGAAAATGAATTTATAGATTTCTTTCATAATCCAGAGGGATCCTGGCGGCCATATGCTGCAGGATTACCTTGGGTGCAAAAAGATGAATGGAAGAATAGGCTAGAGAGCTATTTAAAAAAAATAGATATATCTGGAGCAGGAGAAAGTTGCATAGTAAAAATTCTTTCTGAGGCCGGAGCTGGGGGGACAACCATTGCGCGAACACTCGCCTGGGAATCTGCCCGACAGGGGTACCCTGTATTACTCGCTAAATCAATACCATTCACACCTGATGCGCTAACCATCGGAAACTTTCTTAATCGTATTCGCCTTACCTTTCAAGAGTTGAATGCAACAACAGGAGAACTTGCAAAGGAGTCAGCCAATATTCATAAGTCGGAAAATAAGGATAATATACCTCAAAGTTACTACGAAACCCCTTGGATAATTGTTTTTGACCGGCAGCACTGGGAAGATCGAGAAAGTGAACTTGTACGATTTCGTAATGAAATGGAGAAACAGGGAAGACCTGTTTGCATTTTAGTTGTCGCTGGTCCGATGCGATCATTGACCCATTTCGCAATAGGCATGAAGGAAATTGCAGAACTAAGCCATTCGATAGATCAAGAAGATGCTCTTGAGTTAGGCAAGCATCTGAATCGATTCTTGCGCGTCTATGGCAAAGAACGGGCGGAATGGCAATGGAATCAGTTCTACCATAGCCATACCATTCGCTACCTAGAGGGAATCGCAGCATTCTGGGTTACTTTGTCTTTTTGGATTCAAGGTCAGTACGACCTCTCTGAATCTATTCAGGAGTGGATCTATCGTAAATTCAAAGAAGAAAATGACGATAGAGTTATCAGGAATGCAATTTTTGAAATCGCGGCTCTTAGCTCTGAGCGTTTACCATTGCCAGATGGTTTGCTAACGACTCCAAAGGGAAGCTGGCCCGTCTCGCAACTACTGGAAGACCACAGATCGAATCTTGGGGCAATTGGCCTAGTTCGTATTTCTGCAAACGGGGAGAAGTACTGGGCGCTTACCCATGATATTTTGGGTCGCTTTCTAATCAACGCCCTTTATTATGATTTTCCCTTACGCAAGGAATACGGCTTTTCAGAGGCAAAAGACAGCGACCACCTTCGCTTTCTGCTACTTCGACAAATATCAAAGAAGCGCGAGTTGGGCGAACGTTTTTATAGGACTATTGGTGAGGATTTCGCCACATCGGTGTTTAAAATCGACCCGGATCATGGGCGCGGAAGCTTCGTAAAATATTGGCGCGAAGTTCTTGAGGCGCTTGAGGCAATGCCCCGCTCATTGATAGATACTAGTCGAGTCTTTCGCCATCACTTAGCAGTCTCAAGACGTCGAATAACAAAGCTTGATGTAGAATTTTATGGTGTAACAAAAGAAGACAAAATTCTACTTCTTTCTGCGGCTATAGAGGACATTAACTATGCTTTACATTCAATAGAATACTCTCCTGGCTCAGAATCTGACATAAATCTATACAATTCACTGGCAAATGCTTATTTGGATTTGGCTAAAATTGAATCAGAATCTGGTGCATCAAGGACAAGGATTGTTGAACTAAATGAATTAGCGAATGAAGCGACACGGAAGGTTTATGAGCAAAACCCAGATAATTCATTCGTAATCGAAACTTATGTGAAAAATAAATTAGCAAATGCCAAAGAATTTCCAGAGGTAGCCGTCGATTACTGCATTGAGATCTTAGGTGTTTTGTACTCGATTATTTCTTCTAACGAAGGTGAATACCGCAGGTCGCGGCTTGCGGATTATGCTGATCAAGCTCTCAATTTTTTGTTCCAGCAGATCCCTACAAATCAAAATGACCTTGTGCCAACCAATGCAGTTGAGGTTTTAGTGAAAACTTGGACTCTACTTGTAGAAGGTGTAGATGGTAAATCAGGAATAGATTTAGCTGATCTTCCAGAAAATAATAGAGAAAGAGCACTTTCTGTACTAGAACATCCAGCTGGACACGGAAATTTGCAGATCCTCCGATTAATATATGATCTAACGTGTATTAGCAAACCTGGAGAGCTTAGGAGGCAGCTTGATTTAGCCGAACAATTGGTGAACTCACCATATCGGACATCTCCACAGTTGCAACTTGAGTATGGGCTTCTGCTCTATCAGAATATTCGATCAACAGAGGGGCAAAAAGTATTTCAAACACTAAGGCGACTGTGGCGAGAAAATGAGTATTTTGTTCAAGTTCCTGAACGACTGCGCTGGTTAAGGGATCTAAACAATTTAACGTTAAAGACCGTACAAGCCTTTATTGGTTCTGACTATGGCAATCGATCTATGGCTCGAGTGCGAGAGTTTGGAGATCAACAAGTTCCCTTCCGCCCCGAAGAGTTTGGTTTTAGGGAGCTACGGCCAAGGATGCGCTTCTCATGTCATGTTTTTTTTGGTCATAATGGCCCTTTCCTTCGGCCTGTTACGGCTAGTGCTAAAAGATCTCTGTGAGTACACAGCCATGGATGAAAATGACAATGTTTTTGGTTATGGGCGCACTCTGGGCTGGGAGCTTCGCAGGAAAACTGTTCTTGTTGAAGGCACATCAGATGTCTTTCTGTTTAAATTAGCAGCAAATTTAGAATGTGAAACTACAGGTGTTAACCTCATAGGAGACGACCTTGCTATTATTGCTGCTGGTGAAGGTGATCGGGGGGGGACTCGTGGTGTAATTCGTGAACTCATAGGCTTACGTGCAATTTCACGAACAGTTTTATTGCAAAACGGAAGTCAAAAATATCGTTTTATAGGACTATTTGATAATGATAAAGCAGGACGACAGGCAGTAAGCTCTGTAAATCAGATTGATTCTAGTATATTAGAATATAAAGATGTATTTCGATTGCAACCAGTAATGGTAAAATCGGGAAATCTTGACCCTAAGACATTAAAGAAGACTTTTGAACGAGAAAATTTTACTTATCGCAAATTAGATTGGGAAGTTGAAGATTTGTTGTCTCAAGAATTGATTCAAGTATTTTTTGAAGAAAATGAAGAAATTGCAGCAAAAAAACTGAAATTAACAGTAAAATTCATCATGATTTTAACCGAGATGGCAAAGCTAAACTGATTCGTTTTGTCAAAGAAAATGCAATTCATAAAGATTTGACAGGTGTTATTAATGTGTTAAAAGCAATACGCTTTTATATGTGCTTGTAACCTATGTCTATAATATTTCATTCTTGAAAATAACATTAATTGCCGATCACTAAATCCCTCTTCAGAAAAAGAGGATGTACTCAGCCCCTTGGCGTATTGGTCATCGAATATCCTGCTAGTATAAAGAAGTTCCATGGTGAAATTCAGTGTACTGGATTTGACTTATGTTTGCGGGTTGTAGGCACATTTTAGTGCAGTGCCGGAGAAAATATCACGCAATTTCAATGTGATAAAATTTTACGCGTGGTGAAAATCTCAAAATCTGTGGGCACACGCGAAGCGATATTTCAGTTGAAATACGCGAATTAACACGCTAACGTGGTGGGCAGTCATGTATCTGCGAACCACGAAACGAAAAAACAAGAACGGCACCGTTACCGAGTATCTCCAGCTCGCCCACAACGAGCGCAATCCGGAGACCAACTCCACCGTTGCCCGCATCATCCACAGCTTCGGACGCGCCGATCAGCTCGACCGTGAGGCCTTGGTGCGGCTCGCCCGATCTATAGCCAGAGTCTGCGGGGTAACCATTGTTGACCCCGCTGGTAGCGAGGAGGCTCAAGGTGGTGGACTGCCCGACGATCTTGAGATCCTGCGCACAGTGGAACTCGGCACAGTGCTGGTCATCGAAACCCTTTGGGAGCGGTTGGGTATCGGCAAAGCGCTGCGGTCTCTGCTGGACAAAGGCAAGTATGCCGTTGCCTACGATCAGGCCTTGCTGGCCATGACGGCGAATCGTCTCTGCGCACCGGAATCCAAGCTCGGGGTTTGGGACCGGTGGCTGGAGCAGGTCCATCTGCCCAAATGCCAAGGCCTGAAACTGCGTCAGATGTATGAGGCCATGGACTTTCTCCACAAGCATATTGATGCGGTGGAGGAGGCTGTCTTTTTCCAGACCGCTAATCTGTTCAACCTCTCGGTCGATCTGATTTTTTACGACACCACGACGGCTTCGTTCTCAATTGATTACGAGGACGAGGCTGATGAAAACGACGGTCTGCGTCAGTACGGCCACTCCAAGGAGGGCACGTGGACGCCGCAAATCGTGGTCGCCCTGGCGGTTACCCGGGAAGGGCTGCCGGTGAAAAGCTGGATTTTTCCCGGTAACACGGCGGATGTATCCACGATCAAACGCATCAGAAAGGACCTGCGAGGCTGGAACCTCGGTCGAGCGCTGTTCGTGGCCGACTCGGGTATGAACTCCTCCGCTAACCGAGAAGAACTTGCACGGGCCTGTGGCAAATACCTGCTCGCCACCCGCATGGCATCGGTGGCCGAAATCAAGAAAGAGGTCCTCTCGCAACCAGGTCGCTTCACCACCTTCACCGACAGCCTGCAAGCCAAGGAGGTTGTTATCGGCGATGGCGAGCGACGGCGGCGATACATCCTCTGCTTCAACCCAAAGGAAGCAGAGCGGCAACGAATACATCGAGAAGAGATCGTCGGCATGCTCGAAGAGGAGCTTGCCAACCATAAGGACCGTAATGCTTCTACCCAATGGGCAGTCGAACTGCTGGCCTCAAAACGATACAAGCGGTACCTGACAACAACCGAGGCCGGTAAAATTCGCCTGGACCGAGCAGCCATCACCGAGGCCAAACGCTACGACGGCAAGTGGGTGCTGGAAACCAACGATGACACCATCAGCCTTGAAGATGCGGCCCTTGGCTACAAAGGACTTTTGGTTATCGAGCGGTGTTTCCGCTCCCTCAAGCGTACCCAGATCAAAATGATGCCTATGTATCATTGGGCCGCACGGCGCATCGAAACGCATGTAAAAATCTGTGTTCTGGCGCTGCTCATAGAGCGCGTTGCGGAACGTGAGTGCGGGGAGCCCTGGTCCCGGATACGGCGCAACTTAGCCAAACTTCAAGCCACTGAGTTTCAAAACGACCAGCACAGTTTTTTTCAGATTAATTCAGCGCCGGAAGCCTGTCGTGAACTGATGAAAAAACTTGTAACTCCGCTACCGACCAAAATTTTTGGCATTAAGCCCCTTGAAAAATAAGTGCAATACCTGTGGGCACACGCCAAAATCGGCACCACCCGCCAACGCCCACCAGGCAAGGCTTTGCGGCTAGGCGTGTTCCACAACCCGTAAACCCAGGTTTGATTTTTTATGACTTATGCCGAATTCCCAATTTTTAGTTTTAGGAGTTATGATATCTTATATGGACGTCTCCCGTTGAGCAAGCGATCTACAGTGTTGGCGACCAGGATCTGACTGCAGCCTTATTAATCAGGTCATTGATTGCCGAACAAAACACACCGACATTCTAACTCCTCATAAAATCGTTGTTAATAAATTATCTTATGTTCGCTAATTTATGAACTCATTAATATATCCGGCCTTTGAGGCAGTGAACACAACCTGCTGGCCCTGATGGAATCTGCTGAGGAAGGCCTCATCTCCTGTCTGTTCTCGAATAACTTGATATCGTTTAGGTTTACTCCCTCACGGTCTGACCTGTTACGCCATCATTATCGATCAGCCTGCGCAGCCGCTTTGATTTTTCTTTTCCTGTTGTGTGGCTTACACAGTGGTTGCGGAATAACTTTTTTCATACATTCGGTCATGGTCATGGTCATGGTCATGGGCAAGTAATGCCCAGATAATCCTGGCTATTTTGTTCGCTCGTGCCACCGCCGCCACATTTTTGGGTTTCCTCAGAAGCATTGTTTCCAGCCAGGGCGCATGTTTTTTCTGGTGTTGAATTACTGCCCTTGCTCCATGAATGAGCAATGTTCTTAGATACACGTCACCTCGTTTACTGATCCCCATCAGCTTTACGCGGCCACCGGTTCCACTCTGCCTGGGCACATGACCAAGGAACGCCGCAAATTCTCGACCGCTTTGGGGGGGAGCACGAATTTTTATTCGAAGGCATTCTGCTGAAGGAAAAAGACGCCTCATACCCCAGGTGTATCGACGGGGCACGTGCCTGCCCCCCTGAGGATTGTGGCAGTATCCCCGGATATTACAATTTATTGGAAATTCTCAGCAACCCCCAACACCCTGAATATGAAGACCATGTTGAATGGCTCAAGGGGCACGCCAAAAACTACCATCCATACGATCCAGAACGGTTTTCTCCGCAAGATGTTCAGTTTGACAACCCCAAAAAACGGTGGAAATTGGCTTTTCAGGATATTGGTTAGGTTGTTTGCATAGACGAAAAAGTGGCCGTAACTAAGTAAGGAGCATGCCACGTTTTCTTGACATCATGTCATGATTTTTTGAGCTACTGGCCTATAACACATTGAGCGATTGGTATGGTTCATCTCTTTCCCTGGTACGATTTTTAAGAATTCGCTGGGGCTGTTTGGTTCCTCAGGAGCAACTCACTGAAATTTTCGTATATGTCCCGTCGGTGACCAATTGCCCAAATAATGATGATTTTTTCTATAGTATTCACCTTATAAATAATTCGATATCGCATGAACCTATAGGACCGAAAACCAGCTAAATCGGCCTGCAGTTCTTTGCCGAGGAGCGGATTTTGGGCCAGTTCTTTGAGCGCAGCTCTGGCTGCGGTTTTTATTTCAGGGGAAAATTTTTTCCCGATTTCGTTGGCAGTGGATGTCAGTTTGACCTGATACAGCATTAAAAAGCCTCATCCAAGTCGACCAAGGTGTTATCGTTAACATCTTGTGCCGATAGCCTCAATTGCCCCATCATTTCTGAATCGGCAAGGATGTCGATGGTTTCTAAGAATCCCTCAAACTTTGTCATCGACAAAATAACGGCTTCGGGGACGCCATTTTTTGTGATCGCTATGGTGTCATTGGTGTCGTTGATCTGTCGCACCATATCCAAGAGCTTTGCTTTGGCTTGTGTGATCGGAACAAAGGTCTCTATTGTCTGCATGTCGGTTCCTCCTGTAATAATCTATGGTCACAATACTAACCATTTTGTGTTTTGGCAAGAATTGTGGTTAGAATTATGACTAAGTAAAAGAGGGCTCTTTTTCTCAATTATCAAGAAACTGGCCATCGCAGTGCGTTATCACGTTGGGCTCTTCAGCGCTCCAGGTCACGGCGTGCATTATCCTGCAGAAGCATTTTTGATTTTTTGCCGAGCCGAACCACATCGAGTTCGGACAACTGGCGCACACGGTGTGGATGGTTTTGTTGAGCGCGAGCAATGTGAGGCTGGTGAGCTCCTGATCGGGGGAGGGCGGTTCGTTTATGGTCTTTTCGTTCAATGCTGTTTCCTCTCAACTGAATATTTTTGCCAAACCGTGCCAGGCCATACAGAACAGCCGCACGTTCCGTGGCTTCATCGCAGGAAAAATAGAGTTTGCTGCCGGTGTCGCGGATAGTGCCGCCGTTCGGTAAGGAAAAAATCACCACGCCATTGTTGTCGATAGTGTGGTTCGTGCCTGAAAAAATCGGTGGTTGGCCTGTTTCGGTTTGCTGATCAATTTCTTCCTGAGCTTTTAAAAGCTCCATCCTTGTTACAGCCAACAATCTTGAGCGATGCTTCCCGGTAATGCCAGCGGCCGCTATTTTCTTTTCACTTTGAGCCATTGAGGCTTTGGATTTATCGAGAGCCTCTGTGGGATCTTTGGCTATCTTCCCGTCGGTATTTTCGATAGTCGCATTCTGATTCTTTGACCGGAGAATATTCAGAGCGGTTTCGTCTCCTTGATCTGCCTTCCACTTCAGATAGCCATTCCAGTTATTGAATGGAGTACGCTCGCGAATCCTTCGAGTTTTTCCTTCATGAGATTCCTGAAGTCCCGCCAGGGTTGATTGCCTCTCAACATAAAGCATCTGCCTCAGCTTTCTTTTCGTTTTGCGGGGGAGGATACGCGTTTCAAGGGTCTGAATCTGTTGACTGAACAAGGAAATAGCTCGTTTTTTTTCAAAGTAATATTGCTGCTGAGATGCTCGGAGGTGCAACTGCCGCTCCTCGTTGAGGCATGTATACTGATGAAACAATGCCTCTCGCGCCGGTGTCTTCGGTTGGATTGGCTCTCGTTGATACTTTTCCATTTGTGGAGCAGTCTGCTTTGGCGGAGCATATTCCCCTAATCGTTGGGTGAGGCGGTTTTTGGAAAAATCACGGCCAAGGGCGCTGGCCTTGATGGCACCACGACCGTCAATGCTGGCGATTGTCAGTCCATTACCTCTTGGAACAATTTTAATCCCAAGCTTGGCCAGGGAAGCATGGGCCTCGTCCCAGCTTTTTGCATCGGTCAAAGCCCGGCCGATTGCATCTTTATGGTCGATGGCAAATGATTGAAATGATTTCTCGCCGGTATGTGCCTCCATACTGGCAGCACGTTGATTGATTCTTGGCTGTTTTTCCTGTTCGCAAGTAATCCCATTGTCGACTACCAGGTTGTATCGGCTTTCCATCTCCCGGCATACTTCCGACAACCGAAAAAAATCGCGAAATGGTTCGTGCTTGGTAAATCGTTCAGGGTGGATCATGTTATAGGCAATATGCATATGCAGGTTGTTGGTATTTTTGTGGACGCCACATACCCGCTGGTGATCGCTAAAACCCAGGGCTTCTGCAAAAGCCTTCTCGATATGTGTAATGTTCTCTTTGCTCAAGAATGGTTCGTCTTCAGGACGAAAGCTCACCATCAAATGGTAGGTTTTGCTCCCCTGGCATCTTTGGTTGAGGCCTTGTGTTGCCTCAATTTCAAATAGAGCGGCCTCAAAGGTTTCCGACTGGCATCCTGCATGCCAGGCAAACAGTAATTTTTCACCTGCATGGCTGGCGTCGGCAATATATCGACCAAGGCGAATGGAGTTATCGTTGCCTTTTTCGATGTTGATGCGTTTGGCAATCATGACCCCAGCACCAACTGCTTGAGTTTTATACAGAGCGTTTCAAGCAAGACGATGATCCCTATCACCAGGATAAGTGCCAGCCAGCACATCCCGCGTCCAATCAACATCATCGCCCAGATCGAGGCTGCCACGGTGGCCAAGACCATCATTGCTTTGCCCAGGCCATGAAAACCGCACGTTTGCCACGATATTGCCAACAAAGTGCAAATGATCCCTGCGCCTGCGAACTGAAGAAAATTAAGGAGTATTTTCATCTGGATGTTTTCTTGATCGTTTTGTGGACAATCCCTCAATCAGGGCATTGAAGCGTTTCACCATATTTTCCTTTGATCGCTCAATCGACTTCAGGATACTGCGAATCTCCGGTGAATGACTGCCGGCAGTACCCTCCGATAACGACATTTTGAAAAGGCCACCCAGTCGACCAAGGTCCGCGTTGGCTTTGGTCAGTGCGAGAAACGCTTGGTAATCGACAGTGCTGGTGACGGAATGCCCCAAGCATACCCGTTTGACGTATTTGGAAAGCGACAGGCCTGCCTGAGCTGCTGCCCGGCTCATGGCACGGTACTCTTCGTCGGTGAGATAGGTGGTGATCCGTTTTTTCGTGCTGGGCATAATGTTAAGGGGCAGTTGCGTTGAGCTGAAAGCGAATAAGCCTTCCCCGGATGGGGCAGGGTTGTGAGGTGCGCGGTAGCGCTACCTCACCTATCCTGCCTTTCACTCCAGATAAAAAATCAGAGAGGAAGACACAATTCCGTAGAGAACCAAGAAAATTCGTGCAATTTGCATGATTTTCCCTCATGTTCTATTATCATTTTCGATTTTAGATTAAATTTTATCTTATTTTATTATTTTCTATTATGGAACGATTGAAAAAAGGGGTAGCCCGGATCGAGTTTTTCGCTGTTCGCCAGGAAGTAGAAAAATTATTAGCTGCCGGATACAGCATCAAGCTTGCCTATGAAGATTTGAAAGAAAAGGGCAAAATCACAATGAGCTATCAGGCTTTTTATAGAAATTTGAAGCCAGTGAAAAAATCAGGGTCGAAAGAAGGATCGGTAAATACCGGTAACAGGAAAACATCTGCCGAGAATGGCACAGCAGTTCATCATGACAAAAACCCCCACATGGACGATATCATTTAGTATCGAATAAATTTGTTTCGTCGAAGTTGGTCATAGGAAGTTTTCTTGATTAAGCCATCAGCTGTCATCAGGCAGTTGAAAAAAATGTGTGCCACAATGTTCACCTCCTGCAACGAGGTATATGCCGTGAACCGGTTGGGGTGGTATGGTTTTGGGGTAATGTAGGATGCTTCTCCTGCAAATTTATCGAGATTCCAAAAGGATGCCGAATTAAATTCCTTTGCAAGTTTTTGTGAAAGTTTGCTAGGATACCCCGGTTTTAAATTTCACCTTTCTGAAATTTATTAATGAATATAGCGAGTTAGTCCTCGTCTATCCAGAGTTCCGCTATCTGCTTGTTTGTAAAGAATGCAATGGCCTTCATGACTCTGGTTGTAGATCTTTTCCCGTTGATTACCTGATTAACAAACTGAGCAGATACACCCAGGAAAGCGGCAATATCCTTCTGCTTTGTGTTGTATTGTTTCAACAATTGCTTTATTTTGCTTGTGTCGGCTTTACCCATATTTGATTTTTAATCGAATTGCAACGCCCTATCAAGCATAAGTTTGGAGAAAATAATGGAGCGGGATGGTTTTGATCAATTATTCAAAAAGATTAAATATATAGCTGGAGGAGGGAGCCAAAAAGAGGTGGCTGGAAAACTCGGGATTTCACCGCAGGCTATTTCTGACGCCAAAAGGAAAAACAGAATCCCTGAGTCCTGGTATGTGATCATTTTCGAGCAGTTTGGGGTAACCAGGGAAGCGCTTCATAATCAAACTGGTGGTCATGCAGGTAAGGTTATCCCGCTTTTTAAAAACGGATCACCTGTATCCCAGCAAGAAGGCTGTGCTGTTTCTCGTGAACAAGCCTCTGATGCACTTGGATACGAACATCTTATGGACGAGTTCTTTGTAATGGTTAAACAGTGGCTGGCTGAAGCGAATGGCCGGAGTCCCAAGACGGCAATCGAATTTATTCAGGAATTTCCTTCACGATTTGGGGAAATGGAAGCGTGGCAAAGAAGGAAGGAAAAGGGGAAGTTGTTCAAGTTTGACAGGCAAAAGGCAGGTCAGCGGCGCGTAAAGGGGAGGTAATGATGTGGCTTTTCCAAATATGATTACCACCAAAGCTCAGCTTGAAAGATGAGATCTTTCCCGGTGGTCGATATGACATCCGAATGGGGCGGCACACCCTCGGTGGAGTCCCAACATCGATGTCATCCCGAACGAATGTGAGAGATCTCACGAATCAAATCCTTCAAGCTGAAGTTCGATGGTAATCACATTTCCAAAAGCCATGTGCGCAAACGTTGGCTGCCTGTGCACGTCTGAATTACTACACATGGCTACAAGCCCATCTGTCCGGTCGTCTTTGCCATCCTCTTCTATGGGCCTGTGGGCTGTTGCTAGATTCATTGATACGTTTGCATGATCTAATCGCATCGTTAATGATGCGATTAGGGGAGAGAAGCTTATCGGAGAGCTGAGAGTGTCTTTTGGGATTGAACTACTGAGAGCGTGGGGCACTGCCGCAGATTTGCACAGTATGCTCAAAACGTGGGCAATGATTGAGGGGCCAGCCAATATCACCAGATGAATAGTGGTGACCAGGGAATAGAGTAAATTTTGCTAGGTTACTGTGGTGCCGGAGCCTAGGTAGTTCGGCACTTTTTTTAATGTTCGCGATCTTATGGTGTCATTTTTCGGATGTTATTTGCGTGGAACATTCCTTCTCGGGCGCCCACGTCTTACGATAGGTTTGACTTTAGTTGATTGAAACCAGATGTGTAGGCTTGCAGAATCCAGCAGGGTTTCTTTGCCTGGCCGGTAGGCCTCAATGACACCTGTGACAACAAGGCGCTGCAGTCTGGATCTGCCAACGCTATATATTTCTTGAGCCTCGGCGTACGTAATATATTTTTGATTCAAAATACTCATGACGCTTTATTTTATCGTACGGAACTAGTTCACGGGTGCATGCTATTCGTTCTCAAACTGGAAGATCGTATTGAGTTCCACAGTTTTAATTTCAAAAAGCATGTTGTTTGATTTTTGCGGTTTTAAAGTACGATAAAATTAAAGCATAATCAAGCAAAATATGAGCTTGAAGTTATCTGCTAAACATTTACAAGAGCGGATAACTGCGACGAGAAAGTAGCAACAAAGGGGATGGCGATTTTTTGTGGCCCCAAAATGCTTCAATGGAAAACCGGCAATGGAACCGGCAAAATCGCGCAGAGTTATGCTCTTATATTGTTGAAATTCAATGGATAAATTTGAAAATACTTCCGGCATAATAGGGGCACGGTTGAGGAGGGTACAAACTCGAAAAATTTGGCTGTAACGCTTGCGACCAAGTGGGTTGATTTTTTTGCCTTTGGCCCTGGACACTACGATTAGTGCCGACAAACAAGAATAAGTCGTTATCTGATAAATAGTTAGAAGATTGGATTGCTAAGAAGAGAGGCAACTGTTCAACAGGAGAGGGGGGCTCTTTTCGTACTGAAGTGATTTCTTTTGTGTCACCGCCGATCTGAAACGAACCCACCCGCCGACGAAAAACTGACCCACCATACCGGTGTTTCCGTCTGAGAATCCACCGATTTAAAACCCCACTTTTTGCTTTATTCTTCGTTTGTTCCTTTTCTTCTTAAGTATTGTTTCATCTCCAATGCCGGGAGGGAACAATGCCACGTCTGAAAAAGCGTCCTTGTCGAATCTGTCGAAAATGGTTCACGCCTGATCCAAGGGTCGGGGATCGGCAGAAAACCTGTGGTAATCCTGAGTGCATGAAAAAATGGCATGCCAAAAAATGCGCTGAATGGAATCGAAAGAATCGCACCTGTGCTCAGGAGAATTATTTGTACGAAAAGCTGGCGCGTGCGACCAAACAAAGCTATGGCGGCAAAAAGGCATTGCCTGCAGACGCTCCGGTCAAACCTCCTCCCGCTTTTTTTCCCCAACTTCCCCGTTGTCTCATTCAAGAGGTGATGGGGGGTGCAACAATTCGTAATCATAGAACATATCTCGCAACAACTCTTCAAGGCCGTTCAAGAGGTGATAAGTATCCAACACGCTGAAAATACAAGAGCTCCATCACGACTTCTCCATTGATGCCGCTAAGAGGCGATGGCGTGTGCCGCAGATAATGAGCTATGAAGAGGCATCATTTTTTGCACAGGAGGCACCATGTCAACCTCACCCATATCCACCGCTGATATTCTTGAACTTTCCCTGGATAAAATTGGAGAAAGATTCGCTCCCCTGCGGATCGTCAATCCGGCAGCCGACAGCGCCATGCTTCAGTCTGTGGAGCGCTACGGCCAGATCATGCCGGTGGTTGTCTGCGAGGCCCAGCAAAACGATTATCAACTGCTCGATGGCTTCAAACGGCTGCGAAGCGCCAGAAGGCTTGGCATGAAGTCACTCAAGGCCCAGGTAATGCGGCTTACCCTGCGTGCCGGCAAGGCGGCGCTGGTGCAGCTGAACTGGGTGGGGAAGTCAATCAGTAATATGGAAGAGGCGCTGGTGGTGCATTCACTGTTCCATGAAGACAGCTTGAGCCAGGTGGAGATCGCCACGTTGCTGGGACGGCATAAAAGCTGGGTTTGTCGGCGAATATCCTTGATTGACCGATTGTGCGATGAGGGGTTGGCCCAGATAAAGCTCGGTCTGCTGCCGATCAGCATGAGCCGGGAACTTATCAAGTTGCCACGTGGCAACCAGGAACTCCTCATTCAAGCGATTGCCAACCATCATCTCAGTTGCCGTGATACCGGCAGGCTGGTTGAAGAACTACAGGGCCGGCCGGAATATGAACACAGGCCGATTCTGGAAAGGCCGTGGGAAATACTCCAGTATCAAGACCATTTGGATACGACGGCAAGCAGGCTTTTTTCACCGGCTGTTCGGAGTATCCATCACAAAATTCTGCTTATGGAGCGGTACTGCCTGGCGGTTTCCTGCACCATGCAAACCACAGAGATCAAACAATTTGAGGAGAAAGAAGAGCTCTTTATACGCGCTTGCTGCGGGGAAGCCGTGCGAACCCTTGAACACACCGTCAAGGAGGTCGGCCGAGTTGCGGTGCCGGATGCAGAGGCCGGACAATGACCGTCATCGTTCATAGCCGAGAAGAGTTGGAACGACTGCTGATAACCATGCACAGCGAAGGTTGGAGCATCCGTAAACTCGCGGGTTATTTTTCCATCAGCCGCAATACGGTACGGCGTATCCTGCGCAAACATGCCGCAGCCCGGGACACGGGTCATGGTGCCGTTTGCCGGCAAAAACAACAACCGACACTGCGCGAAAGCAAACTCGAGCCCTTTCTCGACCGGATTACGGAGCTGCTCAAGGATTTCCCCAAGATAACCGGTCAACGCGTGTACGAAGAGATTACCGCCGCCGGTTACGACGGCGGCATAAGTATTTTGCGTGCTCGGTTACGCAGCCTGCGGCCGACACCGAAAAAGACGCCGGTGATCCGTTTTGAGACAGAGCCCGGTCTGCAGGGGCAAATGGACTGGAGCCCCTATGCCATACCATTCCAGCGTCAAGGCAAGATCACGGTCAATTGTTTTTCGTATATCCTTGGATTTTCCAGACGACAATATATCGATTTCACCCCACGCCGGGATCTCTTCACCCTGATCCGCCGTCACCTGGATAGTTTTTCCCACTTCAACGGCTCGCCTCGCCAGTGTCTGTATGACAACGAAAAGACCGTTGTTCTGCGCTGGGAGGCCGGCCGGCCGGTATTCAATCCCTCTTTTGCCTCGTTTATCACCCATTACCGGTGCAAGCCCATCGCCTGCTTTCCCAACCGACCGCAAACAAAGGGCAAAATAGAAAGGCCCTTCCAGTATGTAGAAAACAATCTCCTCGGTGGCCGAAAGTTTCAGGACCTCGATGATCTGAAAGCATGTGCCCGCTGGTGGCTGCAAAACCGGTCGGACACGCATATCCATGACACGACGGGCAGGCCCCCGCTGGAGTTGTTTCTGGAAGAAGAGCAGGAGGCGCTGACCATGTTGCCACGGTGTCCCTATGATGCCTCCGAGGTGGCCTTACGTGTCTGCAATATTGAAGGATATCTCGAGTTCGAGACCAATCGCTATCCGATTCCTTATGAATATGTGACCGATATCCTGACCGTAAAAGCCACGGAGCAGGAAATTTATGTCTACTCACCGGAGCTGACCCTGATCGTTCGCCACGAACGATTGCCGGCAGGAGCGGTGATTACCCTTGATGCAGCCGGTATCCACGGACCACGCGCCGTTCGTTACGGCCTGGAGCCGGTCCGAGACCAATTTCTTGCCTTGGGTGATGATGCCGAACTTTTTTTACGGGGACTTACGGAGCAACAGCCCAAGAACAGCGGATTCCACGCCAGGGCCATACTGCGGCAAAAAGAGGCCTACCACTGCGACGACATTCATCGTGCCATCAGTCACGCCTGTCGCTATCACGCCTACGACCACCGAGCGGTGGAGCGTATTCTCAAAATCAAGGCAAAACCGCGTACTCTGGAATCGTGTCGCAACGAACGGGCAGCGGAACATCTGCGCCAGGCCCTGCCGCCGATCAAACAGCGGTCGTTACAGGAGTACAGTGCACTTTTAGGAGACAATAACCATGAAGCAGGGACAGATAACGGAGAGCATGCAGCGGATCAAAAGCAGCTTGAAAGCTCTCAAACTCGACACGATAGCAAGGATTCTCGATGAAGAATTGGCCAGGTCGGCCCAATCGGCAACACCGCCGACCGAGTTACTGGAACGTCTCCTGACAGCCGAGACGGATGCCCTGATCCAACGGAGAATCGAACGTCGGATCAAGGAATCAAGGCTACCGGAACGAAAACTGCTGGCGGACTTTGATTTTGATTTCCAGAAAGGAATCGATAAGGCTCAAATCCTCGAGTTGGCTCAGCTTGACTTTATCCGCCGCAAACAGGGGGTAATTCTTGCCGGTAATTCCGGTACCGGCAAGAGTCACATCGCCAAGGCGCTCCTGCTGCTTGCCTGCAAGGAAACCTACCGCTGTCGCTATACCACGGCAAGCGACATGCTCCGGGATCTCTTTTCAGGACTGGCCGACGACACTCTCGCTCTCAAACTCAAGCGCTATCTGACGCCTGACCTGCTGCTCATAGACGAAGTCGGCTTTGACCGCCTTGAGCAACAGGATCCGCGTAACGCCTGCCTCTTTCATAAAGTGATTGACGGACGTTACTGCAAGAGTTCGACAATGCTGACCTCAAATATCGATTTCAAGGAACTGGGGGATTATCTGGGGGATCCTGTCATTACCACCGCGATCGTCGACAGGATGGTTCACCATTCCATTATCCTGAGCATCCAGGGTCCTTCCTGGCGTCTTCATCAATCACAACAATTAAACCATTGCAGTGACCGCCCCAAGAGTGAGGTGGAATAACCCTCACTGACTCTGCATTTCAGAAAGCCTCCTTTCCCACCAACGCCCCATGGCGGGGACGCCTTTCGCCCTACGGGCTCCAGGCGTCCCCGCCATGGGGCGTTGCAAACTCGTCTACTTTTTCATTTTTTCTTGTTGCGTTGAAGCTCCAGAAGGTGGGTCTGTTAATCGGTGCAAATGCGGCTCATATTTTCACAACACGCAACTTATGGGTGGGTCCGCTTTATTCACTCAAATGGGTTCATTTTAGATCGCTGGTGACATTCTTTTGTGAGAACCAGCTTGTTCAGCAGGTATGGGAGCATCATCTGAAAAACTGGGCAGCATCGGCGCGGGTAGAGGGCCGGTGAGCAATTTTTTGGCGTGATTATTTGGGTGTATCAATTTTCTCATTCAAGAGAATGTTGAAGATCTCTAAGATTGAGCATTAAGGTCATTGGTTCTATAGGTGATTGCATAAAACCACGGCACAGATAGAAATTTTTCGCATTTTCTGACAGGGCATGGACAAGCAGAGCACGAACACCAACGTGCTTTGAAACATTATAAGTTCGTAGTAAAGCATCCCTCAGCAAGCTGGTACCCAGCCCAGAACCCTGCCATTTATGATCAACTGCCAAACGCCCCAGCACCAAAACTGGAATAGGTTCGGGCATTTCTCGTTTGATTTTTCCAGGAGCCTGCTGGCGCATTACACTTCCAGTTGCCAAGGCATAATAGCCGACTACATCCATCTCATCGCAAACGACAAATGTCCTGGATGCACCTGATATTTCATTTTTTAACGCTTGTCTTTGAAGCCAATGGTTGAGAGAAGGTATGCCACAATCAAAATTACCAGTGCTCAGCTCCGAATCTATAGATTTTGGAGCTGTCAATCTTCCCATGGGGCTCTCTCTGAAAGAAGTCGACGAAGTGCCGGATTTTCACTGACAGGTGTTTGTAAGGCTGCTTCGAAAGCATCGTAATCTTCGTCTTTAAGGTAAAATAGCCTTCTATCAAGCAAAACATTTTCAGCTTCTTGGCAGGAAGCTTCAAGTATAAAATCAGATCGAGTTTTGTGGCGTATTGCCGCAGCTTTATCAATCAAATCTCTTTGCGCACGCAATGCACGAATATTGATCGAAGCCTCGCGAGTTTCTGCCTGTTTCATTAGATAGCCTCATTTGCCAATAAGTTGTATGTGTATATAATGAATATACGGTGGCGTGTGGCTAATGTCAACACAACGGATTCAGACAGCTCACACTTAAGGGAATCGTGTATAATTGCTCTTTCTTGCAATCCTGGGGGCATGAAGCAGTGTTCGTTGATCGAGGGCAGGATCACAACCGGATAAGGACCAAAGTATGGTCATCATAAGAGGTCCGCAGTAATATTTTCCGAGGAGATCATTCCTGCTCCCGAAAATAAAATAAGCATCGGTATTATTTTACTTTGAGTGGATATCCTAAAAAGAGGAGCGGGGTTGGATAGCCATATAAGATACTATCGGGATTAATGATTTTTGCATCAATTTGAACGACACGAAATTTTTATATGGCGGGATACTGCCTTATTATGGCGCGATTTTCATAATCGCGCCAAGAGGTGCCTCTGCCAAAATATATCGCCCTCAATGACTCCAAAACCCAGATCTGGTTGCTAAGGCGGGCGTTAATCACCGGCAGTACGTAATAGCAGGAGGAAAATCTATGGAAACTGTCACTGTAAATCAGTTTCGTGTGAACATGAAAAACTTTGTCGAACAAGCAGCCATTGAGCATGTTCCACTTAAAGTAACTCGTCGAGGTGGTGGCGATTTTGTCGTTATTAGTGCGGAAGATTGGGAGCGTTACCAGGAGACCCTTTATGTTCTCCAAAATTTCAGCCTGATGAAGCAAATTTCTGAATCTGCACATACACACGTGAAACGTTCCGGTTGCACACCAACGGATAATAAAATGAATAATGTCCTTGGTGCTTAAAGATAGAACGTGGACACCTATGCGTCCCTGGTAGAGGACCTCTGCGTAATTTCGTAGCGTGATTATTTGAGTTCCATGAGGCCCTGCCTTCTGAACAATATGAGTGGAGCCAAAAAAAATACACGAAGTCGTGGTCGGCGCACATTGCGACGATTGTAGCAATGTGCCACAATCGTCGCAAATCAAACGTGAAGGAGATTGATTATGCCTACAGCCAGTGTACGACTTGACCAAGAATTAGTTGACAAAGCCGCCATTATGGCAAAAGCATTAAACCGTACAACACCAAAGCAAATTGAGCATTGGGCTAAAATCGGTGAGATGATGGAAGGCGAACTTGAAAATCCTTTAGCGTTACTACAAATGGGCCTAATTTATGTGAACCCGGAAGGCCCAAGCAGGTAATCTTGACCCGGTATCTGCTGTCAAAGACATACGTGAATCATTCGGCCGAATGGCAATGAATGATGAAGAGACCGTGGCGTTGATCGCCGGTGGACATTCCCTGGGTAAAAGGTCCATGGCGCACGTAAGGCTGACTGCGTAGGTCCGGAGCCTGCCGCAGCTGCTATCGAAGAGCAAGGGCTGGGCTGGAAGGTGCTTGGACCCAAACGCCTACCGCATGGTCTACTTTGTTCCTCAGCAATCTGTTCAAGTTCGAGTGGGAAAAACAGAAGTCGCCCGGCGGTGGAACAGTATGGGTGCCGACTGATAAAGATGCACATTGATTCTGCCCGTGTTGAGTGGACATCCAGTTAAGCTGATTTGAGAGCTTCAAACGCCATGGGGCTGATTCGACCATTAGCTCTATGGCCGCCTTAATAATAACACATCATCCCCCACAGTGCCCTTTGGGAATCGAGTTCTTTCAAAGCTGCCTGGGAGAGGTGGCAACTCATCTGTTACACCTGATCGACGAGAAAGGGCAGCATCATGAGAATGGCAAAGACCGGTCCGAGACTCTTCTTGTCCGGTCCGGTATTGAAATTAGCTTTCAACATCGACCTCTATCGCCAACAAAATCAATTCTGATTCTCCAGATTCCTCGAAGAGTCGACGAGCATTGAGCCGAAGTGAGCGCCGACCAATTGATTCAAACTCGTGCGTCACTTCAAAATCATGAAACTCAATATTGCGCGACAAAATATCTTCCAGCAAAGTGCGTAACGCTGGGATATTCCATTGACCATTTCCCAAATCATACAGAAATTTGCCTAAAGTATCTTCAGGTGAGACTTTGAAGGTGGTGTAGAAAGCGCGATTTGCCGAGACCACTCCCAAGTCGGCATCGAGCACCATTAACGGCTCACGCACGGTGGCAACAACAGCCTCGGCCAGACGGGCATGAGCAGCACTCAGCGCCATCCTCATTTGCTTGCTCTCGGTGATGTCGGTAAAGGTGATCACCGCCCCCTCAATCACATTTTCCAGAGTCCGGTAGGGCAGGATACGCATCGCATACCACATCCCAGCCTGGGTACGCACTTCCACCTCTTTGGGGACTAGGGTGTCGAGAACGGCTTGGGTATCTGCCAGCAATGTATCATAGCCCACTAGGTTGGAAACGATATGCCCAACGGGCCGTCCGATGTCGCCCTGGATCAAATTGATGATTTTGGTCACCGCAGGGGTGAAGCGCAATATGCGGACATCATGGTCGACAAAGATGGTCCCAATGCCTGTTCCCGCCAACAGGTTGTTCATGTCGTTGTTGGCGCGCGTCAGGTCGATCACTTTGTTTTGCAGTTCGGCATTCACCGTGGCCAACTCTTCGTTGACCGATTGCAATTCCTCTTTTGAAGTTTCAAGCTCTTCATTCGTGGACTGCAATTCTTCATTGATTGACTGCATCTCCTCGTTGGATGACCTGAGCTCCTCATTGGCAGCTTGGAGGAACTCTTCTTTGGCTTGCAGCTCGTGTCGCAAGGCATCAAGGCGACTCTCCATATCCGAATCTACATTCTCTGCCGACGGAATCCCGGAAACGTCTGAAGATTCCGGTGAGTGGTCGTCATCCTGGATAACAATATCCTCAAGAATAACCAAATATAAGGGAGACGCCGTCAATGGAGCTTGGGCATTAATAACCGGACGAACCGTCAGATTAATCGGAGTAAAGTCGCCGTTGGTTTTAACCCGCACATCGGGGCAACGAACAATTTGCTGATCCGTGACCGCTTTATGCAATGCTAGAGTCAGTTCGTGTGTCAACCCCTCGCGTGCCATTGTTAAGATATTATAGACGCCGACCTCTCCTATCGCCGGTTCGAGATAGAAACCGGTGCGGCCATGGATATAAAGAATGTCGCCCAGCCCGTTGACCAGTGCTGCGGCAGGGGCAACTTGCTGTAACAGCTCTTGTTCGGTCAGTTCGCGCAAAGACACATTTCGAGACTTAATCATTATGCCTGATGCCTGATGCGTTTTCTCGATAGTCATGGAGTGTAGAGGTGGCAAAAAAGTGCCAAAACCAACGCGTAAGGCACCTTGGCAGGTATCCTTTCGCTGATATATTTTCAATTTTCGATCCTGCACGTCGAAGAGATGGCCGAAGTCACCAATTGTCTCGGAAGTGCCCAAAAAGAGAAATCCGCAAGGGTTCAAAGCGTAATAAAAGAGAGGGATAAGCTTTTTCTGTAAATCCCCTCCCATATAAATCAGGAGATTGCGGCAACTAATCAGGTCGATTTTGGAAAAGGGCGGATCTTTAATGATATCCTGTTCGGAAAAAATCAGCATATCACGGATGGTTTTATGAATGCGGTAGCTGCCGCCGTCAGTTTCGAGCGAAAAAAAACGAGCCAGCCGATCCGGCGTAATATCAACAGCGATGCTGGCAGGGTAGAGACCGGCTCGAGCCGTAGCAATAGCTTGACTGTCAATATCAGTTGCAAATACCTGTATTCTAAACTTTTTCTTCGACAACTCCTGGTATTCAGCGAGTAAAATGGCGAAGGAATAGGCTTCCTCTCCGGTGGCGCATCCCGGTATCCAGACGCGGACCGCATCGCCCGCAGCCTTATCGGCAAATATCCGCGGAATGACTTTGTCTTCAACGGCTTCAAACGCTTTAGGATCACGGAAAAAATTGGTGACACCGATGAGCAGATCGCGAAAAGAGCCTCTACCTCCCTTGGTGTTTGCTGCGCATACTTAACATAGCTTCCCATCGTTTCGATTTGCTGAAGGGCCATGCGCCGCTCAATCCGCCGGTTGATGGTGCTTGGTTTGTACAAGGAAAAATCATGCCCGGTATGGGAACGCAGCAGGACGAAAATTTTTTTGAGCGCGTTCTCGTTATTCCACGGCGAGGAACCGACAATTTGGGGCATGCGACCAAAGGCGTGAACCGTGTAGGCGACAAGCTGCGCAGGCATCTGGGCCGGGGGGAGTATAAAATCGACCAAACCGGAGGCAATTGCACTGCGCGGCATGCCACCGTATTCGGTAGAATCGGGATCCTGGGCCATGACCATGCCACCCTCGTCCTTGATAGCCCGAACCCCCACGGTACCGTCACTCCCGGTTCCGGAAAGAACTATGCCGATGGCTCGCTCGTGTTGATCCTGGGCTAGTGAACGAAAGAAAAAATCGATGGGCAATCGCTGACCACGAGGAGAAGAAGGCTCGAGTAATTGAAGGGTGCCTCCGAGAAAAGCCATGTCACGATTTGGAGGGATAATGTACGTGCAGTTGGGGCGGACGACCATTCCGTCCTCAACCTCAAAGACCTGCATGCGTGTATAACGCTTGACCAGATCGGTGAGGATGCTCTTGTGGTCCGGTGCAAGGTGTTGCACCAAGACAAAGGCCATGCCGGGATCGTCATCGGCCGGCATGCCGGAAAAAAAAGACTCAAAAGCAGCCAGACCGCCCGCGGAGGCGCCAATGCCGACGATGGGAAAAACGTTAGCATTCGTTTCAACCGCGTCCGGCAATACAGCGATTTTCACCGCGCCGTTGGGCACCTTGCTGGTCTCTGAATCGGCCGATGTTCTCGCAACGGTTGCTTTTTTCTGTGTTCGTTTAACCATACTGACCCTCCAATCTGATTTACCGTCTTTTATCGCTGATCAGCGGCCATCAAAGGAGGAGGGGAGGCCCCAAAAAAAAACCTCTTACGTTGCAACACGTCAACGCCTTTACTCAAATTCGAGCAAAGCTTACGCTGTCCTTTTCAAACTCGTCAATGACTTTCTGGTTCAAGGATGGGGGCACTTTCGACAAGATGTACATGAATGTCTCCTCAGTGACCAGATAATTCTCCTTGTTGGCCAACTCCTGTTCAAAGGCAAAATGAGCCACTTGGTGAAACAAATATTGAATATCAGCCGGTGTAAAGCCAGTAGTCATTTCAACAATCCGATCCACGCAAAGGTTGTCGGTGTTTAATTTGGATAGATAATATTCGAGAATAGTCGTTCTGCCATCTCTGTCTAGTCCGCCTACGGGAATGATACAGTCAAACCTTCCCGGACGCAACATGGCCGAATCTAGCTGCCGGATGTAATTCGTGGCACAGACAAGCAATATCTTGTTTTGTTGATTTTTAAGTAGCGGAATTTGCTTGAGGAACTCGTTGGTAATTGACTTATCAATTCGGTCAGCCAGATCACGACTACCAGCAATCTCTTCAAATTCATCGATAAAGAGAACCACCTCGTCAAGTCCTCGCGCCTTTTCCATCAGTACCCGAAGATTAGCGCCAATTTTTTCAACGCCGTTGACCATGAGCATGCTGGGGACAATCTCGATATACCACCAGGATAAAACACCTGCGATGGCTTTGGCGAAATGTGTTTTTCCTGTACCGGGAGGGCCAAAGAAAATGATCGCTTTGGGAGAAACCACTCCATGTTTTCTTGAGAGTTCTTCTTCCATCAAGGGCAGGATGATTTTGCGTTGAACCAATTGCTTTGGGGGTTGAGAGTTTGCAATTGTATCCCACATCTCCCTGCTTATAATTTGAGCCCCCATTTCATTAAGCATATTCTGCCGCTGGTGGACTTGAAACTCTGCTGGAGCTTGATCCATATTTTCCAGGAAGTCGATACATGCCGTCCTTACACCCACGTCCCTGCCGAGTTTCTCTGAAAGAAGCCACTTATGATTCAACATCTTGGGCCAAAATTCAGCGGCGATGTTCGACTCATACTCCACCCCGGTAAGTTTAATAATTTGCTTCATACATTCTTCCGGCGACAATCCTACCGGTACATGTTCTTCCATACACTTCCTTTTGTTCAATATTTTTTATATGTTATATCAGAGGGTAAGCCAACTCCTTAATCTCCCCGGATATAATCTTTGGGAGGATAACAGCCGCCTATCGTTTTATTGCCGATACAACGGCAGCCATCCCTTACATCGGAATACAGGTATCGATTACGCCTTCAGAGAGCAACAACGTGAAAGGGTCAACAGCTTGCGGTCTGCTAAATAAATATCCTTGCCCTTCTTGACAATGTTTCACTTTAAGGAAAGCCCATTGCAAGTGATCTTCGATCCCTTCGGCCACCACCATTTTTTCAAAACTGACGGCTAGGGCAATGACTGCGCTGGCAACGTTACCGCTATTCGTTGTTACGCTTATATCATGAACAAAGGTAGGTGCAATTTTGAGGACATCGATTGGGAATCTCGCAAAATAGCTCAGATTAGAAAGGCCGAGTCCAAAATTATCTACAGCCACCTTTATCCCCATCTCCTTGAGTTGTGCCAGAATTTCGCTGCTTTTTTCAATATCGCGCATTAATACGGTTTCCGAAATTTCCAATTGCAGACGGCGTGGATCTAGACCGGTTTCGGACAGAATAATGTGTACATCCTTCAAAAAAGCCTGGGCACACAATTCAGAAGCCGAGATATTGACCGATATCACACTGGGCAACAGTCCGGCTTCTTGCCAACGTTTGCCTTGCAGGCATGCTTCCCGTAACACCCAGCGACCGATCTGCACCATGAGACCGCTACTTTCAGCAACCTGGAGGAATCTCGCAGGGGTGATCAGTCCCCATTCCGGATGCTGCCATCGCAATAAAGCTTCAACTCCGGTGATTACGTTAGTTTCCAGATTGACTATAGGTTGGTAGTGTAACAGCAATTCCTGCTGGTTTAACGCCTTCCGCAATTTTGATTCGAGAGATTGACGTTCAACTACGCGAACATTCATTTTTTGTTCAAAAAACTGATAAGTATTACGCCCATTCTCCTTGGCACTGTACATGGCCGTATCGGCATTTTTGATTAATGTTTCTGAATTGTTACCGTCTTCTGGGTACGCACTGATACCGATACTGGTGGTCACGTAAAGTTCATGCTCGGCAATAAAATGCGGAGCTGCCATGGCCAAGAGAATTTTATCAGCGACCACGGCAGCATTTTCCACATATCGGTCCTCTGCCACCAATATCACAAATTCATCCCCACCCTGCCGGCTCACCGTATCAGAGTCCCGCACGCAGGCACATAGACGCTCTGCAACGGATTGTAACAAGAGATCACCTGTAGAGTGACCAAACGAATCGTTAATATGCTTGAAATTATCCAGATCTAAAAACAACACGGCGAGTCGGTTTCCTTGGCGTTTTGCTCTGGCGATTGCTTGGTCAATGCGGTCATTCAAGAGAATTCGATTTGGTAAATTAGTTAAAAAATCATGTTGGGCCAAATGCGCCATTTTTAAGGCCATCGATTGAGAGGCTGTAATATCGTGAAAAACAATCACCGCGCCGGTCATTTTTTCATCCCAATCATGGATTGGGGCGATGGAATCCTCGATAATTGATTCGCTTCCATCACGATGAACCAACGTTGTTCCTGTCATCAGGCTCATCGCTTTATTTTGCTGCAACACTAAATCGATAGGGTTTGGTTTCAATTCACGCGTCACGCTATCAATGATGTGCATCACCGTGCCGACGGGGCGTCCACATGCTTCTTCCCTTGACCAGCCAGTCATGGTCTCGGCGGCAATATTGAGATACTCAACATTACCCAACATATCGGTACCGATCACGGCATCACTGATGGAATTGAGTGTAATTTCTGCTCGGACTTTCTCCAGATAATACGTTTCTTCAACGGATTTACGCCGGATAAGGTTGTTTAAAGATAGCGCTACCAAAGGATTATTCAGATTGCCTTTCGACAGATATCCCTGGGCACCACGTTGTATAATTTTTGACGTGACCATTTCTTCATCCACCGCTGTCAAAATCACAATCGGTGTATGTGGTGCGGAGGCAAATAACCTGTCAAAGGTTCCCCCTCCCTGGCTGTCGGACAATACCAAATCAACGATAATCAAATCGATACCACCAGCGAGCAGACGTTTTAGTCCCTCGGAAAGCTGTTGAACCCATTCGACGATAAACTCCCCCCTCTCTGCATTGCATAATACCGTCTTCAACAAATTGGCATCGCCGGCATTACCGGTGATAATCAGCACATGATTGGCCATGTGATACTCCTTGAAAGGCTTCGACAATCTGATACGACCAATTCAGCGATGACCGTTCTTCTCAGAAAACAATGCCTGCAATGTTTTCTTTACACAAGGTGGGGTTGCCTGGGGGATGCCTCTTGTCGAGTGAACGTACAGTCCCATGAGAAACCGTCCTTCTTTGCCTTTTTCATCAGAATGCAACCGACTGGAAACAAAATCAGTTTCGTTGAGAGATAAAAAGAGGCCCTAAAAAGTCAGGGAATGCGACTTCTAGAATGCGCACCCCTTAGGACCTCTAACCCTTGCATGCGCGCAAGAAAAAATTTGCACAAGCTCCGTCTTACGTCTATCGAATGAGAAAAAACGCATCAACGATTGGCATCACCACCATTCATCATTCCATCGCCTCCAGCCCCCATTCCCATTCCCCCTCTGGATGGTGGATCTTCGGGTAAAGTCACTCCACGAACAGCCGCCCGTTCTTGCATTCGTTGATGATGTTTCTGGCGGAGCGAGGTACGTTCTTCTGCTGTTTTTGCCTCTCGCATTTGCCTCTGGTATTCGACCCGCTCATCGTGTGTCATAAGCTGGCTCCCATAGACCTGTGGTTCTTGGTTTCCCCTTATCTCCTGAACTGTGGTTCGTTCTGCTGCGATCACGCAACACATGGGGAGAGATAAAGTGACCATCAAGCAAAACAAGAGAACGAATTTTCGTTTCATGATGCCTTCCTTTGAATTGATCTCAAGTGGTTGATTTCGGAAATGATCAAAAAGGTGAATGCTTGAATAGTTGGACAACAAACCCGCATGAAGCGGGTTTGCATGATGTGCCGAGCCTCAAAACTCAGCACTTTATTACATTTTTTGCTGAAGGTCCCTTGGCCCCGTCTTCCACATCGAATTTTACATGATCACCTTCCTGGAGCGACTTAAACCCCTCCGCCTGAATAGCGGAATGATGGACAAAAACGTCCTTGCCACCTTTTTGCTCGATAAAGCCAAACCCTTTAGAATCATTAAACCATTTCACAGTTCCTTCAGCCATTGCATCTACTCCTCTAGTCGTTGTGTGATCAAGCCACACCCTAAAATGGTTAACCCCATTTTAGGGCTAACGGTAAAACACCGAACAATCAAAAAAATCATTCAGTACCCTATTGTCGGGGCAATCGCGATGATGTCATTTTCTTGCCAACAACACAGTCTTTCTAAGACCTCCAGTGCTCAAACGCCCAGAAAATTTATCCATGCCTAATGATCTGCTCTGCCACTTTCCTAAAATGGAATCCATAAATGGCATAGGTTATAGCTAGTGGAAAAAGTCGCGGTTTTCTCAAAAGTGACCAGAAAAATAGCTTCCAGAAATACAATCTTTCCCGCCCCAGCACGCCTAGAAAAAGGATAGCCTTGAACAAAGCCCCAATATAGCCAGGTTGGAGGTGAAATTTGCCTTCCTGCAAAGGTCGATACGCCCGAAAGAGCTTCATTACTCGTTGATAATAGTATCTCGGGGCATAGATGGTATCGAGGATGCCCTGATACCCTAAAATGAGCGTTTTAATCTCCATCTTTGGAATAAAGTTGAGGGAGCCATCCATATTGTTCCCTGTCGTGGCGCCCAGCAACCGTCCTTCTTTCTCCAGGCGCTGGTAAAGCCGCGTGCCACGCAAAGCGCTCAACAGGCCGACCATGGCGGTGACGATACCGCTTTCCTGGATGAAACGAATCTGCATATCGAAAATTGAAGCTGGATCGCTGTCAAACCCGACAATGAAACCGCCATGTACCTGCAAACCCGAATGTTGGATACAACGGACAGCGGCCAGCAGATCACGATTTCTATTCTGCGCCTTGCCTGTCTCAATCAAACAATCCTCACAAGGAGTTTCGATACCGATAAAGACCTCCTGAAAGCCAGCTCGGACCATCAACTCCATGAGCTGGGCATCACCTGCGAGATCGATGGACGCTTCAGTGTAGAAATAGAACGGTCGTCCATTTTGCTCCATCCAGTCGATCAAGCCAGGAAGGACTTCGCGCTTAAGCTTACCCCGATCACCGATATAGTGCGCGGTCTATGGCCAAACATTGCAGTGATGTCACAAAATTCGCAGTCAAAGGGACATCCGCGCGAATATTGAATATTCATGGCGGCATACTTTTTTGTGTCGATCAGATCCCAAAGCGGTGCGGGAGTGGCCTGCAGATCAGCCTTCCGCTCATCCACATAAACCCGTTGAGCTGTACCATTTCCCAAGTCTTCGAGGAACCTGGGTAACGTGCATTCAGCCTCGCCCAGCACAAGATGATCCACTTCCGGGAAATCTTCACGACAACTCGTGAACAGGGGGCCACCCGCTACAGACTTGACGCCAAGTAGACGGCAGCGCGCGATAATCTCCCGGGCCGATTTCCTCTGAATATCCATGGCACTGATGAAAACGTAGTTCGCCCACAGCAAATCACTATCCGTTAAAGAGCGAACATTCAAATCGATTAACCTCTTGTTCCATGCACCTGGGAGCATTGCGGCCACTGTCAGCAATCCCAGGGGCGGAAAACTCGCTTTTTTCCCGATAAAATTTAAGGCGTGCCGAAAACTCCAGAAAGTATCTGGATAATGTGGATAAACCAGAAGAATATTCATTGAGGTGCTCCTTATTTCAAAGCCCTATGTCAAGTTGCGTTCCGATGAATGAGGCACACCTCCTACTGCTTCCGAGCCCCCCTCCCCGGTGTCGCCAAGTATTTCCAGTTCTTCGCCTTCATTTTTTTCGGCGATTACTTCGACTTTTTTCTCATCATTTTTAGTTATTTTTTCAGCTTCTTCCCTTACTTTTCCTTTTATCTGATAAAACGTTTTTTCTGTTTGGTCCTTCATGGTCGGCCTCATATTACACCTTCAATTCATGGATGATGTTTTGTGCATCTCTGTTGCTCGATAAACGACGCTCATTTTGCACCTATTGATTGTTCTGCGCGTTCGCACCTTTCGTCGGAAATGTTGATTATCGGTAGGCGTGGCAGATAAACTTCAAAAGAGGTCCCTTGGCCCTGTTTACTGATAACGTTGATGAATCCATCGTTCTGTTTGACAATACCGTGCACTATGGCTAGTCCGATACCACTGCTTTGTCCTATCGTTTTAGTGGTGAAAAAAGGTTCAAACAGCCTGTTCATGACATCATGCGCAATGCCGCAGCCATTATCGCGTACAATGAGCATCACATATTCACCCGGGAATAAATTCGGGTGAAGTGCGTGGTCTTCATGGTCAAGGGTCTTATTACCCGTCTCAATTGTTATTTGGCCTGCCTCTTTAATGGCGTCGCGGGCATTGATGCCAAGATTTATTAAAATTTGTTCAATTTGAGTGATGTCCATGGTGACTGGCCACAGGCCCGCACCCGGAATCCATTCAAGGTCGATGGCCTTGCCAAGCAGATGTCGCAAATGAGATAGTTGTTCCTCTACGGCTTTGTTTAGATCAAAGCATTCGGTTGCTGTGATCTGCATGCGAGCAAAGGACAGTAACTGCCAGGTGAGCTGGGCTGAACGATCGACAGCCTTGCCGATCTCCTGGAGATTATAAAAGAACGGTTCTCCTGGTGCGGCATGGTCAAGAGCCATCTCCGTGTTGCCAAGAATAATCCCGAGCATGTTGTTGAACTTGCTTGCCACGCCGACGGCCAACCGCTCTATCGATTCCATCTTTTGCATCTGGGCCAGCTGATCTTTTTGTTTTTCCCTCCGTTGCTCGGCCAATTTGCAAGCGGTAATATCACTCAAGATAATGCGGCATGTAGGCAGAGTTCTAACTTCGCAAACTATTGTCGCTTGCAGCCTAGCCCAAAAAGGAGAGCTTCCAGGCCGGAGCATTCGCACTTCAATTACCTGCGGCGCATGCGTATCGAAAAGCTGCTTTCGGTGGAGGTGGTAAGTATCCTGGTCTTCAGGTAGAATGAAGTAGCTCAAAGGTGAGTCGAATAAGGATTTTTTGGTCACGTTCAGCATGTTGGCGGCGGTGGCGTTAGCCTCAAAAATTATCCCCGCTTCGCTTTCAGTCACATATCCCACAGGCGCATTGTCATAAAGATCCATCAAACGCATCCGCGAGGACTCAAGTTTTGCCCGGACCAGACGCAGTTCCTCATTCTGCATCTCCAGTCCAATCTGATGCAACCGAATCTCACGGAATCTCTGCTGTAATTGTTCGTTTGACGGATCGGCAAGATGCTCGGATAACACAGCCTCTTCTTTGTACATTTTTCCAACCGGAATAATCTGTTTGCAGGAGGAATCAACGGCGCGAAATTTGGCGGTATTAGTCATAGAATCCCTATGGTCATAGTGCGAAATTTTAGCTCCGCTGGTTGCTGTTGACTGCATGGACAGTATCAATTTTTTCGAAACAACTACCATTATAATTATTTTATATTATTGATTATCTACTCCATGTCATGCCCATGAATGAGGCTTGTAGAAGCGATCTTGACCACTGTAACGAGCTTAACTTGTCAGCACTATTGTGTTGATCTCCTCCGGTGGAATAAAATCAAGCTCTATCGACTTATTTCCAGCCTGACAGGCAAAACATAAAGGAGCTCTTTTTCTTTGTTTTTTGCTACCGTTGCAAAAACAGGCACAGTTTCCTCTTTGTCTATTTTCTCGGCAAGCCCGTTCGAAACATTGTTGGGTCATGCGTGTCGGTAAGCCGCAGGTTATCGGGCATGATTTCATCGCAATCCATATACGAAATAAATTATAGTGAAAACAATTTGTTGCAAACTGCAAGGCATTGTTTTCATCTTGTATTTTTACAAGAAGGACAATTGCTATATGCCCTCAAATCCGACAAGGGCCGACACAAAAAAACTAAGCAGCAACTTTTAAAAAAGATCGCCTGAGTGGTATGAATATGCATCCATTTCGCTTACGGGGAACAAGGCAAATTCAATGCCTTATTGCAAAAGAATCGCATTATTTAAATTAACTTCAGCGTTTTTCGGTTGTTACGCCAAAAAAACATCGTCTTATTTTATTATACTCTCCCATAAATAGTGTTGAATGTAACAGAAGTGTTTCGCGCACCATTGCGCAACATGTTATCCTTTATGTATATGCATTCGGCCATTTGCTGCAAAGAAACGGCAGCCTGTCTTTTAAAACCAGTCACCCATACAAAAAATACCAATCGTAATGGATTGGGACTGAGAGTACAGATATGACTGAGCACTCATCAGACCAAGATCGATTTTACGAGTTGCGCCGACTTGCAGAGGATCGCAAAAAGGATCTTCCTTCCCTGAATATGAATGAGCTGGAAATTCAGAAAATTGTTCATGAATTGCAAGTGCATCAGATTGAACTGGAGATGCAAAATGAGGAGCTCCGGGCGACTCAGGATAAACTTGGTGAGTCGCTGGAAAAGTATACGGATCTTTTTGAATTTGCCCCGGTCGGCTACGTCACATTGACTCCAAAAGGGCGAATAGTGGAAGCCAATCTCACCATTGCCAGGCAGCTTGACACTGAGCGAAAGAGCTTAATCAACTCGGCCTTGGCATTGTTTGTCGTTGCCCACGATAGACCTGCCTTTTGGGCCCACCTTGACCAGGTTTTCCAGAGCCCCGAACGGCAGACCTGCGAACTGAGAATGGAACAACGAAACGGCCCTGACCTGCATGTCCAGTGCAACAGTGTTCGTTGCCAATACGCGGACGGCAGATTACTTTGCCGGACTTCAATCACCGACATGTCGGACAAGAAGGCTGCCGAGGAAGAACTGCGTGCATTACAGAGTAAACTGGAACATCGTGTTGCAACGCGCACGCTTGAACTCAGTGAAAGCGAAAGAAAATTCAGGAAACTCTCCAAGGAATTCCAGACGCTTCTCTATGCAATCAGCGACACCCTGATCCTCCTTTCCCCAGAAAAGAAAATACTCTGGATGAACAGTGACAAAGCCTTGGAGCGGCAAAGGACATCTTCCAATGCGGCGGAACAATACTGCTATAAGCTGTTGCATGAGCATGCGGTGCTCGCCAAAGAGTGCCCGATAACACGATGTTTCCATTCTGCAAAAAATGAAGTCGCAGTGACCACGTATAATGGCGCCGTGCTCGACATCAGGGCCTTCCCGATACTGGAGGCGAACAGCGTCAGTAGTGTACTTCTGCTGGTGAGCGATATTACCGAGAAAATAGCCCTGCAGGCAGAGGCCATTCAGGCGGGGCATCTGGCTTCTCTGGGCGAATTAGCAGCTGGCGTGGCACATGAAATCAACAACCCCATTACCGGTATTATCAACTACGGCCAAATACTGCTCAACGAATGCAGTCCTGAGAGCATGGAGCAAGACATTGGCTCGCGCATTGTCAAGGAAGGAGAGCGTGTCGGACGGATCGTCAAATCCCTGCTTTCCTTTGCGCAACAGGACAGACGCCAAAAAAAAAGATGTACCAGCATTCCCGATGTTCTCGCCGAATCCATTGTTCTTACCCAAGCGCAAATCCGCAAAGAGGGCATCTTCCTCAAAATATGCTTGGATGATGACCTACCCCCGATCGAAGCGAACTTTCACCAGATTCAGCAGGTTTTCATCAACATCATCAACAATGCGCGGTATGCCTTGAATGAAAAATATTCGGAACGACACGAAAACAAACGCCTTGAAATCACGGGTAAGGCCTTGACGATCCGTGATCGTCCTTGTGTGCGTATCATCTTTCACGATCAAGGGGTTGGCATTGCCGAGCATGAATTGCCGATGCTGACTAAGCCGTTTTTTTCAACCAAACCGTTCGGCAAAGGAACAGGATTGGGATTAAACATCACCCAAAAAATTATTTCGGATCATGACGGCCAACTCATCTTTGAAAGCGTCAAAGGAGATTTTACCAGGGTTATTGTTGTATTACCGGTTCATCAAACCAAAACCGAGGTGGGGGCATGAGAGCAAGAATTCTGGTCATTGATGATGAGGAATCGATCCGGTTTACCTTCGAACGATTCCTCAAGGCGGCCGGACATCTCGTCACGACAGTCGCAAGCTGTACCGAAGCCTTGACCGAACTGGAGGAATCGAGCTTTGATGTGGTTTTTGCCGATATCATTTTAGAGGATGGAACAGGAATCGAGGTTTTGCGGGCGATCAAGAGCAGAGGCCTCAGCTGCCCGGTCATTATGATCACCGGCGATCCAGGTGTGGAAACCGCGTCGGAGGCCCTTCGCCTTGGTGCCTTTGATTATATTCCCAAACCGGTCAATCAGGAATCATTGCTGTATGTCACCAGGATAGCATTGAAATTCAAGGATGCTCACGTAGAAAAAGAACGATACCGGGCCAATCTCGAGGCAATTTTCAGGAGCGTTAACGATGCAATCATAACCGTTGACCAACAGGTGGTGGTGATTGCGCTCAATGAGGCTGCTATGCACCTCTGTGGGGCTACGCAGGATGATATCGGCCAGCCTTTCCGCGATATCGCCAACCGATGCAAGGGCAGCTGCAGCGAAATTCTTGAACAGGCTTTACGCTCAAGCACCCCAATTGAGGCCAAACGCATCGAATGCAAGCAGGGGAGAAAAGCAACGCGGATAATCAGTCTGCGGACTTCGCCTCTCCTTGATCCACAGGGACTGGCATCCGGCGTGGTCATGGTGCTCCATGATGAAACCCAAGTGGTTCATCTTGAAAACACACTTAAAGAACACCAACAGTTTCAACGCCTTGTCGGCAAGAGCGAACCGATGCAGCAGGTGTACTCCCTGATCAAAGCCTTGGCCAATGTGCAAACCACGGTTCTCATCACAGGAGAAAGCGGAACGGGCAAAGAGTTGGTGGCAGAGGCCTTGCATTTTTCTGGTGACCGCAGCCAGAAACCGCTGGTTAAAGTAAACTGTTCGGCGCTGCCCGAACATCTGCTTGAGGCGGAACTCTTCGGGCATGTCAAGGGCTCGTTTACCGGCGCCATCAGGGATAACGAAGGCCGCTTCGACAGGGCGGATGGAGGTTCTATATTTTTCGATGAAATTGGTGAGATTTCGCCCACCATACAAGTAAAAATGCTGCGCGTGCTTGAGGAAAGTACCTTTGAGCGCGTTGGCAGTTCAACCTCCACCAAGGTTAACGTACGCTTGATCGCGGCAACCAACAAAAATCTCCAAGAGAAGGTCAGCCGGGGCGAGTTGCGGGAAGATCTGTACTACCGGCTCAAGGTGGTTGAGATTCGTTTACCACCGTTGCGAGAAAGGCTTGAAGATCTCCCCCTGCTGGTTGAACATTTTCGCCAAAAATTCAATCTGAAATTCAAAAAGACCATCGAAGCAATTTCAGCCGACGTTTTGAAAGTCTTCAATAAATACCGCTGGCCGGGCAATGTCCGCGAACTGGAGCACGCCATGGAACATGCTTTTGTCCTGTGCAACAAAAACATTATCGAGCTCGATCATTTGCCTCAGGAAATCAGGCAGATACCAGGAGTGCGCCGTTCTCCTCATAAGACATCAGACATCGTGTCCCAGGAAACCCTGGATGCCCTGAAGAAAACCGCATGGAATAAAGCAAAAGCATCCCGTATATTGGGGATTGACCGGGTTACCCTCTACAGGAGGATTAAAAAATTCAATCTCACAGAAGATCCTCATCTGTCCTAATATCGTTGCGCTCAATCCTCACCATAACTATCAACACTTTCGTTGCACGCAACGCATTCTTTCCTTCCCACCTCTGCCATTCCCTCTCTGCTCAATCTCAATGCACTGATTTTCCAAAATAAATAAATATCCAAATCCAATCATCTGTCGGCATGAAAATCGCTTGATAGTCCCTGCCAAACTTCATGTTTTTTGATTACAGGCCACCATCGGACATCTTTTCCCAAAGAGATTCCACTTGGGAAGACCAATCGTTTGATGGGTAACACCCTTTTTGAGGAGAGGAAACCATGACCGGCAATCAGCTGGATACACTTATTGCTTCTGTAAACAAGTTTAAAGAGTTCTTCCGCCTGCCGGTGATGAATCGCGGTCTGGTAGTCGGAATGAACTTTCTCGCTGTAGTTTTGGCCCTGACTGTTGCTTGTTACAATCTGCTCTTCGTCTACATACAGCCGGATGAATTCGGCATCAAAGTCATCCGGATAGGAATGAATCGTGGTGTTCAGAAAGAGGTGTATCATGCAGGCTTGAGCTTTGTTCTCCCTTTTGGGCTTCAAGAAATGTATCGGCTCCCCAAGGGAATCCAGGTATTGGAATTGACCAATTCACCGGAAACGGCCGCTTTGGCTGCGCGCAAGGACCGGGCTGCTCACATTCAAACATCGGACGGTTTCTTCGTGGATGTCGATGTTTCCATGCTTTATCACATCAAAGACCCCTACCTGGTATTCACAACCATCGGCCCCGGAACCCTTTTTGAAGATAACGGTATCATTCCCAAAGCTGAACCCGCCTTGAAAGAGACATTGGGAAAGCTAACAACGGAGGAATTTTACAACAGCCCCTTGCGGGTTCAAAAAGCGGAAGAGGCAAAAATGCGGCTAAACAGTGAGCTGAATGAAAAGGGCATCCAGGTGGACCAGGTGCTGGTCCGCTATTTCATCTATAGCCCGGAGATTCAGAAAAACATCGAGGAAAAGAAACTCCAGGATCAGATGGTCTTCACCAACCAGTCGGCTGCACGGGCGGCCAAAGAAGAGGCCGGGTTAAAAAAAATCATCCAGGAAGGCATGGTTATCACCGCTGTTGAACTCGAAAACGGCAAAGCCTATGTCACACGTAAGATAGCCGAAAAAGACCTCTATGCGCGCAGCATCAAAGCGACCGCCGACCTGCAGGTCAAACTCGCAGAGGCAGAGAAGGTTCGACTGAAAAACGAAGCCTTGCAAGGGATAGGTTCCGAGCGCATGGTCGCTCTCAAGATGGCAGATGTGTACAGGGGGCTCGATATTATCATCCTGCCCAGTGATGGCCCGCACGGAGTCAATCCCCTGAATCTGGAGAATACGCTCCAACTGTTCGACCTTCACAAGGGAGGCACCCCATGAAACGATTGCTCTGTTTGCTGGTCTTGATGCTGGCCGTCTTTACATTTACAGGTTGCACTCCCCATACAACCGGCCTGACAGAAGTTGGTGTCAGAACCCGCAAAGTGGCCTTCTGGGGGCCGAAAGGTGTTGAAGATCGCATCTACCCACCAGGTGGCACCTACTTTTTTCTGCCGTTTATCAACGACTGGAATGTTTTCGACACCAAGCTGCAAAACCTGGAAATGACTTTTTCGAAATCAAGAGGAGATCGAAAAACCAGAGATGATTTGCTGTTTAAAACTATTGATGGCAACGATATCAGTCTCGATGTGATCATTGCATATCGTATTGATGCGGTCAAGGCTCCCTATATTCTCCAGTATGTGGCTCGAAATGATGAACGTTTAGGAGGGGCTATCGTACGGACTGTTGCGCGTAGTAAACCTCGGGACATTTTCGGCGAATTGAAAACCGAGGCTTTTTATGTGGCGGACGCTCGGGAAACCCAGTCCGAAAAGGTTCGAAAGGCGTTGCAGGAGATTTTAGGGCCCATGGGTATCATTATCGAGAAGGTGCTGACCAACGATTATCGCTTCAATGCCGAATATACCAAGGCTATTGAGGATAAAAAAGTTGCCGATCAGCAGGTGGAGAAAAACAAGTCAGCGCAGCATGCCGCAACAGAGGAATACAAGCGCAAATTGGAAGAAGCCAAGGGAGAGGTCAACAAGATGGTGGCCGATGCTGACGGCGAATATCTCAAGGCCAAGATCGATGCCGATGTCTACCTGGAACAGCAAAAACTTTTGGCCCAGGCCATTCATGCCGAAGGCGTTGCCGAAGCCAATGGCATTCAGGAGATGAATAATGCCCTGGCCGGTTCGGGAGGCGAAGCCATTGTTAAATTTCGTATAGCCGAGGCTATGCAGGACAAACGAATTATCCTCTTGCCGGTCTCTGAAGGCGGAATGAATCTCAAAACCACCGACATCAACCGTTTGATCGAAACCATCGGCGTGCAATCGCTCTCCCAGAACAAATGAGAGAGGGACAGCCACCTTGCAGGACAGGCGGTTGCGATTGAGATGTTAAAAAAGGAAAAATAGCATGCCGAAAGATTTGAACAACAAGCAGCCCGACTCATTGACCGACAAGTTTCGCAACTTGTTCAACCGCGGGGCTCCGCAGAGCAAGGGAGATGACCTGTCACCCAAAGGCCCGTTCAACCTCTGGCTCTTCCTGGGAGTCCTCCTTTTCTTTTTCTACCTGCAGCCCTATTTTTTTTCGGCAAAGGTGGAATCAATAGCCTATAGCCAATTTAAGCAACACCTTGCCGATGGCAAAGTGGCCGATCTCACCCTTGGCCCTGAAAATATCACCGGAACGCTTACAGAAACCCCAGTGAAGGCCTTCACCACCATTCGCGTCGATGATCCCGGCTTGGTGCAGGAGTTAGATGAGCGCAAAGTACGTTATTCGGGCCGGTACCAGAATAAATTTTTCAGCGGTCTACTTTCCTGGATTATTCCCATAGGTTTGTTTTTCCTGATTTGGCGCTTCACCCTAAAAAAGATGGGACCCGGGATGGGGGCCATGTCTTTTGGCAAAAGCAAAGCCAAAATTTTTGCCGAGAGTGAGATCAAGGTCAGTTTTAGGGATGTGGCCGGCATCGACGAAGCCAAGGAAGAACTCGAGGAAGTGGTTGAATTTTTAAGCACTCCGGAGAAAGCGCAAAAACTGGGAGGAAGGATACCCAAGGGGGTGCTTCTCGTTGGTCCGCCGGGAACAGGCAAAACCCTCCTGGCCAGGGCAGTTGCCGGAGAGGCCAAGGTGCCTTTCTTCAGCATCAACGGATCAGAGTTTGTTGAAATGTTTGTCGGCGTGGGAGCGGCCCGGGTGCGTGATCTTTTTGCCCAGGCCGCGTCTCAGGCACCCTGTATCATATTTATTGATGAGCTTGATGCCCTGGGGAAAGCACGGGGGATGAATATGATGGGAGGCCATGACGAACGGGAGCAAACCCTGAATCAATTACTGGTTGAGATGGATGGATTTGACACCAACAAAGGGGTCATTATCATGGCAGCCACCAATCGACCCGAGATCCTTGACCCTGCCTTACTCCGGCCGGGTCGGTTCGACCGGCAGGTACTGGTGGACCGACCGGATATCAATGGCCGGGAAGCTATCTTAAAAATTCACTCTGAAAATGTAATGTTAGGGCCCGAGGTCGATCTCCGCGAAATTGCGGGTCGAACGCCGGGGTTTGTTGGTGCCGATCTAGCCAATATCATTAATGAAGCAGCTTTACTTGCAGCCAGAAATGATAAGGAAGCGGTCGAACCGACGGATTTTGACGAGGCCATCGACCGGGTGGTTGCTGGGCTGCAAAAAAAGAACCGGGTGATGAATGCTCAAGAAAAAGAGATTGTTGCCATCCATGAATCCGGGCACGCGATTGTAGCTGAGTCTGTTGAACATGCCGACCATGTCCATAAAATATCCATTATTCCCCGTGGGATTTCGGCCCTTGGTTATACCCAGCAGCAACCCACCGAAGATCGTTATCTGATGACCCGTTCGGAGTTGCTCGATCGTCTGGCCGTACTCTTAGGCGGCAGAGTGGCGGAGGAACTGGTCTTTGAGGAAATATCCACCGGGGCCCAGAACGATCTGCAACGGGCATCGGATATTGCCAGGGCCATGGTCACGGAATATGGCATGAGCGAGAATCTCGGCCTGGTGAGCTATGAACGGCCACGGCAATCCCTGTTTTTCCCGGACAACTATTCTTCCAGCAAAAATTACAGTGAGGCGAAAGCGGCTCAAATCGATAAAGAGGTTTCACTCCTTGTCGAGCAATCCCATCAACGTGTGCGAACCATTCTTACCAAACGGCGCACTGTTCTCGATGAACTGGCACTTCTTCTCGCCAAAAACGAAAGCGTGCAGGGAGAGGTATTGAGAAAAATGCTGACGGTAGACACACCCAACCCTTGATGGCGTCGATCCCCATGTGAAACTCTCTGATGCTCTACATATGTGCACCCGAATACGACAACGGTATCCTCCCGGCTGCCGGTCGGTCGAACCACCTGTCCCAAAAAAACAAATCACAACGGACCGAAGCGAGATTTCCATCCTCCCTGCAACGGATCATGAAACGTTGCTTCTGATTCGATAAATTATGAGCAACGTTTCCGTTGCGGGCAACACTTTTTCTCCTGCCGCTGAAGGTGAAAAACTTCACCGTGACTAAATCTAAATATATATAATTACATAATAAATATAGCCAGATCCGGACGATCGCCCTATCGGCACGATTCTTGATTAGGAAAGAGTTGATTATCCCCAAATCGTTGTCCGACCGGTACCCCTCCGCAATAAGTGGAAGCCGAAACGCCGGACAGGGCAGGGGCAATCTCATCAAAAAGACAAATGAACCACACGAAAAAATTCTAAGACAACCGCCATGAACCATGCACACAGGGGAGAAGATATGAGCACGAAAGCAGCCTACAAAGAGAAAATTCAGGCAGAACTTGACCTTGCCCAGACACAACTTGCTGAATTCAAGGCAGAGCCGATCACTCTGACTGCCAGCGAAAGGGCCCGACATATCAATCGAATTGAGGAGCTTGAGCTGAAGGTTGAAGCTGCCAGGGAGCATCTCAAGCAACTGGATGAGGCGCATGAGGATGTTTGGCACGAGATTAAAGAGGGGGTAGAGAATGCCTGGGTTGAACTGCAAGACGAGATTCAAAAAGCGATTACCAAGAGCTAAAGAGTAATACTCGCGGCAGGAAATATTGTGCCGCCCATACCCTGCATCGCGCCCAACTGCACATAAGTACATATTTTCTTGTTACAGAATCTGGCTCAAGGGAGAATAAAAGTGGCTGACATACTTGTGATCGATGATGAAGAATCTATCAGGTACAGCTTCCACAGATTTCTCACCATGGAGAACCATTCCGTGATCACCGCAGCATGTTACTACAGTGCCCTGTCACAGATGAGCAAAAAAAATTTTGATCTGATTCTTGCTGATATTCACCTGCCGGATGGATGGGGGATCGACATTTTACACGAGGTGACGAGGAATAATCTGACCACACCTGTAATCATTATGACGGCTTACCCCTGCAACGAATCGATAAGCACGAGTTTCACCTTGGATGCGGTCGATTATCTCATAAAACCTCTCCGACAAAAGACGCTTGTCAACAGTGTTAATAACGCCTTGATGCACATTTTAAATGTGCGCCATTTTTCGTCATAAATTCTTTTAATATTGAAAAATTCTAATAGTGGACTGAGCATGCAATGAAACGACGCTGATACCGTCTTTTATTTGGGTGGGCCGGAAAGCTGGTTGGACCAAGGAGATTCCTGTATGAACATCCGCATTACGGCTATTCGTCATCTTATACGTTCATTGCGAGCACACCTCGGTAAAAAATCGCCGCAGACGTCCTATGCCACCGACGAGCCCCCCTTGCGATCAGGATTGTTCAGCGCCGAGCAAATGGAGCATCATGGCAAGGCATTGGCAATGTCCCACACCTTGCAGCACGGTCGTCCTCAAGATCGCCTTCTCAAGCGGTTGGCTGAAAACGAAGGTGTTTTGCTGGGAGTGCGCGTCCTTCTGACGGAGGCGGTGAAAGCAAACCGGCGAATAGCTCCAGCAGGGGAATGGCTGCTCGATAACTTCTATCTGATCGAGGAACAGATGCAAACGGCGAAACGGCACCTGCCCACAGGGTATAGCCGCGAACTGCCGCGCCTGCACAATGGTCAATCCGCCGGACTCCCTCGTGTCTACGACATTGCCCTGGAAACGATTGCCCACGGTGATGGATTGGTCGATCCGGAAAGTCTCTGCAGTTTCGTGAGGGCCTATCAGACCGTCACCATCCTCACCTTTGGCGAACTCTGGGCAATTCCCATCATGCTTCGTTTGGCATTGGTCGAAAATCTTCGGCGGGTGGCCGCACGGGTGGCCACCGACAGAATCCATCGCAACCTTGCCAACACCTGGGCCGACCAGATGATAGAGGTCGCGGAGAAGGATCCCAAAAGCCTGATTCTGGTCATCGCGGATATGGCGCGGTCAAAGCCTAACCTGGTCAGTGCCTTTGTTGCCGAATGTGCGCGCCGCCTCCAGGGGCAAAGCCTGGATCTGGCCCTGCCACTCACCTGGATTGAACAGCGCCTGTCCGAGTCCGGCCAGACAATTGAGCAACTGGTGCGGGCGGAAAACCAACAACAGGCCGCTGATCGGGTTTCCATAAGCAATACCATCAACAGTCTTCGATTTTTGGGAGCAATGGATTGGCGTGTTTTTGTCGAAACCATGAGTATCGTCGAGCAGACCCTGCGCCAGGATCCCGGCGACGTCTACGCCAAAATGGATTTTGCCACACGCGATCGTTACCGCCATGAGGTGGAATCAATTGCCAAAAAATGTACCTGCTCGCAAAACGAGGTGGCGCTTCAAGCCATCCGTCTCGCCTGTGAAACCGTCTCCTTTCATGATGGCAACGACCCCGGAGCCCATGTCGGCTTTTATCTAGTCGACAAGGGAAGAACGAAACTCGAGCAACAGGTTGGAGTTCGACAATCCGCGGCGGAGACGTTGGCTGCAATCGGCCGCCGTTTCCCTTTGCCCCTGTATAACGGCGGCATCCTGCTGCTGACGGCATTCTTGGCCTGGATCTTGGTGGCCAAGGTCCAGCACTTAGGCATGCACAGTTGGATGCTTGGTTTATTTCTCCTGCTTTCCGTGCTGGCCGGCAGCCATCTGGCCGTTGCCCTGGCAAACTGGCTGGTCACATTACTGGTTACGCCCCGTCCGCTCCCGCGCATGGACTTTTCCCAGGGAATCCCACAGGAATTGCGTACCCTGGTGGTGGTGCCGACAATGCTCACCAGCGAGGACAGTCTCGAGGCGTTGATGGAGGCCCTGGAAGTACGTTTCCTGGCCAATCAAGACCAACATCTTCATTATGGCCTGTTGACTGATTTTCGTGACGCCCTTGAGGAAACCCTGCCGGAAGACGAACCACTGTTGCGAATGGCTCGACACGGCATCGAAAGATTGAACACCAAGTACCCTAATCCGAATGAGAATACCTTTTTTCTCTTTCATCGTCCCCGCCGCTGGAATGCGCAAGAACGGATTTGGATGGGGTATGAACGCAAACGCGGCAAGCTTGCCGACCTGAACTGGTTGCTGCGCGCCGGGCCCAATATCGACACAACAGGACGCTTTTCGCTCATTGTCGGTGCAATAGACGTTCTGTCCACGATTAAATACGTCATTACCCTGGACACGGACACGCAACTGGCTCGCGATTCGGCCCGGCAGTTTATTGGTGCCTTGGCGCACCCCCTCAATCGAGCCTGTTATGATCCCGACAAACAGCGGGTCGTTTCCGGCTACGGCATCCTCCAACCCCGGGTGGCGGTAAGTATGTCCGGCTCCAACCGCTCCTGGTATGCACGCCTGTGCGGCAGTGACTCCGGTATAGATCCTTATACACGCGCTGTTTCCGATGTGTATCAGGACCTGTTCGGGGAAGGTTCGTTCATCGGCAAGGGTATTTATGAAGTCGATGTCTTTGAACGAGCGCTGGATGGGCGATTTCCCGATAACCGCATCCTCAGCCACGATCTCCTTGAGGGGTGTTATGCCCGGTCCGGCCTTTTGAGCGATGTCCAACTCTACGAGGAGTACCCGTCGCGTTACAGCGAGGATGTCAGTCGGCGGCACCGGTGGATTCGAGGCGATTGGCAGGTTGCGCAGTGGGTGACACCTGTCGTTCCCAGCCTTTCCGGGAAAATGCGTAGAAACCCTCTCTCCATGCTGTCCCGTTGGAAAATCGGCGACAATCTGCGGCGCAGTCTTGTCCCAGCGGCTCTGACCCTCCTGTTGCTGCTGGGGTGGACGGTGTTGCCTATAGCCTGGTTCTGGACCGTGACGGTGGTGGGCATTATCCTGATCCCCTCTCTGATCGCATCAACCTGGCATGTGATGCTCAAGCCCGCGGACGTTTCCCTGCAACAGCACCTTGATGCCGCGGCACGTTCGACCGGCCTGGGCCTGATGCAAGGTTTTTTCACGCTTGCCTGCCTCCCCTTTGAGGCGTTTTTCAGCCTGGATGCGATTGTTCGCACACTCTGGCGCTTGCTGATCTCCCACCATGGTTTGCTCGAATGGAACCCCTCGAGCGGATCAGCATGCTCCTGTCCGACCACCCTCGCCGACTCGTGCCGAACCATGTGGATCGGGCCGGTTTTGGTAGCGGCGGCGGTAATGGTGTTGGCCTTCCTGAGGCCGTCCTCATTGTGGTCGGCGACGCCCATCCTGATCCTCTGGCTCTCTTCCCCTGTGGTGGTCTGGTGGACCGGTCGGCCGCCTGCTCCCCGTCAAGCACGGCTCTTCCCCGAACAGACCGCCTTTCTCAGGTCGATGGCCCGCAAGACTTGGGTGTTCTTTGAAACTTTTGTCGGCCCGGAAGATCATTGGCTACCGCCTGATAACTATCAGGAACATCCCATTGCTGTGGTGGCGCATCGCACTTCCCCCACCAACATGGGATTATCGCTGCTCGCCAATCTTTCGGCCTGCGATTTTGGCTATATTACCCCGGGAACATTGATCGAACGTACCACCAAGGCCCTCCATACCATGGAAAGCCTGGAAAGGTATCGAGGGCATTTTTACAACTGGTACGACACCCAATCGCTTACCCCATTGCTGCCCCTGTATATTTCCTCGGTTGACAGCGGCAATCTTGCAGGTCATCTGCTGGTTCTGCGACAGGGATTGATTGGTCTTGCCGATGAAGTCATTCTGGGAAAACGCTTTGTTGAGGGCCTCGAGGATACCCTGAACATTGCCCTGGAAACGGCATCAACCTATCCTCCAACCGAGGCTCGGCTCGCAGTGCTGCAGCAACAACTAGCGGCCGCCATTCGTTCCCAATCCACCGACCTTACAGTCCTGCGCCTGCGTCTTGTGAACTGGGAAACTGAAGCAGAGGAAATGTTGAATGGTGGGGAAAATCAGGGCGTCGATACCGAAAGTTCCCTGGCCGGGTGGATACATGCCTTTGTCCGCCAGTGCCGGGAGGGACTCGACGAGCTGTCATTGCTGGCACCGTGGTTGGAGCATTCGTCTGTTCTTCATAACGGTCTTGCGACCTTACCCGACCTTACCCGCATCCCCACCTTGCGCCAACTGGCGGCTTTGGCCGACCACATCCTGCCATCTTTTGAAAACCGCCTTGCGCTGCGGGAAACCCCTGATGAATCGGTCTGGATCGAGCCATTCCTCGTCGCCATCAAAGAGGCCAGTCGCCGCGCCAATGAACGCATTGCCGAGCTTGAACGCCTGGCCATGCAGGTAAACAAGATGGCGCAAATGGAATACGATTTTCTCTTCGACACCTCGCGTCGACTCCTGGTCATTGGCTACAACGCCGGCGACCATCGCCAGGATACAAGCTACTATGATCTCCTCGCTTCCGAGGCGCGGTTTGCCAGTTTCGTTGCCATTGCCCAGGGGGCTCTACCACAGGAAACATGGTTTGCTTTAGGGCGCCTATTGACCACCTCCGGATGCGGATCGGTGCTCCTCTCTTGGAGCGGATCGATGTTCGAATACCTGATGCCGCTTTTGGTGATGCCCACCTACGAAAACACGCTGCTTGATCAAACCTGCAGGGGCGCTGTTGCCAGCCAGATCGATTACGGACGAAAATTCGGGACACCGTGGGGGGTTTCGGAATGCGGTTACAATGCCATTGATGCCCAGCTCAACTATCAATATCGCGCCTTTGGTATACCCGGCCTGGGACTCAAACGCGGTCTGGCCGAGGATCTGGTTGTTGCGCCCTATGCTACAGCCCTGGCGCTGATGGTCGATCCCCACAAAGCCTGCCGGAACCTCGAACGGATGGCCGAGGCGGGCTTTGTGGGACGATTCGGCTTCTACGAAGCGATCGACTATACGCCTTCCCGTCTCCCCCGTGGGGCCGAAAACGTAGTGATACGGTCTTTTATGGCCCACCATCAGGGGATGAGTTTGCTCTCGCTGGCGTACTTGCTGCTGGACCGGCCCATGCAAAAACGATTTGAGATGGAACCTTTGTTCCAGGCCACCCTGCTGCTGCTCCAGGAGCGGATCCCCAAGGCTACAACCCTCTTTAAACATTCGACCGAGCTTGCCACCTCCCTGGAAAACTCCCCTGCAGTGGATACGCCGATGCGTGTCTTCAACAGCCCGGATACACCGAATCCGGAGGTGCAATTGCTCTCAAACGGCAGATACCATGTGATGGTGACCAACGCAGGCGGCGGTTATAGCCGCTGGCGGGACTTGGCAGTCACCCGTTGGCGAGAAGACAGCACCTGCGACAATTGGGGTTCTTTCTGCTACATCCGCGACGTTGACAGCGGCACGTTCTGGTCGACAACCTATCAACCGGTGTTGCGTCAAGCGAACGATTTTGAGACGGTCTTCTCCGAAGAACGAGCTGAATTCCGTTGCCGTCACGATGAAATGGATGCCTACACCGAAGTGGTGGTTTCATCCGAGGATGATGTCGAGGTTCGCCGGATCACCCTGACCAATCGTTCGCATAAAAACAAAACAATTGACGTCACCAGTTATGCCGAAGTCGTTCTGGCGCCGCCTGCTAGCGACGCGCTTCATCCAGCTTTCAGTAACCTCTTTGTCCAAACCGAAATAATCCGCCAACAGCGGGCAATTTTGTGTACGCGTCGGCCTCGATCCGTCAATGAACTGACGCCATGGTTGTTTCATCTGATGGCCGTTCATGGCGCCGAAGTCGGGGATATTTCTTATGAGACCGATCGGCTGCGATTCATCGGTCGGGGCAATACCGTGGCTTCCCCCCAAGCGATAAGCGGTAACGCTGATTTTTTCACCGGGGCGCTTTCCGGCAGCGAAGGGTCGGTACTTGATCCGATCGTCGCCATTCGGTATCGAATCATGATTCAGCCCGAGGAATCAGTAACGATCAATTTGGTTTCCGGCATCGGTGAAACCCGGGACGACGCTTTGCGCCTGGTGGAAAAACACCAGGATCGGCGGCTGGCGGATCGTGTTTTCGATCTGGCTTGGACCCATGGCCAGGTACTGCTCCGCCAGTTCAACGCCTCGGAGGTCGATGCCCAGCTTTATCGTCGTCTGGCCAGTTCCATCATCTACACCAACCCAACCTTACGGGCCGAACCGAGCATACTTATAAAAAATCGACGGGGGCAATCCGGCCTCTGGGGTTATGCCATATCCGGCGATTTGCCGATTGTGCTGTTACAGATCGAGGATCCCGCCAACATCGAGTTGGTACGGCAATTGGTGCAGGCCCACGCCTATTGGCGCCTCAAGGGGCTTGCTGTCGACTTGATTATTTGGAATGAAGATCGCGCCGGCTATCGGCAGCTCCTCCATGACCAAATCATGGGGTTGATTGCCGCAAGTGTCGAATCCAACATCATTGATCGCCCCGGCGGTATCTTTATACGGCCTGGAGATCAGATAGCGGAAGAAGACCGTGTCCTGATTCAAACCGTCGCCCGCGCCATTATTTCCGACAAGCGAGGTTCGTTGGCGGAACAGATTAAAGGCCGCAATGTGATGGAAACAACCGCACCTGTCTTGATCCCGACCCGTACCCATCGCTCCGAACCCATGCCGGTCGTGCCCACCCCCCGCCTCGACCTCGCCTTTTTCAACGGACTCGGTGGGTTTACTCCGGATGGACGTGAATACGTCATTACCACCGCGACCGGCCAGCTGACGCCGGCTCCGTGGGTCAATGTGTTGGCCAATCGACAGTTCGGCACCGTTGTTTCCGAAAGTGGCATGGCTTATACCTGGGGTGAAAACGCACACGAATTCCGTCTGACCCCCTGGGCAAACGACTCGGTCTGCGATTCGACAGGAGAGGCGCTGTACCTCCGCGATGAAGAACGCGGCCATTTCTGGTCGCCCACTCCTCTGCCCTGTCGCGGAGCAACCCCTTACGCCACCAGACACGGGTTTGGCTATAGCATTTTTGAACACACCGAACGCGGTATCAGCTCCGAACTGACCGTCTATGTAGCCCTGGACGCGGCTGTTAAATTTATGGTGCTTAAGGTACGCAATGAGTCGGGACGTCACCGCCGGCTTTCGGCCACCGGCTATGTCGAATGGGTGTTGGGAGATTTGCGACCCAAATCGGCCATGCATGTGGTGACGGAAATCGATCCTGCCAGCGGCGCACTCCAGGCACGCAATCCCTACAATACAGAGTTTTCTAACCGGACTGCATTTTTTGCGGTCGATGACGCCATCCGCACCATAACAGGTGATCGGACGGAATTCCTTGGTCGCAACGGCTCCCTGCGGATGCCTGCCGCCATGACCCACATTGGGCTTTCGGGTAGGGTCGGGGCATCCCTCGATCCGTGTGGCGCGATTCAGGTAGCTTTTGAGCTGGCCGCCGGGCAAGAGCATGAAATTATTTTTAAGCTCGGTCTAGGTCAAAGTCTCGAGGAGGCCAATAATCTGGTGAATCGTTTTCGCGGCCCAATCGCGGCACGTACCGCTCTTGATCTCGTCTGGCAGCACTGGAAACACACCTTAAATGCCGTGCAGGTGGATACGCCGGATCAATCCGTCAATGTACTGGTCAACGGTTGGTTGCCTTACCAGATCATGGCCTGTCGGCTGTGGGCGAGGAGCGCAACCTATCAATCAGGCGGCGCTATTGGTTTCCGGGATCAATTGCAGGATGTGATGGCACTGATCCATGCGAGGCCAGATCTTGTACGCGAACATCTGCTCTTGTGCGCGGCTCATCAATTCCCGGAAGGCGATGTACAACACTGGTGGCATCCGCCGCTGGATCGTGGTGTGCGCACCCATTGCTCTGACGATTACCTCTGGTTGCCCCTGGCCGTCTCCTTCTATGTCCATACCACTGGGGACACCGGGGTGCTTGACGAAGCGATCCACTTTGTCCTGGGTCGGCCGGTTAAGGCGGAGGAGGACTCGTATTACGATCTTCCCCGCACATCGGAAGAAACGGCAAGCCTCTACGAACACTGTGTCCGCGCCATTGTCCACGGCCTCACCTTTGGTGAACATGGCCTGCCGCTTATCGGTTCCGGCGACTGGAATGACGGTATGGATCTTGTGGGAGCGCAAGGTAAGGGGGAAAGCGTATGGTTGGGTTTTTTCCTCTATGAAGCATTGGAGCGCTTCTCCCCAATTGCCCAGACCCGTGGTGATATGGCGTTTTTCGAGCGTTGCCAAGAAGAGGCCATGGTCCTGCGCCGCAATATCGAGCAACATGGCTGGGATGGCCAGTGGTACCGCCGCGCCTATTTTGACGACGGCGCGCCTCTGGGATCATCAACCAATCCGGAATGTCAGATCGATTCAATTGCCCAAAGTTGGTCGATTCTGTCCGGAGCAGGCGATCCCGAGCGTTCACGATTGGCCATGGAATCGTTGAATGAGCGTCTTGTTCGCCGTCAGGACCGGTTGATACAACTCCTTGATCCGCCTTTCGACACCTCGGAGCTCCAGCCCGGCTACATCAAAGGGTATGTCCCCGGGGTACGGGAAAATGGTGGCCAGTATACCCATGCGGCCATATGGGCAACCATGGCCTTTGCCCGGCTGGAGGATAGCCAAAGGGCATGGGAACTCTTTGACCTGATCAACCCTGTGCACCATGCACGCTCGCCGGAAGAGAGCGATATGTACAAGGTGGAACCGTATGTTGTTGCCGCCGACGTCTATGCCGTGTCCCCCCATGTCGGACGTGGAGGCTGGACTTGGTATACGGGATCGGCCGCCTGGATGTACCGCCTGCTTGTGGAATCTCTCCTCGGGCTCAAACTTGAGGTAGACGTTCTGCGTTTTACCCCCTGTATCCCTGTGGATTGGCAGGAATTCAACATGCACTATCGCTATCGTGGGACGCTCTACCATATCACGATTATTCATGCAGAAACCGTCACCGGCAAAATGGAAGTGACGGTGGATGGCCTTGAACAAATCGATAGAGCCATCCGCCTCATCGATGACCACCAGGAACATGCGGTCGAGGTGAGAATACCTGCGCCACCTGTAAATAATGCCCCTAAAATAGATGAATAAACATGGCAAGGATGTTGTTTTGATCAAGGAAGCTGTTGAAGGAAAAATGAAAAAAATAGCGCTGTTGATACTCATTCTGATGGCCATACTTGTCTTCCTGAACGGATGTTATCGGGAGCAGACTTTCGGTCATGATCAGGGTGGCAACAGCCATGATCATGACGATCGAAATGACCGGGGTGGGGAGAAGGTGACGGATGAAAGAGGATAGGACCTGTGCAGGTTGGAAGAATGTGAGCAGGCCGACAAATGGCGGACCCCCTATGACCAATCTTCATTCTACGGGAATTGAGGGGTTTGACGCCCTGGCCGAGTTGGCCTTGGATATGCGGTGGTCGTGGGATCGTGCCACCGACGAGGTATGGCGTCAGCTTGATCCTGAGCTTTGGGAAATCACCCATAACCCCTGGGTTGTCCTGCAGACGGTTTCCCACGACCGGATCGAACGCGTCTTGGCCAATCCCGTTTTTTGCAAAGACGTCGAGGTGCTGGTTCAAACCAGACGGCAAGAAATAGAAGCCCAAACGTGGTTTCAACAACAGCATTCTCAATCTTCATTAACAAAGGTCGCCTATTTCAGCATGGAATTTATGCTCAACGAAGCCTTGCCCATTTACTCGGGTGGTCTAGGCAATGTTGCGGGTGATCAGCTGAAAGCCGCCAGCGATCTCGGTATCCCGGTGGTTGGCGTCGGACTTTTGTATCAACAAGGGTATTTTCGTCAGGTGATTGACAAGGATGGAAATCAACAGGCCCTTTTTCCCTACAACGACCCTGGCCAATTACCGATAGCACCTTTGCGCCAAGCGAACGGAGAGTGGTTACGGTTGGAGATCACCTTGCCCGGATATACCGTCTGGCTGCGCACATGGCAGGTCCAGGTCGGTCGGGTCAAACTGTATCTGCTCGACAGCAATGATGCGGCGAACTTTCCAGTACATCGAGGAATAACCAGTGAATTGTATGGTGGCGGACCCGAGTTGCGCCTTAAGCAAGAAATGCTGCTCGGCATCGGCGGCTGGCGATTGCTAGCTACTCTCGGCATGCAACCGGAAGTCTGCCACCTCAATGAGGGGCATGCAGCCTTTGCCGTGTTGGAGCGCGCACGTTGTTTTATGCAAGAAACAGGACAGCCCTTCGAAGTCGCGCTTGCCGTCACCCGGGCAGGCAACCTGTTTACCACGCACACGGCAGTCGCTGCCGGCTTCGATTGTTTCGACCCGGCCCTGATCGAGCAGTACCTCAAGGTCTATGCCGAGCATGATTTGGGCATACCCTTGCAGGATTTACTGGCTTTGGGCCGCCGGAATCCGCATGACTTATCGGAAAGTTTCAACATGGCCTATCTGGCAATTCGGGGCAGTGGTGCGGTCAATGGCGTCAGTCGCTTGCATGGGGAAGTCAGCCGCCGCCTCTTTGAGCCACTTTTTCCCCGTTGGCCGACGACGGAGATCCCCATCGGCCACGTGACCAACGGGGTGCATATACCGACCTGGGATTCCGCGCCAGCCGACGACCTTTGGACCCAAGCTTGCGGGAAATGTCGCTGGCAGGGAACAATGGACACCCTGGAACGGGACATCCGTGGTGTTACCGATACCGATCTTTGGCAATTTCGGCTCGCTGCCAGCAAATCGCTCGTGACCTACACCCGGAAGCGTTTAGCCCGACAACTTGCTGCAACTGGGGCCTCAATCGAGGTGGTCACGCAAGCAGGACATCTCCTTGACCCCAATGTATTGACCCTGGGTTTTGCCCGTCGTTTTGCCACGTACAAAAGACCGAACCTGCTGCTGCACGACCCGGCGAGATTACTGCGCCTGCTGACCAACCCCCAGCACCCGGTTCAGCTCATCATTGCCGGTAAAGCCCATCCCAAGGACCGGGAAGGGCAGGCCTTGATCAGCCAATGGATCCATTTTATCCGCCAGGCGGATATCCGGCCACACATCGTTTTTCTCGAGGACTACGATATGCTGCTGACCGAACATCTGGTGCAAGGAGTGGATGTTTGGATCAATACTCCACGGCGGCCATGGGAAGCCTGCGGCACAAGCGGCATGAAGGTGTTGGTTAATGGCGGTATCAATCTTTCAGAATTGGACGGATGGTGGGCTGAAGCCTATACTCCGGATCTAGGATGGGCGCTGGGAGATGGACAGGAGCATGGTGATGATCCGGATTGGGATGCGGTGGAGGCCGAGTCTCTCTACGATATTCTTGAACAAGAAGTGATTCCGGAATTTTATTGCCGTGACGAGAGGGGCATCCCCTTGGCATGGGTAGCGAGAATGCGAGAAAGCATGGCGCGGCTCACTCCATATTTTTCAGCCAACCGTGCAGTACGAGATTACACTGAGCAACATTATCTGCCAGCTGCTGCCGCCTATCAGTTACGCAGTGCCGATAAGAGCACGGTTGGTAAGCAACTGGTTGATTGGCATAATAACATCCAACAAAAATGGGAAAAATTGCGTTTTGGAGACGTGAAGGTGGAGACCATGGGCGAGCACCATCATTATGAAGTTCAGGTGTATCTCAACGATCTCGACCCGAATGCGGTTCGAATTGAGCTGTATGCAGAACCGAGAAAGTCCTCAACTTCAATACGGCAAGTGATGCAACGAGAACGCCAATTGGTGGGAGCCTCAGGTGGATATGCATACAGTGCGGACGTATCTGCGACCCGTCCTTCATCTGACTATACAGCGCGCTTGATCCCGAATTTCGACAGAGTTGCCGTCCCTCTGGAGGTTGCTCATATACTCTGGCAAAGGGGATAGCACTCTGGAGATAAATGCAAGTTTCAATATGATGGCTTCGTGAAAAGTGAAATCGAGAATTCACTCCCCGTGAAATCAGCATGTTACGAAGCACGAAACGACGCCCTCGGGGCTTTTTACGAGAACGACACAAACAACTATCTAAATCTTGCACAAAGAGGCTGGCATGAAGATGAACACAGGTCTATGGATTGATCATCGGAAAGCTATAATTGTTATGCTTTCAGACGAAAGGCAAGAGACGATAGAGCCTGTCGCAGAAAAGTTTGACGCGTTTTAACCGCCACACAGTGACGATTTCAACGGATGCCCTTGGCAGCCCGATCCGCCCCATCCAAGGTTTTATGGATCCCATGACCTTGGATGGGGCGATCATTAAGTGCAATCTGTTTTCATTTTTCTTTTTTTACGATTCATCGGTTCCCATAGGCCGCCATAAACAGCTTGCGAAGGTTGAAACAACCGCAGATCAGCGACCATTCCGACTGCACGGCCTCCAACCCACGGCGGAGAAAGCCCCGGCACCCCATGATGCTTTTGATCTGCCCAAAGACCGGCTCGACCGTTTGGCTTCGCAATTTGTAGATTGCTTGCCCCGCCTTGGTCCGCAACTTGCGCGACATCCGCTGCTTGGGGGTGATATCGTCGGGAATCCGCCCTTGAGGCGATCCTTGGGCCCGGAGAGCCTGCGCTTCGTGCAACCGACTTGCCGTGGCGATGAATAATTCAGGTCCTGCCTGTTCCAACTCCCCCACATCAAGCTGATCATGCCAGTAACCCGCATCCGCTGCCAGCGTTCGAGGGCGATCCTCAATCTCGGCAGCCTCCAAGGTCGCCTCCAGGGTAATCAGCATCGGTTCTAACTGGTGGATATCGTTCTCTTCCTGGGTAATCACCGTACTGACGATGTATTGATCCGCCGTCACGATCGCCTGGGCGTTGAAGCCTTGCACATGCCCCTGACGGGTTTTCATGATCCGGCTCTCGGGATCCGTGGTGTTGGCCTTGCGTTCATGATTGACCACCGCATCGGGATCAGCTGGTTTGCGACCAGGTTTCTTCTTGCCGCTCTGCTGCTCTTCTTCCGACCGCTTGGCCAGCTTTTGCTCCTGTTCCACACGCTCTGCGACCGCTGCCAGTTCGAGGCGCTCTTTGGCCTGCTTCAACCGGGCCAAACGGTCACCCTTGCCGCGCAACTCCGGTGGAAGCTCATCGCCCCGACGATCCTTGCCGTGCCGGGCATCCTCGGCGGCGTCCGTTGCCTTCATCTCCTCGTGCATCTTTGCAATCTCTTGTTCCAGATGCGCAAGTGTGCGGTTGGCTGCCAAGGCACCATTGGCCAGCATCTTGTTCCCATCCAGGTATACATTGCCTACTTTGACCAGGCCCGCCTCATGGCAGAGCGACAGTACCTGCACAAACAAATGGTTGATCGCCTCCTCATGACGGCTGCGAAAACGCGCGAAGGCACAGTGATCAGGCTTGATATTGCCGGTCAGCCAGCGAAACGGCACCTGGTCCTCGCAGGCCTTGGCGATCCGACGAGAAGAGCGGATGCCAAGGCACCAGGAATACAGCAAGGTGGCCAACATCATCTGCGGATCGTACGGCGGGGCGCCCTCATGGCCATAAGCCGCATAAAATTGCCCTAGATTAAACTGCTCTACGCATTCCCAGAGAAACCGGGCAAGATGATTATCCTCAACCCATTGGTCGATGGATATTGGCAGCAAATGAAGTTGGCTGCGGTTAGCTTTGCGAAATCGGCGGTGCATACGGATTTCCTGCCACTGATCTAGAAAGGATAAATCATTAATATTTGATGATAATTCAATAACATATTTTGCAGTTCACTGCACTGGTTCTGCGACAGGCTCAATAGGGCAATTTTTTTTTAGCCTCTTCACAGCCCTGCACGGCTACTTGGGATATCTATTCCTTTGCCGTGCCTATTTAGTGTTGCTTGCAATCCCGAAAGCACTCTCAACACTTTCGTTGCGCGCAACGATTTTCCCCGGCCTTTAATGCCCCCCCTTATTTACGTTATTTTTAATAAATCATTGTTTTGTTTCAGCAAAATTGATAAAATTTAATCATGCGCAGTGCTGGCGCGGATATTGTTTAACAAGAAAGTAAGTTGCGATTATTTGGGTCTTGGGTCCTGAAAGACTGTGTGCAATGGCGGTGAGAAGTCGGCACACGAGATGGCCCAGTAGGAAATCCATCACGAATTAAGAGATGCTTCATTAAAAACAAAGAGATCCCGCACACTTCCTCTCTGACCTATGCTGGAGGCGTATAGACGGTTGAGGCAGGCACCGATCCATAAAACGCTTCTTATTTTCACCATGACAGAGAAAACATGATGAAAAAATGAAATCCATTCTACTCGCCCTGACCGTTCTCATTCGGCCATTGAGTGTATTGGTGGGGTATTAATCAGATCATTGGTTACCGGACATCCATTCTGCTTCCAACTCACTGCTAAAAGTTTATTCGTGAATTGTCTTCATTTTCGATAATTTGCGAACTGGACAGTTTAGGGCCTGCTTAAGAGCTTATCAATAAATAAATTGTTCGTATTTTTTTGATCCGCGAGCTGAATTTCCGTTGAAACCTTTGCAACAACGGAGATTTGAATGGCAAGAATCAAAACCTGGGAAATTTCGGATGCATTCTGGGGGCTCGTTGAACCGTTGATCCCTACAGATCCTCGCGAAACTGGAAAAGAGTATGCCCGCAAGCCGGGCGGTGGCCGGAAGCCAAAGTATTCGAACCGACTTTTTTTCTCCGCGATAGTGTACGTTCTGAGGACAGGAATCATTTGGAACGCCTTGCCGCGAGAGAAATTTGAAGGAGTCAGTTCTGCGATGGTTCATCGAAAATTTCAGCAATGGGCCAGGGACGGAGTATTTCGTCGCATATGGCAGCGCGGATTGGCTGAATACGATGCCATGGAAGGTATCGCCTGGCTCTGGGAGTCTGCCGACGGGTCTAACATCGAGGCGCCGTTGGCGGAAGAATCTATCGGGCCTAACCCGACCGATCGGGGAAAAAAATGGGACGAAGCGACATATACTGGTCGACGAGAATGGCGTCCCTTTGTCACTCGTCGTCAGCGGAGCCAATCGGCATGATAGCGTCTCTCTTGACTCTTTGCTGAAAAGCAGAGTGGCCGCACCAGAGCAAAAGGCTACTCTGCAAAATCTTTGTCTTGATGCAGCATATGTGGGGAAGGAGGATACCGTAATGTCCAATGGATTCATCCCCCACATTCGACCACGAGGCGAAGAAAAAAGTTGATCGAAAAGGATCCATCGTTCAAGGCACGGCGGTGGGTCGTCGAATTGGCGCATTCATGGTTCAACCGGTTTCGCAAATTGATACCACGATATGAGAAGACGGATCTCTCATATATTGCGCTCAACACATTGGCGGCAGCGATGATTGCCTTGAACAAAGTCATGGTTATTTATAGATAAGCACTTAGTTCTGTGTTCTTTTGACGCAGTTTATCTATCTCAGTTAATGCCTCTTGAAGTCGCGTTTTTAGAATTTCGATATCATCAGACATGCGAACGCTGAGCTCATTCGTGATGCAATATCTTATATTTGTGGGACAAAATTAATTTCAAGCTTATAACCAACTGCCCGTGCATAGTCCTCGATGGTAGAGAGTTTTGGAGAAATTTTGGAATTCACATTCTCAAGCCGAGAAATATTACTTTTTTTCGTGTTGAGAAGTTCAGCCAGTTCCTCCTGCGTGAAACCCGCATCTTTACGAATTTTTATGAGCTGCTTCCTCAATTCATAGGCGGAAGATAAGCGATCGTATTCACTTTTGACTTCGGGGTTTTGCAATGCTTTCTTTTTGAAATCTTTAAGTGATGTCCTCATGATTTCACCTCTTTTAATCTTTTCCTGGCGGTTGCTAATTCCTTTTTTGGTGTTTTTTGAGTTTTTTTAATGAACGAGTGGAGGATAATGACCTCTTTGCCCTTTACGGTACAGAAAAAGGATCTTCCAATACCTTCCTTTCCTTTTGCTCGTATCTCAAATAGCCCATCACCTACCGACTTGGTATATGGCAAACCAAGTGCCGGACCAAATTCCTCTATCATCTCAGCTATGTGAAGAAAGTTGGCTAAAATCCCCGCAGGAAATGATAGCGTGGCCTGTTCGACCTTGTCGTTGTAAAAAGTTATGTGCCAGTTCATGGTTAAATGTTATCATGGATGATAACAAAGTCAATGGCTATGATGTTGGTGCTGAAAGATTTGGTTGCAATCAAAATGCGGGGACGGGTAAGGTGAATATCGATTTTCAATAATTTTGTCCTTGATGCTCGTCAAATTAGCTTCTTTTGAGATGTAATGTAATCAGCGGTTTGAAAACCAGCCAAAATCAACGGATAAAAACCAGCCACTTTGAGGGTAAGGCGGACCACTGCGTCTCGGAATAATGCGAAAACGCACCTCCTCGATTGTCTTGTCTGATTGTGTTTTTGCCGATTATGCCCTTTTTCGATAGCTTTTTCCCTCCATGACAAGGATCTCCGAGTTGTAGACGAGTCGGTCGGCAATCGCCGTGGCAACAGTGGTGTTATCAAAGATGTTTCCCCATTGTGCAAAGGGCAAATTGGTCGTTATGATGGTCGACTTCTGTTTATGCCGAGCACTGATAACTTGGAAAAATAAGTTTGAGCCCTGTTGGCCAAGCGGTAGATACCCGATCTCATCTATCACAAGCAGATCCGGACTTTGGTATGTTTTGAGTTTGCTTAAAAGGGTTCGATTGTCCTGAGCGGCGACCAGCTGGTTGATCATATCCATTGCCGAAGTGAAAAGCGTTTTGATGCCGTCCTGGGTGGCTCCATAGGCAATGGTCTTTGCCAGGAGACTTTTCCCCACGCCAGGATTGCCGATGAGGATGACGTCCATTTTACGGCGGATAAATTCAAGATCCAGCAGCCCAAGAATGGTTGTTTTGTGCTGACTGCGTGATGAATGAAAGTTGAAATCAAACTGATCGATGGTCGGCTGCTCCGGCAGTTTCGACTGTTTGAAGCACAGCATAATTCTTGCCCGACGACGCTGCTCGAGCTCCAGGTCGAGCAGGCGATGCATCGCCTGCAGGGCAGAGAGGTTTTTCTGTTTCCCCTGCTCCAGGATGGATTCTATGTTTTCCGCGCAGTGTTTAAGGCGCAATGCCTTGAACTTCCCCTGGATCTCTTTAACCATTGCCGGATCTCCTTTTAAGGGCAATGGCGTCGTACTCGGCCAAAGACGGAGTTGTGAGCCTGATGTCATTGAGGTTCTCCTGGTCAAGCCGTACCGGCGGGTGATCATTGACCGGTGTCATCTCCTGGTAGAGGATGTTGCGGACATAGTCGGCGCCGATAGCCTTTTTCTCCAATGATTTTTCCAGTCCATAGCGCAGCGCGGACTCGCCGTATTCATCCCCCAGCAGCAATAGGGCGACGATATTCTTTTTGATCGGGAGCCGAAGATCGGTCAGCTGGTTGAGATACCGCAGCGCGATTTCTCCCAGAGAGAGGAAAATCATCACCTGTCGATCGCGAAGCGTTCTCTTCTTGATTTTCTGTACCTGTTCCCGGTGGCCTGGTAGCTCCAGGCGCTGTCTCCGCTGCCAGCACCGGCAATGGCAGGCGATCATTTTGTCTTTGAGGTAGATGGAGACTCGTTGGTTGTCAGCCTTGAGAACAACCTGTTTACCAACGGCCCATGGCGGTACGGAATAGACGTTGGCATCGAAACGTACTCCAAAGTCCTTGTGGACCTGAAGCGCACAGACCTGCCGGCAGTCCGGTAGTGGGTCGGGCAGCGGTTGCAACCCCTGCAGCCGGTCTATGGGGCGCTGGCCGGTGGTGGCGTGCTTTCTGACGTTGGCCACGGTGTCCAGCCAGTGCCGCACCTGCTCCTGGGCCTGGTCGAGGCTGGTTATCTCCCGCAGGGGCCAGAAGTTGGTACGGATGTATTTGATGGCATTCTCCACCTTGCCTTTTTCATGGGGCGCCCGGATGCTACAGGCATGGGGCCGGATGCCGAAATTGCCGATAAATTCGAGAAAGGCGTCATTGAAACGGATGATCGAACCCACCCGCTCCGTCACTGCGGTGAGCATGTTGTCGACCACGATTTCTTTCGGCGTCCCGCCGAAATACCTGAATGCTTCCAGCAATCCCTGATGCAGCGACTCCTGTTGCTGACTGTGGGTAAAATAAACGTAGAGCATGCGGCTGTAGCCTTCCAGCACGGCAAGCGCATAGAGTTTCCTGCTGCTCTCACCATAGGAAAGGCCGGAAAAGTGGCCCCAATCGATCTGGATTTGCTCGCCCGGTTCCGACTCAAAACGGATAAAAGGTTGGCGCTGAGATCGCTGACCACGCAATCGTCTGAGCAGGTCCCGCACTATAGTGATTTCACCGTTGAACCCCTTACTACTGATTCTCTGCAGCACCACCGGCGCCTTTATGTCCGGACAGCGTGCAACCATCTCGGCAATCATCTCTCTGTAGGGATCCAGCTTGGACGCTTTTTTAACCTTGGTCCGCTTCGGCGTATCGTCGGCGAGGTATTTTGCCACGGTCTCGCGATTCAACTGTAACTGCCTGGCAATACTGCGGATAGAAAATCCCTGTTCCTTGAGCTCCACAATTTCCAGAACCGTTCGCCTGCCGATCATCTGCCCATCTCCATACTGTGCCGGATAAGCCGGTCAATGGTTGCCGGATCTTTTCGCTGCATATCTTCAGGCGCCCGGAGCAACTTGGTGTTACGGACTGCTTCCCCAGGCAGGGACAGGACCTGGAAAAAAGTGCCGTCAAAGGCCAGCAGGTCTTTGCTGATAAGACTGTCGCGGGCCAGGATGTACTCATCCAGGCTGATGGCAAGCAGAGAGCAAATCTTGTCGTAGGCATAAAACGACAGCCCCTGTCTATCGGCGACCATGACCAGGAAGAAATAGAGGAGCAGTTCATGATGAGCGAGACTGGCCCAGAAGCCGTGGCGCAGGAACCGGTGTTCGATATAAGCGAAGCTGCCGTTGATCGTTCGTACTCGTTGGGGAAGCAGTGCGTTTCTCATAAAGACCTCCTTTCTTGAGCACGGTAGCGCATCGAAAGACCTGAGGCCATCGAGTCCTTCTTTGCAAGATGTGGCTATCCTGCTGTAATAGGGATGATTTTTACGGGCAACGCGTCCATCTTTGCAAGATTCCCCATGTTGGATGAAATGTAATAAATTATTGATGTATCGTTGAAAAGCCGCGTTGACGTGTCCTTCTTTGCAAGATCGTTCCCGGCTCCCTGACGTTTCGTCCTGTCTCGTAACCGCTGCAGCCGACGGTTACGTTCACCGGAATCGGGATTTCTCCGGCGATACTCCTGCCAATAAGTAGGATTTTTATTTTGCCAGGCCCGTTGACTCTCTCGTTTGTTGGCCCGGTGATCGGGATCCGCTTCCAGCTTTTCTCGTTGCCACTTGCGTTTTCTCGCCCGCTGACACGCTTTATCACCGCAGTATCGTTGATTTTTCACTTTGGAGTTTCTTGGCAGAATCCGCCTGCAACAGGCGCAGCGAAAGGTGGCCCGTTTCATTTGCACCTCCATGTGTTGAGAGACGTGCTTGCCGAACAGCAAGAATACAAAGAAACTACAAAGGAAAAAATAGAAGAAAATCCACCTGATATACATCAGGTTTTAAGGAGGAAAAAAGAAAAGGAAGAAAAAAGAGGTCAGTGGTTGGGTTTCAACCGCTGATTGTGTCGACTTTTACGCCGATGATTTTGGATGGAAAGTAGATCGCTGGCCCCAATGTAAAAGATTACACAAATTTTTACACATTAATTAAATAAATATATAATTTTATTGATTTAAAATGTGAATGGGGTTCAGGGGGCCGGAGGTTCAAATCCTCTCGTTCCGACCAGTAATATCAAGGGGTTAGATGCTTTTTAGAGCGTCTAACCCCTTTTTTTGTGCGTAATCCTGTATTCTCAATGCTTTTAGCCGATTTCTCTTCTTAATATCCCGTTATTATTCAATATAATTTGAGGTTGCGCTCAGTTTTAATCGTTGTATATCGTTGTCTATTATAGGGAGATACATAAACGTAGAAACTTTCCTGCTGGTTCTGGTGGGATCCGGGTTATACCGGGTTGATACGTGGCAATATGGGATCGGCCCTTGAATATCGGGCGATTGCGGGCGGTTCAGGATTTCATGGGCCTTGGTGATTGTGGCTTTTGAATTTTTTTTTCGGACAAATTTCTAAAACAAGAAACTTTTCGATTTTAGGCAAATCTCAGACGTTTTTTGCACGTAAATCGAGAAAATTGAAACGAGTAAATAATACCACAAAATGGGCGGGAATATTTTATTGGCCCGCTTAGAACTTTATGCTATATAAATAATTTTAGTTTATGCTAACTTGTAATCCTCAAAGGTATCGGCCGTTCGTTTTTTTTCCCTCCACGCCTTGAATTTAGGCAATTTATCCTGAAGCTCAACTCTAAACCATGCCAAGCTGTCTGGATCCTTACTGACTATCTCATTTAGCCAAAGTTTAAGATCGGTTATTATTGGATCTTCAATAATGCAGACATTACAGCGACCTGGCGTATTTCCCCTTAACTGCCTTTCGGCTTCTTCCTTCACTGGCATGGATTCATTTTCAGCTGCTTGGTCCTTGCGCATTGGACCTTCGCCAGCAAGCAACCATGACGAGGACACCTTGTAGCAATCGCAAATTGCCAACAAGAAATCAGCTCCAGGCGGAACAATATCCGTCTCGTATCTTCTAAGCGTAGAGACTGCCACGCCAAATTTATCGCTAAATTCTTTCTGCGATAAACCATTTCTGACAAGCCTTATTCTTCCCCCGAGAGTCATTATTCATTCCTGATAGATCATTTTTGACGCACAGCTTATTTTTCGAAAGCTGTGCGTAAAGCTGTGCGTTTATGCTAACCGCACAGCTTTGCATTTTTCCAAGTGAAATTAGATACATTTGAACGTGGAGAAACCAGATAGCCGAAAATTAAGCTGTGCGTCATTATTCATCTTGACAATGAATCATTTTTCGGCGATTTTGTTGATAACAGGAAACCCACGTTTCTAATCTGCATCGTATCAGGGCAGACCCTATTTTTCAACGTCCGCGTATCGCCCAAAATAGGACATCCAGTGCCATAGAGGCGGACAGGAGCACGACTTTTGCCACCGACCCAGCTCAACATGTTCAGCAATTCCGGACTGCACACGGTTGTCCGCGATGTGAAGGAGGCTTTGAACCAAGCGGTGAAGGCCTCTGGGCTGTCGCGCGATCAGGTGTTGGACCGGATGAACGAACTGGCCCGTCGACACAGTGTGCCGATCAACGGCAAGGCCGGTGTGAGCAAGGATCTGTTCGAGAAATGGCTGAACGTGGAAGACGACAGCCGGGTTCCAGGCATCAAGGCGCTGTCGCTCTTGTGCGCGGCCCTGAACACCGTGCAGCCGATGGCGGCCATGGTCGCCACGCTCGGCGGCCTGGCAATCGAAGGCGAGGATGTGAAAATGCTCGAATGGGCCAGAGTCTACCATACGACAAAGGCGCTACGAAAACGCATGCGGAAGATCGAAGAGGAACTCGGATGAGGGACTCAACCGAAATACGGATATGGATGCTTCGCAACCAACTGACCGTCGAATCGACCAGACGGGCTCTTGGCTACCGAAACCATACCCCGGTTTCCCTGACCATCGATGGCAAGAAGAACCTGCGGAAGGTGTTGCAATACCTGAGGGACCAAGGCTGTCCCGAACAACATCTGGGGCTGCCGAAGGATATGGATACGGTGGCATGATGGCGGATCTGGTCACCATCCAGGAAATTGCTACGGCTTTGAACATTCATCGAACCAATGCTGCAAGGCGAGCCCAAAAAGAAGGGTGGTGTTTCGAAGAAAAAAGCGTTCGAGGTGGCAAGGAAAAGCGGTACCTGGTCGACCAGCTCCCCAAGGCCATACAAGTGGCTCTCGCCGCCAAGCACAGTGCTGGCGACCTGTTATCAACCCCGGCAACAACAATCCCTCCCGCCGTAAACAAACGGATGGAGGAGAAAATGCAATACAAAGCGGCCTTGCTCGCCCTCTACAACCGGGCTTTGGCAGCCGCCGGTTGGGGCAACAAGGTGTCGGCGCGGTTGGAGTTCGAGCAGGCCTACAACTCCGGGCTGACCTGGCCGCACCTCTATGAGCAATTAGGACCGATCAAATGGAAAACTATCGAGAGCTGGTCGGTCAAGGTTCGCAGACACGGCAACGACTGCTTTCACCTGGCCGATAAACGCGGCGCACACCTGCGGGGCACGTGCGGACTGAGCGAAGAACAGACCGAGATATTTCTTCGTTGTGTGCTCCGGCCGAACAGTCCCCGGATCTCAGAAGCCTACCGGGTGGCCACGGCGGTGATGCAGCAACAGGGAATCGGGAACAGCCAAAGCGAGGCCACCTACCGAAGATGGCTGCGACAATGGAAGGAACGCAACTATCACCTGTGGGTGTTTGCCCGCAAGGGGGCCAAGGCGTGGAACGATCAGTGCGCCATGTACATCGAACGGGACATAAGCGTCTTGAACGTCGGAGACGTTATCGTGGCCGACGGTCACAACCTCAACTTCGAGATCGTCAACCCCTGGACCGGCAAGGTTCAGAACCACATGACCCTGATTTTGTTCTACGACATGCGCTCCAACATGCCGTTGGGCTGGGAGATCATGCCCACCGAGAACACCGCCGCCATATCGTCTGCCCTGCGCCGGGCAGTTATCCGCCTGGGCAAGTATCCCCGCGTGGTCTACCTGGACAACGGCAGGGCATTCAAGGCCCGGTTCTTCAAAGGTTCGCAAAGTTTCGACGAAGCAGGCTTTGCCGGACTCTATGAACGAATGGGCTGCCAGACCATCCATGCCTGGCCCTACCATGGCCAGTCAAAGACCGTTGAGCGCTTTTTCGGAACCTTTGCCGAACTGGAGCGGTTGGTGCCGGGCTACACCGGTACCAGCATCAAGGACAAGCCACCGCGTATGATGCGCGGGGAGAAGCTCCACCGCAAAATCCATGAACAACAGTTCGGCAACCGTTGCCTGACAATGGAGGAGGCCCACACCCTGATAGCCTACTGGTTCGATGAATACGCCAGACGGCCGCAACGGGGTCACCTTGAAGGTAAAACCCCGCTGGAAGTCTTTGTCGAGGGCAAGGGGCCAGGCATCGACAAGGCGGAGCTGCTCTGGCTGATGATGAGCCTGGAAATCAAGACCATCCACCGTAACGGCATCACCTTTCGGGGCCAGAACTACTATCACCCAGCCCTCTACGGCCGCAGACACAAGGTTTCCATCCGCTATGACCTCCAGGACACCAGCTCAATCTGGGTGATGGATCAGGACGGCAATCTGATCTGTGAGGCAACGCCGGTGGAGAAGCTGCACCCGGCTGCGGCCCAGCTGGGCAACGAAGCCGACAAGGAAAAGCTGCGGCAGCACATAGAACAGAAGAAGGATCAGGAAAAACAGGCCTCAGCTTTGGCCAGGACCTTGCTCCGGGAAGAGATCCTGCCAAACCACCGGCGGCAGATGGCCGAGATCGGCGTGCTAGGCGGCGACGGTCCGCAGACTGTCAAAGCGTCCCGCAAAATGATCAACCTGGATGCGGAGAAACTTCGCCGCGACGTGGCCGAGGCTACCCGCTTCCAGGAAGAGGCGGATGCCAGAGCGCAGGAAGAAGAGCTGATGCGGTTGAACGATTCCGACCGTTACGAACGGCTGATCGAAATGAGCGCCCAGGGGATAGAGTTAACCCCGGAATGGAACGATTTCATGACGTTTTTCGAGCAGACCGCGCCTTATCTCAATTTTCCTGAGTACTGGGAGTCCTGCCGGATCAAATATGGCCTGATGTGGCGAAAAGCGGCCTCAAGTCTACACTCTTGAGAGACGAAATAGAAAACTTTTTTAAGGAGTTACAGCGATGCAGACGGAAGCAGCACCCGCATGGGACATGTTTGATGAAACTGCTTTTGACGAAGGCGTGTTTGACGGCAAGGAAGAAAGTCTCCTTACTGATGGTCCGCTGGAGGCCCATGGGAGCATGGGCGATGAGTATTGCACCGGGTTCGCCTTCGGGGTGATGGCCGGTCGGGCATTTGATGCAGGGTTCAAGGCTGGGGACCATTTGAACGTTTGTTGTTGCCACCTGGCAGATGAAGACGATCCCGATCTTGCTGATGAGTGGATGGCAGGGCTGTGGATTGCCTTTAGCGACCGGAACGGTAGGGGATTCTCGGCGTGATGCCGCATCACAGGAATCAAAAGAGGCCGGTGCGGGAACACCGGCCTCGTGCAGCTCAAATAGAGATCAAAGGGGAGAATGACCTATGGCGGAAACTGTAAAGTTCAAGCCGACCTTTGTCCAGACCAAAAACGTCAGATCTTTCGAGACGCTGATGCAGGGTCTACAGATCGGCAAAGGTGGAGCTGGTGAAGGTGATGAGCGGCTCGGCTGCATCTGGGGCCGGGCTGGGAGAGGCAAGACGCGCACCGTCCAGACCTGGGCGGCTCGCAATGGCTCCGTCTATGTCGAGACGGTATCGATCTGGTCGGAACTCGATTTCCTGCAGAAGCTTTGCCGGGAGTTCGGCATTCGCCGAGTCCCCAACCGCCGGGGGCGCTGTTTCGACGCCATTATCGAGGCCATGACTACAAACCCGCAGCCGGTGTTTATCGATGAGATCGAACGATTCGGGCAGAAGTTCCTCGAAATCATCCGCGACCTGGTCAAGATCACCGGCGGCATCGTGGTCCTGATCGGCGAAGAGGAGCTGCCGCACCTGATGAAACAGAATCGCCGGGTGTGGTCCCGCACCTACCGGGCCATGGAGTTTGAACCGGTGAGCGCCACCGATGTGGTGATGTACGTCCGGCAATGCACCGGCCTTGAACTAAATGCTCAAGCGGCTGAGATCATGCACCGGGCAGCGGGCGGAGATCTGCGAATTGTCCGCCGCGATACCATCAACCTGGCCCACGCCGCAACCAGCCTGCGCCGAAACGGCGAGGTGGACGCGGAATTGGCCGCCATCGCCTGCAAGTGCGGGCTGCAGGGGTAATGCCATGACCAAAGGATCGTTGCGCCACCAAATCTTCGACAATCTTCCGCAACTGACCACGAAAATGGTCAATGCCGCCTTTATCCGCGCCGGTATCAGGGGGTGAACATGGCCCACCAATCCTTTTCCAAAACCGTACTGGAAACCGCTTTGCTCCTGGCCAACCAGGGCAACGGCCAGGTGAATACCGAGAAGCTATCCATTGAACTGGGATTGAAAAACAGCCGGGAGCACAAACAACTGACCAACACCTTGCGCGATCTCCACAAGGCGGGACGGCTGCAAAGAATCGCCCTGGGGATTTACGGGCCACCCCTGCAGAAACCGCTACCGAACAAACGCGAGGTCATGTGGCGGATCCTGCGGATGCGCCGCCGGGTCAATGTCGAGGATCTCATGGAAATGGCCGGTGTCTCCAAGGGCTATGCCAAGGAATGGCTGCGCATCCTGGTCAACCGGGATGTGGTCCGCAAGGAACAGCAACCCGGTTTGCCCGGCACCTGGCACCTGATCAACGATCTGGTGGACATGCCCGAAGACGATACCAAGGCGGCAAAGCTCCGCGCTTTGCGCCTCAAGAAAAAGGAGGCGGTCAGCCTGATCGATACCACTCTCAAGAGTTTACAAACAGCAAGCGAGGCCTTGAACAAGGCCCGGTCAACCATCACCCGCATGGAGGAGTTATGAACGAATTACGGATCAATCGAAGTTTGGCGGAAATCGGCAACCATGTGCGCAACCTGCACCTCGGCACCCTGGGCAAGAATGCGGACCTGCTGGCCATCATGCGTGCTACCAGAAACCTGCGTATCGAACTGACCTCGGACAAAATAATCGAGGGTTATAAAAGCGATGCGATCAACCAGGCCGCACGGGTGGCGGAGCTGATCCAGGAGGCCGGGCCAAGTCCGGACCATAAAACCCTGCTCTCCATCGGCATGGCCTGCGAACTGGCCACCTTGAAGCTGAACGAGTACCGGGAAATCCACGCCTTTGCCAACCAAGTCAAGGAAGAGCGGCTGGCGGCATAGGGAAAAGTTTCTACGTTTACGTGAAAAAGAGCGGATGCAATGGCCAGAAAACGAACAACCATCGGCATTATTGAGCAAATCGACAAGTTGACCAAGGAAGAGTTGCTGGAGCTTCTAAAACACCCGCATCTTCATTTTTCCCTGAGCCGTCTTGAGCAACAGGACCTTGATGCCGCCAGGGGAAGAGTGATTCGGCGAAAGGCCGAGGCTGAATATCACAAGTGGGAGTCGTTTGAAAAGATCCGTATTCCCGCCAAGAACGCCGGGCATGTTGCGGTTGCTCAATTTTACCTCAAGACGGCAAGGAAAGAAGCGCATTTCAATCGATATATGGCCTTGAGCGATAAAGCCGACCGGCTTGAATTCGGTGAGGCCTGACAGGAGGCAACAGTATGGCACTCGACAAAACCACCCTGGCCAAGATCCATATTGCCAAGAAAGAGCTGGCGCTCTCGGATCAGGCCTACCGGGATATTCTCTTTTTCAACTTTCAAACGGGATCCGCCAAGGATCTCACCAGCCTGCAGGCCCGGCAGTTGATCGAGCTGTTTAGGGCCAAAGGCTGGCAACCCAAGCCCGGCCGGGGGCAACAGAAAGGAAAAAGCCGGTTCATCACGGTCAAGCCCGGCCCGGCAGCCAAACAGCAAAAGAAGGTTCTGGCCCTGTGGAATGCCCTTGGTTACGAAATGGGCGCTTTGCATGGCCGAGTGAAGAAGCAATTCGGCGTGGACCGGTTCGAATGGCTGGAGGACGGCCAGGCCCTGCATGTTCTCATCACCGACCTGCAGCGCCGAGTGACCAGACAGAACAAGGTGCATTGTTGAACGGCAGAATGAAGATGGCAGCCCACCCCAAACACAAATCCCGCGATATTATCGGCAACTCCAGGGAGGTGCTGGCCTTTTTGCGGGATGTGGCCGGAGCACACGGTATCAACGAGGAAATGAGCGTCGAGGGCCAGGAGGGGCTTGCCCGCATACTTGGCTGGGTCAATGAAGAGCTTGGCCAGGCCATCGATTTATTGGAGCATAAAGCGGAACAGGGGGCAGCACATGGAGAATAGCGTTCTCAAGATAGAAGGAATGGAAATCCCGGCGGCCATGCTGCCGAAAATCGAGGAACTCCCCAAAAGCCTGCAGGAAGTGGCGGAGATCGTCGGCATTGAAAAGACGATTGCGCTGTCCAACCACTTTCAGGGGACCACCGTTGCCTTTCCGATGTTGGCCAAGTTCAAACGGAAGATCAGAAACGCGGCCCTTCGCGAGGATTACGACAGGGGCGCGACGGTTGCGGAGCTGGCCCGTAAATACGGATTGGCTGAGCGGCAGACATGGAACATTCTTTCCGCCGCTGACTGAAATCATTACCACAGGGAGCATCATGAGCAAAACACTTGCATTTGAAACGGCACTGACCAGGCGGGAAGCGATCCGGGAGCGGATCGACAGCATAACCAAGCAGCTTGGCCATGCGCCGAACCTGGACACTCTGGCCTCGGAAGCTGGCCAGGAACTCCAGAGGATCAAGGCATACCTGCAGCAGTCCGGCGGGGAAAGCAATATGAACATCAACCAGCAGAACAACCTCAAGCTTTATCGCCAGCGGCACGAGGCGGCCGAACGGCTCCACCAGGAAGCCAAGTCGTTTCAGGAACCTCTACGAGCCGAACTGGCCCAATTGCAGGCGGAGCTTACCGGGATGGATTGTTCCTGCTCGCTGCAGGATCTGCTTTCCATCCAGGAGGAAATGGGCCAGGTGGAACGCGAGGCGGAGCGGATCCGCCAGGCCATTGCCGACCAGGAACAAAAGATGGAATCAGCCTGGGAGGCGGTCCCCTCTATCGATGCCCTGATCGAGAAACGCCAGGAACTGCTTGCACAAAAGGAGATCGGGGAGGAGATCGAGGCCGACCTGGTCACCGTTGAAAAGGAACTGGAACAAGGCAAACAGGCGTTGAAAAAGGCCCGGACCAGGGCCGAAGCTATAGAAGAACAGGCCGATGAGATCGTTGCCGGGCTTAATCGGTTGCTTGAGGCCAAGGAGAAGCGGGCCAAAGAGTTGCGCCAGGTGGTACAGCCCAATGCGGTCAAGGCCTTCCTGCTGGTACGGCTGGACACCATCGGGGCCGAATATGCCAAAGCGGCCAGCACCCTGATGGAGAAGTACAGCCACCTTGCCGCCCTGGGCAACATCCTGGTCAAGCGCAATGAGCAGGACCGGGCGGCAATCCCCTGGAAGACTGCACTGCATTTACGATTACCGGTGTTTCCCACTGCTTCGTGCCGGAAACTGAGTGTGGATGGGGTGAAATGGTACAACCCGGAGGCCATTGCCGCTGAACAGCAGGCCTTGCAGCGTTTGGGGGTGCAGCTGTAACTATTTGCTTCAAATCTTCATGCGGTCCTTCTTCCGCGTGGATCCGCCGTGCAGGTTGCTTGCCTGCACGGCGGTTTCTCGTTTTGCCCCCTTTCTTCTTCCCCTGAAAAAACGCCGTGGTTTTCGTCCTGTTTCGTATTGGCCCCATAGGCGGATAATGTCCTGTTCGCCCAACACAGGCGATTTTAAACGGGTTTTAAACGGGGTTCAGTGATTCGGCAGGTTTTGCCGGGAACAAACAGCCACCAACAAGAGGTCAGCAACTATGGAAAAGACGACAACGGCAGCACTCAATACCACGACAATTACCCCGGATGGTGACCAGGTGCCCGCCTGGGTGGAGCTGATCCCCACCGGCGAGGTGATCGGCCGCGACGGCCGCCACTGGACCAACAACAACCCGCAGAGGATCATCCAGGCCTTTCAAAACGGCCGGGTTGATCTGCCGGTTGATATCGAGCACTCCACAGAACTCAAGGCCAAGCAAGGCGATCCGGCCCCGGCCATGGGTTGGGTCAATGAATTGCGGGTCATGAACGGGGCGATCTGGGGCCGGGTTGACTGGAATCGGAGTGGCCACCAGTTGATTACAACCCGGCAATACCGGTACCTGAGCCCGGTACTGGTCTGCAGCAAAACAAACGGGGCCATTGTGGCCCTTTCTTCTGTGGGGTTGACCAACCGGCCGAACCTCCATTTACGGGCGCTTAATAGCCGGGGAGACGGCAGCGGCACGGCTGGAACAGTTAGGGCCTTGAATGCCATGGAGCGGGAGGTCTGCGCCAAAATGGGGATCTCGGAAGAGGAGTTTTTGAAAGTTGATCCCCGGAACGGTTCCGACCACAATACCCTGAATCATATGGAGGGACTGACTGATCTTGAACACGAGATTTGCCAGCGGATGGGGATTTCCGGGGAGGAGTACTTGAAAACGGTGGCGTGAAGGGTGGCCAGGTTGTCCGGCCGGGAAATGGCCGTAGCAAAAGGCGTCAAGGCAGGCTATGCGTTGACGCCTTTTCTTTTCAATTGGACGTGCGGTTGGGATAAAGAAAGAGCATGACGTGGAAAGAAAAAAGAATCGGCAGCAGCATGGGGACCCTGTTGAAGAATGCAGAGGACAAGCGGTTTTTACTCGGGATCGTCATCACGTTGCTTTGGATCGCGACAGGGGGTGGTTTATTGCTGTACCGGTTTCCCGATATAGCCCGGTTCAGGCTGGATGAGTGGAGCAATATCCTGGCCGGGTATTGTGCGCCGGTGGCGTTCCTCTGGTTGGTTCTGGGGTATCGGCAACAGGGGGAAGAACTCAAGACCAACACGCAAGCGCTTCTTGCCCAGCGGGACGAACAGGAACGCTCTGTCAAGATTGCCGCCTATACCGCCCTCATGCAGCATGAGGAACGAGAAATGGTGCTGTTTGACTCCCTGGGAAGCGGATACAAAAAGGCCGCCTTGAATGCAAGGAATCGGGCCAATGACTATGCCGAGAAGCTCAAGCGACTTGTCGAGGAGTAACGCTTGTTGGGTGGCCGGCAGGTTATGGCGGTGACAGACTACAAGGGGCAATGCGTGTTCGCATTGCCCCTTGTCATTTTGGGAAGAAGAAGGCCTGGGTTATTTCGTCTTGTCGGCTTTTGTTTTCTTGGTCTTAGTGGCAATGGCCTTGAGCAGGTTGGCCGGGATCCCACGTTCCTTTCCGGAAGCAGTGCGGGATTCTGTCAGCGATTTTGCGCAGAGCGGTTGCCTGGCAGAAAAACCGTATTTAATGCGGTATTCTTTCCTCGTGAGGCCGTGGGAACTCAAATGTTTGGCAGATAACAGCTTGAATTCTTGCCCGCATTCAAGGCAAATTATTTTGTTCTTTTGGATCGATTTCTTGGGATCCAGGGGCGCGGGTTGCTGTTCGTTGGATGCTTCGAGCATCTCGCAGGATTCGGTATCCTGCAGGGCCTTGAGGGTCTGGAAAGTCTCGTTCAAGGCCGATTTGATTTCATCGGTGGTCATTTGTTTGCTGCTGATCTGGGATTGAATGATCTCAGCAGTCATTTCTACAAGTGATTTACTCATTGTGTTCCTTTTAGGGCTTTTAAACGTTCAAACTCTCTCGAAGCTGTCGGCTTGGCCGAAAGGTGACCATGTGACGTTTGGCAATCACGAGAGATTCGCCGGTCTGGGGGTTTCGTCCACGACGTGGGGATTTATCGTGAACAACGAAACTGCCGAAATGAACCAGCTTGATTGATTCTCCGCTGATCAATATCTTTTTCAATGTTGAAAAGAAAGTATCGACAATTTTTGATGAATTTTTTTGAGTAATCCCCGTTTTTTCAGAGACAACTGCAGTTAATTCTCTTCTGGTAACGTTCCTTTTATTCATTTCTATTTAAAGTAAGGTCAATATAAACTGGAGATATCGTAACTCGTAACGTTTAAATCACCCGACGACGAAGGAGGTCGGGTTAATTTATTTGTTAGTGATATTTTTATGAATTAGTTCCTGCTCATCGCCGGTAAAATGCGAGGTAACCATGTCGCGAATCGAACTCACTCTAAGCAGCTCCGAAACTTTTGAAGCTGCCACTGAACGTGAAACTATACGACTATTCTTTTTAATTACCTCTTGCGAAGATCTAAATGCCTCGAGAAATTTTTCGGAATCTGCAGCCAAAGGATCTGCAGCTATTGAGTATATTTGCCTTACAGGTTTGATTAGATTAAAAATTGAAATAATGCGCCTATACCTAAGCTCAGCAGGGGTAAGGAGTGACTCAGCAACCACAGCATCAAAACTTTCAGAGATACGCTGTGTTTGAGCGTATATTTCACTTTGTTCATGGCACGAATCAATCATACGGTTCAGGCGAACCAAATCAGCACGTATCGGTGCCATCTCTTCGCGTAATTCCTTTAAAACAGTAGGCACATCACTACGAGAATTTGAGCGATGTAGAACAATAGCCAGCAATGGAGGGAGTTTTAGCTCAAGCCGAAGATGTGGGCCAGCTTGGGCCACATCCATCCAAGGGCGATAGACTCTACGATACAATTCATCAATAAACCCAGACGGACTTCGGTCTGTTACTGCAGAGTATATTGGTCCTGTGTAGTGTGTTGCAGCCCCGAACTGCATAGGAAGTGTTGCTGCAACCTCAGATGTGCGATTAGTAACATAATTGAGGTTCTTAACGCTGTCCGATATGGTTGTTCCTATAAGATCACTTTCACTAAAACTACTTTGTATAATCTCCCCATCCTTTAAGTTAACGAACTCTACTGCTAAAAGATGATCTCGGCATGGCACACAAGAGAAAGCTTCAAATGAGGCTTTATTTCGAAATTCATTATCAAAACGCAGATAGCCAATAATGCCATTGCCATGATCAGCTTTCACGCATGGAACTGCGACTTCGGAAAATTCATATAATAAAGCCGACCTAATAGCAGACTCAGCTCTTGCGATATCCTCTCCAGAAGTTATAGGGCCGTCTACTATTCTGCCAAGAGCCGCCACTGAATCTAAATCTGTAAAGGCCCATGATTCTGGTGCATTAATTACTTCAGCAATGCCAACAGTGCGGTAAATATCAAAAGTACTAGCTATATGACCAAGAGTGGGTATATAAGAACTTGGCCCTCCGCCTAATCCTCTGGTTTCCTCAGGTCGAGTAACGATGAAGTTTGTTTGAGGTATCATGGCTTCCTTAATCACTAACGGTAAGTTCACCGGCGCGTTTCAGCGCGTCCAGCGGAACGTAGTGGAGCGATGGTGAAACGCCTTGTTATACATTATTTTTTTAATTCTTCTATAAATTCGTATTTGTGCTTTTCTAAATACATTTTTGCCGATTCAAGGACTACTGTTTTTTTATTTGAAAACTCTTGCGAAAGTGGTTGATGTTGTTTTGGGTCTTGGTATTGTTCGAAAGGTGTGGAAGATATAAATCTCAACAATTGCTTTGAGCTTTCCAAGACCTCATCTGGAGGTGATATAAGCAATAGTTCATTAAATGAATCACTCAAGATTCTTATTCTATTTGATTGTTCTTCAACAATTTTAGGTGTCGCAGCAAGGCTTGTGATTGACTTTAGACCATTTGTTATTGCAGCATTCTGGCAATCTACTGCCAAGCTTACGAATGATAATATAGATTTTTTCAATTCACTGGTTTCATTCTTTTTGAGATTAATGATTTTCTCAGCATTTTGCTGAGCAATTCTACGTTTTTCGTTGTCATTTTCTCTTCTTTGATTGAACTCTCTATTATCTATTTCATTTTTTCTGTTCCACCATGCAGCCACACAGGCTGCTAGCATCGGGCCTATAATTGCCCAAATTCTTAAAAATTGATCGAAAACAGAAAGAGTATTATTAGCATCAGCCATTTTGTTGGCCTCTATTTTTGATTGTATAACGCCAAGCATAACCGGAGGCAAAAAGTTGTGCTGTGAGGAACGAGCGGCGCAGCTTTTTGACGTCCGAGCTTATGCGTTTGTTAGGCATATTTACTTACCGTTTTTAACACGTTCCCATTCCCGTTTTAATACTATCTGTGATTGATCAACAATACGTTGACCTGCTGCTTCAAACTCAGCCGAGCTAGCCTGTTTTTTGTTGATTGACTCAATGAGTTTTTTATCCGCAGAGCCAATTAGGCGAATTAATTCTTGATGATCCGCTTCATTTGGGTTGATAAGGAGCTTTATTACTTGGAATTTCTCCGCGAACCGCCCGTATTCTGCAATAGCATCGTTAGTAGTAACTGATCCGTTGGCATGTGCATTTGGCAAATGATGAACAATACCCACCAAAGCAGCTAATTCATCACGAAGCCGATTAATCCATGTTTGCCGATTTGCTGATACAACAGAAGCCTTGATCTGATTTTTTGCAACGAAGATGCTTACTAGCGGCCCAACAATAACTGCAACCAAGGCTGTGATTGCACTTACTACGGCTGGTTCAAAACTCATGGCTTCTCCTAATGCCTAACGCTTCGGCTCAGGCGCGCGGCTTGTCCGCGTCGCTTGCAGCCGATAGTTATGTGCCTATCGTTTGCCAACGATCTTATCAAACCGACTCTCCATACATACGCTTATGTCTGTAGTGACGAATTCCCCATCCAAAAAAAGACTAAAAATCGTTGCAGGCGATGGACAGGATTGTGCCTGCTCCATGGTTTCGAGCTTGATCGTTTTTAGCAACAGATTGCGATTCCTGGCAGTTTCAACAAGTGAGTCTTTGACGTGGTATTCGGAATAAGGGCATCTATTGGAATAATAGGCAACTATCCCCTTCCGATCTGGGCACACGCCGCTCCGCGCCAACTCGTTGAAATGAGGTCTATCGTTGGATGAGTCGAAGTCCATGGATATGAGACTGAAGCCGGACGGGATACTTTCAATTATCTCGAATCCCTGTCTCAGTAACCATTTTGTATCGCTCATGAAGTGATATTTCTTGGTACCTACTACGGTCACAAGGCCACTTTTGCCCTGGTTCTTCGCATCTTCAATTGCTTCGTTTAGCAAGGCTTTGCCATGTCCTTGACCTTTGAACTTCCCGGAGACCCAGAAGCACCCGATCACCATGCAATTGGGTGCCGTTACTGGAACCCAGGCTTTCTCAGCAGGACCATATTCAATAAATACCTTTGCTCGTTCATCAAGACGGCGAAAAACATAACCGTTGTCGAATTGCGCTGTGAGCCATTGTTTCTTCAGTTCGTAGCTCTCAGCACATTTCTTATCGGAAAAGGCACAGCAAATGTGTTCGTCCTTGATGTTTTCTCTTGTCAGTGCCAGATATGTCACTTTCTCTCCTGTACCTGCGCCATCTCTTATGGCACATAACGTTTGCATAAGGGGCGGCAAGATTGTTTGGCAACCAACTTGAAAACGTCTATGGATATGGGGCGCGGTACAATGCATCCAAATACCGCTGAGTTCTTGCTGTCCCTTTGATGCTATTGTTGTGTGCTATTCTTGTCGGATGTCCCGATTCTATTCCATCTGATTGAGGATGTTTCTTTATCCCAAGACCAGTAAATTTGTATAAATTTACCTTTTATGGTCTCGATAGGAATAAAACCATAAAACCTGCTATCATAACTATTATCTCGGTTATCTCCCATAACAAATACATTCCCATCTTGTATCTTTACAGGCCCAAAATTGTCTCTTGGTGAACTATCTTTTTCAATTACCCTGGTGTCCAAATGAATAGAATACGAATGATTTTGCTTCTCCCCGTTTATAAACACTTCCTTGTCTACAATTTCGATAGAATCGCCAGGTAATGCGATGACCCTTTTTATGTAATCTATCTCTGGTTTTTTAGGCATAGGAAATACAATTATATCCTCACGTTGGATTGGACTGCTTTTGTAAATGCTTTTATCCACCAAAAGATGATCTCCAATTTTGAGAGTAGGCAACATAGAACCTGCCGGAATTTTGAATGCTTGAATCAAATTGTTTTTGGTGTAATTTTGCACTATAGAAGGAAGGATAATGCCAAAAAGCATATAAATAATTAAATACGCCCACCATTTGTTGTATGTCTTTATTTTATAACCAATGCCGATTTCTTTTGCTGTCTTGTAGCAATTAAAAAAAAGAAAACATACAATAATGATTGGAATAGAAACTAGAAAGAGCAGCGCTATTTTGGTAATTTTTACCTTTAGGAATATGACAAGGGAAGGGTATAAAAAGAGAAGTAAAAAAGAAAGAATAATCCCCTTTTGAAGTTTGCCAACGTATGCATAGCCGACTGCAGGGCTCAGAATTGATAATAAGCCAGCAATCCATGGTTTCCTGATTTTCGTTTTCATAATTTATTTTTTACACAACGTGGACATAACCGGCGCGGGTCACCGCGTCCGTGTTAATGGATTTGTTATGATTTTTTATAGTTATTATCTTTCATGAGAAAAGACGCTTGAAAAAACCTTTGCTCTTTTCTTTGGCTAACTCTTCTTTTAATGATTCAATTTCTCTCTGTTTTTTCAATGCGGTCTCTCGAGCTTTTTTTGCTTCATTCTCTACTCTTGCTAATTCGCTAGGTAGAACTATTTTTTTTGGATCGTAGTCTTCTGTAAATTCAGGTTGGATATTTTTCTCCACAAGAGGATTACCTGGCAGCTTATTGTAATTGAATAGAGATTCTTCTTTGCCAGTTCTTTGCCTCATGTAATCCTCAACCTTTGCCTCCCAATTACTCATTTTTTGTTGTTCAATTAAGTATTGCTTTCTCTCTCTTTCTCTCTCCCTCCACTCACGTTCTATTTGTTTGTATGGTACCGAGTCTCTTGACCTTGCGTACTGCAACACTTTTAATTCGTTACCAGGTTTGATATATGTTCTTTTCAGTCCACAACTTATTGTTTCAACGCAATAAATTGCAACCTCAACTTTTACTTTGAAAAATTCTTTTTGATGATGATAGTTGCCAAGTCTGCTATGAGCAGCTTTCTCAGCTATAAATCTATCTTCTGCGCTACCATAATATTCGATTACATATTGGCTAGATACGCCTGTTGTTCCAGATAATTCTTTTGCCCTTACTTCAGGTCTTTTTGAGGTCATTCCGATTTTAAGCAAACCATTAAGGTCTGGATTTGAAAGAATATAAACATACCCAGAATTACCTTTAGCATAATCTATATATTCATTTTCACGCCAGAAATTGCACTTTTGATGCAATTTAAAGTTACAGTTGAACTGGGCACAATATATTTGGGCCGCGCAATCTTTTCGTCCATAAAAACAATTTTCGCATGTTTCTTTAACCATACATTTGCTCAATGCTACTGTGGTTTTAAATCATAACAAGTTATTAGCTGGACGGAAATCGTCCAGCTAATATTCTATTTTGCGGTGTTATCAATAAAAGCAAAAAACATGCCTAATGTTTTTATTTGATGGGTAGGGGTTAGGACAATATTACCGCTTCCGTCGGTCAAGACCTTTCCAATTATATCCTGACACTCGCCTGACGGATTGCCTCCATGAGAAGAATACAAATAATGGGTGAGGTCAACCAAATTTAACCTTTCGAAAAGCTGACTCTATCTATTGGGATGAGAGCAAATGGGATTTAAACTGGAGGCCAGTTAAGGGCGGGTATTATGGCGAGCAATGGAGGAGGTGGCGACTATTTGCTTGCCCTTCAAACAAGGAGGAGGGTAGCGGGATTTTTTTCTAAAATCAGGGTGAAAGTTTTCTCATTTTACATGAAAAAGTTTCTGAGAATACGTGGCAGCTTACATCTATCGTTTCCTGTGCACGGATATTTACACACAAATTTACACACAAAAAAACGATGGCAACCATTACGAAGATACAAAGAAAATACGGTCCAGTGTTTCGCGCAGCGATCTGCGTCAAGGGGCGACGAGAAACTGCGACGTTTGATAGCAAGGCGAAAGCCATGACCTGGGCAGAGGAGACCGAGTCACTCCTGCGATCAGGGCAACCACTTCCTGGTGAACTGCCTGCCAACGACATGCGGTTTAATGAGGCGGTGGAAAAATACACCATGGCGGTGGCTCCGAGAAAAAAGCGCAACACCCAGCGGCTCGATCAGGAAATCGGTGGCCGGCTCATCCACTACTTTGAAGGCAAGTCCTTACAAACCATCACCTCAAAGGATATTGCCTCTTATCGTGATTACCGCCTGCAGCAGGTAGGCCCAAGCTCAGTCATCCAGGATATGTCCTTCCTCACCTGCATGTACCGGATGGCCAGGGTGGAGTGGGGACTGGATGTCAATGATCCTGGTGCCGAAGTACGCCGTCCCTCTGCTCCCAAAAACAGACTGTCCTTGCTTACTCCAAAACAGATTGACACTCTGCTCGACTACTGTTGCATCTCAAAATCCGAAAACCTCTACTGCTACGTTCTTCTTCTTTTGCACACAGCCATGCGGCCCTCAGAAGGTGCCGGGCTACGATGGGATCAGGTTCTACTTGAACAGGGAATGATTGATCTCACGGAGACCAAAACGGACCCCAGACGTGTCCCTATGACGAGAACAATACGCAAGATGTTTGAGGCGATGCAAACAGCAGGAAAGGGTGAAAATGGCTGTGTCTTCCTGCCGTCAAGTCAGGAGGGGCGTGACCAGCCACACCGGTACTTTCGGCGTTCATTTGATAACGCCTGCAGGTATGCTGGGATTTCGAATTTTACCCTGTACGGTTTACGCCATTCGGCGGCCAGCTATCTGATTATGCATGGGGTCGATATCCGAACAGTCGCTGAAATCATGGGGCATAAAAATATCAGCCAAACCATGAAGTATACCCACTTCCTCGATGACCATAAACTGAACGCCATCGGGGCGATTGATAATCTCGGACGGTAAAGATCTGCTTTGCGAGAGCAGCTCACGTTCTGTTAAGCCACCGGCATTGCTGGTAGTTAGAGATCAAAATGCTTGAATAGTCCTCGTTTGCCATCAACTTTCATTTTTCTGCTTGCCCTTTCCACCTGACCGGTGTTGTCTTCCTTTATCACATTTTCACAACGAATATCTTCCAAGCGGTGAGATCATGGACCCAACCGATAAATGGCTGACCATTGATGAACTGGCTAGTTACATCAAAATAAGCCGGACCAAGCTCTACGGCATGGCCCAGCGTGGCGAGATTCCTGCCTCCAAGATTGGTAACCAGTGGCGTTTCGACCGAGAGGAGATCGATCGGTGGATGAAGTCGCACGCGACCGGCAAAGGAGAAACGAAGGCATGAACGCCGGGATCGATACCAAGGAATCTTCCATGAACACCAAAGATATCATCGACCGCATTTTTAAAGACCCAGCCACCAAATATGAGCTGACCGAGTTCGAAAACCTCGGCAAGGCGATTCACGATATTCTGACGATCTACCCGAAAACCGCCGCCACGGGCCGGGATGCAGGCAAAACCAAGTATTACCTGAAGAGCTTCATTCCCTTCTCCTCGGGTAACGAGGAAGTGCAGGTCTATGTCGAGGACGGCAAGGCCAACCCGGAAGAGATTGTGCGCCAGCTCTGGGTCTACAAGCTGATCAACCAGTACGATTACAAGGAAGACGAGATCGACCTGGAGGCCGGCGTGCAGTTTGGCACCGAGGTTGGCACCAAGGCGGCGGACATTATCGTCTACACCGACAACACGAAGGAAACGCCAAAGATCATCGTCGAGTGCAAGAAGCCAAAGCGCAAGGACGGCATCGAGCAGCTCAAGAGCTACATGAACGCCAAGGGCGCACCGGTGGCGGTCTGGTCCAACGGCAGCGACAGTATCATTCTTTACCGGCCCTATCCGAAGGAATTCGACGACACCTTGTTCGACATTCCCAAGTGTGGACAGGAGCCGAAGGACGTTCTGGAAACCAAGAAGACCCTGCTCCAGCTTAAGAAGGACTTCAATTTCAAGAAGATCATCCAGGACCTGGAAGAGCTGGTGCTGGCCGACAGCGGCAAGGACGAATTCAACGAGATCTTTAAATTGATCTTCGCAAAGATCTGGGATGAGAAAGAAGCGCTGGAAAATCGTAGGGACAAGACCGTCGAGTTTGGCAAGGCCCTCGATCCCGACATCACCTTCGACCGCATCAACGGCCTGTTCAAGAAGGCCTGTGAGGAGTGGCCCGGCATCTTCAAGGAAAACGAGGATATCGAGCTGGCCAAGCGCCATCTGCAAGTCTGCGTCGGCCCCATCGAGGGCGTGCGCCTTATGGGCTCCAACCTGCGCATCATGGACGACGCCTTCGAGTACCTGCTGCCCACCGAGGCGAAAAAGAAGAAAGGGCAGTTCTTCACACCGCGCCATGTGGTGGAAATGTGTGTACGCATGCTCAACCCGACCCAGAAGGAATATGTCATGGATCCCTCCTGCGGTTCCGGCGGTTTTTTGCTGCACGCCATGGATTGGTGTTATCCTGCCCATGACAATGACCAGCGCGAACTGCGCAAGCATCGCTACGCCGCTAAATATCTCTGGGGCGTCGATTTCGAGGCCCGCGCCGCCAAGACCTCCCGCGCCCTGATGCTGATCGCCGGGGACGGCCATACTAATATCTTTGGCCCGGATGTCAGCAGTCTTGACCCCAGAACTTGGTACGAAAGCGGTTTCGGTCTGGCGCTGATGCAGGGTTTGCGACAGGCCAAGCTCACCGCCCACAAGATTCCAGAACAGGAAAACCTCAAGGACGAAGACAAGGCCTGGGAATACTTCGACGAGCTGAAGTTCGACGTTATTCTCGCCAATCCGCCCTTTGCCGGGGAGATGAAGGACCGCAAGATGCTGGCCCATTACGAGTTGGCCAAACCGGCGCTGAAACGGGCCGGCAACGACAAATCCCCCAAGGAAGAGCGCGATGTGCTCTTTATCGAGCGCATTCTCAAGATGTTGCGACCCGGCGGCCGGGCCGCCATTGTCCTCCCCCAGGGCAAGTTCAACAACTCGTCGCTGGCCTTTATCCGCGAATGGATTCTGAAAAAAGCGCGGCTCCTGGCGGTGGTCGGCCTGCACCCCAACACCTTTAAGCCACACACCGGCACCAAGACCTCGGTGCTCTTTGTTCAGAAATACACCGAGCGGCAACTGGCCGACATCGCCCGAGTCCATGACGAGGTGGCCAAGGACTGCCCTGCGTATGAGACCGAGATGCAGGCCCTGCTCGATGGGAACGATGGCGACGTTGCCGAAGAAGCCATCCCCGAAGCAGTGGCCGACCTGATCGCCGAGACCTTCAGTGAGCCGGAGGCGGAAGAACCTGCCGAGGAAAATGGTGACGGCGAGAACGGCGATGAGGAGACCACCGAGCCGCCTTCGGATGAGGAACGCATCGCCCAAGCCGAGGAGCAAGTGGTCAACCTGCGGGCCGAGCTGCTGCGGGTAAAGCAGAAGCTGGCCGACCTCGACAGCGACGTCGAGGCCTTGGCGCAACAGCAGGAACAGGAACTGGATGCCCTGAGCGCGTCATGGTCCGGCGACAAAGGCGGCCTGCGCCTGGAGATGCGGGAAATGAAGGCCACCTACAAGGAAAACACCAAGACTCTCAAGCAACGCCAGAAGGAAAAGATCAAGTGCTACAGGGCTGAAATCAAGCGGCTGGAAAAGGCGATCCCCGCAGCCGAGCGCGACCTGAAATTGCTCACAAACCGGGGCAAGCTGGAACTGATTCTGGCAGACAGCGACCTGATCGGTACTTTGAAGGAGCGTTGGATCGCCGCCGAGGTGGCCAAGCGGCTCGACTACCCGATCTTCATGGCGGTGAGCGAGCGCGGCGGCAAGAACAACTCCGGTGATTACGAATATGTGCTGGATGCGGATGGTCATCTGGTGGAAGACGCCAGCGGTCAGCCCAAGATCGACCAGGACCTGGTCAACTACGACTTGACCGCCGACGATCTAGCCGATGCCGCCGCCATTGCCGATGAGCAGCTCTGCGTGGCCGAGGCCTTTGTGCGTTTTGCGCAGCAGCAGAAGTTTGATTTCTGGAGGGGCGAACAGTGATCACGTTCAGCCAAATCCCGCTGTCTGAGATTGAGCTTGGGCGGATGGATGCGGAATATTATCGTCCCGAGCTCGTAATGCTTGCAAAATGCATATCGACTAATCCACATGTCTCAATCAGGAGAGCTGGAGCGTCAATTGACTGCAGCGCATTTTATCCATCGATTGTGCCGTATTATGACTTTAAGCAGAATGGTGTCCCATTTCTGAGAGTCAACGAAATCCAAAACGGGTTGCTTTCAATAGACGAAAAAACAGCATTTCTTCCTGAAGAAATATTGCATGTTAACCGGTCAACCATTGCTACGTGTGAACCGGGGGATCTGATAATCGCAAAAGGAGGGAATTCACTTGGTAAGGTCGCTCTCTTAACGAGTCTTTATTCAAAGTATTCAGTCTGCCGTGATGTGCTTGTTGTCCGTACTGGAAATCTGTCCCAGATCAACAGATTTTTTTTGTGGCTGTATCTCCATTCCGCATCAGGGCAATCACTTCTAATTCGAACTGCGAGTCAAACTGGCCAACCTCATCTGACGATAGAATCTATCGCCAGATTGAAAATTCCCCTGATTCCAAATCGCGAGCAAGAAAAAATCGAACGGAGTTATCTGGCCGCCGAGGCTGCGATGGAGATATCACGCAGTGCCTACACCCAAGCCCAACAACTCCTCGAATCCGAGCTGGGGCTGGACAAGCTGCGTTTTGACAAACCCGTGGGCTACACGGCGCGGTTTAGTGAGCTGGAGTTGTCGCACCGGAACGATGCTCAGCACTACCAGCCCCGCTTTACTCGGCTTCTTGAACACCTCGTTAAGTTTCCGAGCAAACGCATCCGTGACATTCGCCGTTATAACCGGCGCGGCATTCAGCCCGTTTACGTTGATGACGGCACCCATGCCGTGATCAATAGCCAGCACCTCGGGCCAAAGCATATCAACTACGACGGCCTGCAAAAAACCACTGAGCACATCTTCAAAGCATCACCTGAAGCGCATATCCAGCCCGATGACCTGCTAATTTACACCACCGGCGCGTACATCGGCCGGACCAATGTTTATCTCGACGAGGCTCCGGCCTTTGCCAGCAATCATGTCAACATCCTGCGGTTGTCGCCCGATATCGACCACGCCTACATGGCCATGGTGTTTCAGTCCATCATCGGCCAGTTCCAGACCCAGAAACACGCCAGAGGCAGCGCCCAGGCCGAACTGTACCCGGCTGACATCGACAAGTTCGTGGTTCCGCTGCTGCCACCGGATAAACAACAAAAGATCGGCAATCTGGTTCGCGAAAGCTTGATGAAACAGCGGGAATCGGCACAACTCCTCGACCAGGCCAAATCCCGCGTCGAGCAGCTCATCGAGGAGGCGGTGCAGGTATGAGCGACAAGCCCGTTTCCCTGACCGCACCCCCGGACGGGTACGCCGATTGGCTGGTGGAACTGAAAACCCGCATCCAAAGCGCCCAGCAGCGGGCGACCTTGGCGGTCAACCGCCACCTGGTGTTGCTGTATTGGCAGATCGGCTGCGATATTTTGGCCCGGCAGGCCGAGCAGGGCTGGGGTGCCAAGGTCATCGACCGGCTGGCCCACGACCTACGCACCGCATTTCCCGAGATGAAGGGTTTCTCCCGTGCCAACCTCATGTATATGCGGGCCTTTGCCGAGGCCTGGCCGGAAGAGCAAATTGTCCAACAGGCTGTTGGACAATTGCCCTGGGGTCATAACCTGGTGCTGCTGACCCGGTTGAAGCAACCGGAACAACGCCTGGCCTATGCTCGGGCCGCCATCGAACACGGCTGGTCGCGCAATGTGCTGAATGTCCACATCGAAACTCGCCTGCTCGAACGCACCGGCAAGGCCGTGACCAACTTTAGCGCCCGGTTGCCCGCGTCGGGCAGTGATTTGGCCAGGGAATCGCTCAAGGATCCCTACCTGTTCGATTTCTTGGATGTGGGCAAAGAAGCGGACGAACGTGAAATTGAATCGGCCCTGGTCAGACACATCACGCATTTTTTGCTGGAACTGGGCGCTGGATTTGCCTTTGTCGGGCGGCAGGTGCATCTGGAAGTCGGGGGCGATGATTTTTTCATCGACCTGCTCTTCTACCATCTCAAGCTGCGCTGTTATGTGGTGATCGAACTCAAGGCGGACAAGTTCAAACCGGAACATCTTGGGCAGTTGGGTTTCTATCTCACCGCCGTGGACCGGCAAGTGAAGGCCGAACAAGATAACCCCAGCATCGGCCTGTTGCTGTGCAAGAGCAAAAACAAGGTGGTGGCGGAATACGCCTTGGGCGACAAAACCCAGCCCATGGGGATCGCCGAATACAAACTGCTGGAATCGCTGCCGGAGCCATTGCAGACCAGCCTGCCCAGCATAGAGCAGATCGAAAACGAATTGAAGGACATGCCGGAATGAGTGCTCATCTGTCAACGAAGCCTTCCAGAACAGAGGAGAATTCAGTTATTCGAAATTTTCGAATAACCGCCGTAAGCGGAAACTCCAATGAGGAAAAACTATGAACCTGACCAGCGAGGACAAACGGCTGCTGGAGGAACTCTGTCAGCAGCATTCTGTGAGCGCCGACAAGGTACTGAAGCTGCTCGACACGGTGCGTGACTACGAGTTCAAGGACCGCCGCACCGGGGTCTATGACGTCCTGCGCGAGATCTTGAAATCGAAACCGGGAGGCGCGTCATCATGAGCCAGGGTGGAGAGGTCGAACGCTATGTGAAGGACCCGAGCCTGCTGGTGGAGTTGTGCCGGGAGGTGATCGAGCGGCTGGACGCCGGAAGCGAAAACGGCGAGACCGCCGCCATGGAGGCGCAGTTGCGGGAGATCGCCCGCGCCATCGACAAGCTCGATAAACTGGGGGTGCCGGTGCCAGACGCGCTTCGGGCCGAAAAGACGCGCCTTGCCGCTGCTCTTGGCGTGAGTGCCGAAGCCACCCAGACTCTGAACCATCTAGCCGATGAATTGGACGAGCTGCTGAAAGAGCTCAAGGACCGTATCGGCCGCACTCCCGAAACTGCGCCCGCCAAGAAGTTCCGTACCAAAAGGTCGAAATCTCCAAAGACCGAAGCATCGACATTCCGACAGCTGATTGTTGCCGTGCTGAAATCCTGTGGTGGCCGCGCCAAGGTGGCCGAAGTCCTCGACGGAGTTGAAGAACGGTTGAAGGGTAAATTGCTGCCCGGTGATCTTGAGGTGCGGCAGGACGGGAAAACTTTGGCTTGGCGGAACAACGCTCAATGGGAACGGTTGCGGATGGTTCATGACGGCGTTCTGCGGAGCGATTCCCCGAATGGCATCTGGGAACTGAGTGAGGCCTATCGATGAAATTTATCAAACTGACTATCGAGAACTACAAGTCGTTTCAGTTCGCCACCGAGATTGCCTTTCCCATGGCGGCGGACGGTCGCAGCATCTTCCTGATCGGCGGCATGAATGGCGCGGGTAAGACTGCGATCCTGGAGGCAATCAATTATTGCCTCTATGGGGCCAAGGTGGACGAGATCTACCGCAACATCAACCGCCGCGAAAAGGCCAAGGGCAATGCCAATGTGGTGTTCGAGCTGGTCATGGAGATGGACGACGGCGCGGAACTGATCGTTAAACGTTCCTGGAGCGCGGGGGTGGTGGCAGAGCCCAAGCCCCGAGACCTGAGCGAGCGTCTGGTGGTAGTACGCGACGGCAAGAGGGTCTCGGTACAGAATCAGGAGATCTGGCAGGATTTCATCCGTGCCGCCATTCCACCAGGCATCACTCAGTTCTTCTTTTTTGACGGCGAAAAAATTCAAGAAATTGCCGCCGATGACCATTCCGAGGTGCGCCTGAAGTCCTCGCTGGAGGCGGCATTGGGAATTCAGAACATAAACCGCCTGGCCTCGGACCTAGCCTATATCAAACAGGAAGAACGCAAGGGATTTGTGGAGATCTCCGACGAGGACCTGGAGTTCAAACAGAGCGAGCTGAAAAAAGAGAAAAGCAAGCTCAGCCGCAAGCAGCAGGAGCGCACCGGCTTGCAGGAGGAACTGGCCGGGTTCCGCGAGCAACTGCTTGAGGCCAAGAAGCGTTTCGAGGCCGCATTCCATACCGAGCCGGAAAGCCGCGAGACCATGCGCGAACAGGAGAAGCGGCGCATTCAGGCCTCCAATCGCCTGACCCAGGTGGAAAACGAAATCCGCAATCTGTGTGAAAAGGCGTTGCCGTTTGCCCTGGCCGGTAAGCTGTATGACGGCATCCGCCGGCAGATCGACCAGGAACGCGACTCGGCCACCGGTGCGGCTATCAAGGAACACGCCGCTGAGCTGGCCAAGCGGCTAGTGCGAGTGGTGGAAGAACCGGAGCCAATCTATCGCGAAAAACTCTCCATCGAAAAAATGACTGAATTGGAACGGCGCATCGTCCGCCTGCTCAAGGAAGGTGACGGCCGGGGTGATGTGGCCAAGGTGCTTGATCTTTCCGATCGGGACGCGGCGCGGGTGCTGAATCAGCTGGAGAATTTGGAGCGGAGCGAGGTGTTCCTGATCCAGCCGCTAATGGAGGAAAAACGGGAGCTGGAGGCGCAGGTGCGGGCGCTGACCGGACTCTCCAGCCTGGGCGGCATGACCGAATCGGAACGGGAACTGTTCGACCAGCTCCAGGTCGATATGGAGAGCTGCTCGACCCAGATCGGGCGTAAGACAGAGCAACTGCGTCTCCTAGAAGAGGAAATCCTCTCGCTGGAAAAACGCATCCGTGAAATCGAGATGGAGATCGAAAAGCTCTACGAGAAACACAACGTCTCCAAGGAGAAAGCCGAGTTCATTGAGGAGTGCGATGCCATCGCGAGTGTGTTGAATCAATTCATGGTGCGCCTGCGCAAAAACAAGGTGCATCTGCTGCAGGAAAAGACCTTTGAAATGTACCGCCTGCTCTCCAGTCGCAGCGGCTTGATCAAGGACCTAACTATCGACGACAAGACCTACGAGATTCATATAAGTGACCGCAATGGGCATGTTATCAAGAAATCGGGCCTGTCGGCAGGGGAAAAAGAAGTGTTTTCGGTTTCGCTACTCTGGGGTCTGGCCCAGACCAGCCAGCTTAAGCTACCAATCATTATCGATACCCCGCTCTCCCGTCTGGACAGCACGCACCGGGACAATATCGTCAATAACTATTTCCCCAACGCTGGAGAGCAGGTGGTGATCCTCTCCACCGATACCGAGATCGATACGAACTACTACCGGAACCTGAAACCGCACCTGAGCGGTGCCGCTTGCCTTGTCTTTGACCAGCGGCAGGAGTTGACCACCTTCAAAACCGGTTATTTCTGGGAGAACTGAGGCCATGGCGGATCGTCTGTACACATCGAGCGAGGCGGATGAAATCCTGAGCGGTCTTCGCTTTGAAACCAAGCTGGAAAAGGCGACCCTGGCCCGGATGGCCTTTGCGCTGTCTCTTACCTCGGTAGGGGCCGAAGTGCCAGGCAGTCCCAACTTCAGCGGCGGTGAGATGAAAAGGCCTACCTTCTTTGGTGAGGATGAAACCTTTATCCGCACGTTGCTTTCCTTCGCCTATAAAAGGCCGGATATCAGCGAGGACGAACTGTTTTCGAATCGGTCGTTGACCAAAAATCATATCGACCATGGCGCGCTGCTGCTGAACGAGTTGTTTCAGACCTGCGGCCGCAGCGGTGATGGGCTGATCGCCCGGTTGGTGGAAGAGGTCGAGTTCTCCGGCCGTCGCGAGAATTTTGGCCTGGGGTTGGATATTTTCATCGGCCGCACCTTGCTCCAACGGGGCGAACTGGTGATGGAGCTGAACAATACCGCCAGGCATGCCAATTCCCACCTAGCCATCATGGGTAAACCAGGTGTCGGCAAGACCCAGTTCCTGTTGAAGATGTTGGCAGATATCCGGGTGCAATCAAACTATCAGACCAATTTTGTCTACTTCGATTACAAAGGCGACGTGGTCGATAACGATCGCTTTCTGGAAATCGCCAAGGTTCAGCCATACCGCTTGCTCCAGGCGGGGCAAAACCTGCCGATCAACCCCTTTGTGCTTCCCACGTACGACGAGCAAACTATCAACGTTTCTGCCCGAGAAAAGGCAGAAAGCTTTGCCTCCATTAACAGTAAACTTGGTGTGGTGCAAAAAGGGGCGCTGACCGAGGCGATCCGAGCAGGATATGCAAAACGGGCAGGTTCGCCGATGCCTTTCCCGGATTTCCAGGATATTTTGGAGATTGCGATGGAGGATTATGATGAAAGCAACAAAAAGGACGACAGTCTGATTGAGGTGCTTCGCGATCTATCGGATTTTGATCTCTTCTGGAAACACGGCAGCGATACACCCCCCATCGAAAAACTCTCGAATCGCACATTGCTTATCGACATGCACGCCATGCCGGTATTGAAAGAACTGGTGGCTTACCTAATCATCGAGCGGATGTACAAGGAGATGGCGACGATGCCGGACAGCCCTGTGACTGACGGGCGAAGAACCGTCCGCACGATTCTTGTTATCGATGAGGCCCACAACTACCTCAGCCAGAAAAATATATTCCTGCAGCGGATCATCCGCGAAGGTCGTTCGAAAGGTGTGGTGGTGTTTTTTGCCAGCCAGTCACCCAACGATTATCAGCAAGAGTTCTTCAATTTTCAGGAATTGTTGGAGTTTGCTTATATTTTTCAGTGTGAGGGAGTGGCATCAGGGTCGGTGCAAAAAATTCTCGGATGCAGCAGCAAGACGGCTAAAGAATTACAGACGGAAATTGCCCGGATGGAACCCTGGCAGGTTGTGAGCCGGAGCAGCGATAAGACAGAGGAATTTGTCAAGTTTACGGCCGAGGCGTTTTATAAGAACTACTGAGGCGATTCATTTCTCACCAGCTATGTAGAATATGCCCAATTAACTTGGTGGCCACATCTGTAAACCTCCAAAAATCCCGAGTTGAAAAGATGCTTATGTGGCAAAGGAGCTTCCCATGACCCTGGAAAACAAATTTGGTATCACGGATGCGGTTGAACTCGCCCGCGTAGAAGAGCGTATCAGTAAAGCAAAGGCGCATCACCTCTTTGCCAGTGGCAGGTTGGACACCCTGCAGGCAGGAACCCTTCAGGCCCTTGTGGAGATACACAAATACCTGTTTGATGAGATCTACGACTTTGCCGGGAAAATCCGCACCGTCAATATTGCCAAAGGCAGTTTCAGGTTCGCGCCCGTTATGTACCTGGAGGCTGCTTTGAAGAATATTGAAACTATGTCTCAGTCGACATTCGATGAAATCATCGAAAAGTATGTGGAAATGAACATTGCCCACCCCTTTAGAGAGGGTAATGGGCGGAGTACACGTATCTGGCTCGATCTCATTCTGAAAAAGGAACTGCAGAAGGTAGTCGACTGGAGCCACGTCGACAAGAATGATTATCTTCTCGCCATGGAGCGCAGTCCCATCAAGGATATTGAAATTAAGTTTCTCTTGCAGCGGGCTCTGACCGACAAAATCAATGACAGCAAAATCTATATGAAGGGTATTGATGCGAGCTACTATTATGAAGGGTACGCCGTGTACAAAGCAGAAGATCTTGGGGAGTAAGACACTGAGCGCTGTAAACTCTGTTCCGGATAAGATCGATGTGATCACCACAGGTCCTCGATGCATTCAATTCACGAGTGGCAAGTCACTCCAGCGGGTTGTATAGGCCGGTGACAGGCTATCCCGACGCATCGCCCAGTGTTGGTACCCGCTTGAGGAGGCGAAGCGGACCGATCCTATCCGGTTGTTGATTGTGTCAATGGCTTCCATTACGCTGGAATTATCCCGCTCCGGCTTCTCAAACAACCCAAATTGCATCTGTTTGGTTCTCGAGAAGTCACCAAGAATGACGCCGCCCTTATTGTATTCGTATCCGTCGCGCCAAATCCTCTCTAACAACTGCTGGGCCAGCTTGATAAATTGGTAATTGTCACTGCAGTGATGCGCCAGGTTCCCGGAGGCTTGGTTCGCGTACCGGTTGACTTCATCCTCTAGGAAGCGGCTCGTTTGAATAAAAACCGTAAGAGCTCGCGCATATTGACCTCCACCTCTCAGCTTCGCGCAGGCTCTCTCGGTAAATTCACTGATCGCCTGGCGCATCGCAGTGAGTGACGTGATCCGCTGGCCAAAGGATCTTGATGTGACTATCTGCTGCTTGGGCGATGGCTGGTCTTCAAGTTCAATGCAAGGCGTTCCCCTGAGTTCCGATACCGTGCGAGCCAAAACAACACTGAACCGTCGCCGGATATCTTGAATATCGGCATCTCTCAGTTGTAACGCCGTTTCGATACCAAGAGTATTTAAGGCTTTTGTCGTTCGTCGACCGACTCCCCATATCTCGCCGACCGGTGTTATCGACATCAGCTTTTGCTGTCGTTCCGGATCACGTAGATCAACAACGCCACCGGTGGCTGGAAATTTTTTGGCTCCATAGTTGGCCAGCTTTGCAAGTGTCTTTGTTGGCGCCATGCCAACAGCGACGGTAATGCCCGTCCATTGTTTGATGGTACTCCGCACCATGGTGCCGAACTCAATCAAATCCGGGATACCTCGGACGTCCACAAACGCTTCATCAATTGAATATATCTCGAGACCAGGGCTCAAGGACCGGAGGATGCGCATAACTCGGTGCGACATATCCGCATACAGAGTGTAATTCGATGAAAAAACAGAGATTTGATGTTTTGTGATCTCATTTTTCACCTGGAACACCGGCACGCCCATCTTGATTGTACCAAGTGCCTTGACCTCGGCAGAGCGGGCCACGATACAACCATCATTGTTAGAGAGCACAATGACCGGTCTGCCCCGAAGATCCGGACGGAATACCGATTCGCAGGTTGCATAGAAGTTGTTGCAATCAACCAGCGCAAACATGGTTACTTTCCAAAAACGCGTACAAGGCCTTTGACGCGACCGAAAATCTCAAAATCGTCATTCTCATTAAGTTCGATGACTGGATATGCCGAATTATGAGGAATCAGTCGGACCTTGGGATAGAGCGAGAGCTCTTTAACGGTCAATTCGCCGTTGATCAGCGCAATAACAATTGAGCCATCGTGCGCTTCCTCGGATCTATCAACCGACAGAATGTCTCCGTGGAGAATACCAGCATCGATCATGGAGTCACCGTTGACACGAACAAAGAAGGTGGCCGGCGGATTTGTGACAAGGAGTTCGTTGAGATCCAGCGCTTGGTCGACATAGTCTTCAGCGGGCGACGGAAATCCGGCGGCGATCGAACAGTGGACAAGCGGTATCGCAATGTGGCTACAGTCAGCGGGCCTTGCCAAAATTTCGGTTTTCATAATTGATGGCGTCGTAAAAAGTATTTCTATTTAACTGGTTAATTTTCCAGGATTAACGTCTGGATTACCATTGTCATTTTTCTCGCATTCTGTTAATATATTTGCGTAATATCAATTAAATGCGAGACGAGATAATGTTTCACGTGAAAAACCACAAACAGCTCAACATCCTCGACCCATGGGCCCATTTGGGACCCAAACGACGCGCCCTCCTGGACAACTCATGGGCAGGTCTTTTTCAGAAGCATATCCTGCCTGAACTCCCGGTGGAGTCCCTGCGCCACCATTATCATGACTACAATGGCCGACCCACCAAGGAACTGTATGCCATGATGGGGGTGATGATCCTCCAGCAAATGCATGATTGTACTGATCAGGAGGCGGTTGAGCAGTTCTGTTTCAATATCCAGTGGCACTATGCCCTCAACATCACCTCGTGCTCCGACGCGGCTGTATACCTCAGCCACAAAACGCTCTGGACCATGCGCGATCACCTGGCCTCGGATGCGAGCTATGCCGAGATATTTGATGCCTCCCTGGGCATCCTGGCCAAGTTGCTCAAGGCCGATATGAATAAGCAGCGCATGGACTCGGTGCATGTCAAATCCAACATGCGCAATCTGGGTCGTATCGGGTTGTTCACCAAAACGATCAAGAAGTTCCTCGTCAACCTGAAGCGACACCACCGGGAACACTTTGATCAACTCGACACGGAGTTGACCCAACGGTATCTGAGCAAATCGCAGGCGTCTTTGTTCGCCATGGTCAAACCCACCGAGTCCACCCGCACCCTTGATCAGTTGGCTGCGGATGTGCTGCTCTTGACCGAGCGTTTTGCCGCCGTGGACGAGGTCAGCACCATGCAGAGCTTCAAACTGCTGAGCCGGTTGTTCGCCGAACAGTGTGTCATCGAGGAAGACACCACCGCCGATTCTGGCAAGAAAGCCGTGGCCCGGCCGAACAAGGAGGTGCCCTCCGATTCACTGCAAAACCCCTCCGATGCGGATGCCGGCTACAGCAGTCATAAAGGCCAAGGGTATCAGGTGCAGTTGGTGGAAAACTACACCACCACCGATGAGCGTGGACCATCCCTGATCACGCAGGTGGCGGTGGAATCCGCGGATCAGCATGATGCCAATGCCCTCCTGCCCGCCTTGGCCCAACTGGAGCAGAAGGCGATGCTGCCGCAGCAAATGCTGGCCGATTCCCTCTACGGCAGCGACAGCAATTGTGAAACGGCCCTGCAGGAGCATCAGGTGGCAGTCATCTCCCCGGTCATGCCGGGCAATCAGAAGAAGTTCAACCTGACCGAATTCACCCTTGATGACCAGGGCAAGGTTCTCACCTGCCCCCAGGTCACGGCACCCGACACGGTGAAGAAATCAAAATCCGGCTACAGCGCACTCTTCCCCATCGCTGTTTGTCAGAACTGCTCCTCGTTTGACCGGTGCCCCGTCTCCATCGGAAAAAAGGGCTATTACTACCGCTACACCGACAAGGATATCCGCCTGGCCCGACGGCGACAGGAAGAAGAAAGCCCGGAGTTCAGGGAGAAGTACCGGTACCGGGCCGGCGTTGAGGCGACCATGTCGGAATTCGACCGGCGCACCGGTGTCAAACATCTCCGGGTTCGTGGCATGAAAGCAGTGCGGTTTGCCGCCTTCATGAAGGCCATCGGCTTGAACATATTGCGGGCCAGCAGGCACTGGGGCGAGAAAACCAGCCCAATGACGTCCTTTTACAGCCTATTTTTTTTCTTTTTGGCTTTCCAAACATATTTCAAAGAACTTTTTCGGGAAGACTTCTCAACAAGAACTCACGAAGGCACAAACTTTCAACCAGTCGCTTCTTTTCGAGCGGATTGGGCGGTTTGACTTTTTACGAGGTCATCATAATTGACCATCCTCAATGCGTCGATGCGTAACGTGCTTTTGAAATGTACACTAAATGTACAGTGAAAGTAAAGTTGCACTTTGTCATTCAGGAGGGAATGTTTTTTTGGGGGCTATCAAGGCCCTCTATCGGAAAGTTGGGGTTACCGATCGCTAATGATTGTATCGTGTCAATGGATGAAATTATTCATTTTTTATTGTTCGATCGTTCGATGATTTCCGAATGTTGCGGTTCCTTCTATTAAGATCGGCCTGTCAGCGGAGATTGATCTTGTACCAGTAAATATTATGATTATCATGCTATGAAATTAGCTACCGTTCATCCGGTGCAGGTGTATCTGCAGGGTGATTTTTTTAATGAATGAACTTGAGGAGTTTTTTGTGCAATTTTTAAATATAGCTGAAATTCAGAGAGATAACAAAGGAGAGATTTTTGTTCCAGAGGGAGTATGTGCTAAAGAAATATCCTTTGAAATAGAAGAAGGGAAATTGCGCAATCTTCATTTTGTTGGTGGATGCCAGGGAAACCTTCGGGCAATTTCAATATTACTTGAAGGCATGCCGGTTGAAGAAGTAATCGAAAAGGTGAGAGGTATTACCTGTGGCAATAAAGGTACATCTTGCACAGACCTGGGTTTACGGGTTGTGGAACACGCCTAGCCGCAAAGCCTTGCCTGGTGGGCGTTGGCGGGTGGTGCCGATTTTGGCGTGTGCCCACAGGTATTGCACTTATTTTTCAAGGGGCTTAATGCCAAAAATTTTGGTCGGTAGCGGAGTTACAAGTTTTTTCATCAGTTCACGACAGGCTTCCGGCGCTGAATTAATCTGAAAAAAACTGTGCTGGTCGTTTTGAAACTCAGTGGCTTGAAGTTTGGCTAAGTTGCGCCGTATCCGGGACCAGGGCTCCCCGCACTCACGTTCCGCAACGCGCTCTATGAGCAGCGCCAGAACACAGATTTTTACATGCGTTTCGATGCGCCGTGCGGCCCAATGATACATAGGCATCATTTTGATCTGGGTACGCTTGAGGGAGCGGAAACACCGCTCGATAACCAAAAGTCCTTTGTAGCCAAGGGCCGCATCTTCAAGGCTGATGGTGTCATCGTTGGTTTCCAGCACCCACTTGCCGTCGTAGCGTTTGGCCTCGGTGATGGCTGCTCGGTCCAGGCGAATTTTACCGGCCTCGGTTGTTGTCAGGTACCGCTTGTATCGTTTTGAGGCCAGCAGTTCGACTGCCCATTGGGTAGAAGCATTACGGTCCTTATGGTTGGCAAGCTCCTCTTCGAGCATGCCGACGATCTCTTCTCGATGTATTCGTTGCCGCTCTGCTTCCTTTGGGTTGAAGCAGAGGATGTATCGCCGCCGTCGCTCGCCATCGCCGATAACAACCTCCTTGGCTTGCAGGCTGTCGGTGAAGGTGGTGAAGCGACCTGGTTGCGAGAGGACCTCTTTCTTGATTTCGGCCACCGATGCCATGCGGGTGGCGAGCAGGTATTTGCCACAGGCCCGTGCAAGTTCTTCTCGGTTAGCGGAGGAGTTCATACCCGAGTCGGCCACGAACAGCGCTCGACCGAGGTTCCAGCCTCGCAGGTCCTTTCTGATGCGTTTGATCGTGGATACATCCGCCGTGTTACCGGGAAAAATCCAGCTTTTCACCGGCAGCCCTTCCCGGGTAACCGCCAGGGCGACCACGATTTGCGGCGTCCACGTGCCCTCCTTGGAGTGGCCGTACTGACGCAGACCGTCGTTTTCATCAGCCTCGTCCTCGTAATCAATTGAGAACGAAGCCGTCGTGGTGTCGTAAAAAATCAGATCGACCGAGAGGTTGAACAGATTAGCGGTCTGGAAAAAGACAGCCTCCTCCACCGCATCAATATGCTTGTGGAGAAAGTCCATGGCCTCATACATCTGACGCAGTTTCAGGCCTTGGCATTTGGGCAGATGGACCTGCTCCAGCCACCGGTCCCAAACCCCGAGCTTGGATTCCGGTGCGCAGAGACGATTCGCCGTCATGGCCAGCAAGGCCTGATCGTAGGCAACGGCATACTTGCCTTTGTCCAGCAGAGACCGCAGCGCTTTGCCGATACCCAACCGCTCCCAAAGGGTTTCGATGACCAGCACTGTGCCGAGTTCCACTGTGCGCAGGATCTCAAGATCGTCGGGCAGTCCACCACCTTGAGCCTCCTCGCTACCAGCGGGGTCAACAATGGTTACCCCGCAGACTCTGGCTATAGATCGGGCGAGCCGCACCAAGGCCTCACGGTCGAGCTGATCGGCGCGTCCGAAGCTGTGGATGATGCGGGCAACGGTGGAGTTGGTCTCCGGATTGCGCTCGTTGTGGGCGAGCTGGAGATACTCGGTAACGGTGCCGTTCTTGTTTTTTCGTTTCGTGGTTCGCAGATACATGACTGCCCACCACGTTAGCGTGTTAATTCGCGTATTTCAACTGAAATATCGCTTCGCGTGTGCCCACAGATTTTGAGATTTTCACCACGCGTAAAATTTTATCACATTGAAATTGCGTGATATTTTCTCCGGCACTGCACTAAAATGTGCCTACAACCCGCAAACATAAGACAGACCAACTTGCAAAATTTCTTGAAAACAGCTCATCTGTTACAACTTTTTAATTCTCTGAGTTGTTTCTAGTCTATGTACGTCATTCAACGTATCTGGCCCCAGATTTCGACCAAAATATAGGGGCCACTGCTGATGCAGGCCCCTGCTTTTTCGGTATCGCCCTGATCTTGAAATCTTCAAGTGACAACTCGCTCTCCCATTGCGGCAATCTATCTGTAGGCCCTTCGATCCGCACAAGCGGAGGATTCCTGTCCGCCAAACCGTTTATCTTTGCCCAAAGCGTACTGTCTCCCCAGTACTGAGGCGGGGTGTCAGCCGCAGCAACGGAGGCAAAGATTTTTCCCGGCGTCTCGTAACCAGTACGAATTGCCTGCAAAGCAAGGTGCTCAAGCAGTCCCAATCCACTGACAGGATCAGGTCGCTCCTGTAACCATCTTGCCGCCGCTGCCGGGATCCACGGTAAGGGGGGATCCGGAATGGTCGATAATTCAGTCAGCGTGGCAACATTTTGCGTGGCGAACGCCTCATCGACACGGATTGCAAAGGCGAATTGCTCTTTGGTGACTGTTTGTTGCTGACCATAGAGAGAGGATAATTGTTCCGGCTGGAGTTGCCCGAGGCCATGGTAGGGGGTAATTCCAGGAAACGAATCTACACAGAGAAGGTCTCCATTCAGGATCCCTTTCCCGTGCAAGCAGGTGAGGACGTGGGCGAGCATGGATTGGTCAAAAAGGCAGGCATCAAACCAGAGGACGATGCGGTCGCAGGAAGCAGCCTCTTCCAGTTTCCGGTATTGGCTGAGGAGGGTTTCCAGGATGTATTCTTTTTGCAAACCACCTGCTGTGGTCTCTTCCAGGAACTGAGCCCGGGCCTTGAGGGTATCCTCGGTTGGCCATCCAGGATTTCTTGGCCCATCGTAGAGAATGTCATGCCAGACAAATACCTCTCCTGGTAAACCCGCCTTTGCCAGGTTGCCACCGGCAATGTCACCGCTGGTTACGTGGAGGATGTTCGTCATCTCAATTCCAGAACTACTCAAAATATGGCACTAGCGGGGCGTCCAGTTTTTGATAGAGGGGATGCACTGGAGACCCGTTTTTGTTTTTACCAAAGCAGAAGACGTTCCCGGGGGCGCAAACCTCGCGCAAGATTGCCTCCACTGCAGGGCCGCGACCAGAGGTATGGCCGAGATTGCCCCAGCTTACCACGACAATTCGGGATTTGGCCGCGATTCGCCGGATCCATTCGTCGTTTTCAGGGAGATTGACCGTTGAAGTTTTTGCCAAGTCTGACGAATACGTACCCCGAATGGACATGACGTTCAGTTGATAGTAGGCGCCGACGTCCCAATACTCGCGGGCTCGTCGGACCATCCCTTCCACAGTCGGGTCGCCAATCTCTTCCGCTGCTCCGGACGGGTTCATGCTAATGCCGCAGGCATAGTCATCCGGGTTTCCCCAATAGCGGAAGAGCGTAAATCGGTGCGTTCTGTCGGTGTTGAATATTGTGCGCTCGACGATCAGTGGATCGACCGATTGGGAAGGCGGTGGAGCAGGGGAGCCGATAATGGCGGTTGAAAATTTGGGCATTGATTACTCTGCGGGGCTCTGTTGAGCAACTTACTGATCTTTTTTCTTTTCTTTTAAGGCCATAAAAATAGAGGCAAGTAACCCGAACAATTTTCGGGAAACAATGATCACCTCTTGTACAACGCCTACCCATCCTTGTCCCGGCGCCTGGGCGCGGTCAAGCCTCGCCCCTGCCAATCCCCCAAGCAAAGCGGCAATGGCTGATACAAGGGGTGCCAGTATCGCCCCCAAGAATGGGACCAGACCTATCAATGCTCCGATAGCGGCCCCTATCGTTACACCAGTGGCAAGATTTGGATTGTCTTCTATGAACCTGATGATTTCCGATATGATAACTTTATCGATACGAATGTGGGACCTCCCGTTTTGAAAAATACGTCAATTGCCTTGTCCAGAGAGGATAACATCGGGGGCAACTACCGGCGTCCATAAAATTAAGGGTCCTGCTCCAGCAACCTACTGCAAAATCGTTTAATTTCCCTTGGGTAAACCCCCGGCTTTGCCGGGGGACTCCAACAGTTTGACGGTTACTGGATTGCAGAAAAGAAACAATTGATTGCGTTCTTGATCGTCTTTGTTGAGATCAACAATGCAAAGAGCATAGGCAAGAATCAACACAATTTTTTCTGATGCTTAATTCCCAGATTTCAATGAGGAATCGATCAACGAATACCGGAGCATCAGTTTTTGCTTATACTCACACAAAACAACAAGAGTCAGAATCGAAAGATAATAGATGCGAACTCGTGATATTTTATTGCTGGATCTTGCCAACAACTTGACCACCAAGGGTGGTCAGTGGATCAGTTGCATATGCCGCTTTGAGCGGCTCCCAGTCTTTCAAGCCACCGGCTTTGCCGGTGGTCTTTGACTCCCTCCAGCCGATTTCGCCTCCGGCAACGGCGATGTCGTATTTTCTTCCTTCCTCTTTTTTTGCCACAACGCCATTTCTTCGAAACGTTTTGGGAACTCCTGGATGAAGTCTATGGCGGTTCTGGTGTTTCGTCCGTTTTCTTCAACCTGCCATTCTTTTACGAGTTCAAAGAATTCGTCCATAATTTGATCATAGCTGTCCTTTTCATGCGGCTGCCCGGTGCCAGTCGGGGAGAATTTTCCCTTGCCGGTCTTTTCTTCGTAGCAGATTAGTTCGTCTTTTGAGAGACCGAATTTTTCCTCGATGAGGTCAAACCAGGTTTCTGGGATTTTATTTTTCCTTTTGGCGTCCGTGATTGCTTGCGGAGAAATCCCAAGAGCTTGCGCTACTCCTTTCTGATTTTTTCCTTTCGATATCTTCTTAATTTTTTTGAACAAATCTTCAAAACTGAGAGATTCCATTCGGCTCACCAGGTTTTTGCTTGATCTGCTTTACAAAATGGATTAAAAAATAAAGCAGAATAAAACAAATTTATGAGAGATAAAACAAAACCACCTGCAAATAGGGGAAAAGCAGATGAGGTTTCCGACGGGGTAAAAACAAGCACGATATTTTTAAAAATATAAGTGTCACAATTGGTGCACTACAAAATTGATAAGGCGCTGCTAAGGGAAATAGGAGCACTGTCGCGGCGAATATCGCGAGAAATCAGCCATGTCAAATGTGTAGGTAGTCCAATTCTACGAATTTTAATAACCGTATAATAGCAGTAGTTTGCCATTTTACGCAAATTAAATAGTAGGCCAAATAATCAAATTGCAACCTTTAATTTTTGCCCTGCGTTTCACCCGACAGGTAAAGCGAGTAAGGCGGAGAGTTAACAAGTCGGTGAGAAATACCGATTATTGGCCGGAGGTTTTGGGTGAATAAAAAAATCGTATCCGGAAAATCGGAAAATACGATTGTCAGAAATAGATTTACTTGATGAAAGAGGTGTCAAGCAAACGCCTGTCGCTAAGAAACGAGGATGTGGGAAAGCAAATGGAAATCTTGAGGAAACCAATTCCTGAATTGCCCGTTATGCTCGAGCCATATGACACGCCACGGCTGCCGGATGCGGCGCAGAAAAATCATGTTGCCCCTAATGCTTTTCTCCAATCCGCCATGTTTGGCATGGTGCAGCGCGGACACCGTAAATATATGGAAAAAAAGATTTATTCATTTCGAAACGTCACCATATTTTTCACCGGCGGTTCGCTTGATCAAGGGGATTTAGACGTGATGCTTCATGCCGTGCACCTTGCTGCACAATAGGCCGCGTCGAGAAAAACAAACGGATTGGTGGAGTTTTCGGTTCGGGGCTTCTTGAAGGCGTTGAATAAAAAGCCAGGGAAATCGGGCCAGGATTGGCTGTTCAGTTCCATCAGGCGCCTCTGTGCCTGTCTTGTCGAGGTTCAGTATGGGGATAACGTTCCCCAGCCAGTCCTGGGTTTACGGGTTGTGGAACACGCCTAGCCGCAAAGCCTTGCCTGGTGGGCGTTGGCGGGTGGTGCCGATTTTGGCGTGTGCCCACAGGTATTGCACTTATTTTTCAAGGGGCTTAATGCCAAAAATTTTGGTCGGTAGCGGAGTTACAAGTTTTTTCATCAGTTCACGACAGGCTTCCGGCGCTGAATTAATCTGAAAAAAACTGTGCTGGTCGTTTTGAAACTCAGTGGCTTGAAGTTTGGCTAAGTTGCGCCGTATCCGGGACCAGGGCTCCCCGCACTCACGTTCCGCAACGCGCTCTATGAGCAGCGCCAGAACACAGATTTTTACATGCGTTTCGATGCGCCGTGCGGCCCAATGATACATAGGCATCATTTTGATCTGGGTGCGCTTGAGGGATCGGAAACACCGTTCGATAACCAAAAGCCCTTTGTAGCCAAGGGCCGCATCTTCAAGGCTGATGGTGTCATCGTTGGTTTCCAGCACCCACTTGCCGTCGTAGCGTTTGGCCTCGGTGATGGCTGCTCGGTCCAGGCGAATTTTTCCGGCCTCGGTTGTTGTCAGGTATCGCTTGTATCGTTTTGAGGCCAGCAGTTCGACGGCCCATTGGGCGGAAGCATCACGGTCTTTATGGCCGGCAAGCTGCTCTTCGAGCATGCCGACGATCTCTTCCCGTTGTATTCGTTGCCGCTCTGCTTCCTTTGGGTTGAAGCAGAGGATGTATCGCCGCCGTCGCTCGCCATCGCCGATAACAACTTCCTTGGCTTGCAGGTTGTCGGTGAAGGTGGTGAAGCGACCTGGTTGCGAGAGGACCTCTTTCTTGATTTCGGCCACCGATGCCATGCGGGTGGCCAGCAGGTATTTGCCACAGGCCCGTGCAAGTTCTTCTCGGTTAGCGGAGGAGTTCATACCCGAGTCGGCCACGAACAGCGCTCGACCGAGGTTCCAGCCTCGCAGGTCCTTTCTGATACGCTCGATCGTGGATACATCCGCCGTGTTACCGGGAAAAACCCAACTTTTTACCGGCAATCCCTCTCGGGTAACCGCCAGGGCGACCACGATTTGCGGCGTCCACGTGCCCTCTTTGGAATGACCGTACTGACGCAGACCGTCGTTTTCGTCTTCCTCGTCCTCGTAATCAATGGAGAATGAAGCCGTCGTCGTATCGTAAAAGATCAGATCAACCGAGAGGTTGAACAAGTTGGCGGTCTGAAAAAAGACTGCTTCCTCTACCGCGTCGATATGCTTGTGGAGGAAATCCATCGCCTCGTACATCTGCCGCAGTTTCAGGCCTTGGCATTTGGGCAGATGGACCTGCTCCAGCCACCGATCCCAAACACCGAGTTTGGATTCCGGTGCGCAGAGACGATTGGCGGTCATGGCCAGCAGGGCCTGGTCATAGGCAACGGCATACTTGCCTTTGTCCAGCAGAGTCCGCAGCGCTTTGCCGATACCCAACCGCTCCCAAAGGGTTTCGATGACCAGCACTGTGCCGAGTTCGACTGTGCGCAGGATCTCAAGATCGTCGGGCAGTCCACCACCTTGAGCCTCCTCGCTACCAGCGGGGTCAACAATGGTTACCCCGCAGACTCTGGCTATAGATCGGGCGAGCCGCACCAAGGCCTCACGGTCGAGCTGATCGGCGCGTCCGAAGCTGTGGATGATGCGGGCAACGGTGGAGTTGGTCTCCGGATTCCGCTCGTTGTGGGCGAGCTGGAGATACTCGGTAACGGTGCCGTTCTTGTTTTTTCGTTTCGTGGTTCGCAGATACATGACTGCCCACCACGTTAGCGTGCTAATTCGCGTATTTCAACTGAAATATCGCTTCGCGTGTGCCCACAGATTTTGAGATTTTCACCACGCGTAAAATTTTATCACATTGAAATTGCGTGATATTTTCTCCGGCACTGCACTAAAATGTGCCTACAACCCGCAAACATAAGCCAGTGCTGAGAAAATTGCGCATTTATGGTGGGCCGCTCATTTACGATTTCTACCATGACTCGGTTTCAAACAGATTTTTTCTGCGGGTCAATGCCGACCTGGGTTCGTTGCTGAATCTTGGTTGGATGTTGATCAGCGTGGAATAATGACCCCGTTTAGGTAGAAAACAGCGTCGAAAATTGACCCCACTATGTTACCCACTCCGTGGCATGAGCCCACGGAAGAATTGGAGGATGCTGATAGTGGAGACAATAGCGAAGATCCGGAGTTACCATTTTGTTGACGGGAGAAGCATCAAAGAGATTAGCCGGCTGCTGCGATTGTCGCGCAATACGGTACGTAAAGTGATCCGCAGTGGCGCCACGGAGCATCAGTATGAACGAATGAGTCAGCCAATGCCTCGTCTTGGCCCGTATCAAGCCCGTTTGATTGCCCTGCTCTAGGAGGAATGGCAGCTCTCAAAGAAACGACGACTGACGAGCCAACGTCTGTTGGAATTACTCCGGAACGAAGGCTATATCGGCAGCTACGACAGCATCCAGCGTTTTGTGGAGAAGTGACGGGAGGAGAAGGGGCGGCATCCCGGGGCAGGCTTTATTCCACTGTCCTTTTCCCCTGGGGAAACATACCAGTTTGACTGGAGCCACGAATGGGTGATGCTCGACGGGGTGGTGTAGGTGGCCAAGGTGGCGCATTTTCGGTTGTGCCACAGTCTTCAAAGCTCTGTGGTTGCCTATCCCCGCGAGACGCTGGAGATGGTGCTTGATACCCATGACCGCGCCTTTGCTTTTTTTGGAGGCAGCTGCCAACGTGGCATCTATGACAACAGACGACCGCAGTGGATAAGGTGCTGCTGGGTAAAGAACGGGTCTTCAACCGACGGTTTGCGCAGATGTGCAGCCATTACCTGGTGGAGCCGGTGGCCTGCACGCCGGGAGCGGGCTGGGAGAAGGGTCAAGTTGAACGGCAGGTGCAAAGCGTCCGGGACTGGCTGTTTACGCCCTGTCCGCGGTTCAAGGATTTTGCGGAGTTGAACCATTGGCTGGTTGATCGGTGCCGCGAGATCAGTCGAAATCGTCCCCATCCCGAGGAGAAAGAGCGACGGATTAGCGATGTGTTGGCACAGGAGCAAGCCCGCCTCTTGCCGGTTGGCGCGCCCTTTGATGGGTTCACCGAGCGGGAGGGCCGGGTCACGCGAACTTCGCTGATCAGTTATGATCGCAACCAGTACAGCATGGAGAGCACCATGGCTGGGCAGACGGTGACGATCAGGGCCGGGGCTGATAGGATTCGGGTGATCAAAAACGGTCGCGTGGTTGGCGAACATATCCGCCTGTTTGGCCGCGACAAAACGATCTATAATCCCTGGCATTATGTGGGCCTTCTGGAGCGTAAGCCCGGCGGTTTGCGCAACGGGGCACCATTCAAGGATTGGGCATTGCCTCCCGCTCTGTCCCAAGTACAAGGCCAGCTGCTGCCTGCTCCCGGTGGTGACCGCGAGTTTGTCGAGCTTCTTTGCGCCGCCCATAGCCACGGGTTGGAGCTGATCGAGATGGTCTGCGCCAAGGCCTTGCAGGAGAAGACGATTCGCGCAGAGGTAATTCTCAACCTGATCGCCAGACAACTGGACCCGCCAACTGCAGAGCCTATCGCGACACCCGAGAGCTTAAGTCTCCAGTATGAACCAATGGCCGACTGTGCCCGCTACGATGCACTTCTTACGGAGGTAGATCATGCAGCGGCATGAGTTGATTTCCCTTGGGTAAACCCCCGGCTTTGCCGGGGGACTCCAACAGTTTGACGGTTACTGGATTGCAGAAAAGAAACAATTGATTGCGTTCTTGATCGTCTTTGTTGAGATCAACAATGCAAAGAGCATAGGCAAGAATCAACACAATTTTTTCTGATGCTTAATTCCCAGATTTCAATGAGGAATCGATCAACGAATACCGGAGCATCAGTTTTTGCTTATACTCACACAAAACAACAAGAGTCAGAATCGAAAGATAATAGATGCGAACTCGTGATATTTTATTGCTGGATCTTGCCAACAACTTGACCACCAAGGGTGGTCAGTGGATCAGTTGCATATGCCGCTTTGAGCGGCTCCCAGTCTTTCAAGCCACCGGCTTTGCCGGTGGTCTTTGACTGATCAGTTGAGGCAACTCAAACCCCATGGCATGGCCAGTGCGTTTGACGAAACGGTCACCCAGGGCGTCCGGCGACAGTTGACGGCTCAGGAGATCCTCGCACAGCTATGCCTGGTGGAAGTTGCCGAGAGGAAAGCGCGCTCCATACGCTATCAGATTGGCATTGCCCGTTTTCCAGTGGCCAAGGATTTGGACAGCTTCCGCTTTGCCGGCTCACCCGTCAACGAGGCATTGATCCGTGCGTTGTACGGTGGCGATTTTCTCGGCCAGCCCAGAAACCTGATCTTCATTGGCGGCACCGGCACTGGAAAGACACACCTGGCCATCGCAATCGCGACCCATTGCGTCAAGCAGGGCCATCGTGCCCGCTATTATAGCGTGGTCGATCTCGTTAATCAGTTGGAACGGGAGAAAGAGCAGGGCAAATCAGGGGCCTTGGCCTCACAACTCACCCGAGTGGACTGCGTAGTGCTCGATGAGCTGGGTTATCTGCCTTTTTCAAAAAACGGCGGGGCGTTACTGTTCCATTTGTTGAGCAGGCTCTACGAGCAGACATCCGTAATCGTGACCACTAATCTGAGTTTTGGCGAGTGGGCGCAGGTGTTTGGCGATGCCAAAATGACCACCGCCTTGTTGGATCGCTTGACCCATCATTGCGATATTATCGAGACCGGCAATGAGAGTTACCGCTTTAAAAACCGGGAATAACCATCGCGGAGACAATCCGCGCAAGGGACTTTCTTCCGCTCCGACGAGCAACACTTTGGCCCATTCTCGCTCCAGAAAGCCCCTTGAGCTCACTGCGCTGGCCCGATGTAGAAAAGCGGAGAAAACGACCATCTTTTTTGATTTTTAGGGGGTCAATTTTGGATGCTGAAACGGGGGCATTTTTCAAAGCTGATTGACACTTCAATGGCAAACCGGCAATGGAACCGGCAAAATCGCGCAGAGCTATGCTCTTATCTTGTTGAAATTAAATGGATAAAATTGAAAATAGTTCCGGCATAATAGGGGCACGGTAGAGGAGGATGCAAACTCGAAAAGTTTGGCTGTAACCTTGCGGCCAAGGGGGCTGTTTATTTGCCTCTGGCCCTGGACACTACGATTAGTGCCGACAAACAAGAATAAGTCGTTATCTGATAAATAGTTAGAAGATTGGATTGCTAAGAACAGAGGCAGCTGTTCAACAGGAGAGGGGGGCTCTTTTCGTACTGAAGTGATTTCTTTTGTGAGAACCAGCTTATTCAGCAGGTATTGGAGCATCATCTGAAAAACTGGGCAGCATCGGCGCGGGTAGAGGGCCAGTGCGTAATTTTTTGGCGTGATTATTTGGGTGTATCAATCTTCTCATTCAAGAGAATGTTGAAGATCTCTAAGATTGAGCATTAAGGTCATTGGTTCTATGGGTGATTGCATAAAACCACGGCACAGATAGAAATTTTTCGCATTTTCTGACAGGGCATGGACAAGCAGAGCACGAACACCAACGTGCTTTGAAACATTATAAGTTCGTAGTAAAGCATCCCTCAGCAAGCTGGTACCCAGCCCAGAACCCTGCCATTTATGATCAACTGCCAAACGCCCCAGCACCAACACTGGAATAGGTTCGGGCATTTCTCGTTTGATTTTTCCAGGAGCCTGCTGGCGCATTACACTTCCAGTTGCCAAGGCATAATAGCCGACTACATCCATCTCATCGCAAACGACAAATGTCCTGGATGCACCTGATATTTCATTTTTTGTAACTATTCAGCTCACCATGCTGAATTTGTTAAAAAAGTGCTTGACATGGTTTTCGGTTAAATTTTGTATTTTCCAGTGCGATTGGCAAACTGCCCAATTCCCCCCATTGAAGCACCGCTACGGCCTTTTGGTGCATGTTGATCGAGGGCACGCGGCAGGCGGATCGCAGAAAAAATTACAAACCGTCCCAGGGGCAGTTTTGGGACTAAAATTTCGATTTTAAAACCCGTGGTATAGTGTCGGCAAGACACAAACACGGGGGTTGGAGTGACAATCGATAACATCAATGTAGAAGAGACAATCCAGCGGGTTACCAGCTTGATAGCCGCTGAGCAGGATCTTTCACCGGCGCTGAAAAGCAGCCTGGAAGTTCTGTTGCTCTTGGTTTCATTGTTGTTGAATCGCCTTGGTCTCAATAGCAAAAACAGTAGCAAGCCGCCGTCGACCGATCCTTTCCGCACTAAAAAACCTCGTTCTGCGAGTGGTCGCAAACCCGGCGGTCAGCCTGGTCATGCTGGAACGACACTGAGACCTGTCAGTGATCCCGATATCATCAAGGAGATTGTTATCGATCGCAGCCTGCTTCCCCCTGGGCGCTATCGCAGCAGCGGCCACGAGGCACGCCAGGTCATTGACCTGGACATCACCACCCTGGTGACCGAATGGCGTGCCGAGATCGTGGTGGATGAACAGGGCAGACGTCATGTCGCACCGTTTCCGGAAGGGATCACCAGGCCGGTACAGTATGGCATCGGCGTGAAGGTCAATGCTGTGTATATGTCGCAGTTCCAGATGGTGCCATATAATCGGATCGAGGACCACTTCCTGGAGCAGATGGGTATTCCGGTCAGTAGCGGTTCCATTGTCAATTTCAACCGTGACGCCTTTGATCGTCTGGCCTTCTTCGAGCAGTGGGTGCAAAAGGCGTTGCAACAAGAGGACTTGCTTCATGTCGACGAGACAGGGATCAACATCGGTGGCAAACGATGCTGGCTGCATAATGTTTCCAGTCTTGGGTTAAGCCATTTCGCTCCCCATGCAAAACGGGGCGGTGAGGCAATAGAGTCCATCGGTATCCTCCCAGGTTTCCACGGGATACTCTGCCACGATCATTGGAAACCCTATTTCCATTACGGCCGGGTTCATGCCTTGTGCAATGCGCACCATTTGCGTGAACTGGAACGGGCCTGGGAGCAAGATGGTCAACAATGGGCCCAGCAGCTCAGCCTGCTGCTCAAGGAGGCCAATGAGATGGTCCATGGCGCTGGCGGATGTCTCGATTCCGCCACGGCAGAGCAGTACAGAGTGCGATATCGAGAACTCTTGCAACAAGCCGAACTGGAATGCCCGGCACCGGCCCCTAAGCTCAACAACGGAAAACGGGGACGAATAGCCAAATCGAAATCCAGAAACCTGCTGGAGCGATTACAGAGCTTTGAAAACGACGTTCTTCGGTTCTTGGACGATCCGCTGGTGCCTTTCACCAATAACCAGGCAGAAAATGACCTGCGGATGATCAAGGTGCAGCAGAAGGTGTCAGGGTGCTTCCGTTCAATGGAAGGTGCAGAGACTTTCTGCCGTATCCGTAGCTACATCACGACCTGTAGAAAACAAGGCATTACTGCGTCCAAAGCACTGCGCTTACTCTTCCAGGGCAGATGGCCCGATTTTATGAGTACGCTTGTGGTTTCGGTTTGTGCTGAATAGTTACCATTTTTTAACGCTTGTCTTTGAAGCCAATGGTTGAGAGAAGGTATGCCACAATCAAAATTACCAGTGCTCAGCTCCGAATCTATAGATTTTGGAGCTGTCAATCTTCCCATGGGGCTCTCTCTGAAAGAAGTCGACGAAGTGCCGGATTTTCACTGACAGGTGTTTGTAAGGCTGCTTCGAAAGCATCGTAATCTTCGTCTTTAAGGTAAAATAGCCTTCTATCAAGCAAAACATTTTCAGCTTCTTGGCAGGAAGCTTCAAGTATAAAATCAGATCGAGTTTTGTGGCGTATTGCCGCAGCTTTATCAATCAAATCTCTTTGCGCACGCAATGCACGAATATTGATCGAAGCCTCGCGAGTTTCTGCCTGTTTCATTAGATAGCCTCATTTGCCAATAAGTTGTATGTGTATGCAATGAATATACGGTGGCGTGTGGCTAATGTCAACACAACGGATTCAGACAGTTCACACTTAAGGGAATCGTGTATAATTGCTTTTTCTTACATTCCTGGGGGCATGAAGCAGTGTTCGTTGATCGTGGGCAGGGTCACAACCGGATAAGGACCAAAGTATGGTCATCATAAGAGGTCCGCAGTAATATTTTCCGAGGAGATCTTTCCTGCTCCCGAAAATAAAATAAGCATCGGTATTATTTTACTTTGAGTGGATATCCTAAAAAGAGGAGCGGGGTTGGATAGCCATATAAGATACTCAATCAATGGGGAAATTCGGAAAAATTCCTCCCATAACCCTGATGAGAGACATGATGCAACGATGTGGATGGTGTGGTGATGATGCATTGTACGTCGCGTACCACGATAACGAATGGGGGGTACCCATCCATGATGAGCAAATGCTTTTCGAATTCCTGATTCTCGAAGGCGCGCAGGCTGGTTTAAGCTGGCTGACCATTTTGAAAAAAAGAGAGAATTACAGAAAAGCGTTTGATCAGTTCGATTGTGAACAGATTGCCGGGTATTCGCCCAGGAAAATAGAACGGTTGCTTGCAAATCCAGGAATCGTTCGAAATCGCCTCAAGATTGAAGCAACCGTTAAAAATGCTCGGGCAACGCTGGGTATCAGGGAGCAATTCGGATCACTTGATACCTTCCTTTGGAAATATGTCGAAGGAGCACCGCTGCAGAATAATTGGAAGAGCCTTGTCGAGATACCAGCTCAGACCAAAGAGTCCAACTGGATGAGTAAGGATCTTAAAAAGCATGGGTTTACTTTTGTTGGGCCGACGATCTGTTACGCCTTTATGCAGGCAACCGGAATGGTCAACGATCACCTCGTTGATTGCTTTCGCCACCGGGAAATCAGTCGTTTAGCCTGAAGATGTACCCCGCTCTGCAATAGTTGGCATTAGATCATTCCAACAGAGGAGACCTGGTAAACGTATAAGGTTCCTCAGCAGAATCTGTGGGCACCCTGGGGTATCGGCAGGTCACCAAGCCCATGATATAAAGCTATTTTCAGCCCATCGTACGTGCGAAATCCATAGGATCGCTTGGTAACCACCTTTGCCTTGTTGTTAAAGCCCTCCACACAACCCAGGGCAATCGTATTTTTTGCACGAAACCAGTTGAGCAGGAGGGGGCGGTGAGCTCTCAACATTTTGGCAACCTTCTTCATCGGTTTGATTTTGGATCGCATGGTTCTTGTGCACCAGGCATCAAGAAACTTTCCAGCCCAAGCCGGTGAACTGTAGCCCCAGAATCGCTGAAAATCTTCCTTGAGCAAGTAGGCGCGGATAGTTCTGAGGTTGCATGCGAGCAGATCCTTGAGCCTGTCCACCTGTTTTTCGGTCAGATTTTCAGGTCGTTTTAAGAGGCACCAACGGCTCTTTGCAAGGAGGGGTTCTTTCCCCTTCTTCTTGAGCTCCTTGGCCTCATCGGCTCTGACCTCGTCGATAGCCTTGCTCATGTGACTCATGATATGAAACCGGTCGAGGATATTGACGGCGCCCGCTGCTTTTTCGGCAATGACGGCCAGATAGGGTTTCCACATGTCACTGCAAATAAACCGCAATTGCCGAGACCTTGCCGTGCCGAGCCAGTCGAAAAACTCTCTGAAAGTTTTGGCGGTCCTGTCGGGGCCGATCCAAAGCAGGCGCCTTTTTCCCTGGTCAAGCTGATACACCAGGGTGACAAACTTATCCTTGCGTTTGCGCCAGCAGATTTCGTCGATGCCAATGGCAGTGATCCCATCGATATTACGATAGGCGAGCCCCCAGTTGACCGCCATTTCCACCGACCTGAAGACCGTGTCCCAACTGGTTTTAAAGATTTCGGCCACTTCCTTCCAGCTCAAGCGTTTACACCATGTGGCCAGGAACCATGCGTAAGAGATCGTAAGATGGCTCTTTCCTACAACCCATGGCAGCTTTTCGACTTTGACGCCACAGGTTGGACACTGCAGCCGCCGTGGAGCATAGAGGAAAAATACCGGAATGCCCCACAAGGGCACAAAGGCAAAAGATCTGACACGCAGGGTGTCGTACCCCGGCCCCCTCTGGCCGCACTTGGAACAGATGGGTTTGCGGCCGGCCTGGGGCCGCAACGTTATCACCAATGCCGGCGGTCCGGAATCACGCCATTTGCAAGTGTCATAGATAAAACCCGGTTGTTTTTCAATACGGTTCAAGATAGTTTTAACGTGCATCCTGTCTGATCTAAGCTGAGGAGTTTTTGGAAGAAACATTCCCCCGGCAAAGTAAGGCAGGATGCATTTTATGAAACCCCCACAAAAGGACATTGGCAATAGCAGGGAGGTCCGCCTCTATCAAGGCCAAGCCCTGCGGGTGCGCGCTGCGCGCACAGCCTTGACAGAGACGAACCTCCCTGCTCATCCTGAAAGTGGCAAGGGTGACGGGGCGGCAGGTGCCCACCCCTCTCACCTCCGGAGGGGCTCAGGTTCTGGGGCTTATTTTCAAAGAGCTACCCACAAATTCTGCGGACGAGGCACGTATAATTGAAGGGTGCGAATGTTCCACTCAACTCGCCTTGCTGCCCACATAGACCACGATGGGGATAGAATACCAAACCTGGTCGTTTCTCCTTTCTGCCGCAATACCCAAGCGATCGACGCTGATGTCCTCGGTAATCATCGATCGCAATTTTTCCGCGTCTCCCGGTATTGGAAATGAAGCCTTAATCTGCGATTCGAGTTCAATGTCGACCTTATATTGGGCCCGACGATACTCATTCAGTCCTGATTGATGAATCAATCGGTTAAATTCCTCCGTTGTCAATGCATGGACATGGGAGGGATCACGAATATTCTCCATTCGATCAAAAGCCTCGGCTTTGTTAGGAGAGATAGCGACATCGGCGACCAGGATTTTACCTCCAGGGCGGCAAACTCGTATCATCTCCGCCAACACCTCTCTGGGGCTGAGAAAATGATGAAAACTGTATCGGGTAATGACCATCGAAAAACTTGCATCCGCAAAAGGTAAGGGGGAGCAGGTGCCCAGCTTCCAGGTGACATTAGTCATTCCTTGATCTGTTTGCCTTTTCTGTGCTTGTTCGATCATAGCCGGAGTGAGGTCCAGGCCGGTAATATGGCCACAATGATTGGCGAAAGCGCAGGTGACTATCCCCGGCCCGCAGGCTACATCCAAGATCGTATCTTTGCCTACAGGACGTGTTAAATCAACCAGCAGGTCAATGGCGTCGTGATGTCCGGCCACCTGTGTAAATGGCACTGCTTGTTGGGTAAACTGTTCGATGATTTTTCGTTGATGTGAGTGCATGATGGACCCTCCGTTAATATTGACTCATTCCCATCTATAGCTTGTTTTTCATTGTCCGACTTCCTATGTTAAGACAATGAATGTCGAAAAACTGACAAAGCTAGATCCGGTAATCATCGGTTATCGTCTCGATAGCTCTTTGCCCGTCATTCCTTTAACCATGGAGGTGGAACAGGCCGGTTGCGCTGCGGCTCATGCACACCCACGCGGACAGTTGATCTATGCCAGTCACGGTACGATGCGGGTCATTTGCGATCATGACATTTGGGTTGTTCCCCCGTCGCAAGCTGTTTGGGTGCCATCTCAACAAAATCATGAAGTATATTTTCCAGGGAAGGTCCTATTGAGGAACCTTTTTGTCGATCCTGCCTGGTCAATGGGGCTGCCGGAGCAATGCACGATCTTCAAGGTAAGTTCCTTTTTGCGTGAGTTGATAGGCAGGGCGGCGGAGATTGGTGAGAAGTATCAACCCGACAGCCCCGGCTGGCGTGTGATGCTGGTACTCCTAGATGAATTGCAGCATGCGGAAGCGACCCCATTGCATCTGCCAATGGGGCGAGATTCACGTCTCTTACGGGTGATGGAGGCTCTCCTGAATGATCCTGGCGACACTCGCGACCTCGACCAGTGGGGAAGCTTGGCCGGTGCAAGCGGGCGAACTTTGGCCCGACTTTTCGTTGCTGAAACAGGATTAACCTTTCGGGGGTGGCGGACCAGGCTCGTTCTTCAGGAAGCAATCACCAGGCTCTGCCAAAGTGAGCCGGTTACAGATATCGCCATTGATTTGGGATACAAGAGCCTGAGTGCCTTCATTGAGATGTTTCAACGAGAAGTAGGTTGCTCGCCCGGCTCTTTGCGGAGAAAATATTGAAAGCTGCCAGCCATGCGGCTCAACCTTCTGAACAAGATGAGTGGCGCCAAAGAATCACGAAGTCATGGTTGACGTATATTGCGACGATTGTGGCAATATACTACAATCGTCGCAGATCAAACGTAAAGGAGATTGATTATGCCTACAGCCAGTGTACGACTTGACCAAGAATTAGTTGACAAGGCCGCCATTATGGCAAAAGCATTAAACCGTACAACACCAAAGCAAATTGAGCATTGGGCTAAAATCGGTAAGATGATGGAAGATAACCCAGATCTGCCATATGAGTTCGTTAGGCAGGCTATCATCGCAAAAGCCGAAAAAGAGGCTGGAAAGCTTGAGGAGTATAACTTTGGCTAAAATCACCAAGGTCCTTCAAACGCCAACCTTCAAAAAAGCTGTCAAGAAGCTTCACCAGAACCAAAAGAAGGATCTGGACAAAGCCGTTAAAGAACTTATCGATGATCCTCTTTTGGGTGAGCAGAAAAAGGGAGATCTTTCATTTCTGCGAGTTTACAAATTTAAAATGAACAAACAGCTCACCCTTCTCGGTTATAGCCACCAAGACGAAACAGTCACCCTCGTGTTAATGGCTCTTGGTTCTCATGAAAATTTCTACCGAGATATCAAAAGTATTTATAAAACCGAATAGTTGGCCTTACCTCTTCGTTTTCATGTGAAAAACGGATGGCCCGCAATATTGTTTCGGCCCCCCAGGAAAGGCATTTAATTTCCCTTGGGTAAACCCCCGGCTTTGCCGGGGGACTCCAACAGTTTGACGGTTACTGGATTGCAGAAAAGAAACAATTGATTGCGTTCTTGATCGTCTTTGTTGAGATCAACAATGCAAAGAGCATAGGCAAGAATCAACACAATTTTTTCTGATGCTTAATTCCCAGATTTCAATGAGGAATCGATCAACGAATACCGGAGCATCAGTTTTTGCTTATACTCACACAAAACAACAAGAGTCAGAATCGAAAGATAATAGATGCGAACTCGTGATATTTTATTGCTGGATCTTGCCAACAACTTGACCACCAAGGGTGGTCAGTGGATCAGTTGCATATGCCGCTTTGAGCGGCTCCCAGTCTTTCAAGCCACCGGCTTTGCCGGTGGTCTTTGACTCTTAATTCAGGAGGGGGCGAAAGGTTCCTGCTGTCGCATCCTCAAGTATCTGTAAAACGTTGGCTTGCTGATTTTGAGTAATTGGCAAATTTCACCGATTGAATACTCACGGGAGTCATACATTTTTTTCAGCGTTTGGATTTTACTGTTATCCAATTTGTTGCTTCTGCCACCTACTCGTCCTCTTGCCCTGGCGGCAGCTAAGCCGGCCATGGTCCTCTCTCTGATCAGGTTCCGTTCAAATTCAGCCAGTGCCCCGAAAATGTGAAAAATTAATTTCCCGCCACTGGTAGAGGTGTCCAAGCCCTCCTGCAAGGATGCCAAGCCTATATCTCGGGTTTCCAACCCCTCAGCTACCTCAATCAAATGTTTCAGGCTGCGGCCAAGCCGATCTAATCGCCACACGACTAAGCAGTCACCCTTTCTCAAATATTCCAGCGCATCCTGAAGGCCCGGTCGGTCAACTTTTGCTCCGGATACCTTATCAGAAAAAATTTTCTCACAGCCAGCCTGTTTCAGCGCATCAAACTGGAGGTCATGGTTCTGGTCGAGTGTAGAAATGCGAGCGTATCCAATCTTCATTGAGTATTTGTCGGCTTAGTAAATAAACTCTATTTTAAAAGTTGAATCGTTACTTTGATTAATTTACGAGTTTATTTACTAGGAAAATAAAAGAAAAGCCAGCTTTTGGGAGCTGGCTGGTCACGCCTGGGTTTACGGGTTGTGGAACACGCCTAGCCGCAAAGCCTTGCCTGGTGGGCGTTGGCGGGTGGTGCCGATTTTGGCGTGTGCCCACAGGTATTGCACTTATTTTTCAAGGGGCTTAATGCCAAAAATTTTGGTCGGTAGCGGAGTTACAAGTTTTTTCATCAGTTCACGACAGGCTTCCGGCGCTGAATTAATCTGAAAAAAACTGTGCTGGTCGTTTTGAAACTCAGTGGCTTGAAGTTTGGCTAAGTTGCGCCGTATCCGGGACCAGGGCTCCCCGCACTCACGTTCCGCAACGCGCTCTATGAGCAGCGCCAGAACACAGATTTTTACATGCGTTTCGATGCGCCGTGCGGCCCAATGATACATAGGCATCATTTTGATCTGGGTACGCTTGAGTGCATAGCCGTCAGGCTAAGGAGAAGACTCCAAGGGGGTGGTTGTATTCAGACAATTAGGCGCGACAAAACCGTCAAAGCCCCAGCCTCATAATGGCACCCTTTCTACCCGAGAATGATTACTAATCACTCTCGGAGATTGATGTTGAAGTTTTGCTAAATATAGCCCTTTTTTCAGCAATTTGCATCATTATTTACCATTAGGAGAGTAGGGGGTAAGGAATATCGGCTGATTGAAGAATCTGCCTCGTCCGCAGAATTTGTGGGTAGCTCTTTGAAAATAAGCCCCAGAACCTGAGCCCCTCCGGAGGTGAGAGGGGTGGGCACCTGCCGCCCCGTCACCCTTGCCACTTTCAGGATGAGCAGGGAGGTTCGTCTCTGTCAAGGCTGTGCGCGCAGCGCGCACCCGCAGGGCTTGGCCTTGATAGAGGCGGACCTCCCTGCTATTGCCAATGTCCTTTTGTGGGGGTTTCATAAAATGCATCCTGCCTTACTTTGCCGGGGGAATGTTTCTTCCAAAAACTCCTCAGCTTAGATCAGACAGGATGCACGTTAAAACTATCTTGAACCGTATTGAAAAACAACCGGGTTTTATCTATGACACTTGCAAATGGCGTGATTCCGGACCGCCGGCATTGGTGATAACGTTGCGGCCCCAGGCCGGCCGCAAACCCATCTGTTCCAAGTGCGGCCAGAGGGGGCCGGGGTACGACACCCTGCGTGTCAGATCTTTTGCCTTTGTGCCCTTGTGGGGCATTCCGGTATTTTTCCTCTATGCTCCACGGCGGCTGCAGTGTCCAACCTGTGGCGTCAAAGTCGAAAAGCTGCCATGGGTTGTAGGAAAGAGCCATCTTACGATCTCTTACGCATGGTTCCTGGCCACATGGTGTAAACGCTTGAGCTGGAAGGAAGTGGCCGAAATCTTTAAAACCAGTTGGGACACGGTCTTCAGGTCGGTGGAAATGGCGGTCAACTGGGGGCTCGCCTATCGTAATATCGATGGGATCACTGCCATTGGCATCGACGAAATCTGCTGGCGCAAACGCAAGGATAAGTTTGTCACCCTGGTGTATCAGCTTGACCAGGGAAAAAGGCGCCTGCTTTGGATCGGCCCCGACAGGACCGCCAAAACTTTCAGAGAGTTTTTCGACTGGCTCGGCACGGCAAGGTCTCGGCAATTGCGGTTTATTTGCAGTGACATGTGGAAACCCTATCTGGCCGTCATTGCCGAAAAAGCAGCGGGCGCCGTCAATATCCTCGACCGGTTTCATATCATGAGTCACATGAGCAAGGCTATCGACGAGGTCAGAGCCGATGAGGCCAAGGAGCTCAAGAAGAAGGGGAAAGAACCCCTCCTTGCAAAGAGCCGTTGGTGCCTCTTAAAACGACCTGAAAATCTGACCGAAAAACAGGTGGACAGGCTCAAGGATCTGCTCGCATGCAACCTCAGAACTATCCGCGCCTACTTGCTCAAGGAAGATTTTCAGCGATTCTGGGGCTACAGTTCACCGGCTTGGGCTGGAAAGTTTCTTGATGCCTGGTGCACAAGAACCATGCGATCCAAAATCAAACCGATGAAGAAGGTTGCCAAAATGTTGAGAGCTCACCGCCCCCTCCTGCTCAACTGGTTTCGTGCAAAAAATACGATTGCCCTGGGTTGTGTGGAGGGCTTTAACAACAAGGCAAAGGTGGTTACCAAGCGATCCTATGGATTTCGCACGTACGATGGGCTGAAAATAGCTTTATATCATGGGCTTGGTGACCTGCCGATACCCCAGGGTGCCCACAGATTCTGCTGAGGAACCAAGAATCTATCAGGAAACAGCTTCACTGCTTCTTTACCGCGCAGGAAATCGACCTGTTAGCTCGTAAGAGCAAGTTCGTTCAGCGGTCAAGCGTGCTTGGTGGATTCACTTTTCTCTGCCTGCTGGCTTTTAATAGCGATGCTTTGGCTTTTGAGAGTCTCAACGATCTCACCGTTAAGCTGGAATTGGACCATGCCATATGCATAAAAAAAAAATCCCTGGATGAGCGCTTCAATCAGCATGCGGTTTCGTTTCTCACAGCAGCCCTTTCAGAGTTGTTTAACAAGCAGTTGTCAGAGGGAAAATCGCTGTTGATGAGTTGTGATCAGTTTGCAAGGATTTTGATTAAAGATTCTGTTTGTTTTCAAATAGATCAATCTTTATCCAAGTATTACCCCGGTAGCGGCGGCAGTGGCTCTGCGGCCAGTGTCAGAATCCAGTTTGAATATGATTTAGTGTCCGGCAGAATCGTTGATCTCAGCCTGAATGTGTCACCAGCGATCTAAAATGAACCCATTTGAGTGAATAAAGCGGACCCACCCATAAGTTGCGTGTTGTGAAAATATGAGCCGCATTTGCACCGATTAACAGACCCACCTTCTGGAGCTTCAACGCAACAAGAAAAAATGAAAAAGTAGACGAGTTTGCAACGCCCCATAGCGGGGACGCCTGGAGCCCGTAGGGCGAAAGGCGTCCCCGCCATGGGGCGTTGGTGGGAAAGGAGGCTTTCTGAAATGCAGAGTCAGTGAGGGTTATTCCACCTCACTCTTGGGGCGGTCACTGCAATGGTTTAATTGTTGTGATTGATGAAGACGCCAGGAAGGACCCTGGATGCTCAGGATAATGGAATGGTGAACCATCCTGTCGACGATCGCGGTGGTAATGACAGGATCCCCCAGATAATCCCCCAGTTCCTTGAAATCGATATTTGAGGTCAGCATTGTCGAACTCTTGCAGTAACGTCCGTCAATCACTTTATGAAAGAGGCAGGCGTTACGCGGATCCTGTTGCTCAAGGCGGTCAAAGCCGACTTCGTCTATGAGCAGCAGGTCAGGCGTCAGATAGCGCTTGAGTTTGAGAGCGAGAGTGTCGTCGGCCAGTCCTGAAAAGAGATCCCGGAGCATGTCGCTTGCCGTGGTATAGCGACAGCGGTAGGTTTCCTTGCAGGCAAGCAGCAGGAGCGCCTTGACGATGTGACTCTTGCCGGTACCGGAATTACCGGCAAGAATTACCCCCTGTTTGCGGCGGATAAAGTCAAGCTGAGCCAACTCGAGGATTTGAGCCTTATCGATTCCTTTCTGGAAATCAAAATCAAAGTCCGCCAGCAGTTTTCGTTCCGGTAGCCTTGATTCCTTGATCCGACGTTCGATTCTCCGTTGGATCAGGGCATCCGTCTCGGCCGTCAGCAGACGTTCCAGCAACTCGGTTGGCGGTGTTGCCGATTGGGCCGACCTGGCCAATTCTTCATCGAGAATCGTTGCTATCGTGTCGAGCTTGAGAGCTTTCAAGCTGCTTTTGATCCGTTGCATGCTGTCCGTTATCTGCCGCTGCTTCATGACGATTGTCTCCTAATAGTGCACTGTACTCCTGTAATGACCGCTGTTTGATCGGCGGCAGGGCCTGGCGCAGATGTTCTGCTGCCCGTTCGTTGCGACAGGATTCCAGCGTACGCGGTTCTGCCTTGATTTTGAGAATACGCTCCACCGCTCGGTGGTCGTAGGCGTGATAGCGACAGGCGTGACTGATGGCTCGATGAATGTCGTCGCAATGGTAGGCCTCTTTTTGCCGCAGGATGGCCCTGGCGTGGAATCCGCTGTTTTGGGGCTGTTGTTCCGTAAGTCCCCGCAAAAAAAGTTCGGCATCATCACCCAAGGCAAGAAATTGGTCTCGGACCGGCTCCAGGCCGTAACGAACGGCGCGTGGTCCGTGGATACCGGCTGCATCAAGGGTAATCACCGCTCCTGCCGGCAACCGTTCGTGGCGAACGATCAGGGTCAGCTCCGGTGAGTAGACATAAATTTCCTGCTCCGTGGCTTTTACGGTCAGGATATCGGTCACATATTCATAAGGAATCGGATAGCGATTGGTCTCGAACTCGAGATATCCTTCAATATTGCAGACACGTAAGGCCACCTCGGAGGCATCATAGGGACACCGTGGCAACATGGTCAGCGCCTCCTGCTCTTCTTCCAGAAACAACTCCAGCGGGGGCCTGCCCGTCGTGTCATGGATATGCGTGTCCGACCGGTTTTGCAGCCACCAGCGGGCACATGCTTTCAGATCATCGAGGTCCTGAAACTTTCGGCCACCGAGGAGATTGTTTTCTACATACTGGAAGGGCCTTTCTATTTTGCCCTTTGTTTGCGGTCGGTTGGGAAAGCAGGCGATGGGCTTGCACCGGTAATGGGTGATAAACGAGGCAAAAGAGGGATTGAATACCGGCCGGCCGGCCTCCCAGCGCAGAACAACGGTCTTTTCGTTGTCATACAGACACTGGCGAGGCGAGCCGTTGAAGTGGGAAAAACTATCCAGGTGACGGCGGATCAGGGTGAAGAGATCCCGGCGTGGGGTGAAATCGATATATTGTCGTCTGGAAAATCCAAGGATATACGAAAAACAATTGACCGTGATCTTGCCTTGACGCTGGAATGGTATGGCATAGGGGCTCCAGTCCATTTGCCCCTGCAGACCGGGCTCTGTCTCAAAACGGATCACCGGCGTCTTTTTCGGTGTCGGCCGCAGGCTGCGTAACCGAGCACGCAAAATACTTATGCCGCCGTCGTAACCGGCGGCGGTAATCTCTTCGTACACGCGTTGACCGGTTATCTTGGGGAAATCCTTGAGCAGCTCCGTAATCCGGTCGAGAAAGGGCTCGAGTTTGCTTTCGCGCAGTGTCGGTTGTTGTTTTTGCCGGCAAACGGCACCATGACCCGTGTCCCGGGCTGCGACATGTTTGCGCAGGATACGCCGTACCGTATTGCGGCTGATGGAAAAATAACCCGCGAGTTTACGGATGCTCCAACCTTCGCTGTGCATGGTTATCAGCAGTCGTTCCAACTCTTCTCGGCTATGAACGATGACGGTCATTGTCCGGCCTCTGCATCCGGCACCGCAACTCGGCCGACCTCCTTGACGGTGTGTTCAAGGGTTCGCACGGCTTCCCCGCAGCAAGCGCGTATAAAGAGCTCTTCTTTCTCCTCAAATTGTTTGATCTCTGTGGTTTGCATGGTGCAGGAAACCGCCAGGCAGTACCGCTCCATAAGCAGAATTTTGTGATGGATACTCCGAACAGCCGGTGAAAAAAGCCTGCTTGCCGTCGTATCCAAATGGTCTTGATACTGGAGTATTTCCCACGGCCTTTCCAGAATCGGCCTGTGTTCATATTCCGGCCGGCCCTGTAGTTCTTCAACCAGCCTGCCGGTATCACGGCAACTGAGATGATGGTTGGCAATCGCTTGAATGAGGAGTTCCTGGTTGCCACGTGGCAACTTGATAAGTTCCCGGCTCATGCTGATCGGCAGCAGACCGAGCTTTATCTGGGCCAACCCCTCATCGCACAATCGGTCAATCAAGGATATTCGCCGACAAACCCAGCTTTTATGCCGTCCCAGCAACGTGGCGATCTCCACCTGGCTCAAGCTGTCTTCATGGAACAGTGAATGCACCACCAGCGCCTCTTCCATATTACTGATTGACTTCCCCACCCAGTTCAGCTGCACCAGCGCCGCCTTGCCGGCACGCAGGGTAAGCCGCATTACCTGGGCCTTGAGTGACTTCATGCCAAGCCTTCTGGCGCTTCGCAGCCGTTTGAAGCCATCGAGCAGTTGATAATCGTTTTGCTGGGCCTCGCAGACAACCACCGGCATGATCTGGCCGTAGCGCTCCACAGACTGAAGCATGGCGCTGTCGGCTGCCGGATTGACGATCCGCAGGGGAGCGAATCTTTCTCCAATTTTATCCAGGGAAAGTTCAAGAATATCAGCGGTGGATATGGGTGAGGTTGACATGGTGCCTCCTGTGCAAAAAATGATGCCTCTTCATAGCTCATTATCTGCGGCACACGCCATCGCCTCTTAGCGGCATCAATGGAGAAGTCGTGATGGAGCTCTTGTATTTTCAGCGTGTTGGATACTTATCACCTCTTGAACGGCCTTGAAGAGTTGGTGCGAGATATGTTCTATGATTACGAATTGTTGCACCCCCATCACCTCTTGAATGAGACAACGGGGAAGTTGGGGAAAAAAAGCGGGAGGAGGTTTGACCGGAGCGTCTGCAGGCAATGCCTTTTTGCCGCCATAGCTTTGTTTGGTCGCACGCGCCAGCTTTTCGTACAAATAATTCTCCTGAGCACAGGTGCGATTCTTTCGATTCCATTCAGCGCATTTTTTGGCATGCCATTTTTTCATGCACTCAGGATTACCACAGGTTTTCTGCCGATCCCCGACCCTTGGATCAGGCGTGAACCATTTTCGACAGATTCGACAAGGACGCTTTTTCAGACGTGGCATTGTTCCCTCCCGGCATTGGAGATGAAACAATACTTAAGAAGAAAAGGAACAAACGAAGAATAAAGCAAAAAGTGGGGTTTTAAATCGGTGGATTCTCAGACGGAAACACCGGTATGGTGGGGCAGTTTTTCGTCGGCGGGTGGGTTCGTTTCAGATCGGCGGTGACACCTGAATGCGTTTAACGACCAGGATGCAACCAATTCAACGCTGACCATTGATGTTGTCAGAGAAGGTGACCTTGTTATTCGCGACCTCGCTTACATGCATATATCTGCATTGCGAGGCATCTTGCAGAACCTTGGTGACTTTTTGTGCCGCCTGCAGGCCAACAAGCAGGTGTATCAACTTCGAGGCAAGAAAAAGCTTGAGCTGAATTTTTCCCGGATTGTTCGAGCCATGACCGATGCAGGAATTGAAAAAATTGAAGACAGAGTATTCCTTGACCGGGATCTGACATTAGAGGTTCGCCTCTTTGTTTATCTGTTACCTGAAAGCGTCTACCAGGAACGAATGCGCAAGGCCAACCTGAATGCCCAAAAGAAAGGGCGGCAAATAGGGAAAGAATTCAAAGCCCGAGCAAGGCTCAATCTGTTCATCACCTCCGCCTCAGAGGAGTTGCTTGATATTGAAAATGCGTGGAAGGCATACACGTTGCGCTGGCAAATCGAGCTTGTCTTTAAGACCTGGAAATCACTGTGGAAAATCGACAAGGTCAAAAAGGTGAAAAAGGAACGCCTTGAATGCTATATTTACTCGAAATTATTCATTATTGTACTCAGCCTGAACATGTTATGGATAACGCATAACCTCATGCGCGGGCTGTACGGTAAAAATCTCAGTTTCTACAAAGCTTTAAAGACCTGGATAAGATCTCTTGGCCGGTTCAAAGAGGCATTTTTCACCGGAATAGAAGCTGTGACCAATTTGTTAAAAAAGTTTCTCGAGCTGAGTTGCCGGAAACATTTGTTGGAGAAGAGAAAAAATGGAAACTATTCTCCGGAAATTGTTCAAGGCATTTTTATCTTGAGAATCGAAGGGGAGCCAATACCATGTGCGGCATAATCAATGCCGCCATGGCTTCGCCTGACGGCTATGGGATGCAGCCCCTTTGTATAGTGGCGATCCTTTAAATCCCATAACTGTCGGATGCTCCCTATTGTTTACGTAATCGACTTTCCACCAGGCCCGGATCTCTTGAGGCGGATATTGCTGATGAACTTATTGGCACTTTCGATCGCTCCGCTGCCAAGCGGGTACCCACCTCGCCACAAACGACCATACTCGATCTTGTCTTTGTTTTTTTTCAGCCCGCGGCTCCTTGAACAAAGGATTGAAGACGACTGCTGCGCGGTTCGTATAAATCCTTATTGGTTCGACATAATCAATACTGCCATGGCTTAGCCTGACGGCTATGCCGCTGACGGACCAATTCCTGGGAAGGATGCAGGGTTACGATGCCATCCCGATGTCCCTGGGCAAGAAACTCGGTGACAGGCTTGAACAAACCGTTGTCCGGCAGGCGTACGAGAAAGTCGCTGCCCTGCCTCAGCAAATTTTCAAAGAGTTCGAAGCCGGGATATCCCCGGTCAAGCAGGAGCAGATCACCCGGGCCGAGGTCTTTGATCAATTCCACAGCCATGGTCCTCTCGCTAACGTCATGCGCACCCCACATAAGGTTGAGGGGGATCTTGAGCAAAACATCGAAAAGCGCGCATGAGAGGAGCTGTGGATAATGGGCGCCATGGGGAACGCCGAATGTTTGCGCTAATTCCTCACTATGTGGCACATTCTTTTTCGTGCCATCGATGGCGACAAGGCGAAAATCATTCCATCTTGCGCCACCGCAACTCGAAGCGAGGCTATTCGCTTTTTCAACGGCATTCTTGAAAAGGCCGCTGAAAACATCGAAGGGCACCTTCTTCCTTGCTCGGAAAAAGGCGGCCTTGTCCGGTGGAGAGAGGCCTTTCTCATGCGCCAAACCGGTGTCACTGAAAAACCGGTTGATTACTTCCTGGTACCCAAAACGCTTACCGGGCCTGACCATATTGACAAGCAGGGCAAGAGTGATGGCCAGTGGCAATTTGCGGTTTCGGGTGAAATCCTCGCCATTAAAAGAGGCGTCGATATCCTGCCTGCTTTGAGGAAGAAAACGGGAAATGAACTCCAGTGAATAATATGTTTCGTTTTTGCCGCTATCACAGCCAATTGGCACACAATTTTCACTGCAACTTCATTGCCAATGTTCTCCTGAATTTAATTTTTTGTCGAAATATTAATTGGTTACGGGAATAATAACATTGCCGCGTCTATAAATAAACTGTAAATTCAAATGGTTGGTGTTTTTTGCACCGAGAAACCCTTAAGTCAACGGCATTGATCCGAGCCATGGCCCATAGCGAAACAGTGCTGAAGCAACTGATTGCATTTTTACCGAGATATGAATTTGACGCTCTTGCCAAAGAGCATCATGCAGGATAAAAATTTCGTTCATATAATCGTTGGAGTCAGTTTCTGGCTATGCTGGTTGGGCAGTTATCGGGGAGAAAAAGCCTGCGGGATATCACCGACAACTTGAAGGCTCAAGGAAAGCGACTCTACCACCTCGGTATGAAGAATACGTCCAAGGCAACCCTGGCTCGGGTGAATGCCAAACAACCGGCTTCCCTGTATCAACTGCTGTTCTCCAGGCTGCTGAATCGTAGCCAATTGGCTGGCCCTAAACATAAATTTTCATTTCAAGGTAAACTCTATCTCTTGGATGCAACCGTGATCAATCTTTGTTTGTCCGTGTTTCCTTGGGCTGAGTTCCGCCAGAAAAAAGGTGCCATCAAGTTGCACATGGGACTGGACGCAGGTGGCTATATCCCCGCATTTATGGACATGACCACCGGTAAAGTGCATGAGATCAACTGGGCTAAAACGCTCAAGCTTCCGAAGGGATCCTTTATCTGCTTTGACCGCTGATTTACCGATTATGCCTGGTACAACGAACTCACCATAAATTCGATCTACTTTGTCACCCGGCTCAAGAGCAACGCTGACATCCAGTATTTGCTCAAACGGGCCGGACGAAAAAGCCCTGGTGTCACCAACGACCAAGCCATCAAACTCAAAGGCGTTAAAGCCCCGCTTAGGTTGATTGCCTATACCGATGCGGAAACTGGGGTTGAGTATCGCTTTGTCACCAATGCCCACCACCTGAAAGCCAAGGAGATCGCAGACATTTACAAAGAGCTTTGGCAGATAGAACTCTTCTTCAAGTGGATCAAGCAGAACCTGAAGATCAAGACGTTTCTGGGCACTTCAAGCAATGCCGTCCTGACCCAGATATGGATCGCCCTGTGCGTGTATCTCTTAGTTGCCTACCTCAATTTTAAAGCAAAATTAGGTATATCCATGCAACAGATTCTTCGATTGTTGCAGCTCAATCTCTTTGCCAGGAGGAATTTGGTAGGACTTTTTAGGCCTCCCCCCTCTCAACCAGTTGATTCTCCGCAAAGAATGATCTGGGAAAATTTATGAGACAGCAATGAGTTGCGATACCTTTTTACTGCCAGTTATCACATAAATCATGATTTTATCTTGTCCAATAATCACGACTCCCTCAAGGAGGATTCGATAGCCTTGGCCAGGGTTGCAACGGTATATGGCTTATGAATAAACGTACGGATTCCTAGTGTTTCGGCCTCTTGTTCACTGATAAAATTACTGAAACCGGTGCATAGAACAATCGGGATGTTGGGGCGGACGGCCAAAATTTTAGCGGCCAGGTCTTTGCCGGACAAACCGGGCATCGTCATGTCGGTCATTACGAGATCGAAATCGCCGGGACGGTTAAAGAAGAGATCTAATGCCTCCTGGCTGCTGGCCATGGGGAATACTTCGTATCCTAGGGATTCCAATATATCGCCACCCACCTGGAGCAGCATCTCCTCATCGTCGACCAACAGAATGCGGCCTTTGCCAGTTCTTAAGGTGCTTGGTCCAGAGGGGAGCCGTTCGGCATGACCTCTGCTTTCCATAGGAAACAACAAGGTAAAGGTGGTACCGGAACCAGGTTCGCTGGATACTGTGATCGATCCATTGTAGCTGGCAACTATGCCCTTAACCACTGCCAAGCCGAGTCCAGTCCCTTTGCCAACTTCCTTAGTGGTAAAATAGGGATCAAAAATACGCTGGAGTAAGTCCGGGGCGATTCCCGGTCCAGAATCGCTTACCGTCAGGCAGATATGCCGACCGGAAGACAAGCCGGGATAAAAACTGACAATCGTGTCCCTGCTCAATTCCTTCGGCGAGACTGTAATCTCCAAGGTGCCGCTGTTGGGGCCGATGGCGTGTGCGGCGTTGGTGCAGAGATTCATGAGAATCTGGTGGACTTGGGTTGCATCGGCAAGGATAATGTCCTCATCGGGATGGCACGTAAAAGACCGTTTGATTTCAATGTTGGTCGGAAGCGTCGATCTCAAGAGCTTAAGCGTTTCCCGGATGAGGGGTATGATATGAAGTGGTTTCCTTTCCTGTTTCGATTTTCGGCTGAAGGTGAGAATCTGTTGCACAAGGTCGGCCGCCCGATTGCAGGAGGAAAGGAGCTGACCCAGGCGCTGCTGCTCCCGGGAATTTACTGGATGACTCCGTTGGAGTAGCTCGGCGTTGCCCATGATTGCAGCGAGAATGTTGTTGAAATCGTGAGCGATGCCGCCGGCCAGGGTGCCGATAGCTTCCATTTTTTGGGATTGGCGCAGCTCTTCTTCCAAACGCATTTCATGGGTGATGTCCTTGTGGGTGCTGACATAATTTATGATCTTGCCGCTCTTGTCCCGAACCGGTGATGAGGCCACTTCCGCTTCGTAGACTGTCCCGTCTTTTTTGGTGCAGGTCATCTGCCCGGACCAGACCTTTCCTTCCTCCAGGGTTTTGCGGATGGACCGATAGAACGACCGGTCGTGTCTCTTGTTTTCCAAAATATTGGCACGCAGTCCGATGGTTTCGCGGCGGTCGTAACCGCACATTCGTTCAAAGGCGGGATTGGCGTAGAGGATGGTAAAATTGGTATCGGTGATGAAGACCGCCTCAGAGCTCTGTTCGATGGCGGTCACCAGACGCAAATGCTCTGCCTCTGCCTGCTTGAGTTTGCTGATGTCGAGAATGGCGGCGAGGCTTTGCCGCGTACCGGGTAAGAGAGTGACAGTTGCGATTGCGTCAAAGGCTCTTCCGTTTGGGCCATGTAAGCGGCATTCGTAGGTTTGTGGGGCGACGCCGGGATTGGTCCGGCGCAGTGTGTGATATTTCATCATCCGTTGGAGATCGTCGGGGTCGGCTACCAGTTTGCTCCATGGCATGCGGCCTTCGATTTCTTCCTTCTTGAATCCGGTCAGAAGCTCGAATTCTTTGTTGGCCATAGCAATGGTCATATCGTCTTCGATAAAAATGAGCGCAGTACCTGAACTGTCGAAGATGGTACGATATTTTTCTTCCGATTGCCGCAAGGCCTCTTCGACCCGCTGCCGTTCCTGGTAGAGAGCGGCATTTTCCAGTGAGATGGCAGCCTGCGCGGTCAACAATTCCAGAAGAGCAATCCGCTGAGGAGAAAAGGCGCCGCGCATCAAGTTATTTTCCAGATAGAGCATGCCAAGGAGTCGTGCCTGACGCATCACCGGAAGACAAAGCAGGGAGAGTGGTTTAACCCTGGCAATATAAGCATCTTGGGAGTAGGCGTGGTCTGTTGAGGCGTCATCGAGGATGAGCCGATCGTGACTTCGCTTGACATAGTTAAGCAGGGAGAGTGGCAAAATGGTATCGTCGACATTTCGGATTTGTTGCGGCCTTTGGATTTTGATCGCGCCACTTTCAATCCAGGCCTCGGCTTCAATGACAAGCCCCGTGTCGCGCTCGCAGATGAGAAAACCTCGTTGGGCTCCGGCGTTTTCTAGCACAGTTTGCATCAGGACCTGAACCAGATCGATGATAACGATTTCGCTTGAAATCGCCTGCGAGGCCTTGATCACTGAGAGGGCATCAAGGGCGTTGATGTTCAAGATCGATTCACTTTCTCGCGAGGTCGGTAAATCGTTTGTGCAAATTTCGGGGAAGAGCGTTTCCATTTGCCGGACTTTGCCGTTTGCTCCCCAACGGGCGTAGCAGCCCCGGGCCTTGCGCAAGTAGGCTTGGGCAATGATGTTGAAGCCATTTTCGAGGTAAAAACCGGCGGCGAGTTCGTTGGCCAGCCCCTCATCCTGGATGAATCCTTGCTCTGCAGCCTCCTCAATGGCTATGTCGTAGAGACGGCCTGCCGCAAACTCCTTACCTGCCAGTCGAGCGGTTTCGGCTTCGACCAACGTGTGGAGATGACTAAAATTTTCGGGACAATGAGTCTTCCACAACGCCAATTGCGCCTGGTTGTTGTTGATGAGGGGCAGGATTTCATTGCGTTCCAATTCGGTGGCTTGGTTATAGGAGGCCGCAAGCTGCAAGGAGGAGTACAAGTTCAGTGCGACCACTGAAACAGAGCTGGAAAAATAGCCCAGCATATCTTGGGCGGCGTCGATCGCCAGACGTGCCTCGGCAAATCGACCAAACAGCAAGAGGATCTGTGCTTTGAGCACGTGAAAACGGCCCAAGGCGCCATAGCTGCGGTTTTTCTGGCATGCGGCGATAAACTCGGCTTCTCCGGCAATTTCTCCTGTTTCGCTTTCCGTAGCGGCAAGCAATCCGCTACCGTTCTCCTGATCGAGTGCGGTAACCGCTAATCTGAGGCCTAAAAGGGTATCGGTGGCCCATTGGTTCTTGGTTTTACTGGTAAACGAGAGTAATTCGGGAATTGCTTCCCGGATAATGGCCAGTCGCTCCCCCCGATAAAAGGGTTGAAAGAGTTTGTAGGCCATGGTGTAGCCGGTCCATTGCATTTCACCCGAGGCGAGTCCAGCGCCAATGCCTTGCTCGTTGAAGTCATCCGAATTTTTGAGCGGTTGCACCCAATGGCTCAAATAATGGCCGATCATAAAACAGCTTTGGCATTTTTGGGCCGGTGCGTTGAAGCGTTCGCTGATGCTGAGCGCCAATTTCCCGAAGGCAAAGGCTTCCTCGTAGCGATTCAGGGTTGAATTGAGGTACATCCCAAAAGCAGTATAACCGACGGTCGATTTGGGGGCGGGCCCGTGTTTCAACGAAAGGTTGACGTTGTGCAGGCTGATCAGAGCAAACAGTGTGTTGTCGGTATAGCGGGAGGGTACCACCAAATTTGCCAAGAGTTCCAAGGCGATTTGGTTAACGGGATCGGACATTTCCGGTTCCATCGCCAGGGATTCGATGGATCGTTCGCCGAGAATCGTGGTGTAACGGACAAACTGTTCGGAGAGTTCCTCTTTGGGTCGGGTCAGTGAGAGATGTATATCAAGGAGTGCAAGGGCCTGCTTCCCGGTTTGGATGGCGTCACCGTAACGTCCGGTCAAGGTGTGTTGAACGATAAGGATGTTATGCAACTGTGCCCGTTCAAGGTCCGATTGCGCCCGTGTAAGCAGGGTCTCGATTTGGTGTTGGGACGCAGCGTAGTTGCTATTGACGTACAGGGAAATGGCCAATTCCCTGTGGAGGTCGTACATCAGCCTGTAGTGGCTGTGCCAGCCAGCCTCGTCAATGAACATTATGCCCATGGCAAAATAGGAAAAAGCTAATTCATGAGCCGAGGATATTGCAGATTTCCGTCCCGCGAGTAGGCAGAGGTCGGCAACTCGGAATCGTTCGTCTTGCTCGACAATTTCATCGCCGCCGAGGTGAAACTGGTTAACGATGTCAAAAATTCGTTCCTCGATAAGTTCAACCGGCGTGGAGGCAAGCATTTGCCTACCGATATCGCGATGCATGGCAGATCGTTGATCTGCGGGAATAAGCGAATAGGCCGATTGTTGTACCCGGTCGTGGAGAAAGGCGGAGGTCAAGCCCGTTATGCCTGGAAGTACTAGACCAACCTGGATTGCCTCTCGGATCCGGTCCTGAATTTCCTGCTCGGAGCAGGGGCTAACCGATGCCAGGATGGTATGGGCAAAGGTGTTGCCGATACAGCTAGCGATACTGAGGAGGCGTTGGGTTTTCGGATGCAGCTTTTTCAGGTTGCCGACCATGAGGTCGACCACATTGTCGGCATAACCTTTGGTCCTGATGGTTTCAATATCCCAGTTCCAGACATGCGTTTTGTTGTCGATCCCAACCAGATGTTCACCGTGCAGCGTACGCAGAAATTGGATGGTGAAAAAGGCGTTGCCTCCGGTTTTTTCATAAACCAGTCGGGCCAAGGAATCGACCTGGGCCTGGTTGGAATGGAACGTATCGGCCAAGAGGTGGCATAAATGGGTAAAGGAGAGTGGTTGCAACTGGATGGTCGTGACCGTGCAACCGGTCGCTCTGATGGCCTCGATTTTCGGTAGCAGTGGATGGGACGGGCCGACTTCGTTATCGCGATAAGCGCCGATCAGAAGCAAATTTTTCGTTTGTTGGTCGGTGAGCAGATATTCTATTAAGCTCAGGCTGGCGGAATCGGCCCAATGGAGGTCGTCGAGAAACAGGACCAGGGGATGGTAGGTATCGGCAAAGACCCCCACGAATTTACGGAAGATCGACTTGAAACGGTTTTCCGCCTCGTTCATCGGTAGTTCGGCCACTGATGGCTGCTTACCGATGATATGTTCGAGCTGGGGCAGGATGTCGACAATTAGTTGGCCATTGACGCCGAGAGCATTCCATAACCGAATCCGCCATTTCATCAGGATTTCCTCGCGTTCGGTAAGGATCTGACGAATGAGTTCGGCGAACGCCTCGATGATTGTGGCATAGGGGATATTTCTTTTGTATTGATCGAACTTACCACAAAGAAAATATCCCTGCTTGCGCAGCACAGACCTGTCAAGCTCCCTCACCAGTGAGGTCTTGCCGATGCCGGAGTACCCGGAAATCAGGAACAATGAGGGGAGGCCATGCTCGGCAACCCGCTCGAACCCCTGAAGCAACATCGCCAGTTCCTTTTCTCGTCCGTACAGGCGATGGGGAATGTATAATTGCTCGATAGTGTCGGCTTCCCCCAAGGCAAAAGGTGTGAGGTGGCCGATATGCCGCAACTGGGTCATGCATCGCTCAAGATCGCGCTGGAGTCCATTAACGGATTGGTAACGATTTTCGGCCTCCTTGTTCAGCAGTTTCATGACAATGTCTGACAGAAGCGAGGGGATGGTGTCGAGGACCTCAGTGGGTGATTTAGGCATTCTGGCAATATGACAATGGGCCCATTCCAGCGGATCTTTTGCCGTAAAGGGCAGGCAACCGGTCAGCAGTTCATAGAAAACGACGCCCAACGAATACAGATCAGCTTTAAAATCGAGTTCTTGGTGCAAACTCCGAATTCGTTCAGGCGCGATGTATGCCAATGGTTCATCTGCAACGCCCAAGGGAAAAAAGCTCTCTTCACGGGAAGCTGGCTGCCCGTGGGACAGGGCTGGCACAAGTACGACATGGTCAGTGTCAGAAGAGACAAGAATTGTGCTCGGTGTCACATTGGAGTGAGGAACCCCATGTTTATGGTATTCAGTTAGTGCAGAACAAATGTGGATAGCACGCAAGAGAAAGGGTTCGATGTCTTGTCCTGGGTGGGGATTGGCGGATGAAAGATGGTGAACAGAGTTTTTCATGTCACACCTTTTCGTACATGCGATAGTGTCAATTTGACCTGAAGCCTCAGTCGAAAAAGTAAGGATTGCCAGATTTGATTATAGTTCGAAAAAATAATCAAAACCTAATAGAGGTAACCCTCATGTTGTATGGTATCGAAGGAATAGTCAAACTCAAGATTGACAAACTCAATTTAGCCGAAGAATTTTGGCGTTTGGCTTAACCTCTCGGGTAGCTTTCACCGAGTTCGTTTGCTGTTTAATAAATCGCGGTAGTGATGCCTGGCAGAGTGCCTGACCACGGACCACTGGGGCGAGAAGTCCGCAAATTAATAACTCATTGGCCCAAGGAAGGAAGCAGTATTTCCGGGACGGATAATACAGAAAAGCCTGTCGGCCAGATCGCTCCTTGTCAGGAATAACCTCAAACCTTGCCTACGAAAAACAGATTGAAAATGCCAGTATCCACCTTAAATAAGCCCTGATTCTGTCCAGAAAATCAGCCCCACCTCTCCGGGGTGAAGCAGGTCGCCTTTCCCTTTCTCAAGGACAATAAACCCGAATGCCCGCCAAACATCGCTTCGCCACCCTGATCAGCCTATTGCTCATCGTCGGTTTCCTCGCCACCTCCCTGGTCAGCTACACCGTCTCGGTCACCCTGCTGAAACGGGGTCTCAGTGAATCTATCCTCCCCCTGACCGGTGACAATATCTATTCGGAAATCCAAAAGGATCTGGTGCGGCCGATCTTCATTGCCTCGATGATGGCCTCGGATACCTTTCTCCGTGATTGGGTCCTTGCGGGAGAACAGGATGTTGGCCGGATGACCCGCTATCTGGCCGAGGTGAAGAGCAAGTACCAGACTATCACCAGCTTTTTTGTCTCCGACCGAAGCTATATCTACTACCATGCCGAGGGCATCCTCAAGCAGGTCAGCCCCGAAGAACCCCGCGACGTCTGGTATTACCGAGTACGTTCAATGGATGCGCCCTACGAGCTTAATGTCGACCGGGATATGGCCAACAGAGACGCCATGACCATCTTCATCAACCACCAGGTCCACGACTACGACGGCAACTACATTGGTGCTACCGGCTGCGGCTTGTCGGTCTCCTCGGTCACCCAACTGCTCGCCGCCTACGAACAGCGCTATCGGCGACATATCTTTTTTGTCGATGCCAAGGGCATGGTCACCTTTTCCGCCAACAACGACCGCCTCCCCACAATTCTGGATCAGATCGAAGGATTGCGGGAGATCGCCCCAACAATCCTCAAACAGGAACATGGTTCGTTTAGCTACGAGCGCGACGGTCAAACTTTTATCGTCGATACCCGGTATGTCAAGGAACTCGGTTGGTATTTGCTGGTCGAACAATCCTTGGCACCGGAAATGGAAATGCTGCGCCGCACCCTGCTGATCAACCTTGCCCTGGGGCTGATCATTGGCCTGATCATCCTCGTAGTGGTCCAGCGGACCATCTCCCACTACCAGTGCCGCCTGGAACGCTTGGCTACCTCCGATAAACTGACCGGCCTCTTCAACCGCCACTCCGGCGAGACACTGTTCCAACAGGCGTTGAGCGAGGCGACCCGCAACGCATTGGATCTCTCGGTCATTCTCCTCGATATCGATCATTTCAAAGCGATCAACGACCGCTTTGGCCATCAAGCTGGCGACCTGGTACTCATCGCCTGCAGCCGGCTGATCCAGTCCTGTTTGCGCGAGTCCGACATCGTCTGCCGCTGGGGTGGGGAGGAATTCTTGGTGGTACTGAAATGCTGCAATCTCGACGCAGCCTGGCAGCTCGCGGAAAAGATCCGAACCACGATTGAACGGGAGACCGTGGTGTGGGGAGTTGAGGAAATCTCGGTCCAGGCCAGCCTGGGAGTCGTGCAACGCCACACTGGAGAGCCAAGAGATCAACTGCTAGCGCGCGCCGACCAGACCATGTATCGGGCCAAACATCTTGGACGTAACCGTACCGAAAAGGATGCCGACAGTGATTGAACCGAACAGGGAAAATGAATGAACAGTCAAGAAACAGCTGCGAGAAGTTTGACCACCGCTCACCCGAGAAAAATCTCACACTACGAAAAGAAGGAACCGTTCTCGGAATTAGGTGACGCACTATTTTTTTTAATTTCGAATCAAGCTCTCTCTGCAGGTTATGACTGATTTGAATTTTGACTCACTCCATCAAGGATAATCAGGAAGAATCTCAAGTCTTGCCAGCGTAGAGCAGATTGAGACTGCCGGTATCCATCTTAACCTGGGTTTACGGGTTGTGGAACACGCCTAGCCGCAAAGCCTTGCCTGGTGGGCGTTGGCGGGTGGTGCCGATTTTGGCGTGTGCCCACAGGTATTGCACTTATTTTTCAAGGGGCTTAATGCCAAAAATTTTGGTCGGTAGCGGAGTTACAAGTTTTTTCATCAGTTCACGACAGGCTTCCGGCGCTGAATTAATCTGAAAAAAACTGTGCTGGTCGTTTTGAAACTCAGTGGCTTGAAGTTTGGCTAAGTTGCGCCGTATCCGGGACCAGGGCTCCCCGCACTCACGTTCCGCAACGCGCTCTATGAGCAGCGCCAGAACACAGATTTTTACATGCGTTTCGATGCGCCGTGCGGCCCAATGATACATAGGCATCATTTTGATCTGGGTACGCTTGAGGGAGCGGAAACACCGCTCGATAACCAAAAGTCCTTTGTAGCCAAGGGCCGCATCTTCAAGGCTGATGGTGTCATCGTTGGTTTCCAGCACCCACTTGCCGTCGTAGCGTTTGGCCTCGGTGATGGCTGCTCGGTCCAGGCGAATTTTACCGGCCTCGGTTGTTGTCAGGTACCGCTTGTATCGTTTTGAGGCCAGCAGTTCGACTGCCCATTGGGTAGAAGCATTACGGTCCTTATGGTTGGCAAGCTCCTCTTCGAGCATGCCGACGATCTCTTCTCGATGTATTCGTTGCCGCTCTGCTTCCTTTGGGTTGAAGCAGAGGATGTATCGCCGCCGTCGCTCGCCATCGCCGATAACAACCTCCTTGGCTTGCAGGTTGTCGGTGAAGGTGGTGAAACGACCGGGTTGGGACAGGACCTCTTTCTTGATTTCGGCAACCGTCGCCATGCGGGGGGCCAGCAGGTATTTGCCACAGGCCCGTGCAAGCTCTTCCCGGTTAGCGGAGGAATTCATACCCGAGTCGGCCACGAACAGCGCTCGACCGAGGTTCCAGCCTCGTAGGTCCTTTCTGATGCGTTTGATCGTGGATACATCCGCCGTGTTACCGGGAAAAATCCAGCTTTTCACCGGCAGCCCTTCCCGGGTAACCGCCAGGGCGACCACGATTTGCGGCGTCCACGTGCCCTCCTTGGAGTGGCCGTACTGACGCAGACCGTCGTTTTCATCGGCCTCGTCCTCGTAATCAATGGAGAATGAAGCCGTCGTCGTATCGTAAAAGATCAGATCAACCGAGAGGTTGAACAAGTTGGCGGTCTGAAAAAAGACTGCTTCCTCTACCGCGTCGATATGCTTGTGGAGGAAATCCATCGCCTCGTACATCTGCCGCAGTTTCAGGCCTTGGCATTTGGGCAGATGGACCTGCTCCAGCCACCGATCCCAAACACCGAGTTTGGATTCCGGTGCGCAGAGACGATTGGCGGTCATGGCCAGCAGGGCCTGGTCATAGGCAACGGCATACTTGCCTTTGTCCAGCAGAGACCGCAGCGCTTTGCCGATACCCAACCGCTCCCAAAGGGTTTCGATGACCAGCACTGTGCCGAGTTCCACTGTGCGCAGGATCTCAAGATCGTCGGGCAGTCCACCACCTTGAGCCTCCTCGCTACCAGCGGGGTCAACAATGGTTACCCCGCAGACTCTGGCTATAGATCGGGCGAGCCGCACCAAGGCCTCACGGTCGAGCTGATCGGCGCGTCCGAAGCTGTGGATGATGCGGGCAACGGTGGAGTTGGTCTCCGGATTGCGCTCGTTGTGGGCGAGCTGGAGATACTCGGTAACGGTGCCGTTCTTGTTTTTTCGTTTCGTGGTTCGCAGATACATGACTGCCCACCACGTTAGCGTGTTAATTCGCGTATTTCAACTGAAATATCGCTTCGCGTGTGCCCACAGATTTTGAGATTTTCACCACGCGTAAAATTTTATCACATTGAAATTGCGTGATATTTTCTCCGGCACTGCACTAAAATGTGCCTACAACCCGCAAACATAAGCTTAATGGTGCCCTGATTTTGCTTATAAATAATCCAGGGCCACGTCAATTTTTAAAAATTTTTGATCTATCCCAAGGAAAAGGAGCTATCCAATTATTCAAATAGCTCCTTTTTGTTTTCACGTTGGCTGGTTTCCAAAATTTGGAAATGGAACAATCATGATATTTTTACAATTGCCCGCCCTTTATTTTTTCCTTTAAGAATTAGGCCAATTCTTTCATCGAGGGATTCCAAAGATGGCAGCTCGGTTGTGATTTTTTCTAAGTGGTCGAGTTTCCAATCTGAGGCGATTTTATTCCAAACTTTTAATCGTAGATCCACGGGACAATTGACCGAATCGATGCCTAATAAGCTCACACCATTGAGGATGAAAGGATAAATGGATGAAACAAGTTCTGCTGATCCAACATTGCCACAACAGGTTACAGTGCCACCGTACTTAGTTGTTTTGATAGCAGAAGCAAGAATGTTGCCCGCAACAGTATCAATGGCGCCTGCCCAGCGCGGCTTTAACAAGGGACGACCACTTTTATCGTTGGCCTCTTCAATGGAAATCACTTCTTTGGCGCCGAGCCCCAGTAGATAGTCTTTTTCATCAACAATGCCGTTAACCGCAACGACTTCGTAGCCACTTTTCACCAGAATAGAGACAGCGATACTGCCAACCCCACCGGTTGCCCCCGTGACCAGGACTGGTCCCGTACCCGGTGTGACACCATTGTTGATAAGCTTGTAGCAGGAGAGAGCGGCCGTGAAGCCGGCGGTCCCGTAGATCATACTCTCCCGAAGACTTAAATTTTCCGGAAGACGAACCACCCAGTTAGCGGGAACCCGAATATATTCCTCATAACCTCCGGAGGTATTCATACCCAGGTCATATCCGGTCACAAGCACCTCATCGCCTGGTTTAAAGGTGCTGTCGCTGCTCTCAACAACCACGCCTGCCGCATCAACCCCAGGAGTATGGGGGTATTTTCTGGTGACGCCTTTGTTGCCTGAGGCTGAAAGGGCATCCTTGTAGTTGAGCGATGAGTAATGCACCTTGATCAACACCTCGCCCTCGGGAAGGTCTGTAATGTTTTTTTCTTTGATTTCACGGATGAATTGTTTGTCATCGGTTTCGGTGACTATCATTGCCTTGAACGTGATGTTTTTCATGGAATGCTCCTTGGCTGGTTCAATATGACCAGTCGTCTTGGTTTTAGTTGTTGCTGCCCGACTTTGTGTTCTTGAGTTCTATCCTGTTCACCGCAGTGTGCAGGACTTGTAAAAAAGCGCCTAATATGACCAGTCGTCTTTAAAGCGTTTGTACAAATTTTACAAAATAAAGGCGTTTACTAAGGGCAAGTATTTTTATGAGATTGCTGCGTTTTTGAGCATCTCATCTAGAAGTGTCTGAAACTCGTCCAGAGGTTGTGCCGATTTGTTGGCTTTCATGATCACCAGCGCACCGAGCCAGCAGTTTCGAATAAGACTCACCAGGAGATCTAGATCAGTTGACTCAGCCAACGATCCCTCTTCCTGGGCCTGCTCAAGGCATGTGAGAAGTGGTGCATATTCTTTCTTAAAGCATCTAGTGGCCTCCAAGGCGATAGTTTCACTTACATCAGCCATTTCCAAGGTGATGTTACACAGAAAACAACCGAGAGAGAATCCGCCTTTTGATGATAAATATTTAATTTTATTTCGATAAAGTCGCTTAACTCTTTCGAGGGGAGGCAGGCTATCATCTAACAGAACTTGTCTCGTCATCTCAAGCTCTCGCTCTGTGAAAAGACGCATAGCTTCTACTGCGAAGTCTTCTTTATTTTTGAAGTAATTATAAAAAGAACCTTTGGGGATTTCAGCGGCGTTGGCTATTTCCTGCACACCAGTCGCGTTATACCCTTTTTGGTACAATGCTTTGAGCCCCTTACGGATAATATGTTGTTTGTTTTCGTCTCGCTGTTTCATGATGATTTTTATAATATGACCAGTCGTCTTGAATGGCAAGCCTTATTTTTATAGCCATTCATGGGATTTCGCTAATTTGTTGATTTTAATAATTTTCGTTGAATATTTTTTGTTAAAAGAAGTTTCTTAGATAACTGGAGTTTGGAGTTTCATGGTTAAGCCACCGTCACGATGGCGGTGCCGGATGAGTTACCCTATTGTTCCTTTCTCTCCGTTTCCTGGACTTTTTTCCTGAATCGGCAGTATTGCCCGATTTCCCAAGGGGTGAACCGGGTTCGAATTTTCGGCATGTCGGGTTCCACCAGTCCCGAACCCGGACATGGCTGAAAAACATCCGTAGTCCCAAGCGAATCTGGCCGGCGGTCACCGGGGCCTTTTTCCGCCATGGCGTCAGTTGCAGCAGTCCGTGCATCTGCTCGCTGCAATACATGCTCAGCAGTTGCGGCAGGGCATAGGCGGCCGAAAGGATCTGAGTCCAGCGGTGCAGCACTTGGCGGGACTGCTGCCAGGCCTCGCGCCAGCCCCAACCGTTCTTCATCTGGTTGAAGAGGTCTTCGATGGCCCAGCGGCGTGCGTAGAACTTGAACACCTCGTCTGCACTCAGCTTACTGTTGGTGGAGATGAGCAGGCGTGGCTTACTGAGCTCGCCATCCTCGTCTTCGAACTGCATCCACACGGCCCTGACCCGATGGCCGCGAAGGAATTTAGCCAGGCAGACAGCACTCCGGTAGCGCACCCATTGCCACTTGCCGTAGAGGAACACCCAATGGCGCACCTCCGGCAAGAGAGCAACCACCTCCGGGGTATATTTGTCGCCATACTTGGCCGGTCGCCCCCGTTTGCCGGTGGCTACGGGGAGCGCGTACAGCACCGTATCCCGTCGGACCTGGCCGATCACCTGAAAACCAAGGGCCAGGACAAAGGAGATCAAAGGGTACTTCATATACCAACTGTCCACCAGGAGGCAGACCTTTTTGCCGGTGAACACCCGTGCCACGGTCTTGAGCAGGACCTTGGCCGCATCGAGCTTGCCGGTGTTGCCGTCGGTGCGCATCAGCCGGGAGAGCAAAGGGATCGCCGAGTGCTTTTTGCCCCTGGTTACCGACAGGGCCATGCTCACCCAGCATTGGCCACGTGCATACTGGGGTCGATTGGCCTTGTTGCCGTGCTGGTGATAGATTCCGCTTCCCGGCGCCTTCCGGGAGGCTCGGTAGACGAAGGTGTCGTCAATGATCAGGAACCAGACCAGTTGGAGAAAGAAGGTCACCACCATCCGGGCCATCTGCACCCCAAGAGCGACCCAGGACCACTTGCCTTCCTGGAGCCATTTGTAATAGGCGCTCCAACTGCGTCGCGGTCTGATCGCCAGCCAGGCTCCGGTAACAAACCCGGTCTGGGTGAGCATGGCACCGATCAGCAGTTCGATAAAGGTTGGAACGGAACGTACCGGTAGAGCCCTGGCAAGGAATGTGATACATTCAAACAGGGTCCCGGGGATACTGCCATATCCCTTGTTGCCCATGGCGGCCTCCAGAAGAGTGAAGTTGTTCTCTTCTGAAGGCCGCGCTTTCCTTAGAAAGCGCGGCTGCCGCACCTTGGCAGCTATGTCAATATTTTTTTGTATTTTTTTCAGGTTACCCCCCCCCTAAAATTCACCTACCGGCCGGGGCGATCTGAAACTCCAAACTCCAGTTAGATAAGAAAAAGTGCGAGATTCTCGTCATGCCCACCTTCTCCCCCACCTCAATAGCGAAATACGGCGGCGGTAAAAGAGAGTCCTCCGCCTGAGGTGATCAGGAGGATTAAGTCATTTCTTTTCAGCGTTCCGTCCTGAACCGCTTCATCGATAGCCATGGGGATGCACGCCGCACCGGTATACGCAAATCTATCCATGATTGTATAGGCTTTGCGGCGATCGAGGTTGAGGGCATCCATTGTTCCATAAATGCTATTTATGTTGATCTGGGTCATGAAATAATGATCGATATCATTCGGTTTAATGGCAAGTTCTAGACACAAGGAGCGAATCATCTCTGTCCAGGTTTCAACATTTTTGTCTTCCGGGAATCTTCTAGTGAATTGCATATACTGATCGCCATGGGCTAAAGCTTGGGGAGATATGGGGTAATGCGTCCCCCCCGAATAGATACCCATCCACTCATGATACTGGCCTTCTGTAAATTGTTTGGCCCCCAAGAATCCCCGGTTGCCACCCTCAACTGCGGTAAGCACAGCAGCTCCCGCACCATCAGCAAAAAGAGAAACTGTTTTTTTATCTTTCTTGTTTAAGTATTTGCTCATAGCATACCCGCCAATGATAAGGATGGTGGAGTAGTCACTTCCTGATCGGATATACCGGCTGGCAACCTCTAACCCTGTCACAAAACTTGAACAGGCAGCATTCAAATCAAAAGCGCCGCCATTGATTGCTCCCAGTCGATAGTGAACCGCTGATGCCGTGGAGGGAGATATGTGTTCCGGCGTATCCGTGCCGACGATGATTAAGTCAAGTGCAGATGCCTCTATTCCCGCATTGCGCAACGCTTTTTTACCAGCTTCAACACACAAGTCAGCGGTGGATTCGTCCTCACTACACCATCTGCGTTCCCGTATGGTCAGGTTGGTCTCCAGCCAGGTACTGACATCTTCACCAAGTAATGTGTTAAAGTAGCTATTCGGCAGGGTCAAAGCTGGAGCATAGGATCCCGTGGATCGGATGATTGCATTTCTCATATTGGTTACCGCTGGTCAGTATTTATTGGTTCTGTTGGTTTGCGTACTCTCCCCCAGCCTAACACCATCTCACATGCTGCGCAGAATAATCAGCGCCAGATCTTCCAAGATTAACCCTACTATCTGAAACCTCAAGAATCTCCAATTTTACCCAAATTTGAGGACGCTACCGTTGCTCTTAACCCATATTTAACATAGGGATACCTAATCTCTTCTTTTTTGAGCTATTTCCGTCGAAAAAACTCAATAATTTCAATAAAAAATTCAGGAAAACCTGTTTGTAGTGCCATAATTTTTATAAAGGCTATTGACTTTTTCAGGTAAACATGGCTCTATTCACTTCATGATGACCTCGTAAAAAGTCAAACCGCCCAATTCGCTCGAAAAGAAGCGACTGGTTGAAAGTTTGTGCCTTCGTGAGTTCTTGTTGAGAAGTCTTCCCGAAAAAGTTCTTTGAAATATGCTTGGAAAGCCAAAGAGAAAAAAAATAGGCTGTAAAAGGACGTCATTGGGCTGGTTTTCACGCCCCAGTGCCTGCTGGCCCGCAATATGTTCAAGCCGATGGCCTTCATGAAGGCGGCAAACCGCACTGCTTTCATGCCACGAACCCGGAGATGTTTGACACCGGTGCGCCGGTCGAATTCCGACATGGTCGCCTCAACGCCGGCCCGGTACCGGTACTTCTCCCTGAACTCCGGGCTTTCTTCTTCCTGTCGCCGTCGGGCCAGGCGGATATCCTTGTCGGTGTAGCGGTAGTAATAGCCCTTTTTTCCGATGGAGACGGGGCACCGGTCAAACGAGGAGCAGTTCTGACAAACAGCGATGGGGAAGAGTGCGCTGTAGCCGGATTTTGATTTCTTCACCGTGTCGGGTGCCGTGACCTGGGGGCAGGTGAGAACCTTGCCCTGGTCATCAAGGGTGAATTCGGTCAGGTTGAACTTCTTCTGATTGCCCGGCATGACCGGGGAGATGACTGCCACCTGATGCTCCTGCAGGGCCGTTTCACAATTGCTGTCGCTGCCGTAGAGGGAATCGGCCAGCATTTGCTGCGGCAGCATCGCCTTCTGCTCCAGTTGGGCCAAGGCGGGCAGGAGGGCATTGGCATCATGCTGATCCGCGGATTCCACCGCCACCTGCGTGATCAGGGATGGTCCACGCTCATCGGTGGTGGTGTAGTTTTCCACCAACTGCACCTGATACCCTTGGCCTTTATGACTGCTGTAGCCGGCATCCGCATCGGAGGGGTTTTGCAGTGAATCGGAGGGCACCTCCTTGTTCGGCCGGGCCACGGCTTTCTTGCCAGAATCGGCGGTGGTGTCTTCCTCGATGACACACTGTTCGGCGAACAACCGGCTCAGCAGTTTGAAGCTCTGCATGGTGCTGACCTCGTCCACGGCGGCAAAACGCTCGGTCAAGAGCAGCACATCCGCAGCCAACTGATCAAGGGTGCGGGTGGACTCGGTGGGTTTGACCATGGCGAACAAAGACGCCTGCGATTTGCTCAGATACCGTTGGGTCAACTCCGTGTCGAGTTGATCAAAGTGTTCCCGGTGGTGTCGCTTCAGGTTGACGAGGAACTTCTTGATCGTTTTGGTGAACAACCCGATACGACCCAGATTGCGCATGTTGGATTTGACATGCACCGAGTCCATGCGCTGCTTATTCATATCGGCCTTGAGCAACTTGGCCAGGATGCCCAGGGAGGCATCAAATATCTCGGCATAGCTCGCATCCGAGGCCAGGTGATCGCGCATGGTCCAGAGCGTTTTGTGGCTGAGGTATACAGCCGCGTCGGAGCACGAGGTGATGTTGAGGGCATAGTGCCACTGGATATTGAAACAGAACTGCTCAACCGCCTCCTGATCAGTACAATCATGCATTTGCTGGAGGATCATCACCCCCATCATGGCATACAGTTCCTTGGTGGGTCGGCCATTGTAGTCATGATAATGGTGGCGCAGGGACTCCACCGGGAGTTCAGGCAGGATATGCTTCTGAAAAAGACCTGCCCATGAGTTGTCCAGGAGGGCGCGTCGTTTGGGTCCCAAATGGGCCCATGGGTCGAGGATGTTGAGCTGTTTGTGGTTTTTCACGTGAAACATTATCTCGTCTCGCATTTAATTGATATTACGCAAATATATTAACAGAATGCGAGAAAAATGACAATGGTAATCCAGACGTTAATCCTGGAAAATTAACCAGTTAAATAGAAATACTTTTTACGACGCCATCACTTCATGTTTATTCGACAAACCAAAACCAGCAACGCCGCTTCGGGGGAGGCCTATTATACCTTCCGCCTGGTGGCCTCGGAGCGTATCGAGGGCAAGGTACGGCAGCGAACCCTGCTGAACCTGGGGAGCAACTTTTCCCTTGCCCGGGAGCACTGGCCGGAGTTGTGCACACGCATCGAGCAAATCCTCTCCGGGCAGATGTCGCTCATGCCAGCGCCGAGCGAAATCGAACCCCTGGCGCAGCGCTATGCCGCACGGTTGAGCAACCAAAATTTCGAGGCGGACGCCAAAACCGATGCCGACTATCAGGAGGTGGATGTCAACTCGCTGGAGTTGGTCCGGCCTCGGTCGATCGGGGTTGAGCATGTGGGCAAGGCTGCCTTGAATTGGCTTGATTTCGCCAACATACTTGCAATGGTTGGCCTCAACGGCGTTCAGCAGGCGGCAGCTATCGGCAGTGTGATTGGCCGCATGGCCGCTCCGGGCAGCGAGTTGTCCACCTGGCACTGGCTGCGGGAACGCAGCGGCCTTGGCGAATTACTCGATGTTGATTTCGAGGCAATGCCCCTGATGCGCCTCTACCGGACCTCGGATCTGCTGGTCAAGCACCGGCAGACCATTGAGGAGATGCTCTTTCAGCGTATCGACACGTTGTTTTCCCTGCCGTCAACCGTCACCCTCTACGATCTGACCAATACGTATTTCGAGGGGGAGATGGGCAGCAACCACAAGGCCAAACGGGGACATTCCAAGGAAAAACGCTCGGATTGCCCCTTGGTGACCCTCGGTCTGGTGCTGGACGGCAGCGGCTTCGTCCGGCGTTCACGGATGTTTGCCGGCAACGTCGTTGAGGGGACAACGCTTGCCGAGATGCTCGAAGGGCTCAATGCCCCTGCCTCGGCCCTGGTGATTATGGACAGGGGTATCGCCACCGAGGAGAACATCACCTGGCTTGTAGACCACCAATATCGTTATCTGGTGGTCAGCCGGGAGCGTGTTCGGAAATTTGATGCCAATGACGCCGTGGAGACGTCCTCCGCCTGTGGTCAGACCATCCGCATCCAGCGGGTGCTGAATGAAGAGGGCACAGAAGCCAGGCTCTACTGTCACTCAGAAGAACGGCAAAACAAGGAAGAGGCTATCAACCAACGCTTTTATCGATCAGTTCGAGCAGGAGTTGACCAAGATTGCCGATGGTCTGAACAAACCGCGCACCACCAAGGACCGCGACAAGCTGTTACTGCGCATCGGCCGCCTGGTTGCCAAATCCCATGGTGTTGGCCAGCACTATCGCATCGAGCTGATCCCCGATGCCGGCGGCACCAAGGCCATTGGCCTTACCTGGGAGCGGTTGCCGGGAGAGGGCAGTATGCTCACCCATCCCGGCGTTTACTGCCTGCGCACCAACGAACTGACTTGGGACGCGGCCAAGTTGTGGCAGACCTATACCATGCTCACTGATCTGGAGGCAGTGTTCCGCAGCCTCAAATCCGAATTGGGGCTACGTCCGATCTACCATCACAAGGAGGATCGGGCTGAAGGACACCTGTTCATCACCGTGTTGGCCTATCAGGCGGTCCAGGCCGTGAGGTGCAAACTCAAGGCCCACAGTATCAACGAAAGCTGGGCATCGCTGCGCAACATACTCGCTGTCCAGCAACGGGTAAGCGCCACTTTCAGCCAACGCGACGGTTGCACCCTGCATGTGCGTAAGGCCACCGCTCCCGAACCGGCGTTACGAAAAATTTATAACGCCCTGGGGCTGGCACCAACCCCCGGTGGCGTGAAGAAAATGATCAAATGATGCCTCAAAAAAAACAAATGTAGTGCCACTGGAGATTTTATAAAATTCTAATTTGCTGATTTTAAATAGATTATTTTTTACAGTGTTAAATATGATGACCTCGTAAAAAGTCAAACCGCCCAATCCGCTCGAAAAGAAGCGACTGGTTGAAAGTTTGTGCCTTCGTGAGTTCTTGTTGAGAAGTCTTCCCGAAAAAGTTCTTTGAAATATGTTTGGAAAGCCAAAAAGAAAAAAAATAGGCTGTAAAAGGACGTCATTGGGCTGGTTTTCTCGCCCCAGTGCCTGCTGGCCCGCAATATGTTCAAGCCGATGGCCTTCATGAAGGCGGCAAACCGCACTGCTTTCATGCCACGAACCCGGAGATGTTTGACACCGGTGCGCCGGTCGAATTCCGACATGGTCGCCTCAACGCCGGCCCGGTACCGGTACTTCTCCCTGAACTCCGGGCTTTCTTCTTCCTGTCGCCGTCGGGCCAGGCGGATATCCTTGTCGGTGTAGCGGTAGTAATAGCCCTTTTTTCCGATGGAGACGGGGCACCGGTCAAACGAGGAGCAGTTCTGACAAACAGCGATGGGGAAGAGTGCGCTGTAGCCGGATTTTGATTTCTTCACCGTGTCGGGTGCCGTGACCTGGGGGCAGGTGAGAACCTTGCCCTGGTCATCAAGGGTGAATTCGGTCAGGTTGAACTTCTTCTGATTGCCCGGCATGACCGGGGAGATGACTGCCACCTGATGCTCCTGCAGGGCCGTTTCACAATTGCTGTCGCTGCCGTAGAGGGAATCGGCCAGCATTTGCTGCGGCAGCATCGCCTTCTGCTCCAGTTGGGCCAAGGCGGGCAGGAGGGCATTGGCATCATGCTGATCCGCGGATTCCACCGCCACCTGCGTGATCAGGGATGGTCCACGCTCATCGGTGGTGGTGTAGTTTTCCACCAACTGCACCTGATACCCTTGGCCTTTATGACTGCTGTAGCCGGCATCCGCATCGGAGGGGTTTTGCAGTGAATCGGAGGGCACCTCCTTGTTCGGCCGGGCCACGGCTTTCTTGCCAGAATCGGCGGTGGTGTCTTCCTCGATGACACACTGTTCGGCGAACAACCGGCTCAGCAGTTTGAAGCTCTGCATGGTGCTGACCTCGTCCACGGCGGCAAAACGCTCGGTCAAGAGCAGCACATCCGCAGCCAACTGATCAAGGGTGCGGGTGGACTCGGTGGGTTTGACCATGGCGAACAAAGACGCCTGCGATTTGCTCAGATACCGTTGGGTCAACTCCGTGTCGAGTTGATCAAAGTGTTCCCGGTGGTGTCGCTTCAGGTTGACGAGGAACTTCTTGATCGTTTTGGTGAACAACCCGATACGACCCAGATTGCGCATGTTGGATTTGACATGCACCGAGTCCATGCGCTGCTTATTCATATCGGCCTTGAGCAACTTGGCCAGGATGCCCAGGGAGGCATCAAATATCTCGGCATAGCTCGCATCCGAGGCCAGGTGATCGCGCATGGTCCAGAGCGTTTTGTGGCTGAGGTATACAGCCGCGTCGGAGCACGAGGTGATGTTGAGGGCATAGTGCCACTGGATATTGAAACAGAACTGCTCAACCGCCTCCTGATCAGTACAATCATGCATTTGCTGGAGGATCATCACCCCCATCATGGCATACAGTTCCTTGGTGGGTCGGCCATTGTAGTCATGATAATGGTGGCGCAGGGACTCCACCGGGAGTTCAGGCAGGATATGCTTCTGAAAAAGACCTGCCCATGAGTTGTCCAGGAGGGCGCGTCGTTTGGGTCCCAAATGGGCCCATGGGTCGAGGATGTTGAGCTGTTTGTGGTTTTTCACGTGAAACATTATCTCGTCTCGCATTTAATTGATATTACGCAAATATATTAACAGAATGCGAGAAAAATGACAATGGTAATCCAGACGTTAATCCTGGAAAATTAACCAGTTAAATAGAAATACTTTTTACGACGCCATCAAATATGGGTTAACAAGAGGGTGACGAGAAATCGCTCCCTGATTTTTTAACGTATATTCGTCGGTGTTCAGGAATAACCTCAAGCCTTACCTTGCGCAGAGCAGCTTGAAACTGCCAGCATCAATCTACACCCCGATTCTGTCCAAAAAATCGAGGCCACCTCTCTCCATTAATTTCTCTTAGGTAAACCCCCGGCTTTGCCGGGGGACTCACAAAGTTTGACGGATCCTGCAAAATAAAGAAGCCTCCGATTTCGTGGACCGCTCAAAGTCACGAAAAAGGAGGCTTCATGAACGACATACAATGTTTAAGCCACACGAAATGGGATTGCAAGTTCCATGTAGTGTGGATACCGAAATGCCGGAGGAAAATGCTTTATGGTCAACTTCGGAAAAGCCTTGGAGATGTATTTCACGAATTGGCCCGGCAAAAGGAAAGTCGGGTTTTGGAAGGACACCTGCAACCCGACCATGTGCATATGCTGATCTCCATACCGCCGAAGTACGCGGTGTCGCAGGTGGTGGGTTATATGAAAGGGAAAAGTGCGATTCATATAGCGCGCACGTATCTTGGCCAAAAGAAAAATTATAGCGGAATGAGCTTTTGGGCTCGAGGGTATTTTGTTTCAACAGTTGGTGCCGATGAAGAGGTTGTGCGGGAGTATATCCGCGATCAGGAAAAAGAAGACCAACGTATCGAGCAACTGAACCTGTTTAAATAGGCGACCACCGAATGGTGGTCAGTTGATCTGTTAAATATACCGCTTTGAGCGGTTCTAAAGCCGTTAAGCCACCGGCTTTGCCGGTGGTTACTGACTTTCAGGAAGATACAATCTCCGTTTTCCTGAAATTTCATAAACCGCTTTACACCGTTTTTATCAACATTGTCTGAAAATTCTTCCGAGGTCAGGCCCGTGAAGATTTTAAGCCTCTTGATATCATCTTGAGATAGCAAAATGTATGCGAAATTCCTGCAACAGGATCCACAGCTGTTGCATACATGCGCTATTGATACTTTGGCTATTTTATCAAATTTCAATAGTACCTACTTTTTTTAAGTTAACGGAGCCATCACCGGCGGAAATGGGGTACAGCGGCATTCCCGCGCGAGTGTTTGGGGTTGTTTGATGCTTTTTTCCACCATATACAATGGATTCCGCCTTGGCGTTAATCAAATAAATTTTGTCTGTTTGTCCTTTGACTCCCGTCGTATCGTAGATACAAGGGGGGCGAGGAGCAAACATATTTCAAAACAACTGGTTATCGATGCATTGATCATGGCGCTTTGGCGACGAAAACCGCCAAGAGGTCTCATTTTGCACTCCGACCGACCGAGGTGGTCAAATATTGCAGCAATGTTTTCAGAGGTTACTCAAAAAACACGGCACACTGCCCAGCATGAGCAAGAAAGACGATTCTTGGGATAACGCTGTGGTCGAGATTTTTTCGGCAGTCTCAAGGTTGAGCAGATCTTTGGGAAATGCTATCCCAGCCGATATGTGGCCCGGCAGGATTTCATTGAATACATAGAGATGTTTTACAACAGTCGCCGGCGGCATTCCTCTTTGGGATACATGAATCCCATCGAATTTGAGAAACTGCTGCTTTGGAAAAAAGCACCTCTGTGCTTCAACTACCAAAAGCAAAACGACGAAAGCGGATCGAAAACTTACGCGAGTCGCATCTGAGCCAAGGTCGCGTGGATTTCGCCCCCACTTATATCTGGGACGATCCGTAATTCAAGCGCTGTCACTCGGTCGAGGTTGGCTGTGTACTCTTCCACCTCCTGCATCGAGGTCGGCGGACTGAAATTATATTGCTGACGCACCAACTGTTGGTAATGCTGCATGCCCTCTGACAACCATTGGAGCACAAATTCCTGAGTGCGAACGTGGTGTTCTTCATTGAAAACCAAGCGGATTCGGCTAAGTCGTATGGGCGTATCAAACGAAAAACGAATTGTCTGCTCCCCTCCTTGTGTTGCCCGCCAACCTGATCCATTGTTGGATACCAGTGCCGCCTCAATTGGATGATCCGCATCCTCGGATGTAAGTTCGACTTGCGCTAATTGCTGGAGGTCGAGCCAACCTTGATCGGCTTGGAAAGCATCTTGAGATTCTTAATTAATTATCTGTTTGCGCATGGGGCTCCCTATTGTCTTCTCTCGTTGTTTCGCTGAAAAACGTGCATAATGTCCGAATAAATCGAAATTCTTCAGAGCTTAAAGAATATAAAGTTCACATATTTTACGGTAATGGTATCCATATATGGATAGAGTAATGGCCGTTGGTATCAATCTTGGCTTCCAGATCAGGGTCCAAAGCATCAGTTGCCAATATTGGAAGCGCTCCTTCCCCAACAAACCAAGTCGGAGAGCGGATCGAAAGAAGGAAAGAAATCGCTGAACATTCATGGGCTGATTTATTTCAGGAACTTCCAGATCTTTCAGTAAGGTTCTGACCCGCTGATAGTAGTTTTTAGGAGAATAAATCTGCTGCATGATCGATTGGTACCCCCTCAAAAGCCTGCCTATACCCATTCGTGGAACGATATTAGTTGTACCATTTACATTGTCGCCGGAAAATGTATCGACAAGCCGGCTTTCCCGCTGAAGTCTATCAAAGAGGCGTGTTCCCGGCGGTGCCTGAAGCAGGCCTACCATTGCGATGACGATTCCACTTTTCTGAATGAAATCGATCTGCCTCTGAAAAATAGAAGGTGTATCGCTGTCGAAGCCAACAATGAAACCACCCATCACCTGCAACCCTGATCGGTGGATGATTTTGACGCTTTCAAGGAGATCCCGATTTTTATTTTGGGTTTTATGGCATTCTGTTAGGCTGTCATCATCGGGAGACTCAATACCAATAAAAACAGAATCAAATCCGGCCTGAACCATCATATCCAGGAGTTCAGGATCATCTGCGAGATTAATGGAGGCTTCGGTAAAAAAAACACAGCCTTTTTTATCTTGCCGCCATTTGATGAGAGCCGGCAGCAAATGCGATTTAAGGTATCCTTTATTGCCAATAAAATTGTCGTCCACAAAAAAGATACTGCTGCGCCAGCCGGAAGCATAAATACGATCCAGTTCCGCGATAATTTGCTGCGATGTTTTTATGCGCGATCGGTGACCAAATAACGTGGTCACATTGCAGAATTCGCAGTTAAAGGGGCATCCCCTGGAAAATTGAATGCTCATAGACGCATATTTTTTCATATTCGTCAGTTCCCAGGCGGGAATTGGGGTATCGCAAAGATCGCAGAAGCCAGAAGCTCTATAGATCGCTTTCGACTGACCGTTTTGCAAGTCGGATAAAAAGCTAGGGAGAGTTATTTCCGCCTCGTCTAGTACGAGATAGTCCACTTCATCGAAGGCTTCAGGCTCGGAGGTAAAAAGAGGCCCGCCGCCGACAATCTTTACATTCAAAGTCTTGCAACGGGTGATGATTTTGTGGGCTGATTTGCGTTGAACCGCCATGCCTCCAATAAAAACCATGTCAGCCCATAAAATGTCTTCTTCTGGAAGGCGTTCCACGTTGAGATCTACAAGGCGCTTGGACCATTGCTGCGGCAATAGGGCTGCAACGGTGAGTAAGCCCAGTGGCGGAAAAGCCGCTTTCTTACCGATAAAAGGCAAAGCATAGGTAAACGACCAAAACGTATCAGGGAATTGAGGATAAATAAGGAGAATGTTCATATTAACTTGCTCCTTTCCGCCTGTATACGGAACAAATATTTTTTTCTTACAAAATGATTCGCCTTTAAAAATACCACACCGTAGTGCGCTGTATTCTTATTGCTTTGCATAAGAGGCCCCAGCTTCCGAGCAGAATGTTGAATTTGTCGGACCTTATATGATGGCAACCCATCGCTTGAAAAACCTGTGTATCTTCGGAAACCTACTGCCGCTGCCACAGGATGTGAGCGTTTTCCAGGGGGACGGCGACACTATCGAAGTGCGGGATTATTCGCGCCGTATAGTCGGATGACGGGCGGGATGCAGAAACTGCTGCCCTATAGACGAACCCACCCGACGCCCCCACCAGTTGGCGTTCTGGCTGCATCTTCTCACGGATCGGATTCTTGTCATCTATCCCATCCGCATAGAGTTCCACTCGAACCGCATCAGGGTGGAGGTCATTGAGATAGACCTGAACCTCATAGTTGTGTTGCTCGCCGTTGGTCTCCACCTTTACGTCGCCGAAGCGGAGCTTGGCCCATTTCTGTTTCAGAGTTTTTTGCCAATCGACCACTTGTCTGCCGACTGCACCGTTATTGGCACTGCGCAAACGATATGCACTGGCGGCCGGAAGATAATGCAGTTCGGTATAATCGCGTACCGAGCGGCCGGCGGAGAAGAGGGGCGTCAACCGTGCCATGCTTTCCCGCATCCTCGCCACCCAAGTCGTCGGTATGCCACTTGCGTCTCGGGTATAAAACTCGGGGATCACCTCCCTCTCGAGCAGATTGTAGAGAGCCTCGGCTTCGACAGCGTCCCAGGCGGGATCATCGTCATGCTCCTGGCCGTCCCCCAACGCCCAGCCCAAATCCGGAGCATAGGCCTCTGCCCACCAGCCGTCTAATTCTGAAAGATTGATTCCGCCATTGACCAGTACCTTCATGCCGCTTGTCCCGCACGCTTCCCATGGCCTTCTTGGCGTGTTGATCCAGACGTCCACCCCTTGCACTAGATGCTCTGTGAGCAGCATATCGTAGTCTTCCAAAAAGACGATGTGCGGCCGAGTCTCCACCTGGCGGATAAAATGTATCCATTCACGGATCAAGTCCTGCCCCGCCCGGTCATCCGGATGGGCTTTGCCGGCAAGGATGAGTTGCACCGGGCGTTGGGGATTGGTTAGCAGGCGAATAAGTCGCGCCGGGTCGTGCAGAAGCAGGTTTGGCCTTTTATAGGTGGCGAATCGGCGTGCAAAACCCAGGGTCAAAACGTTGGGGTCAAGAAGATGTTCCGCATTGGCTACCACCTCCGTTGATGCTCCGGTGGCTGCTAATTGCCGTGATAAGCGTTGGCGAGTGTATGCCACAAGGGCCTTACTGGCGGAAAGCCGAAATTGCCAGAGATCGGTATCGGAAATACGACGAAAGTCCTGCTCCAGAGTTCCCTCCATCCCGAGCCATCGATCTTTTCTACAAGCTTTGGCCCAGAGCTCATCGGCCGAATCCGAATCCCACGTCGGTACGTGCACGCCGTTAGTCACATGACCAACAGGCACTTCCGAGGTTGGCCAGCGGGGAAACAATGGCTCGAACAGGCGCCGGCTGATTTTCCCGTGCAAGCGACTGACGCCATTGACTGCTCCGCTGCCGTTAATCGCCAAATGAGCCATGTTGAAACTTTCCGAGGAGTCATTCGGGTTTCGACGCCCCAATACCAGCAGATCGTGCAGCGTTATCCCGAGATTCTGTTCAGCGTACGCACCAAGGTACTGCTTGATGAGATCTGGTGCGAAACAATCAAAGCCGGAGGCCACCGCCGTATGGGTGGTAAAGAGGTTTCCCGCTCGGGTGGCCGCCAGCGCCACCTCGAAGGGCTGACCAGTTTTTTGCATGAAACTGCAGGCACGCTCCAACACGGCGAAAGCCGCATGCCCTTCATTCAGGTGGCAGACCTCCGGTTGAATGCCAAGTGCATCCATCAGTCGCCAGCCGCCGATTCCGAGCAGCAGTTCCTGCTTGAGGCGCAATTCCGGCCCGCCGCCATACAACTCGCTGGTGATTCCGCGATGTGCAGGGAAATTTGCCGCATCGTTACTGTCTAGCAGGTACAATTTGACTCGACCGACTTGGACCTGCCAAGCACGCAGCCAAACTGAGTACCCTGGTAAGGCAATCTCTAATCGCAACCACTCGCCGTTATCTTGGCGCAACGGGGTGACCGGCAACTGTCCGGGATCGTTGTAGGGGAAAAGGGCTTGCTGCACTCCATCTCTATTAATTACTTGGCGGAAATATCCTTGCTGGTAGAGCAACCCCACGCCAACCACTGGTACACCGAGGTCGCTGGCGGCTTTCAACTGATCGCCGGCCACATTGCCAAGTCCACCCGAGTAGATGGGCAACGCTTCGCTCAACATGAATTCCATGCTGAAATAAACGACGCAGTTCAGGTCACTCTGTGGATGATGCCGCTGAAACCATGCGGGCGATTTTACCTCTTGCCGCCTGGTTTGCACCAGGGTATCGACCTCTTTGCAAAAGACTGGATCGGCCAAGACCCGTTCGATCTGATCGTGCGAAACCGTCTGAAGAACAACCCATGGGTTATGGGTTATTTTCCACAATTGAGGATCAAGCTGCCGCCACACTTTGTCAGTGGCACGATCCCATGACCAACGCATATCAAGAGCAAGCTCAGCCAGACAATCGACCCCCTTGATTTCCGTGGGGAGAAAATTGTAGATTGGATGGTTGACGCGGATATGGGGGTTCATTTAACAGACAGTGATGTCAAGTTGGTAAGCCTCTATGGTTCGTTTTCAAGGGTGATATGTCCGGCCGAATAGAAGCCGAGGAACAGCCTTATGTAGGCCTCTTTAAATTCTCGCTTCGGGGAAGGTGAAATTGTTCACTTTTCTAAAAGATTGTTCCGTTACGATTATATCTTGGCTCTAGGCACTCAGCAGACACAATTACCATGATTTAGTTCTTCTCAAGAGACAATAAGGCATTAGTGAATATGTAATAGATATCAATAGTAATTGATTCAGTTGGTTCTCCCCTGTTTTCAAAACGTTATGAATGAACCAGAGGGGCACTGCCGGTTGAGTGGCCACCTTGCCGGTCAGATATGCCTTCACTTCATCAATCGGCACTTTTTTTCTATGAAAAATCCTCGCAGCTAACAGGCTGTTGAAAAAGGGTTTTTGGGTTCGATCGCTACACTACATATCGAACGATACCGAGCGAAGCTTCTATTCATAGTAGGTGTTAGGCCCCATTTTTGAGTTTTTCAACAACCTGCTAAAGCCGCCCCTGCAGATGACTTATTGAATACACCCCCTGGAAATGCGCTTAGAAGAGGGGAGGCAAACGGAACACAGTGAGTCGTGTATTTTATTTATTATTGCGGTTATACTGAAGGATCTTGCCTTTGAACCTTCGAGATTGAGCTTGATCTTCGGTGGGGCGTTCAAAGCTTGAAATATAGCCAAGCAACTCCATTTGTTTAGTAAAATTAATCTGCTGCCGCCTGCCGGGATCGATTATAATGACCTTGACCAATGGGCTGGAGTGTTCATCGATGAAATTGGAGAGTAAGGCGGGGTGATGGGGGTCGTAGAGCAGGTCGCTGCCAATAATTAAATCAAAGAGGCCAATTGCCGGAGTGGATTGAGCCCAATCGCATCGTTTGAAATGTATTGGTGGCAAGCTGTTTAATCGATTGTTTTCATGAAGAAATTCTCCCGCAAGAGGGTGATGATCGCTGGCGGTGTGCCAGGCTCCCCGCTCATTGGCAATCAGGCTTGCAACCCCTAATCCGCATCCCACTTCCAGAATTTTAAGTCCTGCAACATCGTAGGAGCTCATTATATCTGCCAAAACAAGCCCAGAAGGCCAGATGCTGCCGAATAGGGGCCAAGTTGCGGAAGAAATGCCTATCTTTTCTGCTGCTCCCTTAGGATCATGGAATTGTTGCCGATCCTTTAGTGAACGAATGATATATTCCTTACCACCAATAATAAAAGTTTCAAATTTTACTTGATACATAGCGTACCCAGAATGCTCCTGTCGATATAGGCTCGGAGATGAATGTGTGCAAATCAGAAGCCGGATCGACCCGAACATTGCGGGAAAATACTGCCGAAGTGTACAAATCCAAAAGGAACCTCAAGCATACTGGAATCAACATTAATAAGATACTACAATCTTGTTTAATTGATGAGCCGACTGGTTATGACGTGTCAATAGCTTAAAATATACAGAGCTACAATAGCTCCTGTTTTTTGGTGCAGATCTTCCGACGTAAGTTGCCAGAAAATGGAGACAAACTTTTAAATAAATGCAGAGGAGAAAAGTACCCTCCCTTGCCGTCATTCAGTGTTGACCCGACTCCCTGAACTGAAATTAAAAAAAGAGTATGCAACGCTATAAAATTTTGCACCGGACATACTATACCTTCTCCGGCGTTGTCAGGCTCGGGCCTCATTTCCTGCGCCTGCGACCACGAGAGGACCATGAGTTGCGTATCGAGTCTTCTACCCTGAAAATCACGCCACCAGCTAACTTGCATTGGCATCGGGAGGTTGAAGGGAATTCGGTAGCCATTGCAACTTTTGATCTACCAACGCATCAACTTTCTATTGAAAGCGAGATTGTCATCCAACAATATAATGAGTCGCCACTTGATTTTCTCGTCGCCGACTATGCAACTCATTACCCGTTCTCCTATCAACCCGACGACAATATTTTACTTGCTCCGTACATGGCCTTTTCGGAAGATACGACAAGCAACCAGCTCGCCTCATGGATAGCGAACGTGTGGCGCCCTGGAGAACAGATACAGACCTACACCCTCTTGAAGCGGATTGGTGCTTGCATTGCTCGATCCTTGTCCTATCGACGGCGCGAAGATCCTGGTGTGCAGACTTGGCAACAGACACTGACCAATGGCAATGGATCCTGTCGTGATTTTGCCGTGCTTTTTATGGAGGCTGCTCGGTGTTTGGGGCTCGCCTCACGCTTTGTCAGCGGATATCTTCATGCACCACCATCCGCAACCGACTTTGGTGCAACCCATGCTTGGGCGGAAGTATATCTACCAGGTGCAGGGTGGAAGGGGTTCGATCCGACAATTGGAGAACTCGCCGGAACTGATCACATTGCGGTAGCAGTGGCCCGGTTACCCGAATCAGTGCCCCCTGTAGCTGGAACCTACGTTGGTCATCCAGGATCGATACTGGATGTGGGGGTATGGGTAACCAAGTGTCCGTAATTTAAGCGACAAAGAAATTGTAATAGCGCAGGCACACGCGAAAAGTTCTCTTTCAAGGTTAAGGAAAGACAACCTTGTGTCGAGGTGTTGATTTTCGATTTTATACCCAGCCACGCCATAAACCTGAGCATTGAGAATTATTAGCTTGTGGTATTAAAATTTATGTTGTATAGTTTCTAAATAAATTCAAATAGCATTCTCTTCTTTTTTGATATCTTTCGTTATAATTCCATATCTTTAGATACCTTGAAAGTTTTTTGCTTATTACCCGTCCGGAGCAAGAGCATGAAACTTTTTGTCGGTAGCCTCCCATATAATATCGCAGAGTCCGAACTTTCCGAGCTGTTTTGTCAATTTGGCAGTGTCGTCAGCGCCAAGCTCATTGTCGATCAATTCTCCGGTGAATCCAAGGGATTCGGTTTTGTCGAAATGTCCACCCGCTCTGAAGGGCACAAAGCCATGGATGAATTAAACGGCAAGGAATACAAACATCGCAAGATTGTCTGTAATGAGGCCAAGCCGCCGGTCAAAAGAGGCCAGCGTCGCAGATAATTTATTTGTCATCTTCCTCCTCTTCAACATTTCAATCTAATCACGTGCCTGTCAGGCATTGGACTGATGAACACGCTCACGTCGAACTTTTATTGATCGATTTTTGCGCGCACGATCTTTCTGCTGCAACACCGGCAGATCTTGTATAATTTTTTCAGCGATTAACAACAATCCGCCACCAGAGATTCTGCGTTGCAACAATGTGCAGTGAACTGATCATGGACGCAAGAGATGTTGATTGCAGGAGTATTAATGAGTTTTAACGATTTTAATTTCAATCCCCACATTTCCCAAGCAATCCAAACATGCGGTTTCATCTCCCCCACACCCATTCAAAAGCAGTCGATAGGTTCCATTCTTGAACGGCGAGATCTGTTAGGTTTGGCGCAGACCGGGACCGGGAAAACCGCGGCATTTATTTTGCCGACCGTCCAGCATCTCATGGCAACCTCAGGAAAACAGGTCAGAACATTGATTATCGCTCCGACCAGGGAATTGGCGGAACAAATCAATGATTTCACCAGGACCATCATTCAGGGGACCCGACTGCGGAGCATGGCTATCTACGGAGGCGTCAGCAAGCAAGGGCAGATTGCCAGGATTCGTAAGGGCGTAGATATCGTTATAGCCTGCCCAGGACGTCTTTTAGATATCCTCAACAGTCAGGCAATCAATCTGAGTCAGGTTGAGACGTTGATCCTTGATGAGGCAGATCACATGTTCGACAAGGGATTCCTTCCGGATATCCGCAGGATACTGCGGCAGCTCCCCAAGGAAAGGCAATCGCTTGTTTTTTCGGCAACAATGCCAAGTGAAATCCGGCACCTCGCAGAAGATATCTTGAACAATCCGGTTACGGTGCAGATCAACCACAGCCGATCGGCCAAGAGCGTTTCCCACCGGCTCTATGCCATCGAACAGGAGCAGAAAACTGCGTTGCTTCTCCATCTGCTCAAACTTGAACAAATGGAAACCACCCTGGTTTTTACGCGTACCAAGCACAAGGCAAAGAGCCTTGCTCTCAAACTGGAGAAATCGGGTTTCAGAGCCACCTCGTTGCAGGGAAACCTTTCGCAGAGCCAACGGCAGCAGGCGCTTGATGGCTTCAAGAACGGTACCTTCAAAGTCCTCGTAGCCACCGATATTGCCGCCCGGGGAATTGATGTCACCGGTATTTCGCATGTCATAAACTACGATATGCCGGATACCGCCGAGGCGTATATCCACCGTGCTGGCCGTACCGGTCGGGCTGCCTGCACCGGCGATGCTCTGAATTTTGTTACCAGAGATGATGCGCGGATAATTCGGGCCATCGAGCAATCCCTTGAGGGGAAAATGCGGCGTCAACCCGTTACCCCTGCCATCCTGGCTAGCCGGCAAGCTCAACCGGAGTCCCAGTCTGAAAAAAATCAGAATCAATCAAACGGCAATAGGGCAAATAAAACTTCAGGCTCGCGACGTTCGCGAAACCGCTGTTCCAGCGTATCCGATGTCTTCGGTTTCGCTGGGCGCGCCAGGTGATGCGCGGAACTTGAAAGACGAACATATTGCCGCACAATCCTTTTGATAATGCGGTGTATTACCACTGGTCCCCAAAACGGGCCAGCCACACAACTGTGTGACATGTGCACACAAAGAACAAGGAGTAGTTATAATGGCAGCAGGAACTGTAAAATGGTTTAATGATTCAAAGGGATTCGGCTTTATCGAGCAAGATGGTGGCAAAGATGTGTTTGTCCATCATACTGCCATTCAGGGAAACGGGTTCAAATCTCTTGAAGAAGGGGCACGCGTGAGCTTCGACGTGACCGATGGTCCCAAGGGGCCGTCTGCGCAAAATGTCGTGAAGTCCTGAACATTAAGTCTTCGCCATATACAACAAACCCCGCTTCATGCGGGGTTTGTTGTTTGCCTCAACAACCAGGAATGCCACGGCGAAAGCGGCTCGAAAGCTTACGCGAGTTGCACCTGTGTCAAGGTTGCGCGGGCTTCGGCCCCACTGTTTTCTGGATCGATTCCCGATTCCCCCCCTTCACTCGATCGAGTCTTGCCGTGTACTCTCCCTCCTCCTGTATCGAGGGAGGCGAGCTGAAATTTTATTACTGATACACCAATTGTTAATAATGCTGCATTCTCTCAGGCAAGCGCCAGAGTGCAAATTCCTGCGTACGAACTTACTGCGATTCATTGAAAACCAGGCTGCATCGGCTAAGTCGTATTGGCATATCAAGCAATACACGAATCGCCAGCCCTCTTGTGTTGCCTTGAACAAATATGCCGGATCCTCGAAGGAACATCCGACTAGAGCGAAGTGCTGCATGTCTAGCCAACCTTGATCGAGTTGGGAGATGTTTTTGAGGTTGTTTCGTCATTTTTGTTTGCATATGGGACTCCTATATGCCGTTGACGTGCGCTGCACGATGTCCCCTCTCCTGTAACTACGCTCAGAATCCAGGGGAATGATCTTCCCGATTCGTTTTTGTATCGCTGCCAGCTAATTTCAGCGAAACAAAGATCCAGCCTACGCCGGCAGTCTTCGAGCGTTTGCCAGCCTAACAATTTTTATCATGACCGCCTTACCGTTGATAATGCTGCCTGCCTGAAGGTGGCATCCCGGGTTTTTCTATCATTAACAAAGGGGTATGCCTGACCCCGTCAGCAGTCTTCCCGTCTGGAGGCGAAGGAGCTGTTGATGGTATATCCAATCTTTGCTGAACATCCGCTGTTTTCGATAAAAATATTTACTGTTTTGAGCTGGAACAGAGTAACCGCACTGGATTTTCGAGGCCGACATATGGTTGCTGGTGTGCGAATACAGAGAGCCGGTTCATTCGCCTGGGAAAAGATTCTCTAATCCCGGTATGTCCTGCAACTGACAATAGAGGTGCCCGATGAAAAATGTACAACAGATACAAAAAATTATGGCCCTTGATCCGGCTATGGAGGCAATTTTTTTCTCTGATATCCCTTTGGAGGAGAAGCGACAACAACTGAGGAATCATCTGGCCAACCTGCTCCTCAATATTTACGATAAAACCAAGGACATGGCCGCCCTCGATTGGGTCGTCTTTCGAGATACGATCTGGGTTTTGCGCAACATGCTCAGCGCCCGTAGTGAGGAGCTAGCCGGATTTTCCCTGCTCGCCTACCTGGACAGCCTTATCCATGGCAACCATAATGGTCCAGCACCAAGTTCGGGCTTTATTGCCGAAATGCAGCATTTGATGAAAGGAATCAGGGGGCTGACCAACCTCTACACCGAAAAAGCCCCTGAATTTCTTCACCATTGCGGTAGGACTGCGGCTAAGATGCGTTCCTCTGATCTCTCCAGCATGGCCCGCAAGGCGCAAGAATGTTTCAAACGCTACCCCTGTGGTATGGACGATGAACTGATCCGGCAGCGTAGCGTCAACAAGCAGCGGCTTTTTCAGTATTTTCAGATAAGTGATCTGGAATGGAACGATTGGAGCTGGCATACCCGGCATATTATCCGCACCCCCAAGGTGCTCGGCGAGCTCATTGCCCTTTCCGAACAGGAAGGGGCTGCCATCACAATGGCTCGAGAACAGAGGATTCCGTTTGGCATCACCCCGTATACCGTTTCGTTGATGGATCCGGACAAGAACAGCACCTGGGATAAAGCCATTCGGGCGCAGGTGATCCCGACGATGCATTACGTCAGTCGGGTGAATGAACTGCGGCAGGATCCGGGCTGCAGCAACGATTTTATGGTCGAGGGCGATACCTCGCCCATCGATGGCATCACTCGCCGCTATCCCGGCATCGTCATTCTCAAACCGGTACTGACCTGTCCTCAGATCTGCGTCTATTGCCAGCGGAACTGGCAGATCCAGGATGTGTTCTCGCCGAGTGCTGTCCTGGGGGAGGAAAAGCTCGAACAGGCCCTGCAGTGGATCGAGAAGACCAAGGAGATTTCCGAGGTACTGGTCACAGGTGGCGACCCGTTGATTCTCTCAGACGAACGTTTGGAGATGATCCTTAGCCGGCTTGCGCAGATGGAACATGTGGTCCGAATCCGCATTGGCACCCGCACCCCGGTGACCTTGCCGCAAAGGATCACCGAATCCTTGGTGCGAACCATTACCCGTTTTCACGAACCCGGGCGACGAGAGATGATAATCATCACTCACTTCGAGCACCCTACCGAGATAACACCCGAGGCAATGCAAGCGGTGCAACGTTTTCGCCTCTTCGGTATCAGTGTCTACAACCAGATGGTTTTAACCTACTATAACTCTCGCAAATTCGAGGCCGCCACACTGCGGCAAAAGCTGCGCCTGATCGGCGTGACCCCCTATTACACCTTCAACACCAAGGGCAAGGAAGAGACTGACGATTATCGGGTACCGATTGTACGACTGCTTCAGGAGCAGCAGGAAGAGGCTCGGCTTCTTCCGGGCACCGTGCGTACCGACGAGATCGTGTTTAACGTGCCGCGCTTAGGTAAAAATTACCTCCTGGCCGGCCAGAACCGGGATTTGATCACGATTCTGCCCGATGGCCGCCGAGTCTACGAGTTTCATCCCTGGGAGAAAAAGATGGCTCTTATGGACACCTATGTCTATACCGATGTTTCTATTCACGACTACCTCAAGCGTCTCCAGCGGGATGGGGAGAAGATCAGTGAATATAGTTCAATCTGGTATTATTATTAAAGTTTCTTCCGGTGGAAAATCCCAGCAAGCCAAGGCCGCCTCAGCAGGGGGCTTCCGGAAAACCTCAACAGATGTCCCGCACAACCGGCACCGGTGGAGGCAGTCGCTAGGATGGTTACCTCCGCTCGAACCGCCTTGATTAACGTAATTTCAAAGCCGGAGTTGGTGCCGTCCTTATCTCTCTTTAGTGATCTTTAGAGAGGAAATATATAAAATATCATTATTTTTAAGATATTTGATGTTTAATACTATCACTTGAGATGGTTATAATAAATAATATTCAATCAAAAGGAAAACATGCAAGAAACCATTGAATTGACCAAATGCGAACAAGAAATATTACACCGGATGGGATTTTATGAGGACTTAGCCTTGCGCCAGCTGATGATCGAACTCCGTCACAAGAGTGGTATCGAGCCGCGCGAAGTTTTTGGCGCCATGGATTTTGCCAATAACCACGGACTTGATGTAAAGTCTTACCTTGGTTCGCTTCGGGAGCGAGTATAAAACAGTACCTCGCGCCGATGAACATCTATCAGGGTGAGGAGTGAATTGATAACAGAGCAAAGCCGAATTGATCGGTTTATCACCGTATGAGTGTTTGCGGTTATCTCAAAAGAAGTAGCCGCTTTTTTGTTTGCCCGGCATGGTGGGCAACCCCAGCCTACGATAGGTAGGTGTCAACCCGACCAGGGGGGAGGACTCGGAATCGCAGGTAAGCGCAGACTTCGCGGGCGTTACTGGTAACAGTGGGGACTGAAGGGAGCAATTGGAAGTGAACGGTCTATAGCGTATCGGTCCTGATTCGGCCATATGTAAAGTTAATCACGCAAAAAACGAGTATGCGAGACTCCGAAGTAGCGCGGAGCCCGAAACTTGGTCGAGTTATGCTCGAAAGTGGCGCTTGAGGATGGCCTGTTCACAGGGAGTTCGCCTTAACCAGGAAAGCATTGTATCGTTACCTGATGTAGTATGGTTGTTCCTCCTTCATTGTGTTTTGCTGAATATATCAGATGAATACGGATGGATAAGTTCGCAGCGGATTTCTCTTGCTGTGGTTTGTACGAAATGGAGGATGTTGACATGGGTGCCGCCTGGGCAGAGTTGCAAATCAGGCAAACACCAAAGCCAATCTGTTTATCCGATAGTGTGACGGAAAGCGGATTGTTGATATAATTTGTCCCAATATTTTGAAATATTACATTATGATCAACCCCTGATAACATTCCCCGGCCGATAAAGAATATAGTAAAGGGAGCAGTATCCAAAACAGCTACAAACTTGCTTCCAGATAGCAGCCATTCTCATGATTAATACCTAGTTCACGAATCAGATTTTCATAGCGGGCCACAAAGCCACCATGTTGGTCAATCTTATGTTTGCGGGTTGTAGGCACATTTTAGTGCAGTGCCGGAGAAAATATCACGCAATTTCAATGTGATAAAATTTTACGCGTGGTGAAAATCTCAAAATCTGTGGGCACACGCGAAGCGATATTTCAGTTGAAATACGCGAATTAACACGCTAACGTGGTGGGCAGTCATGTATCTGCGAACCACGAAACGAAAAAACAAGAACGGCACCGTTACCGAGTATCTCCAGCTCGCCCACAACGAGCGCAATCCGGAGACCAACTCCACCGTTGCCCGCATCATCCACAGCTTCGGACGCGCCGATCAGCTCGACCGTGAGGCCTTGGTGCGGCTCGCCCGATCTATAGCCAGAGTCTGCGGGGTAACCATTGTTGACCCCGCTGGTAGCGAGGAGGCTCAAGGTGGTGGACTGCCCGACGATCTTGAGATCCTGCGCACAGTGGAACTCGGCACAGTGCTGGTCATCGAAACCCTTTGGGAGCGGTTGGGTATCGGCAAAGCGCTGCGGTCTCTGCTGGACAAAGGCAAGTATGCCGTTGCCTACGATCAGGCCTTGCTGGCCATGACGGCGAATCGTCTCTGCGCACCGGAATCCAAGCTCGGGGTTTGGGACCGGTGGCTGGAGCAGGTCCATCTGCCCAAATGCCAAGGCCTGAAACTGCGTCAGATGTATGAGGCCATGGACTTTCTCCACAAGCATATTGATGCGGTGGAGGAGGCTGTCTTTTTCCAGACCGCTAATCTGTTCAACCTCTCGGTCGATCTGATTTTTTACGACACCACGACGGCTTCGTTCTCAATTGATTACGAGGACGAGGCTGATGAAAACGACGGTCTGCGTCAGTACGGCCACTCCAAGGAGGGCACGTGGACGCCGCAAATCGTGGTCGCCCTGGCGGTTACCCGGGAAGGGCTGCCGGTGAAAAGCTGGATTTTTCCCGGTAACACGGCGGATGTATCCACGATCAAACGCATCAGAAAGGACCTGCGAGGCTGGAACCTCGGTCGAGCGCTGTTCGTGGCCGACTCGGGTATGAACTCCTCCGCTAACCGAGAAGAACTTGCACGGGCCTGTGGCAAATACCTGCTCGCCACCCGCATGGCATCGGTGGCCGAAATCAAGAAAGAGGTCCTCTCGCAACCAGGTCGCTTCACCACCTTCACCGACAGCCTGCAAGCCAAGGAGGTTGTTATCGGCGATGGCGAGCGACGGCGGCGATACATCCTCTGCTTCAACCCAAAGGAAGCAGAGCGGCAACGAATACATCGAGAAGAGATCGTCGGCATGCTCGAAGAGGAGCTTGCCAACCATAAGGACCGTAATGCTTCTACCCAATGGGCAGTCGAACTGCTGGCCTCAAAACGATACAAGCGGTACCTGACAACAACCGAGGCCGGTAAAATTCGCCTGGACCGAGCAGCCATCACCGAGGCCAAACGCTACGACGGCAAGTGGGTGCTGGAAACCAACGATGACACCATCAGCCTTGAAGATGCGGCCCTTGGCTACAAAGGACTTTTGGTTATCGAGCGGTGTTTCCGCTCCCTCAAGCGTACCCAGATCAAAATGATGCCTATGTATCATTGGGCCGCACGGCGCATCGAAACGCATGTAAAAATCTGTGTTCTGGCGCTGCTCATAGAGCGCGTTGCGGAACGTGAGTGCGGGGAGCCCTGGTCCCGGATACGGCGCAACTTAGCCAAACTTCAAGCCACTGAGTTTCAAAACGACCAGCACAGTTTTTTTCAGATTAATTCAGCGCCGGAAGCCTGTCGTGAACTGATGAAAAAACTTGTAACTCCGCTACCGACCAAAATTTTTGGCATTAAGCCCCTTGAAAAATAAGTGCAATACCTGTGGGCACACGCCAAAATCGGCACCACCCGCCAACGCCCACCAGGCAAGGCTTTGCGGCTAGGCGTGTTCCACAACCCGTAAACCCAGGTCAATGGCCATGGGATGCGATTCCGGCCTAATGACACGTACCCGTTTATAACCCGCCAACCTGGCGACTTCACAAACTTGTTTGAGGAGATAGCTACGTGGATCGCTTTTGAGCCGAGCCCCAAGGCGGGCATAATCCCGGCTCCGCTTTTTTAGTGCTTTGATTACGTGCTGCCCCTGTATGGTGATGATTGTGATCTCCATCCGCGAAGTATCAAGAAAAAAAGAAACCTTAGCGGCATAGCTATTCCCGGCACCATGGGGATTGGGCTCATCTTCCTTGGTAATAAAACAGCAAATCCCCAAGTTATCCTCAGCAAACCCATTCTCCATCATCATTTGTAGACCATTGCCGAGTAAGGTCTTGCCCCCATATTTAGCCATATAGCTTTCCCGAATTTTGAGGGTTTCATGTATAATCCGGCCATTCTCCTCACACTGTGCCACGCTTTCAGCAATGGTTGTTTTTTCCAAACCGTGAAATAAAAAATGGGGTTCCATGAAACTGGCTGGATCATTGACAGCCAAGGGCTGCGCAAAACTTTGCACCGCTTGAGCCATAGCAGTGCAATAGCTCGAGAGATTGGCCGGTTTTTGCAGCGAGTAATAGCCATGTTCAAGAAGGATCATGACAAGCTCAATATACTCTTCAAAACAGAGGCCTTGGAGATCGAGCAAGCACCCTTTCTCACCCTGGTGAGGTTCAGACTGCTCCCTTAAGGTGACTGTATGAAGTGACGAATCGAAAAAATCTTGCTCAAAGCAGGAAGGATTGTTGATATAATCTTTGATACGGGCTGCGAAAGCCTGCTGATTGATTTGAGCCATTCTTCTCCCCTAGGTATAGGCTTTACCCCGGAGAGGACAAAGGCTGATTTTTTTTGAGTAACAAAATTCCAGTATACTTTACTCACTCAGGCACTTTCCCACATCATTTTTCCCTTCACAAGATGAGATACTTACGCACCACCAAACCAACCTCGATTAGAACATATCAGTCAGCCCCTGTTAAACCACAAGAAGTGTGCCAGTTCATGGTTAAATGTTAAGTGCGGCCGGGCAAGGTCGTGTATTTCAGCGGGTGTGAATCCCGCCCCGGAAGGCTGGCCAACCACCGGGTAGCAAGTCCTTGGAGGCTTCATGGTAACATGAAGCTTTAAGCGTAGGATAGCGAGCAGGCAGGCCGTAAGCCGAAAGGTTGAAGGGATTGAGCCCCGTAATGTTCCTAGTCGGAAGGACGACATTGTTTAACAGATGGAAGTCAACACAGTCAGCGCCGCTAATGGCAAGCAGCTGGCTGCTTCCCGGGGGCGGAGACCATGGCATGTCTGACATTAGGAGTACACGGCAACCCGGGAGACCCTGTGTCTCTTTCGGAGTATTGAGAGTATGCCGGACAACTGAAAAGGGAGGAAGGCAAACAAGACGCAGGGAGTCGGATAGCCTTGTAGTACCTGTGAAGGCCGGTAATGCGGCTGGAGGAAAGGAGGCTACATATTGGTAGCGCGAAGTGAGGAAACACTGTCCGTTCACAGCAGCGGGGCACCAGTGGCAACAAAATTACAACGCATAGCAGAGAAAGCCCGCAAGACTCCTGGTTTCCAGTTCACCAGCTTGTATCACTTGATGAACGAGGAGTTGCTGCGGGGATGCTTTCAGCGGCTGCGCAAGGATGCAGCTGCCGGCATCGATGAAATGACCAAAGCTGAATATGCCGAGAATCTGGAGAGCAACCTTGTCGATCTGGTAGGGAGGCTGCACCGGATGGCGTATATTCCGCAAGCTGTCAGGCGGAAATACATTTCCAAGCCTGGCAGCGCCAAGCTGCGTCCTTTGGGGATTCCATGTTTTGAAGACAAGCTGGTTCAAGCTGGTCTTGTGCGCATTCTTGAATCAATCTATGAGAATGATTTTATAGGAGATTCATACGGATTTCGTCCTGGTCGAAGCTGCCACGACGCTCTCAGGGCTCTGAGCCTGACAATGGAGCGCAGGCCGATCAACCATATTGTCGAGGCCGACATTAAGGGCTTCTTCGGTGCGCCAGGATAAGCCCGGCGCTTTCAGCGGGTGAGATTCCCGCCCCGGAAAGGGGAATGAGCCGCCCCACCGGGAATCGAGTCTTGGGCTCATGAAGGTAACGACATGAGTTAAGCGTAGACAGAGCGATGTCTGGGCCGTAACGCAAGTGAAGCGATTGAGCCTCGTTACACATCCGGAGGCAGACAGGGGCGAAAACCTGGAAGGCAATAGTAGGCGACCGCCACGGGCGATGGTCGCTGGAGACTCCGGCGGGGTCTGAGAGTACGGCACGGACAGAAACGGAAGCGTCATGGAACCTGGGAGATCCATCGTCGTCTTGGTGTGGCTGTATGTGACTGAGTATGCCGACCGAATGGACCATCCTGAGGAAGGCAAATGCAACGGTGGAAGTCGGACTCGCTGGTAGTACTCGGAGCGCGGGAAAGCCGCGTACATGGGGAAGCGGCGGGGCAGGTTGAGTAGCTGGTCTGGGGAAACATTCCCTGCACTCAGAGGTAGGATACGGATGTCACCGCAACTGGATCAGATCGTTGATAAAGCAAAGTCAAATCCAAAGCTGCAATTCACCTCGTTGGCCCATTTGCTCACACCGGAGTTTCTGAAGGAAACCTGGCGGCAGATAAATCGACGTGGTGCGAGTGGCGTGGATGGTGAGACGACGAAGGAGTTTGAGCAGGACTTGGATGAACGGGTCCGGGGGTTGTGTGAACGCTTGAAGCAAGGAATCTATAGGGCTCCACCGGTCCGCCGTGTGGAGATTCCGAAAGGTCCGGGCAAGGCAGGTACGAGACCGTTGGGTATTCCGACGGTCGAAGACCGCCTGCTGCAGAGGGCTGTAGCACGGATACTGGAATCGGTGTTCGAGACGAATTTCCTGGAATTCTCGTATGGATTCCGGCCTGGACGAAATCCTCACGGCGCCCTCAAAGCATTACGTGCGGTGATCGTGACGAAGAAGGTAGGATACTTGTTCGAGGCCGACATCCGTGGATATTTTAACCATATCCAGCATGACTGGCTGCTGAAGATGGTAGCTCATCGAATTGCAGACCCCGTGATATTGCGGCTGATTGGTAAATGGCTGAACGCGGGTTTCATGTCGGGTGGAGTAGTATCGCGGACCGAAGAAGGGTCGCCACAGGGTGGGCCGATCAGCCCAATCCTGGCAAATATCTACCTGCACTACGTGCTTGATCTTTGGTTTGCAAAGAAGGTCAAGCCCTGGTGCACCGGAGAGGTATACCTGACGCGGTTTGCTGACGACTTCGTGGTAAATTTCCAATACAGGTGTGATGCGGAAGGATTCGCAAGAGTCTTGCCCAAACGATTCGGGAAATTCGGGCTGGAATTGGCAGAGGAAAAGACACGGTTGATGCGTTTTGGGCGCTTCGCGCGGGCTGACATGGAGAGAACCGGCAACAAACCGGAAACGCCTGCGACGGCGCAGTCAGAGGCATCGAATGTATTGGAGCTACCTCAAGAGTTGCTCCTGGTTTGAACTGCCCTACGCGGTGTCAATATTACATCCGTCGATTTGACGAACGGTCAACGAGTGTAGCCTGGGGAGCCCGTTGCGGGAATTCCGCACGGCGGGTTCTGCGAGGGGGGGGCAAGAGGGTAACTTCAAGGCCCATCTCTACCCACCACAATATCGATCATGATCTCATGATGAAAGCAGTGCGCAGGCATACGGATCAGAAGTGGATCCTTCTGTATGTGGAGAGGTGGCTGAAGGCCCCGATACTCATGACAGATGAGACACTTTTGTATCCGAAGAAAGGGACTCCGCAAGGAGGCGTGGTCAGCCCGTTGCTGGCTAACCTCTTTCTGCATTACGCATTCGACAAATGGATGGAACGTGAAAACCCCTCAATTCCGTTTGAAAGATATGCCGATGATGCAGTGTGCCACTGTCAAAGCCAAACCCAGGCGGAGAGGCTGAAAGAAAAGCTGAGTGCACGTATGTGGGATGTCGGACTGGAGTTACATCCTGAGAAGACGAAGATTGTTTATTGTAAAGACGATGATCGTAGGAAGGGATATCCCTGTACGAAATTTGATTTCCTTGGGTATACATTTCAACCCAGGCGGTCAAAGAATAAGTGGGGAAAGTATTTTATCAACTTCTCCCCTGCGATCAGCGATAAGACCGCCAAAGCAATTCGCCAGACCTCACGGCAATGGCACTGGCCAGAGCGTAGTGACAAGAGTCTGGAAGATATGGCCAGGATGTTCAATCCGATCGTTCTGGGGTGGATAACCTACTATGGTCGTAACTATAAATCTGCAATGTACCCAACTCTGAAATGCCTGGATCGCCGATTGGTGATGTGGGCAACAAGGAAATATAAACGTTTGCGTGGACATCGGAGGAGGGCGCAACACTGGTTGGACCGTATTACGCAAAAACAGCCATATTTGTTTGCCCACTGGAGACTGCTCCACGCACACGCAGCGGCTGGATGATAGGAGCCGGATGAGCGGAGACGTTCACGTCCGGTTCTGTGAGAGCCTGAGGGGGTGGTTCCCTTGGGCTACTCGACTTGTTCTGCTCTGCCGAAGAAACCATTCGGCCAGGGTAATGGCCGTGCTTCAGCAGATACTTTCGCGGTTGGAACTGACCTTAAATGCGAACAAGACGAAGATCGTCAACGCGTTTGAAGGGGAGTTTGGCTTTCTCGGATTTACGATCAAGATGGGCAAAGGGCGGAAAACGGGGATATATTATCCCCATGTGCAACCCTCGAAGAAATCCTGTCAAAAGATCAAGGATCAGATAACCGAGTTGACGAAACGCGAGCGGACAATCATTGCCTTTGAGTGGGTGGTGAAAGAAGTCAACGCCGCCGTACGAGGTTGGGTCGGATATTTCCACTACCGTAATTGCAGCCAGTCGTTGGGCCGGATACGTCACCATCTGGAGCAACGAATGATCACGCACCTGCGGAAGCGGCATAAGGTCCGGGACAGGTATGCAGGGTACATCAAGTTTCCAAGCAGGACACTGTACGAGAAGTACGGCCTGTACAAAGTGCCGACCACAGCGGGTTGGAAGAAAGTGCATGCCTTGCAGTGAAGAACATCGGAAAGCCGTGTGCGGGAAAATCGCAAGCACGGTTTGATGAGGGGAGGTTGAGAAACAACCCGGCCGGTTGACACGTAGTAGCCGCGTGCGGCGAGGCGTCAGGCAAAGTCCTGGTCCGGTGACTGTCTATCTGCCTCCTACTCTACCTCAAGTGCTCTTTCTTTTTGATAAATTTAGATATGCAGATTACCCATTCATTATTCAATTTTTCTATATTCATTTTTTCAATAATTTCATTTATTTGTTATCTATGTTCTCGTGCTGTTCCAATAAAATTTATATGTTGTCGGCGAATGGGCGCAAAGCTAAATTTACGACCATATATTCTAGGGAGAATATTGTTTTAACGCCTTGAAATTGGCAGCAATACACGGATGGAACGTTTCATCTTCCCCTTAGGAGGTGAGTTATGCGTCCCCTGGCAATATCCAAAGACGTTGCATCAATGACGGTACAACCGAATATGGTGGATTATTCCACCGTATGCGGGAGCTTTTCCTGGGATTCTGTTCGTGCATCATTGGATGGGCTGCCAGGTGGTGGCGGATTGCATATCGCCCATGAAGCTGTGGATCGCCACGCCAACGGCGCGTTGCGAAACAAGGTTGCCATCCGTTGGCTGAGTAAGGATGGGGCCGCCACTGATCTGAGCTACGGTCGATTGCAGGAGGTCAGTAATCGTTTCGCCAATCTCCTCCGCCAATTCAAGCTCGCCAAAGAAGACCGGGTGTTTTGGCTCGCCGGTCGTATCCCTATTCTCTACGCGGTGTTCTTTGGTACCTTGAAATCCGGCGGGGTATTCTGCCCCCTGTTTTCCGCGTTCGGCCCGGAGCCGATTGCCCAGCGTCTGGAACGGGGCAACGCTAAGGTCCTGGTCACTACCGAACGACAGTATCGCAAAAAGGTGGCCCCTCTCCAGGAGAGGTTACCCGAACTTCAAACCATTCTCCTGGTCGACCGGGAGGATGATCTCGACGAAAAGGTCCTTTCGCTGCCGCGATTGATGGCCAAGGCCAGTTCCACGTTCACCATCCAGCCGACCTCTCCCGAGGACAAGGCCATTCTCCACTTCACCAGCGGCACCACCGGCATGCCCAAGGGAGCCGTGCACGTCCATAATGCCGTCCTGACCCATTGGATCACCGGTCGCTACGTGCTCGACCTCCACCCGGAAGACATCTTCTGGTGTACCGCCGATCCAGGATGGGTCACCGGTACCTCTTACGGCATCATCACACCGCTGTTGCACGGGGTGACCAGTATTGTCGATGAGGCGGAGTTCGAAATCGAACGATGGTATCACAACCTTGCGAAATACCGGGTCTCGGTCTGGTACACAGCGCCGACCGCGATCCGCATGTTGATGCGTGCCCCGGAGGAACTGCGCCAGAGCGTCGATCTCTCGGCCCTTCGCTTGGTGCACAGCGTGGGCGAGCCGCTCAACCCGGAAGCGATTTTTTGGGGGCAGCGGGTCCTCGGCCTGCCGATTCATGACAACTGGTGGCAGACCGAAACCGGGGGCATCATGGTCGCCAATTATGCAGCCCTGGAGATTCGTCCCGGTTCCATGGGACGACCGCTGCCGGGGATCGAGGCCGCCATCGCCACCCGCCTTCCTGATGGTCAACTCAGAATCGAGGGGGATGAGGTTGAAGGCGAACTGGTTTTGCGGAGCGGTTGGCCGTCCATGTTTCGCGGCTATCTCCACGAAGAGGAGCGCTACCGCAAATGTTTCGTCGGAGATTGGTACCTGAGCGGTGATCTCGCCCGGCGTGATCGGGACGGCTATTTCTGGTTCATCGGCAGGGCTGACGACATCATCAAGACCGCCGGCCACATGGTTGGCCCCTTTGAGGTCGAGAGCAGCCTGATGGAGCATCCCGCGGTGGCCGAGGCCGGAGTGATCGGCAAGCCGGAGGCGACCATAGGCGAGCTGGTCAAGGCATTTGTCGTGCTCAAGTCAGGCTTTACCCCCAGCGACGAACTCGAACTGGAGCTGATAGGATTTGGCCGCAGCCGACTGGGTTCGGCTGTTGCGCCCAAAGAGTTGGAATTTACGGAGAATCTTCCCAAAACCCGCAGCGGCAAGATCATGCGCCGGCTGCTCAAGGCGCGGGAACTGGGCCTTCCCATCGGCGATACCTCTACTCTGGAAGGGAGTGCATCATGACGCAAACCATCATCAACAAGGAACATGCCCTTGAGCAACTCCGGCAGATGCTCTTGATCCGCCGTTTCGAGGAAAAATCTGCCGAGCTGTACACCGCCAGCAAGATCCGCGGTTTTCTCCACCTCTACAACGGCGAGGAGGCGGTTGCGGTCGGGGTCATGGCAACCTTGACCCCGGAGGATGCGGTGGTGGCCACCTTCCGCGAGCACGGTCAGGCATTGGCACGGGGCATGAGCGCTGCAAGCATCATGGCGGAAATGTACGGTAAACAGGAGGGATGCAGCCGGGGCCGGGGGGGATCCATGCACCTCTTTGACAGGGAAACCCATTTTTATGGGGGCAATGCCATTGTCGCCGGAGGGCTTCCTCTGGCGGTAGGTCTGGCGCTGGCCGACAAGATGCAGGGGCGTAACCGGGTGACCTGCTGTTTCTTTGGCGATGGCGCAGTCGCTGAGGGGGATTTCCACGAAGCCATGAACCTTGCTTCCCTGTGGAGGTTGCCGGTCCTTTTTCTTTGCGAGAACAATCTCTATGCCATGGGCACCGCCCTCCGTTATGAGCATGCGGCGATCGATATCGGCGCCAAGGGCGCCTGTTACGCCATGGCATCCTCGTCTGCCGACGGCATGGATGTGATGGCGGTGGAGGCAGCGGCTCAGGTGGCCGTGGACCATATTCGAGCCGGGGAGGGGCCCTATCTTCTCGAATGCCGCACCTATCGTTTCCGTGCCCATTCCATGTTCGACAGTGAACTGTACCGCACCAAGGAGGAGGTGGCGCAGTGGCAACGGCACGATCCGATTACCCAGCATGTCATGCGGCTCCGTGAAGACGGGTTCCTCGATGACGAGACCATGGCCGCACTGGAACAGAGCGTGGCCGAGGAAATTGAAGCCGCGGTCGCCTTTGCCGAGGCGGGCACCGACGAGCCGGTTGAAGATCTGCATCGTTTTGTCTATTCGGAGAGGAGGGGAGCATGAGCCAACAGACGGGAATGCACATGACCACCTATCGCGAGGCCGTTAAGCAGGCAATTCGTGAAGCCATGCTTCAGGATGAACGGGTCTTTCTCATGGGGGAAGATGTGGGACATTACGGGGGCTGCTATGCGGTCAGTAAGGGGTTGCTGGCGGAATTCGGGCCGGAGCGCATTCGCGATACACCGCTTTGCGAATCCGGTTTCGTTGGTGCGGGTATTGGCGCGGCCCTGGGAGGGATGCGGCCCATTGTCGAGGTGATGACGGTGAATTTCAGCCTGCTGGCCCTGGATCAGATCGTGAATACCGCCGCCACCCTCCTACATATGTCGGGCGGTCTGTTCAACGTGCCGGTCGTCATCCGCATGGCAACCGGTGCCGGCAAACAGCTGGCGGCCCAGCACGCGCATTCATTGGAGGGCTGGTATGCGCATATTCCTGGTATCCGGGTGGTGGCACCGGCGACGGTCGAGGACGCCCGCGGCATGCTCTGGACCGCCCTGCAGGATCCGGATCCGGTTTTGATCTTTGAAAACAACACCCTCTACAACATGGAGGGACCGCTTGCCGACGATGCCGGCCCGGTCGATATCGATCATGCCAAGGTTCGCCGGGTTGGTCGGGACATCACCCTGATCAGTTACAGCGCCAGCCTGATCAAGTGCCTTGAAGCGGCCGATGATCTGGCCAAGGAAGGAATTGAGGCAGAAGTTGTCGATCTGCGCACCCTCAGACCTTTGGATGATGCAACCTATCTCCACTCCCTTGCGAAGACCCATCGTGCCCTTATCGTGGACGAGGGGTGGCGCAGCGGCAGTCTGGCTGCAGAGATCTCGGCCCGGATCATGGAACAGGGGTTCTATGATCTCGATGGTCCGGTGGAGCGGCTCTGCTCCGCAGAGGTGCCGATCCCCTATGCCAAACACATGGAAGATGCCGCCGTGCCGCAGGTGTCGACGATCTGTGCCGCTGTCAAAAGGATGGTGGAACATGGGTGATTTTTGCATGCCCAGTCTCGGGGCGGACATGGAGTCCGGCACCCTGGTGGAATGGCTGGTCGAACCGGGGGCATGGATCAATAAGGGCGATATCATCGCCACCATAGAAACCCAGAAAGGGCTCTTTGAGATCGAGGCCTTTGAGGAGGGATATCTGGGGGAACCTGTGGTTCAACCGGGGACGGAGGTACCGGTCGGCACGGTGTTGGCCGTGATTTCATCGGTTGAACCCAGCGAAATGTCGGAGACGAAAGCGGCTGCGGCGAAAGCCGAGGCAGAGATCCCTCCTTCCCCACCACCCCCCACTGAAATCGAAGTTTCGGAAGCACCTGTGGCGGCCACATCCGGACGCATCACTGTTTCGCCTGCCGCCCGCCGGTTGGCCGCCCAGTTGGGGGTCGACCTGTCCACCATCTCCGCAAGCGGAGCCGATGGGGTCATTCATCGCCAAGATGTCGAACGGGCTTCGCAGCAACCGGCCGAGGCGGCCAGAGCTACATCCCCGGTGCAACCCCCTCCTTCCGCCGATATCAACATGCGTCGGGCCATCGCCGCCGCCATGAGCCGATCCAATCGTGAGATCCCCCACTACTACCTGGAGAGCGATATCGACATGAGCGTACCCCTGCAGTGGCTGGAGGCGGAAAACGGCAAGAAGTCCATTCGCGAGCGTATTCTCCCGGTTGCCCTGCTCCTCAAGGCCGTGGCCCTTGGACTGCGCGATGTCCCCGAGTTGAACGGGTATTGGCTCGATGATCAACTGCAGATCAAGAGCAGCATCCACATTGGCTTTGCCCTTGGACTGCGCAAGGGAGGGTTGGTGACGCCCGCCATCCACGATGTGGATACACTACCGCTTTCCCAACTCATGGAGGCCATGACAGATCTGATTGAACGCAGCAGAAGTGGACGTCTGCGGGGCTCGGAGATGACCGATGCCACCGTCTCGGTGACCAATTTGGGGGATAGGGGCGTCAAGAGCGCTTTCGGTATCATCTATCCCCCGCAAGTGGCCCTGATCGCCTTTGGCCGCATCATGGAGCGTCCCTGGGCCGAAGAGGGACACCTCGTGCTGCGCCGTTGTATGACCGTAACCCTGGCCGGTGACCATCGTGCCACCGACGGTCATACGGGCGCACTCTATCTTGAAGCGCTTAATCGTCATCTGCAGCAACCGGAGGCCCTATGACAGAACAGGAATTACAGGCGATCATTTTTGCCGCACTGAAAAAGGTTGCACCGGAAAGCACCCCTGAAGACCTTGATCCGGACGAGAATATCCGCGAGGCCTTGGATATCGATTCCTTCACCTTTCTTCGTTTGTTGGTGGATATCAGTGACAAAACGTCCATAGAGATCCCGGAAACCGATTATGGTGCGGTCTCGAACCTCAAGGGAATGCAGGGCTACCTCGCCGCCCGCCTCTTCCCGCGCATTTGATAAGAAGCGAGGTCATGGACCGTGCGATGTATCGACTGTGGCCGCATCGATTACCATCAAGCCCTGGCACTGCAGGAGAGGCTGGCAGCGGCGATCCATGCAGGGCGTGAAGAGGAAACACTTCTGCTCTGCGAGCACCCATCCGTCTATACCATCGGCCGCGGCGGTTTGCTGACCAATTTGCTCGATCCGAATCTCAGGGTCGAGCGGGTCAATCGAGGCGGAGATATCACCTGGCACGGGCCGGGCCAACTGGTGGGCTATCCCTTGTTCAACCTGGCCCGGCGGGGCCGCGATCTCCACCTCTGGGTCGACTTTCTTGAGGAGATACTGATCAACACCTTGCACCGGTTCTCCATTGAGGGGCAGAGACGCGCGAAAAAACGCGGTGTTTGGACAGGGCGAGGCAAAATTGGTTTTATCGGGGTTGCGGTCCGCCGCTGGGTCTCTCTGCATGGGTTCAGTCTCAATGTCAACCCGGACCTGAGTGCCTTCGACGCCATCCATCCCTGCGGACTCACCGAGTGCCCGATCACCTCCATGGTAGCCGAGGGGTGCGCGACCGCCTCTGTTGCCGAGGTCAAGCAATGCCTGCACAGTGGTTTTGCACAGCTCCTCAAGATGTATCTTCCCCAGAGACGAACCCTTCTGGGGGCTTGTGAGAAGATCTAGGAGCAGGGCGAAGAGACTGCTTTTGCTCTCTGTGTTCAGGCTCCATCGGTTCCTCCCAACCTTTCTTGTAAGGAACGAGTCGTCATGACCGCCACTTTCCATTTCCTCAAAGATCTGCCGCTTCTCCTGCGATCGCGGTGGCGAACGACTCAACCCCTCCAGTTTCCGGTGACCCGCTCAGCCTCGATTAAGGATGTCATCGAAGCTTTCGGAGTGCCCCATACGGAGATTGGCCGCATTACCTGCAATGGCAGCGACATCGGATTTTCCCATCGTGTTGAGGAACATCAGCAATTTCGTGTTGAGCCTGTGCCCATACCCTGGGATCTGACCAAGGCCACCCCCTTGCGCCCACCATTTGCCGGAGAACTGCGATTTCTCGTGGACAGAAATGTGGGGAAGCTGGCTCGGTATGTTCGTATGGCCGGATTCGATGCCCTCTACGATTCACAGTGGACCGAGGCCGATCTGTTGGACATCCTGCAACAAGACAGGCGCATTCTCCTGACACGCAATCAGGATCTGTTGAAACGAAAGCAGGTCGTTTTCGGCCGTTGTCTCAGGACCGGCGATCCTGCCCTCCAGTTGCGGGAAGTCTTTGCCCTGTTCGCTCTCACCTCCCTGCACAATCGGTTCACTCGCTGCATGGAATGTAACGGGTTGCTGCAACCGGTCCGCAAACAAGATATTCTTTCACGCCTTGAGCCACTGACGATTCGCTATGTTGAGCAATTTAAAATCTGCCCTGTCTGCGATAAAATTTATTGGCAGGGAAGCCATGTTGACAGGATGATGCGCCTGCTCCAAGAAACGCAACAGTAGGGGAGGGCTGGCGATCCAAGAGTGGTCTGTCTGCCCATGGGGCGTCTGTGTTGCTCAATCTCGGGAAATGAGAGCCCTGCTTGGTCGTTTTGCGATAACCGTCTCTCCGAGAGTCTGTCATGGAATCTGAACTTTATCTGGCCTACGATGGATCTATCAATGGTGATTGGGTGGCCCATTACGCCATCCGGATGAGTCGAAGCACACCTGGCAGGCAACTGACCCTCCTTCATGTCATGGATGGTTGTATGAGCAAAGGCAGGATTGCCTCCAAGGTTGAACTCCTCCTCGTCGAGAGTCAAAAGTCGCATGTCGAGCTCAAGATCGTCTATCGGGAGCTCGAACACAGTGTCCTTGCCACCCTGCTTGCAACTATCCCCGGAGGAGAGCACTCGTACTGTATCTGTGGGGCGCGCGCCACTTCCCGGGGGAAGGGGTTTCTTGCCGGAACGATCTCCCAGGGGTTGTTGCGCAAGCGGAAGTTCAACACCCTTGCCCTGCGGGTGGTGAATCCCGGACAGTTGGGTTGTCCTGCAAACGTGATGTTTCCTCTCTCCGGCCATCCGCGGAAATTTGCGGCGGGCCGGCCCTTGCTGTTGATGCTTTCGCCTTGTCTCAAAAAGCTGATCCTTCTTCGGGTGATGACGTTCAATCCGCTGTTGTTCCGCTATCTCTCCGTTGCCCGGGCGAAAAATGCCCTGCAACAGGGGATGGCCTATATGCGGGATGTTCTGGAGGAGATCGAGGATATTCCGATGAACACCTCCTTTATGATTGATGATCATGTATTGATTTCCGATGATTGGAGCAAGGAGATCCTGATCCAGGCGGGGAAGGTGCATGCGGGGCTCATCCTCCTCGGTGCCAGCGATAAGTTCCTCCAGTCCCGTTTTTACTACGGCAACAGGATCGAGCAGATTTTACGCCGTACCCCCTGTGACGTGGGCATTTATCGAAGAATATGAAAGAGCGCTCCTCGCAAATTGCCGATTTACAGCCGGATGCCGTTTTTGCCTACCTGCGCAGTCGCCCCGGGGGATTGACCGCGGAGGAGGTAGGGGAGCGTCTTGCCTTTGTTGGACCCAATCGTTTCTGCCTGCCGGACAGGTGGAAAACCCTGCGCAGCTTTGCCCGCCAATTTACCCATTTTTTTACCCTGCTGTTGTTTGTGGCCGCGGCAATTTGTTTTGTTGCCCATCATATCAATCCGGAGGAGGGCATGCAGGTGCTGGGCTGGGCCTTGGCCAGTGTGGCCCTGCTCAACGGACTTTTTAGTTTCATTCAGGAATACAGGGCGGAAAAGGCGATGGAGGCCTTGAAACGTTTTCTGCCGCAGAAGGTTGTTGTCAGACGCGAGGACCGGGTTGTTGACGAGTTTGCCGAGAGGATCGTGCCGGGCGATATCATTCTTCTCAGCGAAGGCAATAAGATTCCCGCCGATGTCCGCTTTGTCGAGGCAAATGGCTTGCTGGTCAACAACGCACCTCTTACCGGGGAAACCATGCCCTGCAGTGTGACGGCAAACAGGTGCAGCCCCGAAGACGATGCCTTGAGCAATATCGGCTACGCCGGCTGCACCGTGGTGCGGGGAAACGGGACTGGCGTCGTCGTTGCTACCGGCATCCGCACCGAGTTCGGCAAGGTTGCGCAACTCTCCCAGACCATCTCCCGAACGCCCTCCCCGCTGGAACGGGAAACCGCCCATATGGTGCGGATTCTTTCCATAATCGCCTGCACCATGGGATTTGGCTTTTTCCTTTTTGGTGTGTGTACCGGCAAACCATTATGGAGCAATCTGGTGTTCATGATGGGCATTATTGTCGCCAATGTGCCTGAAGGGTTGTTGCCCACCTTTACCCTGTCGCTTGCCATAGGCAGTGTACGCATGGCAAAGAAGAATGTCCTGGTCAAGGGATTGAATGCGGTTGAATCGCTGGGCGCGGTCCATGTTATCTGTTCGGATAAAACCGGTACCCTCACCGAGAATAGGCTGTCCATTGCCAGCTTGATGGAGCCGTACTCCGGTGAGGTGCTTACAGATGAGGCTCGCAATGATTTGCTCCGTCTTGCCGTTATCGCCTCAGAGGTCAACCCATCGGAATCAGGCATGCTGGGTGACGCGATCGATGTTGCGATTGCCGAAAAAGCGATGGCCTGCCACCTCGATTTTGAGGAACTGCAGAAAAGCATAACCTGCTCGTTTCCCTTTGATGTTGAAAAACGGCGGTCGGCGGGCGTCGGTATGCTGGGGGATACCGGTGTTGTTTCGGTCAAGGGCGCCTTTGAGGCCATTGAGCCCTTGCTGGCAGCGAACCAGAACAGAGCGCAGGCCGAAGCGGTTATGCGGGGGATGGCCGCAAACGGACTGCGTGTCATAACCGTTGCCTGGCGTATGTTGTCGGAAGAGGAAAACCAACAACAGGTCAGCCCGGAAGATCTCCATCAGGAGAGACTTGAGAGCAACCTGCAGCTTGCCGGCTTTATAGGCATCGAAGACCCGATCAGGCCTGAGGTCCCCGAGGCCATTGGTAAATGCCGCCGGGCCGGCATCGATATTTTGCTTATTACCGGTGATCATCCCGAAACGGCCATGGCGGTTGCCCGGGGCATCGACATCGTTCAGGAGGACGCCGATGATCTCTGTATCACCGGTGACGAGCTCAAGCATCTGTCGGTTTCCCGCCTGATTGCGAAGCTGGGGGAGGGCTTGCGGGTTTTTGCCAGGACCTCGCCCGAGCAGAAGATGAAAATCGTCATGGCCCTGCAGGAAATGGGGAAAGTGGTAGCCATGACCGGCGACGGGGTGAACGATGCCCCGGCGCTCAAGGCGGCTGATGTGGGCATCGCCATGGGACTCCAGGGAACCGATGTCGCGCGCGAGTCTGCCCAGATCATTTTGCTCGATGATAATTTCGCCAGTATCGTTGCCGGAGTGGAGGAGGGGAGGACCATCTTCCTCAACATCAAAAAATTTACCAATTATGTCCTGGTCAGCAATGGGCCGGAAATCCTGCCCTATCTGCTTTATATCCTGTTTCCCGTGCCTCTGGCGCTCAACGTGATCCATATTCTGTCCATAGACCTAGGCACGGATATTATCCCCTCCATGGGACTGGGACAGGAGCCACCGGCCAGGGAGGTCATGGACAAGCCGCCGCGCAATTTTGCCGAGGGACTCCTCACCCCAGGGCTTATTGTCCATAGCTATCTGTTCCTCGGTCTGCTGGAAGGAATCTGGTCGCTCTTTCTGTTTTTTTGGGTGCTCAATCAGGGGGGGTGGCGCTATGGGATGGACCTGCCGACTGATTCAGCGCTGTACCGTTCGGCGACCGGCATCGCCCTGGCAACCATTCTGCTCATGCAGATCGGGAATCTTGTCGGCCGCAGATTCCAGCGGCAATCCGGTCTGGATCGGGGGCTTTTCACCAATTCCCTCATTTTTCTCGGCATCGTCATTCAGGTCGTTTTTTCCTGGTCAACCCTCTATTTTTCGCCTGTGCAGAAGGTGTTGAATACCGGCCCTGTTTCCCTTGGAGTGTATGGTCTCGCCTGGCTGGGCATTCCCCTGATTTTTGGTGCGGATTACCTGCGGAAATTTCTGGGGAGCTCGCGTAGTTTTACCTGATTGGTGGCACATTACAGTGCATAATGGAGGAGGTGTTATTCCCTCTGGGGTGGTTCCTAGCTCTATGAGCAACAGTCACAGCTGGGAAGAATTAGTTTGGGAAACTATCTCATTTTATTAACTGATTACCACTGAACTTCAGCTCAAGGGGAACAAAGACGAGATCTCTAATATTGTATTTACGTTCGGGATGACATCGATGAGGAGGCTATATTTAGGGAGCGAAGCGCCACCCGGAGGTCATCTCGACCATCGGGAGAGATCTCCTCTTTCTAAGAGGAGCTTTGGTGGTCATTAAATTTAATTTTACTCCAACGAGTTATTATGCCTGGGAAAAAGAGAATTTACGCAATTTCACGACGGATCGCCCTCCCCGCAATTCTGACCATCGTGCTTTTTGTCACCTCCATCTTCTTCATTATTCTGCCGCAACTTGAAAAAAGTTTCATTGCCAGAAAACAGGAAATGATTCGTGAGCAGGTTGAGACAACGTGGAGTTTGGTGACCGACTACCATGACCGCGAACTCTCCGGCGAACTGACGACGAGTGAAGCCCAGTTGCGAGCTCTCCTCAGGATGGGCAAGTTGCGATACGGCCCGGAAAAAAAAGATTATTTTTGGATAAATGACATGACGCCACGGATACTTATGCATCCCTATCGTCAGGATCTGGTCAACAAAGATGTAACCAATTTTAAAGATCCTCAGGGCAAACGTCTTTTTTTCGAAATGGTCCAGTTAGTCAAAAAAGAGGGCGCTGGATATGTTGACTATATGTGGCAGTGGAAAGACGATCCGTCCAAAATCGTCCCCAAAATTTCGTTTGTCAAAGAATTTGTCCCTTGGGGATGGGTCATTGGATCGGGGGTCTATATCGACGATGTCCATGCCGAGATCTCCGTCCTCCGAACAAGGCTCTCAGCTATATCTACAGCCATCTTGTTGATTGTTTTATCACTGGCACTCTACTCCATCCGCCAGAGCATCATAGCTGACCGGGAACGGGAATATCTTTTGAAGTCGCTTGAAAAAAGTAAAGAGCGATTCCGCAATCTCGTTGAAACAACCAGTGATTGGGTTTGGGAGACAGACAAGGTCGGTCGGCTAACGTATTCCAGCCCCCAGGTAACCGAGTTCCTTGGGTATACCATCGAGGAAGTTAGAGGCAGGTTTTTGCTCCATTTGGCCTCCCCCAATCAGGCCACGATAATGGGACCCTCATTCGAAAAAATTCTGGCAGCTCAACAACCTTTCAAAGGATTTGAATTTACCTGCTTAGGAAAAAATGGGCAGATCATTGTATTTGAAAACAACGGGGTGCCGATTATTGATGACCAGGGTGACATGACGGGATATCGAGGGGTGGCCCGCGATATCACGGAACGAAAAATTGCCACGGAAGCACTCAAAAAAAGCAGGGATGATCTGCATGACAGTCTTGAGGAAACGGTAAAAACCCTTTCGTCCACTGTCGAAAAACGGGATCCGTATATCGCTGGCCATCAACAGCGGGTCGATTTTCTGGCATGTGCGATTGCACGAAAATTGGGACTTTCCGAAGAACGAATCGAGGGGCTTCATATTGCAGCGTTGTTGCATGATATTGGGATGATAGCTCTCCCTTCCGAATATCTCACCAAGCCCTCGAAGTTATCGAAAGAAGAAATTGAAATAATGAGATGTCATCCCGAGTTTGGCTATCAAATTTTACGAAACATCCAATTTCCATGGCCAGTTGCCGAAATAGTGTTTCAGCATCACGAAAATTTAAATGGTACTGGATATCCTCGAGGTCTGCATGACCAGGAAATATACCTGGAGGCAAAAATTATTTCGGTCGCCGATGTGGTCGAATCGATGATCTCTCATCGCCCGTACAGGCCGGCACTTGGCATAACCAAAGCCCTTGAAGAAATTCAGCAGGGGAAAGGAATCCGTTATCATGGAGAAAGTGTCGATGCCTGTATTGAGCTGATATTAGAAGAAAAAATAGAACTTATTTCTGGGGTTGAACATGACAATTTTTAAGAATTTTGTATTCCCTACAATGCGAACAACAAACTGAACCTGCCCGTAATCGCCGGACACTCTGTTAGGCGAGTAAACTCCCTGAAAGGGTGTTCGTCTCACCGGCTCGATGACATGAAATACCCATCTTGAGTGGGGGCACCCCAAAAAAAGTCCATGCTTTCAGGGTAATGCGATCGCATAATTTCCCTTGGGTAAACCCCCGGCTTTGCCGGGGGACTCCAACAGTTTGACGGTTACTGGATTGCAGAAAAGAAACAATTGATTGCGTTCTTGATCGTCTTTGTTGAGATCAACAATGCAAAGAGCATAGGCAAGAATCGACACAATTTTTTCTGATGCTTAATTCCCAGATTTCAATGAGGAATCGATCAACGAATACCGGAGCATCAGTTTTTTCTTATACTCACACAAAACAACAAGAGTCAGAATCGAAAGATAATAGATGCGAACTCGTGATATTTTATTGCTGGATCTTGCCAACAACTTGACCACCAAGGGTGGTCAGTGGATCAGTTGCATATGCCGCTTTGAGCGGCTCCCAGTCTTTCAAGCCACCGGCTTTGCCGGTGGTCTTTGACTGTCTTCCGTTTTTGAGTCTCTCCTCTTTAAAGGCTTTCGACTACGTAAAACGGATATCCATCGATAGTTCTCTTCGCTTCATAAATCTATAGATCGATCAGGGGCATCATCCAGGAGAGAGGATCTGTTTCACTCATCCTGCGGATTGGCCACGGAGGATGATATGCAATGTTAATTGCATATTCATGGTACTCATTCTATATGCAATATAACAATATTGTTCTATATTTATTTTTTTTATAAAATAAATTTATTAATCAGGAGTGAAAAAATACTCATATAAAATTAGCTTCAAGAGCTTTTATCGAATTCTATTTATGGTAAAAGTGCAATAATTTAATAGAAAACATATGTGGGGAGAGGTTATGGTGAATTACATTTTTAAAGGGAAACTTCGTGCATATATCTGTAAGGAATGTCTTGATGTTCTTGCCGATGTTAAAGTGCGCCTTTATCGACACCGGGATAACCAGGATGTATCTGCTCTGGTAATGACCGAGCCGAAACATACCTTTTCGGTGCTTTCCGATACGGACATAACCTCCAAAGAACATACCTTAATTACCGAAACCACCACTGATCAAAATGGGGAATTTGTCTTCCTGATCGATTCCGAAAAGGATGGGTATGGGGGCGAGGCCTTTGAAGTGGACCTGCTGCTTACCTCGGTGCCCGGGCGTCAGTCCGAGGCCACGCCGGTTTCAGTGCAATGCACCATTACCTCGTTGCAGCCGGAATGGGTGCAGTCCGGCAATGACATGGTTGCCCCATACTGGGATTACATCATCCCCGACCGGTATTGGTGCCACCTGCTGAGCCGATTCGATCTTTGGGTTATTTGCGGCAGGTTCGTGACCTGCGAAGGAAAACAGCCGCTGCCCGGCGCCACCATCCGCGCATTCGATGCCGATTGGATTCAGCATGACGCGCTTGGGGAGGATGTTACCGATTTCAACGGCCGCTTCCGCATCTATTACACTTCGGCAGATTTCAAGAAAACCCCATTCACTCCCTGGATCAATGTCGAGCTCATCGGTGGCCCGGATCTCTTTTTTCAAGCTGAACTCGGCGGGACCCTGGTGATCAATGAAAGTTCCTCCGCGGGCCGCCAGCCTGGGCGTGAGAATGCAGGGCATTGTTTCTGCATAGAGTTGTGCACGGATCAGGTACAACCGCCGGATGCGGAAGAGCTTCCCCATTGGGAACGGGTCGAGGAGTTCGAGGTTGACACCGATTTTTCCACCGAGGGCTTCGCTGGCAGCGGTTCGCTGGTGATGCACGATTGCATTGATCTCCACGGCAACATGCCGCTGACGAATATCGCCAATGGCAAGGCTTTGAAATACCGGTTTCTTATTGGGGCTTGGACTTGGCCTGGAGCCGAGAACCCCACGGTTCTCCCGTCCATCGCACCTGCCGATACTGATCTCGTCCCGGTAAAATCGATCTGCAACTCCACTGTGGGATACATCTACTACAGTGACGCGTACGGTGATCCGCGTTCTGCACCGGTCATTATTGGCTCCAGTGATCTCGATGGGGATGGGTGTCTGACACTGCTCGGCAAAATGGTTCAAGTGGATATGCATGACGGCACCACGGCGAATGTCGCCATTACTGAGCACAATTTCGTCGGCGCCTACCTACTTATGACCATGAATTCGCACGTCCATACCCCCGCGCCCTACGATGTGCTCCGATACCTCGGCCTGGCGGCGGCAGGTACGGCGGTGCCGGTAGCCGATCGCGCCCCCATTCGCCGGTTCAAGTTGCGCTTCCAGGTGTATGACTTCGACCAGGTGGTCGACCAGGTCACGGATAGCAAGACGCTCGATGCTCTGGTGATTGATAACTCACCGGTGAAGTATGCCCTCCATCTGACCGAACTCATGGGCGATCTCTGCAACAAGATCACCAATGATGTGCATGTCCTCTACACCATCGATCATCCGCATTTGCGTTCTTTCTCGGTGACGATCGAGAACAATGGCGGCGTCATTCATCCGGCACCTCCGCTTCCCCATGGAGCGTTTGGCGGCGGTTTCTTTTTTCGGGGCGGCGAAAGTGGCGGGGCCGGAGTTGCCGTGAACGTCGCTGGGGATCCTGTCTGTGCCTATGCAGTCAAGCTCAGTTGGCAGACCAGGCACTATCACAGCAATCGTGGCCATAGCCGTTACACCCAAATCCTGTATTGCAAATAAATGGGGAAAAGAAAATTTGTCGTTCTCGTAAAATGCCACGAAAACGACGTTTCTTGCCTTCTAACGTATTGATTTGACAAACCGTGATTTCTCAGCTTGTGACTTTATACGAGGCTGTCAATTTTGGTTACCACCAAAGCTCAGCTTGAAAAGAGGAGATCTCTCACGATGGTCGAGATGACTTCGGGGTGACGCTACGCTCCCTAGAAAGTGCCGCCTGATCGATGTCATCCCGAATGTATGTGAGGGATCTCGTCTTTGTACCCCTTAAGCTGAAGTTCAGTGGTAATCAGTACAGAAAATCACTGCTCTTTGAGCAATTGGAGCATGCCGGAAAGGCAAGGGGTATTAGATCCCTTGGTGACTCTTTCCACAAAAAGGAGGTCATGATGTATATGTCAGTAAGCCAGCAGTTACAATTCATCCGCTTGTTGCTGATTTTACAATGCTTGGTTGCCCTGGGCGCCTCCGGCGTTTTTGCGCAGGGAACAGCGCAAGGTGAAATCGAAGGAAGAGCGGCTCCGGTCGCACGCCGCATGTGCTTGGCCGGAGCCAATGCCGGCGGTTTATGCAATGAGGATGCCGACTGTCCCGGAGCCACCTGCCGCGACCGAAACATTGTCAACATTTCGGTTGCCGTTCATTACGACGCGCCGGCAGCGGATCTCACCACGATCGAGAATATGGTGAGCGCCGGATCCGCCATTCTTTTCGATGTGAGCGACGGCCAGGTGGAAATCGGCCAGGCAACGATCCACAATAATTCCGCGGGTACTACCCGTGCCGACATCCGCGTCTATCCGGCGACCTGCACCGGGGGGACGCAAATCGGCAATGGTTGCGCCACCAGTGACGACTGCGCCGACACCCCCGGTTTGAACGATGGCCGTTGCGGTGTGTGGTGGATGGCTGATACCGGGTCATGGCGAACTGGAGGCAGTGTACATGTCTCGATGAATTACATCAATGCAGCCGGAGGGGATGTCGGTCGCTTTATTGGTCATGAATTGTCCCATTTGCTTTTCGACGTCCGGGATGAATATGAAAGTCGACCGGGTTGCGGGGCCGCGACCGGCAATGCCAATTGTCCGCATGCAGCCTCCGGGCAGACCGAATGCCTGATGGACAGCAATCAATCGGAGTTCTGTTGGGGGCAAGGCGATCCGACCGACCTGACGGACATGACCGGTGGTAATCACGATGCCACCAATATCACCGAGCAGTCGCAATGCCGCAATAACCGGTCCTGCTGGGAGCAGGTGGTCTGGGCCTGGCCCAACACAATCCTGGCGCCCGCCGGTGCGCCTGATCCGGCGGCCAACGGTGCGGTTGTCGATTCGACCCATTTCGTCAACACCAGTGATACCGTCAGGGTCGTGCTGGTGCTGGATGAATCCGGCAGCATGAATGCTGAAAGTCCCAAGCGCATCGACCGGCTCAAGGTCGCAGCGAAAAATTTTATTTCCCTGGCTGAAAACGGTGCCGAAGTGGGGATTGTTTCCTATGCCACCGATGCCGCCGTTGCCAGCGGACGTACCGAGATAGCCATTGCGCCCTTGGGGGCAAACCGTGCTCCATGGAACAATGCCATCGATGGACTTGCTCCGAGTACACGGACCAATATTGGCGCCGGTCTGCAAAAGGCACGCGATCTCATTACCGCTGCAGGGGGGGTGACGGCGAATACCTCCATCGTCTTGATGAGTGACGGCTTAAATAATGAACCGTCGCCCCAGGCCAACGCAGATGCGGACCTCAACGCCAAAATCGCCATGCTCTTGGCCGATGGCATCCCGGTTTACGTCACCTGCACCGGCAGTGATTTGGGGTTGGCTTCACAGTGCTCGGAGATCGGAACCGGCACCGGCGGTCATTATGTCGATTCGGCGGATGCTGCGCGGTTACCGCAAGCTTTCGCCGATTTTCATGAACAGATCATCGCTCATGAACCCGTCCGCTCCGTTACCGGCAATTTGGGGAAAGTGGTGCCAAAAGACCCGATTGCAACCGCTTTCGTTGAGGAGGGGGCTCGATCTGCTTCCTTTATCCTCCAATGGACCGATCCCAATGCCCAGGCGAACATGGTTATTCGGGATCCGAACGGCAACAGCTACGACACGCAAGCAATGACCATGGGAAGATTCCTCCGTATTGCCAATCCCACGCCCGGGAACTGGCAGTTCTTGGTCCAGCCACGGGGGGGCGCGGCTAGCCCTTTTGTTGCCCGCGCCTATGTGCATAATCCTGCAAACCACCTCGCTGTCGGGGTACGCTATCCCCGCATTGTTCCCCATGGGGATATATACGTCTATGCCTACCCCAAAAACCAGGGGCTGGCGGTGACCTCCGACAAACCGATTTTGGCACAAGTCACTCGGCCGGATGGGGGGCACGACACTCTTGAATTATTTGACCGGGGGCGTGATGCCGCAGGTCATGGCGACGATGTGCCCGGCGATGGTGTTTTTACCGGCGTCTACAAGGCGACTGCCCAGAGCGGCCCCTATCAGTTCCTCCTCCAGGCGGACATCGAGAACTGGATCGTCAGCGCCGACGCCCATGAATACAAGCAGGAGGGGCCGAGTATACGTTTTGTTCGCGAAGCACGTCTGTCCACGGCAGTGCACGATCCCCGTCAGGTTGAAACGACTCCGGAAGATGACAAGCCTGTCGTTGTTGCCGATGGGCTGCCATGTGAGCGCTACCTGTGCATTCTTCTCTATGCCCTCCTGATTTTCCTGATCCTCAATGTGATCGCGCTGATTTTTTGTTGGTTTGGGAGACGGAACAAGAACAGTTGTGCTTGAATCGGCCTCGCCCGAGCAATCTGTGGGAAGCTTGATACGCAATGGTTGCCAGGGGAGGGGCGAGGAGGTAAGGGGGGCTTTTTGCCCCCCGTCACCCCCCTGCCCCCTTCAGGATGAACCTGGTGGCTCGGCCTTGAGAGGATCGATCTCAATCCCCCTGTTCGGGCAGAACGGTCACAGCAGCATGCTGAAAGAGTGACTTGGGTATCGGGTCGTTGCCTGCTCGCCTCTCTATCCTGGCGAGGCGCCTCAGAAAATCTTCAGGAGCGATTATGCTGCGTCCTCATTCAGCCACCATTTATGGATTTCCATGACAAGGAGAATGGAGAGGGAGAGTGCCATGAGAATGGCGTAGGTAGTCATGGCAAGAGGCTCTATGTGGAGGAGTCGCTGCATGAATGGGATATGCATTGCCGTGGCGTGAATAAGGAGGGCCAGGATGGTGCCGGTGAGGAGTATGGGGCTTTTGAGGGGAGAGAGGTGTAGCGCGGAAATCCGTTCTGAACGGCAGTTGCCGATGTGGACGATTTCAAACAGCACCATCAGGAAGAGCAGCCCACTGCGGGCCTTTGTTGCCGACCAGCCTGCCTGCACAATCATCCAGGAAAAGGTCGCGTAGCTCACCCCGGCCATGACCAGGGCCGCAAGGAGGGTCCGCTCCACCATCAGACGATTAAATATGCATTCATGCGGCGGTCGAGGCGGGCGTTGGAGGGTGCCTGACTCGCCGGGTTCAAAGGCAAGGGCAACATCCTGAATTCCGTTGGTCACGAGATTGAGCCAAAGCAGTTGAGCCGGAAGCAGTGGCAGGAGCGGTTGGTCAGGATGGATGTTCGGCCACCCGGTGGTCACGGTTAATCCAAGTAAAATGACCTCGGCTGCACCGGTCGAAACTAACAAATAAATGACTTTGCGAACATTGTCATAGGCAATGCGTCCCTCTTCGATCCCCGCGACCAGGGTGGCGAAATTGTCATCGCTGATAACCAGTTCAGCGGATTCTTTCGCCACGTCCGTTCCCGAACGCCCCATGGCGACCCCTATATTGGCCTGGCGTAATGCAGGCGCATCGTTGACTCCATCGCCGGTAACGGCAACATAGTGGCCTTTGTGTTGAGCTGTCTGCACCAGCTCAAGTTTCTGGCGAGGCGTTACCCGGGCGAACACGTTGATTGTCTCTAAAGCTTTGCTTCTCTGGCCCATATCCATGGTAGCCAGTTTTTGGCCAGTGAGGACTTGTTCTGGATCATGGGCAATGCCTAATTCACGGCCGATGGCTAATGCCGTATCGGGATGATCACCGGTGATCACAATCACCACGATTCCGGAGCGTCTGCATGTGGTGATCGCCTGATGGACGCCGGGACGAAGCGGGTCGATCAGACCTATAAATCCCAGCAGGGTGAGATCGTTCGGTTCAGGCGGTACATGACTTTGATCGAGATCGTAGGCAAGCGTGGCCGTGGCCAAGGCGATCACTCGATATCCTTGTTTCGCAATGCTGGCCGCTTCAGCCATCTTGCGTGTCTTGGTTCTGTTGTCGGAAAATTTGCACAGGCCGAGAACGCGTTCCGGCGCCCCCTTGACAAAGACAACCACATGATCCTTTTCCTGATGAAAGGTTGCGGCGTACTGATATTCTGGCTCAAAGGGAATTTCGTTGATTTGGGGGTATTGATTGAGCGCTGTTTCTCTGGACAGTCCAACTTTCACCCCCATGCTCAACAGGGCCACATCGAGAGGGTCGCCGCGCCATCGCCAGTTGTCGTGCCGTTGGTACAAGCTTCCCTCGTTGCAGAGTACGGCGGCTTGCGCAACATTGTAGAGATCGGTGAAGGTGTTTGCAGGGAGCTCTTTCTTGTCGAGGAGGACCTCGCCTTCGGGTGCAAAACCCTCGCCGGTTACTTCCAGGGAAATGCCATTGGCGAGGACAATGGTGCGAACGGTGAGTTCGTTGCAGGTGAGAGTGCCGGTTTTATCGCTGCCAATGAGTGTGCAGCTGCCGAGTCCCTCGACTGCGGCCAATCTGCGGACAATAACCCCTCGGCCGGCCATGCGGGTTGTGGCGATTGCCAGGGTCACTGTCAGTGCCACGGGAAGGCCCTCGGGGATGGCGGACACGGCAAGGGCCACTCCAAAAAAGACCATATCGATAAGTGGGTATCCATGGAGGAAAATGCCGACTGTGCCAATCAGGATGATCGCCAGCAGAATGCTGATGGCGATGACTCGAGTAAACTTGTCCATCCGCTCAATCAAGGGCGGACGGCCCCCGCTCGAGCGGAGGACATCGGTCGTCAGCTGACCGACAATGGTCGCCAGGCCAGTTGCCACCACCACCCCCTTCGCTCGCCCTCGGAGAATGACGGAACCGGCGTACACCATATTCTGGTGATCGGCAATGGGGGCTGTCGCCTCTCCAAGCCAGGAAGGTTTTTTCAAGACCGGCAGTGATTCACCTGTCAAAAGTGATTCGTCGATTTCAAGGGAATGTGTCTGAATTAACCGAATATCAGCAGGGACCCGGTTTCCTGTCTCAAGCCAGGCGATATCGCCCGGGACAAGGTGTTCGGCATCAATATCGACGACTTCTTCATCGCGAATGACCTGGGCGTGAATGTGGAGAAGATGCAGGAGTGCAGTGCTGGTCTGTTCGGCCTTGCCTTCCTGATAGGTACCGATAACAGCATTGAGAATCAGGACGCCGATAATGAAGAGGGCATCCGCAGGGGACTCGGGATGAATCAGCGCCGAGAGGAGAGCCGCAATGAGGAGAATAAGGATAAGGGGGCTGGTAAATTGCCGGAAGAGGATGGAGAGCCAGGATGATTTTTTAGGGGGCGGCAGGCTGTTGGGGCCATACTGGCGCAGTCTTTTCTGGGCCTCTTCCTGGGAAAGTCCGTTACGACCGGTCCCCAGCAGCGTCAGGAGTTCCTGCAGATCCAGTGCGTGCCAAATGTCAGGCGGCTGCCTTGGTGGTGGAATGTGCATGATGACGGTATGTTGCGACCTGTCTTCCCGGAATTGGAGAGTCAGGTCGCAGCCGTGTCGCTTGAGTTAATATGCAGTGATAGCGGTTGCGAAGAGAACAGGCGCCTCGATTAAAAAAAATTTGCAGAACCAACAATTATTCAATTTTGATGGTCGAACGTTTTGTTTTTTCCACCTTGGGTAAGGTCAGCTCAAGGACGCCGTTTTTGAAGGATGCCTTACACTCCTCCTCCTTGACTGCGGCGGGGAGTTCGATTATGCGTTTAAAGGAACCGCGACAAATTTCTCTTCGGTAGTACTGTTCCTTCTCCTCTTTTTCCTCCTTGTCTATTTTTGCCTCCAGGGTCAGAACGCCGTTAGCGATCGCCAGAGAAATATTCTCCTTGTCCACTCCTGGCAATTCTGCCTTGACCAGGACCTCGCCATCCCGGTCAATCACGTCGATGCTGGGAGTCTTTCCTTCGAAGGCTGTCAAGTGTGGATTGATCTGGCCCGGCCAGCTGAAAGGAAATTGATGCCACCAGCGGTGTGGCATATATTCGTCAAATAATCTTGCAATTTCATTGTGAAAATTTGATTGGATGGGGCTCCTGAAACTCTCAGGTGTGGGGGGCTGAGACGGAATTTTCTGAACTGACTGCTTCTTTGCTTCTTTTTTTGATTCATTCATCGTGTGTTCTCCGTGAGTGTATGCCCAGAGTGGATTGAACGTTTTGCATGGGAAGTGTCGCTCAGACCATAGGAATAATCTGTCCTGGTTGGCAGTCCTTTCGCCAGCAGCAGTTCAACTGATCGCATGAAGGGAGACCTGTTTTGAAGCAAGGGGTGTAGCCCTCTTTTTCTTGAATGGCTCGGATTAACTCATCCTTGCCATACAGTTTCGCGTCGATCTGCAGTAGTTTAGCTTTTTTCCTGATGGTATTGATGTGCACGGCAAGTCCTCCTGTATATATTATTTAGAGTGTTGAATGTGTTATATGCCATGCGCCATGAAAAGATGTATTGTTTATTAATGATGATAATGAGAATGCAGTAAAATTACTGCATTTCAATAATATTCAGTTTTTTATGACTGCGTCCTGCCTGTGCCGTTTTTCTCCGATGAAAAATAAAACATGGGGACAACAAAGAACAGGCAGCCGACCAGGAACAGTAAGCTTGCAGCAAGCATCAGGAGCGATCCTCTGAGAAGGCTTTCAATAATAAAGAGCATCGCGCAGATAAGAAAAAGAATCCACCCACAGAACTGCATGCGTTTGGTTCGGTTCATATCTCGTATCATGATGCACGCTTTGCTCTTCTCTCTGAGTCAGGAGTGTCTTGAAATGCTGCTTTGGACAAATGCCTCCTCCAGTTTGTAGCGATCAAACCGGCTGAACCACCTCGGCAATGGAAGAGGTGATCTTGTAACCTCTTTCGCCCCGGTAGGGATTGAAAACGAGTATTGGACAATGTGCTCGTTTCAGGACCCGGTCGGCAACGCTGCCGAGCAGGATTTTTTCAATCCCTTTCGTGCCATGCGTCGCCATGATAATAAGTCCGATACTTTTTTCTTTGTCGGCAAAATCGACGATGCAATCGGCAACATCGCCGATAAGAATTTTTCCGGTGCATTCCGGGCAGGTGCTTTTGTTGTTGTTAATGAGTTCTTTCATTTTCTGTTCCGCTTGCGAGCGCATCTCGTTTTCCATCTGTGAAAAAGATGCCGGTACTATGTCGCCGTATTCGGCTGAAAGGGTAAAATTTTCGATCACATGGATGAAAACCGGCACAGCCTCTATTTTGTTGGCCACGTCAATCGCAAATAGGGCTAACTCTTCGGTATGTTGATGAAAATCAACAGGTACAACTATTTTGTGAATATCGAGCATGGTTTCCCCTCCTTGAAAGTCGTCTTGGATTGTTTGCTCTGTGCTGCTTTCTCTTTATTCAAGAAAATTGAGCGCTTTTTAATGTAATAGGATGTTTTTACGGAATTGCAAAGAGAGGTTTGTTGTATATAAAAAGAGTATGATCTCTATATAAAATTTTTTATTTTTGCCTGCGTTCTCCCTTATGAAAGTGGCTATGAAATTCTTTTTTCATTTGCGCATAACATGTTGGGCAGCACCCGTGGGACACGTTGACCTTACGGACCTTGTGCATGTACTCCTCGAATTCGAACCACAATCCATTGTGAGGGTTTTTCCGGTCATCCACTCGAATTTTTTTGCAGTAGCTGCAGACCGGGAGGATGGTCTCGTAGAATTGCACTCTGTTTTGCAGGTTTTGTTTGTTGAAGCAGTTGGATATTCTGTAGAGGAGTTCATCAACATCACAGGGCTTCTGCAGGAAATCATCGGCCCCGAGTCGAAGGGCATCAATGGAAGACTCCATGTCGGCATATCCGGTGAGAATAATGACGCAGGTCTGCGGATCTTTGTCTTTTACAGCCTTCAAGACCTGGAACCCATCCAGACCCGGCATCAACAGGTCAGTCACCACCAGATCAAGATTTTGGGCGTTGATCTGATCAATTGCCTCCGCGCCACTGTTCGCCACGTGGATATCGAAAGTGGGATGGGCGACTTTGAGTTCTCTGGAGAGTGAGTCGAGTATCACACTTTCGTCGTCAACAAGTAAAATCGACTTTATCTTCATACCTGATCATTGCTCTTTTTTTCGGAATGCTCGCGTGGGATGTCACCTGGTGCATTCCATGAGATACGTTTCCCGCTGTCTTCAGGCCGTCAGGGCATTTTCTTCGATGGACGGGACGCCGCACCTGTTTCAAAAGAGATGGTTGCTTTGGTTTGCGAGAGCTCAATCTGGCGAAATCAGCGATGATGCGGTTTGACTTTCCCTCCCGGTGTTTCCGGGGGACCCTATGCAGCACAATTTGCTGAGAAGAGACATGTATAGTTTTATAAGAAACAGAATTCGTGGAAAAAACAACCGAGCAAAAATGAAGATATATCAACTATGATGGCTATCTGTTCGACGAAAGGGCGAGGTGGTGGGAGGAAAGGCGTGGATGGCAGGCTCTGCCTGGCCAAGAACGTGAACCAGGCAGATTTCTCCTCTCTTATGGAGGATCGGCTGCTCACGCCTCCTAGGAGTTAATGGCCAGGGTAGTTTGCAAATTGATTTTCTGGTGCGTCAGATCCAGTTTTTTTCGGATATTTCTTCTGTGGATACCAATAGTTCCAGGGGAGAGATGCATGAGGGCGGCAATCTCCTTGGTCCTTTTTCCCATTTTGATCAGATTGGCGACCTGGATTTCGGCCGGAGTCAGCAGGGACAATTTGTCGGAAACGTTGGGGGCAAAAGGAGAGGTCAGTTCATCGATGTTGGTTGCAATGATATCCACCAGCATCCTTTGCTCCTCGCTGAGATCGCTTTCCTTGAGGCGGTCCAAGAAAGGCAAGATCAGTTTGGATGTGTTGGAGAGCACCTGTTCGCCGAGCGCCTCCTGATCTTTTTCCCTTTTTTTCAAAAGAACGTTCAATGCCACATTGGATTCCGACAGTTCCACCGTCCGTTCATGCACGCGTTGTTCGAGTTCCTCATGGGCCCGAGAGAGCTCGGCTTCGATTTCTTTCAAAAGGGTGATGTCCGTATGGGTGCCAATGATCCGAAGGGCTTTGCCGGCCTCATCGCGCTCTATCGCCTTGCCCCGGGAGAGGATCCACTTCCACTCGCCGTCTTTGGTCCGAAGACGGTATTCGGCTTCATACCGTGGGGTTTTTCCCTGGATATGGGCCTCACGCAAAGCCAGGACCCGCTCCCTGTCCTCCGGGTGGAGCAGCTTTTCAAAGGCCTGGCTGTTGAGTTCATTCCTGTCCTCGTAACCGAGCGTCTTATGCCAGTTTTCGCCAAAATAGACATCGCCTGTCTCAAGATTACGATCCCAGACACCGTTGGAGGAGGCATCGAGGGCCATTCTGAAACGGTTTTCGCTTTCAATCAACTGTCGTTCGATCTGCTGCCGGCAAGTGATTTCTTCTTCCAGTCGTTTATTCTGCAGGCTCAGATTTCTCAACAGATTCTGTTTATCCAGGCAGCGGCGGATGCGAAAGACGAGTTCCTCAACTTCACAGGGTTTAATGGTAAAATCGTCGGCTCCAAGACGCAGGGCATCAATGGCGGAATGCATGTCTCCGTACCCGGTGAGAATGATGACGCTGGTGATGGGTGAAAGCCTTTTGGCTGCCTTGAGCACGCCAAAGCCATCAATGCCCGGCATCATCAAATCGGTAATAACCAGATCAAAATTACTTGATTCCAATACATTGAGCGCTTCATCACCGCTGGCTAGCGACGTTATCTCAAATCCTTCGAGTTGCAGTTCACGGGAGAGCGACTTTCGGATGACCTCTTCATCATCGACAAAAAGTATGGAAGTTCTTTCCTGTTCATGTTGTGCCATGATCGCTGCTCCAAAAAAAGATTCGGTTTGAATACAATTTTTCAGTTGGATAGTTTCTTGTTCAAGTAGTCGATACTTGATGGCCTCGAAAAAAGTCAAAATCCCGAAAAGCAGATGTCGTAAAATCAGTGTGTTGCGAAGCTCGAAACGTCATTCTCGAGGCATTTTACGAGAGTCATATACGTGCTGTAATTCATTTTTGATGGGTAATTTAACCGTGAAGGTTGCGCCTTCCCCTGGTTGGCTCTCTACGGTAATCGTTCCGCCATGGTTGGTGATGATGCCATGAGACACGGAAAGCCCTAATCCCGAGCCTTTGATGGAGGGTTTGGTGGTGAAAAATGGCTGGAAGATTGTTTCCAAATTTTCCAGTGGAATACCGATCCCGCTGTCCATGATCGCAATGGACACCATGTTTTCCTCATGCCTGGTGGTGAGGGTGATCCGCCCACCAGGGACTTGGCAGGCATCGGCTGCATTGGTCAGCAGGTTGAGAAAAACCTGCTTTATCTGATCTGAAACAGCCATGATTTGCGGGAGTTGTTGTGCGTAATGGCGTTCAACCGTGATCCGTTTCTTTTTGAAATCGTTTGTGTGCAGCAAGAGCAGGGAATCAAGCGCCTTGTGAATATCGAGCCAGGATTTTTTTCCGGCACTGGGGCGGTTGAATTCCTGCAAACTGCGAATCAGTTCCCTGATGCGTTCGCTCTCGCCAATGGCGGCCCGGAGCAGTTCTCTGTCCTCCGGTTCCAGGATAGCCCGCTTCTGCAACCCTTTGAGGATAGCAAGGATTCCCTGCAGCGGGTTGTTGAATTCATGGGCTATGGAGGCCGAGAGTTTGCCGATGGCCGAGAGCTTTTCCGCATGCAGATACTGCTTTTGGGTTTCCTGGAGTTCCCAGGTCCGTTGTTCAACCCGGCGCTCCAGATCTTCGTTGGCGGCCTCAAGCTGCAGTTGAGTTATTATTAAATCGGATATGTCGCGATAAATACCGATAGCCCGTCTGAACTGACCTCCTTCCCGGGAGAAGGGATTCATGGAAACGACCGCCGGAAATCGTTCGCCCGAACTCCTGACCAAGGCCATATTGGAGAATTGGATGGTCTCGCCTTGTCGCAGCTTGTGCACCTGGGCTGGAATGATATTCAGGTCCTCGTGCGGATAGATCAGACCGATCGATGCGCCGAGAACCTGCTTACTCGGATAGCCAAACATTTTTTCTGCCCCGACGTTAAACACTTTGATCCGGGCATCGTCCTCAAGCAGATCGCAAACGATCACGCCAACATTGTCCAGGGCATTGTAAATCGAGGAGAGGTTTTCGGCTTGCTCGATAAGTTTATTATTGGCGATTTTTTGCTCCTCAAGGCGCTGTCGCTCGCTCATCCTCAGCGCCCTATCCGCAGTGACCCGTTCGGAAATGTCACGGATGGAAATCAAGAGTCTCGGATGGCCTTTGTACGGCAGGGACCGTCCAGTGATCTCCACCGGAAAAATGGTACCGTCGATCTTGCGATGTTCTCGCATCGGAACATGAAAAATTGCACCCGGCTCCTGGCTTGCTTGCTGAAGAAATCGACGCGTCTTGTCATTTTCTGCGGAGAGATCCGTGGCAACCATGCCCGAGAAATCCTGACGACTATACCCATACAAGGTAACGGCTTGTTCATTGACCTGGGTAATCTGGATGGTGTCGGCATTGATGAACAAGAGGGCGTCGGAGGCGGATTCAAACAGGATTCGGTACTGTTGCTCACTTTCGCGGAGTGCCATCTCAGCCTGTTTGCGTAGAGCTATATCCCAGGCCAGATCGGCAAGCGTTGAGACGACCTGTATGTCCTGCTGATTGTAATCGGTGGGTTTGTTGCCCAGGCCAATAAGGGCCACCACGGTATGATCACGTAACACAGGCACGACCAGTTCGCGAACGATTTCCACATGCCCCTTGGGTAACCCCTTGCGCTCAGGTAACGTTTTATAATCGTTGTGGATAACCGGCTTGCGTTTGTGGATGCATTCGGACCAGACACCGGCCTGATTGAGGGAGTAATGCAGATTCGTTCTATCCGTCTTGCACTGGCGTTCAAGTGTATTGGAGGACCAGCTCTGGAGCGACATGCTTTGTTGGTCGGGATTCAAGAAATGAAAGAAGCCGATCTGGCTTCTGGTCAGTGCTTCCGCCTCATCAAGGGTTTTTTGCAGCAACTCGTCCAGGGGGCGTTCGTTTGCAGCTCGCAGCAGCCGCAATCGTGCAGCCATAACCGACTCGATAAATTTGCGTTCCGAGTTATCCCGGACCGCCATGAAAAAACGATTTTGACCACCTAGAGGAAGGCAGCGGGCCGTGATCTCGACAGAAAATATTGTCCCATCTTTTTTCTTGTGGAGGTGGGACGGTATAATGAGCACTCCGTTGGGGTGAGCCAGTCCCTCGCTGGCAAACCAGCATGAACTGTCTTGGCTGGCGGCAAGGTTCTGGCAGGGGGTATCGATCAACTCGCCTGCAGAATATTGATACAGTTCAAGCGCCCTGGTGTTGACGTCTATGATTCGTCCGGATTGGCTGTCAATGATGAAGAGCGCATCTGAAGCCGATGCGAAAAGATAACGGTACCGCTCTTCGCTCTCTTGCAGAGCCAGTTCCAGTTCTTTGAGTTCGGTGATGTCGGTGATGATCAGGCGGGAAAGGGAATTTTCGTCGCTGGGTTCCAGTGATGCGATGGTCAACTGAGCCCAGAGTGTGCTGTGATCCGGTTTGACGATCCGCACCTCGCAACTCAGAGGCAAATCGGTGCCATGGATTGTTTTTTGTTGTCGATAAGAGTGGTCGACATCGTCGATATGGACAAAGCGGACAAAGGGCTGTTTGAGCAAGGCGCTTCGGGGGGCACCAAGCAGCGTCGCTGCAGTGAGATTGGCATTCTGGATGAGCCCTTTGGCGCACAGGGTCAGATAGCCCACCGGGGCCATTTCAAACAGATCGAACAACCGTGCTCGGGACGCCTCGAGTTCTTCCTGCATCCTGCGCAGTTCCTCGTTCTGTATCTCCAGCTCAATCTGGTGCACATAGAGTTCGTGCAACAGCTCACGCATCTCTTGTGCCGAAGAAGAGCTCTGATTGCTCCCCCTTTGCAGGGTGAATATTTCGCTGAGGCGTTCTGCCTTACGTCGAAACTGGTCTTTGGATGCGACCTTGGATTCCTGTTTCGTCATAGCGTCCTTCGTAACAGTAAAAGGGGTTGATGTCTTCCACCCGTTCGGTAGTCGTCACGGCGTTGATCTTTGACTTCTGCACAGGCAACGAGGTGTCTTTTTCATTCATGAACAATATCTTGAGCTTGTGTTGTGGAGAGTTAGCAGGGCGAGTGTGAAAAGGATCTGCTAACATGACACGGGCGATTTTTTCACCTCTAATAAGCCTGGAGAGACTGAAATGCCTACACTCCCTATCCATACCCAAGACTGTACCATTCTTTCCCCAATATTACAGGAAACATTGTTCGTTGGTTTTTTCTATGGAGAATGTGGTCCTTGTTGAGGATGTGAAAAAAACATTGTGATTTGAAGACATCTGTTATGAAAGAATGCAAGGGTAACGATTTTTGAATATGCCCTCTATCCAAAGTATATGTGATATTCCTCTCTTGTCCTCTTGTACAAGGCATATATTGTTAACCATCAAGATAGATGAGGTTTTTTCCTCTCTAGAGAGGATCGTGTTTTGGGAGCATCGAGATGGCCTATTTTTAAGAGTTCGATCGAACGTTTACCGGTTTAGGAGCATTGTTCATGGCTGATGGCAAAGTGAAGTGGTTTAACGAGGCAAAAGGATATGGTTTCATCGAACAGGATAACGGACAACAGGTCTTTGTCCATTATTCGGCTATTCAGGGGAAAGGGTTCAAATCTCTTCAGGAAGGGGACCAGGTGAGCTTCAGCGTCGTGGATGGGACTAAAGGACCTGCTGCTGAAAATGTCGTTAAATTCAGTGGGTAATGTTTGGTTCGTCTGTTGGGTTGAGAGTCGAACATCGAGTTTGAGGAATCGAGAGCATGCCACCACCCATTGGGTGGCATGCAACTACGCAATGAAGGGAAAAAAACCAGGATGCAGGGAGGACGTATGACGCAACAGATATCATTCACCCATGTGGAAAACGAGTTGCTCCCCAAATTCAGAAATACGCTGAGCCAGGCCAGATCGACCGAAGATGTGAAAAAAATGTTCGGCTACTGCATGCAGGAGTTGTTGCAGAAGGTTTCGGGCGGTACATTGGACCTGCGGTTAGAGGATGTGACCTTGCAACCGGAGGAAAAGGGGTACCGCATTGCAGAGCATATCCGGAATCTCGATGCGTTCACCACGGTCTGGAAGGATACCGATTTATGCAGAATTGTGGACCGTATCACGGAGCTTTGTTTGCATCACTACACCCACCTCGCTAAAAATCCAGAAAAGACGGAAGCCAAAATCAGAAGATAGCACCTGCATGGGGGGGCGGGAAAAGGGTGACTGCTCGTGCAGAGCACCTCCCTCCCGGTCAACAGCAAATAGTCTCATTCTGATTGGTTATGGGATAACCGTGTTTTGCTCCTGACAAGACCACCGAGTTTTTAACAACTGCAAGGGGGCGACATGCGTATAACCTCAACCGAGCGTGACTGGATTCTTTATGACGTGGCCAACTCGGCCTTTGTCCTCGTCATGGTCACAGCGATCATGCCGATCTATTTCAAGGATGTGATGGCCTTCGGGCTCCCGTCCCATGTGGCCACTGCCAATTGGGGATTCGCCAATGCCACGGCTTCACTCATCCTGGCCCTGCTGGCCCCTTGCCTTGGAGCCTTGGCCGATTATCCAGGACGAAAAAAACGTTTTTTTGTCGGCTTTGTCGTTGCTGGCGTGCTCCTGAACCTGGCCTTGCCCATGGTTCCAAGCGGACAATGGTTGCTTTGTCTGCTTGTGTTTGTCCTGGCCCGTGTTGGCTGGGCGGGAGCAAATATTTTTTATGACGCCTTCCTGATCGATGTCACCAGTCACGATCGCATGGACCTGACCTCTGCCCGTGGCTACGCGTACGGCTATATCGGATCGGTTGTCCCTTTTGTAGTCGTCATCGGCCTGATTCTTTCCGCCGGCGGCGGGGATGTCCTGCCAGCTACACAGGCTCGGGTCGGGTTTGTCATCGTTGCCCTGTGGTGGCTGTGTTTTTCCCTGCCAGCAATGTACAGCCTGCACCAGGTGCACTTTCTTCCCCCCTCCACCACACCGTTGCGGGACAGTTTCCTCCGTCTCAAAAATGTCATGGCCGAAATTCGGCAATATCCGCAGGTCTTTCTCTTTCTTGCGGCCTATTTTTTCTATATCGACGGTGTTGATACCATCATCAGCATGGCGACCGTTTATGGCCGGGACCTCGGCTTCAGCGTGTCCATGCTGATCGCTGTCTTGCTGTTCATCCAGATTGTCGCCTTTCCTTTTGCCCTGCTCTACGGTCGTTTGGCAGACCGATTTTCGACCAAAGCCATGTTGATGGGTGGCATCTTGATCTATTGCCTGGTCACCATCTGCGCCTTTCTCATGCCGTCCATCGCCAGTCCGCAGGTCAAAAACGCAGTCTTCTGGATCATCTCCTTTCTTGTCGCCTCATCCATGGGGGGCATTCAGGCCTTGAGCCGGAGCCTGTTTAGCCGGCTGATCCCACCGGAAAAAAGCACCGAATTTTTTGGATTTTACAATGTTTTCGGCAAGTTTGCTGCTATCACCGGGCCCTTTCTCATGGGGCTTGTCGGCCGTCTTACCGGGGAAAGCCGCTGGGGGGTGCTGAGTTTATTGATCCTCTTCATTCTTGGAGGATTGGTTCTCTCCAAGGTTCGTCTTGGGGAGGGCTGAGTCATTTGAGATTTTAAGAGGAGAAGCCTGAGCATTGATGCACGATCAAACCCAACCACTAAAGAAGACAGGACAGAATCAGCAGGAAGAAAAGCTGCTGCAGATCATAAGGGAACTGGTGAAAGAACTCCACTCCGTAACCGATTGGTCGCAGCCATTGACCCTGGATAGTTCCCTGGATCGCGACCTGGGGATGAACAGCCTGGCCAGAATGGAGTTGCTGGATCGCCTGGAACGTGCATTTGCGGTCTCCCTCTCCGAGCAGGTACTGGTCAGCGTGGAGAGCCCCAGAGATATACTCCGTGCCCTTAATAGGGCAAGCACAGCTGCTCCTTCATCGCAGGACTTGCCGAACTCAGATGCGGCAGAGGAAAGTCAAAGCACGATCGACTTCATCCCCCACGATGCCGATACCCTGGTGGCTGTCCTCGAAAGCCACGCCCGACGTAATCCGGAACGAATTCATATCCTTTTTGAGCCCAAAAAAGATGAACGATGGCCGCTGACCTACGGCCAATTACACCATGGCGCAATGGAGTTGGCAGCGGGGTTGCAGGAGCACAATTGTGATCCCGGCGAGACCGTGGCCATCATGCTGCCCACCGGGATCGACTATTTTCTCACCTTTTTTGCCGTCCTCATCGCCGGCGCAATCCCGGTACCGCTCTACCCGCCAGCCCGACCTTCCCAGATCGAGGAGCATCTCCGTCGGCATCGGGGCATCCTGCGCAACGCCGGCGCAAAGATCCTGATCACGGTACCCGAGGTCAAACTCATCGGCGCCCTGTTGAAATCGCAGGTGGACAGCTTGAAAACAGTGGAAACGGTGGAGGCTTTCAGGGGGAGGGCTGAAGCCTGCATACCCATGCCTGTGCGTCCCGCTGACATCGCTTTTATCCAATATACCTCGGGTTCGACAGGTGACCCTAAAGGCGTGATGCTCACCCACGCCAATCTGCTCGCCAATATTCGGGCCATGGGGCGGGCGACCGAAGTGACCAGTGAGGACGTATTTGTCAGTTGGCTCCCCCTGTACCATGACATGGGGCTGATTGGAGCCTGGCTGGGCAGTCTTTACCATGGCTGCCGACTGGTTATCATCCCCCCGCTTTCTTTCCTCGCTCGCCCTGAACGGTGGCTCTGGGCCATTCATACCCATCGGGGGACCCTGTCGGCCTCTCCCAACTTTGGCTACGACCTGTGTTGCCGACGCCTCAGTGATGAAGTGCTTGCCGGATTGGATCTCGGTTCGTGGCGATTGGCCTTCAATGGGGCCGAACCGGTCAGCCCGGAGACCATCGCCGCCTTTGCCCGCCGTTTCACATCCTTTGGGTTCAAGCCCGAGGCCGCCACGCCGGTCTATGGTCTGGCGGAATGCTCGGTGGGCCTCACTTTTCCACCGTTGGGCCGGGGGCCGCTGATTGATCGGGTCCGGCGTACTGACCTGGCCGAAGAGGGGATCGCCACACCCGCCGATGAGGATGAGGCGGCCCTGCAATTCGTCTCCTGTGGCCGGCCGCTCTCCGGCCACCAGATCAGGATTGTCGATGAGGCGGGCAGGGAGATTCCCGATCGTCGTCAAGGTCGTTTGCAATTTAAAGGTCCGTCCGCCACCAGCGGCTATTTTCGCAATCCTGAGAAAACCCAGTCCCTGTTTCAGGGGGACTGGCTCGACACCGGCGACCTCGCCTACAGTGCCCAGGGTGAGGTGTATATCACCGGCCGGGTCAAAGATATCATCATTCAGGGAGGACGAAACATCTACCCCCATGAGTTGGAAGAAGCTGTGGGGGATATTCCGGGGATCCGACGAGGCTGTGTGGCCGTCTTTGCGAGTCCGGACCCGCAAACCGGCACCGAACGTCTCATCGTCCTGGCCGAATCGAGAAAAAGAGAGAAAGAGGAACTCCAGGAATTACGCGCTTTGGTCATCAACCTTGCGGTCGATCTTTTAGGCATGCCGCCGGACGAGGTGGTGATCGCTCCTCCTGGGACTGTTCTGAAAACCTCCAGTGGTAAAATCCGCCGAGCCTCCTGCCGCCAGCTGTTTGAGCAGGGGGCCATTGGCAAGACGGGACGCTCCCTTTGGCTGCAACTCGTTCGCCTTTCTCTGGCCGGCTTGGTCCCACAGCTGCGGCGTATGATCCGGAGGACGTTTGAAGGGATCTATGCGCTCTATTGCTGGTTGCTTTTTGGCCTGCTTGGTCTGCCTCTTTGGCTGCTGGTCGTTCTCCTGCCCTCGCTGCGGGCACGTTGGCAGGTCGTTCGCCTGGGAATGCGTCTTCTCCTTGCTCTTTCCGGGACCAGGCTGACCATCCACTGCGGAGATACCTTTGATCCGAGAAGTCCGTGCATTCTGGTGGCCAACCACAGCAGTTACCTCGACAGCCTTGTTCTCGCCGCCGTTTTACCGGAGCCGGTACGCTTTGTCGCCAAGAGCGAACTGGGACGGCATTTTTTTGCCCGCACTCTGCTGACCCGGTTGCGCACCCTTTTCGTTGAACGGTTTGATGCGGCCAAGGGAGTGGAAGACGCCCAGCAAATTTTCCGGATCGCTGAGGCAGGTGAACAGCCCCTGTTCTTTGCCGAGGGGACCCTGCAGCGGATGACCGGCCTCCTTCCCTTTCAAATGGGTGCGTTCGTCGCGGCCGCGCAGGCAGGCGTGCCTATCCTGCCACTGACCCTTCGCGGGACCAGGCACAAGCTTCGGGGTGGTTCGTGGTTTCCCCGCCGGGGTCCGGTCAGTGTTTATTTTTCCGAGCCGATTATGCCGGCTGGCAAGGGGTGGCAGCAGGCGGTCCGGCTTCGCGACCAAGTTCGGGCAGAAATCCTCCGCCGCTGCGGTGAGCCCGATTTGGAGGGGCAGATAACCTCCTTGAGCCAGTTGGATATTGAACGACCTGCAGCCAAACCTCAATGATGTACAGCACCCCTCTCGACAACAGGCACCATCGCATCGCTGCAACAGTGTTGTGCGAAGATGAAAACTGCGTTCTCAAAGTCACTATGAGAACGACATAGTCCACCAAGAGAGTTTGTCGGAACAATGAACACTACCTTCCCAACTATCAGTATTAACGCCACCGAGGCTCAGACCCTGCCGGGGGTACTGAAACTCCGGATTGAACAAAGTCCCGATATCCCCGCCTATCATCAATACCGCGGCGATCAAAATCGTTGGCAGGTGTGGACATGGAGAGAAATTGGTCTGGAGATGAGCCGTTGGCAACAAGCATTGGCCAACGAAAAAATGAATCCGGGGGACCGGGTTGCCATTCTTCTTGCAAATTCAGTGGAATGGGTATGCTTCGAACAGGCTGCATTGAGCCTTGGCCTGGTGGTGGTGCCCCTCTACACCTGGGACAACCCTGAAAATCTGGTTAACCTGCTGGCCGATTCCGGCAGCCGTCTGCTCTTCACCGGATCCTGGGATCAATGGCAACCGCTTGACGCACATATCCAATGGGCCCCACAGTTAAACCGCGTCCTCCTGCTGACGGACAAGGGGGCAGACGCGGTTTCGACATCCGCTATAACCTTTACCGCCATTGATTCTTGGCTCAACACAAGAGTGGCGCACCAACCCCCGCAACCGACGATCCACCCGGATGATCTGGCGACACTTGTCTATACCTCGGGAACGACCGGCCCGCCAAAGGGGGTGATGTTGTCCCATCGCAATATCCTTTCCAATGCCGAGGCTATCCTCAAGGTGATCAGCTGCACGCCCGCCGATATTCTGCTCTCCTTTTTACCCCTTTCCCACGCCTTTGAGCGGACCGTTGGTTATTATGTGCCGATGATGGTGGGGTGCTCGGTCGCCTACAGCCGATCCATCGAAACTCTGGCTGAAGATCTTCAAATCGTGCGTCCCACAATCTTCATTTCTGTGCCGCGTATCTATGAAAAAGTGTACGCAAAGGTACGCAGTCATGTGGACAGTCAGCCATTTTGGGTGCGCGCCTTGTTCTCCCTCACCTTGCAGGTTGGCTGGCGCAACTTCGAGGCTTCCCAGGGGCGAGCGCGCCAATCCTTGGTGAGTGCAAAAGTGCTTCATCCTCTGTTGCACCATCTGGTGGCGCAAAAGATTCTCGCTCGGTTCGGCGGCAGAATGTGCCTGGCGGTCAGTGGAGGCGCCCCGCTGCTGGAACTTGTCTCTCGGTTTTTTCTCAGTCTTGGCCTGCCGTTGATTCAGGGATACGGATTGACGGAGGCTTCACCCGTGGTGAGCACCAATATCCCGTCGAATAATTTGCCTGTCTCGGTGGGAGAACCGCTTCCCGGCGTTGTCTGTCGGATTGGCGCCGACAACGAGCTCTTGGTCAAAAGCCCCGGATTGATGCAAGGGTATTGGAAGCAGCCCGAGAGGACCCGTGAGGCAATCGATGCTGAAGGCTGGTTGCACACCGGCGACCAGGTGACCATGGAGGCGGGCAGGCTGCATCTCCGCGGCCGTCTTAAGGAGATCATCGTGACCTCCACCGGGGAGAAGGTGGCGCCGGCTGATTTAGAACTGCTGATTGTCACCGATCCGTTGGTGGACAACGTGATGGTCGTGGGGGATGGGCGGCCTTATCTCGCAGCACTGATTGTCCTGCAGGCGAAGGCCTGGGAAGCGTTGGCCCGAGAAAACGGCCTGGTGCCCGGAGCACCCGCATCGCTCAAGGCGAAAACAGTGCACGAGCATATTTTGGCCCGGATGAGGGCTTGGCTGCACACCTTTCCCGCTCATGCCCAGATCAGAACCGTGGCCCTGCTTCGTGATGAATGGAATATTGCGAACGGATTGCTGACTCCGACCCTGAAATTGAAACGTTCGCTCATTGAGCAACGGTATCAAACGATCATTGAGGAACTGTATACCGGGCACCAAATACCGAAATGAGCTGCAGCAACTCGGATTCAATCTGGCAGGCGCCACAAAACGACTGGCAACAGTCAGGTTAAATCGAGTCATGTACCACCGGCAGAGCCGGTAGCTTAAATTATGGACCGCTCAAAGCGGTTGAAAACCTGGAGCCACCTAAAGGTGGCGGCCTATTCAAATAAATTGAGCTGATCCAATCGCTTGTCTTCTTTTTCCTGGTGTTGGATATATGCCCTTACAGCGTCTTCATCCTTACCAACGGTGGAAGCGTAATAACCTCGTGCCCAAAAATTCTGACCAACAAAATTCTTCTTTCTACCTTGAAAGTTACGGGCAATTTGGATTGAGCTTTTTCCTTTGATAAAGCCCACTATCTGGGCAACCGAGTATTTGGGTGGAATCGAAAGCAAGATATGGACATGATCTGGCATCAAATGCCCTTCGATCACTGTGCATTCCTTCTGCCTGGCCAATTCTCGAAATATTTCACCCAAATATTTCCGCAAGTCTCCGAAGATCGATTTCTTACGGTACTTCGGTATCCAGATGACGTGATACTTGCAATCCCACTTGGTGTGGCTTAGGCTTTGTTCGTCGTACATGGGAAGTCTCCTTTTCTTGAACTTTGAGCGGTTCTAAAAAGCGAGACTTCCCATTTCTCCTGTAACTGTCAAACTTTGGGAGTCCACCGGCAGAGCCGGTGGTTTACCTATTTATTATTATCTCACTCACTCTTGTTATCGGGAGCGCACTGGGTTTTCGGCAGGAACGCTTTGTGATTATTTGTCTTGAGCGATAAAATTTAAATGGTGGGAGGGCACCGGTCCCAAGGACTTATTCAGCAGGAAATGGCTTTCTAATAAAACACCGCCCCGATCCAACTGCCCTGCCAGGTGGATATCAATGCAGCTGCGACAGTTAAGGAGGAAATCTCTATGATTGATTCCCGGACATCAGATCTGGATTTTTTCACCAACCTCGACAAGGTCAACCGGGCCATGCAGGGGACTCATGATGTAGAGCAGATGATGACCCGGGTCCTTGATGAACTCCTGACCATCTTCAACTGCGATCGGGCCACTTTAATGTATCCCTGCGATCCGGAGGCCGCATCCTATTCTTCCCCCATGGAACGGACCAACCCCCTTTATCCCGGGATTTTCGAGTTGGGACTCACGCTCCCGATGACTCCTTCCGTGCAGGAACTTTTTCGACGTGTCTTGCAAACCGACGGCCCGGTAACGCTGAACCTGGGAAAGGGTATTGATCCGCAAGAGGAGCCGTGGAAGACCTTTGCCATTCAATCCGTTTTGGGCATCGCCCTCTATCCAAAGGTCGGTCCCCCCTGGAAACTCGGTCTGCATCAGTGCTCCCATGAGAGAATCTGGTCTCCGGGCGAGCAAAAGCTGTTTCTCGAGATCAGCCGGCGACTTTCCGATGGGCTGACCAGCCTCTTGATGTATCGCAACCTCAAAGAGAGCGAATCGTTTCTTGATACCTGTCCATCTTTGCCTGTGACCGAACTTTTTTGGTCTGCCTCAATGGTGGAGATCGTGCGGTCTCCGAACAAACCATAGAATGTGTCAGACCGGGAGCGAGTTGTCGTATCAATGCGCCGGGCTCGTTTTGGGCGGAGGCAATGACAAAGAGGGCCCACCTGCAGGGAACCGAGGAAAAACCGCAGGCGCTCCTCGCCGGGCACGGACTGGATCCAGAACAGGACCCCTGGAAGACGCTGGGTATACAAGCCCAGTTGACCGTTCTCCTGCACCCCAGGGGCGGCCCACCCTGGGTCTGCGGCCTGCACCAGTGTGACTCTGCCCGGCAGTGGACTCTCCAGGAAGAGCAGCTGTTGCAGGAAATCAGCAGACGGTTGGCCGACAGCCTGACCAACCTGCTGATGTATCGCAATCTCGAGGAGAACAGGAGGTTTCTTGATACAGTCATTCAAAACATTCCCAACATGCTTTTTGTCAAGGAGGCGGAATCCCTGCGTTTTGTCTGTATCAATAAGGCCGGTGAACAGCTTCTGGGCTATGACCGGAACGAGTTCATCGGGAAAAATGATTATGATTTTTTCCCCAAGGAAGAGGCGGATCTCTTCACCGCCAAGGACCGTGAGTTGTTCAAGTATAAGGAGGTCGTTGATATCCCTGAAGAGTCAATCCAGACGAAAGAGGGGAAAATACGCCTGCTCCATACCAAAAAGTTGCCGGTCTTCGATGAAAACGGAGAACCGAAATTTATCATGGGGATCTCGGAGGATATCACCGAGCGCAAGAAGCTGGAGGCTCAATATCAGCAGGCGCAGAAGATGGAATCCATTGGCAGGCTGGCCGGCGGTGTGGCCCATCACTTCAACAACATGCTGGGCGCAATTATCGGCAATCTGGAAATAGCGATGATGACGGTGGATCCCAGCCAATCCTTGTATAAGCGATTGCAGAATGCCCTCATCGCTGCCGAGCGGTCCGCGCAAATAACCCGCCAGTTGCTCGATTTTGCCAGTACCCAGGCCATAACTTCCCAGGTGGCCGACCTCAATGAAATGGTCACTGACATGATCGAGACGCTGAAGGTCTTGGTGGGGGAGCAGATAGAACTGATCTGGTCTCCGGGGGCCGAACTCTGGCCGGTACAAATCGACCGCGCGCAGATTGACCAGATTCTGACAAATCTCTGTGTCAATGCCCGTGACTCAATCGCGGATGCGGGCACGATCTCCCTCGAAACCAGAAATATTGCCAGTGACCTAGCTTTTCACCAATCGCATCCCGAGAGTACGCCAGGGGACTATGTGCTCCTGTCGGTCAGCGACACGGGGTCTGGCATGGACCAGGAAACACTGGCCAAGACGTTTGAGCCGTTTTTCACCACCAAAGAGGTGGGCAAGGGAACAGGGCTTGGCCTGGCGACGGTTCATGGTATCGTTATTCAGAATCAAGGGTTTATAGACGTGACCAGCAGCCTCGGGCGTGGTACGACCTTCAGTGTCTATCTGCCACGGCGGTAGAAAATTTTTGTTCAGGCTCCTTTTTTCTGCAAACGATACAAGAGCCAGGTCCGTGTCCATTTCCAGGTTTTGGGGAATCGCTCCAGTTGGAGTTGTTCCTGCAAAACATGACCTAGTTCCGGGCTAAGCTGGTTGCAGATGGTCTGCAGCCAGCTTCCAGGAGTTTTCTTGATCCAAGGGCCAAGCCATTGTTCGTTGAGGGGCATGGGCTCAACCAGGGTGAGCTGATTCCAGTCCTGCATTTCAAGTTGCGTCAGGTTCTGCCACTGTTCCCGCTTGGGCAGGGGGGCCCTTTGCGCGTAGAACTGTTCTTCCGCATCCCTGATTCTGGCAAACACCGTGGTTTCAAGCCTATCCTGGAGCAGATCACTGAGCCGGCTGCCGATTCCGGGGAGGGGGATGCAGCCATGGATCCAGCCTCCGTCCACCAGTTTTTCAGTAAGGGCTGGCAATATCTTGAGGATTTGTTGTTCCGCGAGTCCATCGAGCACAACATGTTCCCACTGTAAGGGTTGCAGTTGCGGGTGCCGGTCCCAGCCGGGATCTGCCAGGGAGGTCTCCACCAGCAGAGGGCGCTCGGCCTCGGGCAGGGTTTCCATGGAGAACTCGACCAACTGGCGAAACTCCTTGCGGTCGACGAGGGCGGTCAGGCCCCCCTCGGGTACCTTGCGAAACAATTCCCAGAAAAGGCGGTTCCAGCGCAAAGGAGCCAGTAAAAGACGATCCGATCTGGCGGTCTTGATCGGTTCCAGGAGTTCCTGCAGCAGTTTGGAGCGGGTGGCGGAGTTGCCCTGAACGCGACGTATCCATCTGTCACGCTCTCTGTCACCGGGGCTGAAGGTGAGAATCTCCGGATCCTCGTTTAGCATCCGATCGAGCTGATCTTCACGCCTAAGGATAACCTGCTGTTGAATGGCCCCCTCATAGCCCTGGCCACTGGGTTGGTAAAAAATGCGGCCCTTGAGTGCTTCCGGCAGGTACTGTTGGGCAACCCAATGTTCCCTGAAGGCATGCGGATATTTATAGCCCTGGCCATGACCGAAGCTGTGGGCATCGCGGCTGGAATCGCGCAGATGATTGGGGACTTCCGCCTCCTCCCTGGAAACCGCATCAAGGGCGTCGAAAAAGGCCAGGGACGAGTTTGATTTAGGGCAGGTCGCCAGATAGAGGGCGGCCTGGGTCAGGTGAAAATTGCCTTCAGGCAGCCCCACCCGGTCGTAGGCTGAAGCCGCCGCCACCACCACCCCCAAGGCCTGGGGATCGGCCATGCCCACATCCTCACAGGCGGAAATCAGCATCCGACGGAAGATAAAACGCGGGTCTTCACCTGCCCTGATCATCCGCGCCATCCAGTAGAGGGCGCCATCCGGGTCGGAACCACGCAGCGACTTGATAAAGGCGCTGATGGTATCGAAATGGTAATCCCCCTCCTTATCGTAGAGCACAGCCCGCTGCTGAATACTCTCCTCTGCGGTTTCCAGGGTGATGTGGATGACGGTCCCCTCGGGTGGCGGAAAGCTCTCCGGTGTGGTTTCCACCGCCAACTGCAGGGCATTGAGCAGAGACCGGGCATCCCCGGCAGCCACCTTGACCAGGTGGTCGAGCGCCTCTGGGGCAAACTCCACCTGCCACTTACCATAGCCGCGCTCCCTGTCCTCCAGGGTTTGGCGCGCAATCTGGTGCAGGTTCTCCTGGCTCAAGCCCTTGAGCTGGAATACCCGGCTGCGGCTGACCAGGGCCTTGTTCACTTCAAAGTAGGGATTTTCGGTGGTGGCGCCAATGAGGATAAAGGTGCCTTTTTCCACCCAGGGCAGGAGGGCATCCTGCTGGGACTTGTTCCAGCGGTGGACCTCGTCGATAAAGAGGATGGTGCGCCGGGAATACCGTTCCTGGGCCTCGCGGGCCTCTTTGATCGCATCACGCAACTCCTTGACCCCGCTGAGGACCGCATTCATGGAGACAAAGCGGCTGGCGGTGGAGTTGGCGATCACCCGGGCCAGGGTGGTCTTGCCGGTGCCGGGGGGGCCGTAGAAGATCAGCGAGGTTAGCTGGTCTGCGCGAATTGCCCGCCGGAGGAGCCGTCCCTCGCCCAAAATGTGTTCCTGACCGACATACTGATCAAGGGTCCGGGGGCGCATTCGTGATGCCAGTGGTTCCGTGGCTAGGGTCGCGGCGTGAGCAAAGAGATCCATGGGGAGGGCCTGGGAAGTGGGGGTGGGCAAGAGAGCGTGCGGGCTCATGAGCTGGCAATGTACTGAAGATCATAAGAGTCGACAACCCTCTTCCTCGATTGGCAGAATCCTCCGGATCGCCCATTCGGGGTATTGGTAATGTCACCGTCATGATGGGCAACAGGTGGATTGATCAACAACCAACCTTGCGTTTGAGTGAAAGGGGGGCCATGCAGGGCAAAGTAATTATTGTGAGGGGGGGCTAACTATTTGATCGACAACCCGATTTCTGCCGCCTTCTTTTGCCTGGTACAAGAGGAGATCACAGTCACTGATCAGTTTTTGCGGCAGGAGTTGATAGCTGGGGTTGACGACAGTCAATACCCCGATGCTTACTGTTACGAACTCGTTCACTGTAGATCGCTCATGGGGAATTTTGAGATGCTCTACGCCTCTGCGAATGGCCTCCGCGACCTTTACCGCTCCTTCATGATCGGTAAAAGCGAGAATGCAGCCGAATTCTTCTCCGCCGTAACGAAAGGCCATGTCGGAAGTACGCTTGGCCGTTCTCTTGAGAACCTGAGCGATACCTCGCAGACAATCATCACCGGCAACATGACCGTAGAGGTCATTGAATTGCTTGAAAAAATCAACATCCATCATAATGAGGGAGAGGGGGCTTTTTGAGCGGTTGTGCTCACTGATCCGTTCCAGCAGGGTCTCATCGAAAAGACGCCTGTTGGCGAGGCCTGTCAGCCCATCCTTATTCGCCTGTTCAGCCAATTCCTGATTGGTCGTTTCCAGTTCATGGGTGGTGCTGGAGACAAGATGGCTTAAGACTTTGAGGATCTGCAGCCTGCGTAAATCCGACTCCGAGCTTTTTAGGGGGGGCGGAGATTTAGTATGACATCTGATTTGACAACTATCGCGCTCTGACAGGGCCAGCACCGTCATCGTTTGCTGAAAATGAAATGGGTGTTTGCTTGAGTCAGTGAAATATTCACCGAAGGTGAAAAAACCTGCGGCATTGTGACAACATTTCAAGGCTTCCATGTCGATAGCGATATCTTCCCCAAAAATTTCCATCCTGGAGACACAGGTGTAGACAAAAACCGCCTCCGGATCGTATTCCGCTAGTTTTTGATTAAGCTGATTCGCACTTTCCTCCTGAAGGGAGACATCGCAAAAACTGAAACGAACCTGCTCTCCGGTTTGAATTTTCTGGATGAGTTCGAAAGATCCGTCCGGGTGAATTGTTGAGATTGAGTTGGTCGTCCGGACTGAATTCTTTTCCGTCATAAGAGGAAAATGATTGAGGTAATAAAGGGCAGAAGGATCGACATCAAATCCAAGGTAATGATTGTATATTTCACAGGCAGGGATGTTGTCGATGGTGTAGAGCCGGTTGCCTTCACTATGGGTTACCGTCATGTTTTTTCCTATGGGGACCCAGCCCAGGTTGTAGGCTGTATAGATGCAAAGTTTGTCGCCCGACAGTCCGGCCGCAACAAAACCTTCCTCCACAAATCCCTGCTCCGAGAAGACGAAAATTCGACTCTTCTCGGCTTCATGTCCACCGGCCAGCCCGCCTGCGAGGACTACGTCTCCCATTGTATTGTGCAAGGCTTTGAGAAAGGGGAGGTTGTTGACAAAATTACCGTTTTTAATACCACAACCGAAAACGATGAGTGCCTCCGGGACACTCTTTTCAAAAGCGGCGCCCATTGATCGTCCCGCGGCTATCAGATCATCATTCTGCTCAATCAACACCGTTTTTACCCTGGTATGATCAAACAACGAGACACTGATGACAGCGGAGTGCTTTGCAACCTGCGCATTGACGATCTCACCCACGGAACTTGCGCCAATGATGCCTACGCCAGGAAATAATTCCCGCAATCGAGACCTGAGTAGATACACTTTTTCCATATCGGAGATGCCGCAAAAAACTTGGATCAACGTCTGTTGCGGAGGATGGGAACCAATGAGCTTGCGTATCGGCAGCAGATTTTCTTCCCCGTGATAAATCGTACTCCAATGTCTCATTTTCTCACTCCTGCAGCCGGCAAATTCCTTACGTCATGAAAAACTGGTCAACCTCAGCGATTGGTAAATTCTAGCACAGTGTCTCTCCAGAAATGAGGACTTTTGTTCAACCGAAATACAACATATTGACCAGGTTGGCTAAAAACCACATGGCGACGACATAGGGAAAGTTGTCTCTCAGGATCGACCGTGGCGAAATATGATACCTGCTGGTCAAGACCAAGCCGACCCCGGACAGCGGGCTGCTGCCGGTTGAGACAGCCCAGCTGGTGAGAAAGAGGAAGGCAAGCCGGGAGTGATCGGGGTGCAGGGGGAGGAGGAGCGGGCTGACGATGGAGATCCCTACCAAGGGGTGCACGCCGATCAGGCCCAATCCGATGAGCACTGCCGAGACCATCGCAAACAGGCCGTGGCTGAACGTTGCTCCGGTGAAGTTGAACAGTTGCGGATATACGTGAATGACGGAGGTGATACCGATGGAAAAAACTCCCGCGGCAAGAAAGAGAACGAACTGGCTGACCGTGGCGATGATTCGATTGGTGATGAAATCGAGGAGATGGACCAGACGCGGCCTTTTTCGCATCAACAAAATCGCAGCTGGAGGCGAGACCAGACAGATCAGCAGGATCATGCTCAGCCCGGGAAAAAGAGAATGGCCGATGATGACCGACACCGCAAGCAGCACCGGTACAAGCAGGCTCTCTATTCGTACCGGGTACCCGGTGAATTCGATTTTGCGGATAAAACCGACTTCGACCATCGTAGAACAGAGCGCGAGCGTACACATGATGAGACCAGGGAGGAGTATGCGGTGATACCGCATATCCGGGGCATAGGTCAGGGCGACACCGGCGGCGATGAAAAAGGGCGACCACCAGGCTGCTGCACAGAACGAGCGGGCAAGAACAATGGCCTGTGCTTTGCTGAGGGTGTTGTTGCGTTCCAGGCGATCTCCAAAAACAAAAAGGACCGAGAGGTTGATGACCGCGCCAAGCAGGTTGGTCCCGACCGCAGTGGTGACCATGGCCCGCTTGCCCTTGGGCAGGTTGCTGTCCTGGACCAACGGGTTGGTCAAGGCCAGAAAGGATACGGCAATAAACATCGGCAGCAACTGCAAATTTTGGGTGGTGATTTTTTCCCAACCCAAGAATACGCCATGTGCGGCTGCGAAGGACAGGGTCGCACAACCGATGGCAAGGAGCATACAGGCCTGTTTGCGTGAGGTTGCCGGGAGTCTCTTCCACTCTACGATGACCACCAGCCAGGCCAGCAGGGCAACGAAAGGAAAGAGCGACGGAGTGATTTTGCTAGCGAGGAAAAGCAGCAGCGTGCCAAGGATGAGCCAGCCGGTATGTCGCTGCAGGGCCGTAAGTATGGGCGTCATTTATTTTTGGGGGCTGTCGGGTGTTGATGCTTGTGGCGGAAAAACAGGGGAATAAATTTAAACTTGTTTCTGCCAGCAGACAACCAGGAAAACGCGAATAGGGAAAATGGTTTATAATTCCTGGAAGATGCAGCAGTACATTTTTAGCGCACCTTCTGCGGGGGCACGATTGCTCAAAGAGCGAGGCTGAAAACAAGGGGCAATGGATCCACCACAAACTCGGCTTGGGTCGCGACACGGATTTTTTCCGTGATCTCCTGCACACCCCGGGCGTCTCCAACCTTGACCGCCTGGATGACAAGGTCGTTGAAGGTGATGGTGGTGGCCACCTCGATGGCCTTTTCACCGATCTGTTCGTGCAGCAGGGTGTCTGCCGAATCGGAAAAGAGTGCGCCAACCAGGCTGACGAGAAAGATCAGTCAACAGGTCACCAGTAGGCTTAACTTCACCTGCAGGCGGCGAGGGAGAAAGCGGTCCGCAATGTGATAGAGCGGCAATTCGAGTTGTCCTCCTTCCGGACAGTCCGGTTATCTGCGAGGTACTCCGCGAAAATAGACGCATTTTAACGAAGATGTATTGTACCGTGGCGTAAGGAGATATTCCGTCTTTTACCCTGCTCAGGTCAAAGGAGTGAATACCTTTTCAAACTCTTTGAAACCTGTTGTTTCGAGGCGGTGAAGACCGCCTTGCAATCAGGACGACCAGACCGAAAATGATCAGACTGATCCCCATAAAAGCGCTGGTCGTGAGCTGTTCTCCCAGGACAACGATGCCAAGCGTCGCTGCCGTCATCGGCTCCGCCAGGGACAGGGTAATGGTGGTCGACAGCTGTACCTTTTTCAGGCCACGGGCAAAGAGCCAGTACGACAGGGCCATGGTCGCTATTCCCAGGTGCAGAACCACGGCAAGAGCCCGTGGTTGCATCAGCCAGTTGACATCCGTATTCACCAGAACAGGGGACAGGAGCATCCCTCCGCCGCAGACAACCAGGGCCATAACTGCATTGGGCGGATGATCTTTCAGCAGCCCCTTGAGCATCAGCGAATAGATCGCATAGGACGAACCGGCTCCAATGGCCAACAGAATACCCAACAGATCGACCTTCACATCTCCGCTGTTGAGACTGAGCAGGACACAGCCGCACACCGCCAGCAGGGTTGCCAGATACCAACGTCGGCTCAGAGAATCTCCACAGAATAAACGCCCCAACAATCCTCCGGCCACAGGCGCGCTGCCGATGCCGACAATGGTGCCCACGGCCACCCCGGTCCTGGAGACAGCCGCAAAAAAACAGAGTTGGTAAAGGGCCGTAAAGACAGCAGCCCAGAACACCAGCGGTTTGTTCCAATTCGCGATTTTTCCCAACTCCCGGCGCGAAAGTGCCAGCATGAGCAGCGCCACCCCACCAACAACCAACCGCAGGGCCCCAATGACCTTCGGATCGTAGCCTGCCGGTGAAAACGCCTGGGCCGTGCCGGTTGTGCCCCAGAGTACCGCTGCCGCCAGGATCAGCCAAATTCCTGTTATCGTATCTTTTTTATGCACAAGATGATGTTCCTCAAACATTGGGTTCACGCTTTTCAATACTTCCCGCACGAGTCAGACGGGAAGTTCATAATCGGGATTTTTCCAAAAGGGACTTTAGCGCTGAACAGTTGGTATGGCGAAAGAAAAGAGTATGGCGTTGAGGTCTTTCTGCGGAGAGGGAGCAAATCCGCAATTTGTACATTCCCTGAAAGGACTTGATCTCTAGAGAGAGCAAACAATAGGTGCAAAAATGGAGGATTAGGCAAGCTATTGAGAGAATCAGGTATTCGCAATCGATCACTCTGCGGTTAGCATATTTACATCAAACCAGCGAAGGAAGGTTTCCTGAAAATGAAGAAGACATGTTGAAAAAGATCTTAACAGACAGCTCTTCTTCTGTATCAATTCGGAATGTCTATGAAAAACGCATCGTCGGATAAGCAGAATCTGCTTGAAACAGCAGTAGCCTTACTCATCGGTAACACGGTCATCCCCGCGGTGTTGCATGATTGTCGGGCTTCCCGAGATCTTTTCGGCAGATTGCCCTACTCGGTTCGTCTGCAGAAATATGACCATGATTACTGTGGCATTATGGCTCAACCTCTCGTTTTTGACGAGGGCGACTTGCGCAGCGGTTGGATCAATGGCGATATCGCTTTTGCTGCAGATGGCAATTATTTTGCCATTCTCTATAAGGATGAAGAAATCTCGGGGCAGTACGGGAACCTTGTCACCCTGGGGAGGATCACAGTTGATCCAGCCATAATGGATACGCTTCCGGGTGAAATACGTGTCACAATTGCGCTCAAGCAAGCATAAGGAACCACAATGAGTAAAAAAATAATCCTCGTTTCATCGTCTCCCAGAAAAGGGGGTAATTCAGATCTTCTCTGCGATGAGTTCATGCGTGGTGCAAGGGAAGCGGGCCATGATGCGGAGAAGATCAGGCTGGCGGAAAAGGAGATCAACTATTGTACCGGCTGCTGCAGCTGTATCGGCAACCAGGGGGCGTGCGTCCAGCAGGACGATATGAACGACATCTTCCAAAAGCTCCTCGCCTCTGATGCCCTGGTACTCGCCACGCCCGTCTATTTCCGTTCCATGAACGGCCAGATGAAAACCTTTTTAGATAGAATCTGCCCGATTTATACCCGGATCCGCAACAAGGAAATCTATTACGTCATCGCCGCTGCCGGCGGTTCCTTGCCAATAGAGAGTACTGTCGAAAGCTTCAGGGTGTTCACCGGCTGCCTGAGTAATATCAGGGAAAAGGGGGTCGTCTCGATTACCGGTGTCTGGGACGCTGGTGGCGTCAAGGGATCGCCTGCCATGGACCAGGCCTACGCAATGGGAAAAAACGCCTGATCCCCCCAAGGTCTGTCCGCGACAATACGGTCCCAAGACGGGGGCGTGGCCACCTCCGTCTTGGCGACCGTTTTTCTGCCCCTTGCCCATAACGTTGGATTTTCCATTCCTCCCCGCAACCATCCTTCCCTCCGGTCGGAAGGCTGCCCCCATCGAAGTTTCGACAATTGCTGTTTCGGTGCTGTGGATTGCTAGGCAATCATCTCATCCCGAATAATAGCATTATGCTCGGGACGCCAGCCTTTGGGCACTCCGAGCAGTCGATGCCCGTCTCGATAGAATTCTCCCCTCCTGGAGAATCAGGCAAGGATTGTGGAGGATCGTTCTACTCGTTCCAAGCGGGGTTGCTTATATATTTACAGAGAAAATTCCATCAGACCGCGAGGGCGTGCCTGGTGCTGAACAACAGTGATGCAGAGTTCCCGGGCCTTGAGGTTGAGGGGCGGGAACTCTGGAAGGAGGGTGACGATATGGCGGAGCAGGACAAGCAATTCAGGCATAGAGAAGTTATCCAATACACCGATACGTTATTGATGCCTCAACGATCTAACCGCGTGAGGCGGTTGAAAGAATAGACAGCACTTTTTCCACTATGATTCAACGTGGTGGCATGGAGCCTAAACCTCTGCGCCATCACTTTAGTATGGAGAATTTTACATGAAAAAACGATTCCTCATCACCCTCGTTGCAACCTGTGTATTGGTGACGGGCTATGCGGTGGCGAACGAAGCCCTGCACAAGCAGAAGGGTGCGCAGGTGATGTACACGGCGGGAACGCAGAAGTTTTTTAAAGGTCCTGCCCATCTCTTCACGGGAGATGTCGATGTGCAGATGCTGTTCCCTGCCAATGAGACCGCCCATTATTCCGGGGCCTATGTCACCTTTCAGCCAGGGGCTCGAACCAACTGGCATTTTCATCCAGCCGGCCAGCATATGATTGTGACCTCCGGCGTTGGTTTAACCGGCACCCGGGACGGAAAGATCCTCAAATTCAAAGCCGGTGATGCCATCTGGTGCCCGGCCAATATCGATCACTGGCATGGGGCCACCCCTGATGCACCCATGACCCATCTGGTCATCACCGGTGACTTGATGGGGAAAAACGTCATCTGGAAAGAGCAGGTCACCGACGCCCAATATCACGGAAAATAAGGAGAAAACCATGAAAGCAACGGTGCTGTCCCTGGTGTGTCTGTGCAGTCTCTTGCTTGCGGGGGTATCCTTTGGTTCGGAGGAAAACAGAATGAAAGAAAAGAATGGATTGAATCAGCGGCAACAGGCCCTTGTCCCCATCGCGGCCTTTACCGCAAGCGGCGCGTTGGACCGACTTTCCCCGGCTTTGGTGCGGGGATTGGAGGCCGGATTGACCATTAACGAAATCAAAGAAAGCCTGGTGCAGCTCTATGCCTACACCGGTTTTCCCCGGAGCCTGAATGCGATCCATGCCTTCATGGCTGTGCTCGATGAACGCAAGGCACAGGGCATTGAGGATGTTGTCGGTAAAGAGGCGAGCCCCGTTCCTGCCGATCTCGATAAAAACGCGTACGGCGCCCAGGTGCGGGCCAAACTTTCCGGTCTTGAGCAGGATTACTCCGGAGCCCCCTATCAGCTTTTTGCCCCGGTGATCGATACCTTTTTGAAGGAGCATTTGTTCGCGGATATTTTTGCCCGTGATGTGCTGACATCCCAGGAACGAGAATTGGTGACCATTGCGGCCCTGGCCAACCTCACAGGTGCGGGGGGACAGTTGCGTTACCATTTGGGCGGTGCCATGAATTCTGGTCTGAGTGCAGCCCAGTTGCATGACTTCATACGTGTATTGAAGCGTCAGGTGGGAGAAGAACAGGCCAAAAGCGCGGATGCAATTTTGACAGAGGTCCTCAGTGGACGTCAGTAGCACACGTGTCGATAGACAAAGAGCAAGAGGCGGTGCAATAGCATGGGGAGACGGACGACAATGCTCTCTGTTGTCCTTTTGGTGGCCGCCCTTGGTGTGGCCCTGGGAGGAATGGTGATGTTCAAACAGCCTCAACTTGGCGAGCTTCCCCAGGGGAAGGAACTGAATCGGGTGCAACAATCCCCCAACTATGAGAACGGAGGGTTTACCAACCCGATATATACGCCGCTCTTTGCTGAAGGGGTGAATATGTTATCCGTGATTCGGGACAATTTTTTTGCAAAAAAGAAGCGACTCGTCCCGGAACGTGTGCTGCCTACAAGGAAAGTCTCGCTGAAATCACTGGATAAAGATCGAGACCTGTTGATATGGCTGGGACATTCCTCCTGGTATGTTCAACTGACAGGCAAGCGAATATTGATCGACCCCGTGCTCAGTGCGTATGCCGCACCGTTTTCTTTTATGAACAAGGCCTTTGCCGGGACCTCGCTCTATGCTGCCGATGATCTGCCTGAGATTGATTGTGTGCTCATCTCCCACGATCATTACGATCACTTGGATTACGCGACACTCCTGGCTCTCAAAGCCAAGGTGAAACAAGTGATCTGTCCCTTGGGAATAGGGGCCTCATTGGGGAAATGGGGCTATGAAGCAGCCCAGATTCAGGAAGGGGATTGGTCGGATCGATTTCTGCTTGGCGATGGAGTCTGGGTGCACCTGTTGCCTGCCCGCCACTACTCCGGTCGGATGATGGCAAAAAACAAAACGCTATGGGCCGGGTTTGCGCTGGTCTCTCCCCAACGACGTCTGTTTTATAGCGGCGACAGTGGCTATGGACCACATTTTGCAAAGATTGGGCAGGATTTTCAGGGCTTTGATCTGGTGATGCTGGATTGTGGCCAGTACGACCCGCGCTGGCCCTTGATCCATATGACACCGGAAGAGGCGGTGCGCGCAGGCAAGGATCTTGGTAGCAAAGCCCTTATTCCGGCACATGTGGGCCGGTTTACAATTGCCAATCATCCCTGGGACGAGCCCTTTGACTGCGTTCTGGACGCAAGCAAAGGGCGCGGCATCCATCTGCTGACACCGCAAATCGGCGAGTTGGTCCATTTGGATGCGTCACAACAGATATTCGACCCCTGGTGGAAGCTGCAATGAGATATATCCTGCTGTGTGTTGGTTGGCTGGTTTTGACCTCTACAAGCAGCTCGGCATTTGCGTTGCGGCAAACGACCGTACAACCTCAGGGAAAAAATACAGGAAACCAGAGAGCCATGTTTATACAGGTACAAACAGAGAATGTAAAGCGAACGGTCTTCAAGCTCAATGACAGTACAGCCGCCAGAGAGCTCTATGCTCAACTCCCGCTGACGATCAAGGTGGAAGACTACTCCAGCAATGAAAAGATCTTCTACCCACCCAAGAAGTTGGGTACAGCAAACACTCCGCTGGCCGACGCCAAGGCGGGAACCCTTGCCTATTTCGCTCCCTGGGGAGATGTGGTGATGTTCTACGACCGATTTGGTTCGTACAAGGGGTTGTATCTATTGGGAGAGGCTGTGTCCGGCAGTGAGTACATCAGCCAAATGTCAGGCCTCATCCAGGTTGAAAAAAGTGAACCATTGAATTGAGCCGCATAACAAAAAAAATAGAGACCGGCCAACGAGCCTTTTATGAGATCATCGGAGGGAACATTTGGCCAAATAAGGGAATTCCCATGAGTATGTGTGAAAACTGTAGGTGGAGAAAATTTTACGATAAAAATCCCAAATCCCTGCTGGGAAGAATCTGGAGATGGCATATCGGCTTCTGCCCAGGGTGGAAAAAATTCTTCAACAGCCTGCCGGAAGAACAAAAAACAGCGTATACCCAGAAATACAACCTGCAATAGAAGAAGAGGGAAGGGGAGCGCTTGTATCGCGCGAGAATGAATTGTGATGGCTCCAATAATCTGGCAGGTGCCATCACAGCGGCACCTGCCAGTCAAGTCGGACCAATAACCAATTATTTGGTCACTATCAATTCATACTCCCGGCTGCCCAGGCCGATCTTTTCCGCCTGTTCCAGACAACTGCGCCACTCCGATTCCGGTCTGGAGTTGGTGAAGTGGTCGTGGTGATCGACGAAACCGGCCTTTGCCATGTTGATGGCCAACTGGCTGCCCGGTAACGGGGTCGCCTTGAGGCAGGCGTCGACACAGGCCTGGTCAAGGGCGAGCGGGTCCATGGAGGCAAACATACCTAGGTTGGGGAGAATGGGGACGTCGTTTTCGCCATGGCAGTCGCAGTTGGGCGAGACATCGACAATCAGCGAAATATGAAAGCAGGGCCGTCCGTCAACGACCGCCTTGGTGTATTCGGCCATACGCCGATTCAACAGCTCGACCGCCGCGAAATCGGCAAACTCAATCGCGTCGAAATTGCACGCGCCCAGGCATCGTCCGCAGCCGACACAGTTCTCCTTATTGACGCGCATTTTTTTGGCCTCCGCATCAAAGACAAGCCCATTGTTTGCGCACTCTTTGAAGCAGGTGTAGCAGCCTCGACATTTCTCTTCATGAATGGTGGCCGTGCCGCCACTGTGCTGTTCCGCCTTGCCCGCTCGTGAACCGCAGCCCATGCCGATATTTTTTATGGCCCCGCCAAAACCGGTCATCTCGTGCCCTTTGAAGTGGGTCAGGCTGATAAAGACGTCGGCGTCCATGACCGCGCGACCGATTTTGGCCGACTTGACGTATTCGCCTCCGACGACCGGCACCTCGATATCATCGGTCCCCTTGAGGCCGTCGCCGATGATGATGGGGCAACCGACGCTCAATGGGGTGAACCCGTTTTCCCAGGCGCATTGCAGATGCTCCAGGGCGTTTTTACGGCTTCCGGGATACATCGTGTTGCAATCTGTCAAAAAGGGCTTGCCTCCGAGCTTTTTGACCACATCGGCAACAGCTTTCGCGTAGTTGGGACGAAGGTAGCTGATGTTGCCAAGCTCACCAAAATGCAGCTTGATGGCCACAAATTTTCCCTCCAGGTTGAGCTGGGCAATACCGGCCTTTTTGATCAGTTTCTTGAGTTTCGTCGGCAGGCCGTCACCAAAGGCCTTGGTTCTGAAATCGGTAAAATAGACTTTTGCCTTGTCCATTGTTCTGGCTCCTCTCAATTGAGTCTCTTACGGCAGCTTTGCGTACTCGGTTTTATCTACCGGCTCCAGCCATTCATTGGAACCATTCTCTCCAGGGACTTCCACGGCAATATGCACGAACCAGCTGTCTTTGGCTGCGCCATGCCAGTGCTTGACGCCTGCCGGGATGACGACCACATCGCCGGCGCGCAGTTCCCGGGCGTCCTTGCCGAACTCCTGGTAATAGCCGCGGCCACCGGTGACCAGCAGGATTTGGCCGCCGCCCTTGTCGGCATTGTGGATGTGCCAATTGTTGATACAACCGGGCTCAAAGGTGACGTTGGCGGTGATGACCCCTTCCAGGGTCAGCATGTTGAGGTAGCTGGTGCCGGAAAAATATTTTCCGTAGGGATTGACCACACCTCTATCAAAAATAACGCTGTTTTCCAAATTGGTTTCCATTTTTTTTACTCCTTCTCTCTCCACAGAGGAGAGCTATCTCTTCTCGGGAAGAGCAAAGTGTTGTGGTGGTGCTCAGAAGCACTCCTGCAGAATTTCAAGGATCTCGTTGCTGCTCAGTTTTTTGTAACCGCCCTCCAAGAGAACGCTTGATTCCGCGATCTTGGGCAGCATCTCTTCGGTGGCTCCAAGCTCTCTCAGCGATGTGACAATGCCGCACTCCTTGCAGAATGTTTCCAGTGCATCGATTCCCGCCTTGGCCAACTCGTCCTTTGATGTGCCTTCAGCCGGGATATTCCAGACGACCGTTGCAAACCGGGCGAATTTATCCACCCCGTAGGGCATGATATGGCGGTAATAGGGCAGGGAAATTGCGGCAAGGCCCATGCCATGGGCGCAGTCGGTGTAGGCACCGAGCTGATGCTCGATCATGTGCACCTCCCAATCCTGGGTCTTGGACAGCCCGGTCAAGGTATTGAGCGCCATGGTCGCATTCCACATGATGTTGCTGCGCGCCTCGTAATCTTCCGGATTTTTGAGGGCCACCCGCAGGTTGTCAATGGAGGAACGGAGCAAGGCCTCGATGAGATAGTCGGTGGTGTTGTTATCATTGCCGCAGAAGTACTGCTCCATCAGGTGCGACATGGTATCAAAAACACCGCTCACCATCTGATACTGAGAAACCGTGTAGGTGTACTCCGGGTTGAGGATGGAAAATTTCGGATACACCTCCGGAGGGAAGACCCTGCCGCCCTTGATTTTCATGGCCTCGTGGGTGATGACCGAACCGCCGTTCATCTCCGAACCGGTACCGGCCATGGTGAGGATGGATGCGACCGGTACGGTTCTATTGGAGAGCGGTTGGTAGTCGAGCCAGTATTTCTTAAAGGGTTCTTCCTCGCAATAGGCGGACACCGCAATACCTTTGGCGCAGTCGATGACGGAACCGCCGCCCACGGCCAGAATCAGGTCCACCCCGTGATTGCAGACAAGCGCACAACCTTCCTGCATTTTGTCGTATGTGGGGTTGGGCATGACACCGGAAAGCTCGACAACGGTTTTGCCTGCTTCCTTTAAAATGGCAATCACCTGATCGTAGAGGCCGTTTTTCTTGATCGCGTTCTTGCCATAGACCAACAAAACAGTCTTGCCGTAGCTGGCCAATTCGCCGCCCAGGTTGTTGAGCGCCTCTTTGCCAAAATGGATGATGGTGGGGTTGGAATAGGAAAAATCAAGTAACATGATGAGGACTCCTGTTATCGGGTAATAATATTGGGAGCGAAGGACGTCCTGAGGAGTGGTTGCGTTGATCTTCGCATCTGTTACCAATATACATCCGGTCGTGACCACTGGTTAGAATGATCCTCCGGAACTCTTGCCTGATTCTCCAAAATGTTGTTTTGCAGGAGTGGCTGTCTCCGGCAAGAAAAAATTCTCAATTTTTCGTCAAATCAAGTTGGATTTGACGAAAAACCAGAAAACATGGCGATTTTTTTAACCCATTGAGAAATGATCTTCATGCAAGAGAATTATTCTTGTGATAAGACGAATTTTAACCGTTTCTGATTGGACACCTTTAAATGGCTTTCTTTAGGTGACGGCGTCTTCAGTCTGAAGTGATACTTTTTTGTTAAATTTTTCATTATCGTTGCATTTTGATGTATTTTATCTTTAATACTTTGTAAATAATTACGAATAAATATTTTTTACAAAATCGTAAAATTGGCAGTCGGCGGTAAATCTATATAAAAAAAATTCTTTGTAATTACACTTTTTATTTTCTTTTAACCAACGATCTTGCTATCTAACGATAAATGGGATAAATGTAAGGAAAATTTAGTCAATATTTTAAAATATGTTTGGTGAGAGGAAATAAATTTTTTATAAAGATTGTTATCAACTTATGCTGGATTTATTTATAGGAAAAATAATTTTTATGGAATTTTGCAAAATATTTAAACGTATTCAAAAAATCATGAAAAATTTTTTTATTATTCTTATAATATTATATATTCTCGTACCGTCTATCTCTTTTTCAAGTTTAATTGTGTTAGATTTTGAAGGGATAGGTGACCAGCAAAGCGTAGGAGATTTTTATAATGGCGGAGAAGGAACAGATTATGGCGTATCATTTTCTGATAATACTTTAGCTATAATTGATCAAGATTCAGGAGGAACAGGTAATTTTGGCGGAGAACCGTCGCCATCTACCGTTATGTTCTTCCTGACAGGATCAGCATCAACAATCACGGTTGATGGTGGATTCGATACAGGGTTTTCATTTTGGTATTCAGCAATAAACCAGCCTGGATCGGTAAGCGTTTATGATATTAACGATAACCTCCTTACATCGTTGTATCTGCCAACGACTTATTCAAATGGTGGCGATCCAAATGGTGATTTTAGCCCCTTTGTACAGATCGGTGTTAGTTTTGAAGGATCAGCTTCCTACGTTTCTTTCGCAGGTGTACAAAACCAAATAGGATTTGATAACATAACTTTCGGTTCAAGCACTGCTGGAGGTGATCCATCATTATTCCCTCCAGATGATAAAATTAATAATGGAAATCCAGATGGATGCAACAGTCCTAACAGGTTGTGCACTTCAGAAGGGAATCCTATTAATGCCATAACTGGGAATAAATTTGAAAAAGAAACAGATATCAATAGTTCAACAGGGATTTTGTATGGTTTTGTGCGATATTATAACAGTCAAAGTACAGTAACAACTACGCTCGGCGCAAACTGGCGGAGCATTTACGACAGATCTCTTGATTTTAAAGGGGATTCGTCCATCGAAGCTTATCGCCCAGATGGGCAAGTAGAGGCGTTCACTCTCGTTTCAGACGCATGGGAACCGGGTGTAGACACAACTAGCAAATTATCCGCCCAGCTCAACGCCTCAAATGAACAAACGGGATGGGAAATCGTTACCAATAACGACACCAAAGAGATTTACAATATAAATGGCCGACTTAAATCAATCACCACCAGAACCGGCCTTGTCACCTCTCTTCAGTACAATGCAGATGGTTATTTAAATAAAGTAACAGGCCCCTTTGGGCACACGCTTACTTTTACATACAACAGCTCTAATCTTTTATCAAAAATTACAGATTCAGCAGGGCATGAGTATCAATACACATACGATGCCACAAAAAATCTAGAAACCGTTCGATTTCCAGATAGCACCACAAAAAAATACGCCTATAATGACACTTATGATGCGCATAATTTAACGAGTATTACCGATGAAAATGGTGTTTTGTATGCATCATGGGTATATGACGAGTTTGATCGTGCGATTTCATCAGAACATGCTGGCGAACAAGAAAAAGTCACGATTGACTATTCAACCTATCCGCCTATCGTAACAAGCGCTTTAGGAAGAAAGACATCCTATCGGTATACAGATGCTACGCCATTACGCAAGTTAACAGGTAAAAGCATTTTAAACTGTGCATCTGGTTGCGGATCCACCAACTACACTTATACAAGTAACGGTTTTCTAGTCTCTAAAACAAACCCCAACGGAATCATCACGACCTACGTACGCAATGATGATGGATTGGAGACCAAAAGGACAGAAGCGTACGGCACAGCACAAAGCAAGAGCATTGACACCACGTGGCACGCTACCTTGCATCTCCCCATCACGATCGAAGAGCCGAACCGGACAACAAGCTTTACTTATGACGACAAGGGGAACCTTCTGAGCAAAACCATTCTCGATGAATCTGAATATGAATCGAGAACATGGAGCTATAGCTATAGCAATAAATCACAGCTTCTCACCGTCACCGATCCTCTGGATAACATAACAACCTACACCTACAACGCTCAAGGCGGAATCGCCACGGTGACCAACCCCTTAGGACAAGTAACTCAATTCACCAGTTACGACGCCAATGGCAATCCTCTCAATATTATTGATCCCAATGGTCTAAGCACCGCATTAACATATGACGTCCGCGGTCGTCTTACCTCTGTTACGCAAGGGCAGGAAGTTACCACCTACGCCTATGATAACGTAGGAAACATTGTCAAAATCATCCAACCGGATAGTTCATCTCTTACATTCAGCTACGACACCGCCCATCGCTTAACATCTATCAAAGATAATCTCGGAAATCTTATTTCTTACACTCTGAATGCCGACGGGAACAAGACGCGTGAGAGGGTTTTCGACAGTGATGGCAATCTTTCTAGACTTGTTAAATATACCTACGATAAATTGAATAGATTGGCGTCTTCGATAGGCGCCAAAAGTCAAACTATCAAATACGGTTACGATGCCAATAGCAATCTACTCACGGTAACCGACCCTTTATCACAAGTTACCACTAACACTTATGATAACCTTAATCGTTTGATCAAGATTGTAGACCCTGCTGATGGAGAAACAAGTATCCAATATGATTATGGTTACAGTTCTTATTACAACTCAGGGGATGAGCCAACAAGCGTGACCGACCCTCGTGACATTACGACCAAATACACGGTCAATGCCTTTGGAGAACAAACACAAATCGTCAGCAAAGACACAGGCACAACTTCGCGTACATTTGATAAAGCCGGTAACCTTGCAAGCGCAACCGACGCACGCGGGAAAACAATAAACTACGCCTACGATGCCCTTAACAGAAGAACGTCGGCAACGTTTGAGGATGGCAGCCTTATTTATCAATATGACACGGGTGCCAATGGCATTGGTCATCTCACCACCATGACCGATCCAAGCGGAACGACAACATGGGCCTATGATAGTCATGGACGGACTACCCGTAAACAACAGTCCGTTAACAGCATTACCTCAACAACCAAGTATCAATACAACCAAACAACGGGTCGGCTGATTTCAATGACCTACCCTTCTGGAAAAGTATTGAGTTTTTCCTACAACACCAACGGGCAGGTGACAGGGGTAAGTGTGAACGGAACAACACTTATCAATAATATAACCTATGAACCTTTTGGCCCAGCAGATTCATGGCATCAAGCAAACGGCGCAACCTACAGCAGGGAGTTTGATCAAGACGGTAAAATCGTAGGAATATCTATAGGTGGAACAGTTCCGGAGACCGTAAATATCAGCTATGATGCGGCTGGGCGCATTATTCAAGTCAGTAATCCTTCTGCCCCCTCTATTACCATAAAGAATGAATCGGCAGAACTTTCCTACTATATTCTTAACAACCAGCTGTTATTAAGTCAGTCAACCTACAGCGCTACAAATATAACAAGCAAACTTTACGAATATGACGAAAGCGGAAACATTACGAGTGATGGTTATCTGAATTTTAGTTATGATGGATTGGGTAGATTAATTCAGGTTGCCGATAATAATAGCCAAACCACACAATACCTTTTCAATGGGTTCGGCCAACGTGTGGCCAAAGATTCAAGGGTATTTGTCTATGATGAGATTGGGCATCTTATCGGTGAATATGGCGGTGACGGCTCCGTTGTTCAGGAAACGGTCTGGCTGGATGACTTACCAGTCGCGGTTTTAACCAAGGTTGGCAACTACTACATCAACCCCGATCAAATAGGCTCCCCTTCAACCATAACCAATAGTAATGGCGTCGTTGTTTGGCGTTGGGATCATGACCCATATGGGCGAATCCTGCCCAACCAGAACCCGAACAATCTGGGCACATTCACCTACAATCCTCGTTTTCCTGGGCAATATTACGACCAAGAATCAGGCTTGCATTACAATTGGCATCGGTTCTATGATCCCACAACAGGACGGTATATAGCTGCTGATCCGATTGGATTGGCTGGTGGGATCAATCTGTATGGGTATGTAGGAGGAGACCCTATCCTAAAATTTGATCCTTTGGGATTAGAAGAATACCCAGATGCTATAAATCCAGTATACCCTGACTTCTATATTATAGGATTTTTTTTGGGAGGTAACTTAGGAAAGATTAGCCAATTGGCTGTTAAAATATTTAGTGAAAGCCAATCAGTATCTAAAAACAATGAACAATGTCCTATACAAAACCCAAGACCAAAAAATTTCATTCAACCAACAAATTCCCCTCAAACGCCAAATATACCAGAAGGATGGGTATCTCGACCTGGAAATGCAGGCGGAACTGTATGGCAACCACAGGGAATGCAAAGCAAAGGTCCAGCAATTCGCATAGACAGCACACCTCGTCCAGGATATCCTAATGGAAGATGGATACAAACAAATTCTTCAGGACAACCAATAAATCCATCAACAGGAAGAACAGGGCCTCCACAAGACACTCATATTCCATTACCAAAGATGTAGCATGCAGGGTGAATTTTTATGAAAAAAGATAAATTTAATTTTATTAATGGAAAACATGTCGAGCAAATAGCAATAGGAAGATTTGAATTTCAATTAATATTTGAAGAAAATGTAAGCATACTAATACAAAATATTGTTTTTCTAAAAAAAGATAATAAAATAAAAAAAATAAATGCTAACGACCCTTCAGAGACAAAAGATTTATGGATATTACTCGGCAAGGAAATAAAAGAATCACATGTAAATGTGAAAAAAGATCTTGAAATAAATTTCAGCGATAATTCGTCAATAACAATACCGAATACTGACGAAACTTACGAATCATATATTGTATGGAACAATGGTACATATATATCATGCCTAGAATAATGAAATGATCATCTGCGGAATAAATCAAGAAAGCCACTATGGAAAAAACATAAATATCTATATGATAAAACAAAAAACGACAAAATTGCCTCACCAGCAATTATAGCAGATGATATTTAAAAAAATGAACTATACTTAAAATTAATAGAATTATAAAAAAGTGTAAGTAAATGTAATTTTTACATGGAAAAATATTAAAACAATTGCAGAAGAAGACAATTTTTAAAAAGAACTTATATTAAAATAGCAGTTGATTTTGAGTGTATCAAATCAGCAGACTACACGCTCATGACTAAATAGCCAAACAAAACCATATAGTATATTATATTATTTTTATATTTTTAAAAATATAAAAATATATTTATGCTCCATAAAACAGATCAACAATACCATAACATTTTTGATCGAGTATATTTTTCCATGTATCATAAAAAGAAAGAAATCCATCATACCCTGATTACAACCATACTAGCTATAATGTTTTGTTCTCCATCTTTTGCTTACACAGTTAGCTATACCTACAACAATCTCAACCGTCTAACCCAAGCGACATACGATAACGGCAACAGCATCGACTACACCCATGATTCTGTTGGCAATATCACCAACATCGAGTATGCCGGAGAAGCTCAAGCTAGCGATCTGGACAACGATGGAGCCTCGGATAGTAAGGATAATTGTATCTATCTAAGCAACCCTGATCAGGCCGACAGTAACAGCAATGGCATTGGCGATGCCTGCGATTTCTATTCGGACAGTGACAAGGATGGGCTCAGCGATGCTGAAGAATACTATCTAGGCACGAACCCGCTTCGGAAGGATTCTGACGGTGATGGCGTAAGCGACAACGATGAATATCTCTGTAATTCTGATCCACTAAGCTCCACATCTAGCTGTAAGCAACACCAAATAGTAATGCCCTGGCTTATGTTGTTGTTGGATGACAAAAAATAATGTTTCCTCATTATTTGTTGTGGATTTGATCTTTATAATCACACCCACACCAAATGACGAGGAGCCTCAAATTCTGGCTCTTGAATATTTTCATGCCTGATGCTTGATCAAAAGTTGGTTCAGTTCCCGGTATTGTGCGCCGACAAAGCAACTCTTGGGGATCATGGCATGGATGCCGAGGGTGTAGTCAACGAGTTGGGTCACCTGTAAATCAACGGCCTGGCTACAGAAGGCATAGGCCTCTGCCTTGGGCAATCCGTAGTATTGATGGAGAAAATTGATAGCCTGCCGGGTGGCCATCTGACAGGATCTATACAGATCGGTGTGAAAGCCCATCATAATCCAATGGCTCGGGCTGGAGGCCATGGGGAAGTCGATGAGCGAGGACAGGTCTTTGCGGACCGTCACGCGCAGGGAAATGCTGTTGAACACCCCCTCCAGGGCGTTGAGGTTGACCTCGCCGTTGCCTTGCGCATAGTGTGCATCCCCGGTTTTCAATCCTGCCCCCTTGACCTGGACCGGCAGGTAGAGGGCGGTGCCGCTGACCAATTCCTTGTTGTCCATATTGCCTCCGTGCCGTCCCGGAGGGGCATTGCTCCACATCCCCTTTTCGGCCAGTTCCACGCCAATGGTGCCGGGGAAGGGGCGGACCGGGATTTCGATGCCCGGTAAAAACTCAACCTTCATTGTTTCACGGTTGATCGTGTACCACCGCACTTTTCCTTGCGGATACTCATCGGCGAGCAATCCCAGTTGGAGAAAGTCGGTGTTGGGGTTGAGGTTAAACCCGTACTGGCCCGGATCGATATCGAGAATCTCGACCTGCAGTATATCGCCCGGCTCTGCCTCTTCAACGTAAATGGGTCCGGTGAGACGGTGATGGCCCGCGCCTTTGGGGATTTTTTCGGCCCCGGTATGACTGTCGGGATAAAAGCAGGTCTCGGCAGTTTCCTCCATGACCTCCTTATACCATCTGGCCCAATCGTCAATCTCGGTTCCGGGAACCATCTTGCCCATAAGATGGGATCCCGTCTCAATGTGGACAACATCCCCCGAGTGTATGGTGAGCACGGGCCTGGTTGTGTTATCCCAGTACCCATGCGTGGATGTTCTTTCGTTACATTCCAGTTTGTGAACCTTGCCCTCTCGCTTCATGGGTCGAGTCGCTCCTGCCTTGGTTTATTTTCTTGAAATGAGTACGCGCACGTCGATTATCCGACTGCATGTGTTGCCTGATTGTATTCGGTCCCTCCTGTAAGTCCAAAGAGATACAATGACTTTGGGGATCTTGGCAGCGGGCTCATTCTCGCATGAGCCGGATAAAAAAGGGCGATTAAGTGCCTGTTTTGGAGTATCGGGCAAGTATCTTGGAGGATTGGTTGAATCCGTAACGACGTCTCTGTTTATAGTGCAAGTTGAACAAGGAAGAGTGCCATCGGTAGGCCAAGTGCACTCAATATTTCAACAAGGTCTTTGCACGTATTTTGCCGGATGCTCCAGCATTCGGAAGGAAGGAGACAGCTATGTGGAATAAAATTTTTGCCAAAAGCGACAAGGTCGAGGTTGAGCGAGTCAGCTACCGCAACAGGTATGGTATCAGCGTTTCAGCCGATTTGTATCTGCCCAAAGATTTAGATTGTGCCAAATAATATCCTGCCCTTGTGGTGGGGACACCCTATGGTGGGGTCAAAGAGCAGGGCGCCGGCTTGTATGCGCAGACCATGGCTGAACGCGGATTTATCGCCATCGCCTTTGATGAATCGTTCAACGGCACCAGCGGTGGTGAACCCAGGCGTACCTCCTCTCCTGAGATCTTTACTGAAGACTTTAGCGCTGGCGTAGATTTCCTCGGGACTCGGCCCTATGTGGACAGAAATAAAATCGGTGCTATTGGCATTTGCGGCAGTGGTGGATTTGCGCTCAAGGCTGCGCAGGTGGACCAGCGCATCAAGGCGGTTGCCACGGCAAGCATGTATGATATGAGTCGGGTTACCCGCAACGGCTGGATGGACAACATATCTGCTGAGGAGCGTACCAAAATGCTGGTAGAGCTTGGTGAGCAGCGCTGGAAGGATTTTGAATTGGGGCCCAATGAGATTGCAGCAGGATTTCCCAGTGAACCGCAGGATTCTGTCCCGGAAGAGCTGGATCCCATTACCAGTGAGTTCTTTGAATTCTATGCTATGAAACGGGGCTTCCACCCCAATGCGCCGGCAGCCTTTACGCTGACCAGTTCCAGGGCCTTTATGAATTTCCCGTTGTTGAATTACGTGGAGTCGATTTCTCCCCGGCCCATTCTCTTGATTATCGGAGAAAATGCGCACTCCAGATACTTTTCAGAGGATGCCTATGCCATAGCCGCAGAACCAAAAGAACTTTGTTTCGTCCCTGGGGCTCGACATATCGATTTGTACGACACGACCGATATGATTCCCTTTGATAAACTGGAATCGTTTTTTACTAAAAATTTGCAATAAGCAGATCAACGCGGTTTGTCATTGTGCCTGTCACCGGTTATTTTTACCGGTGACAAGCGTCACCCGCTTGGCAAGACTTTTTCACGGGGCTCATTTCCAGTGCTGTTCACTGGTACGAAAAAAATTCCGTTTCTCCGGAGCGATCGCATGGTGCATATCAATCCCTCTCCAGAACAGGAAAACCAGGCTCTTCAAGGGTCTATGGCTTTGTTAACCCAAAAAGTGGATGCATGGACCCTTGCCCATCCCAGAGAATTCATCACGGCGTACCCGGCCTTATCCATTTACCGTCATGAGGCACCAACGGAGTTGACAAGCTATCTCCAGGAGCCCTCGGTCTGCCTGATTGCCCAGGGACACAAACGGGTGCTTCTTGGTGACGACGAATTTTTTTATGATCAGGAACATTACCTGGTTTCATCCGTCGATTTGCCATTGGTGGCACAGATTCTGGAAGCCAGTCGTAAAAAACCCTACCTGGGAATAACGCTTCGCCTGGAAAAAAAGCAGATCGCGCAAATGATGATCGACAACCACGTGGCCATCTCCAGAAAACAACCGGGAGGCAGGGCTTTGGCGGTGAGCAAGGTCGAACTTTCTCTTGTGCAGGCACTGCTTCGCCTTGTCGACCTTTTGGAGACCCCGGAGGATATTCCCGTTCTCGCACCGTTGATTCAAAGGGAAATCTTGTATCGCCTTCTCACAAGTGAACAGGGAGCGCGTTTGCGCCAGATTGCAATGGTCGGCAGTCACAGCAACCAGATAGCGCGCGCAATCGACTGGTTGCGGACAAATTACGACAAGGCGTTCAAGGTTGAAGAGTTGGCGGCGCTCAGTGGCATGAGCACCTCGGGTCTTCATTATCACTTTCGAGCGGTTACCGCAATGAGCCCGCTCCAGTTTCAAAAAAGGATTCGTCTCAATGAAGCCAGGCAGCTCATGCTCATGGAGCAGAAGGACGCGACAACCGCTGCCTTTGCCGTGGGATACGAAAGCCCTTCCCAGTTCAGCCGTGAGTACAGCCGCCTGTTCGGGGCGCCGCCTTCACGAGACATTAAAAGATTGCTCGAAATAACAGCTAATTAGTTTCAGAACGGAAAATCCTCGCCGGTTGGCGGCGGTACACTCACCGGCGTTTCCTCCGGTTTTTCCGCGAGTTTGTGCACCGGGTTGCCGTCCACATAGATGGCCTTGTAGGGGCGTGTCGGACAGGCATGCTCGCAGCCGCCACAGCCAACGCAAATGGCCCCATTGACTTCAGGGATGCGTAGTTTTCGTCCGCCTACCTGTGGATAGGGCACCATGTGTACCGCCTTGGTCGGACAATGCTCGGAGCAGGCGCCGCAGTTGGTCTTGTCGGTGAAGACAACGCAATTTTCCCGGATGAACCGGGCAACCCCGACCTGGGTTTGTTTCTTGGCCTTCCTGGTTAGCGGGAGAATGGCCCCGCTGGGGCAAATCTCCGTGCAGATGGTGCACTCAAAGTTGCAGTGGCCTGTTCGGAAGTCCAGCTGCGGCTGCAGCATGGAGGACAGGCCGTACCCCACAAAGGAGGGCCGCAACACCTGGGAGGGGCAGGCGGAGACGCAGAGGTGGCAGGCAGTGCAATGGGAGTTGAAGTGAGCGACGCTGATCGATCCCGGAGGGGAAATCGGGCAGTTTTTTTTCTCGGAGATGGTTGTCGGGCGTTCTTGCAGGGGGGAGATCCGTTGCTGCCCATCCTCCGTTCTCTGAGTAAGCAGTTCCATTCCTCCAGCAAAAAGGGTCAGGAGGAATTGCCTCCGTCCGGAGGGGGAGCGGGGAGTTGCAGAGCGTCGGTGCCGGGTTTTGCCTATCTCGATGGCCTGGGTAGGGCAAACGCTCAGACAGTTATAACAGCTCACACAACGGCTGAGATCGATCTGTCCCAGGTCGATATCGATGCAGGCGGCTTTGCATACGCTCTCGCAGGCTCCACACTGGATGCACCTGTCTTGGGTGAAGCGCAGACCAAGGAGCGAGCAACGCGCCACCAGCCCCAGCAGTGTCCCCACGGGGCAGAGGGTGTTGCAATAGAGGCGGCCATGATGTGCGCTCATCCATCCCACCAGGATGAGGATGGCCAGGGAGATGCCCACGGAAACAGGCGCGAGGGACGGCCATTGGACCTGGTAGAGCAGGGTGCCCCCCACCGACTCTGCAACCATTGCTCCCAGATTGTTCAGGCCAAGGACGAGCGGGCGGACAAGATTTGCCATAATGCGGCCGAAACTGCTGAAAGGGTCAAGGAGGTTGAGCGCCAAGTTGTTTTCCCCCAGCAGAAGAAGCACGGTCAGGGAAAGGAGGGCAGAGCGAAGTCCGCTATGGGGGCTGGAGAAGCGGTAGCCTCCTCCCTTGGAATTTTTTTTCGTATCCAGGCGCCTCTTGCGGGCGAGGCAGCTGATCAGGTCTTGCCCTGTTCCCAGGGGACAGATAGTGGAGCAGTACACCCGGCCAAACAGCAAGGTGATACCAAGAACAACAACAAACCCTGCTGAGCTGACGGCAGCCGCAGTGGAGAAGCTAAGGCAGGAGGGGATAAATTGGAGAAACAGTACGTTATCCGCAAGGATTCGCAGGCCCATTTCCCGGAAATCCAAAAAGAGCGACAGGGTCAGGAGAAAGAAACAGGCGGCAAGAGTAACCCGCAGCCTTTTGAGCACACGAGCCTGCATTGTCTAGAGCTTAATCCGATTTATCGATACATCCTGCAGGTTCATCCTGCCCAACTGCATGTCAGCCGCGATCTGGATATGGCGGATATCGGCGGGCTCTGCACCGAACAACTTGGCAGCAGCAGCATCCGCGGCCACCGGATCCGTTGCCAGGATCTGCGCCTGCATACGGACCACATCGCCAACGGAGATGCCGCGCGGGCCGTTTTGTTTCATGATGTTGTAGGCGTCGACCACGGTGAGATCGGGTTTGCGGAAGGAGGCAAAGTCGGCGATACACTGGTGCAGATCGTTCCGGTGCCAATAGCCCCGATCCCAGACCACGCCCATGAGATTTTTCATGCCGATGGTCACCATGGCGGAACTGTGATGTTTCAACACCGGCACGTTGATGAACACATCGGCCTGGAGCAGGGCCTGGTGCACCAGGGCCTCGGTGAGCCTTTTTCCCCTGGGAACAGCGACGTGCTGGTAATACCCCTTACTGTCGGCCGAGACCAGTGAACCGCCCGCCCTGTTGACCGCCTCCTCGATGCCGCTGTTGGTGTAGCAGCGGCGCCAGTTATCGCAGGTATGATCAAAGACCGTGACCTGTTTGGCGCCCACCGCCAGGCAATGCTCGACTATACGTCCCACCAGTTCGGGATGGGTGTTGCCACCTCGATCCGGCGGTACATCCCAGCCGATATTCGGTTTGACCACGACCTTGCTGCCTTTGGGAACAAAGGCCTGCATGCCCCCAAAGGAGGCGATCGCCTGGTCAAACATTATCCCCGGCTCGCCGCCGCGGACCGCTACCAGCTCCCAGGCCCGAGCAGAGGACAGGGGGGCTGCCCATAACTCTTCCACCCCGGTGAACGCCCAAGCAGAACCAGCCGCTATGCTACTGCCGATGGCTTTTTTCAAAAAGTCACGACGATCCATAGAATTCTCCTTACCAAGCGTTTTGTTCTTCCTTGAAGGTTTGCCTGATCTTTCGGATTTCTTCCCCGAATATTCCATTCTCTGTGATCTTGAAAATATTGTCGAGGACAACCTGCCGTGCCTTTTCCCTCATGAATGCACCTCTGCCAGCGATTCACAGGTAGCTGTAAGCAGGTTTGATTGGGCGGTGAGAGCTTTTTCATGCTTTGGGTACAGGTATGACGGCTCCGGAAAGGATGCGGCCAGACAATTTTTGCCTGTTCCGGAGAATCGGGCAAGAGTGGCAGAGGATCGGTCTAGCGGTGCAATTGGGCTTCGTGCTAGAAAGTATGCACCTGAAAGGGACAAACAATGACGCAGAGCCCCGTACCAAACTCGGGGCATCCTTGTTGGTGCCTAGCGGCGGCAGCCGGAAGAGGTACTGCTGCCTGTCTTGGAGGAACTGGCGATCGGTTTTGTGCCCTTCAGCCCCTTGGGCAAGGGATTTTTGACCGGTCGTTTTGACCGGACCGACACCTTCGTTCTCGTAAAAAAGCCACGAAAACGACGTTTCTTGCCTTCTAACTTATTGATTTGACTAATCGTGATTTCTCAGCTTTTGACTTTTTACGAGTCCAGAGTCCATCATGTTTGGCAATGTCGAGGAGGACAAGTATATGTATGAGGTCTTTGCCAAGGGCGAGGTGCTGCAACGCGAACCAGGCTTTGCCTTCCAGCGCGTCGAGTTCGGCATGTGCCTGGAAAAATGTCCCCAGCAGATCGAGATTCCCGAGGTGTTGAAGCGGGTTGTGGCTGAGTTGGCAGGGGAGCATGGAGGGATTTTTTTATCGAGGGCCATGCAGGCGATACTTCAATAAAAAAAACGAAGTCATCTACAATTTTAATACCCATCAATGCTCATGAATATCCTCTACTATGACTGTTTTGCCGGGATCAGCGGCGACATGAACCTGGCCGCCATGATCGATCTTGGAGTTGATCCGCAGTATCTGCGCAGCGAACTCTCCAAACTCGGCATTGACGATGAGTTTGCATTGCAGGTTTCCCGGGAGGCCCGCAATGGTATCCATGGTACGCGCGTTGATGTCGGCCTTCAGGGCCAGGGGCACGCCCATAAGCACCCGCATGATCACGCCCATAGCTATGGGGACCCCCATATGCTTGAGGAGCATGAGCACCAGCACCACAAAGACTCCGCTCATCCCCATGTGCATGGCCTTCATCGAAATTTTGCCGATATCCGGGATCTTATCCAGTCCAGCTCCTTGGATGATGCGGTCAAGACGACCAGCCTGGCCATCTTCCAGCGAGTGACCGAGGCCGAGGCCAGGGTACATGGCAAAACGGTGGAAGAGGTTCATTTCCATGAGGTGGGCGCCACGGATTCCCTGATCGACATTGTGGGGGCAGCCATCTGCTTTCATCGTTTGCAGGTGGATGCGGTGTGGGCCTCTTCACCTGAACTCGGCGGCGGTTTTGTCCGTTGCGCCCATGGCCTCATGCCGGTTCCGGCTCCGGCCACGGTGGAGGTGCTCCATAACATCCCGACCAGACGCGGTGCTACAGACCACGAGGCCACCACGCCCACGGGGGCGGCCATTCTTGCCGCCCTGGTCGACGAGTTCACCGACGCACCCGTTTTCACCACGACCAAGACCGGCTATGGCATCGGCCACCGGGAAACCGAGCGTCCCAATGTGTTGCGGGTCCATCTTGCCCAGGTAACGGCCTCATCACAGCAGGACACGGTCCAGGCGCGACTGCTGCAATGCAATATTGACGACATGACCGGCGAACACCTGGGGGACATGATGGAGTTGTTGATGGAACATGGGGCCATGGACGTTCATTTCACCCCGATCATGATGAAGAAGAACCGTCCGGCCATCCAGATATCGCTGCTCTGCTCCGTGGCGGAGGAAGAGCGTTTTAAACTGCTGCTCTTTCGCCACACCACCACCCTTGGGATCAAGAGCTTCCCCCTGGAAAAAACGGTGCTGGAAAGGCGGTTGGTCCAGGTTGAGACCCCCCTTGGTCCGGTGACGGTGAAACAGGCGCTGCTGGAGGGAAAGGTCATCCATGCAAAGCCGGAATTTGAGCAATGCAAGGAAATCGCCCGCCGCAATGACCTCACCCTGGCAGAGGTGTACGCTCTCATCGGTAAATGTGCAGAGGGGGAAGGATGACGCTTTCGCAACAACAACAGGCCAAGTACCGGCACTTGCTCAACATTTTAGGGATGATGCACGGTGCTGTGGTGGCCTTTTCCGGTGGAGTGGACAGCGTATTTCTTGTCCATGCCGCGCGTACAGCCCTCTCCGCACAAGTGCTGGCGGTCACCTTCGCTACCCCCTACACGCCCATGGCGGATATCGACGACGCCCGTTCCCTGGCAACTTCCATGCAGGTTCGCCACAGAATTCTCGAGCGACCGATCCCTGATGCCATCACCTCCAATCCACCTGATCGCTGCTATCTTTGCAAACACGCTCTTTTCGGGGTGCTCCGGGGGATAGCGGACGAGGAGGGGCTGGAATGGGTACTCGATGGCAGCAATAAGGACGATTTGGACGATTATCGACCTGGAATGCGTGCCGTGAGGGAACTCGGTGTGCGGAGCCCGCTCCTCGAGGCCGGGCTGAGCAAGCAGGATATTCGCGATCTGTCGCGTGTGCAGGGACTTTCCACCTGGGACAAGCCAGCCGGATCCTGCCTGCTGACCCGTATTCCCCATGGCACCACCGTAAGCGCAGAGGAGCTCCACCGCATTGACCAGGGGGAGCGTTTTTTGAAGAGCCTTGGATTCCCGGCGGTGCGTGTGCGCAGTCATGGCCCTGTGGCCCGTATCGAACTGGAACCGGAGTCCATCGTCGCCTGCCTGGATCCTTTGGTGAGGAGCAAGATCGATACCCGCCTCAAAGAGTTGGGGTACCAGCATGTGAGCGTTGATTTGGCCGGTTATCGCATGGGGAGCCTCAACCTCGGGAACACAACACAATTGAGTTGAAGGAAACATGATATGACGAATGATGCTTTGACCAGGCTGCTGGTCGACATTAGGGACGGCAGGGTTTCAATCGAGCATGGCATCGAACAGTTGCGCGATCTTCCGTTCATGGACTTGGGCCATACAAAATTCGACCTGCACCGCCCCTTGCGCAATGGGTTTCCGGAGGTCATCTATGCAGAAGGCAAAACTCCGGAACAGGTCGGCGAGATTTTCTCTGCCGTGGGAAAAAACACCAATATTCTCGCCACCCGGGTCTCTGCGGAGACAGCCGCGTATGTCCAGTCCGTCTGTGGTGAGGCCCGGTACAACGCTTTAGGACGTACCCTGACCCTGGTGCGGGAGCCGATCGCTTTTAAGGAAGGGGAGATCGTCATCGTCACTGCGGGGACCTCGGACCTGCCTGTGGCCGAGGAGGCGCGGACCACCTGTGAAATACTCGGCAGCCGGGCCACGGTGATCTCCGATGTGGGGGTGGCCGGATTGCACCGACTGCTGGAACACTTGCCGAAAATCCGCAGGGCGCAGGTGATTATCGTCGTGGCCGGCATGGAGGGGGCCCTGGCCAGCGTCGTCGGTGGGCTTGTGCCGCAGCCCATCGTGGCGGTGCCGACTTCGGTGGGCTATGGAGCCGCCTTCTCCGGGCTCTCCGCCTTGCTGGGCATGCTCACCTCCTGCGCCAGTGGCGTCAGTGTGGTCAACATCGACAACGGATTTGGCGCTGCCTGTGCAGCCTGTAAAATTACCAATCTCCTTCAATAGGTTGATACGGCACGATATTCTCGCAATGAGGCGAAAAGAACGATCAAGTCTCCAGAGAAGATCGAGCCTGCGGCAATACACAGTCATTCTCGTAACAAGTCAACCCCCATCCTCCCTACCAACCCAACGCCTAGGCGCCACATAGCCCTTGGGACAATTCCAGGGGCGCCCGATCACATCCCCCCTTCCGTAGTGACTGAGCCCTCTCTCAGACAATGTTGCCCAGAACAAGAGCCTGGTGGATGGTTTTTCTCGCAGACGAATGACTGCCAGATCAGACAAGATCTATTGCTCACCCCGGTTGAAGCAGTCATTCCCTACTGTATCTGTTGGTTTCTTTACAAAAAAATACAAGAAATTTTCCTGCCCATAAATGGCTGATTAAGGGTGAAAGCAAGGGGCTATGATTGATTTGCCCTTGCGATTGTTATTGCAGATATTTTTTGAGGTAACGTTGACAGCATTCTCAGCAAATCTCTGCCATGGAGTGAAGGATTCATTGAATGAAAACGGGCATATTCAATAACAGTTTTTATGAATTTGTAAGGAATTGTTGCTCCAGGAAAAAGGGAGCAATGAAAATATGACACGAACATGACAGCATTCTAAAAAGAGGGGCCTATGTTTGTCGCCATAAATTTTCGGTTAACCTTCAACCCAACAGTAACTTGAGGAGAAAACGATGAAGTTGGTGAAAACAGTGCGGTCCCTGGTGCTCTGTTCCATGTGTGGTTTTTTCGCTGTTTCAGCCATGGCTGAAACCAGCATCATTGGTTCCGGAGCCAGCTTTCCGGCACCGATCTATACCACCTGGTTCAAACAGTTCAGCCGCGCCAACAAAGGTGTGCAGATCAATTACCAGGCCAAGGGTTCTGGAGCCGGTATTCGCGATTTTATCGATCATACCGTTGATTTCGCAGCCAGCGATGCGGCCATGAGCGAAGCGGAGATCGCCAAGGTACCGGAAGGTGTGCAGTTGCTGCCCATGACCGCCGGCGAGATTGTCCTTGCCTACAACCTGAGCGGTATCAAAGAGTTGAATTTGAGCCGCGAGGCCTATACCGGCATCTTCCTTGGCAAAGTCAAAAAATGGAATGATCCGCTGCTGGTCAAGGCCAATCCCGGAGTCACGATGCCGGATGAGGAGATCACCGTGGTTTCCCGTGCCGACAGTTCCGGAACCAACTTTGTCTTTACCCAGCATCTGGCCGGGATCTCCCCGGAATTCGCTAAAAATCCCGGTTTCGGCAAAACCGTGAACTGGTCTTCCGACATCAAGATGGTCAAGGCTCCCAAAAATGACGGGGTCACCGCAACCATCAAACAGACCCCCGGCGCTATCGGCTATGTCGAGTACGGCTTCGCCCATATGACCAAACTGCCCATGGCCAAGCTGGAAAACAAGGCCGGTAAGTTCGTTGCTCCCGGTCTCGAAGGTGGGCAGGCCGCCCTGGCCAATGCCACCCTGCCGGAGAACATGATCGTGTGGCTCACCGATCCCGCTGGCGACAAATCCTATCCGATTGCCACCTATACCTGGATGATGTTCTACAAGAAGTACGCCGATGCAAAAAAGGCAGAAATCCTGCGCAACATGGTTGCCTACTGTCTGGACCATGGGCAAAAGATCGCCGACAAGGCCGGCTACATTCCGCTGCCTGCCAATGTTGTTGATAAGGTTCGCGCAGCCTCCGCCAATATCCAGTAATCAGTTCGCCTTCCTCTACCTTTCCTTCACTTCCCGGGAATCCGTTTCCGGGAAGTGAATTCAACGGAGCACCGACAATGGCTCATCCAATGACGACTCTTCCTCAGGAGGCTGCGTCCCTGTCACAGCCTCCTTCACGGATGGATATCCTCTTTAACAAGGCCTTCCGATACCTGACCTACGCCTTTACCTGGGCCATGGTTATTCTGCTTGCTGCAATTGTCCTCAAAATCGGTATCAAGGCTCTTCCGGCCATGCAAAAGTATGGGCTTGCGTTCCTCTCCTCCACCACCTGGGATGTCAATGCCCACCATTACGGCATTCTTCCCGAGATTTGGGGGACGCTCTACAGTTCAATACTCGCTTTGGTGCTTGGCGGATTTTTCGGGATTACCATCGCTATCTTTCTCACCCAGGATTTTCTGCCGCACCGGGTTGAGGTCGTGCTCAAGAACATTATCGAACTCTTGGCCGCTATTCCGAGCGTTGTCTACGGCCTCTGGGGCATCTTTGTTCTGATTCCCCTGATCAGGCCTCTGGCTGATTTTCTCCACCAACACCTGGGATGGCTGCCCTGGTTTTCCACCAGTCTCAGCGGCCCTGGCATGTTTCCGGCGGCGCTGGTGCTGTCGATCATGATCCTGCCCACGATCGCCGCCATCTCCCAAGACGCTTTCCGCGCCATCCCGCACAAGACCAAGGAGGCTGCCTTCGGCATGGGAACCACCCGTTGGGAAGCAATTCTCCGGGTCATGCTGCCCACCGCATCGGGGGGGATCTTCGGTGCCCTGGTACTCGGCCTGGGACGGGCCCTGGGCGAAACCATGGCCCTGGCCATGCTGGTCGGTAACTCCAACCAGATCAGTCTGTCGGTTTTTGCCCCGGCAAACACTCTGGCCTCGCTGCTGGCCCTGAACTTCCCGGAAGCCGCCGATTATGAGGTTTCGGTGCTGATGTACGCTGCCTGCATCCTGCTGCTCATCACCTTGTTGGTCAACATCGCCGGAACCGCCATTATCGTCATGACCGGATCAGGAGTGAAAAAATGAAAAATGCCCAAGCTCTTGAGAGCGAATTCCATTTACCCAGACTTGAGCGGCAACCGTTTGAACCGCGGGCGCTGAAATCAATCATCTTGAGTGCCATTACCGTCGCCGCCGCAGTGACAGCCTGTATCCCCCTGTTTTCGGTGTTGATCATGCTGATCTACCGTGGCGGTAAACGTTTATCGCTCGAGTTGTTTTATGCCTTACCGCCCGCCGCATTTGAGACCGGCGGCGGTTTCGGAAACGCCATCGTCGGTACCCTGTTCATGGTCGGCATTGCAGCTTTGATCAGTGTGCCTTTCGGTATCCTTTCCGCCATCTTTTTGGCCGAGTTGGGATCAGATAGCAAAATAGCTGTGGCGGCCCGTTTCTGTGCCAAGATCATGACTGGTCTTCCCTCGATTCTCGCCGGTGTTTTCGCCTATGCCTCGGTCGTTTTGGTGACCGGGACCTACTCCGCCTGGGCCGGTGGTATCGCCCTCTCCCTGTTGATGATTCCGGTTGTTTTGCTCACCGCCGAAGAGGCGATAAAAATGGTGCCGCGGGCCATGAAGGAGGCCGCTGTCGGTATCGGCTGCACCCCGGCGCAGGCCATGGTCAAGGTCATTCTCCCGGTCGCCATGCCGGGGATCATCACCGGCGTGGTTCTGGCTGTTGCCCGTGCCGCCGGCGAGACCGCCCCCCTGCTGTTCACCGCCCTGTTCAGCGATTACTGGCTCAATGCCCAGGAACCCACCGCCTCGTTGGCAGTCCTCATCTACAACTACTCGGGCATGCCGTTCGAAAACCAAATTGAGTTGGCCTGGGCTGCTTCCCTGGTTCTGGTGTTGATGGTCTTTCTCCTCAACATCATTAGCCGCACCCTTGGCGGCCGTAAAAAAATTTAATGTGATAGCGAAGGAGTGAAAGAAATGTTCATGGAATCGACGCAAAGGGAAGGAAAGACAGCCGTGTCGACCAACGCCGATCAGGCCGAGGTTGTGCTCGACTGTCATGCTGAGCAAATTTTTTACGGGGATTTTCTTGCAGTGCGCGACAGCAAGGTGCCCATCCGGAAAAATAAGATCACCGGCTTCATCGGCCCTTCGGGTTGCGGCAAGTCGACCGTGCTCAAGAGCATCAACAGGATGAACGACCTGGTACGAGGCTTTCACTTCGAGGGCAAGGTGCAATTCCACGGGGTCGATGTCTACGACAAGAAGGTCGATCCGGTGGCGGTACGCCGTAATATCGGCATGGTCTTCCAGCAGCCGAACCCTTTTTCCATGTCCATCTACGAGAACGTGGCCTTTGGTCTGCGGCTCAATCGTTTTCGCGGCAACATGGATGAGAAGGTGGAGAAGGCCCTGCGCGGTGCCGCCTTGTGGGATGAAGTCAAAAATAAGTTGAAAAACAACGGGCTTTCCCTCTCGGGTGGTCAGCAGCAGCGTCTCTGTATTGCCCGTGCCATTGCCACCGAGCCGCAGGTGCTGCTCATGGACGAGCCCTGTTCAGCCCTGGACCCGATTGCCACTCGCCAGATCGAAGAGCTGATGATTCAGCTGAAGCAACAGTTCACCGTGGCCATCGTGACCCACAACATGCAGCAGGCCCAGCGCGTTGCCGACCAGACCGCCTTTTTCGCGGTCGATATCTCCAAGGGCGGACGTACCGGTTACCTGGTGGAAATGGGCAAGACCATGGAGTTGTTCAATGATCCCAAGGAGCAGTTGACCAAGGATTACCTCCACGGCGAATTTTCCTGATCAGAGGATTATTCGCAGCCTGCGTCGCATTTTTTCCTGCCTCTGCCTCAAGCATCAGTCCGGCGACTGGCGAACAGGATAAGTGCGGACGGGGCCAGGAAAGTGAGTTTTGTTGCATTTCCATGACGCAACTTAGCTGTTTGTCGTTCTGGTAAAAAAACAATCATGACGACGTTTCTTGTTCGTAACACGTTGATTTTGCGAGGAGTAATTTTTTGACTTTTTACTATGCCATCATTTTTCATTGATATCAAAAAAGTCAAAGCTTCACTCAGGTCGGTGCAAAAGGAGTTTGGTCGCATTAATCGGGAATTGGATATGCGCCGTGAGCCGATGCGCGATGATATCGTCGCCAACATCGTAGGCGGCTATGAGTATGTCAATAAGTTGCTCGCGCAGGATGTCGACCTGTTGCAGCCTCGAGGATTTCATCACTTCCTTGAACTCAACCATATTGTGCTCTGTGGCACCACGCCGGAAAAGCGGCGTGACTATCAACAACATATCAAGAGCACCACGGACAGGTTTTACCAGCAGCATGAATTTTGCATCACCAACCTGCGGCAGTGGGCGGAAAAGCACCAAGGCGATTCGCCGTGGAAACAGGCGGCCGGCGCCTATATCCTCCAGGTGAGCTGGCCGCAACTCTTTGCCGAAGGCAACCATCGAACCGGGGCGCTGTTAATGAGCACCATCCTGGTCCGCATGGGCAAGCCGCCTTTTGTCCTCAGTGTTGAAAATGCCAAAGGCTACTTCGATCCGTCGAGCCTTGCCAAGAGCACCAGGAAAAACGTCTACGGCCGACTGTATAAATTACCGAAAATTAAAAAAAATTTTTCCAGGTTCCTTGAGGAACACACCACCAGGGATTTTTTGCGGGCACGGTGAATCTCATCCATTCCCAGGGGGCTGTTGCAGGAAAACCGGAGAAATCCGTCGGCATCATCAAGGGGCGGTGCTTTTTTTGTTGAGCTCCAAACTGCCCCCATCACTCGCAAGCGATCGATAAATTAAAAAAATCGAATAGATGGTCTGAAAATTAGTTTTCCGTTACGTCCGCGGGGGGCGTATTGTTGTTGCGCTTTACGCAAGGCACCAGCATGGGAACCGGGGTACCCGGCGGGTTGAATCACCCGTTTACCGAGGCAACGATGTGGGGAGGGATTCGATGAATTCCCGGATTTGATCCCGAACGGTGCGATAGGCCTCAAGGATTTCATCGTCTGAGGTGGCGTTTTTGGCCAACTGCGGCGGATCAGCAAAGCCTTGATGGATGGACTTGCCGGGAAAATAGGGACAGGTTTCGTGGGCATGGCCACAGAGTGTGATCACATAATCAAAGTGGACGGCGGGGAGTTCTTCCACCAGTTTTGACTGCTGCCGGCTGATATCCACTCCAGCCTCGGCCATCACCTGGACTGCCGTGGGGTTGAGCCCGTGTTTTTCGATCCCTGCGGAGTAGGGCTCAATCGCCTCTCCTTGCAGATGGCGGGCCCAACCTTCGGCCATCTGGCTGCGGCAGGAATTACCGGTGCAGAGAAAAAGGACACTGAGTTTACTGTTTGCTGCGGACATGGCAGACCCCTGCAAGTGTTGGTTGTTCATGGGGAAAATATTTATTCTTCATCCGGATGGCGACGTTGACCAGGCCGATCAGCACCGGCACCTCGACCAGGGGGCCGATAACCGCGGTAAAGGCCTCGCCCGAGTTGATGCCGAAGACGGCAATGGCCACGGCAATGGCCACGGCAATGGCCAACTCGAAATTGTTGGAAGCTGCCGTAAAGCTCAAGGTGACGGTCTGCTCGTAGGTTGCTCCTGCCTTCATCGAGAGGAAGAAGGAGAGGGCGAACATCACCAGAAAGTAGATGGTCAGGGGCAGGACGATGCGCAGCACATCAAGGGGCAGTTGCACGATGTATTCGCCCTTGAGCGAGAACATCACCAGGATGGTGAACAGCAGAAAAACAAGGGTCAGCGGACTTATCCGGGGGATGAAGACCGTTTCATACCACTCTTTCCCCTTGAGTTTGATGCCGATCAAGCGGCTCCCCATGCCCGCAAGAAAGGGGATGCCGAGGTAAATGAACACCGATTGGGCAATCTCAGCGATGGAAACGTCGACCACCGCGCCTGTCAGGCCGAACCAGGCGGGGACGGCGGTGATCACCCCTGCCTCTGTGAGGATAAGGTTGAGATTCGACATGGAGAACATGAGGGGCATCTTTGTAAGCGCTAATTAGACCATCAGTTCCGACACCGGGAGTTGAACCCGCCGCCTTTCTTGCTGCTCAAGGTCTTCAGGGTATAACGGGATACATGCCTGATACTTTGGGTTAATTTTGAATTACCTACTCTGCCCCCTGAACTCCCGAAATCCCCATTCTGTTCACAAAATTTCCTGGTTAATCTTGACAGTTCGAGTCCAGGGCATCGCCCAACCCATTGTCACAGGCGACGCATCGAGCATAAGAGATGTGACCGTTGACCCCGCCTATGATAGTCGATTGGCTCACCTGAATGAAGCTATCAGTATCCCATTTCAAGCCGTAATTTCCTCCTGTAATTGTACACCGTCTAATTTTTGGATACGAAAAATTCGAGTTATAGACCCCGTAGCTATTTGCCCCGGAAGCCAAGGCGGTCACATTCGTCATCGTCGGGGATGAACTACCATAGTTGAAGATCCCGACATTGAACACCCCCCTGGATGCAGAAGCGGTCACATCCATCATTGTCGGGGATGAATCTTCAATATTGTAGACCCCATAATTACCTCCTCCATTGGAGGCCGAGGTGATCACATCTGTCATCGTTGGAGATGAAGATTGAGTGTTGTAAATCCCGGCGCAAACATTTCCCCCGAATGCGGAAGCGGTCACATGGCTTACCTTCGGAGAGCTACCCTCGTTATAAATGGCGCAGGAATAATGGCTGCTCCCTCCCGTATTCTCCACTGTCAATGAGTTCAGGGCCGAGTTGTTTGCGCCCGAGACTATGGCAGAGGTTGAAGAGCTACTTGTACTTATTGCTCCTGTCAATTTTGTGATCATCTCACCACTTCCGGCAAGTTCCACATATTCTTTCATCACCAAGGTCTGAGTGACGGTATAGACCCCAGGTGCGATTAGCACGAGATAGGGGTTGGATGCGGAAGCATCGGTGATAGAGTTAATAGCCGCCACCGGGTCCTTGAAATCCCCGTTCGATTTGGCAACCGTAATGACGCTCCTGGGCTTGCGATTCACCGCTATGACATAGAAGTCCTCAGCCCAAGTGGAGAGGCCCGAGCACAATAACACTACCGTGAAAAACAGAGACCAAAATATTCTTTCCATAGCCCAATCTTCTTCCTAGTTTTCATCATTCACAAGAATAAGCCGTGTTTACAGAAGCAAACGATCTACGTCTTCGAATTCGACTCGAGGACAAGAGTGTTGCACTATAGAAAAATTCCATTTCCCCCTGCTAACCCATGTTTCTGGAGTTTGGAGTTTCAGCCCGGCGTAATGCGAGGGCGATTTTTTGGGGGCACCTAAAAAAATAACAAAATCATTGATATGGCAGTATCCCCGGAACCCTGTTTGAATGTATCACATTCCTTGCCAGGGGGCTTCCGGTTCGTTCCGTTCCAACTTTTCTCGAGTTGCTGATCGGTGACAAGCTTACCCAAACCGGTGTTGTCACCGGTGCATGGCTGCCGATCAACCCGCTGCTCATTACCCAACTGGCCAATCATCCTGTCCAGAGGGAGGATAGACAACGCCTGGAAGCCTATCTGCTGACCAAGGATGCCAAACCCCGCAAGTAATCCATCTTGCCCAGGCAAGATTTCCGCCAACAGGACGGGCACTGTCAGGACAGGGTGCTTTTTTTGCGGTCCTCAGTGGGCAGGGGGGAAATGTTCAAGCATGCTCCATTGCAAACACCATGACGCAGTTGCGACCTTCATTTTTCGCCTGATAGAGGGCGTCATCAGCTTGCTTCATCAGAATTTCATGGGAAACCGCCTGGTTGGACGTGGTCGTCGCCACCCCGATACTCGCGGTGACATAACCTTCGGGCAGAGATTTTTCATGCTTGATCGCAAGGGCCCGGATATTTGCGATAATGGACCGGGCCACATGTAAAGCGCCATCTGTCTCAGTGTTGGGCAAAATGATCACAAACTCCTCGCCGCCATAACGCGCACAGAAATCTCCAGGTCGCTGGAGCGATTGCTTGATCGTCCGGGCAACGCGCAGGAGACATGCATCACCGGCACCGTGGCCGTAGGTATCGTTGAAGGCTTTGAAGTTGTCAATGTCACACATCAAAAGGGAAAGCGGCTCCTGCTGGCGATGATGACGGTTGGCTTCTTCCAGGATGCGTTCGGTGAAACACCAACGGTTCGGAATCCCTGTGAGGGCGTCAATGATCGCCTGATGCTGGATGACCTCGTAGGCCTTGGCGAGTTGGCGATTGAGGATCACAATGCCGCCGATGCCAAACAGACCAATCACCAGGTGTCCAACCGCCAAGGGCAGAGAAAAGGGGATCGAGGGAAAAGGGATGGTGACGCTGATGCCGCCCCTGATGTCCCCCTCCAGGTAACCTTGACTCTGATGACATTTGAGGCAAGGTTTGCGGGTAACCAGTGGCGCCATGTAGAAATAGGTTGGCCCGGCTTCACTATCGACAACCTCACCTATCTCCTGCACTCGTCCCTGCTCAAAGAGGTGCAGGGCCTCTTCTTCACGAGCATCGGCCATATTCTGGGGTCGAATGGGATTGAGGCTGGTGATGTGAAACTTGATATTTTCTTGGCTCGAGGCAATTTCGGAGATCTGCCGCGTCATATATGCGGGGTTGATCTTGGTCAGCACGAGGTCGGCATTGATCCTGATATCGCGCATTGGATCCGCCAGGTAGGGGTTGGGCACGGTCTCGCCATGCACAGCCACATAGACCCCGCCATGCAGTGCATTCCACTCCCGGGTGAGCTCGATCTGCTGGAAAAAGCTCCGCCCGGTCTGTTTGAGGGTCGCGAGGTACTGTTCCTCATTTTTCCAGACATTCCAGGTATACGAAAGGGCAATCAATGCCCCCCAAACAAGACACGACAGAGGCATGCCCAGTTTCAGGATACGGATGGGCTGAGACCGACGCTCTGTTTGCGGCATGGGGTGTTTCATGGCCATGATTCGTCACAGAGGTGCGAAAGGCCGAGTCGAGTGTTTCTGCACGTTTCCCATTTTCGGTCCCGGGTGATCGCTACTCTCGAGCCATTCGGGGGCCAACTGTCATTCGAGAAAATATCCCGTTTCAGCATGGTGCGTTCTCCTTGGTCGCCGTTGCATGGGGGACTGTTGTATCGCCGATCTCACCACTCATGTTCAACACTCTATCACCTTGTTCCAAAAAATTCGAACAACATGAGCGGCCAGCAATCAGGCCACGATGGCGCGGAACGCCGGCGGTCGTTGCCAACGGTCCAGAACCTGTGCACCACAGGGGGAAAATATCACTCTGCGCTTTGTAGATTGCAAACGATTCGCGTACAATACGCCATACTTGATACGAATCAACCACTCCTCAACAGTGAAGAAAATGCTCCGACTTGCCGATATACGTATTCGTTCGAAACTGATTGTGCTCTTCATTCTTGCCGGGAGTATTCCGCTGCTCACGGTGGGCCTCATTGCCAGTAACCTGGCCTCCGACAGCCTGATGGAAAAGTCGTTCAACCAGCTGATCACCGTCCAGACCATACGTAAAACCCAGATCGAGGATTTTTTCAGCCAGTGCTTTGCCAATGTTCGTATCCTGGCCAGCAGCTCTCGGATGGATGATCTTGTCAGTACCCTCGATCAGTATCTCGCCGAAGGTGATGGTCAAGGACTGGACACCCGTTCGCCGAAGTATCAGAGCATGGTGAAACCCTACCTCAACCCGTTGAAGCGGCAGATTGAAGGGTATGGTTTCGAGGATCTATTTCTCATTGATATCCATGAGGGAAAGGTCCTCTTCTCTCTTGCGGGCAGCGAGGAGGTCGGGACCAGCCTGCGTCACGGTCAGTATAGGGAAAGCGGGCTGGCAATCGCCTGGCGGCAGGCCCTGGAGAGCGGCAAAACCTCAATTGCCGATTTTCAGGCATACGCCCCCCGCGGAGGCCAGCAGTGCACCTTTATTGCCCAGGATATTCGCAACAACAACGGCCAGGTCACCGGGGTGATTGCGCTCGAGATGACAGATCAGCAGGTGACCCGTGCCGTTGATTCGACAAAGGGTATGGGACAGACCGGCGAGTCCTACCTGCTGGGCGTATCCCAAAACAATTCCCGTTTTGAATTGCGCAGCAACCTCAAAACCATGGGGGAGGGGAAATACGTTGTCGGTTACTCCCTCGAGCCTTTGCAGTACTGGCTCGACACGGTCAGGGACGGCCAGGCCGGGGGCCATGGCACCTATGTCGACAGTGCCGGGCACAGGGTGCTGGTCGCCTACGACCAACTGACCATTGCCGGTCTGAACTGGTACCTCATCTCCAAGATCGATTGGCACGAGGTCACCGCGCCGGTGCGGAGGATGCATATGTATATCCTGGTGAGTGCCGCCGTGCTGCTCATCTTGATCTGTGCCGGAGCCCTCTACCTTTCGCGCACCCTGACCCTGCCCATCTTCCGTGATATGGAATTTGCCGAAGCCATCGCCCGGGGGGAGCTCGATGCCACCTTGGAGTTGGATCAGAAAGACGAACTGGGGGATTTGGCGATAGCCCTCAACTCCATGGCACGAAATCTCCAGGATCTGGATTGGCTCCAGCGGGGCAAGGAGGGGCTGGACGACGACCTGCGCGGGGAGCATGAGGCGGATGAACTCGCCCGGCGGCTGGTTTCGTTCATGAGCAAACACCTTGGCGCGCAGCTCGGCGCCATCTACCTGCGCAGCGAGGACGAGCTTGTGCTCAAGGCGAGCTGGTCCTTTTTCGATCGGCAGGGGAATTTCAACCGTTTCAACCTGGGAGAAGGCATGGTGGGGCAGGCCGCCCTGGAGAATCAGATTATCGTCTTTTCCAAGGTCAGGGAGGATGCCCCGGCCCTGAATTACGGCGCCGGAGAACAGATCCCGGCCCACTTCATGGCCATCCCCATCACCCTGGAAGAGCGGGTCATGGCGGTGTTGCTCCTTGGTTCCATAGAGCCTTTCTCCCTGCTCCAGCGGGGCTTCATTGAACAGAACAGGGAAAATGTCGCCATCCTGCTCAATGCCGCCAGCTCACGGCAGACGATTCGGGAGCTGCTCGATCAGGCACAGGCGCATCAGGAAAAGTTGCGGGTGACCAACGAAGAGCTCCAAGAGCAGGCCAGAGCCCTCAGGGAATCGGAGGCAGAACTGCAGGCGCAGCAGGAAGAGTTGCGGGTGACCAACGAGGAGCTCGAAGAGCAGACCAAAGCCCTGAAGGAGTCCGAGGCGGAGTTGCAGGCGCAGCAGGAAGAGTTGCGCGTGACCAATGAGGAGCTCGAAGAACGGACCAGGGCCCTGGAGGAACAGACCCAGACCATCGGCCAGAAGAATGCCGACCTGGTCAAGGCGCAGAACATCGTCCGCCAGAAGGCCCGCGACCTTGAGCAGGCCAGTAAGTATAAGTCAGAGTTTCTGGCCAATATGTCCCATGAACTGCGGACGCCTTTGAACTCCATTCTGATTCTTTCCCAGCTCTTTGGCAGCAACAAGGAGGGCAACCTCACGCCCAAGCAGATCGAGTCTGCTGGCGCCATTCACTCCTCCGGTGCGGAACTTTTGGAGCTCATCAATGAGATTCTCGACCTCTCCAAGGTGGAGGCAGGCAAGATGGAGCTCAATATCGAAGAGGTCTTTATCGAGAACGTGGTCGCCGATCTCGAGCGAATGTTCAAGGACATGGCCGAGAAAAAAGGACTCAGATTCACCACCGCGATTGCCGAAGACCTCCCCCGCTCACTGTTGACCGATAATCAGAGGCTGCAGCAGATTCTGCGCAACCTGCTCTCCAACGCCTTCAAATTCACCGCCCAGGGGGAAGTGGCGGTCACCATCAGCAGGCCGGAGCCGTCCCTTCTGGTGGGAACCGGCCTGAGCTCGCAGGGATCGATCGCCTTTGCCGTGCGCGATGAGGGAATAGGCATAGCCCAGGAGCAGCAGGAAGCCATCTTCAGCGCCTTCCAGCAGGCCGATGGCAGCACAAGTAGGGTGTATGGTGGAACAGGATTGGGCCTTTCGATCTCAAAGCAGTTGTCCGCATTGCTCGGCGGAATCATCCGACTGGTCAGTCGGGAAGGCGAGGGCAGTACCTTTACCATCGTCCTCCCGGAGATCTTCACCGAGCCCGCCCGAGAAGGTATTTTGCCCAAAGATTTGCTCCCTGGGGAGAGTGCGCCGGCATCCGAGATGGCGGAATCCACCGCCCAAACTCCGGCACAGCAAGAGCCAGCGTCCCCGGAGGCCGCCGTGCAGAAAGATGACGATTTTGTGGCCTGTACATGGGCGCCGGAAACCGGGGCGGGCAGCGACGGTCAGCCGACACCGCCCCCCTGCAGGAGTGCGTACCTCGATGATGATCGGGAGAGCGTCACCCCGAAATCGCGCAGCCTGCTGATCATTGAGGATGACAGAAGTTTCGCTCAGGTCTTGCGGGATTTTGGCCGGGAGCGGGGCTTTCTCTGCCTGGTGGCCGAGGATGGGGAAACCGGTCTTCATTTTGCCGACTACTACCAGCCCAGCGCCGTTATCCTTGATATAGGTCTTCCGGGCATCGACGGCTGGACCGTCATGGAGCGGTTGAAGGAAAATCCGAAATTGCGCCATATCCCGGTCCACTTCATGTCGGCAGACGACAAATCGCTTGATGCCTTGAAGATGGGGGCCATTGGATTTCTCTCCAAGCCGGTCAGCGTGGAAAAGGTGGAAGGGGCCTTTGCCAAGCTGGAGGCCATTATAGCCAAACCCGTGAGCAGGCTGCTGGTGGTCGAGGATGACAAGACCCAGCGCGACAGCATCGTTCAACTCGTAGGCGGCAGGGATGTGGAGACAACCGCCGTCGGCAGCGGTCAGGATGCCCTCAAGTTGCTGGAACGGGAAAATTTCGACTGCATGGTGCTCGATCTGGGATTGGAGGATATGTCCGGTTTTGACCTGCTGGAAAAGATCAGGCACAGTACCAAGGCCTCGAAAGTCCCGGTCATCATCTATACCGGGCGGGATCTGACCAAGGAGGAAGAACGCAAGCTCAAGGCCTACGCTGAAAGCATCATCATCAAAGGGGTGAAGTCCCCTGAGCGGCTGCTTGATGAGTCAGCGCTCTTCCTCCATCGGCTCGAGGCCGATCTGCCGGTTGAGCAAAAGAAGATGCTCAAGCTTGTCCACGACAAGGAGGCGATCTTGAGCGGGAAGCGGATCCTGCTGGTCGACGATGATATGCGCAATGTCTTTGCCCTGACGAGTGTCCTTGAGGACAGCAGCATGGAGGTCGTGGTCGCCAAGAACGGTGTGGAGTGCCTGGAGAAGATGAAAGAAGAGGGCGAATCGATCGATTGCATCCTCATGGACATCATGATGCCGCAGATGGATGGCTATGATGCCATGAGACGTATCAGAAAAGAGCGGAAATATGCAAAGCTGCCGATAATCGCCATCACCGCCAAGGCGATGAAGGGGGACCGGGAGAAGTGTATAGAGGCTGGAGCCAGCGATTATCTGGCCAAACCGGTCAACACCGATAAACTCCTTTCCATGATGAAGGTCTGGCTGTATTAATTGTCTGGATCAGGGAATGAGAAAAGAAGCAATGAAGCAGCCCAATAGCGCGACTGACGAACAACTGGAAATCGAACTGCTCCTTTTGGCCATCCACAAAAAATATGGCTACGACTTCCGTCAATACTCCCCCGCCCATACCCGTCGCAGGCTTGAGCACCGTCTTCATCTGGAAAACATGAACAGGTTTTCCGAAATGATCCCTCGGGTACTCTATGAGGAGGAATTCTTTACCCAGCTTCTGCTCGACCTGTCCATCAATACCACGGAAATGTTCCGCGATCCCTGGTTCTACAGACGTATCCGCGAGGTCGTGATTCCCCACCTGCAAACCTATCCGTTTTTGAAGATCTGGCACGCCGGCTGCTCGGCCGGGCAGGAGGTCTACTCGATGTGCATCCTTTTGCAGGAAGAGGGGTTGAAGGAGCGCTGTCAGGTCTATGCCACCGACTTCAACGACAGGATACTGGCCAGGGCCAAGGACGGCATCTACCCTATGGATCTGGTGCGGGAGTATTCTGCAAACTATCTCAAGGCGGGCGGTACCGAATCGTTGTCCGAGTACTATACCGCGGAGTATAACCATGTCGTTATGAAGGGCTCCCTCAAACAACAGGTTCTGTTTTCCTCGCACAACCTGGCAACCGACGGGGTCTTTGGCGAGATGCACATGATCTGTTGCCGCAATGTCCTGATCTACTTTACCCGCGAGTTGCAGAACAGGGTGCTGGAACTCTTTTTCGACAGCCTCTGCCCCGGAGGATTCCTCTGTCTGGGCTCCAAGGAGAGTATCAAGTTTTCATCGATGGCGGATAATTTTGAGGTGGTGTGCGCCAAAGAAAAAATATTCAGAAAAAAACGAAGGCAGTGAGTATGCAAAAGACTCATGAGCAGTGCACGTACGAGGCCGTTGTCATCGGCGTTTCTGCAGGCGGACTTGCCGCATTGGACCGGATCCTTCCTCGACTGCACAGTCCTTTCTCCGTCCCCATCTTGATCGTGCAGCACATCGGAGCGGATTCGGACAGCTACCTGCCGACCCATTTTGACATCCGCTGCGCCATGACGGTCAAGGAGGCGGAAGACAAGGAACGTATCCAGGGCGGCAAAATTTATTTTGCGCCACCCAACTACCATCTCATGGTTGAGCAGGATCGTTCCATAGCGCTCTCCATCGATGAAAAAGTGAACTACTCGCGCCCCTCCATCGATGTGCTATTCGAAACGGCGGCGATCACCTACCGGCAGAACTTGATCGGGGTGGTGCTCACCGGGGCAAATAACGATGGCGCCAGGGGGCTGGCCCGGATCAAGCGGTATGGAGGGTTGACCATTGTCCAGGACCCCGACAGTGCAGAAGTAGATACCATGCCCAAGGCGGCCCTGGAAGCGACAGATGTGGACAGAGTGCTTCCCTTGGAGGAGATTGCCGTATTGCTCAACAAACTGTGCGCCAAGGGAGAGAGATGACCACCACCAAAATTCTCATTGTCGATGACCGGCCGGAAAATCTGTTGACCCTCGAAAGCCTGCTGGACTGCCCGAACCTGGAGGTCATCAAGGCGCAATCCGGGGAAGAGGCGCTGGGGCTGACCCTGGAGCATGATTTAGCCCTGGTGTTGCTCGATGTCAAAATGCCCGGGATGGACGGCTATGAAGTGGCGGAACTGATGCGCAGCAGCCGCAAGACCAAGGGCATTCCCATTATTTTCGTCACCGCCGAACGTCAATGCGATCATCTGCTGTTCAAAGGATACGAATCGGGTGCGGTGGACTATCTGTTCAAACCGCTCAATCCGGTGGTGCTCAAAAGCAAGGTTGCTGTTTTTATAGAACTCTTCCGCCAACGGCGTGAACTGCAGCAGATAACTGTCGAACTCGACCTGAAAGTTGCCGAACTCGAAGACATGCAGCAACAGCTTGAGGAGACCAATGAGCAACTGCTTCTGCTCTCCGTCACCGACGGTTTGACAGGCCTGCTCAACAGAAGGCAGTTCGACAAGATCCTTAAGGATGAATGGCGACGATCCTTTCGCACCAAAAAACAACTCTCGCTCATGATTTTGGATATCGATCACTTCAAGGCATTCAACGACACCTATGGCCATGCCACCGGGGATGAATGCCTCAAGCAGGTCGCGCGGACCATTGCCGAGAAAGCCCGCCGGGAAGTCGATAAGGTGGCCAGAATCGGCGGCGAGGAGTTTGGCGTGATCCTTCCGGAAACCGATCCCTCGGGGTGTTACCACGTAGCGGAACGCATTCGCCAGGAGATTGAAAAGCTCGCCATCGAGCACACCGGCTCTGCAACCAGTGCAGTCGTCACTGTCAGTATCGGCATTGCCGGTCAGGTCGCCGAGGATCTTGACGCCACGCCCCGCACGCTCTTTCTCGCAGCAGATCAGGCACTGTACAGGGCGAAAGAAAAAGGGCGAAACCTCATTGAAATCACGTGATCCCTGGTGAGGCCGCCAGTTCGAGCGTTGACAGCCTCGCCGCATTTGCCGCAGCGGGGGATTCCCCCATCCCTTGTCAGTCAGTCTCTTGTGGGCATGTTTCATTTAAACTTGCCGGGATAGTGCTTTATTTAACTGAAAAAAACGTTAATTTTTTTGATTGTCCTGTGCAGTCTTCGCAATAACTTCGGCAAGGACGTCATACTTGTACGGTTTGGCGACTGCGGCCAGAAATCCATATTTGCCGGGGTCGGCCATGATTGGGTCGTTTGAATAACCACTGCACACGATTGCTTTTGCCTTCGGATCAAAGGCCAGCAGTTCTTGGATAGCTTCCTTTCCTCCCATGGCCCCTGGTATGGTCAGATCCATAATCACAAGATCGATCGGGGTGCCAGCTGCCTTGTTCTTTTTATACAGCGCCACAGCTTCGGTACCATCCGCTGCCAACACCGGGGTGTGTCCCATTTCCTCCAGCATCATTTCAACGAGTTCTCTGATCAGTTCCTCGTCATCCATGATCATCACTGTTGCCTTCATGGTTTCGGGAACGCTTTCCCTGTTGTGCATTGCCGCAACCGGTAATTCCTCGCTCGCTGGCAGGTAAATGGTGAAAACTGTCCCTGAGCTCCTGCTTGAATCGACGCCGATGTAGCCGTTGTGCTTGGCAACAATGGAGTGACAGACTGACAGGCCAAGTCCATTCCTGTTGGTTTTGGTGGTGAAGTACGGATCAAAGATTTTATCGTGATTTTCCGGCGGAATTCCTTCACCGCTATCCGCAATGGAAATGGCCACATGTTTTTTACCCTTGGCAATGAAGTCGCTTGTGCTGTCGTCTCCGACAACATTGCTGCAGGAAAGTGTAATGGTACCGCCGCCGGGCATGGCTTCACACCCGTTGATCACCATGTTCTGGATGACCTGGCTGATTTGTCCCCTGTCTATTTCGGCAAGCCAGAGATCATCGGGAATATTACATCGGCAGGACACGTTGCGGCCATGGAGTGCAAGCCCCGTAGCATCTCTGACCAGGTTTTCCAGGGAAGAGACAACTCTGATGGGATCGCCTCCTTTGGAAAAGGTGAGCAACTGCTGGGTCAGCCCCTGGGCCCTGAGCGAGGCCTTCTCCACATTGGTCAACCGTTGTCGTATTTTCTCCGACAGGCTCAGGTCCATCAGGGTCAGGGTGACGTTGCCCAGGATAACCGCAAGAATGTTGTTGAAGTCGTGGGCAATACCGCCAGCCAGTACGCCGACCGATTCAAGCTTCCGGAATTTGAACAGTTCCTGCTCAATTTGGAGCTGTTTGGTGATATCCCTGAACACGAGGATGGCTCCAATGATATTGTGTTGCGCATCCTTGATCGGCGCGCAGTTGCTGGCGACAATGACTGTCTCGCCACTCCTGGGCATCAGTGTTTGCTGTCGCTCGCCGACAACCAATGGGCCGATGTGCTCTCTTCGATTGATATCGGATTTGGCTGGTTCACCGTTTCGCTGGTCGACAGCAGTGAAAACCTCCTCCAGGTCCCGGCCAATTGCCTCTTGGTTGTGCCAGCCGGTCAATTCCTCCGCAACTTTGTTCATCAAGAGAATATGGCCGCTGCGATCAGTGGTAATGACGCCATCGCCGATACTTATCAGGGTGACGGCCAGTTGCTCCTTTTCGTGGGCCAGCGCCTCTTCGGCGTGTTTTCGCTCTGCGTTTTCCAGTTCCAGTTCATAGATGGTCTGCTTGATCGCAATCCGCATCTCCTCAAAACTCTCCGCCAGTGCACCGACTTCATCGTTGGTGCGAATATTGATTTCTTTGTCAAGATCACCTTCGGCTATGTCCCTTGCGGCCTTCGTCAGGAGGGTAATCGGCTTGGCGATCCTGGAGATCGCCGGGATGAGCAGGAACAGGACGACCAGGGTAACCCCTGACATGATGAGGAGCAGAAGGGTGCGGAATGTCCTCGCCTCTTGGTATTTGATTTCAAGGGGAACCGCATAGCCAATAATCCATCCCCATTCGGGAAAACTCCGGAAAATATAATATTTTTCCTGCCCCATGAAGGTAAAGTTGAACTCACCTCGCTCTGCGGCAAGAAATCTGTTCACGATATCTCGATCAGCAGGCAGCGCGGACTTTTCCGGCAGGGTAGGATGCATGACAATATTGCCGTCAAGATCAATGATGAAGGGATAGATGGAGAGTCCTTGCTGGTTGTAATTGGTCTGCTTCAACTCTTTGAGCGTGTTTGCCTTGAACTCCTCAAGGTAGGCCTCCACCAGTCCGGTTTTCATCAGCCGTACATGATACTGGTGAAGAATGGACCATATGGCGTCAATCTTTTCGCTGTAAAAGGCATTCTTGCTGGTATCGATAATCTCGGTCAGCTTTTTGTCGGCAATCAAGAGGATGGTGATGGTAGAGCAGAGAAATGCACCGGCAATAATGGCAAAGAGCTTGACCCTGATCGAGTTGAGTCTCATTTGGGTTGGTCTCCTCTCTCAATCCTGGAGTAATGTTGCCTGTTCAAGCAAATCAATGGGAAACTTGATGCCCAATTTTTGGGCCTTTTTCATGTTCAGGTAGAGGATGAAATATTTGTTGGTTGTCACCGGGATGTCTTTGACCGGCGTGCCTTCAAGGATGCTGAGCGCGGTGTTGCCGGCCCACCAGCCTTGTTCCTCGGCTATTTTCACCTTGCCCAGCAAGGTATACTGGACCGTGTTGTCACCAGTGCTTCCCGTAGGGATCATCGTGTTTTTCTCGATAAACGACTGCGCAAGCCCCTCATTCCAGCCTTGTATGGTGGCGGAGGAGACGAAAATTAGCATATCCACCGTTTTCTGCAGGCGGAGATAGGCCTGTTTCCATTGGAGGAAATCTTTAACGAGTTCTCCGTCTGCAAAGGAGAGGTGCAACACATCCTTAAAATAGGCAAGCTCCTTCTCCGCTGTATAGGTTTGGGCACCAATATAGCCGATGCGCTCGCCCCTGGCATAGGGCCGCATCAGTTTAATGGTTTCCAGGATCGGATTGACCTCCACCATGCCGGTGATCCTATCATGGGGAAATCCGTACATATCCGCATCCCCGTTCAGGCCGCAGAAGACCACCGGGATTTTTGCATCCTTCAGATAGGGGACAACCAGGTATTTTGCGGCATTGTCGTCGCTGGTGACGATAATATCCGGTTGCCACTCATCAACAATCGTTTTTGCCGCCAGTGCGGAGCGGATCTTGAAGGCCTCTGATCGATGGAGCTTTGTATCCATTCGAAAGACCTGCAGCTGCACCTCGCTGGCGGAGTCGTCGAAGTTTCCCTGGTCATTTTTTGTGATATTGAGCGCCTTCAACAGTCCCTTTTCAATGTCATCGCTCCATTTGTAGCCGGCATGGTAGGAGTTGACATAGAGCAGTTTTTTCTGCTCGGCGCTGATGAGATGACTGGACTGGAGCAGATCGATTGGAAACTTGATCCCCATGGCTTTTGCCAGTTTCATGTTCAGATACGGCTCGACCTTCTTGTTGACGGCAATGGGGATGTTTTTCGGGTCCTTTCCTGCAAGGATGTCAAGGGCAGTTTGCGCCGCATATTCGCCCTGTTCCTCGCCGCTTTTTGCGTAGGTGAACAGAGCATAGTGGATGAGATATCTTTGCATTGCCGCGGTGGGAACAGTGGTTTTTTTCTGGACGAAATCAACCATTGCGAGATGGTTGAACCCCTGGACGGAGCGGCATTCCTGGATGAGCATCATGTCGGTGTTCTCCTGCAATTCCAGGTAGGCCTGTTTGAGCCCGTCGAAGCTTTGGACAAATCGGACCTCAAACCTGGTGCCGAATCGTTTGACGATATTCTCGTACTCTTTTCGTTCCGAAACCGTATCCGAGGCAAGGTAGCCGATGCGATTTCCATGGGCATACTGCTGCAAGGCGTTGAGCGTCTTGTCAAAGAGCGCAACCTCAACCATGCCCGTCACATTGTCGGCAGGAAAGCCGTACACGGATGCGTCCCAGTTCAGGCCGCAGAACACAAAGGGGATTTTTGCATTGAAATAGTAGGGGGCGATCAGATATTTCGCGGCGTTATCATCGGAGGCAATGACAACATCGGGCTGCCAGGACTCGATCAGGTCCCGGGCTTTTCGCGCGGCTTCCTTCTTGTGTGATTCGGTCATGTTGCGCTTGGTGTCCATCCTGAAAATTTTCAACTCGATATCCTGACGGGAGTCGAGGACGGATTTGATCCCTGATGTAATATCGCTGCTCCAGATATATTCCCCATGATAGGAGTCAACGAAGAGAATCTTCTTCTTGATCTCAGCGATGCACAGGGACGGCCACTGCAAGGCGATGAGCAAGAAAAGAATGGGCAGCATTGTTGTCCATCTCTGGAAAAAGGACTGACTTTGCTGATACGGCATCCATTGTCGATGCGGTTTTTGGCGCATAGATTCTCCTCGGCAGGTGCTTGCCGGTGATAGTGATTGCCATTGACCACCAACTGTCTTTCACACTTTTTCTAGTATACCCGTGCAGTATGGGGCCGTCCATTGTTCCCTGAAAAGTACAGCGAAAAGCAAAGAGCAGGGCGAAGCCTGCTCCGGTATAAGGAACTGCCCCCCCTAGATGCGCCGAGAGCTCTGCCGCTGGTCGAGATGGCTTCAGGTGAATTCAAAGCGCTGGCACACTGGCCAGCGGCTATTCCGGGGGGGGGCGAGCACCCTTTTGGCCGGGGAGGCCCTCTGGGGGGGCTGCAAATAACGTCTCTCCTGAAACAACTCTTCAGGATCTTGTCCGCATTGATTCCGCGACGGTTTCGACATTCTCAGCGCCTGGAGATGATTTCAGTGGAAAATGGTTTTTGAGTTTGACTGTAAATTATTCATAGCAAATATTGCGTGTTTTGTAACAATGGGGGCCTGTCGTGAATCAACTGTTGCCAGTTCCTGCCTGCCGCTCTACAATCCCGACTTTCTATCCAACACGACACGACAGCAGAAGCGGGAGCACAATGGCACTGGTTCGTTGAGGTCGTGGCCCTTTGGCGGGCTTCCCATCTCCTTCTGAGGTTGCTGTGGCTGATTCGAGTCGTGGTGAGCAGTTGTTTGGTTTTTTTGAAGCGAAGGAGGTGTTGTTGTGGTCAAGGTGCAAATTACCGCCGGGATATGCGGACTTTCCACGGTGGTAGTCGCTACCAAGGGAGACGGGTACGTCGCAAGTTTTCAGTTGGAGACCCAATGTGCTAACTGGCAAAAGGTCAATGAACAACTTGCCGGCCAGCCCATTGACATGTTGAAGGAACTGTTCCGCGATCGGGAAAGTGGAAAGTACTGTTCCACGGTAATGGACACCGCCCTCGGCACCATCCCCCACCTTTCATGCCCGGTGATTTCAGGCATTCTTAAGGCCCTGGAGGTGAGTGTAGGGTTGGCCATTGCCCAAGACGCCGCCATCCAGTTTGTTGAGTAGGTCAATGGTCGGCCAAATTCGCTTGAGATGTGCCTGCGCTTTCCTCTGCAGTGATCAGGTAAGCCGAGGCAACACCCGCAAGCGCCAGTGTATCGGTGGGCAGGAAACAACACCTGCCCACCCTATGCGAGGCAACTTTCGGCGAAGAACTTTGAGCTGAGCTTCGACGGTAATTATGTTTCTTGGTAAAGAGGGAAGGCGGAGACGCCATGAAATATTTTTTATAATTATAATGTTACGCGCTTGAATCGTAACATTCTTTACGAGTTCTTCCTGTTCTTTTGTCTTTGCAAGCCGGTGAATGACGTGCAGGGGGCATAATTGTCCTAGTTTATCTGTTTAGATTTTCATCAATTTGTCCAAAGGTAGACGCAATTGAGGCCAGAGATGTCCGATTGTTTGACGTCTGTCCTGTTGGAACCCCTTCGGCAACTTCCTAATTTCTCATCATTATCAATAAAATATTTTTGGGCACGCATATTGCTATAAATGACGAAAACGTAAGAGTGTATCTTTCAAGCATGACGAAGTTGTGAGCGGTTCTGTGGAGGATCTCGGCTCGGGGCGAACCTCTTCCGCCTGCAGGAAGGGTAAGTGGCGGGCTGGATCTGCCTCCTTGTATCTGCTGGCGGCGAAGTGGCTTGAAAAGTGAGGCCTTTTGCCGGCTCTCCGTTGAGACACCTGAGAGTCATTTTCCGGGAGATGCTCTCCTCCGGCTTGCGAATTTTTGCGTGGGTGGCGGCCGTTTTCTGCGTTTATGCCTGCCGGGGAAAAGGGGTGCCTGTTGTTCTGGTGCGCTCAACCCAGAAAACGGGGTGTTCCGGCAAAAAGAGAAAAGATGGGCGGGTTGATGGAATGAGATTCAATTTTTTTATCACCCTTTTTGATGAAGCAAATCGACTAAATCCGAAGAATGAACAATTGTACAAAGGAGGCAGATTCCATGAATAAAATTATTGCCCTGTGGACGCATCCGAGGTCCGTATCAACGGCCTTTGAACGGGTCATGATCGAGCGAAAGGATATGGAAATTCTCCATGAGCCCTTTTCCTACCTCTATTATGTAGAAGGCGAGAGTGCCAGCATCAAACAGCAGTTTATCGACCCGGATCATCCCACGGATTATGCGGGAATCTGCCAGCATATTATTGGTTCCGCCGAAAAACGACCTGTTTTTTATAAGGATATGTGTTCCCATTGTTATGAGCACCTTGTCGCTGACAAGGCCTATTTGGAGCGGGTCACCCACACCTTTTTGATTCGAGATCCGGCCAAGGCCATTGCCTCCTATTATGCGATGAATAAGGATGTAACCCTGTCCGAGATCGGCCTTACTCAGCTGTTCAAGGTCTATGAGGCTGTAAAACAGATGGGTCTGCCGACGGTTGTTGTCGATGCCGATGATCTCGAGGATAATCCTGAAGGGATCATGCGGGCCTATTGCCAGGACTTGGGGATTGAGTTCATCCCGCAGTCCCTGTACTGGGAAGCCGGACATCAGGACAAGTGGGAGATCTGGAAAGATTGGCATAAAGATGCGGCCGTGAGCACGGGTATTGTTAAAAATATGGAAACCTTTGAGGTGACCATTGAAAACAGCGCCCATTTGAAAAGCTACTATGACGACCAGCTTCCCTACTATCGGGCCATGTATGACTCAAGGGTCAAGCCTGCGCTGGCCGACTGATACGGCGTTGTCTTCGCTGGATCATCGAGCCTTGTCGATTTATTTGTGCAGAAATGGGGGCGGTCATGATGGCCGCTTGTTGTTGGTCGCATGGCCGGCCTCTTGACTCTGCGGGGAAATCGCTTCTCGTGGGATTGTGCTGTGGGAAATAGGCAGATCGCCTACGTCGTGATCCATGCGCAGGAGTCAATATCTGTTGAGGCGAGCAGGGGGTGTTGAAAAATCCTGCTCGCCTCATCTTGTTTGTATCCCCTGCCGGGATCGTGCTGATCGATCTCGTTCCGCTGCTGTCGGCGTGTTACCACCTTCTTGGTGCAAACAATACTGTTGCCGCCGTCATCGGTTGTTCCCCCCTCTTTCTTGCCGGTGAGAGCCTCGACTTTTTCTGTAAAGGAAGGCGGCCAGGCGCTGCCTGGCCGATGTCTTGTCCACTGTTGAGGGCCAAGTAAAAAGCCCGAAACCTGAATGGTGGGTATTTGCACAATCTCTTTGCTGTGAAGCTCGAAACGTCGTTCTCGGGCCTTTTTTGCGAGAACGACAAGGTTTGCATGGCTATCTCGTTGTCTGTGTTGTCCGTTTTGGTTGCAATCACCGGTGCAGGCTCCAGTGCGAATTGCTGGATAAAGGCCAGTTTTCGAGGGGCGCCTCTTTTATGGTATGGGATTGGTTCTTTTCCCCTTGGGGCAGTTCTCTCGGTAGTTGGCTGAGAATGCTGTCTTGCCTTGCCTCTTGATCCTCAGGGCCTTGGAAGATTCGCGGGAGTGTGGGGCTTGCGAGGTCGAATTAGTAAGTATAATGATTGCTGTAGGTTAAGGGATCTATCTTGGGCCTGGCAATCCGTGCCGGGATTTCAACTTTCGTTCACTCCTTTTGTCCTTGAGTGCCCCTGTGCTTCTTTGACGACAAATATGTCCGAGTTTATCATTCTGAAATTATAGATATTTTTCGATATGTCGGCGCAATTGGGGTCACTGGTGGCCGATCGATGGCCGTGTGTCTGGGATGAAGATTTAGGGCAACTTCCTTATTTTCCATCTTATTCAAAAATAATTTTTGCTGGCATGAATTTTGCTTATTAATGACGAAAACGTAATGATGAATTTTTCATGCGTTACGAAGTTGTGAATTGGAAGCGTGATGGCTTGTTCGGCTGATGCAGAACCTCTTCAGGTTGGCAGCGTCGTCTGGTAAAGGGGCACGAGCTATGGCTGATATGCGTAGCACTCTGACCAAGTCGCTGACGCCCGAGTCCATGCCGGTAACTATTGAGATAGGTGTTGAACGAATGCAAAAAGAGAGAGTGGGTTCACGGCAGCCGAGGAAAAAAGTGAGCCATTGTTGTCGGCTGGGTACTGAGTTCATTGAGGCAAAATATGTTGCGGATTGAAGGATTAACAAAAAAATTTGGCGCACTCGTAGCGGTCAACAACTTAAGCTTCGAGGTCGAGGCTGGGCAGATCTTCGGTATTGCCGGCCCAAACGGTGCCGGAAAGTCGACCCTGTACAATCTTATTACCGGGAACTACAGCTACGAGGGAAAAGTCATGCTTGACGGGGAGGATATCAGTGGTCTTCCCGCCCATCGGATTGCACGGCGGGGCATTGCGCGCACCTTCCAGATCCCTGAGATATTTCCAAGCCTTACCGTTGAAGAAACGGTCCATGTCGGGAGTCGTTTTGGGGCGAAAGGCGGGTTGGATGTTGAACACTCCAATGCCATCATCGATGTGGTCGGCCTTGGAGATGATCGTCATCTGAATACCGGTGCACTGAATCTTTTGGGGAAAAAGAAACTGATGATCGGTGCCGCATTGGCCACAAAACCGAAAATTCTTATGCTGGACGAACCCATGGCTGGCTCCAATACCACGGAAATTTTAAGCCTCATGGAACTGATAAAAAAGATAAACAAGGATCTCGGCATCACGATCATCATCATCGAGCATTTCATGAAGGTGTTGACCGATCTGGCCGAGCTGTTGATGATCATCGAAGCCGGAACTCTGGTCTGTTGCGGACGCCCCGAGGACGTCATCAAGGACGAAAGGGTCATCAAATCCTATCTTGGTGATTCCTATGCTTGATATAACAGATCTCAACGCCTACTACGGGGAGTCCCACGCCCTGAAGAACGCCTGCATGCGGGTGCCAAGGGGGCAGGTGGTGATCATCGTCGGTCCCAACGGCCATGGCAAAAGCACCTTGCTCAAATCCATATGCGGCCTCGTCGACAAGGTGAAGGGCCAGGTAACCTGGGACGGTGAGGATATCACCCATCTGGGCGCGGCGAAAATCGTCAACAAGGGCATCACCTACATTGCGGAAAACCGGGAACTGTTCCCCTACATGAATGTACAGGACAATCTGAAGCTTGGCGCATATTCCAAAAGGGCAAGAGCGAACGAGAAAAAAAATATGGAGTGGGTGGCCGAACTTTTTCCCAAGCTCGTCGAGCGCCGCAACCAGTTGTCATCGACCATGAGCGGCGGCGAGGCCAAGATGCTCGCCATAGCACGCGGGCTCATGTCGGATGCGGAACTGCTCTGCATCGACGAACCGGCGCTCGGACTTCAGCCGAGTTATCGATCGGATATCTTCCGCATCATCCAGGAGATCAGCAAACAGGGAAAAACCGTTTTGCTGGTCGAGCAGAACATCCCCCAGCTCTTCGAGATGGCGGACCGTATTTATGTCATGGACGAAGGATGTCTCTCTTTTAAAGGCGGCAAGGAAGATGCGCTCAGTGATGATCAGCTCAAAGAAATTCTTTTTGGTATGTAAGTGCTCGGATGAGGCTGGTTGTGTGGAGGAACAATGATTTTTGAACTTGTCGATGTATTTATCAGCGGACTGATCAATGGATCGGTCTACTCGCTGATGGCTATTGGGCTGACGCTCGTCTACGGGGTGACCAAGGCATTCAACTTTGCCTATGGATCCTTTTACGTACTTGGCGGCTATCTTGCCTGGATACTGCTTGTCCAGTACGAGCTTCCCGGCGGCTACTTCATGGTGATTTTGGCTGCGCTTCCCGTCTTTTTCCTTGCCGGTTTTCTCGTTGAGAGAGTGCTTATCACCCCGCTGAGGAAATACGATGACTGGGAAATGAAGGTCATGATGCTGACCCTGGGGCTGTCGCTCTTTATGGACTACTCGTTTCAGTCCGTCTTTGGGCCGCGGGTGAAATCGATCCCCAGTTTTACCGAAAACGCCTTTGAAATCGGTGAGTTCGTTATTTTACACCAGGATATCGCCATCTTCACCGTCTCGGTCTGCTGCATGCTCGGGCTCCGCTGGGTGCTGCGGAGTACCCGCATCGGTATGGCGGTCATGGCAACGGCGCAAAATCCGATGGGCGCTCAGATTGTCGGTATCCCGAAAGATTTCATCTATGCCGCGACCTTTGCCATTTCAACCATCCTCGCGGGATTGGGCGGTATCCTCTTGTGTCAGAAAAACCTCATCAACCCCATGGGCGGGTCGAGTATCATGATCAAGGCCTGGGTTATCACCGCCTTCGGCGGAATGGGGTCAATCCGGGGCAGTCTGTACGCCGCCTTTATTCTTGGTATGCTTGAGGCGTTTGTCGGTTGGTACTTTGGGATGATTTATGTTCAGATTGCAACGCTCACATTGCTGTTGCTGACCCTGGCGATCAGGCCAAAGGGATTGATGGGGAGAGAGTAAGCTCATGAGTTGGAAACGCATGATTGCCATTTTGGCAGGGTTTTATCTGTTGATGGGCATTTTGCCGATTTTTGCCGGCGGTGCCGATCATCTGAATATTCTCATCATGATTCTCATCTGGGCCGTTGTCGCCTCATGTTGGGATATCATCATGGGCTTTGCTGGGATCATTTCCTTTGGTCAGGTTGCATTTTACGTCATCGGGGCCTATGCTTCAGCGATTCTCTCCGTTTCACACGGTGTTCCACCCGCACTGTCGATTTTGCTCGCCGGGGTCATCACCGGCATCTTCGGGATCGTTGTCGGGCTGCCCTGCCTGAAACTTGCCGGGCACTACGTTGCCCTGGTGACCTTTGCCCTGCACATGGCCCTGGTACCGTTTTTGCGTGGCCCGCTGGGCATGGCCATCGGTTCGGGCGGGGCCCAGGGGATTCTCACCATACCTCCCATAAAGCTCTTCGGTTTTGCCTTCAGTGCCAACACCCTGGTGCCGTTTTTTTATCTTACCTTGTTCTTGACCATCATCTTCACCCTGATTCTGGCAGCCGTCATCAAGTCGCATTGGGGCCAGGCGTTTCTCGTCATCAAGGATTCCGAGCGGTTTGCCAGCAGCCTCGGGGTTTGCGCCTATAAGTACAAGCTGATGGTCTTTGCGCTCACCTCCTTTATCACCGGGTTGTTCGGCGCGCTGTATGCCCACTATGTTGGCATGCTGTCCACGAAAATGCTGAGCATGGATGTTTTCACCCTGCTGATGATCATGATGGTTGTCGGCGGGATCGGCAAATATCCGGGGGTAGTGATCGCGGCGGCCATTACCGTGACCATCAACCAGCTTCTGGCACCTCTGGGGATGTATCGTCCGCAGATCATGGGGGCGATTGTCATCGTGCTGGTGTTGATCCTGCGGACCGGAATTATGGGCGTGTTCGACAAGCTCTTTCCCCCCAAGGAGAAAAGTATGTCCATAGGCAGCTAAGCCGAAGGCATCAAGGTTTCAAGAGAAGGTGAAGTGCAGCAGTACCCCGTTTATCCAAGGGATGGGCTCAACGCCGCGATTGCGAGGGCGTATGGGGAAAAGGCACCTGATTCAGCAAACACCTGTTCTCCATCACAGAGGGGCGTCGAAGATATTTCTCGGAAGTGAATATGATCTCAATTCGATCGCGATCATTTTTATCAAATTATCGGTACATACGGCAGGTTATGCTGTGTTCAAAAATGGTTGACCGGACAGTCCTGTCGGGTTGTAGGTAATAAATCAAACTAGAAAGGAAGAGTGCAGTGAAAAAGGTTCGAATTGCAGTATTACTTTCAATGTTGTCGATGTTGCTGATGCCATCGTTGTCGCCGGTTTTCGCGGCCGACACCATAAAGATCGGCGTCCCTTTGGCCATGACCGGAGCTTATGCCGGATCGGGCGACAACTATTGGAAGGGAATTACCATGGCAGTGGATGAAATCAACGAGGCCGGCGGATTGCTCGGCAAGAAGATTGAGATCGTCCGTTTTGACTCCCAGGAGTTTGCCCCAGAGACGGTCATGCAGGGGGCAAACTATCTCTGCGGGGAGAAAAAGGTCACTGCCGTTCATGCCGGCTGGGCCGGTTGGGGCCAGGATGTCCGCGCCTACGGCAAGTTCGATGTCCCGTTTTTTTGCGATGACGGTGCGGAGCCTGCGGTCGATGTCTACAAAAGCAATCCTCAGCAGTATTCCAATATCTACTTCCTGACCGACATGGGAAAGGATCAGGGGAAAAGCACCTTCAATATGCTGAAATCTCTTCCCTACGACTATCCCAACAAAAAAATCGTGATCATCAATACCGATGACACCTGGGGAACGGAAGTCGGCAATACGCTGGAAAGCCAATTCAAGGAAATGGGCTGGCGGGTCGCCATGCACGAGACCGTACCCTACGGGATCAACGAGTGGGGACCCATCCTGACAAAAATCCGTCGTATCCGCCCGGCGATCATCCATGTGGAGATCCCCAGCGCCCAGGAAGTGGTTACGTTTTTCCATCAGTTCATCAAGCAGCCGACCAACTCCATCTTGAGCTACGGCTGGGGTATCACCCCGCTTGAAGTGCTCTCAAGCCTTGGAAAGGATGCCGACGGCATCATTGGTGAGATGCCCGCCGGTATGCCCGCATCTCCGGCTCCCAATGCCGCATGCAAGGAATGGCTTGATAAATATCACGCCCGTTACAAGCACGACCTGCCGGCAGGATCCTGGATCGCCTACACCGGCGTCATGCTCTGGGCGGATGCGGTCCGTGCGATCGGCAATGAAAATGATTTTGCCGCCGTCAACAAACACATCAAGGAGGCCGGTTACGAGGGGCTCCAGGGCAAAATCATGTTCGGGGAAAATAACACCCTGCACGGCCAGAAAGGGTCTCCCATTGTCCACTATCAGGTACAGGACGGCCGGTTGAAGGCCTTGGCAACCGATCCGCCCTTTTCTTGGTACGGTGGGAATACCTTTCAGGTACCCCGCTGGATAGAGAAGAAATAGTCCAGCGTGACGCTTTATCCTCCCCTTGATCCGCACAGTATGTCGTTGATCGAAATGGTCTGTTTGTTGTGCTTGGTTGAGGGGCCTGAAAAAATGAAGTGCATGGGCCACTCCCTGTCATGGGGAGTGGCCCAATTTGTTTCGACACCTTGCGGGTGTTCATTGAAATAGGCAAAACAGCAATCGAGCAAAAAGTTTTAATCCCGGATGCCCTGCGCACTACCCAATCCACCATGGCCTCCAGCGTACAGATGGAACAGGAGAAGTTCGACATGGAGGTACATTAAATTTATGGATGCAACACTCATTAGTCTGATAGCAGGCTTGGGCGGGATGTTTGGCTGGGGGGTATACGATTTTTTTGGGGGGGTGTATTCAAAAAAGATAGGACCGTATAAGACACTCTTCTGGTCTCAGTTTTCAGGGGTGATTTTCGCTGCTCTCCTCTTTTTCGTCTTCACCACCCCGTTCACTCTCACTCTTCAAACACTCGCCTTATTGCTTGGAGCCGCCCTCTTGTATTCTGCAGGCTATCTTTTTTTTATGAGAGGCTTTGAAATCGGCAATATTTCCATCGTTGCAGCGATCATGAATCTCTGGGCTGTCTTCACCATGCTCTTTGCCTTTCTGTGTATGGGGCAGAGACTGTCCCAACTACAGTTCGTCGGGGTTTTGCTGATACTCTTCGGGGCCACCCTTGCCGCCATCCATTGGGGGGACATCATAGACAATAAGAAATTTCAACTCTCCCTGGGGGTGAAAGAAACCATTGTCGGTGCTTTCTTCTTCGGCCTGTTTTGGAATGTGAGCGAAGTAATATCTGAGCAGATAGGGTGGCTCCCCACCACATGTTTTGTCAAACTTTTCATCATCGTGTTACTCTTCCTCCTCTCTTTAGTATCGACTCGGCGAATATCCATAACCGGAGAGTCGGGCAAAACAAAATCCATGATTCTTCTGATGGGGTGTATTGAGGCAGGGGCAGTCGCCATCGTCAACTATGGGCTCGCCGTAGGGGATGCAATCCTCATCACCCCCATAGCCTCCGCATTGTCCATTGTGACCATTTGCATGGCGATCTTGGTCTTGAAGGAAAAAGTGTCCAAGGTGCAGACCCTCGGTATGGTGATCGCCGTTGGCGGCATCATTGTCACTGGCTTGTGAAAATTGATAGACTCGTACAAGGTCAACAATCTGAAAATCACGTCGGTGAAATCAGTGTGTTGCGAAGCTCTGAACTTCGTTTTCGGAGCCTTTTGCGACCACGACAAAAGTGATTTCGTCTCCCCCCGCAATCTTTTCTTACCTTCTGTTGTGAAAAAGCTCTTTTGAGTGAAGGTGTTCTCCCCTGTTGTTCCTCCCTTTCATTTTTCGGTTTGATTATCCGTCAAATCTGTCTTGCTGATAACTAGACGATTTTTAATTGTAATTTTAAAATTGGCCGGTTGTGCGACAAGTGTGACAGGAGCCATTGGGGGAGGGGTGCGGGTGCGCTCTGAATTTCACTGTGTTTACAGAATGTTGGTCGATTTATTATGGCCTGGCAGGTTATTTGCTTAGTGAAGGCGTCGGTTCTCGGCAAAATTGAATAATAGGAGAGATAACATGCCTTTGATGAATTCCCTGGAAGTGATATCGAGCGATCGGTTTGAAGAGATCCACCAAGCTTCCGTGAAAGTGTTAAGCGAAACCGGAATACAGTTCCACTGCGATGAAGCCCTGGAGATGTTCAAGAAAAACGGGGCCAAGGTGGAGGGAAAGACTGTCTTTATCACCGAAAAGATGGTTTCTGATGCTCTGGCAACCTGTCCTGAGAGTTTTACCTGGACTGCACGAAATCCAGAGAAAACGGTCACCGTGGGGGAGGGATTTTTGGTGCAACCCAATGTCGGCCCTGTTTTCATCCAGGATATGGAGGGCGGTCGGCGCAAGGCGACGATTGGCGATTATGCCAACGTGATACGAGTTTGCCAGGAAGCTGAGCATGTTCATCTCAACGGCACGATTCCGGTTGACCCGAGCGATGTAGCCTCGGACAAAAAACATCTGCACATGATGCATGCGATCCTTAAAAACACCGATAAGCCAATTATCGGATTTTGTTTTGAAAAGGAAAGTGTCGAGCAGGATATCGCCATGGTCGAGATGGCCTTTGGCGGCGGGGACTATCTCGACAGTCACCACTGCATGGGGGTGCTTGTTAATCCGTTGACGCCCCTGGGATTTGCCTCAGAAACCGTCGAGACGATCATGGCCTACGCCAAGCGAAATCAGATTACCTTGTTGGCACCCTGCATCATGGCGGGCATTTCAGGCCCCATCAGTTTGTTCGGCACGTCTCTGCTGCAAAATATCGAACTCCTGGCAGGCATTGTCCTGGTGCAGATGACCCGGCCAGGGGCGCCCGTGGTCTATGCAACCGCCTCCACCACCGGGGACATGCAGAGCGGCAGTTTTTCAGCTGGAACGCCTGAGGCGATGCTGATCAATGCCCCCAACATCCAGTTGGCCAACAACTACTACAAGTTGCCGACCCGGACCATGTGCGGCATCACCCACTCCAAAGAGATCGATTGTCAGGCTGGCTACGAAACCATGATGAGCCTGATGATGGGGGTTCTCAGCGGGGCCAACATTGGAGTGCAGTGCGTGGGAACCCTGGATGCGCTCATGACCCTTTCTCTAGAGAAGATGATCATCGATCAGGAGATCATTTCCCGAGTGCTCCGGGTCCAAAAAGGGGTGGATGTCGCACCCGGTGCTGTTGATGCTGAGATCCAGGTCATTCAGGAAATCGGCAGCCGTGGCAGCTACCTCTCTCACCCCTCTACCTTTAAGGGCTGCCGCAGCATGTGGAAGCCAACCATCTCGGATTGGCAATCTTACGATTCATGGGAAGCAGGCGGCTCCGAGGGCATCGTCGCCCGGGCCAATAAAAAGTTGAAAGAGGTCCTGGAGAATGCACCGGAGAGTTTCCTCGAAAAGGGTCTGGAGAACAATCTGACCCAGTTTGTCCAGCAGCATCTGTAAGCCCTTTTTGATGCCGTAAATCCCTGGAAAAACAGAACTGTATCAGCAGTGATGGAGCAGGTGGCGCATGGTTGATCTCTCCGTTTCCTGTGTCTGAATACCTCCCCCCCTTTTTTTTTGTCATCTTCTCGGTCTGGCTGCTGCTTGCGCTCTGAGCGTCTGTATTCTAGGCCTCGTTTCATATGGGTTTCCCTCTTGAAACGGGGCCTTTCCTGTTGTGTCTCACGCCACTGTGCCGCTCCGTCCAGGTGCGGCCTTCTGTGATTGTTTCCCTTTTCTTTCCTCCCCTTGTCATACCCGCTAGGCCCTGTTTCAGATTGCATCTGCTGCTCTGCTTCCCGTGATCTTCCTGATGAGCACTCTATCGTATTCATGGCCATAACTGTCCAGTTTATAATTCCCCAATATTATTTAAATATTCCAATAATGACGCATTTTGCGACAACCTTGGCCTGCCTTGGGCCGGTGGGCGCGACATGCCTTGGGTATTTATTGAGTTATTTTGATAAAATATGTGTTTTTTTATTGATTGGCAAAGCATTTGCTTGAGAGATGACATCGAGCATTTGTTTACAGGGAGGTCAAGGGCGCACCTGTTTCCTTCCGAGAAAGTATAGTGTGTGAAATCGTTCATATTTCAGATGGTTAGTGGTTTAGGAGGGCAAAATTTTGCGAAGAAACATACTGGCAGGCAAAAAATCCAACAGCGGATTCAGCCTCAATAGCCTGACCGACGATGAGTGTTACGAGGTCCACCTCGCCACTCTCGAGGTTCTGGAAAAAACAGGAATGTTCATTGAAGATGAGCGTGCCCTGGAAGTGCTGGGAGACAACGGGGCAGATGTCGACCGTGAGAAAAAAATCGCCAAATTCCCTCCCTACATGGTTGAGGAGGCGATTGCCAGCGCACCGTCCAAGGTCTTTCTCGCCGGAAGGAATCCGAGAAATGATTATGTAATGGAAAATACCCGGGTTGGTTTTACCAACTTCGGCGAGGGCGTCAAGATCGTCGATCCGGAAACCGGTGAGCTGAGAAACACCACAAAACAGGACGTGGCGAATACCGCGAAAGTCGTCGATTACCTGGACGAGATCGATGTCTACCTCCGCGCCGTCGGTGCCCATGAGGTACCGCAGGAGGTCGCCCCGCTGCACAATGCTGAGGCCTTTTTCCCGAATACATCGAAGCACTGCTTCATCGGTCCGATTAACGGCTATAATGTACGGAAGCTGGTCGAGATGGCCCGGGTGGTTGCCGGTGGCACCACAAATTTGAAAGAGCGTCCTCTGCTTTCCTTCAATACCTGCCCGGTCAGCCCCCTGAAACTCGTCAGGGATTGCTGCGAGATCATCATGGAAGGCGTCAAGAACAACGTCGTGGTCAACGTGCTCTCCATGGCCATGGCCGGTGGTTCAACCCCGGTCAACATGGCAGGCACCCTGGTTGATCACAACGCCGAGGTGCTGAGCGGTATCACCCTTGGGCAGCTGACCAAAAAAGGGGCACCCATGGTGTACGGCAGCTCCACCACTGCCCTGGATCTGCGATTTGGAACCGCATCCGTCGGTTCTGCAGAGTGCGGCATCATCAATGCAGCCGTCGCTCGGCTCGGCAACTACTACGGCCTGCCGACCTGGGCGGCAGGTGGCTAGGGTGACTCAAAAGTTTGTGATGCTCAAAGCGGTCACGAAAAGACTCTGACCGGCCTTCTCGCAGCGTTAGCAGGGACTAACCTGATTTATGGGCCGGGCATGATCGAAAGTGGCATGACCTTTGACTTTGGCCAGATGGTAATGGATGCGGAGTTTGTGCGAATGATCAAATTCGCCGTGGGTGGAATGCCCGTGAACGACGATACCCTTTCAGTTGATCTCATCAAGGAGGTGGGACAATTCAGAGATTATCTCGCACACGAAAACACCTACAAGCACATGCGCATGTATCCGCAACCAAAACTGATGGACCGCAGAATGCGCGAAGATTGGGAGGCGGACGGCAGCCTGGATATGCACACCAAGGCAACGATGTTCGCCCGTGAGATATTGAAAAATCATCAGCCGGATCCTCTTTCCGACCACGTGAAAAGTGAGCTCAGGACCATTGTAGAGGAAGCTGAAAAAGAGCTGGGGCTCGTCGGAAAGTAAGGAGAAAAACAATGTCTGATATCTATGATAAAATACAGCAGTTGGTGATCGGTGGTGACGGTGGCATGCTCAACACCATGATCGAAATGGCGCTTGGAACCGGAACTCCCGCCTCCGAAATCCTCAATAAAGGATTGTTGCCTGCGATGGACATGGTCGGCCAAAAAATGAAGACCGGCGATATGTTCATTCCCGAAGTCCTCATGTCTGCCCGCACCATGCAGGCTGGAATCGAACTGTTGACTCCCCATCTCGAGGGTGGCGAGTCCATGAATGCTGGCACCTGCGTCATTGGCACCGTGGAAGGCGACCTCCACGATATCGGGAAAAATCTGGTCGGCATGATGCTCTCCGGCTCCGGCTTCAAGGTCATCGACCTGGGGGTTGATGTTAAATCACAGGCATTTATCGACGCGGCCAAGGAGCACAACGCAAAAATCATCGGCATGTCGACCCTGTTGACCACCACCATGGTGAAGATGGAAGATACCATCAAGTCTCTGGCAGAAGCCGGCCTGAGCGACAAGGTCAAAGTGATCATCGGCGGAGCCCCGGTCACCCAGCAGTATGCCACTTCCATCGGTGCCGACGGTTACGCCTTCAACGCTCCGGATGCAGTGCAAAAGGCCAAGGAACTGGTCGAGGCCCTGGCTGCCTGACAAAGACGTGCGCCTTACGCTTGGCAGGAGAGTGTGATTGTGCGGCTCACGAGGGCGTGAGCGCCGAGCGTTGCAAGAGAAGAGAACGAGATAGAGATGTATGGGGGGTAGATCGGATGTGATCATGCGGACTCTAAATCCGCACAGCCGGGTGCAACTCCCGGGCTCCCCGCCATTTTACAAGGTTTGTTTCAGGATAGAGGAGACAGGAAAATGATTGAACAGGGTGTTATCGACTCGGCAAGCGAGTGCCTGATCAAGGGAAGTAAGGCCGATGCATTGGCATTGGCAAAGCAAGTCATCGATGGCGGTAACGACCCGGTCGATCTGATGACCCTGGCGTTCATCCCCGCCATCAACCATATCGGCGATCTGTTCGCCAGGGGGCAGATGTTTCTGCCGGAGCTAATCGTCGCTGCAGACGCCATGCAGGCGGTTACCGATCTTGTGAACGAGGTCATCAGCGTCAACAAGACCGTAAAAAAATCCAAAGGAACCGTGCTCATGGCAACGGTCAAAGGTGATGTGCATGACATAGGCAAATGTATCGTCACCTCCCTGCTGCAGGCCAATAATTTCACTGTCCATGATATCGGTCGCGACGTTGCAACTGCAAAAATCATTGAGGATGCAGTGAAATACAATGTGGATATAATCGGCACCAGTGCCCTGCTGACCACTACCATGCCGTGCCAGAAAGAACTTGAGGATATGCTCAAGGCCCAGGGGTTGCGTGACCGGTTCAAGACCATCGTCGGTGGTGCGCCTGTTACCCCCCGTTGGGCGACCCGGATCGGTGCCGATGCCTATGCCGAGGATGCCTTGGAAGGCGTTCGCAAGGCAGAAGAGTTGCTTGGGATTGCGGCTGTCAACTAAGCTCCTTGCTGTACGGGGAATGTGATGATTGTGTCGTTCTCGTAAGAGAACGCGAGAACGACCCTTCGAGCTTCGTAACCGATTTGTTTACGATGCACGATCTTTTGGATTCTGACTATTTGCGAGCCCACCATGTTCGAGTACTCCGAAACCCAGATCAGACGGCTGAAGGAACTTGGGGCCAACCCGGCGGAACTGGAAACGGCATTTCCGACCAGGGATGCGCGAGAACAGCATTTTCAGTCGGTCGAGCGCACCTTGGTCAAAGACGAACGGGGCCGCCTCCAGCACTTTTGCCAGGACGTTCGGCGGTGCAGAGTTGCCCAGTTGGAACGGAATCTGGCAGATGCCCTGGTCGCGGAGGGGTTTGTCGAAGTGCGCAGTCCTCTGCTGATCTCGGGAGCCGCGCTTGCCATGATGGGCATAGATGAACAGCATCCGCTCCATTCCCAGGTATTTTGGGTGGACCAGAAAAAATGTCTGCGCCCCATGCTCGCCCCCAATCTCTACTCGGTTGCCCGCGACCTGTTGCGCCTCAACGATGGTGTTGTGCGCATCTTTGAGATCGGCTCGTGCTTTCGCAAGGAGTCCCAGGGCGCGCGCCACGCCAACGAGTTCACCATGCTCAACCTGGCGGAGTTTGGGCTGCCGGAGGCAACGAGAAAGGAGCGACTGGAGGAACTGGCGAACCTCGTTCTCCGCTGTGCCGGTATCAAGGATGCAGTGTTTGAAGTCGAAGAATCCGAGGTCTATGGCGATACCATTGATGTGGTTCACGAGCCCTCGGGACTGGAGCTGGCCTCGGGAGCCATGGGGCCGCACCCGCTGGACAGCAAGTGGCGGATCACGACAACCTGGGTTGGTTTGGGATTTGGTTTGGAACGGCTGGTCATGGTCGGAAGCGAAAACGGCTCCATGGGGAGCCTGTGCAGAAGTTTGAGTTATATCGACGGAATTCGGCTCACTCTTTGAGCCGAAAATTCGACCTGGAGAAAGCAAGGAGCTCAGTATGCCGCAATCCATCGAAGAAAAGAAATTGAAAGCGATACTGGACCGGGCTTCGAACGGGGCGGTTCTTTCCTTCGAGGAAATCTGTTTGCTGCTGTCCCTGAACGACAGTGAGGATATCGACTGCTTGTTTCAGGCGGCCCGCGCCATGCGGAAGCTTCATTTCGGTCGCAAGGTGTTTCTCTACGGTTTTTTGTATTTCAACACCGAATGCAGCAACAACTGTCTCTTTTGCCAGTATCGCAAGGCCAACACCAAGGCGATTCGCTACCGCAAGTCGACTGAGACGATCGACACCATCGTCCACAAAATGCAGGAGAGCGGTGTTCACCTCATCGACCTGACCATGGGCGAACTTGCCGATGGCACCGAAGAGGCAAGGGCGGAATACAGCCGGCTCGGCGACTTTATCCGCGCTCTCAGAACGGATAGCGATATCCCGGTCATGGTTTCCCCGGGCGTGGTCAACCAGGAGGTGCTCCGCGATCTGGCAGAAGCCGGAGCCGACTGGTACGCCTGTTACCAGGAGACCTACAGTCGCCAACTCTTTGCCAAGGTCAGGCCGGGACAGAGTTTTGATGCCAGGTTGTCGACCAAAGTGAAGGCCCATGAATTGGGAATGCATATAGAAGAGGGCATGCTCATCGGCTTGGGTGAGTCGCTTGAGGACAGGGCCGCAACCATAGGCGGCATGCGCGAGCTCGACGCGGACCAGGTGCGAGTGATGACCCTGGTGGCGCACCCGGATACGCCCATGGCCAATATGGCACCGAGTGCGGAGATCGAGGAACTGAAAATCATTGCGGTTATGCGGCTGGTCATGCCCGATCGGCTGATCCCGGCCTCCCTGGACGTCGGCGGGTTGGCGGGGTTGCAGCGTCGACTCGATGCCGGAGCCAATGTCGTCACCTCGATGATCGTCCCGGGGATGGGCCTTTCCGGAGTGGCCAACCAGGAACTCGATATCGAGGATGCCCGCAGAACCCCGCAGGCGATAGCCCCCATTCTCACCCAATGCGGTCTGGAACCCGCCCCCATGGGGGAGTTCCGCGAGTGGCTTGACGCACGGCCCAATCAAGCAACAGAAGGTACGAGGAGAGCTTGATGGAAACAAAAAACGAAAAAAAACCGGCCATCCGCTATTACCGGACCAGGGCCGGGCTGTTTGACCTTATTGCCAAGATGAAACTCTGGCCGTCCCGTCAGGGGATATTGCACGGTATCCGTTCCATTGAGATTTTTGGCGACCAGGCCCGCATCACCACCCACTGTAACCGAGAATTCGTGGTGAACAACTCCCGCAAGAGCAGGGCGGCGCGGGCTTTGCGTAATAAGTGCTTCACCACTTCCTGTAGTGAATGTCGGATTCCGGACTGGAAGCTCGATAAATTTTCTTCGACCAGGTTCAGCCGTCATTTCGGCTCCACCTTGAGCGAGTAGTCCAGTCAGTTATTGAGGTAACGATCATGCGTGTTGCAATAATCGGCGGAAAACTCCAGGGCGTTGAGGCGGCCTACCTGGCCCGCAAGGCCGGCTGGAAAACTCTGTTGATCGATAAGAAGGTGGAAACTCCGGCATCCGGTCTCTGCGACGAGACTGTTCAGGCCGATATATGCCAACCTGCAGTGGTTAAACCGCTGTTGGATCAAGTGGATCTCGTTCTCCCTGCCCTGGAAAATCGGGAAGCGCTGGCAGCGCTCAAACGGCTGCAAGGGGAGCTCAGCTGCCCGATCGTCTTTGATTTTGCAGCCAACGCACTGTCCTGCTCCAAAAGCCAATCCTACGACCTCTTTGCCAAGCTTGGCCTGGACATGCCGCGACCCTATCCTGAGTGCGGATTTCCTCTGTTGGTCAAGCCGGACAGTGGCAGCGGCAGCCGCGGAGTGACCATTCTTCACGATGAGGCCGACTATCTGCAGTTTTTTAGACAAGCGGAGAGGTCCGAGAGTTGGATTGGGCAGCAGTATCTCAAAGGCCCTTCCTATTCCCTGGAGGTGATCGGCAAGGACGGCCAGTACGTCACCCCTCAGGTGACCGAGATCCACATGGATCAAGGCTACGACTGTAAGGCGGTCACGGCCCCTGCGCAGATAAGCGAGGAGCTCGCCGAAGAACTTCGCCAGATTTCAGTGCTGCTGGCCCAATCGCTTGATCTCAACGGGATCATGGATGTCGAGGTCATTGCCCAGGACGACAAGTTGTATCTGCTGGAAATCGACGCCCGTTTGCCCAGTCAGACGCCGATCACTGTCTACTGGTCCACCAATATGAATATGCTGGAAGTCATGGCGCAACTCTGCCGACCGGGAACCCGTTTCCTCCCCGAGGCTGTCGCCACAAAACGAAGGGTGCGGCTGGAACATATCCGGGTAAATGCCGGGGTGATGACCTTGGCCGGCGAGCACCTCATGGGCAGCTCGGGGCCGCTGCACATCAAGAAGAACTTTTTTGGCGTCCGCGAGGCGATCACCGACTACGCGCCGGGAAAAGAACAGTGGTGTGCGACCCTTATCCACATTGGTGCCAGCGAGGAAGAACTGCAGGCGAGGCGGATGATCGCTCTGGCTGCAATAAAAGCCGGTTGTGGAATCGAGCAGGTCATTGATTCCAAGCCGGTCGTCAACCTGTACCAGGGGGTACCATGCCATGACGCGGTTGAAGTCTGCTGATGTCGAGCACCTGAGTGATGAACTTGCCGGCTACCATAGAAAGCTGCAGCAAGATCTCGGTCTGACCCTGGGAGAGCTGGCCTGCAGCGCTGCCGGCCTTCCTGCGCAAAAAGCTAGTCAAACCGGCAGCATTCGAGTGGCTGCGGTGCCAATCACCAGCGGTGAAGGGATCATCTCCCATTTCAGCGAGTCGCTTGCCGCCATTGCCGCATCCCTTGGATTTACCGCCGAGGTGACCGAGCACTGCGATATCGCAGGCATGGCCGAGGCCTATCAGCGCCAATTCGACATCGTGCTGGCCTCCGATGACGACCTGTTCTGCGCGATCAATCTGCACAGTGGCAAGGTGGTCGACAACTCCGAGGCCACCGCACGGGGATTTGTCCACGGACTTGCCGCACTTGCAGGCGGCCTTGCTGACAAACCGGTCTTGGTTTTGGGTTGTGGCCCTGTCGGTCGGGCCGGAATCAAGGCCATTGTTGAGCTTGGTGGCAAGGTGAGCATCTTTGATCCGGATCGCAAGCGGTGTGCGGAAACAGTCGCCTCTCTGCCCGAGGCAGATATCCATGTGGCTGCGACACTGGAGGAGGGGCTGGCCAAACACAGCCTGATCTTCGAGGCTACTCCGGTGGCCGATACGGTGGGAGCCGCTTTTGTTACAGGTGAAACTCGCATTGCCGCCCCCGGCGTGCCTTGCGGGGTGACCAAGGAGGCAGCGGCTCTTCTTGGACCGCGTCTCTTATGGGATCCCTTGCAGATCGGGGTCGCAACCATGCTCATGGCAGCGGCTTTTTGAGCGGGAAAACAAGAATGGCCATTTCCAACAGTTCTATCTTGATGGTTTCCATTTCTAACGAAATCACCAGGATTGCATGATCAATTTTACTGTACCTGTTGACTCCGTCGGCGCAGGCGGACGAGCGGAAGGCAGGTCCAACAATACCAGGAAAAGGAGCTGGCAAAGGAGAAGTCTATGGGAAAAATTCTAACCCGATTCGGAGACGGCTATAAAGTCGAACTCTCCGAAGACGAGGTGAGAGCCGACATCATTGAAGGAACCAATGATGCGGCCTCACGTGCCGGGGTCGATCCTCTGAAGGAGGATGAGATCGAACACCTTTTGGATATCTTCAAGAATCCGAACAAGGTGGTCAGCGTTGAAGACGGCAAAGAAGTCGTCATGACCTACGACGGCATGTCCTCAAAAATCAGAAGGGCACACATCACCATCGACCGCGTTCAGTCCCTGCAGGTCTTTGAACGGGCCATGGGGGCGGATACGCTTGAGCTGCAGCATATCGACTACAGCTACAAGCCGTGTAAGCCGATCGTCGGCTTTGAGCTGCCGGATCTGGATCTGCTGTTGAACTCGACCGTGGCTCCGGTCTTTTACGGCGCCATGCCCAACCTTGGCTTGTACAGTCAGCCCGACGGGCCCTGTCCGAACCCCTCCGATCTCCTGCCCCTGGGCAAGATCGACGAAGCACGGGCAGCCTATGAAGAGGCGGTCGAGCATGCGGTGAGCGACATCGTCTTTGTTGCCTCCGCCATGTACGAAGGCGGCGTGGACGGCATCAATATCGACACCGTTGGTGCTGCCGGCGATGCCGATTTTCTTGCCGCCCTGCGCGCAACCGAGATCCTTCGGGAAAAATTTCCGGACCTGGGTATCGAGATGGGCATGGCCGGTGAATTTGTCCTCGGCATGCACGGTGGTCTCGAGTGGCATGGCCACAAGCTGGCCGGAATGTATCCGCAGGATCAGGTGAAACTGGCCAAAGAGGCCGGTGCGACCATCTTCGGACCGGCGATCAATATCGTCACCACCAATACCCTGCCGTGGAACATTGCCCGTTCGGTCACCTTCTGTAAGGCCTGTTCCGAGGCATCGGAGATACCGGTCCACGCCAACCTCGGCATGGGCGTTTGCGGTATCCCGTTGACCCTGACCGTACCGGTGGATGCCCTCTCCAGAGCAACCAAGGCGCATGTGGAAATCTGTCGCCTTGACGGGTTGTAGGTGGGTGTAGGCGATCCCCATGGTATGCATGCTGCACATCCACTGGTTGCGGGAATGGGCGGAGTACGGACTGCCGGAGATCTGGTAGCTCGTATGCAACTGAACCGCGGCATGAGAAACGATGTAGCCAAAAAGTATGTAGCCGAAAAACTTGGTATACCGGTAGCCGATATCAACGATCCCATTGTCATGGGCGAGTTGCGCGAGGATCTGAAGATTTTCCGCATCTCCGAAGGGCAGGGAACAGTGGACGGCATCGCGGCCAAATACAACATCAGCAAGCTGCTCGATATGAAGATCAACTGCGTTGAGCGTTTTCTCAAAAATACCGGCATGGCGTGATGGTGACAGGGTTTCACCGGAAAACTACCGCTTGGTAATACACGAGAAATAACGGCACTTGTTTGTTAAACATTTCCTCACCCTCCGAGACTTTGTCCTCTCCTTGTCTGACTCTGTTGAGGAGGGTGAGTTGTTATTGCCCGAAAAGGAATATTGAGCATGAATTCGTATAAGCCAATCGTAACCGACTGGGAATATGAGGCGACGCTTGCGAGGCGTCGTCGCTACATGTCGCCGTCGTTGAGTACTTTTGTCGCCTTTAATGAACCGGTTATCCTGAAAAAAGGCGAAATGCAGTATGTTTTTGACGAGAAAGGCAAAAAGTACCTTGATTGTCTGGCGCAGAATCTCTGTGTGAGCGTCGGCCATTGTCATCCTTTTGTCAACGCCGAAGTCAAAAAACAGATAGATCAGTTGTGCCACTCCACAACGACTTTCTTCAATGCCATCCCCGCCCATTTTGCCGAGGAGTTGACCTCCACATTTCCTAAAGGAGAAGAGTGGGTTGCCCATTTCGTCAACAGTGGATCCGAGGCCAATGACCTGGCCCTGTTGATGGCCAGACTCTACACCGGTAACCATGATATGCTGGCTCTTCGCGACAGCTATCACGGCCTGCACTTCGCAGCCATGGGACTGACCGGGACCAAAAGTTGCCGTCAGAAGGTGCCGCTTGGGGGCGGGGTCGTTCACGTGAGCAATCCCAACACCTATAGGGGAATGCACGGAGACGCAACCGACAAGTACCTGCAGGAGATCGACGAGGCCATCGCCACCTCGACCCCTGGAGACATTGCCGGTATGATCATCGAGTCCATTCAGGGATTCGGCGGTGTTTTCCCCATGCCTGATGGCTACTTGGCCGGTGCCTTTGAGCGCGTACGTGCAGCTGGTGGCGTCTGCATCATCGATGAAGTTCAGACCGGCTTTGGTCGGACCGGCGCCAACATGTGGGAGTTCATGGCCCACGGCGTGACCCCGGACATCGTTGTCATGGGTAAGGGGATTGGCAACGGTTTCCCGCTCTCTGCAGTTGTGGCCAGACGTGAAGTTGCCGAGGCCATGGCCGAACGAAAATTCTTCAACACCTACGGCTCCAATCCGGTTTCCTGTTCCGCAGGCCGTGCAGTCCTTCGGGTGATTGAAGATGACAATATCATGGCCAATGTCACCGAGGCCGGCGATCACCTGGAGGCCCAGATGGTCGGCCTGATGGACAAATACCAGGTTATCGGCGATTTTCGCGGTCGCGGCCTGATGCGTGCGGTCGAATTTGTCAAAGACCGGACCACCAAGGAGCCGGGCACTGAAGATGCGTCCAAGGTCCAGGAATCCTGCCGCGAAAGCGGTGTGATTGTCGGCCGTGGCGGCCGCTATGGCAATATTCTGCGGATCAATCCGCCGCTCTGTGCGACCAAGGACGATATGCAGTTGCTTGCCGATGCCCTTGATAAGGCCTGTAGCCAGCTGTAATAAGGCCGAATCAAGCGACTCAATTGGGCAAAGAGACCGCTCTGGTCATGCTCCTTGGAGAAGACCAGAGCGGTCTGAGATTGAAGGACCGCTGGTCCGAATCCATTGCCGAAGCGGGCATTGCGCGCATACTGCGGCTTGCACTGCGATCGGTGTGCGGTGTACCTCGCCGGAGCCCGTGGTGATGCGTAGGCTTGGTCGGCACCTTATTGCTGGAATTTGACGACGAGGGACCATCGATGTTCTGGCCGTCGAAATTCGGCGGAAATACAATAGGAAATTTTGGAGAGACTGTTCGGTCCGGCAGTGCGCCACCGTCTTACAGGATGACACAGGCCAGCCGCTCAGCCCGTCAGTGCAGTATCCAACGAGGAACAGTCATGAGCAGATCCTGTCATCTGACAGTGCAGCCTGAAAATCACACCCTGGTTGTTGAGCAGGGGACTACAGTGCTTCAGGCCCTCCAGCAACTCAACAGTTCAGTACGCAGCGATTGCGGTGGTGCTGGTGTTTGCGGTAAATGCCGGGTACTTACCCTTGATCGTGATGGGCTGTCGCCTGTCAGTGATGAAGAACAGTCCTGCCTGGGAAAGGACTTGATCGGCAATGGCTACCGGTTGGCCTGTCTGGCCACGATCACCGGTGAAGCTCGAGTAACCGTGCCCCATCTTGCTGAAGAGAAGAGTCGTCCCCAGGGAAAGAAGATAGATGCTCCGACCTGCACCCCCGACCCGACCGTCCGTCGTTTTTTTATAGCCGCGGACCGGCTGTCCACCCCCCTGTCCGCGAGCGGACTGTATCAGTGTATCCTGGAGCGATTGCCCCAGTGGCCCGAATTTCCAGCAGATGAGGCAGGAGTGCAACTCGTTCGTTTGCTTGCAGACTCTCCGGAACAGATTGCCCAGCACGGTGTGACCCTGGTTGTTCACGAACAGCTGGGTGTACGTGCTGTTCTCCCGGGCGACCAGGCCAGCCGCAGTCTGGGAATGGCGGTTGATCTCGGCACCACAACCATTGCCGGCTACCTCTGTGATCTGCAGACCGGAGAACTGCTTGCCTCGCGGGCGATGTTCAATCCTCAGCGTAAATATGGCGATGATGTCATCAGCCGGATCAGCAGAACTGTTGGCGATGAAGGGGTGCTCAAGGAGATGCAGAGGACCGTGGTCGCTGCCCTTGAACAGCTGGCCGGTCTCTGCCTGGCCGACTGCGGTCTTGCGGATGCTGAGCTCGACGAGTTGGTGGTTGTGGGCAATACCACCATGCAGACCATCTTTGCCGGTGACTCGCCGGAATCGCTGGGGAGGTCGCCCTATCTTCCCCAGATCCTATCTGCCCAAAATCTTTCCGCGCAAAGTCTCGGCTTTTCCTTTGGGAAAATGACCACTGTGCATATTTTCCCGGTTATCTCGGGTTTTCTCGGTGGAGACAGCGTTGCCGCCGCCCTGGGCGGAACGTTGATGCATTGCGCAGAGCCGAGGCTCATCATTGACATTGGCACCAATGGCGAGCTCATCCTCGGTTGCGGCGAGAAATTGGTGGCCACCAGCTGTGCGACCGGTCCGGCCTTGGAAGGCGCGGCCATTTCTTGCGGCATGCGGGCCGTGGCCGGTGCGATCGACAAGGTAGAGGTGGATCAAACCCACAACCGTCTGCTGTTGCACCATCTCGGTGCGGAAAATGGCGCCCTGCCCCTGGGAATCTGCGGCTCCGGACTTATCGATGCGGTTGCCGGGCTGCGTCAGGTTGGGGTGTTGCAGGAATCGGGTCGGTTGAATGCGGAGGCAGAAGGCGTAATCTGTGACGACCAGGGATTTCCCCAGGCATACGTGCTGGTGCCTGCCGCGGAAAGTGGCACCGGCCGGGATATCACCCTGACCTTGTTGGACGTGCGGGCCTTTCAGCTGGCCAAGTCGGCGCTGGTGGTCGGCATGGAAAAACTCCTGGAAGAATATGGTCTGGAAGACGTCCCCCATACCTGCATTACCGGTGCCTTTGGCGCGCACTTCAATTGGACCAACGGGCTGATCGTCGATCTTCTGTCGGCAAAGGTCAGTCGCGGTGAGGTCACAAGCGGAGCCAATTTGGCCGGGGCAGGGGCGATCATGGCCCTTATTGACCGGGACAAGCGCCGGGAGGCCGCGGTACTTGCCTCAGGCTGCACCGCGCTGGAGTTGGCGGCAGATCCGGACTTCAACCTTCGTTTCGTTGAACGAACACGATTTCCCGCCTTGGAAAGTCAAGCCAGATGAAAAGCACCATTCAGTTGCCCAACATATCGATCCAACTCGATCATGGGGCCATAACCCGGGCCATATTTCGCGGGAGGGAGGTTACGCCCACCTGGGCTCGGAAGGTAGAGGACGTTGTCCGCTCGGTGGAACCCGCACTGCATCCCGCCGCACTCTGCAGATGGTTTTTGATCGACCAGGTCGTGGAGCCTAGAATCGTACTCGTTGATCCGGATACCCGCCAGTCGTTCGTGTTGGAGATTGGAGAGCATGTCCGTGAGTTGGCCCCTGCCGAGAGGGCCCTCTGCTGCGTGGCAACCCTCGGGGCAGAGTTTGACCAGACCCTGCAGCGATGGACGAGGAGCGGAGAAGTGTTGGATGGCTATCTCGCCGATTGCGTTGGTATTTACGGCTTGTTGCAAGTGAGTCGGGCTGTGTACCGTGAGGTTGAAGGCATTGCCCGAGCCAACCATTGGGGCGTTGGCCGTGTGTTGTGCCCGGGTGCCATTGAGGGGTGGAGCCTTGAATGCCAGCAGGACCTCTGCGCCCTGTTGCCGCTAGCGCAGATTGGAGTAGAGCTCAATGCCCACAAGGTACTCTCTCCCGCCAGGTCTGTTTCTTTTCTTCTCGGTATCGGTCCAGGCTACGAAGCCGCCAGCGTCGATTCTCCCTGCGATATTTGCACAAATACAGGGGAATGCTGGTGTAAATGTTGAGGAACATGGAGTGGTTCACTCTTTCTCCTGCGTGTCCTTGGCTCCGGCGCAATCTTCGAATTCTTCTCTCTTTTCCTGTCCCCGGTATGCATGCGAGAGTGCCGGAGAAAGGTCCTGTCGTTCGGCCTTTATTATCTTGGTGGCCTAGGCATAGCCCCACTACAATGATTAATAAATAAAGATTATTTTTTTTTCGCTTCCTGTTGGCCAAGGGGGGAATAGAGGCTGGAAGAGCGCACATTTTTGCTGTATGACAATGTGAAACAAAAAACAGCGTGATTGGCCGCAAAAGAGTGTGCTTGTTTATTGTGAAGGGCAGTGCATGTGATTGGTAACGTCTGGGGAAGGCAGGATGGTGTACGTGACGGAAAAGAAAAGAGCTTCGGTCGACTTGGTTGAACAAGCAGCAACGGACGAGGTTACTCGGTTAACGAAGGAAAACGAGGAGTTGCGTCAAAAATTGGAGCAACTCTCATCGCTTCTCGATAATCTCCCGGGTATGGCGTATCGCTGTCTCAACGATGCGAACTATTCTTTTGAATATGCGAGTAAGGGCGCCCGGGATTTCCTCGGATTTTCCACCGATAAGATGGTCGGCGTCTACTCCTTTCGCCAGTTCGTCCCTGAGGAAGATCAGAAGCGGAACTCCGAGATACTGAGCCGCTTGACTCCGGAAAACGATGGTTTTGACCTTGTCTATCGCCTGCCTTCAGCCCAGGGCGAATACCGGTGGTTTCACGAGCGTGGCAAGGCCCTGTTCTCCCCGGAAGGAGAGATGGTCGCCCTTGACGGGTTGCTCACCGATATCACCGATCAAAAAAACGAGGAGATCGCCCTCCGCAGGGAAAATACCCGGTTGCGCTTTTCCATCGATGAGCGGTACAAGCTCGGCAAGATTATCGGCAAGAGCAAACCGATTTTGAGTGTCTACAAACGCATCGTCCAGGCCGCCGGAACCAAGGCTCCAGTGATCATCCACGGTGAATCCGGCACAGGCAAGGAGCTTGCGGCGCAGACGATTCATGATGTCAGTGACCGCAAGGACAAACCCTTTATTGCGGTCAACTGTGGGGCGATTCCGGAAAGTCTCATGGAAAGCGAATTCTTCGGACATGTGCGCGGTGCCTTTACCGGGGCCAACACCGACCGTGAAGGTCACTTCATGGCAGCCAACAACGGAACCCTCTTTCTTGATGAAATTGGCGAGATGCCTCTCGCCCTGCAGGTCAAACTCCTGCGGGTGCTCGACGGTGGTGGATTCAGCCCCGTTGGCTCAAGTAAGGTGCTCCAGTCCAATTTCCGCTTGATTTCAGCGACCAACAGAGACCTGGGACAGATGGTTCGTTTGGGCACAATGCGCGAGGATTTCTATTATCGTATCAACACGGTCCCCATTCTCATGCCCCCGTTACGGGAACGGCTCGATGATCTGCCCCTGCTGATCGATCATTTCCTTGATCTTTATCGCGAGGAAACAGGTGAAAGAACGCAGATTCCGCCCCATATTATCCAGAAGTTCGAAGACCATGACTGGCCCGGCAATGTGCGGGAACTCACCAATGTGATCAGGCGTTATCTCACCCTCAAGGAGGTCAGTTTCACCCCGTTTAACTCCCCATCTGTGCCTCAGGAGAACGATGCAACGAGCCCTGAAATTTCCATTGTCAAATCAAGTTTTTCCGTACCGGTTGCCGATGATCTGGCCCATTTTGAAAAGAGCATGATCATCAAAGCCCTCAACCTCAATCAGTGGAACATGGGCAACACTGCCAAGGCCCTGGGCATAAGCCGAAGAACGCTGCAGCGCCGGGTGAACAAATATCGAATCAAATAGGTGCTGTCAGCGCCAAATTTCAATATATAGGCTCCGACCTCTGAGAATTCCGGAAGTCCCCGGTTCTCTCAGGTGGATTTTCTGCCCCCTCCTCCTTATTCGCTCTCATAAAAAGCCTCGAAAACGACGCTTCGAGCTTAGTAACATGCTGATTTCACTGCAGCTGATGATCAGTTTTTGGTTTTTTTACCAGGCCCCACATATTTCAGCCTGCTCAAAAAAGCTTCTTCCGTTCCGTTCTGATCTCGATGCCTACGAACAATCCATGGCCCCGCTGCATGCACGATTTGGCTGAGGCATTCTAATCGGACAGGTGTGACCGATTGTGTGTCGGTCTTATGTTGTTGAGAATAGTTATTCTCAAAGGCCTGTCCAGCCGCGTGCAAATGTTGACGTAATCACGGACATGGTTGACCGACCCTCTACTGCCGGTGGAGCTGTGTTTCGTTGGCAACTCCATGTTTTTCCGATGAAAAAAATATATGCGTCCTGGTACGGTTGTTGTTAGTTGGACGCAAAACAGATATGCTCGTTTTCCTGCGTGACCAAATGATCGATGATAGATCCTCATGTTCTTTCCGGCATACGGCGACGCCTTGCAAACAGAACCAGGGGGCTGACGACCTGGCGTCTTGCCAGGGGGGCTATCACGGTAGATTTCTCGTTGCAGGAACCAGGCGTTGTGAATGAAGAATGTATCGCCGCTCGAAAGCTGCGAAAAGGGGAGTGGGAGAATGGCGTTTTCGAAAGTTGTGGCAAAGTTGCCAAAGTCCGTTGCAGGACCAGGGACAATTGGTTCCTTCAGAAGATATCTGGGTGATGTGGATCCGGTTACCTTTTCGGCCACCGGAGCGCTCACACTTGCTGTCATTGTCTTTGGGCTAGTGGCTCCAATTCAGTTGGATGGGGTGCTTTCAAGGTTGCAAAAAATGATCACCAGCAACTTCAACTGGTATTTTCTACTCTCCGTTTCCATCTATCTTGGAGTGTGTATCTATATCGCCTTCAGTAAATACGGGGACTTGAAGTTGGGCAAGGCGGATGACAAGCCGGAGTTCAGCACATTTTCCTGGTTCACCATGCTCTTTAGTTGCGGGATAGGGGTAGGGTGCGCCTTTTGGGCGGTGGCGGAACCGGTCCTCCATTATATGAACACCCCCTATCTGGCCAAGTCGCAGACTCCGCAAGCCATGCCGATCGCCATCCAAATAAGCGTTATGCACTGGGGGTTGCATGCATGGGCAATTTTTGCCCTCGTTGGCCTGGCGATCGCCTTTCCAGCCTATCGGCAATCCAAACCGATGACTGTTTCCATCTCTCTCTACGGCCTTTTCGGCGAGAAGATCATTGGTAGCCCATTTGGCCGTTTTGTCGAATTTCTTGCAGCCGTTGCCACCATCGTCGGGGTCAGCACCGCTTTTGGGTTGGGCGTCATCAGTATCAATGCCGGTATCAAGCACATCTTCGGGACTGGCCTGGGGGTGGTGGGGATGTTGGTGTTCATGGCCACTCTCATTTGCTGCTACATTGTGTCTGTCATGGCGGGCATCGAGAAAGGGATGAAGAACCTCAGTACGATCAATGTCTATATTGCCGCTTTTCTGGGAGGATTTATTCTGTTGATGGGCCAGACCAGTGATCTGCTCAACCTCATGGTGCAGACGACCGGAAGCTATATCAATAATTTTGTCTACGCGACCTTTTGGACCGATTTCCACGACAAGACATCCTGGTTGGGCTGGTGGACCGTCTTCTACTGGATTTGGTGGATATCCTGGGGACCGTACTGCGGCGGATTTGTCGCCCGGATCTCAAGGGGGCGTACCCTGCGTGAATTTATCCTCGGAGTCGCTCTTGTGCCGACCCTGGTCGCCCTGGTGTGGTTCAGCGTTGTCGGCGGTTCTGCCCAATTCGCGCAGATCAACGGCGTGGCCCCGATGGCCGAGGCCCTCAAGGCGGACATGGGCAGCGGCATCTATGTCCTCCTCTCGAGTTTGAAGCACGGCGATCTCATGTGTTATGTGGTGTTGGTGTACCTGCTCATATTCCTTATCACCTCCACTGATTCAGCGTCTTTTTTCGTGGCCATGCAGATGGCTCGCGGCTCCCTGAATCCGAGTACCATGATGAAATTTTTCTGGGGAGCCTTTATCGGTTCACTTGCTCTGGTCCTGCTGGTCAGCGGCGGGCTGCAGGCACTGCAGAAGGCGGCGATTGTTGCCGGGGCACCTTTTTCGGTGATTATCTTTCTTATGGTCTTTTCCCTCTTTAAACTGCTCAGGCAAGCATATACGGAAGAGCATGGTCCACGTGGTGTATGAATGAGAAATTCCTGTGCAGAGCAGATATCCCATTGGCGACAGGATAAACCCTCTTTTCGGTATCGGGAAAGGGGTGTTTTTCGTCATGAAAGCAAATTTTTGTAAAGTCATTGCAGGGGATGGGGGCGTTAAGTGTAGTCTGTGTGCCCGTGCATGCACACTCATCGGGTCGTTTGTTGGCCGTTTTCCCGAAAAACTCTTGGGAAGGAGCTTCACTTCGCCCCCAACAGTCGGGTGTTCCTCTTTTTCAGTGACCGGTGAACCATATCTGTGCGGGGCTGAACTCTCAATGTACTGATAAACCAGAAAAATTTGTTCTTTTGCTCGCCTCCTCGCTCACGGGGTAGTGTTGTAGATTGATGTGCATTTATGTAGATTGCCTACATTTTGTGCAAACTTTGTACACTGGATCTCTGGATTTTACATTAATGGAGAGAAAGGCGCATTGCTCTTCACTGCAGTGAAAATGACCACCTCTAGCCAATATCTGCCTTGAGCATATCTCCAGGGGTGAATCTGTCCGCCTTTATCCTGCCGAATTTTATCTCTTTGTCCTGTCTCTCGTCGCAAAAAAGGGCCAATAATGTCCATGTTTTTTCTTCCTGTTTTACCGCGATTTTCCTAAATCGCTCATTTTCCGCCCTTATTCTGTATTAATATTTCATGGCATAGTATTTGCTTTGTGGCCAAAATGTAAGCATTAGATTTTTGTGCATAACGAAGGTGTAATTTAAACTCCTCGTTGTTTCTCGGCCAAACCTGTCTTTTAACGAGAACGACAAAAATGAACTTTAAGGCTGAGCGTTTTGTCCATTCAAGACGTTGAATATAATAATAGAGCCGCTGTTTGAGCGGTGAGAAGGGGGTTGGGAAAAAATATCTCGGGGAAATGGATCCGGTTATCTTCTGGTCGACCGGGGCAATTCCCCTCGCCGCCGTCCTTTTTGGACTGTTCAGTCCCGTCAAATTTGATGCTGTGCTTTCAAACTTACAGAAAGTGATCACCACCCACTTCAACTGGGATTTCATGCTCTCGGTGGCCATCTATCTGGTGGTCTGTATTTATATCGCCTTCAGCAAATACGGGGACCTGAAGTTGGGAAAGGCCGAAGACAAGCCGGAATTCAGTTATTTTTCCTGGATTGCCATGTTGTTCAGCTGCGGGGTTGGGGTTGGCTACGCCTTCTGGGCCGTGGGCGAACCGGTTATGCATTACATGAACACACCCTATCTGGCCCAGTCACAGACTCCGGACGCCATGCCTGTGGCAATTGAGATCGGTGTCATGCATTGGGGGCTCCACGCCTGGGCAATTTTCGCCCTTGTTGGCCTGGCGATCGCCTTTCCGGCGTATCGGCAAGGCAAACCGATGAATGTTTCCATTTCCCTCTATGGGTTGTTCGGCGATAAAATTATCGGTAGTCCCTTTGGGCGCTTTGTCGAATTTCTTGCCGCATTCGCCACCATTGCCGGCGTCAGCACAGCCCTTGGTCTGGGCATTATCAGCATCAACGCCGGCATCAAGCATATCTTTGGCACCGGTCTGGACACCACCGGGATGTCGGTGTTCATGGTTTTTCTTATTATCTGCTACATCTTGTCCGCCGTATCCGGAATCGAGAAGGGCATCAAGAACCTCAGCAACATCAACGTCTTCATCGCCTTTCTCTGGGGCGGATTCGTCTTGGTGATGGGCCCCACCAGCGACCTGCTCAACCTCATGGTGCAGACCACCGGCAGCTATATCAACAACTTCGTCTACCAGACCTTCTGGATCGACTTCAACGCCAAAACACCCTGGCTGGGCAGGTGGACCGTCTTCTACTGGATCTGGTGGATCTCCTGGGGCCCCTTCTGCGGCGGTTTTGTCGCCCGAATTTCCAAGGGACGCACCCTGCGTGAATTTATCCTCGGAGTCGCTCTTGTGCCCACCCTGGTGGCCCTGGTCTGGTTCAGCGTGATCGGTGGTGCCGCCCAATTTGCGCAGATCAACGGAACAGCCCCCATGGCCGAGGCGCTCAAGGCGGATATGGGTAGCGGAATCTATGTTCTGCTGTCGAGTTTTCAATTCGGTGACATCATGGGCTATGTCGTCTTCATCAATCTCCTCATCTTCCTGATCACCTCGGCCGACTCTGCCTCCTTTTTCGTGGCCATGCAGATGGCTCGCGGCAGCATGAACCCCAGCACCTTGATGAAGCTCATCTGGGGCGCCTTTATCGGCTCGCTTGCCCTGGTTCTGCTCATCAGTGGCGGGCTGCAGGCCCTGCAAAAGGCGGCGATCATTGCCGGAGCGCCATTTTCGGTGATCATCTTCCTGATGATATTCTCCCTCTTCAAGATGCTCAAACGGGCCTATGCAGAGGAAAACAGTCCAACGGGCATGTAAGAAAGGAATGCGTGACACCTGCTCCCCCAAAGGAGGAGCAGGACGCGACTCTTCGTTGTCGCCATCAACATCGTCGTTCTCGTACAATAAACGAGAAGACGGCGCTTCAAGCTTCGTAACATACTGATTTCACGTTACGTGACATTCAGCTTTTTGGGGTTTTCTTAAAGCCCTAAACATTGATTGCTTTTTGAGGGTCTCACCAAGCGTTGATGTTCCCATAAACCAACACAGGAGAAAGAAGAGACAAAGCGTACCAAAAACACCGTATCCCTGGTGGCGGCCCCGATGCTGCTCTCCGCCGTCCTCATGGGCGGAAACGTCCAGGCCGAAGATAATCCGTTCCAGTTTTACACCGGCGACAACGGAAGCTATGCCAAACTGACCCTGGAGGCCGACCTGGCTGTTTTCGCCCAAAGCAACTCCCGTTTCGGCAACAATATTTACGAGTCCGACTCGTGGTGGGAATCGCTCATTCGCCCAGGCCTTGACGTGAACTTTGTTATGCCGAGTGGCCAGTCCATCTACGGGCAGTTCGACGTGGTTCAGGCAAAAAACTTTGGTGGCAATGATGCAGCGGGCTCAAACGTAGGCTACACCGAAAGCGCATTGCGCATTGATCACGCCTATGTGGGCTGGAAATCAGGTAACCTGTTCAGTTCCCTTGGTGAAGACTTCCTTGATATTTCATTTGGCCGGCAAAATTACCTTGTGGGCAACGGTTTCCTCTTCGCCAGCGAGGGGGGGGGCCGGTTGGGGACGTCCGGCATACTGGATCGGTGGTCGGAAAAGTGCCGATTATGCCGGCGTCATCAAACTGAAGAGCGGCAACTGGACCGGTGATCTGGTCTACTTCGAGGCCGACGACAATCCAGATTCCGATACCAAAGTTGGCGGAGGAAATGTCGCCTATACCGCCGAGGGTATGGGCTACCTTGGCGCCGGCGTCTACTCCGTGGAGTCGGATATTGCCTCCCGTGACTCGATGATGGTTTACGATTTTCGTGGCGGTCTGCAATCCCTTTGCCCTCATGGGTGGAGCTGAGGTGCTCAAACCGCTGAATATTGAGGCGGAATATGTCTATGAAGACACCGATTCCGGCTATTAGAGCGGCAACGCCTGGTACGCTTCCATCAGCTACCAGGTCGAGCAGTGTCCCTGGACACCGACCCTGACCTATCGGTACTCCAGTTACGACCAGGATTACGACTATCTCTTTTACGGGTCAACGGATTGGGAGACCTGGTTTCAGGGTGAGATACTTGGTGAGTATATCCTGTGGAACACGGATATGGATTCCCATATGCTCAAGTTGACCTTCCAACCCCTGGACTCGGTCAACGTCGCCCTGGCCTACCTGAACTTCGATCGTCATCAGTCGGGTAAGGATTATGCCCAAGAGTATGAGGTTATTGTTGATTGGGCCGTCAACAGTCACCTGTCCCTCTCCGTTGTTGGTGCCATTGCCGATCCTGACGAGGCCGCCACTCTGGAAACCGGTGGGGTCGACAACTGGTCGTACATGATGCTGTTTGCTTCGCTCAAGTTCTAAGTTGTTCCCTGTCCCACATCCCGCCTGTTGCGTGGGATGTGGGACAATTCCGGGCAGAAACTCTTTGGCCAGGTTCGTTTTACCTCCTATCTCAGGATTTCTCTCAACCATCAACAATGCTGTTTCACGTCATTGTTGATCAGCGTATCCCTCCTCGCCCTTCCGTTTTCGACGCTTTTTCAGTGAACAAACGCGCCGTCGATGGCATGTGTCCAATCAGGTGTTTGTTCGATCACCTTTTGTTCCTGTAGGAACATGGCGGTTTTTTTCAGACTTGTCAGAATGTTATCATCCATACGCAGGGAGTATTGATGGCGCGCTATTGCAGAACGAGTCGATACCGGAGAAAGGCCGGTTTCAGCAGACATCAAGTCAATAACTTCCTGTGGATGAGTATGGGCATATTCCTCTGCCCTGGTCAGGGCTGCCACAAAGCGCTTCATCGCCGCAGCATGCGCTGTCGAAAAATCGTTTCGAGCCAGCATCACAAGAGGATAGAGATTTTCCAGGCCACCAAAGGTGATCAGCTGTTTGGCGCCTTTTTCCTCGGCGATAGAAGGGGTTGGCTCACTTGCGGCAAAGGCGTCAATGGAACCGGACTGTAAGGCGGTAACCATTGTTGGCGGCGCAAGATCGATGATCTGCATGGCGGCTGGATCGATCTTGTCACGTTTCAGGGCGGCAAGCAGGCCACCATAGGTCGATGTCCCCTTTTTGACCGCCAACCGTTTTCCTTTGAGATCATGCAGGCTGGTGAACGGCCCATCCTGGCGGATCATGAGCCGATGACGATTTTCCCCGGTTGCATGACTGGCAAAGATTCGATAGCGCGGATCCCGGACCACCGTGATGATGGCGGCTGTATCTCCCATTGCACCGATGTCGGCTGCGCCGGAGTAGAGTGCCTCCGCGCAGGCGGGTCCACTGTTGAATCGAAGCGGCTCTATTTGCAGCCCCTGTTCGGCAAAATACCCCTTGCTGACCGCGATGATGGGGAGCACGCTGCCGATACGATCCTGGAACGCGAACTTGATGGTATCCGTGGCCTGTGCCATGGCTGGGGAAACCAGTAGAGCCAGGGTGATGCTAAGTGTTGCCACTATACATTGATGGAATTTTCTCATTGTTTTTCCCTCTGTTTCTTTCCTGCATTGTTGTTTTTCGAACACAATATTTCCCGCAATTGTTTCTCCAGGGCAAGCGTCGAGCTGGCTGTACGCTGCCGTGGCTTGGGCGCAACTAGGGGGCTGTCAAACACAACACCGCCATCTCGCAGAATGATGATACGATCTGCCAGATAGGCGGCCTCGGCGACACTGTGGGTCACGTAAAGAATAGTTTTTTCAGTTTTTTTATGAATATGCAGCAGTTCCTCCTGGAGCCGTTCCCGCGTGAGGGCATCCAGGGCGCTGAACGGTTCGTCCATGAGCAAAAGGGGGGACTCCATCGCCAGCACTCGGGCAATGCCCACCCTTTGCCGCATTCCGCCGGACAGCCCACAGGGGAAGCTGCCCGCATGGTCGACAAGATCCATCATTGCAAGATACTGATTCAGCCGTTGTTCGAGTTCCTCGCCCCTGATCCCCTGTCGCTTCAAGGCAAAACCGATATTGCCGGAAACCGTGAGCCAGGGGAAAAGAGTGGCATCCTGAAAGACCATGCCGCGTTCCGGACCAGGGCCCTGAACCGGTTTTCCTGCAAACAGAACCTGCCCGGTCGTTGGTCGAAGAAAACCAGCAGCCAAATTCAGGAGGGTCGTTTTGCCACAGCCGGAGATGCCGAGAAGACAGACCAGCTCTCCTGGCGGGATATGCAAGTGCACATCAACCAACACCGGATCTTCGGCTAACTTCTTTCTGCAGTCGTAGGACATGCCAACATGCTCAAATCGAATCATGGTGCATCCTGGGTAAGGTTCCAGCGGTTGATGGTCTTGCGTTCGACAACCTGGAGGAGAAACCGTTCAACAGTGAGGCCGACAAGACAGATGATGGCGATGCAGACAAAGGCGGCGGTATAATCAAGGGACCAACGTGCCTGAATAATGGAGTATCCCAGTCCTGTTCCCGTTCCCACCACCATTTCTGCGGCAACAAGAACGCGCCATCCTGTGCCGAGGCTGAGGCGCATCCCTGTTATAAATGCCGGCAGTGCCGCAGGAAGCAGCACCTGGAAAAACAGGGTGCATTGATTCGCTCCCATCATGCGTGCGGCACGGACAAGGTGGGGATTCACCCCCTGGATGCCGTCTCTGACATTGACTGCCAGGGGGGCAAAAGCGGCAACCGCGATCATGAAAATGGTCGATCCCTCACCAATGCCAAAAAGAAGGATAGCCACGGGAATCCAGGCCAGGCCGGGGATCATCAGTAAAACCTCGGGAATGCCTCGTGTTGCCTGGGCAACCTTGGGGACACCGCCAGACAGCAGGCCGTAACTCATGCCTAATATCGTCGCGATGAAAGATCCACAGAGCCAGCGGAGTGCACTTGCCTTGAGGTGAAAGTACAGGCTGTGCCCCGCAAGAGGTGTTCCTCCAAGGAGGGTGAACAAGCGCTCGGCCGTTTGCCAGGGGGTCGGCATGCTGACCCCGCGCAAAACTTGTACGCTGAGAGCTACGGCTGTCCAGATAAGCAGCACAAGGAGCAGGGGAGTGAGCTGTTCCACCAATTTTCGCATCAATGACGTTTTTCTTTCCATGCTCGATCACCTTGTTTTTACAGGGCTGCACACATCTCTGCCCTGGCCGGACATAGACGGACAACTTGTCGTGAGGGCCCTTTCATGCCCCAAAAGGGACAACATGGGCATAGCGATGGGTGGGAGTGGGACGGCCTGGGCTCAGACTTTGCCAGGTCTGGGCCGAAAACGCGAGGGTGTTGCCGCATGCCGAGTCAAGGGTCTGGCGGACAAGGATCTCCAGCTGTTGCGGCGTCATTTCTGCCCGTGCGTTGATGGTCAGCTGGGCCGTCGGTGTTATGATCGCGGCCCCCCGTACGTCAAGTGTTTCCTGCGTTCCGGTCAGATTGGCGATGATGGGCGCGGCTCCTGTATCTGAAAGGATAATTTTGACGTGGCCGACGGATACGTTTCTTTGATCCAGTTGCCTGCCAAGCTCCGCCATCAGGTTGGCGGCAAATTCTTTCCAATCGGTCATTGATCCCTCGAGGCTCATGGTGGCATTGAGCCAGCCAAGGACAGCCTCTCCCTCGGCGTAGCGGTCATAATCGACCTCAACTATATGGTTGCCGCAATCATTGCGCTCCATGACTGCATCGAGCCATTCCTCTACGCCCTCCCCGGTCTTGGCACTGAGGAAAAAGGCGGATGCGTTGGGAAATTGCCTGGATAACTGGCCCCGCAACTCGGCGATCTCGTTTGCATCGATTCTGTCGATCTTGTTGACCACGATCGTATCGGCCTCCTCCATCTGTTTGCGAAAAATATACTCCGAATCCGTGTGCAGACCAGTGGAATGCCCTTGAAATAGATTGCGCAGCCGCTGGGCATCGACCACCACCGACAGTGGACTGAGCACAAGATCTTTGTCCAGTTGCTCTTTCAAGGGCTGGAGTATGGTCGCGGAGAGGTCGGTGCAACTGCCCACCGGTTCGGCAAGGATTACCGTTGGTTGGGGCTCTTTTTGAAGTTGGTGGATTGCGTCAAGTAGTCCCTCAAAATTGCAGCAAAAACAGCTGCCGCTCACCTCGGCGACCTCTTTGTCATGTTGGGCGAGAAACAGGGTGTCGACCAATGCCGGGGCCTGATCGTTGGTGATGAGGCCAACCGTTTGCCCCTGATCAATCAGCCTTTGAGAAATATTATCCAGCAGGGTTGTCTTGCCCGCGCCTAGAAATCCGCCAATGAAGAGTAATCGAGTTGTTGTCATGGATTTTGAACCTTTTGGGAGTGTATCTGATTTGAACAATCACAGCGGCAAGACTGTTTGTTCATCATTTTTTCAAGAAATAGAGTGAACATGAGGGAGGCCGATACACCGCCGCCGATCGGTCCCAGGATATAGATATAAAAAAAACCGCACTGCTGATCTGGGAAGGCCGCATCCCCCCAGCCCATCATCCGGGCAACCAGGCGCGGTCCGAAATCCCGTGCCGGGTTGAGACCTGCCTGGGTGAGCGGCGCTGCCAGGCAGATGATGGAGGTGACGGTCAGGCCAATAAAAACTGGGGCCAGGGCCTCGTCGGGCCGACCGACATTACACCCCTCGGTCAGGGCAAAGATCATCATCACCAAGAGAAAGGTGCCAAAGGCTTCGGTGAAGATTGCCAGGGGAAGAGAAACGACCGCACCACTCCCAGGGGTGGCATAGTATTCGCCAAACATGGCCGCCGTTTTGATCGATGCCGCCGTTCCCCTGATGATGTTGTGGCTCGCTTCGTAAGCTGCGATGGAGGGGGAAAAGAGGAGGTACAGGACCAGGCCAGCAAGAAAGGAACCTATAAACTGGGCGGCAAGATAACCGGTCAATCTCCTTGGTTGCATCCGCCCGCCGACGACCATGGCAATCGAAACCGCAGGATTGAGATGGGCACAGGACAGGTGCCGTGTCAGATAGATGGCCAAGGAAACGGCTATTCCCCAGACCAATCCAATTTGCAAAAGCCCTTGATGGGCGCCAAAGAGGACAGTGACCGCCACCGAGCCACAACCTAATAAGGTCAACAGAAAGGTGCCCAGCGTTTCGCCGCAAAATTCTCGTGGATTACACATCAGACTCTCTTGAAGGTGTTAACTGCTAACTGTATGTTATATCGTAATATTCTACTGACAGCTGCAGTGCATGGGCAAGCCGGGGGATGTGCTCGGGGTTCGCTCTGGAAAGAGGCGGTATGCCTGATTGAGAAAGGCATTGATCAGCCTGGCTTGGGTATGCAGGGTTTCCATCCAGTGAAAGAGGCAGGTTTTGCCATTTTCCGTGAGCATGTAGGTCCGTCGTGCGGGACCATGTGCATCCGTATCCCATTGCGAAACCAGCATGCCCCGCTGTTCCAATGCCTTCAGGTGGCGGTACAACCCTGTCATGTTGATGTGCATCCCTGATGCCTCGATATGCTCGCGGATGATACGGGTCAGTTCATAGCCATGGAGGGATGGGTTTTGATGGAGGGTGAGCAGGACCCAGGGCGCTGCCAGATTGCTTACGCTTTTGCCGCTACAGGGGCAATTTTCCAGTGAATCGTTCATAGTCGAAGTTGACAGTCTCAAATATGATGGCTTCGTAAAAAGTCAAAAACATAAATGTCAGGCATCGCAAAATCAGTAACTTACGAAGCTCGAAACGTCGTTCTCGGGCCTTTTTACGAGAACGACAAATATTCTACATTGTCGAATAGAAAAGCTCAGTAGTTTCGCCGATAACGGTTGGTGACAACCTGCGCTTAGGCAATCACGGAACAGAGGTTGCGCGGATCCAGGTCCTCTGAACGCGTTGAGATCCCAAGATGCCCCCACCCGCCATCGCTACAGCATTGCGATGTTCAGCGGCTGAAGGCTGGGCGTAATGTGAAAAGCGGTTTTTAGGTCCATTTCCAGCTGATGGTCGTGGGTGATGACCATCAGACCGAGCTCGTCGGCACCGGCAGAGTCCTTGAATCCGAGAGATCCCTGAACACCATCGAAGTAGAGCAGTCCCAGGTCAGAGGTCATGAGGGTGCCTTTGAGGCGATACCAGCGATCCTGAAAGGGGAGCAGGGTGGCCTGGATCTTGGCAAGCGACATCGGCGGCGGAACAAGGGTGAAGGTCGTCGGACGTCCGAGTTCGCCCCAACCGGCATGTTTGGCACTATCCACTTGGGAAAAGGCCTTTTGGTCCCCCTTGAGCAGGGCGACGAGATCCTGTTCGATCTGCTCCTTGGAAACGGGGAGAACAATCTTCTTCGGATACTGTTGCTCAAGATGGGCCTGCAGTTCCTGATACTGGCTCTGCTCCAGCTGATCCGATTTACTGATCAGTAGGAGATCGCTTGCCTCTATCTGTTCGGTAACGACCATGAGGCTCTGTTCGAGAACACTGTGACGGGTGCCGTCGATCAGGGCAATCATGCCCGCATAGTCGAAACAGCCCGGGGCCTTATTATCGATAACCTGGACAATATCGGCCAAGGTGGCCGGTTTGGCCAGGCCCGAACATTCAACCAGAAGCAGATCGGGCTGGATGGCCTGGTAAGCGAGGACCGAATCGACAAACTGACCTGACAGGCAGGAGCAGAAGATCTGCCCTGCCCGTAACTCCAGTATCTCTCCGGTGACGCCCTCTTTGTTAATCAGCATGTTATCGACCGCCAACTCACCGAAGTCATTGACAATAACCCCGATTTTTAGGTGGCTGTAGCGTTTGAGCAGATTATTGAGCAGCGTTGTCTTGCCTGCTCCAAGGAAACCGCTGATAAAGAGGTAGGGAATCATGATGGCATCAAAAAAGTAAGAAACCTTGGAATAGTTTTAGGTAAAATCAGCACATTAGAAAGCAAGGGACGTCGTTCTCGGAGTGTTTTCCGAGAACGACATCCATGAAAGCCTCGCAAAAAGTCAGAAATCTTGGAGTCGTATAAGTAAAATCAGTACGTCACCAAGAACGAAACGTCGTTCTCGAGGCCTTTTACGAAAACGACGATCAGAGCACGGCGTTGATTTCAGCGTTGAGTTCATCCCGAGAAGGGATGATGGAGGAGTGTTTCAGTTCTCCGTTGATGTAAATCGACGGCAGCTGTGCAACACCCATTTCACGGCATCGGGCAATATTCTGCGGGTCGTTGTACATGTATTCGATGACGTCGATCTTATCGCCGAAGGTTTCCTTGGCATCCTTGGCGCTGGCAAGCATGTAGGTGCAGGCAGCGCAGGCGGTGGAATCCAGGGTGAAAACTTCGATCAACGGTTTTTCCAGGTTCTTGTAATCCGGGAGTGTACCTTCGAAAACGATTTCGGTTGACTCGTAGTTGCGCACCATCTCCTTGACCGATTCCTGATTGTGAACGGCCTGTTCTGCGCCGATGACGTTTTCCGGAGGGGTGTTAAAGGGAAGATCGCAGCCGGGAGCGAGGATGTAGTTGTGGGTGGAGGGCAGGGAGTCGATCAGGTCGAGCACGCACTTCATGTTATCCTGCTGTGAGCCGAAGAGCATGACTGTGGTCAGAGGGATATTGCCGCCCAAAACGACGTTGTGCTTGTCGCAGATGGTCTTGGCCTCGGCAAGATTGACGTTTTCATCGATTGAGATCGAGTCGCAACCTGTGAGGCACATCTGGTCGAGTTTTTTGGTCGCATCGCCGCAGACGAAAAAGGAGGATTTTTTTCCCTGCTCGCGAATGGAGGTGAACAACTCGGAGAAGGGGACGTGCATGAACTCCTCGAAATGTTTGGGGGAGATCTGGGAGATTAATGGATCAACCACGGCGACTACGTCCACCCCTGCTTCGATCAGATATTTGGCCACGTCTTTGGAGACGGTGTTGCAGTAGGCAAGGAGCTTCTGAACGTAATCAGGGTTCATCACCATATCCATGAACATGCCGGTGCCACGCAGGTGCAGGGCCAGGGTGAAGGGGCCGGTGATGAGGCCGTAGAGAGCGGTGGTCTCGCCAAATGCTTCCTTGGCCCGCCGAATAACTTCAATCTCGACCGGCAGTCGGCCTTCGCTCGGCTGGACAACTTTGTCCGGAATGTCGTCGGTGTTGGCCAAGGGGTGACTGGCCACTGTGGGTGGAGCATCTTTGGCCCAGAGCAGATCACAACCGAGGATCTCGGCCTCGATCTGGAGATCGAACATAATCGGCTGGCCGTCCGGTTTGTACAGCTCGTTGACTTTTTGTATTGCTTCAAAACACTTATCGGCGTTGCTGTACAGTTCATCAGCATCGCAACCAATGAGCTTGCCTGCATGGACACCAGCAAAGGGTACCCAGGGGATACAATCGGTTTCTTGGTTGTCGAGGATACGTAAAATGCGTTCTTTTCCGGTCATCATAATGCTTTTCTTCCTAATTGTTTGAAATAATGGTTTAAATCCCAATCAACCCAACCCCTGGTTGAGGGATGGAGGGGCAAAAGCTGAAGTTGTCCGGCCCGAACACCTGTGTCTGGGCCTCGCTCCTTTCCGTACGCGCTTTGCACTAACCACTCCAAGAACCGTGCCGGATTGTTGAGGCGATTGGTGAGGCGTTGTGGCGGGGCAACTGAGACCTGGCTTGTTCTTCTGGGAGCGTCAGCCGTTTAAAGAAAGAGGGGATTTTAAAATGATGAAAAACAAGGGGATGGGATATATTCTGCAACCGATAGCCAACGACGGGAACCACGGAAAGGAGGGAGCGAAACGGGGAATATGATGCCTACATGGTGGTATGCTGGCAAGGGTTTCCTTGTGGCGATGGCCAATGCGAAGGCGACGGCAACCTTTTCCTGCCACCTCGGATTTCAGAACGGCCTGATTTGACCGATGTATGCGGTGACCGGATTGCGCCTATTTGAAGGTGGTGCTGGCCGGCTTGAGGATCTCCTTGAGATCGATTTTCTTCGGAAGCAGTTTTTGATCATACATTATCTGTTGGGTCTGCGCCCAGCCCTCTTGGTCAATGGTGCCGATGGCGATCGCGGCATGTGGCTGGATCAGCTGGCGGGTTATCCTCAGTTGCTGGCTTTGAATGGCAGGCGGCGTCTCGGGATCGAATTTTCGGAGGATGGCCAGAGTCCCTTGTTCATTGTTGGGGTCAAGCGCCTGTTGCCACCCGGAAAACAGGGCGTTCACGAAACGCTGTACCAATTCCGGCTTTTCCTCCAGGGTCCGAGCATGGGTGACCACGGAATTGGCCACAAATTTCACACCAAAGTCGGCGGGATTGAAAAAAACTGTTTTTTCTCCCTCTTTTTCGAGTTGGGCTGTGAGAATCGGGCCCTGGGCGTTACGGTAGACCGGCCAGAGTTGAACCTGGCGGCGGTAGAACGGGGTGTAATCATAGCGGACGCTGAACAGCTTGACATCCGAGTCGCTCAGACCCGCTTCGGCCAGCAGCGTTCGCATGATGGTTTCATCATTGCCGCCAAAGGTCACCCCGACGACCTTGCCCTTCAGGTCGGAGAGCCCATCGATCTTCAGGCCATCGGGGCGGTAGATCCATTGCAGAGGGTTCACCTGAAACAGCTGGGCGAGCACCACCACCGGCGAACCTTTGACCCGGGCGCGCAAGACCTGATCCGCGGAGGCGACGCCGAAATCAGCCTGGCCCAATTCCAGTTCGCGGATGGCATCTCTTTCCGGTCCACCCGGTTTGACCTCAACATCAAGCCCTGCCTTTGCAAACAGATGGTTGGTTTCAGCGTACAGGGCACCGACGACGCTGACGTTGCGGAGCCATTTGAGGCGGTACGTCACCTTATCTTGCGCTCGTGCAATGTTAGTGAAGAGCAGCGTCGCCATCAGTAGGTAAAAAGCACACTGGATGTATCGTTTTGTTCTGTTTTTCATCTTCGTTGGTTGCTTCAAAAAGGAGGCCTTCTCCTCATGCTTTTGTCTGTTGCAGGCAAGGCATATCATTTACCTGTCCAGGTTCGTTTGACTGCCGCTCCCAGCAATTCCAGCAGGGCCTGATAGATCGCGATGGTTATGCCGATGAACAGAAGGGCAACGAGTATCTTGCCCAGGTCGCTCTGATACAGGGCGATGCGGATGTTGTATCCTATGCCGGCATTGGCGGCGATGAATTCCCCGACAATGGTTCCGGCCATGGCTAGAGTTGCACTGCCTGCGATAACGGTGGTCAGCTGGGCCAAATTTTCAAAGGTGCGAATCTTGACCTCAAGCTGCCAGCGCATGCGGCCGGTGGCCCGGTAAAAATGCTCGATATCGTCAATCGGCTTGGACATGATCCCGAGAACCGAGAGCAAAACCGGAAAGTAGCAGATCATGGCTGCGATCAGCAGACGGGTGATGAAGCCATCACCGAGGAGGATGAAAAGAATCGGCGCCAGCGCGACAATGGGGTATGCCTGTATATTATAGGCAGCGACCTTGATAAATGAGCCAAGCCAGGTGGACTGGCGGCCGATTATACCGATGACAAAGGCCATGATCACCGAAACAATCTGGCCGATGACCGCTATGGTCATGGTATTGATCGTGGCTAGGCTGTACTGGCGATATTCTCCAGCCAGCGTCTGCAGCAGGGCATCAGGAGCGGGGATCACATAATTCGAGAGGTGCAGGCTGTATTTCAAGCTCATCAGTCCGGCAATGAAAAGGACGTAGATGACGAAAAACTGGAAGATACGTTTAGGCAGCATTCATGATCTCCAGCAGGGTGGCATCCAGCGCGGCGGTCGTGAGTAGCTCTTCCCCGCTGATATTACAGCCGCGGATAAGAACGGTTTGCGGAAATTTACCGCTGCTGCGGAACACGAGGATTGAATCGCAGAATTTGGCAACCTCCATCACATTGTGGGAGATATAGATGAAATAGCGCTCGGGAAACATGTCTTTGATGGTTAGGATGATCTTTTCCCGGGTGAGTTCGTCGACGTTGGCCATGCCTTCGTCCATGATCAGCAGGTCGCAGTCCTGCAGGAGGTAGCGTATCAGATTGACCCGGTTTTGCTGGCCCATGGACAACTGGTCAAAACGTGAGTGGGTACAATCGGATAAACCGAAAATCTCCACCAGCTTGTCCTTTTCGGCCAGCATCGAGGGAGGGATGACCCGCGATAAATGGTGGTCGATGTTTGACCAGCCGGGAAGCCGTTCTTTGTTGTGGGAATAGAGGAGATGTTCAAGCCCGTCGGTTGCCACCCTGCCGGAATATTCGCTAATATCGCCGGTTATGATTTTTGCCAGCGAGGTCTTGCCCACGCCGGAAGGGCCAAAGAAGGAATGGAATCCGGGGGAGGAGAGGTTAAACGAAATGTCAGCAAGAGTAGGGTGTTCTGCTGCAGGGTAGGTGAACGCAACATTTTCGCAGATGAGGGGCATACTGTAACCTTTTTAACCAGCGACCAGAGAGGAATCTGCGAACGCATCTTTTGGTTCACAAGGCTGTCACATCCAATTGTCGGCACAGTAACCCGGAGAGCCTGTTCGATAAATGAAGAAGCCTCAATGCCTGACACCGGTCGGCGTGATTCTGTGACCCCGGATCGAAACGATGGGGTGTTGAGATCCTCTTATTTTAACCCTGATCGCCAGGATGTTCCTGTATCCTCGAAGAGGATCTTCACGTTCCAAGAACTTCACCCTTTATCACTTTTGCAGCACAGAATAAACCCTTAAATGATCGACGGTACGGCAATGGCCCGAGACTGATGAGCAATTCACCCATCTTTTTGTGCAGTGCAGAGAACGAATTTTTGTTTTTGTAGCGAATTACAGCATTGAAAGGTACAATTTAAAAAATTCAAACTTATGTTTCTCCGTTTTTTTTAAGAAAAGACAGTGTGTATTTTTTATCTGGAACAGGATAAAGCTTATCTGGTAGCAATCATCCATACACGAAAGGAGCATACAAAATGGCAAGGAGTGGGAGTTTTAAGGCGCTTGTGGTTGAGAAGGGAGAAAATGAACTGGTAGCGTCTCTGAAACAGTTGCAGGAGGCTGATCTTCCTGATGAAGATGTGCTTATTCAGGTAGACTATTCTACGCTGAACTATAAAGAAGGGTTGGGATTTGCAAATCGGAACAAAATCTTCAGAGTCTTTCCGATTGTCCCGGGAGTGGACCTGTCTGGAACCGTGGTTGAATCCAAATCTGCCGAGTATAAACCAGGCGATAAAGTCATCTTGAATGGGTGGAGCGTGGGCGAGCGGTATTGGGGCGGCTACGCCCAGATGGCCAAGATCAAATCCGACTTTCTGATTCACCTCCCCAGCGGTATGGACAGCAGAAAAGCGATGTACATCGGTACTGCCGGGTACACCGCGATGCTCATGGTTATGACCTTGGAGGAAGCCGGGGTGACCCCGGACCGAGGTCCGATCCTTGTTACCGGAGCCACCGGCGGCGTGGGCGGCAACGCGGTGGCGATCCTCAGTAAATTGGGCTATGAGGTGACGGCGCTTACCCGCTCTCAAGAACCTGCCATTCACGAATATCTCGGAAAAATCGGTGCCAAAGAAGTTACCTGCGGGGAAGAGTGGTCCACTGCACCCGCACCGCTTGAAACTCAGAAATGGGCAGGCGCCGTGGACAATGTCGGGAGCGTGGTCCTGGCACGTATTCTCGCGGAAATGAAGTATGGCGGTTGTGTGGCTGCCTGCGGACTAGCGGCCGGATACGATCTGCCGACAACGGTCATGCCCTTTATTCTCCGGGGGGTGAGTCTGCGAGGGGTCGATTCGGTAAGTTGTCCCAAGCCACGCAGAGTGGCTGCCTGGGAGCGACTGGTCACCGATATCAGCGATGAAGCCCTGGAGATCATCAATACTGTTGTCCCGCTTGCAGAGGTGCCCCGGTATGCCAAAGAACTTCTGGCAGGCAAGATTACCGGTCATATTGTCGTCGATGTCAATGCGTAAGAAACTGTCCGTACTGAATATAACTCACAAAAAAGGAGTCGATTATGGGTACAGTAGCAGCAGGAACCAAAATTCCGTGTCGTGTCAGCAGGACCCTGGACAAAGGTGATTTTTCCATTCTGCACCAGCTCACCTGGTTCAACATGGCGGTGCACAGTAATGCTGAATATGCCAAAAAGACCTGGTTTAAAGAGCGCTCTCTGGCCGGACCCATTATTTTTACCGTGGTTGACGGCCTGATTCACCATGCCGATACGATTGCTGAGATGCTTGCCAAGGACGGGTATGAAATTTATGCCTATATAGGGGTCGACAATATGAAGATCACCTCGCCCGTCGTGTTTGGAGATACTCTGACCGCCGATGCGGAGGTTGTTGACCTTCGTCCCACCAAGAATCCGGAACGCTTCCTTTTCATATATAAAAACAAAGGGTTCAATCAGCGTGAGCAGCAGGTAATCGAGTATCAGACAACGATGATGGTCATCAAGATGGTGTGATGAAGGAGCTCCGTTCGTCATTAGTCCAAGGAGAAATAATAATCATAGAGTTAAATGGCGGAGCCGTATGCCGTACCCACCGGCTATGCCGGTGGTACATGACTTCACCGAAAAGGACAGCCCCAGTTTAAGAAGAATGAGCGTGCAGCATAAAGAGGTGCTTTTATGCTGCACAGCGGCTTAATTGAAAATAACGGTATTATGGGAGCAAAGCATAGGAAGCAAGAGCGACTGATATCGGAAGAAGGTAAGAAAATCTACCTGCCATTAAATTTTCGCTTGCGATAAAATTCGAAATAGGGTTAATTAGTGGCTCGCCGCAACGCATCATTGAGTTGTGAGCGACGGAATCGGCTGGAAAGATTAAAAAAAAGATTGACAGCGATTCGAAAGCATGATAAAATGATTGACGCGGCTGGCAAGCATGGCCAGCGCTTTTGATCTTTGAAAACTGAACAGTAAATAGAGCGGGCCAAGTAATTTTGGTTTTTGATTTGGATAAAGTCCAATCATTTGTGATTGGCTAGGATATAGAACTGGAGAGTTTGATCCTGGCTCAGAACGAACGCTGGCGGCGTGCTTAACACATGCAAGTCGAACGCGAAAGGGACTTCGGTCCTGAGTAAAGTGGCGCACGGGTGAGTAACGCGTAGATAACCTGTCTTCATGTCTGGAATAACCAGCCGAAAGGCTGACTAATACCGGATAGTCTTACTTTCTACAAGGTATGTAAGTAAAGGTGGCCTCTGATATAAGCTACTGCATGTTGAGGGGTCTGCGTACCATTAGCTAGTAGGTGGGGTAATGGCCTACCTAGGCGACGATGGTTAGCGGGTCTGAGAGGATGATCCGCCACACTGGCACTGGAACACGGGCCAGACTCCTACGGGAGGCAGCAGTGAGGAATATTGCGCAATGGGGGCAACCCTGACGCAGCGACGCCGCGTGAGTGAGGAAGGCCTTCGGGTCGTAAAGCTCTGTCAAGAGGAAAGAAGTGCATAGTAGTTAATACCTGCTATGTTTGACGGTACCTCTAAAGGAAGCACCGGCTAACTCCGTGCCAGCAGCCGCGGTAATACGGAGGGTGCAAGCGTTGTTCGGAATCACTGGGCGTAAAGGGCGCGCAGGCGGCTTGGTAAGTCAGATGTGAAAGCCCACGGCTTAACCGTGGAAGTGCATTTGAAACTGTCAGGCTTGAGTACCAGAGGGGAAAGTGGAATTCCCGGTGTAGAGGTGAAATTCGTAGATATCGGGAGGAATACCGGTGGCGAAGGCGACTTTCTGGCTGAGTACTGACGCTGAGGCGCGAAAGCGTGGGGAGCAAACAGGATTAGATACCCTGGTAGTCCACGCCGTAAACGATGTCAACTAGATGTAGGGGGTGTTGATCCCCTCTGTGTCGCAGCTAACGCATTAAGTTGACCGCCTGGGGAGTACGGTCGCAAGATTAAAACTCAAAGGAATTGACGGGGGCCCGCACAAGCGGTGGAGTATGTGGTTTAATTCGATGCAACGCGAAGAACCTTACCTGGTCTTGACATCCCGGGAATCTTGAGGAAACTTGAGAGTGCCTTCATTTGGAGGAGCCTGGAGACAGGTGCTGCATGGCTGTCGTCAGCTCGTGTCGTGAGATGTTGGGTTAAGTCCCGCAACGAGCGCAACCCTTGCCTTTAGTTGCTAGCAGTTCGGCTGAGCACTCTAAAGGGACTGCCGGTGTCAAACCGGAGGAAGGTGGGGATGACGTCAAGTCCTCATGGCCTTTATGACCAGGGCTACACACGTACTACAATGGCCGATACAAAGGGCAGCGACATTGCGAAATGGAGCCAATCCCATAAATTCGGTCTCAGTCCGGATTGGAGTCTGCAACTCGACTCCATGAAGTTGGAATCGCTAGTAATCGCGGATCAGCATGCCGCGGTGAATACGTTCCCGGGCCTTGTACACACCGCCCGTCACACCACGGGAGTCGGTTGTACCAGAAGCAGTTGAGCTAACCTTTCGAGGGGGCAGGCTGCCAAGGTATGGCTGGTAACTGGGGTGAAGTCGTAACAAGGTAGCCCTAGGGGAACCTGGGGCTGGATCACCTCCTTTATAAGGAAAGATACAGGGATTACCCTGTATGGGATCAACTCCGCTTTATTACTGTTCAGTTTTGAGAGATCAAGGGCATGGGCCTATAGCTCAGCTTGGTTAGAGCGCACGCCTGATAAGCGTGAGGTCGGTGGTTCAAGTCCACCTAGGCCCACCAAGCAGAGCTTTGATCGGATCGTATGGGGGTGTAGCTCAGCTGGGAGAGCGCCTGCCTTGCACGCAGGAGGTCATCGGTTCGATCCCGTTCACCTCCACCAGTCTTAAAAGGTTAAGACAAGGTGGTGAATATTTTTTGATATTCATCATCTTCTTTTAAACTTTTAGAGTTTATAGATCTTTGACAATTGAATAGCAGGGTATCTAAATCGTAGATTCGATGCTTGTGCAGCGCCATTTTCGGATGGAAGCACGATAAAGTATCGAAGTACTACAAACAAGCGTTTAGAGCAAAACTTAGTTTAAAAAAGACTTATGGTTAAGCTACTAAGGGCTGACGGCGGATGCCTTGGCACTAGGAGGCGATGAAGGACGTGGAAAACTGCGATAAGCTTCGGTGAGCTGTTAACAGGCTTTGACCCGGAGATTTCCGAATGGGGCAACCCGGCAGAGTTCAAACTCTGTCATTCAGTACTCAATACATAGGTACTGAAGGCGAACGAGGGGAAGTGAAACATCTCAGTACCCTCAGGAAAAGAAATCAATTGAGATTCCGCAAGTAGTGGCGAGCGAACGCGGAATAGCCCAAACCTACAAGTTTACTTGTAGGGGTTGTGGGGCCCCGACATGGGATTGGTGAGAGATAGCGGAACGGTATGGAAAGGCCGATCAGAGATGGTGATAATCCAGTACGCGAAATCTTGACCCACCCTAGGGTGTCCCCGAGTACCACGAGACACGTGAAACCTTGTGGGAATCCGGGAGGACCATCTTCCAAGGCTAAATACTCCCTAGTGACCGATAGTGAACCAGTACCGTGAGGGAAAGGTGAAAAGAACCCCGGGAGGGGAGTGAAATAGAAACTGAAACCGTCAGCTTACAAGCAGTTGGAGCATCCATGTGATGTGACAGCGTGCCTTTTGCATAATGAGTCAACGAGTTACCCTATGCAGCAAGGTTAAGCCGTTAGGTGGAGCCGTAGCGAAAGCGAGTCTTAACTGGGCGTCAAGTTGCATGGGGTAGACCCGAAGCCGGGTGATCTATCCATGTCCAGGGTGAAGTTTCGGTAACACGAAATGGAGGCCCGAACCATTGTAGGTTGAAAACTGCTTGGATGAGGTGTGGATAGGAGTGAAAGGCTAATCAAACTCGGTGATAGCTGG